>JBNMJH010000001.1:0-345696 GCA_050873685.1 Treponema sp.
GAATGGACGCGCGTGGGAGGACAATGGATGATATTGTCCGGTGGCCATAGTGTAGAGGAAATACCCGTTCCCATACCGAACACGGAAGTCAAGCTCTCTAACGCCGATGATACTGCCCCCTGGGGCGGGAAAGTAGGCAGCCGCCGGGCTTTTTTTTTTGCCCGCGGCTCCCCGGCCGCATAGGCCATGACGCTGCAGGCGCCCCTGGAACAGGGGGCGCTTTTCTTTTTAAAGAGGTATATGTGTTGGGGGGTAGAATGTTGCGAGATAGTTCGAGCTCTATCTGTTATGAGAGATGCGATTTCTAGTTTGAGTTAATTTTATTTTTGCATTGACTTTTGATTTGTAAAAAAATACATTTTCAGAATGGATTATTCATACATTCTAAAAACGGCGCGGATTCAGGTTGAAAGGCTTGGGACTTTTGGGTTTGAGAGAAATGGCGGCTTGTATTTTTGCAGAAAAGAGTTGCCTGGAACGGAATTTTATACTGTACTGAAAATTGAAGGAGAAAATTTTTCAGCGGAAGTTTTTGACAAGGCGACGGATGAACGCTATGTTCTTTTCGATGTGGAAGGTGCAAACGGAAGTTTTATTGGTTCTGTTAGAAAACAGGTTTTTGATATAGTTGATGATTTCCGCGCAAAATGCTGCATTTCAACAGACGTGAAGAAAAAATATATTGAGTTTATTCAGGAAAGATTCGGAATTGACGGCGACTGTCCATGGTCTGAAAATCCGGAATATATGGTTTTCCGGTGCGGAAACAAAAAATGGTTTGCGCTGGTGATGAAGATAAAATTCCGGCAGCTTGGGATTCTGGGTGACGAGGATGTTTTTGTTGTGAATCTAAAAGCTGACTGTGAAAGGATTCCTGAAATTGTGGACAAGATAACGGTATTTCCGGCGTGGCATATGAACAAAAATCACTGGATTACAGTTCTTCTGACAGCGGCGGCAGATTGGGAAAAACTTTGCGTGCTTACGGAACGGAGCTTTGAGCTTGTGAACGGAAAAATAATTTCAAATAGGAGCAAAAAATGCAAATGATCAAGATTAGAAAATATATGGAAAAGGATATCCCTGCAATGTGCGGTATTTGGAACGAGGTTGTGGAAGATGGGGTTGCTTTTCCGCAGGAAGAGATTCTGACGCAAAAAGAAGCGGAACAATTTTTTGCCTCGCAGACATTTTGCGCAGTTGCCGAGGAAGTTGAAAGCGGAAATATTGCAGGGCTTTACATTTTGCACCCAAACAATATCGGACGGTGCGGACATATTGCGAACGCAAGTTACGCCGTAAGCTCAAAGTGCCGCGGGCTTCACATTGGAGAGCGCCTGGTAAAGGACTGCATTGAACAGGCTCATGAAAATGGCTTTAGGATTTTGCAGTTCAACGCTGTTGTTGCGACAAACACTCATGCACGACATCTTTACGAACGTCTCGGATTCATCCAGCTAGGAACAATAAAAGGCGGCTTCCGCATGAAGGATGGACGTTTTGAGGACATCTGCCCGTATTACCGGAAAGTTTAGTTATGAAATATAACTTCCTTCGTTATTGGTGAGCGTTATGTCGTCTGCTGCTTGTTTTACTTCATTGATAGCGTTTCCCATTGCGATTCCTTTGCCGCAAAGTTTAAGCATTCCAATGTCACTGAAATCATCGCCAAAGGAAATCATTTGGGCGGTCGGAATTTTTCTTTGGTTGCGGATTTTGGTGCAAGTTTAAACCATGGAATGTCGGAAAAAGGAATGGCTTTGCAGCTCTGTACTTTTGAGGTTTGAATGCAAATTTTGAGCGCAGGCTTTTGAAAATTAGAAAAATCATCGAATTTAGCATCTAGCATAAGCTGCTTAGATTTATCTTCTTTTCTGTTCCAGAATAATTCGTCTGTTGTGTCACAGTTCATCTCGATATTTTTGCCGCCATTGCAAATTGTAATTTCGCGGCTTGTAGAAAACCAATTTTTTTTGACAAGCCTTTAAAACTGATATGGATTTTTGCAATGATGGACGGAAAATGGAGGATTTTGCGCTGTGCTGGAAGGGTTTTGCGAGCTTGGCGAGCAAAAGGATTTTGCATGGCAAAAGACCGAGCGGGAGCGGGCCCTGGAAGTGCAGTTTTCTGGTGGAATTTTGGAATTCGGTGAGTTTTTGCCGCGTGGTGGAATCTTAGCGCATGAAAAATGAAAAAAAATGCCCTGCGGAATTTTGTTTTTTGGAATCCGCAGAGCGTTCTGGATTAATTGCCTTGTTTGTTTTTTGCGTTGATTTTTTGTTTTATTTTGCCGGTGATGACGGTGAGCGCGAATGTTATAAGCATGTCAGGAAGCGTGTTTCCGGCGATAAAATCGGTTTTCATCAGAAGGCGGTAGAGCACGAATCCGGCGAGCCAGATTATTATTTTCTGGATGTTGAATTTTTGGTCTGATGAGTCGGTTTTTACAACAAAAAAGTCTGCGATTTGGATTGCAATCATCGGGGCGAAAACGGAGCCGATGAAATACAGGAAGTCTGTGATGTTGTCCATTGGAAATATGATTGCGGCGGCTGTGCCGATTATTGTTACGGCGGCGGCAATCCATTTTTCCGGGAGCTTGCTCCAGATTGTCTTGCTTGAAACGCCCGCGCTGTAGGCGTCCAGGAAGGTTGTTGTTACGGTTGAAAGAATCAGGATGAAAAGGGCGGCGATTCCGAGTCCTGCTTTTACCATTATTTTTGCGATGTCGGTTTCGCCGGTAAGAATTGAGGCGCCCATTCCGATTATGTACATCCAGCAGGAAATTATTCCGTAGGTTAGCGCAGAGGCGAATGTTGCCTTGAATGGTTTTTCGGCGTATTTTGTGTAGTCGCTTATGAGCGGAAGCCAGGAAAGCGGCATTGCGACGGCGAGTTCAACGGCCTGGCCGAATGTTATTGCGTCAAGAAGGGAAGAGCTGTTCTGAGTGTTTATATTTGTGTTTCCTGAGAAAAATATTACTTTGCACAGGACGAGCGTAAGCACAAAAAGCGCGCTCATTGCGATTGTGTTGAATTTTCCGAGGTTTGTGAGCCCGATGAAAATCCACAGCAGAATAAGAATTCCGATTACGATTGACCAGAGCCATGTTCCTTTTGCGAAAATTTCATTTATTGAAAGCGAGCCGTCGTAAATCATAATTCCTGTCCAGCCGGCAAGCTGGATTACATTTAAAAGCGCGAAGAATTTTGCGCCGAACGAGCCGAAGCTTGATGCGGTTGATTCCATTGCTGATTTTCCTGAAAGCGCTCCGATGTAGCCGGAAAAAAACAGGAGCGCGCAGCCGATTGCATGGCCGATTAGGATAGCGGCTGTTCCCTTTGCAAATCCGAGCGGCGCGAAATATGTTCCTGTAAGAATTTCTGCGATTGATACTGCCGCTCCGAACCAGATCAGGGCGTTGCTGAATATATTTGTTTTGGTGTTCATTTTTGTTCCTTCGGTTTTATTTCAGTTTATTTTTTATTTTAAATTCCAGTTGTGCATGAGCGGGCCTGAACCTTTTCCAAGATTCAGCATTGCTTCCAAAGCGCCGCTTATGTAGTCTTTTGCATTTTTTACAGACTGCGCAAGCGAAAAGCCTTTTGCAAGATTGCTTGCGATTGCGCTGGAAAGTGTGCAGCCGGTTCCGTGCGTGTTTGGATTGTTGATGCGTTTTCCGTAGAACCATGTTCCTTCAAAGCCGTCGAAAAGGTAGTCGTTTGCATCGTTAAGGTTGTGGCCGCCTTTCAGAAGGACTGCGCAGCTGTATTTTTTGCTGATTATTTTTGCGGCGTTCTGCATTTCTTCTTCAGAAGTGATTTCTTCGCCGCATAGAACTTGCGCTTCTGGAATATTTGGAGTTATAACGGTTGAAAGCGGAATCAGCTCTTTTTCAAGCGTTTCAACTGCATCGTCGCTGATTAGTTTTGCTCCGCTGGTTGCAACCATAACTGGATCTACAACAATGTTTTTAAGGTTGAATTCTTTTATTGATTCAGCAATTGTTTTTATCAGCGCGGAAGAAGAAACCATTCCGGTTTTTACTGCGTCTGGAAAAATGTCTGTTACGACATCTTTTATTTGTTCTTTCAGAAATTCCGGTGTGGATTCCTGAATTGCGGTGACTCCGGTTGTGTTCTGCGCGGTCAAGGCTGTGATTGCGCTCATGGCGTAAACGCCGTTGCATGTCATTGTCTTGATGTCTGCTTGAATTCCGGCGCCTCCGCTAGAATCGCTTCCTGCGATTGTTAATGCGGTTTTCATTTTTTTTCCTCTTTTTTAGAAAAATTTTCCTTCAGGCGGTGCCCTCAAGAAGGATTTTTATATTATTTTTATATTAAGAAGAAGTTTTTTGCTTCTTCATAATTTTTGCAGTAAATTGTGCTGTATTTTTTTATTTCCTCAGTGTGGCTTTCATAGGATTTGTCATAAATTCCGCAGGTTTTGAAGCCGGCGTTGCTTGCTGTTCTGATTGCGTAAAGCGCATCTTCAAAAACCCATGTTTCATTCGGCGTGCTTTTTAGAAAATCTGAAACTGCGTTGAAAATTTCTGGATGTTCTTTTGACATTCCCATTTCGGTTGCGGTAAAAATGCGGTCGAAATATTTGTTCGCGTTCAGGCGGAGCAGGGCTGGCTCAAAAAGTTCCCGGTCAGTGTTTGTGCATAGCGCTGTTTTTACGCCGCTGTTTTTCAGGGATTTCAAAAAATCTTCCGCGCCTTCCTTGAACTGGATTTTGTTTGCGTATGCGTTCTTCAGGACGTTGTTTATTCCGCGGCAAATTTCGGTTGTTGAAAAGGAAAGTTTGTATTCATTTTTTAGAAAATTTGCGCCTTCCTTCATGCTCATTGAAAAAAGCTTTTTTCCGAAACCTTCTTTCGGTTTCATTCCGAGTGATTTTATGTAGATTTCAGGGCAAAATGTCCAGAAATTCATTGAATCCAGCAGAGTTCCGTCCATGTCGAATATTGCGGCTTTTATTTTTTCCAAAATTTTATCCTTCCAATATGCTTGAAATGCGTTTTTTCAAGTCTTTTGCGGCTGAAATTATGTCTTTCTGCGCGAAAATTGCGCTTATGACTGAAATTCCGCAAATTCCGGAGCCTTTCAGTTCGCTGACGTTTTCTTTTGAAATTCCGCCGATTGCCACAACTGGAATTTTTACAGCCGCGCAGATTTTTTTCAGCGTTTCCAGCGGAACTTCAACTGCGTCGTCCTTGCTTCCTGTGGGAAAAACGGCTCCAACTCCAAGATAGTCGGCCCCCTGTTTTTCCGCCAGAACAGCTTCCTCGACTGTTTGCGCGCTTACTCCAATGATTTTTTGTCCGCCAAGAAGTTTTCGGGCTTCCAGAACATTCATGTCATTCTGCCCGACATGAACTCCGTCCGCATTTATTTTTTTTGCGAGCGGGACATTGTCGTTCACAACAAACGGAATTTTGTATTTTTCACAGAGTTCCTTCAGCTGGACTGCTTCTTCATAGAATTTTTCTTCCGTAAGATTTTTTTCGCGGATTTGAACGAACGTTGCGCCGCCTTTTATTGCTTCTTCAGTTTGCTGAACCAGAGTTTTTTCGCCTGTCCAATGGCGGTCGGTAACTGCATACAGAAGCAGGTTCTTTTGAAGAAATTCTGTCTTATCTGATTTCAAATTTTGCTCCTGAGTCAAGCTGCGCTCCGTCCATATTGAAAATTGCGTCAATGATTCTGTTGCGGTAAGTTGAATTTCCTTCGCCGCGCTGCATGTTTTTCCAGCCTATTTCGCCGGCGAGCCCCATTGCGCAGACTGAAGCGGCCGCTGCTTCCAGAATGTTTTCCGGATTTGCAGAAATGAACGCTGTCATCATTCCGCTAAGCTGGCATCCGGTTCCTGTGATTTTTCCCATTTCTGGTTTTCCGTTTCGGATTACATAACATTTTTTTCCGTCTGAAACCAGGTCGATTGCGCCTGTTACAGCTGCCACGCATTTCATTGATGCGGCGAATCCTTTTACAAATTCAATTGATTTTTCAAGATTTGAGTCGCTTACTGCATCAGCTAAATCCGCGTCAACGCCTTTTGTTGTTCCGCTTCCAAGCGCAAGAGTTTTTATTTCCGAAATATTTCCGCGTATTACATCTAATTTTACTTCTGAAATAAGTTTTACAGCGGTTTCTGTGCGAAGTCTTGAAGCGCCTGCTCCAACTGGATCTAGAAGAATTTTGTGTCCGAGCGAATTCGCTTTTTTTCCGGCAAGAAACATTGAAGGAATTGTGTTTTTGTTCAAAGTTCCAATGTTTATGTTCAAGCCGCTGCAGATTGAAGTGATTTCCTCAACTTCAGATTCGTCGTCGCTCATAATCGGGCTTGCGCCGCAGGCAAGAATTATGTTTGCCACATCGTTAACCGTGACATAATTCGTGATGTTGTGGATAAGCGGAGATTTTTCCCGCACGTTTGAAATAATTTTTGAGAACATAGCAAGCTCCTGAAAAGAAAGATTGCCTGTTTTGAATAAAATGCTGCCGGAATGGCTTTATGAATTTTCCCTACGTTGGCATTATCCAAATCAGGTTATGGGTCAAGGCGAATCAGCCTACTCTCAGCCGGATTTTTCCAGCTCCCCAGATGATAAAAATATAATTTATATCAACATGCTAATTATTGTGATTTTTACTGATAAATGCAATAATTAATTGTGAGGTTTTAAAATGTCTAGTAATTTTCCATTGAATAACAGCCAGCTGAAAGAGCTTGTAAAAAAATATCCAACTCCGTTTTATCTTTATGATGAAAAGGCAATCCGCGAAAATATGCGCGAATTTACAAAAGCATTCAGCATTTTTCCTTCTTTCCGTGAATTTTATGCAGTGAAGGCTTGTCCGAATCCGTATATTTTAAAAATTCTTGCCAGCGAAGGCTGCGGCGCAGATTGCTCGAGCCTGCCGGAACTCATGCTTTCAAAACTTGCCGGAATAAAAGATAGAAAAGTTATGTTCACTTCAAATGAAACTCCTGCAGAAGAATATCAGTATGCATATAAGGAAGGAAATATTATAAACCTTGACGATATTACTCATATTGAATATTTGAAAAATGCGCTTGGCGGAAAACTTCCTGAAACAATGTGCTGCCGGTATAATCCGGGTTCTGCAAAACATGGCTGCAATTCAATTATTGGAAAGCCGGAGGATGCTAAGTACGGAATGACCCGCGAGCAGATTCTTGAGGCGTATAAAATTATGAAAGCTGAAGGCGTAAAGCATTTTGGTCTTCACACGATGGTTGCTTCAAATGAATTGAATCCCGATTTCTTTGTGGATACTGCAAAGCTTGTTTTTGACCTTGCTGTTGAGCTGAAGGAAAAAGACGGTGTCAGAATTGAATTCACTGATTTGGGAGGCGGTCTTGGAATTCCTTACAAGCCTGACCAGAAAAAAGTTGACTATAATGAAATTGCCCAGAAAATAAGAAAAATTTATGACGCGGTTATTGTTCCTGCCGGGCTCGATCCTCTTGAAATTTGCTGGGAATGCGGCCGGCCGATTACCGGACCGTACGGATGGCTTGTTTCTACAGCAATCCATGAAAAACATATTTACCGCGACTATATTGGTCTTGATTCCTGCATGGCAGATCTTATGAGACCTGGAATGTACGGCGCTTACCACGAAGTTACTGTGAGCGGCAAGGAAAATGCTCCGAAAGACCATATTTATGACGTTGTTGGAAGCCTTTGTGAAAACTGTGACAAATTTGCAGTTCAACGGTCTTTGCCAAAAATTGATATCGGCGATCTTGTTATAGTTCATGATGCTGGCGCGCATGGCCGTGCTATGGGCTTCAACTACAATGGAAAGCTTCGTGCTGGTGAAATTTTAATGCGCGAGGACGGCTCGTTTGTTCAGATTCGGCGCAGGGAAACAATTGATGATTTGTTTGCAACGTTGAATTTGGATGGCGTTGGAGATTTCAAGGCGTAGAGTCAGCAGGCGGTATCAATGAAAAGATTTTTTGCGCTGTTTTTTTGTTTTTTTTCCATTCTGGCGGCGTTTGCTGAAAAAACTCCGGTAAAATCGCTGTTTCATTATGAGCTTGAAAACGGGCTTTCGCTTTTTGTGGCGGAAAATCATTCGGTGCCGCTTTCTTACATTGAAATTGCTGTTCGGTGCGGCGCTTATACGCAAACTGCCGAAAATGCGGGGCTTTTTCATCTTTACGAGCATATGATGTTCAAGGGGAATTCCCTTTACAAAGATGCCGCTAGCGTGAACCGTGCCTTGAGCGATATGGGCGTTGCTGAATGGAATGGCTCGACCGGACTAGAATGCGTGAACTATTATTTTACAGTTCCTTCTGATATGACGGAAAAAGGGCTGGAATTTTGGTCTTATGCGGTCAGAACTCCGCTTCTGGAAAAATCTGAATTCGAGGCGGAAAAAAAAGTTGTTGTTTCAGAAATAAATGGAAGCGCTTCCGATCAGGCTCATATTCTTATGCAGGCAAAAAATGAGCTTCTTTTTGCTGATGCGCCGTACACAATGACTCCAAGCGGAACTGAAAAATCTGTGCAAAATGCAACGTTGAAGCAGCTGAAGGAAATTCAGAAGAAATTTTATGTTCCGAACAATTCTGCTGTTTTTGTTGGCGGAGATGTAAATCCTGATGAAGTTTTTCAGATTGTAAAGAAAGTTTTTGGTTCATGGAAAAGAGGAAAAGATCCTTTTGCTGATGGAATGGTTCGTCATTCCAAGGAGCCTTTTTCCACGCCGGTGCTGCGCGTTATGCCTTATGATAAAATTTCCGGGCAGCTTGCGCAGATTCTGGTGGAATTCCGCGGACCGGATGCTTTTTACGATGTTGATGACACATATCCAGTGGATATTCTTTCAAATCTGATAGAAAATCCTTCCGGAATTTTTAAGAAATTTTTTTCAAATGACGGAAATCTTGGTATTCCAGATTCAAGCTATGTTGGAGGCGGCTACCAGACGCGGAAAACGTGCGGAATTCTTTCTTTTTATGCGCTTGTTGTTCAGCCTGAACTTGATGTTGCTCAGCGAGCTGAATATTTCGCCGGAAAAATTCCTGAGATTCTTGAAAAAACGGCGGAAAATGCAACGAAAGCGGAAATTGCTAAAATTTGCGGCAGGCTTGAGGACGACAATATAATTGCGGGGCAGACTGCTGAAGGTTTGCTTGGAACGCTGCGTTTCTGGTGGTCTGTATGCGGTGAAAATTATTATTATTCATACAATGAAAAAATGTCGGAAACAACAAATGCGGATCTTTCCGGTTTTGTGAAAAAATATGTGGCTGGAAAAAATCCTCTTGTCACAGTTTTGGTAAATCCTTCGGTTTATGAAAAAACTAAGCCTGATTTTGAACGTTTTGGTTTTGAGGAAATAAAAAAATGAAAAAATTTCTTGTTGCTTCCGCATTCTTTTTTGCTGCGCTGATTTCTTTTGCCGCTGAATCTAAAGCTGAAAAATTCCTGCTGGAAAATGGAATTCCAGTTTATATAAAAAATAATGAAGAGTCTGAGCTTTGCGCTGTTTATGCGGTTTTCAAAGGCGGCGTTGAAAATCTTTCGCCGGAAACTAGCGGTCTTGAGTCGGCTGTTTTTAGTCTTATGTCGATGGGTTCTAAAAATTACAGCTACGAGGATTTGAAATCTTTCGCATATGAAACGCAGGGCGGATTTTCTTCCTATTCAATAAATGACGGTTCTGTTTACGGAATGAGCTGCATTTCAAAATATTTTGGCCAGACATTTGACCGTTTTGCGGACAGTTTTTTTTACCCGGAATTTTCCGAGCGCGAATACGAGCTTTTGATGCAGGGATACAGGCAAAGTGTCGCGCAGCAGATGAACGATTCTTCCGGGATGTTGTTTTATTACATGAACAAAATCATTTATTCCGGCCATCCGTATGCGGCAAGCACAGAAGTTACCCAGGATTCAATTGAAAACATAACTTTGGATTTGATAAAAAAGCATTATTCTTCATTGAAAGATTCCCGCCGAATTTCGTTTGTCGCGGCTGGAAATATTGATTCAGAAGAGCTTTTGAAAAGGCTGAATGAAACTTTCGGAAAAATAAAGCCGCTTTCTTCTTCTTTGAAAAATGATACAGTGCCCGGCATTCAGATTTCTGGAAAACCAGTTGTTCTTGTTCATCCGAGCGCGGACGGTGCCGGTCATGCGGTCAGGGCTTTTGCTTCACCGGCAGTTGATTCGCCTGATTATCCTGTTGCCAGGCTTGCCGCGAATATCTTCAGCGATTTGCTTTTTAACATTGTCCGCGAGAAATATGGAATTTGCTACACACCTTCGAGCAGTATTTCTTCAAGCGATGCTCCGTTTGGATATGAATTCTTTTTTCGGGTTTCAAATTTCGGTGAGCTTTCAAAGTCTTTGAACGAAGCTTGCGGTTTTATGCAAAAAGGCGTTCTGATAAGCGGAAAGGAAAAAAACGGTGAATATATTACGGAACCGCTTGAAAGCCGGCTTCAGGGCTATAAAAATTCGTATATCAATAGAAAATATTCAACGCAGGCAACGTGTTCAGGCGTGGCTTCAAGAATGGCGGCAGGGCTTCTTCAGTTTGGAAATATTGATTCTTCGGATGCGCTGACTGAAATTGTAAAAAAATGCAAGGCGGAAGAAGTTGTTTCTGTATTTAAAAAATACTGGATGGACGAACCTTCCCGATGGTTTGCAGTTGTGGGCGCAGAATCAGAAGAAAGCGTTGAAAAAATTCTTTCTGAAATGTGAAATTCCAAAAAAACAGCTGGTTTGTTACCAGCTGAAAACTTGGAGATAATCGGATTCGAACCGACGACCCCTTGATTGCGAACCAAATGCTCTACCAACTGAGCTATATCCCCAAAAGATGTTTTATCCTAGCATATTTTTTTTATTTATGCAATTTCTTCTGGCATTTCTTTTAAAAAATCTTTCTTCGGAATTGCGTTTCTTCAAGTTTTATGGCCGGGCGCAATGACATTCGGATTTCATTTTGGTATAATGGAAGAATGAATTCTATTGAAGTGAAATGTATTTTGAAGGAAGGCGCGGCTCTTCCAGTTTATAAAACTCTTGGCGCGGCTGGTGCGGATGTCTGCGCGTTGATTGAAAAAACTATGGTTATTCAGCCTGGAAAGCGCGGAATTGTTCCTACCGGACTTTTTTTTGAAATTCCAGAAGGCTATGAAATTCAGGTTAGACCGCGTTCTGGTCTGGCTGCAAAAAATGGTGTTATGGTTTTGAACACGCCGGGAACGATTGACAGCGACTACCGCGGTGAGCTCATGGTGATTCTTGCAAATTTCGGGGATTCTGACTTCGTTGTGAACAGCGGCGATAGAATTGCCCAGCTGATTGTGTCGCCGGTTACTCAGGGAATTTTTGTGAAAGCTGAATCTCTTGGGGAAACTGAACGAGGCGCGAACGGATTTGGTTCTACTGGAGTAAAAGGTTGAATTTAAAGTCAGTTATTGAACTTTTAAAAAAAACTTTTTTCACTTTTCCAAAAATTCTGGCTTCAAAAGTCATATATTTTTTTCGGCTTGCGGAAGTTTTTTTTCATAAATTTTACCGCAATCATTTGAAGTCAAAAATCGGCTTTTTAAAAGAAAAAATTGATTACATTCTGGTAAAATTTTTTCACAAAGGCGAGCTGAAAAATCATGTGCTGGTTCGTTATCTTATAAAAGAGCTTTTGCTTTATTTTACAGTTGCATTTCTTTTCTTTTTTTTGGTTTTTTTTGTAAACCAGATTCTTCTGCTTATTGCGGATATTTTGAAGAAACACGTTCCGCTTGGCGACACAATGCGGCTTATGATGTATTCTCTTCCTACGGTTATTGCCCAGTCCGCGCCGGATGCAACGCTTGTCGGTTTTTTGATGTGTCTCGGCCGCCTTATGAGCGACAATGAAGTTCTTATTTTCCGTGCTTCCGGCCTTGGATATGCTTTTATCGCAGTTCCGGTTGTTGTTCTTGGCGTTGCAATTTCGCTGGCTTCATTTTTTGTGAACGACTATTTGCTTCCGATTGGAACAATAAAATTCAACAGGCTGAAGCATGAAATCACGAATTCCAACCCTGGAGTTATAATTGAGCCGAATTCAATAAAATCTTTTGATGATTTCACAATTGTGATTGGCGATGTGAAAGATTCTAAAATTTCAGACCTTGTGTTTTTTGACGAGCGTTCTTCTGATGTTCAGACAATTATTGCCGCCAGGGACACGGAAATGGTTTCTTCAAAGCAGAATGGAGTTCTCCTTCAGCTTAATATGAATGATTCTGTTGTTGCCTCGTTGAAAAAAAGTTCCAGGGAAGATTTTGATATTTTGGATTCATCAAAGGCAACTTTGAATATTCTGGATTCCCAGGTTCTTGATACAAATCTTCAGGTTCGGCCGCGGGAAATGACTTCCTACGACTTGGGGCGTCAGATCCGCATGATGAAAGCTAACCCGAATACGAGCAAATACCGGCTGAATACATATAAAATGGAATTTCACAAGAAGTTTTCAAATCCTTTTTGTTCAATATTTTTTGCTATTTTGGCTTTGCCGCTGGCGTTTATTTTTGGAAAGCATAACGGTCAGACTATCTGCCTTATTTTTGGTCTTGTGATAAGTGTTCTTTACTGGGCTATGACAATTCTGGGGCAGATGTTTTCGCTTCGGATTGGAATAAATGCTGTGGTTGCAATGTGGTTTCCTGATGTTCTTATTGGAGCTGTCGGGATTTCTTTGTATTTTGTGTTAAAACGGAAATGAAGTTACATCGCTATTTGTTTCAAAGGTTTATTCCAGTTTTTCTGGGCTCGCTTGGATTTTTTTCTCCTGTTCTGATTCTTGTTGATCTTCTTATGAATCTTACGAGCTACATCCAGAACAATGCGGCTGCCATGGACGTTGCAAAAGTGATTCTTCTGTATCTGCCAAAAACAATTTGGTACGCGATGCCGCTGGGAATTCTTTTTGCGGTTGCTTATACTTTGAGCGATCTTTATGCAAGCAATGAGCTGACCGCGATTTTTTCTTCCGGAGTTTCGCTGATTCATTTTGTTTATCCGCTGCTGATTTTTTCTATTATAATGAGTGTCGTTCTTTTTCTTTTTGAGAATTTTGTAGTTGTTCCAACTCTTGCTGAAAAAAATGAACTGCAGAATTCCCTGCTTCACAAGGAAAAATCGTTGAACAAGTCGAATATTGTTGTGATTTCGGAGGGCGGCCTCATAATTTACAAGGCTCGGCATTACGAAAGTTCTTCAAAAAGGCTTTCAAGTTTGTACATTATTTTCAGAAACAAGGAAAAAAAACTTGAATCAGTTATTTTTTCGGACTACGCGATTTGGAACGAACAGTCTTTGCGCTGGATGCTTGGAAACAGCCTTGAATATGACTACGAAAACGGAACAATGACCGTTTCCCGTTCTGTAAAAGATGAGTACAAAGAGCGTCTGACTGAAGGCTACGAAGTTTTTCAAAGCAATGTGAAAGATATTCAGGATGTTGATGTTAAACAGGCAAAAAGTTATATTGAGCATTTGAAAAGAGCGGGGTTGCCGTATCAGGAGGAGCTTTCCGAATACTACAAAAAATTCGCTTTTCCGTCAGTTGTTTTTATTGTTGTTTTTCTTTCAATTGGAATTTCAGGAAAATCGCGGAAAAATGTTCTTTTGATAAGTTTGTCACTTTCTGTGGCTGCGGCTGTTTTATTTTATGTAACGCAAATGGTGACTATGATTCTTGCGGCCGGAGGATATATTTCGCCGTTCATGGGAGCGTGGTTTCCTGTGTTTCTTTTTATTGGCATAAGCATAGTTCTTCTTTATTATGCAAGAACTTAAAATTCGTCTGATTTTTTTCAGCATTCTGGCAAAAATCGATTTATAATAAAATATTCTGAGGTTAGTATGAAAATTTTTAATATTCTGCACAAAAGCGCTGATGGACACGCAAGAAACGGGCTTCTTGAGCTTCCGCACGGAACTGTAAGGACTCCTGTTTTTATGCCGGTTGGAACGAGCGCAACGGTAAAGGCAATTACAAAGGACGACCTTGAAGAAATAGGATTTGAAATAATCCTTGCAAATACTTATCATCTTTTTTTGCGTCCGGGAGCAGATTTGATTCAGGAAGCTGGCGGACTTCACGGTTTTTCAAAATTTGAAAGAAATTTTCTGACGGATTCTGGTGGATTTCAAGTTTTCAGTCTTTCATCGCTCCGGAAAATTAATCCTGAAGGTGTGAAATTTCAAAGCCATCTGGATGGAAGCTATCATCTTTTCACTCCGGAAAATGTTGTTGAAACTCAGGTGAAATTTAATTCAGATATTCAGATGCAGCTTGATGTTTGTTCTGGCTACGGAGTTGAACGGAAAGAAGCTGAACACGCGCTGCAAGTTACAACGGCATGGGCTGAACGAGCTAAGGCTCAGTGGCTGAAAGCGCAGGAAAGAGGCTACAAAGGCGTTCTGTTTCCGATTGTCCAGGGAAATTTCTTCGAGGATTTAAGAAAAAAGAGCGCGGAATTTGTTTCTTCGCTTGATTTGCCGGGAATTGCGATTGGCGGCTTGAGCGTTGGCGAGCCTTCTGTGGTTTTTGCTGATTTCTTGAAGCATACAATGCAGTTTCTTCCGGAAGAAAAACCGGTTTATGTCATGGGAATCGGAACTCCTGAATATATTCTGGAGGCTGTTTCAGACGGTGTTGATATGTTCGATTGTGTTCTTCCAACTAGAAATGCCAGAAACGGAGCGTATTTTACGCATGACGGGCAGCTTTCGATTAAGCAGGAACGTTTTAAGCACGATTTTAAGCCTGTTGACCCGGAATGCAATTGCAAAGTCTGCCGCACTTACAGCCGCGCTTATCTGCGTCATCTTTTCAAGGAGCAGGAAATTTTAAGTTCAATTCTTGCAAGCTACCACAATCTTTATTTTTTGCATAACATGATGGAAGAAATTCGTGCGGCGATTGATAACGACAGATTCGAGGAATACAAGAAGAATTTTCTTTCGCGGTATGAAAGGGGCGAAATTCAGTGAAAAAAAATATCGTATTTTTAGCAGGAAGAATTTTTTCTTTCGCGTTGATTTTTTTGTTTTCTTCGGGCGGAACCTTGATTTTTGCACAGGAAGCTGAAGTTTTGTCTGCTGAGGAAAATTCGGCGCCTGAGGAAAATTCTTCTGCGGAATCTGAGGAAAATTCTGAAACGGCAGAAATTTCTGAATCTGAACCGCTGGATGAATACGGCGAAGATATTGCTTCAATTCAAGTTGAAATTCCTGCTGAAATGCGTCCAAAAGAAGCTGATCCTGAAAAACTGAAGGAAATTCAGCAGAAAGATGAGGACGGCTCGGAATACGAAGAAAACACAATGACTCTTTCATTTGGAACGCCGTCTGAAATAAATTCGGTTGTTGACAAAATTGTTGAAAACGATGATCCGCGCTATGGCGACGCGTTGTATGATTTGTTTCAGTCTACTGCAAGCAATGATGTGCGCAAAAAAATTCTTGGTTATTTCGCGCGCCAAAAAGATCCTTGCCTTTCTTCCTATGCGGTTGAAATTCTTGACGATCCATATGATACTCCGCTTGAGCTTGTGCAGGAATGTATGAGCTATGTTTCCGAAGTGAACTGCAAGGCTGCTGCTCCTGCTCTGGTGAAGATTATTGATTCAGATGATGAAAAATATTTTACAGCTGCGCTTTCTGCCCTTGGAAAAACTGGCGGCGCGAAGGAATCTCTTTACCTTGCAAAATTTCTTGAGCGCGACGACCTTGAAACCAGCCAGCGCCAGGCGCTTATGCGGACTTTGGGCCAGATGAACGCCGTTGAAACTTTTGATTCAATAATGAAAATTGCCCAGGATGAGGACGAAAACAGTTTTGTCCGTATGTATGCCGCCGAAGCAATTGGAAATATGAAAAAAGACGAGGCGATTCCTGTTCTGGTGAAGCTTTTTGAAAGCAACGATCCGAATATGCGGGAATACTGTATAAAAGGGCTTCAAAATTTTCCGAATTCAAAAAAGGCGAAAGCTGTGATAATTCAGGCAATACGCGATGACCATGTGAAAGTGCGGATTCAGGCTGTGAAAGCTGTAAAAGAAATGCAGATGAAAGAATCCATGGATTTTCTTATTTACCGGGCAAAAAATGATTCCGAACGTTCTGTAAAGAAGGAATGTTATCCTGTTATTGCGGAATTCAACACAACAAAAGGAAATGAATTTCTTCTGAATCAGATAACTGATAAAAAAGTTCCTGATTCTGCAAAGATGATGGCGGCAGAAGCTCTTCTGAAAAGCGGAAATAATGTCGGCTCAAAAGAAATTGCGGAGCTTGCAAAATTCATAATAGACGATCCGGCGCGAAATTCTTTGAAAAGCTCGCTTGGAAAAGTTATCGCAAAATATATGAGTCCAGCTTTTGCTGAAGTTGCAGTTGTTTATATTCAGTCCAAAGATGCCCAGCTTGTGTCTTTAGGGCTTGATATGTACAAAGCGAGCCATTCTGAAACTGTAAAATCCGCTGTGAAAACGCTTGCCGAGGACAAGAAAAATTCAGCGAACCGCAAACGGGCCAGAAAACTTCTTGGGCTTGACGACGAGGATTTTGAAACTGAAAGTTCCGGCGGGCAAAAAAACGAAAATGAAAAAAAATCTGCGCCGGCTGAAAAAACAGAATCTTCCGAAAAAGACAGCATTTCTGCCGACGCAAAGTGATATTGAAAATCGATTTAAATTCTTCAATCTATTTTGAAAGAATATTCAGAATTCCATAAACCTTGTTGAGTTTTTGTTTCTGTTCTTCAGAAAAAACATCTTCAAGGTCGGCAAGAGCTTCCAGCGATGCGATGCTTTCGTTTATTGCCGTTGGAAGTCCGCGTGAAACTTTGTTCCAGAAATTTCCCTGGCCATCTGTAAAAAGGCAGATGAAGCCATATTCCTTGCTTTTCTGTTTGGCTACGGCAACTTTCAAAATATTCTGGCATGCTTCTGTTATTTTTTCTGCAAAATTTTCTTCTGAAACATTTATATTGAATTTTCTGTTCCAGGCTTTTTCAGAAAGCGGTTCAAGATTTATTGTTCTTGCAATTTTTACCGCAGTTGAAAGTTTTTCATTTTCAAGAAGCGT
Organism: Treponema sp.; assembly: GCA_050873685.1. Lineage (GTDB taxonomy): Bacteria > Spirochaetota > Spirochaetia > Treponematales > Treponemataceae > Treponema_D. The sequence continues at coordinate 17,150 of JBNMJH010000001.1, forward strand.
AAATCCATTTGAAAAAATAATTTTGCATAAAAGCGAGCCAAAAGATTTTATTGTTTCAGGATTTTTTTCATTTTTTGCCGCCTGAATGAATGCGTCGAACAAAAGCTCCGCGCGTTTTTTACCCTTTTTGATTTTAACTGGGAAAATCTCGCCGCCAAAATTTACTGTGCTTTCGTTTTTGTTTTTTTCTTCATTCTTGGAATTTTCTTTTTCACGCTGTTTTTTTGAAATATGCTGCTCATATTCGTCGGCCTGCTTTTCAAGCGTCTTTTTTGAGCGGATATTTTCAAGCTGAGTTAAAAGATTCGGAGAAATCTGCGCCAAAATCGATTTTGTCAGAGGAGAAACGCTCATTGCGTACATCCGGCTTGTCCGCACAATTTCTCCGGCAACAATATAAACCGGATCCTGCTTGAACATTACAGAGCCTGGATGAATAAAAATATTGTCAGCGGTCAACGACTGGTAACATTCGCGCTTTTTACGGATGCAGACAAATTGAATCATTCCGCAGCCAATGCAGGCAAGGTAATCGGATTTGCTTCCGCCGCAAAGAACCGGAATGTTAAGATGAAAAATTATGTCTTTCAGCTGGACATCGATGTTCTCGATTTCGCGCATGATTCGTTCATCAAGGTAATTTTTTTTGCAGAATTTTTCTTTTTTTGCGTTGTCGTCGCATTTTATCCATGCGTTGAAAAGATTCAGATAGCTTACAAAATCGCCTTGAGCATCGCGGAACGCATGGTGGGCGCGGCGGGCTTCCATTTCTTCTCCAGGCGGAAGAACAAACGGGCTGTTCGCGCTAAGAAATGATGCCGCCACAAGAATTTCTTCAAGAACATCCGGGTGGTGCATAATTGATTCAACAATAATTCTGCTGATTCTAGGCTCAAGCGGAAAGGCGACCATAAGTTTTCCAATTGAAGAAAGAGAATTGTCTGCGTCAAGCGCACCTAGCATATTTAAAGTTTCAACTGCGCCATGAATATTGTCTGTTCCCGGCGGAGAAATAAAGTCAAATCCTGTAAAATCCGTAATTCCGAGGTCAGCCATTTGAAGAATTACTTCGCTCAGGTCGGTTCGGTAGATTTCTTCTGTTGTGTACATTGGCCGCGTTTCAAAATCCTTTTTTGGATAAAGTCTGTAGCAAGTTCCCGGCTGAGTTCTTCCTGCGCGGCCTCTTCGCTGGTTGCAGCTCGCTTTGCTTACCTGCGTTTCTACAAGGCTTGAAGTGAATGTGTGCGGATTGTAAAAATTCAGCTTTGCAAGTCCCGAGTCAATGACATAAGTTATATCAGAAATCGTTACAGAAGTTTCCGCAATATTTGTTGAAATTATTACTTTTTTCTTTCCTCGTGGCGCAGGCTGAAAAACCCGTTCCTGGTCTTCCTTTGAAAGTCTTCCGTAAAGCGGAAGAGTATGGATTTTTTTCGCAAAATACGATTTATCCAGCATTGTCATGCAGTCTTTTATTGTTTTTTCGCCTGGAAGAAATATAAGAATTCCGCCGTCATCATCATTTTGCAGAATCCGTTCAACTGTTGAGCAGATTTTAGCAAGCAGGGCATTGCATGAAGTTTCGCTCACAGTGCTTGCCGCAATTGCCGGCGGATCGTAAACCATTGTTACCGGAAAAGTTTGCGTTTCAATTGTGACAACAGGGCAGCCCCCGAAATATTTGCTGAATGCCTCCGCATTTATTGTTGCGGAACTTACAATAACTTTGAATTCTTTCCGGGCTTCCAGAACACGCTTTAAAAGTCCAAGCACAAAATCAATGTTCAGGCTTCTTTCGTGGGCTTCGTCAACCATGATTACAGAATATTTGCTCAGCCACGGATCGAGCTTCATTTCCTGAAGAAGAATTCCGTCCGTCATGATTTTGATTTTTGTGGTTGCATCTGTTTTGTCTTCAAAGCGCATTTTGTACCCGACAAGTCCTGGATACGTTGTTCCCAGCTGCTTTGCGATGAATTCACTTACGCTCAGAGCTGCAATTCGGCGCGGCTGCGTAACGGCAATCATTCCTGTTGCATCGTAGCCTGCTTCGTGCAGAATTACTGGAAGCTGTGTTGTTTTTCCAGAGCCAGTCGGGCTTTGCACAACTATTACCTGGTTGTCTTTCAGCGCCTCTAGAATTCTTTCTTTTTGTTCATATACTGGAAGAGATTTGTAGTCTATCGCCATATAGTAGTTTCCTTAATGCTTTCTGTTATTATTTTTCTTCTTTGAATATAGCTTGCCCAGTTTGAGCGTCCTGCGTTATTCAAATATTGAATAAAATTTTCGTCTAAAAATCTGATGATAAATTCCCACGCTGTATTTATATATGTTGTAATGAAATACGTTTCAGTTTTCTCAATGTAGGGCTGCGGATTCTGCTTGTCCTTCCTGAATGTTATTTCCAGCAGCAATCCGTCGCCTGTGTTGTCCCTGGGATTTTCTGGATTATTGAAATCCGGTTCCCATCTTTGTCCGCTGATTGTGTTTCCATTTCCGTACATTATAGCATTTTTTAAAAGATTTGTTTCTTTTTCGCCGATAAATTCCCGTTCGCGCACAATATGCGCATGGTTTGCCCATACAACATCAACGCCGGATTCTGTTAAGTTTCTGTAGTAGTTCTTGCGTTTTTCTCCGGCTTGAAGCTCATATTCGGGCTCGTCTGAGTGAACGGAAAGAATCATCAGGTCGCAAGGATTTTCTTTTCTGATTTGAAGAAGATACTCTGAAAATTTTTCCCAGTTTTTTTTGTCCGCGGCAACATAATTCAAGTATGAACGGTAATCCGGGCGGTTAAGAATTTCCGTCACAGCTACAAAAATAATTTTCCAGTTTTCTTTCTGGATTATTTTGTACGATATTTTTTCTCCCGGATTTTCATTTATTCCGCAAAAATAAACAGGCCGCTCGGAATTTTTTGTGTTTTCCTCAGTTTTTATTCCCCATTTGCGAGTTTCTTTGATTCCTTCCAGACCTTGGTCATTTGTGTGGTTGTTTACAAGTGAAAAAACGTTGAAACCTGCATTGACCGCGGCTTCAGGATATTCCGGCTGCATATTGAAATTTGGATATGATGAAAAAGGCAGTTTCTCGTCAACAGGCGCTTCGATGTTTGCGAATGAAAAATCTGCCTTGGAAACTAAAGGTTTTATGTTTTCCCAAATTTTATTGTAATTTTTCATGTTGAAATTTGGCTTGTGCGACATAATGTCTCCGGCAAAAAGAAGCGTGAGCCTCTTCGCTTCAGAATCAGCCTTGATTTCAGGAGTTGTCTTGCACGAAAAAATAAAAAAAACAGAAAAAAGCATTCCGAAAATAAATTTAAAATTCATCTGCCGTTAATTATATCATACCTGAACGCAGTAGAAAAGTGTGAAAATCTATATTGAATTTTTTGAATATCTAGTATATTTTAAAATAGTTTAAATAAGGAAAGATTATGAGCGAAAAAGAGAGCAAGCTCCAAAAAATTATAGAACTCGAGCTGCAGCTTGATGAAATCAAGGATGTTGACGTTCTTCTTGAACGAATTCTTACTGAGTCAAGAAATATTGTCAATGCTGACGCTGGCTCAATTTACGTGAAGGAAGGCGAGCGTCTTAAAATCAAATATGCGCAGAATGACACTCAGCTGAATGAGCTTCCGCCGGGCGAAAAGTTGCCGTATCTTTTTTTCTCTTTCCCGATAAATACAACTTCAATCGCCGGTTATGTTGCAACCACAAAAGAAACTCTTATAATAGAAGATGCTTACAACATTCCGGAAGAAAAACCATATAAATTCAACCAGCAGACAGATCTTACAACAAACTACCGCACAAAATCGATTTATACTTTTCCGCTTGTAATGAACAACGGCGTTCTTCTTGGTGTTCTTCAGATTATAAATAAGCTCGATGCGTCTGGATGCGTTGTAAAATTTACAAAAGAAGACGGAACTTATCTGCAGCATTTTGCGCTTTCAGCTGTCCGCGCGTTGCAGCACGCTTACAATATGCGGGAAAACCATCGGAAAATGCTGAAAATGTCCGAATTCCGCGATCCGAAGGAAACTTATCTTCATACTGAGCGTGTTTCCAGCATTTCGCTCGAAATTTATGACCGCTGGGCTTTTGATAAAAATATTCCGGAAAATATCCGCCACACATACCGTGATAATTTGAAGATTGCCGCAAAATTTCATGATATTGGAAAGGTTGGAATTTCAGATCTTGTCTTGAAAAAGCCTGGGCGCTTTGATGATTACGAGCGTCGGATTATAAAAGGGCACACTTGCATTGGCGCGCAGCTTTTTGATCCCGCTGAATCCGATGTCGATGTTATGTGCCGGGATGTTGCTTTGTGCCATCACGAGCGTTTTGATGGCGGTCCGGCTGGTTATCCCGGAAAAAAATATGTTGACGGCGGTTTTGCAAATTTTCAGATTGGATTTCCAGTTGAAGATTCAACGCCGCTGAAAGGCGAGGAGATTCCGCTTTCCGCGCGGATTGTTGCCGTGGCGGACGTTTTTGACGCTCTTTCCCACAAACGTTGCTACAAGGAAGCATGGTCGCTTGACGATGCGTTTGATGAAATACAGAACTGCGCTGGAACTCAGTTTGATCCGGAGATTGTGCTTGCGTTTATGAAAGTCCGGGAGCGCGTTGAAAAGATTCTTATCAATTACCGCGACGCCGAAGAATAGACATGGATTTTTCAAGGCTTGCAGTGAATTTTCTGAGCATTTCTTCACTGTAGTTTTTTGATTTTTTTCCGCCGAAACCGAGCGCCGCGAGCTGGTAATTTAAATCCCTGTCCTGAAGCCGGTATTTTATATTGTATTTGTCAAAAATTGTTCCGCGGTCGTTTATTGTTATAATTTCATTGTTTACGAGCCGCTCTGCAAGCAGAATATCCTTTGTTATAACAAGAGAATCTTTGTCTGCGTTGCTGAAAATATAGTTGTCGGCCGCATCTTTTGTCTGCTCGCAAACAATCATTTCGTATTCGGGGGATTCTCGCATTATTTTTCTGTTTGCAACTATTTTCAGTCTTGCCTTGTTTTCTTTGCAGTAGTTTGCCATGAAATTTAAAACAAGAGAAGGGCAGTTGTCTCCGTCAATAAAAACAGAAATCATTTTAGAACCTTGTCGATTTTTTCTATTAAATTTTTAGTGATTCGTTCTGCTTCCAGATCAGACGTGTTGTTTTCCAGCGCCGCCTGGAATTTCAATGAGCGGCCTTTCGCCTTGTAAAGCTCGTCGCTTAGCATAATTCCTGCAAGAATTGAAATTTTTAATGGATCCGACAATGCGCCGCCTGCTTCAATTTGGTTTACAATTCTTTTGTAATAGCCAAGAATCTGTTCAAGATAACTTGTGTCTTCATCTGCCTTGATTGAAAAAGATGTCCCTAAAAGATCTATTTGAAGCGTTCCCTTTGCCATAAGATTTTTTTAAAAAATATCAAACTGTCCGTTTTCATCTTCGGAGGTTTGCTGCTCGAAAAAATCTGCATTGTTTTGTTCTGGTGTCTGCGGTTGCTGTATGTTTTGAACCTGAGCTTCCTGATGAACCGGCTGCATTGTGTTGAATTGAACTGCCGGCTGAGCAGTCTGGTTCTGTTGCGCAAAATTTTCCGGGGCAGGTACAGGCTGTTTTTGTTCAGGAGTGATTTCTGCCTGATGAAACTTTTCCTGTTCTGTGTTTGCAGGTTCTGAAACCTGTGCTGGTTCAGCTTGAACTGAAGAGAATGAAGCAGCTTGACCGGCTGCCTTCAATACAGAATTTTCTATTGAATTCAAACGGTCAAGCGCCTTTAAGATTCCGCTTTCAATCTTATTTTGGTCTGATTCAAAAGTAGAAAGCTGCTCCGACTTGCTTGAAAGCGCATTTGTGAGCTCAGAACATTTCCTGCGCAGAGCATCGTTTTCAGCCTGCAGCTGTGCAATTTTAGCAACAGCGCTTTCTACTCTTTGTTCAAGAAGCAAAATTTGATCAAGCGAAATCATAATAAATTACCTTATGCCTTTAAAGCGTTCTTTGCAGCTTCTACAACTGCCTTGAAAGCTACAGGATCTTCAATAGCCATATTTGAAAGAGCCTTGCGGTTAAGTGTAATGCCTGCTTTTGTAAGACCATCAATGAAACGAGAGTATGAAATTCCTTCATCTCGTACAGCAGCATTGATTCGGGCAATCCACAAAGCGCGGAAATTTGCCTTGCGGTCGCGGCGGTCAACATAAGCATGGTTCAATGCCTTTACAACTGCATCTTTTGCTGGTTTGTAATTTGATTTTCTGTCACCAATAAAACCTTTAGCAAGCTTTAAGATTTTTACACGGCGATTCTTTCTTTTTGTTCCGTCTATTGCTCTTGACATATTCTATACTCCATTAACCGTATGGCAGCATCTGCTTACGGATTTTCTTTGCGTCAGCTTCAGCAAGAATTCCTGTTTCACGAAGCTGTCTCTTTCTTTTTGGTGAACGCTTTGTCAGAATATGACGAAGGTTCTGTTTCTTGTACTTAATTTTTCCGCTGCCAGTTGTTGAGTAACGTTTTGCAGCAGACTTCTTTGTCTTCATTTTAGGCATTTTATTTACCTCAATCTTTTTATTTGGCTTTTGCTGAAATTGTCATGGACATTGTTTTTCCATCCATCGCTGGCTGTTTTTCCATAACATACGCTGAAGTAAGCCTTTTCAAAACTTCATTCAGGACATCGTAGCCGAGTTCGGTATGTGCAAGCTCTCTTCCGCGGAAACGGATTGTTACTTTCACCTTGTCGCCTTCGTCTAGAAATTCCTGTACATGCTTGGCTTTTGTGTCAAGATCTCCTGGTCCTATTTTAGGCTGCATACGGATTTCTTTCAACTTTAGTACTTTCTGGTTTTTCTTGGATTCTCGGAGCTTTTTTTCCTGTTCAAACCGGTACTTGCCAAAATCTAGTATTTTACAAACAGGCGGGTTGGCGTTTGGACTCACCTCAACAAGATCAAGATCCTTTTCCTTTGCCAATTTAAGAGCTTCCAGCGTTGGAACAATTCCCTTCTGGTTGCCCTCTTCATCGATAAGTCGAACCTCGCGGACGCGGATCATTTCGTTTATCCTTTGTCCTTTGTTGCTGTTTCTGTTGTCTTGGTATGCCAACTATCCTCCTCGTGTTCATAAAACACAAAATACATATAAACGTAATTCTTATTATATATCAAAAAATGCAGGCGTGTCTATATTGAAAAATCAAGATGGAAGATTTTTTATTTTAGGTTTTTGAGCTTGCGGTTTATTTTCTGGTATTTCAGAAGAATTGCGTTTGAAAGTTTTTCGGATATATATTCATGGACAGCGTTCTTGCTTGCTTCGTCATAGTCGTATGAACCGGAGAGTGTGTCAAATATATGCTCTTCTACAGGTTCTTTCATTATGATTTCTTTTGTTGTTGTATCGTAGACATAGATATTGTAAATTCCGTCGAAAATGAAGTCTGTTTTTGTTGGTTTTCTGGCAAAAGTTGTAAGAATTGTACCGATGATGTAAGTGGGAATTCCCGCGACTAGGTATATGTTTCCAGCCATGTCATAAGCTTTGTTCAGAGCATCGGCGTTTTCATATTGTCTTTCATCAACTTTGAGGTTTTTGTAAATAATTCCTGCTATTGTGCAAAAGAGGCCATCTACCATAAGGCCGGCTCCGAATCCAGCTTGGACTCTTCTTACTCCAGCGTTGTCATCCCAGAAAAATTTGCTTTGAGCGACATCTATGAATGTTACGTAGCGGTTTGTGGTTTTGTATAGTTCTAGGTCCTGTGGGGAATAGATTCCAAAATAAGCAAAACTTTTGTCTTGTGCGATTTGTGCAGATTCTAGTTTGCGTCCTAGATTTTTGAAGCTTTTTGTATCTCTGATGGCTTCTGCCTGTGCAAATTCGGACAGTGTGTTATTGCTGTATGATATGGATTGCAAGTGTTTTGAATCAATCTTGAATCCGATGAAATCCATTTGTGGTGCGACATCTAAATCTTTTTCTATTTTGATTGCTTCCACCGGGGGAACTTTTATTGCAGTGGCGCAGCTTGAAAGAATTATTGAAGCTGATAATAAAATTGTAAGAAAGTTTTGTTTTTTCATAAAATCTCCTGAAAATTAGATTATTTCAGTTTAGTGTCGGGGGGGGGCGCGTCAATATCTGTGAACTGTGCAGCGGGTGTTGCGGGCGGCGTTTGAGCCCGCAGAAGGGGTGGCGGAAGAGGCAAGCTGGGCTTGCGGCTGGAGCGAGGGGAAGGCTTTCTCCTTCTTGATGCGGAAGTGAAAAACATTTCCTGTTTCTTGTTGAAAATGTGTTTTTGTGGTGGTATTCTTTAGTTACTCAGTTTTTGAGAATATTTTTTTTGAAGGTTTTTTTATGGATTTTATTAAAAGTTTAAGAGATAAGGCCAAGGCGGCTGGAAAAACTATCGTTCTTTGCGAAGGCGAGGACAAACGTGTTGTTGAAGCGGCTTCTTCCATTGTGAAGCAGGGTATTGCCGGAATTGTTCTTCTTGGAAACAAGGCTGAAATTGAGAAATTCGGATTCGACATGGACGGCGTGAAAATCGTTGAGCCTGCCGCTGACCCGAATGCTGACAAATATGCGGAAATTCTTTTCAAGGCGCGCGAGGGAAAAATCAACAAGAAAACTGGCGCTCCTGAATATGCTGATGTTGCCGCGGCTAAAGCTGCGATTCTTAAGGATTTTACAATGTACGGCGCGCTGATTCTTAAGGCTGGCGATGCGGACGGCTTTGTTTCTGGCGCTTGCCATTCAACTGCGAACACACTTCGCCCTGGGCTTCAGGTTATCAAGACTGCGCCTGGAATCAAGACGGTTTCTTCATGCTTTATCATGGTTGCTCCGCCTACAGGAAATAAATATGTGCCGGAAGGAATCGCTGTTTTCGGCGACTGCGCTGTGAACATCGAGCCTAGCGCAGAGGAGCTTGCCGACATCGCGATTGCTTCTGCTAAAACGGCAAAGACGATTGCCGGAATCGAGCCTAGGGTTGCGATGCTTTCCTTCTCTACAAAAGGCTCTGGAAATGACTCAAAATTCCACGACACAGTTTCAAAAGTTCAGAAAGCCACGGAAATTGCCAAGGCGGCCGCTCCGGAGCTTGAGCTTGACGGCGAATTCCAGTTCGACGCGGCTGTTGCCCCGGAAGTTGGCGAGCTTAAGGCTCCTGGAAGCAAGGTTGCCGGACACGCGAACACATTTATTTTCCCTAACATCAATGCCGGAAACATTGGCTACAAGATTTGCGCAAGAATGGGCGGCTGGAAGGCTATCGGCCCGGTTTGCCAGGGTTTCGCAAAGCCGCTGAACGACCTTTCCCGCGGCTGCAATGTTGAGGAAATAATCGACACAGTTGCAGTTACAGCGCTTCAGGCGTAGTTTTTTTTATTCGGGCGCAAGAGGCTCCGCAACGGGCTTTTCACCGTTCCGGCTTCCGCCTCATTGCACCGCTCCCGCCGCGCGCTCGCTCTGCAACTTGCCTGCGGCAAGCGGTTCCAATCCCGCGCAAATTCCCTCTGAAAATCCAGCTTTTTCCGCAAAATTGCGCGGCTCCAGATTTTTTTCCCGGTGTTTCGGCTTGCAAATTTTTTATAAAAATCAGAAATTCTTGGTTAAAACAAAAAACGCATCGTTTTGTTTACGATGCGTTTTTCTTTCTTTCGGGCAAACAGGATTTGAACCTGCGACCTCAACGTCCCGAACGTCGCGCGCTACCAGCTGCGCTATTGCCCGATAAAAAAACCTTCCAAATCACTTGGAAGGTTAGGCGCGAGTGACGGGGCTCGAACCCGTGATCTCCGGCGTGACAGGCCAGCGCGATAACCAGCTTCGCTACACCCGCGTGATGTTTAGAATAATATATGAGTGTAGAAAAAAGGTCAATAGCAAAAATCAAAAAAATTGAAAAAAAATATTTTTTTTTATTTGGTATATCTTGAAAGCGTGATTATACTTATATATAGAGTTTTATTTTTTTTATTTAGAGGTTTTTATGCAGCTGGATAGCAGAAAGTTCGGATATAAATTTGACAAGGGCAAGTTTGAATTCTATTGTTGCAAAGAGGAGTATCCGGATCTTCTGGATTCTGAGTCTGTCTACGTTACGGGAACTTTTAACGGCTGGCTGAACACCGGCGATTCTGACTGGCTGATGGCCAAAAGAACTGAAAAAGGAAAAACGGTGTTTGTTCTGGAAAAAAGCCTTGAAAATATAATGGTTCCTGGAAATTCCGGCTATCCTGAATTTAAATTTTTCGGGCTTTCAGAAAATTCGTGCCACATTCTTTCAGAAAAACTTGATTCTCCGAATGTTTTTCTTGGCAACAAGCTAATTCTCTTGAATTCCTATGAAATTGAGGATGCGGAAAATTTAAAGAAGCGGACAGGAATTTTCAAGGAAATGGAAGATTTTGACCTTGATTGTCCTGCCTGCCGTTCTGAAATTTCAAATTTCAGGCGGGCGCCGGGAACAAAGGCTCTTTTCCGGGGCTATCATCCGTACAAGAAATCCCGCGGCTGGATGGACACTGAAAATGAACGGATTAATCTTGTGCGCAAAGGAATTGAACTTTATGGAATAAAATCAGACATAACTTTGTGCGGATACGAGGCTGTTTCGTCGCTTGCGGAGGAAACTCCTTGCGAGCTTGTTGATGATATGGAAAGAAAAAACAACAGGCTTTGCGTTAATATCGACTACAATCTTGTGTATTTTCATCCTGATGCGGCGGAATATTTGTCTGCGCTTCAAAAAATTTCAAGATTCATGCTTGAGCATCCCGGACCGTTTTACATTCATTGCCGTTTAGGTTCGGATCGAACTGGCGTTACGGTCGCAGTTTTTGCCGCTCTTTGCGGTGCGGGCTGGAAAGAAATTGCCGAGGATTACGAAAAGACCAGCTGCTGCGGAATCGGTGAATTCCGGAACCGCCGACTTCTTCAGTACAGCTTGAAAAAACTGACCGGCTACGATCCTGCAGACTCAAAGAACCTTGCGCATCTTGTGCAAAGTTTGTTCATAAAAGAAAATATTTTGAAAGCTGCGGAAATAGAAGCTCTGATTAAAAAGCTGAATACAGAACCTAGAAAAAAGGAAACAGACTTTTTTGATTTCAGCGGCCATCATATTTGCGCTAGAAAATCTGCTAACTGAAATGGAGGAATGAAATGTCAGAGAATTGCGGACATAACTGCGGCTCGTGCAGCCAGGACTGCAAAAGTCGTGATATGCACGAGAAATTAAGAGAAGGAAGCTCTGTAAAAAAAGTTATAGGAATTGTCAGCGGAAAGGGAGGCGTTGGAAAATCTCTTGTGACCAGCCTGCTTGCCTGCAAAGTCAACAAGGATGGATTCAGAACAGCGATTCTTGATGCGGATATTACAGGTCCTTCGATTCCAGAAAGTTTTGGCGTAGGCATGAACCGCGCGGAAAGCGACGGCCAGTCTTTGAATCCTGTTGTGACCGACTCAGGAATTCAGCTGATGTCTATGAATTTTTTGCTTGAAAATGAAAACGATCCGGTTGTTTGGCGCGGTCCGGTTATCGCCGGCGCTGTAAAGCAGTTTTGGACAGATGTTAAGTGGAAGGACGTTGACTTTATGTTTGTGGATATGCCGCCGGGAACAGGAGATGTTCCTCTTACAGTTTTCCAGAGCCTGCCGGTTGACGGAATAATTATTGTCTCTTCACCGCAGCAGCTTGTGCGCGTTATTGTTGAGAAAGCTGTTAAAATGGCGAATATGATGAACATTCCGATTCTTGGGCTTGTTGAAAATATGAGCTATGTGAAATGTCCTGACTGCGGAAAGTCGATTACAGTTTTTGGAAAAAGCAACATTGAAAATATCGCGGAAAGCTTTAAAATTCCTGTGCTTGCAAAAATTCCTATGGAAGAAGCTACTTCTTCAGCGGTTGATTCCGGCGATGTTGAAAGCATAAACTGCGGCTACCTTGACGAGGCTGCGGCAAAAATAGAGGGGCTCCTGAAAAACTAGTTTTTTTGTTTTCGTCTGGGGCTTGCGGCGCATACGCGCCGCCTCGATTTTCAGGGCGGCCGCTGTTTTCGGGGATGCCTGCGGATTCACCCTGGAAATATTTATTCCGCGTCCGGCTTCAGTCCTTCAACAAGGAAATTTTCCGGAATTTTTGAAGGTTTTCCGTCTTTTGTTACAGAAGCCCAGGTTACATCTGCTTCAGCGCAAATCGTTCCGTCTTCTTTTTTTATTGTCTGGTGAAATTCTCCCATGACATGCTTCAGTTTTGTAGGATAAGTTTCAACAAGCAGCTTGTCATCCAGAAAAGCCGAGCCTTTGTAGTGGATGTCGATATGCGTTACATAAAGATAAAATCCGGCTGCGACAATTCCTTTGTAGTCAAAATTTGCCGCGTGCAGGAAGTCCATTCTGGAATGTTCAAGATAATTAAGATAAACCGCGTTGTTCACGTGGCTGTACGAGTCGCATTCATAAGAGCGGACGATTATTTCTGTTGTGTGCTTCATAACGGAAATATTATTGTTTTTTGTCCGGTTAGGCAATTCAGATTTTGCAGTTTTTGTGCTATATTGAAACCATGAAAAAAATTGTGGCTTTTTTTGCCTTTTGTTTGCTCTTGCTTTCTGGCTGCGGAAGAATAAAGGATCAGGCGCAGGATAAAAAAGAAAGAAAAATGCGGAAGAACGCGCTTTCGCTTTTCAATGCGCTGGATTCAGAAAAGAAGGAAAGAGATTCTGCCTTTGAAAAATATATTGATTCTGTTTCTCTTCACGACAAGGTTTGCCAGCTTTTTATAGAAAATCTTGAAGGCGACACGGTTTTTGTGCCTGTTGAAAAAAATTATGTTCCCGGCGGATATCTTTTTTTTGGCTACAATCTTGCGGATTCGCCTGCCGGAATTATGGAATTCACTGATTCAATAAAAGAATATTGCGCCAGAAACAATATCATTCCGCCGTTTCTTGCGGTTGACCAGGAAGGCGGGCTTGTGAACCGTCTGAAAATTGTGAACGGGCCGCTTCCTTCCGCGGAAAAAGTTGCCGCCGCTTCTGATGTTGCTTCCGCCTATGAACTTTATTCCTCGCAGGCCAGGCAGATGAAACTTCTTGGTTTTGATATGAACATTGCGCCGGTTATTGAAGTAAAAACAGAGGAAAACAGCCGTTTTTTGAACGGAAGAAGTTTCGGCGGCTTTGAAAAGGTTCAAAAAATCGGAACGGCCTGCATAAATGCGTATGAAAACAACGGAATCGGAGCCGTGGCAAAGCATTTTCCTGGAAACACGAACACTGATCCGCATTCCGGGCTTCCTGAAATTCTTCTTTCTGGTGACGCCCTTGCCCAGTCTTTGAGGCCTTTCTTTGAGCTGAATAAATGCGCGCCTTCTGGAATGCTTATGAGCCATGCCCGCGTGAAATCTGTTGACGGAGAAAATCCTGCCTGTTTTTCAAAGCGCTGGGTTTCGGAAATTCTCCGCGGCGAAATTGGTTTTGAAGGAATTGTCTTCAGCGATGATATTTTTATGGGCGCGCTTGCGCTGAATGGATTTCCTCCGGAAGATGCCGCCGTGCGTGCTATTGAGGCAGGCGTGAATGTCATCATGGTCAGCGAAAAACGTATTTCCGGGCCTGCTGAAGTCTTGATTTCAAAAGCTGAAAGAGATGGAAATTTCAAGGCTTTGATTGACAGTTCATTTAAAAAAGTGATGGAATACAAAATCCGGAAGAATTTGGTTTCATTTGAAAAAGATGAAAACGGCGGCTACTCAATATTTCCTGTTTTGCCAGAGGATTCGGTTTCTTCTCGTGTTGAAAAATTCAACGAAGCCCGGAAAAGAAACATTGACATTTATATTGAAGAAATTGAGCCGTCGTTAAAATAATCGGCTGGCTGCAGCAAAAGGATTTCTATGGGAAAGAAAAATGAAGGAAAATCCGCTGTGAAATTGCGGGGCAGTGAAGGTTTTGAAAAATATTATTCTGATTTGTTTGGCAGCCGCTGGAAAAATCTGCGGGAATCGCTTTTCGGGGAGCAGGTTTATGCTGAATGGAACGGCGGCGGCGCTGAAAAATATTTTCTTGATCCTGCCAGCGTTTTTGCGGCGCTTCAGCTTCCTGTTGAAGGCGGAAAGAAATTTCTTGATATGTGCGCGGCTCCAGGCGGAAAAACTCTTGTGCTTGCCTCGCGTATGCCTTGCGATGCGGAACTGGTGAGCAACGAGCGCAGCGCCCAGAGAAAGCAGCGTCTTGTGCAGGTCTGCGAAAACTGTCTTCCTGAAGAAATACGCGGGCGCATAAAATTTTCTTGTTCTGATGCGGCAAAATGGTGCACAACCCAGACGGAGGCGTATGACAGAATTCTTTTAGATGCCCCCTGTTCAAGCGAGCGGCACGTCCTTCAGGATGAAAAATATCTTTCTGAATGGTCGCCGTCAAGAATAAAATCGCTTGCCATGGAGCAGTGGGCTTTGCTTTCTTCTGCGTACAGGCTGCTTGAGCCAGGCGGATATCTTTTGTATTCAACGTGCGCTCTTTGCACCGCCGAAAATGATGATGTTGTCTGCCGGCTCTTGAAAAAATTTGATGATGTGGAATTTGTTTTTGAAAATTCGATGCCTTCTATAAAAGAAGATATTTCGGTTTTTTGCAGAATGGATTCTATTCCTGTTCCAGAGCGTACGAAATTCGGGTTTCATATTCTTCCGGACCAGAAGGAAAAATGCGGTCCAATCTGGTTTACGCTTGTCAGGAAGAAAAATCAGCAGTAGCGGTTTGAACTGAATTCAGCGTGTTTTTTCTTTATTTTTACAATGAGTTTGTTGTTTTATTGACATTGATTGATAATTTGAGTTAATATAAAGAACTATATTTGATTAATTTGTATTTTATTTTAAAGGAGATCCTCCATGTCAGGACATAGTAAGTGGGCAACCATCAAACATGCAAAAGGTATCGCTGATGCAAAGCGCGGTAAGCTTTTCACAAAATTTATCAAGGAAATTTCTATTGCTGCAAGAATGGGCGGAGGTGATCCTAACTCAAATCCGCGCTTGCGTACAATTATAATCAAGGCTCGCGCGGCAAATATGCCTAAGGACAACATCGAGCGCGCAATCAAAAAGGGTACTGGTGAAGACGGTGGCGCTTCATACGAAGAATTGGTTTACGAAGGATATGCTGCCGGTGGTGTTGCTGTAATGGTTGAAGTTCTTACAGACAACAAGAACCGTGCTGCTGCTGATGTTCGCAATATTTTTACAAAGAACGGCGGAAACTTGGGAACAACAGGTTCTGTTTCTCGAATGTTCCAGCGCAAGGGCACAATTGAGTACGATGCTGAAAAAGTAAATGAAGATGAAATCATGGAAGTTGCTTTGGAAGCTGGTGCGGATGACATTGTGAACGAAGATGGAGTTATTACTGTAACAACTAGTCCTGATGCGTTTGCAGCTGTTGCTGATGCATTGAATGAAAAAGGTTTTGAATCACTTTCTGCTGAAGTTGGAATGGTTCCTGATGCGTACACAGCTGTTGATGCTGAAACAGCCGCTAAGGTTCAGAAGCTTATTGACAAGCTTGAAGACAATGATGATGTTCAGAACGTTTATCATACAGCAGAATTCCCTGATGATTTCAATCCAGAGGAATAAATAGGAACAGGGCGAAACCGCTTTTGTCTTGCTTGAAAAAGGGCTTCATTTTGAAGCCCTTTGCGTTTTAACGGTGTTTTATGAGAAATTCTTCCGAAAGATTTTGTTTTTCACAGGAAAATGAGTCTTCAGAAAAAAACAGTGAACAGAGAAAATTTCGCCGGGTTCTGGGAATTGATCCTGGGCTTGCAAATACTGGCTTTGGAATTATTGACTGCTGCGGAGGAAAATTCCGGCTGGCAGGCTACGGCGTTATTGAAACTTTGTCCGGCATTGACTTGGGCGGAAGGCTGCTTGTGATATTTTCGAGGCTTCAGGCTGTTATTGATGAATTTAAGCCGGACGAGGCTTGCATGGAAGAACTTTTTTTTGCAAGGAATGTTACAAGCGCGATAAATGTTGCCGAGGCGAAAGGTGTTGCTACTTTGTGCCTAGCCCGGAACGGGATTCCATTGAAGGAATACAAGCCGAACCAGATAAAAAAAGCTGTTACAGGAACTGCTTCCGCGGACAAATTTCTTGTTGAAAAATATGTGAAAATTCTGCTGAATCTGGAAGTTCAGCCGAAGCCTGACCATGCGGCTGATGCGCTTGCCTGCGCGATTTGCCATTTGCATTCTTCTGCTGGATTTTCACGCTGAAAAGCAGGCTGGAAAAATTTGCCAGCGGAAGAATTTCTGCCTGCGTGGCTTAGGGATTGTAGCCGCGCCGCAGGCGGCCACCGCAGCGGAGCGAGGAGGCTGGAGTACGCGCCTGATGCGTACGGAACGGCGCAAAGCCCGGCGCGGAGCGCAAGCCCCGGATATTTTTGAATTTTTATCTTATGAACATTGCGTCGCCGTAGCTGAAAAATCTGTAGCGCTGCTCGACTGCTTTCTTGTAGGCGCTGAGAATGTGCTCGCGGCCGGCAAATGCGCTGACTAGCATAATCAGTGTGCTTTCCGGCGTGTGGAAATTTGTGAACATCTGGTCGATGACTTTGAATTTGTAGCCTGGATACATAAAAATGTGTGTGCTGGATGTTCCGGCTTTTACAGTTCCGTTTTCGTCGCAGGCTGACTCAAGTGTGCGGACGGATGTTGTTCCGACGGCTAGAATCGGGCGGCCTTCTTTTTTTGCCTGGTTGATTTTTTCGGCGGTTTCGTTGGAAACGGTGAAAACTTCCTCATGCATTTTGTGGTCCTCGATTTTTTCCTCGCGGACTGGAAGGAATGTGCCGAGCCCTACGTGCAGCGTTACAAAACTTCTGTCTATGGATTTTTCTGAAAGGCGGGCGAGCATTTCTTCGGTGAAATGGAGTCCTGCGGTCGGGCAGGCGGCGCTTCCGGTTTCTTTTGCGTAGACATTCTGATAGCGCTCAGAGTCTTCGTCTGTGTCCTCTCGTTTTATGTAAGGCGGAAGTGGAATGTGGCCGTTTTTTTCAAACCATTCCTCGGTGATTGGAAATTCAAATTTCAGCGCGCGGAATTCTGTTCCGTTGTTTTCTGGATGTTCGGTTATTGTTCCGATTGAGCCGTCCGGAAATTTGTAGCGCATTCCCGGCTTTTGTTTTTTTGCGCCTTTTACCATTGTGTTCCAGGTGGTTCCAGTTTTGTCAATCTGGTTCAGGAACATAAATTCCTGCTCGCGGCCTGTTGTTTCCTTGATTCCGTAGCAGCGGGCCCGTCTTACTTTTGAGTTGTTGAAAATCATGAGCGTTCCGGGAAGAATCAGGTCGGGGAGGTCGTCCATTTTGTGGTGCTCCACTTCGCCTGTTTTTCTGTTTAGAAGCATAAGCTTGTCCTGCCCGCGGATTCCGCTTGGATGCTGGGCGATGAGTTCTTCTGGCAAATTAAAATCAAATTCTTTTAGCAGCATAGTTTTCTCTTTTTTTATTCAAACAGCGTTTTCTGCTGGTTGTTTTTTTCTGTGAAATTTTCAGCAGGATTTCCGCTGGAATTTCCTGTGTATTTTAGTCCAAGATGCGCATAGCCTTTTTCTGTTGCGATTCTGCCACGAGGTGTGCGCTGAAGGAATCCGCATTGAATCAGGTATGGCTCGTAGTAGTCTTCGAGCGTGTCCTGGCTTTCTCCGATTGAAATAGCGAGCGTTTCGGCTCCGACTGGGCCTCCTCCAAAATTTGTTATTATTGTGCGGAGAATTTCGCGGTCCACGCGTTCTAGCCCGAAGTCGTCGATTTCAAGTCTGTTCAGACCGGCTTTTACAACTCCTAAGGTTATTGAAGGTTTTCCCATGACGGTGGCGTAGTCGCGCATCCGGCGGAGAACTCTGTTTGCTACACGCGGAGTTCCTCTGGAGCATTTTCCCATAAGAAGTGCGGCTTCCGGCTCGACTTTTACGTCTAGAAGTTTTGCGGAGCGGTTGATTACAGCGGCTAGCTCCTGCGGCGAGTAATATTCAAAGCGCTGGATTATTCCGAAGCGGCTTCTGAGCGGGCTTGCGACAGAACCGGCTTTTGTTGTGGCTCCAACAAGCGTAAATCGTGGAATTGGAATTCTTACGGTTCGCGCCGCGGCTCCTTGGCCGATAATCCAGTCAAGCTCGTAATCTTCCATCGCTATGTAGAGCATTTCTTCAATTGTATGTTTCAGGCGGTGGATTTCATCGATGAAGAAAACTGTTCCTTCTGTGATTGTGGAAAGAATTCCCACAAGATCCTTCGGTTTTTCAAGAGCAGGCGCGCTGGTGATTTTAAAATCTGTTCCAAGTTCACGCGCTGTTATTTGTGCAATTGTTGTTTTTCCTAGTCCTGGCGGTCCGATAAGAAAAAGGTGATCCAGCGGTTCATTGCGCTCTTTTGCGGCGTTTATGAATACACCGAGGTTTTCACGGACTTTTGACTGGCCGATAAAATCATCAAGAAGTTGAGGCCGGAGATTCACGCCTTTTTCAAAGTCATCGTCAAAAGATTCAAATTTCTGGTCAGAACGCACAATGTGAAGAAACTGGTCGTCGCTGATATCCATATTTATTTTTGAGCTCATCGCGCCATCTCCATGATTGCCTTTTTGAATACAGAATCTTCTTTTTCAGCCTGCGTTTTTTCTGAAAAGCCAGTTTCTTTTGCAGTTTCCGCCACGATTTTTGCGACAGTTTTTTCCGCCTGAATGCGGTCGTATCCCATTTCGCAAAGGGAGGAAACAACAACAGAAAAAGCGTTCTCTTTTTTTACAACAATTGTTTCTGTTTCAGGAATTGTAAGCTTTCCTTTCAGCGCAAGCATCATTTTTGCGGCGGTTTTTTTGCCGATTCCAGGAATTTTTTCAAGAACGGAAACTTCTCCGGATTCAAGCACGGAAAAAAGCTCGGCTGCGTTGACACTGCTCATTATTTTTATTGCGGCTTTCGGGCCGATTCCATCCACTTTTAAAAGGTCGAAAAATAAATTTCTTTCCTCGGTGGTTGCAAAGCCGTAAAGATCCATTCCGTTTTCGTAGTGGTTCAGATAAGTGTAGACTTTTCCTTCTCCGCCGACCGGGCTGAATTCATTCAGGCAGGAATCTGGAACGCAGATGTTCCATTCAATTCCGTTTGTTTCAATGAGAAGCTGCTTTGGAAATTTTCCGGTTATTGTTCCGGTAAGACTGTTGAACATACTCTTAGTATACCTAAATTAGCTGTTCAAAGGAATAGAGAACCAGATTTTTGAACTGCTGCCGAAGAACTGGATTGTATTCTGTTTTGCCTGCGCTTCTGTCGAACTGCTCCGCGGCTTCCTCAACGTATCCGCCGATTTCAGAAGCGGGAAGCGGAAGTTTTGCGCCGAGCATTTTATTTTCAAGTTCCTGGCAGCGGAATGTTATTTTTCCAGAAAAAGCGATTTTCATGTTTGTTATGACGCTTTTTTCGGAGTCGGAAAGAAACGAGAATGTTGCCGAGTCCTCTGAAAGCTTGTTTTCCGGGCCAAGCCTTTTGAAAATGCTTACATCCCAGTCGTTCACGGGAATTCTTATGTTCGTCAGGACAAATCCTTTTGGAATTTCTGAAAAATTTATGAGCGGCGTATATTTTGTTTCGTTTGGAGATTTTAGTTCAAGGCAGGCGTCCAGGGCAAGAAGAGGTCCTAGAAGCGTTCCTTTTTGCGGATTGAACAAATTTCCGGCTATTGTGGCGATGTTTCGCACAAAAGGATTTGAAACCGATTCAATTGCTTCCGGCAGAAGTTTCGGAAGATTCCGTTCGCCTAGCTCAATAATTGAGGCAAGGGAAGTTCCCGGCCCGAATTCAATATAGCGTTCGTGCTTCTGGATTTGCTTGAAGTCTTTTATCAGCGTTGTTGAAATACATTTTTCCGGCATGAATGGAATTCCTGTGCATGCGCCAACTATTTCAAGTCCTGAAATTGTTTTCATTTGGTAAAAGAGGTCGGAAAGATTTTTTGCATAGAAAATATTGCTGTGTTTTTCGTTCAATTTTTTTTCCTCTTTATCTTGAATGGTCTCTTATGTCCGCGGCGTAGATAATTCCGTTTATAAGCGTGTCTATGTCGGTGCAGCAAGGTGAAAGGTGCTTTATTTGCTCTCGGATTGCAGCCCGGGTCGGCTTCTGTTTGTTTCTTAGAATTGCGGCGGCGGCGAAAATTTTTCCTGCGTTGCAGTATCCGCAGAATTTTATTTCAGCTTTTGAGAAACCTTTTGAAATCCAGCTGTATTCCTCGGATTTTTCAAAATGCTCCAAAGTTTCAATTTCCTGGTTCATTGCCAGTGAAACAGCAAGCTGGCAGGCGGGAACAGGCTTTCCGTTCAGAAGAACAGTGCATGAGCCGCAAACTCCGCGCGCGCAGCCTAGCTTGACTGAAAATAACTTCATTGCACGGAGCACGTCAATTAGTTTTTCCTCAGGATTTGCCTGAACCATTATTCTTTCGCCGTTGATTATAAGAGGAATGTTCAATTTCCAGCCTCCTGCCCTTGAATTTCAGGATTTTCATTTTTTTCTGGATTTTCGATGTCCGGAATTTTTTCCTGAAGCTCGGAATTTTTAGCGTCTTCCGGATTTTCAGTTTCTTCCTCCTTGTTTTTTTCAGGAGTTTTTGTAAGTTCGTAAAGTTCCTGCTCTGTGCAAGGAATATGCGTAACTTGCCTTTGCAATGCCATTGAAAGCGCGGAAGAAAATGCCGCTGGAATCAGGTTGTGTATGAGTTTTCCAATCTGGCAGGGCGCCTCGCTTGAATTCAGAAATGAAATTTTTATCTGGCCGCAAGAAACGATTGTGTCCTGAACGAGCCTCTCCATTTCCTGCTGGATTGCCAGCTTTATTGTGTTTTCCGCGGATTTTATTGAATAAATTTTTCCGCAGTCGATTGCGACCCAGATTCCTTTTATTTTTTCCTGGTAAGTGTCGGCGTTCAGCTCAACTTCAACGATTGCGGTTCCGAACGAAGCCGCCTGGTATGGATGGCCTGTGAATTTTTTTGCGTCCCATTGTTTCTTCATCGCAGGGGAAAGAACTTTTTTCACGCTTATAGGAAGATTTTCTTTTTCGCGCTTCTTTTTTATGTCCTCGCAGGCTCGTTTCAGAAGAACTGCCATTATGCTGATGTCGTTGCAGAAACTTTCCGGCATGAATGTTTCAGAATCCGCCGCATATTCAGTGTTTATTGAAATTTGGTTTTCCTCAATGCCAAGAATGCTTGAGGCGATTTGTTTCCAGATTGAAATCACTGAATTTGAAGGAGTTATCGCGTCGATTTTAAGCTTGTTTTCCTCGGTTAAAGTTACTTCAATTTTCTGCTGGGCAAGTGAAAAATTTGTTCCGTAAAAGCAGGCGCCGTCGTAAGCGCAGGAAATTCCTATTCCGCGGCGTGGAAGCGCAAAAAATGTGTGTCCACCTTCCTTCTGTGTCTGGATTGCGTTCAGCCGGTAGGAAGAATATTTCCTGTCAAAATCACTTTGCCGCACAATTGCTTCAACTGCGTCTGCCGGCCGGTTGAAATGAAATTTAAATGGCGAAGTGCATTCCCGTTCGTTAAGGCAGATATTTTTTATTCTGAGCGTTTCCGGAAGAATATTTGTTTTTTCGGCAATCAGCTGCAGATGGTTTTCCATTGCGAAGAAAGCCTGGGAATCTATCAGCTGCGAATAAACTGAAGTCGGCGGATTGTCCGAGGAATGAACTTTCACTTTGATTATTGCGTGTTTTGGATTGTAGAAGCTGCAGGCGGCAACTGCCATTCTGTCGGCGATTTCCTGCGCAAATGGATTTGAATAACCTGCGTCGCTGTCGATATCAATTATGACCGCTTTTATTGTTCCATCTGCTTCAACAGCGGAGCGGATTTTTATATTTGTGTCCAGCCCCGGATGAAAATAAGTTTTCTGCTCTTGCTTTGAAAGCATAAGCTTCACAGGCTTTCCCGTAAGAAGAGTTACAAGAGCGGCCTGGGCGGCAAGAGTTGTATTTCTCCAGATTCCGCTTGTGTTTTCTGTCTGGGAAACAGTTTTTTGCACAACAATTTTATCTTCATCAATATTCAGAACCTGGCTCAAATTTTTTGAAAGATAGGAAGACCATTGCGTTGTTGTCATTACATTCAGTTTTTGCCCTTCCTTGAAGCAAAAAACTCCGTTCGGCTCAATCCATTCTGGGCAGACTTCATCCATTGACCATGTTGAAGTTATATCGAACGGGCTGAGCGCAAATTCCTCGTTCAAAATCTGCGGATCTTCCGTGTATGAAAAAAATCCTGAGCTTACAGTCCGTTCCGCCAGAATTCTCTGTGTGTGCTTTCCTGGATTTATATTCTCGACCGCATTTTCTATTTGCTCCGGATTTGTGTAGCTTGATTTGCTTGTTGGTTTCGGCATTGCGTCAAGAGAAGGAAGCACGTTTACCATGTCAACAATGTCAGCGATTGCGGAATCCTTTGAAATTTCGGAAGGCTGGTCAATGTTTGAATTTTTTATGCTTTCTGAATGGTTCAGCTGCTGTGCGACTTCCTTGATTTCCGGAGAGTCAACTGTTGTGACATCAAAAGTAATTTGAATTTCCCGTGCGATTTTTCTTGCTTCAAAAAGATTCGGGCCTGCAACGATTCCAACTGGCTGGCCTTTGTAGTGGACTTTTTCATTGCAGAAAATTCTGGTGCTTGTTCCCATTGTTGAAATAAAATTTTTACCGGGAATATCGCGCGCTGAAAAAAAACAATATCCTGCAGGCAAATCTGAAAAATTGATGTTCGTGATTTTTCCGCCGGCTTCAGGGCTTCTTACAAGAGCCGCGTAAAGCATGTCGTCTTTAATGCAGTCGATGAAGAAATTCTTTGAAAGGTAAGAATGTCTTCTGCTCCTTTTGCGGACGGTTTTCTTTTGTTTTTCAGTTTTTTCCGCCGGGGATTTTTTTTGTGTCAGTTTGTTTTCTTCAGACATGATTTTCTTTTCCTATTCTTGAAACTTCACTGATTACTAAATCCGCCATTTCCTCTGTCATGTCCGGCCACAAAGGAATGGAGATTGTCTGGCTGTACCGTTTTGCCGCTTCCGGAAAATTTTCCGCTGAAAATTCCGGGCAGACCGTTTTCCAGTAGGTAAAATAGAACAAAGGAATAAAATGCACGGAAATTCCAATTCCAGCCTGCTGAAGTTTCTTTGCAAATTCCTCGCGGGTTATCTTCAGTTTTTCAGGAACAATACGCATAAGATAAAGGTGCCATGCGTTTCCTTCACCGTCCGGCGGAATCTGGATAAAATCAAGTTTTTTGAACGCTTCGTTGTATTTTTTTACGATTTTCACTCGTTTTTCATAGAAAGATTCTGCTTTTTTCAGCTGCTGAACGCCGATTGCCGCAAGAATGTCCGGCAGGTTGAATTTGTATCCGAGTGCGACAATATCGTATTCCCAGCTTGCCCGTGGAGAAGTGTAGCGGTCCCAGGTTGTCCGGTCCATTCCGTGAAGGCGCATTACAGCCATTCGTTTTGCGATTTCCTTGTCACGGGTGCAGACCATTCCGCCTTCTGCCGTGGTTATTGTTTTTGTAACGTAGAATGAAAAAACTCCAGCGTCGCCGATTGTTCCTGCGTACCCGATTTCTGTAGGGCTTGGAAAAGCGTGCGCGGCGTCTTCGATTACTTTTACACCGAATTTCTTTGCAATCTGGCAGATTTTTTTCATGTTGCATAAATTTCCTGCCACATGAACTGGAACAATCGCCTTTACATTTTTTCCTTTTGGAGAAGCAAGAATTTCCTCGATTTTTTCCGTGTCAATGCTGTAGGAATTTTTTTCAATATCTGCGAAATATACGTCCGCGCCAAGATGTTTTGCGCAGGCCGCTGTTGAAACGAATGTGTAAGGCGTTGTTATCACAGCAGTTCCGGGGCCAATTCCGCAGGCTTCCATTGCCAGAATCATTCCGCTTGTGTTGCTGTTTACGGCAAGGCTTTCAACCGGAGCATCCGGAAGTCCAAGTTTTCTGCGCTCTTCAAGCATTTCCGGCTTTGAATTCATAAACGCTGAAAATTGCTTTTCAAAGTCAAGCGCATATTTTCCCGTTGTAAGCCATCCTGAATTTAAAACTTCAAGAACTGATTTTTTTTCTTCTTCTGAAATTGAAGGTCTTGAAAACGGAACTTTCAATGAGTCGGCATCAGACATTTTTTTTCTCCTGGGCATAAAAATCTTTTAGAGAAGGAAATTCTGAACATAAGATATTCAAAAGATACTTTTTGTTTCTATATAAATCAATATTTTCAGGCGGATTTTCCTGAAGATGGCAGACTGGCTCAAGTTTTTTCAGAATAGAATCAAGGCGCTCCGGCTCAAATTCAAGGTTTTTCAGCTTGAGAATTTTTGCGTATTCAGTTTTTGCAGGCGCTTCCTCTTTTAGCCAGAGCGGCTCCACGGAACGTTCGCCTTTCCGTTTTCCGATGATTTTTATTTCAATGTCTTTTTCCGGCTCAAGCCCGCTGAATTTTATTATTTGCCTTGCAAGGTCGATGATTTTTATCGGTTCGCCCATGTCAAGAAGATAGGACTCGCTGTTTTTTCCGACTCCGCCGGTTTTCAGTACAAGCGAGCAGGCTTCCGGAATGGTCATGAAATATCGTTCCATGTCTTCTGAAGTTACTGTGACCGGCCCGCCGTTTTTTATTTGTTCCATAAAAAGCGGAAGAATTGAGCCGCGGCTTCCGAGAACGTTTCCAAAGCGTACGAACATAAATTTCTTACTGTTTTTTTCAAGTTCCGAGCTGTTTCCAGAGGTTTTTCTTGCCGCGTCAAGAACGAGTTTTTCGCAAATCATTTTTGAAACTCCGTAGACGCTCACGGGCGCAACCGCTTTGTCTGTTGAAATAAGAACAAATTTCTGGACATTATATTTCAGCGCGGCATCCAGAAGATTTTTTGTACCAAATACATTGTTCGCGATTGCCGCCACCGGATTTTCTTCCATCATCGGAACGTGCTTGTAGGCGGCGCAGTGAAAAATCACATCGCATTTTGTCTGGTTTATAATGTAATCAGTGTAGTTTCTGTCAACCATGTCCCCGATAATCGGAACAATGGCCGCTTTTTCTCCGACTCCTTCAGCCTGAAGCATCCGCAGCTCACGGTCAATCTGGTAAATTGAATTTTCTCCGTGGCCAAAAAGGTAAAGACGTTCCGCGCCTCCGCTCAGAAGCTGCCTGCAAATTTCAGAGCCTATTGAGCCACCTGCTCCAGTTATAAGAACTCTTTTTCCGCGTAGATATTCAAGGCTTTCTTTGAGTGAAATTGTTACAGGCGTTCTTCCCAAAATATCAAGCGGATCTATTTCTCTTGTCTGAACCAAATGCGCAGAGCCTGTTACAACCTGGCTTATTCCCGGAAGAATTCTTATGTTTTTGAAGCCGCAGTTTTTCAGAAGCTCGTAAATTCCGCGGATTTTTTCAACCGGTGCAGAAGGAATCGCAATGATTGCCTCGTCCTGGGATTTGCAGCGAAGGACAGCGGCGATATTTTCAATCGGACCAAGAACCGGAATTCCTTCAATTTGAGTTCCTATAAGTTTTGGATTGTCATCAAGAAAAGCTCCGACCTTTCCAAAAATTTTTTTTCTTTTTATATCATCTGCAATCGTCTGGCCGGCAAATCCCGCCCCGATTATGTAAAGATTTTTTTCGTTCTTCAAAGACATCGTGTAATTCCCGCTGAAAAATATTCTATCACAACTAAAACAAAGTAAAAAGACAAGATTATGCTAAACTTGATTTCTGTTTTGACGATATTTATAAAGAGAAACGAAAGTTTTGCGGGGTGTCTTCTATGGGGAAAAAAAATCTGATGGCGTTTTTTCTGCTGGCTTCAGCTGCTGCCGCTGGTTTTGCAAAAAGTCTGTCTTTTCAAATTCTTCAGAAAAATGACAGCCTGAATACAGTCTGCGAATCGGCTCTTGCCGTTGAAGATGAAATTCTGGGCTATTTTTTTGAAAACGGATACATTGTTTCAAATATTCCGGCTACGGTTTCCGCAGGTGATGCGCAGGACTTCAAGCTGTACAATGACGCATACAACGAGGCTGTGAACGGAACGGTTGATGATTTTTGCTTCATAAAGATTTATTTTACTGGAGACGAAAAGGAAAACAGCAAAGTTTCTCTTGGAAATATGAAAAAAATCAGCTGGAAAGTTGTTTCTGTAAAAACTGGAAATGTTCTTGAAGATTCTTCTTCAGAAATAAAAGCCGGAATCAGCCAGAATGAAGCTGCAAATGTGCGCAATTTTGCGTCGGAATTTGCAATGCACATCCAGAAAGTTATAAATCAGAAGTCATAAGGCAGGAAAATATGAAAAAATTATTTATTGCGGTTTTGAGCGTATTTTTATGTGGAACAATTTTTACATCGTTTAGTCCATCTTTGGACGGACGCGCTGTTGTTGCGCCTGAAGGAACGATGCCGAAAGGTGTTTTTGCAAAAACTGTCGGCTATCTTCCTGGCGATTCAATCAGCGTTACAAGTCTTTCCACTAAAAACACGGTGGATATTCTGGTTATCGGCTCGATTGATTCTTCTGAAGGTGTTGCGATTCTTCTTTCTCCGGAGGCTGCCGAGCTTCTGGGGCTTTCAAAAGATGCGAACAATGTTGTGAAAATCACAAAACGTTCCGGCCAGCTCGATGAGGCAGTCGCTGGAACTGCCGTTATTGGCGGCGAAGTTCAAGCTGCAGAGCCGGAAGTTGAAGAAAATATCGGTTCAGAAGCGGAAAATTACTCTGAACCGGAAGAAATTGCTGAAAATGCGGAAGCCGATGAAAATTCTGCTGAAGAAATTGCCGGCGAGCCGCAGGAATCTGATGAGCCTGAAAATCCGGCTGAAACTGAAAAATCTGAAGAGCTGGAAAGCCAGCCGGAATACGAATCTGTTGAATCTGAGCCTGTTGAAATTTCGGACGAGAATTCAGAGCCGGAGCCGGCGAAAAGCGAGCCTTCTGCTGAAGTTATTGACGAACCTGAAGCTGTTTCTGAAGAAAAATCTGCTGAAGAGCCGGTCGCGGGCGAAGAATCTTTGCCGGCTGAAGAAATTCCTTCCGATGAAGAAAAAATTGAAGAAAATCCTGTTGACGCTGAAAAAATCGAGGCGGAAGAATCTTTCGCTCCGGTTGAAGAATGTCCTGAAAACAACGAGCCTGACGAAAAGTCCGAGCCTGTTGAAAGCGAGGAGCTTCCTGCGCCTGCTGAAAAAGCTGAGGATGTCGAGAAAATTGAAGCTTCGGAAGAGCCTGCTGTTGAGGAGACCGAGCCGGAAACTGAATCTGTGCCGCTTGAAAACGACGATGTTGTTGCGGAAGCTCCTTTTGAAGAAGAAGCCGTTCAGCCGGATGAATTGCCTGAAAACCACGGTGAAAAATCTGAGCCGGTTGAAGAAAATCTTCCGGAAGCTGATAACGCCGAGGAATCTGTGTCTGAGCCAGTCAAGCCGGAAAATTTTGAGCCAGAAAACGCGGCGGAGCCTCTTTCTGAAACTTCCACAGAAGAAAGTGAAAGCTACGAGCCGATTGTTCTTGTTCCGGCGGAATCAAATCCTCCAGAAAACAAGACTTCTTCTGAAAATGTAGAAACTGAATCTACGGAAAAACTTTCTGAATCAAAAGTTGATGCGCAGGCTGCAAAATCAGAAATCAAGACTGATTCCAAGAAACCGGCTGAAACTGCCGCGGCGAAATCCGCTGGAAACCAGCTTGAAAAATATAAAGTGAACAGCCTCAAGGAGCTTCAGAGCGGAAAATATTACATCCAGATTGCGGTTCTTGCTGATGAATCAAACTTGAAGGCTACGGTTTCAAAGTTTGCGGAGCAGTATCCGGTTGCGCTGGTTCCTCTTTCAAGCGGAAAAGCTGTTCAGGTTCTGATAGGTCCTTTGAACATGGATGAATACGGCGCAGTTTTGAACAGATTCAAAAAATCTGGCTACAAAGATGCTTTCCTAAGAAAAATAAAATAGAATAATGTTGCAAGAAACGCTCTGAAATGGGCGTTTTTTGCTTTTTATGTTGCGTTCTGTGCAATATAAAAATGAAGAAATAACGTCAGCTGAAACATTGCAAAATCGTTTTCGTAGTGATAATGTTAAACTGTAAAAAAAAGGCGCACGTTGGCGCGGGCAATAGTGAGGTTATACAATGGGAAAGAAAAATCTTGATTGGGGAAATTTGCCGTTCGGCTACATGAAGACAGACAAGCGTTTTGTTTCAAATTTTAAAGACGGCGCTTGGGACAAAGGCAAGCTTACAAAAGACAATATAGTAAAAATCAATGAATGTGCTGGCGTTCTTCAGTATGCGCAGACTTGTTTTGAAGGCCTTAAGGCGTACACAACAAAAGATGGCAGAGTCGTTTGCTTCCGTCCAGATTTGAATGCTGCAAGAATGAAAAGCTCATGCGAGCGTCTTGAAATGCCTGTTTTCCCGGAAGACAGATTTGTTCAGGCTGTAAAAGATACAGTAAAGGCTAATATTGGCTGGGTTCCGCCGTTTGGTTCTGGAGCAACTCTTTATATTCGTCCTTATATGTTCGGTTCAAACGCAGTAATCGGGGTAAAGCCGGCGGATGAATATCAGTTCAGAATTCTTGTTACTCCTGTAGGACCATATTTTAAAGGCGGAGTAAAACCAATCACAGTCAGAATTTCTGATTTGGACCGTGCCGCTCCTCATGGAACAGGTGATATAAAAGCCGGTTTGAACTATGCTATGAGCCTTCACAATATTGTTGATGCCCATAAAAATGGATTTGCGGAAAATATGTACACAGATCCTGCGACACATACATATATTGAAGAAACTGGCGGCGCGAACATTCTTTTTGTTACAAAAGACGGAAAGCTTGTTACTCCAAAGTCAAATTCAATTCTTCCTTCAATTACACGCCGCTCTTTGGTTCAGGTTGCAAAGGAATATCTTAATATTGAAGTTGAGGAACGCGCTGTAAACAAGAGCGAGCTTGCGGATTTTGCTGAAGTTGGTCTCTGCGGAACTGCCGCTGTAATCAGTCCTATTGGAAAAATCGTTGACCACGAAAAGGAAATCAACGTTCCTGCCGGAATGGAAAAAATCGGTCCGGTTCTTGGAAAACTTCGCGAAACTTTGACAGGAATCCAGATGGGCGAAATAAAAGCGCCGGAAGGCTGGGTTGTTGAAATAAAATAAAACAGGAAATTTAATTCTGCGGAATGCCCTGCGTTTTTGCGGGGCATTTTTTGTTCTCTTTTCAAACTGTACCGATTTATGATATTTTTATATTATGTTTTTGTTTTTAATTCTTTTGTTTCCTACAGTTCTCTGTTTTTGCTGCGTTCATTCGTCTAAAAAAATATACGGTTTTCTTATTGCGCTTGGAGCTTTTCTTGGAGTTGTTGTAAGCGGCTGCGCGGCTCTTTTTTCATATTCGCATAGAATTCCTGAGTTCTCCGTGACGTCAAATTTCTTTTATTATTTTTTAAAGGAATATGCTCTTCCGCTGGTTTTGGTCTACGCATTGTATTTTTTTGCCACAAAAGATTCTGTTGAATTCAAGGTGAAGGCTTTTTTTCCAGTTGCCGCTTCTTTTTACGCAGTTTATATGCCGTACTGCGTTGTTTCTTCCGCGAATTCGGCTTTTTCATTTTTCCAGCTTTTTGTAAAGCCTGTCATGGTTCTTTCAATGGTTTTTATGGCAAGCTTTTTTGCATACAAAATTTATTGTGCCGCGCTTGAAAAGAATTTAAAAAAGATTTTTGTTCTTTCTGTTTTCGCGCTGTTCTCGCTTGTGTTTCCGGCCGTTCTTGAAACTATGTATCTTCTGTGCATCGCCTTGCCGGCGGTTTATGCGGCTGCTGTTGTTTTTGCGGCGGCGGCGCTTCTTCTGTTTTTCTTGAATTCGCGGAAAGATGCAAAATTCTTGTTTTAAAGCAGATTGAAATTCTGCAACCGGATAAAAAATCCCCAGTTTTAAATTTTTTGTTTTGTCTCAGAAAAATAAACTGATTTGTAGAATCTTTTCTATGAATTCGATACTATAAAATTCAAAAGAGGTTCTCAATGAAAAAGATTATAAGCGGAAAAGTCCGCGAGGTTTATGATTTGGAAGATGGAAGAATGGTCATCGTTACAACTGACCGTATCAGCGCGTTCGACGTTATTCTTCCAACTATGATTACAGACAAAGGCAAGGTTCTGAATGCGCTTGCAAATTTCTGGTTCGACTACACAAAGGACATTGTGAAAAACCACATGATTTCTTCAGATTTGAAGGATATGCCTGCCGAATTCCAGAAGCCTGAGTTTGAAGGAAGAACAATTCTTGTAAAAAAACTTAAGATGATTCCTTATGAAGTTATTGTCCGCGGGTATATGTTCGGTTCAATGTACGAGGCTTACAAAAAAGGCGAGCCGTTCCTTGGACACAAATTTGAAAAGGAATACCAGCAGGCTGAAAAACTTGACGAGCCGATTGTAACTCCTTCAACAAAGGCTGCGGAAGGCCACGACATCAATGTAACTCTTGAATATATGAAAAATGATCTTGGCGAAGAGCTTGGAACAAAAATTGAAAAAGCCGCTCTTGCAATCTACAAGAAATGCTATGAGCACGCGTATAAAAATGGAATTATTATTGCCGACACAAAGTTTGAATTCGGTCTTGATGAGAACGGAGAACTTGTTCTTGGCGATGAAGTTTTGACTCCGGATTCAAGCCGCTTCTGGGATCTTTCAAAGTACAAGGTTGGCGGAAGCCCGGCTTCGTATGACAAGCAGTTTGTTCGCGACTGGCTGAAAGAGAATAATCTTGCCGGCGACCCGAATATCAAGGAAATTCCTGCGGAAGTTGTTGCAAAAACAGCAGCAATTTACAAGGAATGTGAAAAACGGATTTGCCACAAATAAATTTTAAGGCAAATGCATTTTTTTTAATTTTTTTTGAAAAAAAATTAAAAAAAATTGCAAAATCTGTTGACACATAATATCGCTTTCTGATATAGTATAAACATCACGAAGCGATAAGCGGACGGTTAGCTCAGCTGGTACGAGCGTCTGGTTTACACCCAGAATGTCGGGAGTTCGATCCTCTCACCGTCCAAAAGTTTCTTGTAAAGCAAGAAGTTACAAAAACATTTATCTCACGAAAACTATCAGTTAGACAATCTAAGTTGATAGTTTTTTGTGTTTAACAAACTTTATCACGGGATTATATCATTTGTCAACTTTTTTTATTTCCTTTGCGATACTATTTTTTTATGAGTTTCGCAGAAAATTTAAGGAATGAACTGATTTACAATGATATAAAAATAAAAGAGCTGTCATTCAGGACGCAGATTCCGTACACAACTCTTTTATCATATATGAATGACAAGAAATCTTTGCCGAATGTTGAGGCAGGCGTAAGAATTGCGAAAGTTCTTAATGTTTCTGTTGAATATCTTGTAACAGGCAGAGAGCCTTGCTGTACATCTCGCACAAAAGATTTATATGAGGTTCTTGATAAAATTTCTGTTCAGCTTAAGGAAATCATTTCATTCATTCCAAAAATCAAGTGAAAAAATTGAAAATTGCGGCGGACTGCTGGCGTGATTTGTAAAGTGCAATGCAAGCAAAAGTGCAAAAGTCAACCTAAAGGTTGCATTGCATTTTTTAACTTCATGCAGGTTCCCTCATTTTTCAAAAAAAAATTTTTGGAGACACACTTATGAATGTGAAAATTACAGAAAAAGATGGGAAATGGTTTTATGCTTTTAAAAATGGCGCGTCAGTTTCAAAAAGAATTTGCCGCGGCTGCAAAAGCAGAAAAGAGGCTGAGGAATTTGTTTCAAAACTGAAATTTACAAAGTCATCGCCTTATCTGATTAAAAATATTGCAAGAGATATGTTTGTGCCTGGTTCTTTGCATATGGAGCGTCTTGTTCAGCTGGGAAAGACGTTTATTGCTGAAACCATTGAGATGAAAAGGCATTATGTTGATTTGATTGTAAAAGATTTTGGCGAAGAGGAAATAAATAAATTAAGGTTTGTGAAAGTCCAGACATTCCTGCTGAAAGATTCGCATTCAGCTTCCTGGAAAAATATGTACCTCGAAGTTTTCTGCAGCATATACGATGAAACAATTTACAAATGCCAGAAGCCTGTTCCGCGTCCGTGTTTTCAGTATTTTGTCCGCCACTCTAAAAAATGCAATGTGTTTACGGATGAGGAACTGGCGTCTCTTTTTAAGCCTGAGATATGGCGAAGTTATGATATTTATCTGTTCTTTCTTACAACTTTTTCATGCGGTCTAAGGCTGGGCGAAATTCGCGGCTTGAAAGTGAAGCAGATTCTTTTCAAAGAAAAATTTTTGATTGTTGACGGATTTTGCAAGGCCGATGGCACAAGAACTAATTACTGCAAGAAAGGTTCCCCGGATGAGCCTAAAACAAGGCTTGTTCCAGTTCCGAGTGAAACGCTGCATCGTTTGGAGGATTACATTAAGCGGAATCATCTGTTTTCAGAGGACTTTGTTTTTATGAAGGATGAAAAGCCGTTCAGGGCTGAATATGTAAGAAAGTGGTTTTACAGGGCGATGGAAGCAGCTGGGATTGAAAAAGGTGAAAAGAGGCTTGTGATTCATTCTCTTAGGTTCAACTTTGTAACTTTTTTGAGAAGGGATTTGCCTTTGGAAGCTGTCCGAAAAATGGTCGGCCACACAACGGACAGAATGACCGACTATTACACAAGGTTTGGACTAAAGGATTTGCTTGCTGAGCTGGAAAGCAGCCGTGATGCTGTGGATAAACTTGTAAAATAAAATCACAAGGCTTGCGGCCGCAAGTTTTTGCTGTCGCAAGCTGTTTAGGGTAAGTCTGAAGTTAAAAAGTGCAATGCAAGCAAAAGTGCAACGTTGCACTTTTCGGTCGACTTTTGCAATTTTTAACCTTGGCAGAAATTTATGATATTTTTTTTTAGAAACGTTTTGAGTGGAATTTTACAAAAACTGATAACAAGCCTAATTGAGCTTTTTAGAGGCCGTTTTATACACTTTCCTGCGGTGTGCGATTGCAAGCATTAACACAATAAATTTATCGTCTTGTATTTCCGCAACAAGTCTGTAATCACCGACTCGGTATTTCCAGTAAGCCGCCAAATTTTCCTGCAAAGGCTCTCCCAATGTTCTGGGGGTTGCTCGCTCTGCAATCTTATCAATATATTTTTGTATTTGTTTTTTCACAGAGCCATCAAGTTTTGAGAACTCGGCGAAAGCCTGCTCTTCAAACTCAATCTTGTAAGCCATTTTGTCGCTTTACCTCATCCCATGGAATTGTAGAGCTTTTTCCTGCGCGCAAATCTTCCGCCCTGCTCTTGGCCAAATAAATAAGTTCGAGTTCGTCAAGCTTTTCATTCACGGCTTCCTTGATATAATATGATTTTGTCCGTCCTGTCATTTTTGCAAGATTCACAAGACGTGCAACTGTTTCTAAATCAAATCTTGTAACAACTGCCTGTGTCATAATTTACCTCTAGCCTCTTGATTTTATGCAAATTGTATCACGTGTAATACAAAATGGCAATTCTTTTTTTATAAGCTTTTAGAAAAGTCTTGTTAAAAAGTACAATGCAAGCAAAAGTGCAAAAGTCAACCTAAAGGTTGCATTGCACTTTTTGGTTGGCTTTTGCAGTTTTTAACTTTAGCAGAAATTTATGATATTTTTTATAGAAATGTTTTGAGTGGAATTTTACAAAAACTGATAACAAGCCTAATTGAGCTTTTTAGAGGCCGTTTTATACATTTTCCTGCGGTGTGCGATTGCAAGCATTAACACAATAAATTTATCGTCTTGTATGATTTTCAAAGTACGTTTTGTAGCTATTAAAAAAAACACGCCCTTAAGAAGCGTGTTTTTTTATCAACTGTAAATTTCTCTTCTGTGTCCGATCTCAACGACGGAAATTATGAGTTCTTGGTCAACAATTCTGCAAAGAAGCCGATAGTCGCCAACTCGGTAACGCCAAAATCCGATAAGGTTTCCGACAAGAGACTTTCCACAGCTTTGCGGATTCTCCAAGTCTTTCAAACGCATAATAAATTTTTGGATTTGTTGCTGAATAGGCTTGTCGAGCTTCAAGAACTGCTTTTCAGCCTTGTCCGTGAAAACAACTGTCATAAGCCTGCCTTAGAAAAAACTTCTTCTGCTGAATGAGCTTTCTTTCCAGACTTTTCAAACTCAGACCAAGCATTAACAGCAGCTTCATAATCAGCCTTATCTTCGAGGCACTCATTCAAATAAAACTCCGCCGCCTTGTTCATAAACCAACTGCGGGAACAGCCACGCTCAGCACAATAATCAGTGATACGGCTGAACATTTCCGGCTGAAAACTTAAACTCATAACTTTAGAATTTCTAACAGTATGCATATTTCCTCCCAAATGGCTATCATCTGATATTACAAAGTGGTATCTTTATTAAATGTATTACATTTAATAAATCTTGTCAAGTTTTTCATTCACGGCTTCCTTGATACAATATGATTTTATCCGTCCTGCCATTTTTGCAAGATTCAGAAGACGTGAAACAGCTTTTAGAAAAGTCTTGTTAAAAAGTTCAATGCAAGCAAAAGTGCAATGCAACCTTTAGGTTGACTTTTGCACTTTTTGATTGGCTTTGTAAAATTTTTGTTTTAAGAGCTTATTGTTTTAGACTTGTATTTGCGGAAGAAGAAACATAAGCTCGCAAAATTTCGTTGATTTTTGTTTGGTATCCTTTGCCCAGTCGTTTTAATGAATCCAAAACATCGGCATCTAAACGTAAGGTTACTGATTTTTTTACAGGTTTCCACATATTTCTGTTTACCAAATGGCAAGGCTTCATTTGTGCGAGTTGCTCATCAGTTAGTACAGGACAATCTGAGAAATCGATATTTTTAAAATTTCTAATTTCTTCCAAGCGTTCTTTTGATATGCTCATAATAAATAGCCTCCTCTCGTGGTTCTGCTTTTCTAGCAGATATTATTCTTGACTTTCCATTTCTGTCTGTATAAACAACATACAAAATGATTAAGCCACCTATATCACCAAGGCAAATATATCTATCTTCATTGTCTGAATGTTTTCCATCATAAAACTCAATGGCATTTATATCATTGAAAATTTCCTTTGCTTCGTCAAAGGAAATTCCATGTTTTTTTAAGTTTGCTTTGTTTTTATTTTCATCCCATTCAAACATATGTAAATATTATATTGTATTTACATATGTGTCAATATATTTTTGTAATATGCGTATTTAGATATTTTTTTGCAGTCATTTTTTTTGGAGGGGGTTAAAAAGTGCAACGTTGCACTTTTTAACCTTAGCAGAAATTTATGATATTTTTTATAGAAACGTTTAAGGGAAATTTTTGCCTTATCTATCACTGAACGCATAGGCTCTTAGTATGGCGTTCATTCTCGTCTGATAGCCCTTGCCTTGGCTCTTGTACCACTCTAAGACATCTGTATCCACTCTAATATGAATTTCTGTCTTTGTCGGTTTGTACCATTCTGGATGAATTTCTTTTAATGTTTGCATACGAGAAATTTGGTCTTGTGAAAGCGGAGGGCATTCGGGATCATCAAACTTTTCATCAAAATTTTGTATTTGTTGAATTTCATTTTCATTTATGGGCGGAAGTTTTTTTATTTCGTCTAAAGTCATTGTTTTTATAGCCATTTATTTCCTCCTTTGTTGCTTTTCGGGCAGATATAATACGAATTTTGTCATTATCACGTTCGGTATAAACAACGAATAGTAATGAACCGACAAAACCTATAGCATTCCAACGTTCTTCAAAAATTTCTGGATCGGAAACTACAATAACATTTGGATCTAAGAAAACTCGTGCTGCCATTTCAAATGATACGCCATGTTTTCCTTTAATTATTAGTACACACTATTTTGTGTACATAGTCAAACCTTTTGTTTTTATTTCATAGCTTTCTTTCTCCGGCTTTCAATAAGTAAATATTTTGCTGCCCATTTCAAGGCAATGAACAAAAACTGGCAGGCTGAATTTAATGCTTTCTGAATGGGTGGTTATTTTTTTCCAGAGAGCAGATTTTCTAGTTTCAGTCATGGAAGTTTTGTTTTTGTAAAAGTGCAAAACTCAACCTGAAGGTTGCGTTGCACTTTTCGGCCTTGCATTTTTTTTGCAAATAATTTTTTCCGTTTGCAGTCGGCTGGATTTTATTTTAGCTTATTCAAAAAAAAATCCAGCTGGCCGGCATTTTGGTCTTTTTTTTATTAGTAAAAAATCTTCTGTCTGTCTTTCGGGAAGTTTTTTGTTTTTTGAAGTGATATATCTTGCGGCGGGCTTTTTATGCTGACGCTTTTTTCTGTAAGTACTCCTGTATTTCCGGGGAGGGGACAACCGAAGGTTTTCCCCTCCCCGGACCCTTTCTCTTTCCTGGTTGACAGAGAATGCAAGATAAAATTGGTTGACACCTGAACTAACTTATTATATTATTGAGAATTACAAGGATTTTTTTAATTTTGAAAATTTCCTGTCTGTCGGACTGGGTTTTATTGTATCTTTTTAATGGAAAACATTGAAATCTTGTGATTTTTTTGTTTTCAAGGAGTTGCCGTACCAAAGTACTAAATTGGGATTTGTTCTATGCAATGCTTGAAGAGCCTTATCATGGCATTTATCAGAAATTTGCATACAAAGAAACATGGGTTATTAAAAATGGCGATCTGCAGAAAATACGGATTCGCACTTATGGCCGCCGGGAAAAATACAACTGTTCCCAGGATTTTCTCACTTCAAGACAGCAGCAATGCACATGCAAGCTGTCCTACTCAACGAATCTAAAATCTCATAAAGATTTTTTGAATCGTTATCTTCCTCAAAATAATAAAAAGCAAGTAACACAGAAGCCTGAAATTTTCGGCAACGTTTCTGTTGAAATGTATAAGAAAAAAATGGTTGCAAGAAATTTCAAATGGATTTTTTCACCGGAAGAAAAAATGTCAACTGAAGTTTACACCCTTGAATAGATGGCGGCAAAAATTTATTGACACTGGATTTGCATTTTGTTACTATAGTTCTAGTATCAAGGGCGATACAGATAATACGGATAGCCGCATTGTCTGTATCGCTTTTTTTTTGCCCAAGTATTCTGGGCGATGAGGGGTTACTTTTATGAATAAGACTTTGTATGAACCATCATTTGAGCATGACAATTGCGGCATCGGGGCGGTCGTAAATATTGACGGACATGCATCGAGGCAGATTGTTGACAACGCTCTTAGCATTGTTGAAAAACTTGAGCATCGCGCAGGCAAGGATGCGACTGGAAAAACTGGAGACGGAGTTGGAATCCTTGTTCAGATTTCACATCAGTTTTTTAAGAAAGCCGCTGCTGAGCTTGGCATAGAACTGGGCGGAGAACGCGATTATGGCGTCGGAATGTTTTTCTTTCCTTCTGATGAAATTATCCGGGCCCAGACAAAAAAAATGTTTGAAAATCTCTGTGAAAAAGAAGGGCTTCCATTTCTTGGCTGGAGAAAAGTTCCTGTGAATCCTGATGTTCTTGGTCAGCGTGCCAGGGACTGCATGCCTGTGATTACCCAGTGCTTTATCGGCCGCCCTGAAAATGTTGCGAAAGGTCTTGATTTTGACAGAAAACTTTATATTCTTCGTAGACAGTACGAACATTCCGCCGGTGAAACTTATGTTGCTTCGCTTTCCAGCCGCACAATAGTTTATAAGGGAATGTTTCTTGTAAATCAGCTCAGAACTTTCTACAACGACTTGCAGAGTGAAGATTATCTTTCAGCTTTGGCTATTGTTCATTCAAGATTCAGCACAAATACAAATCCAAGCTGGGAGCGCGCTCATCCTAACCGATTTATTGCGCATAACGGCGAAATCAATACAATCCGTGGAAATGCGGACCGAATGCTTGCGCGGGAAGAAACTTTGAAGTCTGAAGTTCTTTCAGACGAGGATATGAGAAAAATCCTTCCAGCTATAAATCCGGAAGGCTCTGATTCAGCGCGCCTTGACAACACCCTTGAATTTCTTGTTATGAACGGAATGCCTCTTCCGCTCGCTGTTATGGTTTGTATTCCTGAACCGTGGAAAAATGATTCAACAATGAATCCTGAAAAACGTGATTTCTACCATTATTATGCAACGATGATGGAGCCATGGGATGGACCTGCGGCCGTTCTTTTCAGCGACGGCGATGTTCTTGGAGCAACTCTTGACAGAAACGGACTGAGACCTTCACGGTATTACATTACAAAAGACGGAATGCTTATTCTTTCTTCTGAAGTAGGATGCCTTGATATTCCCGAAGAAAATATTGAAAAAAAATCACGCCTTCAGCCAGGAAGAATTCTTCTTGTTGATACAAAACAGAAAAAAATAATTTCTGATGACGAATGCAAGAAACTTTATGCTTCAGAGCATCCTTTCGGTGAATGGCTCGACACAAATCTTGTACATCTTTCTGACCTTGCAATTCCTAACAAAAAAATTCCTGTTTACACTCAGGAAGAGCGCGACCGTATGTACCGTGCGTTCGGCTGGAACTACGAGGATGTGAACGAGATGGTTCTTCCGATGGCGAAAACCGGAGTTGAACCGACTGGCGCAATGGGCGTTGACACTCCGCTGGCTTGCATGAGCGACAAGCATCCTCCGCTTTATTCGTATTTCAAGCAGCTTTTTGCCCAGGTTACAAATCCTCCGTTTGACTCTTTGCGTGAAAAAATTGTTACAGACACAACAGTTTATGTTGGCTCCGATGGAAATCTTTTGAAACCGGAAAGCAAGAACTGCACAGTTCTGGAAATAAACAACCCGATTCTTACAGGCGTTGATATGCTGAAAATCAAAAATATGAAGAAGCCTGGATTCAAGGTTGTTACAATTTCTCTTCTATATTATAAGGGCGGTTCTTTGCAGCAGGCGCTGGATGATCTTTTGATTTCTGTTGACCGTGAATATAAAAACGGCGCGAACGTTATGGTTCTTTCTGACCGAGGCGTTGATGAAAACCACGTTGCAATTCCTTCTTTGCTTGCGGTTTCAGCGGTAGAGCAGCATCTTGTGCGCACAAAGAAACGTACTGCAATCTCGATAATTCTTGAGTCGGCGGAAATCCGTGACGTTCATCAGTCTGCAATGTGCCTGGGCTACGGCGCGCGCGCAATAAATCCTTATCTTGCGCATGAATGTATTGCGGAGCTGATTGACCAGAAGCTTCTGGACAAGGATTATCATACTGCGATTGACGATTACAACAAGGCGATTATAAACGGAATTGTAAAAATTGCCGCAAAAATGGGAATTTCAACAGTTCAGTCTTACCAGTCGGCTCAGATTTTTGAAGCGGTCGGCATTTCAAAAGAAGTTATTGACAAATATTTTACAAACACAGTAAGCCGCGTAGGTGGAATTGGAATCAAGGAAATTGAAGAAGATGTAAATTTCCACCACAACAAGGCTTTCGATCCGCTTGGTCTTACAGTGAACACTCATCTTGATTCAGTTGGAATGCACAAGCTACGCCGCGGACCGAATGCGGAAGATCACCTTTACAGCCCGGAAACGATTGTTGCGCTGCAGGAATCCACAAGAAACAGCGATTATTCTCGATTCAAGGAATACACATCTTTGGTTGACGATAATGCCCATCCGCACACTTTGCGCGCAATGCTTGATTTCAATTATGAAGAAGGAAAATCTGTTCCGCTCGATGAAGTAGAGCCGGTTTCTGAAATCGTAAAAAGATTCAAGACAGGCGCAATGAGCTACGGCTCAATTTCGGAGGAAGCGCACCGCTGCATGGCTCTGGCGATGAACCATCTGCACGGAAAGTCAAATTCAGGAGAAGGCGGAGAAAAACCGGAGCGTCTTGGAACAGAAGCGAATTCCGCAATCAAGCAGGTTGCGTCTGGACGTTTTGGCGTTACAGAAGAATATTTGCTGAGCGCCAAGGAAATTCAGATTAAAATGGCGCAGGGCGCAAAGCCTGGAGAAGGCGGACATCTTCCTGGAAAAAAAGTTTATCCATGGATTGCGCAGACTCGCTATGCAACTCCTGGTGTTTCCCTGATTTCGCCGCCGCCGCACCACGATATTTATTCAATTGAAGACTTGGCTCAGCTGATTTACGACTTGAAAAACGCAAACCGCGCCGCCCGAATTTCAGTAAAGCTTGTTTCAGAGGCTGGCGTTGGAACAATTGCGGCTGGCGTTGCAAAAGCTGGAGCGCAGGTAATTCTTATTTCAGGACATGACGGCGGAACTGGAGCGGCTCCAATTTCTTCAATCCACCATGCGGGGCTTCCGTGGGAACTAGGGCTCGCGGAAACTCACCAGACATTGATTCAGAACGGACTTCGCTCTCGCGTTGTCATTGAAACAGACGGAAAACTTATGAGCGGCCGCGATGTTGCGATTGCGTGCCTTTTGGGCGCGGAAGAATTCGGTTTTGCCACAGCACCGCTTATAACAATGGGCTGCGCAATGATGCGCGTATGCAACCTTGACACTTGTCCGTTCGGCGTTGCAACCCAGAACAGCGAGCTCAGAAAACGCTTCACCGGAAAACCTGAATACGTTGAAAACTTCATGAAGTTCATTGCGGAAGAATTGCGCGAATACATGGCAAAACTTGGCGTACGCTCAATTGATGAAATGTGCGGAAGAACTGACTTGCTTAAACTGAAGGAAAAACAGGGCTTCAAGCGCGCAAATCTTGTTGATTTAAGCCGGATTATTGGATACCGCGCTCCAGAAAATGCGAAAACTCATTTTGAAGCTGCGGATGTTTATAATTTTGAACTTGAAAAGACAGTTGATGAAAAAGATTTGCTGAAAGCCTTCGAGAAAGTTTCCAAGTCAAAAAAAGGCGTTTTCAATGTGAATGTAACTTCAACAGACAGAACATTGGGAACTATTCTTGGCTCTGAAATCCAGAAGAAATTTGGAAATTCCCTGCCGGAAGATTCATTTGTTGTGAATGCTTCAGGCGGCGGCGGACAGTCTTTTGGTGCTTTCATTCCGAAGGGACTTACAATGCGGTTTGCCGGCGATGCGAACGATTATATCGGAAAAGGTCTTTCAGGCGGAAAAATTGTTGTAAGCGCTCCTAAGAATGTTACTTTCAAACCTGAAGAAAATATTATCATTGGAAATGTTGCGTTGTTTGGCGCGACCAGCGGAGAGGCATTCATAAACGGAATTGCCGGAGAACGTTTCTGCGTGCGAAATTCCGGGGCAACAGCGGTTGTTGAAGGCTGCGGAGACCATGGGCTTGAGTACATGACTGGCGGAACAGCTTTGATTCTTGGCCCGACAGGAAGAAATCTTGCGGCTGGAATGTCCGGCGGAATTGCCTATGTCCTTGACATGGATCATACGTTGTACAAACGGCTTAACAAGCAGCTTGTTACAATGAGCGAAGTTTCTGATGACCATGACATTCAGATTATAAAATCGCTTGTTGAAAAACACGTGAAGGAAACAGGCTCAGAACTTGGAAAGAAAATCCTTAAAGATTTTGAAAAAGAATATCTTCCTCATTTCAAGAAGATTGTTCCTAACGATTACCACAGAATGCTTGTAGAAATAAGCAAAGCTGAAGAACGCGGCTTGAAGCACGATGAAGCTGTTCTTGAAGCCTTTTACAAGGTAACCGCGTAGTCAAGATTT
Source organism: Treponema sp. (assembly GCA_050873685.1). Classification (GTDB taxonomy): domain Bacteria; phylum Spirochaetota; class Spirochaetia; order Treponematales; family Treponemataceae; genus Treponema_D. The sequence goes on from JBNMJH010000001.1 coordinate 58,950, forward strand.
TCAGACATTTTTATGGAGATTAATTATGGGAAAGCCAACAGGATTTTTAGAATATAATAGAAAAGACAACAGCAGCATTGCTCCGCTTTTAAGAACTGCGAATTTCAAGGAATTTCATAATCTTCTTCCAGAAGAGGAACGAAGAACTCAAGCGGCGCGCTGCATGAACTGCGGAGTTCCAATGTGCCAGTCGGCAATAAAGCTCGCTGGAATGGTTACAGGATGTCCTTTGCACAATCTTATTCCTGAATGGAACGATGCGTTGTACAAAGGTCAGTACGATATGGCTGCATGGCGTCTTTTGAAAACTTCAAGTTTTCCTGAATTTACAGGACGTGTCTGCCCGGCATTGTGCGAAAAAGCCTGCAACTGCGGAAATGGCGGTGACATAAAGGAAGCCGTTACAATTCATGACAATGAGCTTTTTATTATTGAAAAAGCTTTTGAAACTGGATACATGAAACCGCAGATTCCAAAAGTCCGCTCGGAAAAGAAAATTGCCGTTATTGGCGCGGGCCCGGCCGGACTTGCCGTTGCAGATTTGCTTAACCGCCGCGGTCATAATGTTACAGTTTATGAACGCGAGGATCGGGTGGGCGGACTTCTAATGTATGGAATTCCGAATATGAAGCTTGAAAAGCATGTGATTGACCGTCGCGTGAAGCTTATGGAAGCTGAAGGCGTAAAATTCATTACAGGCGCGGATATTGGCCGTACTGTTGATGCGAAAGAAATCATTGAAAACTATGATGCCGTTGCATTGTGCTGCGGCGCAAAAAAAGCTCGTCCGCTTTCTGTTCCTGGCGCGGATGCGGATGGCGTTATGTTTGCGGTTGATTTCCTGAAATCTGTAACAAAAAGCCTTCTGAATTCAGAGCTAAAAGACGGAACATTCTTTGATCCGAAAGATAAAGATGTGATTGTTGTTGGCGGCGGTGACACAGGAAATGACTGCACAGGCACAAGTATTCGTCTTGGATGCAAATCTGTGACCCAGCTGGAAATGATGCCTTGCCCTCCGGTTGAGCGCCAGAAGAATAATCCTTGGCCGCAGTGGCCTAAAGTTCTGAAAACAGACTACGGCGCTGAAGAATCAATTGCGAAATTCGGACATGACCCGCGGGTTTACAAAACAACGATAAAAGAAATTCTCGAAAAAGACGGAAAAGTCTGCGGCGTAAAAACTGTTCAGGTTGAATTTAAAATGATTGACGGAAAACGCCAGCTTTGCGAAATTCCTGGAACAGAAAAAGAGCTGCCGGCCGACTTGATTCTTATAGCAGCAGGATTTCTTGGATGCGAAGATTACACAGCGAAAGCATTTGGAACATCGCTTTCTGCAAGAAACACAGTTGAGTCAGTTGGTGAAAAAACTCCTGAGCTGGCAAGCCCGAACGGATATAAAACTTCTGTTGAAAAAGTTTTTGCCGCCGGTGATATGCGCCGCGGACAGTCGCTTGTTGTCTGGGCAATTGCAGAAGGCCGTGAGTGCGCCCGCCAGATTGACAAATATCTTATGGGATACACAAATCTTTAGGCTGAAAAATATATTCCAGCAGAATTCTGCTGGAATAATTTTCTGCATAAGTTTATTATTCTACTTATGAATTTCAATACAGTGATAATGATGATTGCCAGAGTTCTTGCCCTGGCAGTCGCTTTTCCATTCCACGAATCCGCGCACGGACTTGCGGCGCTTGCGCTTGGTGACAAAACTGCAAAAAATTCTCATAGAATAAGCATGAATCCTATTCGCCATTTCGATTTGCTGGGATTCATTCTTCTTATGCTTGTTGGTTTCGGCTGGGGAAAACCTGTTCCTATAAATCCGGATAATTTCAAACATAAAAAATCGGGAATCGCGCTGACTGCGCTCGCAGGACCTCTTTCAAATTTATTTCTGGCATATATTTCAATTATTGTTTTTAAGATTTTCTACATTCGGCTGCCGAATCTTCAGTTTGTTCAGCTTTTTTTGTATTACAGCATTTTTATAAACATTTCGCTTATGATTTTCAACCTGGTTCCTGTTCCTCCTTTGGACGGCTCGAAAATTCTGTATTATTTCATGGACGACGAGGCTTACTTTAATTTTTCGCGGCACAGTACAGTTTTGTTTATTGCTCTTCTTGTGGCGCTGGAAGTTCTTGACCGGACAGGAATTTATTCAAGAATCGTGAAATCTGTTTTCAACGTTCTTGATGAATGTTCTTTGTTTGTAGAAAAGATTTTTGCATAACGTTATAATTGCATTATTGTGGCGAATATTTTTAATAATGATAAAATAGTAATCCGCGGAGCGCGCGAGCACAATCTTAAAAATATTGATTTGGATATTCCGCGCAACAAGCTTGTTGTGATTTCCGGGCTTTCTGGCTCTGGAAAAAGTTCCCTTGCGTTTGACACGCTTTTTGCAGAAGGCCAGCGCCGGTACATGGAAAGCCTTTCGTCGTATGCGCGTCAGTTTTTAGGCAGCATGGACAAGCCTGATGTTGACCTGATTGAAGGGCTTTCGCCGGCAATATCAATTGAACAGAAATCAACAAACAAAAATCCACGTTCAACAGTTGGAACAATTACTGAAATTTATGATTATTACCGCCTTTTGTTTGCGCGTGCGGGACATTCCCACTGTCCGAAATGCGGCCGGGAAATCAAGGAGCAGCCGGTTGACCAGATTATTGATTCAATTATGTCATGGCCGGAAGGAACGAAAATTCAAGTTTTAGCTCCTGTAATCCGCGGAAAAAAAGGCGAGCATACAAAAATTATTGAAGACGCGAAAAAATCAGGCTTCATCCGGGCAAGAATTGACGGCGTTATGACGAGCCTTGATGATTCAATAAAACTTGACAAACAGAAAAAACATACGATTGAAATTGTCGTTGACAGAATTGTTATTGGCGCTGAATCACGGAAACGCCTTGCAGATTCTGTTGAAACTGCATTGGAAAGCGCGAACGGAATTATTGTTGTTACAAAACGCGTTGAAGACAAGGATGTTGAAGTTTTTTTCAGCCAGAAGAATGCTTGTCCTGACTGCGGAATTTCTATTCCTGAGCTTCAGCCGAGGCTTTTTTCGTTCAATAACCCGTTCGGGGCTTGCCCGGAATGCACGGGGCTCGGCCAAAAAATGGAATGGGACACAAAAAAAATAATTCCCGATACTTCAAAAAGTTTCAATGAAGGCGCGCTTGCGTTTTATAATCCGGAAAGCGAATGGAACCATTCTATGTTCAGCGCAATTGCGGAGGAAGGCGGATTTTCTCTTGACACGCCGGTGAATCAGCTTTCAAAAGAACAGTACGATTTTTTGTGGAACGGCGACGAAAACAGGAAAATTCACTGGATTTATAAAAAGCAGAGCGGAGAAGGCTTCAGCGAATACAACAGGGCTTGGCCAGGAATCTTTGCGGATATGAAACGGCGATATGCGGAAGCATGGGGAGATTCCCAGCGTTCGCGGATGGAAGAAAAATTTATGTCGGTTTCGCATTGTTCCAGCTGCAACGGCCAGCGTCTGCGTCCAGAAGCGCTCGGTGTTACTGTCGGCGGAAAAAATATCTGGGAGCTTTGCTGCCTTTCAGTAAGCGAGTCAATTGATTTTTTGAAAATTTGAATCTTTCTGAAAATGAAAACAAAATTGCCGCGCAGGTTTTAAAGGAAATTCGTGCGCGCCTGAAATTCCTGAAGGATGTCGGCCTTGATTATTTGACTTTGGAGCGCGCCGCAGAAACTCTTTCCGGCGGAGAAGCGCAGAGAATCCGGCTAGCCACGCAAATAGGCTCCGCTTTGACAGGTGTAATGTATATTCTTGACGAACCGTCAATTGGACTTCATCAGCGTGACAACCAGCGGCTTATTGATACATTGACTTATCTTCGTGATCAGGGAAATACTGTAATTGTTGTAGAGCATGACGAGCAGACTTTGCGAACTGCTGATTTTCTTGTTGACATCGGGCCTGGCGCAGGAATTCATGGCGGCCGTGTTGTTGCTGCAGGAACTCCTGAAGAAGTTATGAAAGTAAAGGAAAGCAAAACCGGCCAGTATCTTGCAGGAACTTTGCGCATGGAAATTCCTTCAGAACGCCGCAAGGGCAACGGGCAGAAACTTGTTCTTTCCGGCGTTACAGAACACAACCTGAAAAATGTTTCAATAGAAATTCCGCTTGGAACATTTACCTGCATAACAGGAGTTTCCGGTTCAGGAAAATCAACTCTGATGAGCGATGTTCTTTATCCAGTTCTTTCAAATAGAATAATGCGGACATCTTATCCGGTGGGCGCGTTCAAGGAAATTCTTGGAGCTGAAAACATTGATAAAGTCATAAATATTGATCAGAGCCCGATTGGCAGAACTCCAAGAAGCAATCCGGCGACTTACGTTGGTGTTTTTGACAGCATACGCGATCTTTTTGCCGCGACACCGGAAGCAAAGGCGAACGGCTATCAGAAAGGGCGTTTCAGTTTCAATGTGAAAGGCGGGCGCTGTGAAAATTGCCAAGGAAGCGGAACAATTACAATTGAAATGAATTTCCTGCCCGACGTTTTTATTACTTGCGACGTATGCGGCGGAAAGCGTTTCAACAAGGAAACTCTGGATGTTCTTTACAAAGGAAAAAATATAAATGATGTGCTGAATATGACAATCGAGGAAGCGTGTGATTTCTTTGTTTCTATTCCGCATATTTCCCGGAAGCTGGAAACATTGAAGTCTGTGGGGCTCGGCTATATCCAGCTGGGGCAGAGCGCGCTGACTTTGTCTGGCGGAGAAGCCCAGCGGGTAAAGCTTGCGAACGAGCTTGCCCGCGTTTCAACCGGAAAAACTTTGTACATAATGGACGAACCGACAACTGGACTTCATTTTGCTGACGTTAAGCAGCTTATGGCTGTGATTCAGCGTCTTGTGGAACAGGGAAACACGGTTCTGATGATAGAACATAATCTTGATGTGATATGCCAGGCGGATTATTTGATTGACCTTGGACCGGAAGGCGGATTCCGCGGCGGAAAAATCATTGCGACAGGAACTCCTGAGGAAGTTTCCGCTGTAAAAGAAAGCTACACAGGACAGTTCATAAAAGAGATGCTGAACAGATGAAAACGAAGAAAAATCGTTTGATGGCAAAATTTATTTTTCTCATTTTGATTTTTGTTTCCAGCGCAGTTTTTTCGCAGGAAGCGGAGAAAACTGTAATCAACATTGAAAATGCGCGCAGCACAAAATATGAGAAGGACAAAGCAACCGGAAATGATTTGATAATTCTTACAGGCAGCGTGAAGGTAAGCGTAAGCCGCGGTTCCACAAAAAATGTAATAAGCGCGGATTCAATCCGCTATGACAGGACGAGCGAGATGATGTATGCGGAGGGAAACGTTTCTCTTGAGCAGACAACGGCTAATGCCGGCGGGCAGAATGTTTCCGCAAGCTCGCTTATGTTCAACACTTCAACTCTTGAAGGCGTTTTTGACGACGGACGTGTTGTTCAGGTAAAGTCTGATGCAATAAACTTGCCGGCCGGCTCAACTTTGATTGTTGCAAGCGATATTTTCGGCCGCAGCGAGTCCAACACAATTACATTTAAAAACGGCGAGCTCACTTTTTGCGATGATGAAGATCCGCACTGGAGAATCAAAGCAAGCAGAATCTGGCTTCTGCCGGGCGGAGAATTCGCTTTTCTTAACGCAAGGCTTTTTGTTGGTCCTGTTCCGATTTTCTATCTTCCGGCTTTTTATTATCCAAAGGACGAGCTGATTTTCAATCCGGTTTTTGGCTATGAAAAAAGGCGCGGATATTTTATAGAAACAACTTCGTATCTTTATGGAAGAAAACCGCTGGATACCACAAGCAGCTCTTCTTCAACGGACAGCGATAGTTCTGAAAAAATAAAGGCTCTTTTCAATTTTGTAAAGCCTTCGTCCTTGAAAGAGCAGCGCGTTGAAGGTCTGATGATGCGCAATCTTGACGATGATTTTAAAGGAAACACAACAAATTATTTCAAAATTCTTGGAGATTATTATTCAAACCTTGGTTTTTTAGTCGGTGTTGACGGAGTTTTCAAGCCGAAAAAATATATTTCAAGCCTGGAGCTTAGCGCAAACCTTGGTTTTTCCAACACAATTTTCAAGGATTCTTCGGGTTCTTATCTTCCGTATTCGCCGGGCGGAGATAAAATTTACGATAAGTCGAATCTTCTGGGCTTTGAGCTTCCGTTCCGCTATTCCGGCAAATTCAAAATGTCGATGAGCTCGCCGTTCACGCTGAATATTTCTCTGCCGGTTTACTCTGACCCTTATTTTTCAAATGACTTTTCAAAAGACCGTTCTGAAACTATGGACTGGATTAGTTTTCTTATTGATTCGCAGAACAAGGATGATGACAATACAACAACCACAACGGATTCTTCTTTCAGCTGGACGTTGTCAAGCTCTTATTCGGTGCCGCTTCCGCAGGCTGTTAAGCCGTTCCTGAATTCAGTTTCATTGAGCTTGAATTCTTCTGTGGCGTTTTCTTCGATTTCGGTTGCTTCCGATAAGCTGGAAAATTCAAAAGTTGATTCAAGTTCGCTTGCGGCATGGAAAAGCAATACTCCGGAGAGGATGTTCTTTTATCCTTCGCAGGTAATTCCTTCGAGCTTCAGCGGAACAATCAGCGGAACTTTGATTGATATTTCAACTTCAAAAACGAAATCTTCTTCAAAAACGAAGAATTCCGTGGCTTTTGCAGTTCCAATGATTGCGCCGGACGATATTCTTTCCGCGGATGAACGTAAAAACAGGGAAAATGCTGGAAATTCTGAATCCGCTGAAAATCAGAGCGCCGACAAAAATTCTTCCGGCGAAAAAAAATCAGAAAATTCTTCCGAAATCGCCGCGGCTGAAAATGAAAATGGCGCTGAAAATGAAAGCGAGCCTTTGCTTCCGCCTGAAAGCCTTCCGGTTTTAACGGGAAGCTCTTCTTCTGTTACTGATTTTCCAGGAATTTCCTATTCGATGAAATATTCTATAAAGCCGAGTTTTTCAACGCAAATTTCATACAATGCCTCTAACTTGAGCACGCCTGGCGATTTTGACTGGAACGTATTGAAATCTTCAATGTACAAGCTTTCTGTGCCGGTTACGCTTGACAATAATTTTTCGTATTCAGGAAGTTTTTTTTCAATCAGCAACTCGAATACTTTCAATCCGGTAAGGCAGCGGCATCCGTATCTTCATATGAACGATGTTGATTCTGATGGAAAGGAAACTGAAACGGCATGGTACAGCAAATCTTCCGCGGCTTCAATCAAAAAGGCGGACTACGGAACGGACAAGCTTGACCTGACGCAGACGAATTCTGTTTCGCTGAAGCCGTTCAGCTACATAAAAGCTATAAAAGACACGGGAATTTCATGGCGTTCTTCAATAAAACTTGTACGCACGGAATTTCTTTCAGATGAATATGACGCGGAAAAAGATGATCCTGAATGGAAATATCATTTTGTTGACTGGACTGATGAGGACAGCATAACTACAAATGCCCTTGACTTTACGTTTGCAACAAACCAGATGGATTCAAAATTTACGCAGAGCCTTGTTCTTTCAACAACTTTGAAACCGCTTGCGGAAAGCTACTATTCAACGCTGAAATTTGGATTTCCTTTGACAACGCTGGCTTTTGAGATTGGTGTAAAAAAATCAAGCACGGCGGACGACGCTGAATGGGTAAGGCAGCCGCTGAAGCAAAGCCTTTCTGTTTCCGGCAAGGTTTTGGGAAGCACAATGAGTTTTTCTGAAAACTACAATTATAATCTGGACGAATATCACCACGATTCAATGAAATTTTCTTTCAGCTGGATGAATTTAACAGCTGCCTATCAGATGTCATACGCTTACGGCTACGATATGGGCTATGATGACAAAGGCGAGCCGACTGGCTGGGAGCAGCGAGGTGAAAAGGAATTCCTTCCGTATAATTTTTCGTTCACTTATTCGCCGAAGACAAAGACGATTTTCCGCTGGAAAAACCGCGTAAGCATGGGGCTGGGGCTTACAACAAGCATTGTTGCGGATTTGCTGAAGCCAACGAGCAGTTACTTCACGTTTGCTCCGTCCATTTCGTTTAAAATAAGCGAATTTGTTAATTTTACATTTTCTGCGTCTTCAAGGAATTCTGTTATCTACCGTTATTTTGGAAACGATATCGGGATTAACGGCGAGGAAAATCTGTTTGTTGATTTGTTCAATTCGTTCCGGTTCGACGATGACACTTTGAGGGAAAATTCCGGGTTCAAGCTGAAAAGCCTGAATTTTTCTATTACGCACGAGCTTCACGACTGGGATTTCAACGCGACTTTCAAGATTGAGCCGCGCCTTCTGACTGATGAAGCTACGAACAAAAAAAGCTACAGCTACAATCCGTACATTACAATAAATATTACTTGGCGCCCGATGAGCGCAATGAAGACAGAAATTGTTGACAATTACGGCGAATGGGAGCTGAAATAATGTTTTCTGCAGAAAATAAATTTTGCATTGGGTGTTTGACATCGCGCCTGGTTATATTGTCAATTTGCAAGTGATGTTTTACAATAGAAACAAGTGGACACTGAATATACTGTAGTTGTCCCGGACGTTGAGATTCTTTCCGGCGTCTGCGGCACGAATGACAACAATTTAAAACTCATAGAAGAATATCTGGGAATTCCTGTCTTTACACGCGGAAACGAGCTTTCTGTAGACACGGAGGACGATTCCCTGCGTGAAAAATTTCGTTTCATAATCGACAGAATAGTTGACGAGCTTGAAGACGGCTCAAAGAACAGCGCCGATATTATCGCTTCCGTTCTGAATGTTGATAAAAAAGCTGACATGAATTCCATTTCAATTGTTGTTCCTGGCGCAATCCGCAAGGTTTATCCGCATACGCAGCATCAGGCTGAATACATTCAGTCCATGCGTGAAAAAAATATGGTTTTCTGCATTGGCTCCGCTGGTTCTGGAAAAACATTTCTTGCGGTCGCAGAGGCGCTCCGGCTTCTTCTTACGCATAAAGTTTCAAGAATTGTGATAACAAGGCCGGTTGTTGAAGCCGGGGAAAGCCTTGGATTTCTGCCTGGCGACTTGAATGACAAAATAACTCCGTATTTAAGGCCGCTCTATGATTCAATGGAACTTGTGCTTCCAAAGGATTCTGTAAGGCGGCTTCTTGAATCGGAATCTGTTGAAATTGCTCCGCTGGCGTATATGCGCGGAAGAACTCTGAACAACAGCGTCGTTATTCTTGACGAGGCTCAAAATACAACAAAGGAACAGATGAAGATGTTTCTTACTCGGATGGGAGAAAATTCAAAAGTTTTTGTTACAGGGGATGAAACTCAAGTTGACCTGCCGAAAAAAGTTTCTTCTGGATTGAAACACGCAGTTTCCCTGCTTGAAGGAATTGAAGAAATTGCCGTGAACCGGCTTGGGTCGGAAGATGTTGTAAGAAATCCTCTTGTGCAAAAGATTGTGAAGGCATACGAAAATGAACAAGACAAAGAGTAATCCTGTTTTAAACTCGATAAAAAATTTCTTTTCTCAGCTGAACAGCTACGTTAAGCTGCATTGGTCTGTGCTGATTCTTATGTTTGTGGGATTTCTTGCGGTTTCAGTTGAAAATTTCTTCAAGGTTGCAATGTCCCAGACAGTTTTTTCTTATTCAATGGATGATTTTGAGGTCGGCCAGATTGCAGATAGAACAATTCTTGCTCCGAAATCAATTCCTGCAGATGAAATGAATCCGGTTTTTGTTGAGGAAGGCGAAAAAATCATTCGGAAAGGCTTCCCGATTACAGAAGAGGCTTATTCAAAGCTTCAGAAAATGGCGGAGTCTCCGCATTATGTTGATTTCCGTTCTTTTGCGGATTCCGAGCTTTTTCTTGCCTTGCTGGCGGCAATGTGGTTTCTTTTGTTCACTTTTGCGCCTTTCGGGCGTGAAATTCATCTTCGGGAAATTGTTTTTCAGCTGATATGCTTTCTTCTGGTTTATGCGGCGGTCGCATTCTGCTCAAAACTTTCATTTTTTGCGACTCCGTTTGATATTACAACGGTGATTCCGGCTTCTCTCTGCATTTTGATTGTTGCGGTTCTTTACGGTCAGCTGAGCGCGATTTTCTGCTCATTCATATTTGCTTTTGGAGTTTTTGACGCAAGTTCATACCAGATTGTTCCTTTCCTGTTCACGCTGGCCTCTTGCCTTGCTGGCGCGACTATTGTGCGGAAAATTGAACGCCGGATAGACATGATGTTTGTTTCTCTTATGATGGCGGTGATAAATGCGGTTCTGATTATTATTTTCGCGGTTATTTTCAACTGCGGAATTCAGGAGCTTGCTGTTGTAATCGGACTTGTGGCTTTGAACGGATTTCTTTCCGGGGTGCTTTCGCTTGGACTTATTACTCCGATTGAACTGCTTTTGAACACAGCTTCAGTATTCAGGCTCATGGATTTAAGCGATTCAAACAACACGTTGATGCGGAAACTTCTTTTGACAGCGTCAGGAACTTATCAGCATTCCCAGATGGTCGCCCAGCTTGCTGAAAGCGCGTGCCGCGAAATCGGCGCGAATTCTCTTCTTGCGCGAGTTGCGGCGTATTACCACGATATTGGGAAAATGGATCAGAGCGAGTATTTTACAGAAAACGACATGGATGGCCAGCATAAGCTTAGCGAAATGAAACCGAATCTTGCGGCGACACTTGTAAGAAGCCATGTCAGAAAAGGCGTTGAAAAAGCCCGCCAGCTGCATTTTCCTCAGCAGGTGATTGACATAATTGAACAGCACCACGGAAACAGCGTTATTTCTTATTTTTATGAAAAAGCAAAAGCCCTGGATCCGAACGTGAATATTGAAGATTACACTTATCTGGGAAATCCTCCTGTTTCAAAGGAATCCGGAGTTGTAATGATAGCGGATACCGTTGAGGCTGCCTGCAAAAGTCTTGATAATCCTACTGAAGCCAGGCTTGAAAAATTTATTGACACATTGATAAAATCGAAAATGGAAAACGGTCAGCTTGACAACTGCGAGCTTACTTTTGGCGACTTGAAAAAAATAAAGTCGGTTTTTGTAAAAATTCTTGCGGCGTATTATCATGGACGAATAAAATATCCGAACCAGAAAGATCCTGATGCCCAGGATAAAAAAGAAACGGAAACAGAAACTAAGGCAGAAAAAAAATCTGCGAAAAATACAGATAAAACAAACGGAGAGGAAAAACTGAATGGCTAACCGAATATTTGTTTCAATGGAAGAAGGGCTCCCCGAACCTGAGTGGCTCGGCAAAATCGAGCCGTTCATGCAGAAAGTTTTGGAAAAAGCCGGATACGACCGTGAAGAAATTTCAATAATGTTCTGCAATGACAGTTTTATTCAGGAATTGAACAAGAATTACCGGAAAATTGATTCGCCCACGGACGTTCTGTCTTTTGAAAACGGCGAGGAATATAAAGATGAGGAAGGCGGCTGGTTTTCAGCCGGTGATATTGTAATCAGCCTTGAAACGCTTCCAAAAAACGCGGAATATTTTGAAGTTGAAAAGAACACGGAGCTGAAACGCCTTTTGATTCATGGGCTGCTTCATCTGAACGGAATGGATCACGGCGAGGAGCATATTGAAAAGGGAATTTCTCCGTCAGGCGAAATGCTTGTTCTTCAGGAAAAAATTCTTTCTGAGCTTTCAGATGAAATTCTTATAAAATAAACACAGGAAATTGCAAAATGAATTTTCAGTTATTCAAGAAAAAAGAAACAAAAATCTCTTCAGCAAACGACGAGCTTTCCGCGGAGGAGCAGGAAGTTATAAACGAAGAAAAACAGGATATGATTCAAGGCATTGAGGATTTGAGTGAAACCACGGTAAAGGAAGTTATGGTTCCTCGAATCGATGTTGATTTTATTTCTGTTGATACGCCTTCCGATGAGCTTATTGAAAAAATTGTGGAAAGCGGGCATTCTCGTTTTCCGGTTTACAGCGAGTCGATTGACAATGTTGTCGGCGTGCTTTATGTGAAGGATTTGATTTATTGCTACGGACGGAAAGCTCCGGTTGAGCTCCAGAATATTATCCGTAAGCCATTTTTTGTGCCGGAAAGCAAACGGATTGACACTCTTCTGCGGGAATTTAAGCGCCGCCACTGTCATATTGCTATTGCAATTGATGAATACGGCGGAATTGCCGGAATTATTACAATGGAAGACATTATTGAAGAAATTGTTGGCGACATTCAGGATGAATTTGACAACGAGCGCGAAGATATTCTTACAATTGGAAACAATATGTGGCTTTGCGACGCGCGTGTGGATTTGGACGACTTGAATGAAACAATAGGCGCGGGTTTTCCTGCCGAGGAATTTGATTCTCTTGGCGGGTTCGTGTTCGACCTTTTTGGAAAAATCCCTGTGAAATTTGAGAAAACTTCCTGGAACGGCTACGATTTTATCGTTCAGGATATGGAAGGGCACAGAATTAATTCAATAAAAGTAATAAAGAAAGACGGGAAGGTGCGTGCGGATGAAAAATCTGAATAGGAAAATTTCTGTGGCGCTGGCGGCCTTTTTTGCCTTTGGACAAAACTTTGCTGCGGCTGAAAAAACTGCCTCCGACTTCTACAATGAAGGCCTTGCTTCTCAGAACAATGAAAATTGGTACGAGGCGAGCCAGCATTATATGGAGGCGATTCAGAAAAATCCTGTTTATTCAGATGCCTGGTTCCATATTGCGCAGTGTTCGTATCAGCTCGGGGAATTTGACCTGGTGCTTTCCCAGCTGGACGAGGCTGAAAAATACGCAAAAGATGACAATTCAATAAATAATCTGCGCGGAATGACTCTTGTTGCGATGCAGAATTTTTCTGAAGCTCGCAAAATCTTTGAGAAAATTCTGAAAAAAACTCCGAATGATGTTGATGCTCGTTTCGGGCTGGCGGAACTTGATCTTTTTGACGGAAGAATTTCAGGGGCTGAACGCCAGTATTCAGAGGCTTTGAAGCGGCAGGCTGAAAACCGGAAAGCCTTGCTCAGCCTTGCGGTTGTTTCTGCCCAGCTTGGAAAAACAGAAAACGCGAAAAACTACATGAAGCAGGCTCTCGTGCTGTATTCAGATGAGGCGGAAGTTCATTATATTTCAGCAGTTGTAGCCGCAATGGGCAGCGATATGAAATCTGCGGAAGAACATTGCCGTATTGCGGTTCAGATTGATGGAAACTATGAAAAAGCCTACGAGCTTCTTGCAAAAATCCGTTATGCGCAGAATGAATATGACGATGTGGTTTCTCTTTGTGATTTTATAATCGGTCGCGACCGGAATAATTCTTCAGCATGGTATTTGAAAGGCGCTGCCCTGAATTCTTTGCAGAAGCCTCTTGAGGCAATTTCTGTTTGGACGAACGGCCTGAAAATTTCTCCTCAGGATGAGATTATGCGGGCTGCGCTTGAAATTTCCGTGAACAAGAATATAGCTCTTGAGGATGCCCGCCGAAAAGAATGGGCTGAATATCATATTATGACAGCCCGAGAATATGCAAGGCGATATGACAGCCAGGGCGCGGTTTACGAATATCAGCGCGCTTTGAAAATTGATCCGGCGAACAGCGAGGCTCGCGGCGCTTTTGCGGATATTCTTGAGCTGAACGGAATGCACGAGCTTTATCTGGAGCAGCTTCTTTTTATAAAAAGCGTGAAGGATGAAAATTCTTCAGGAAATCTTTCTGAAACCGAGCTGAATGACAAAATCGAGGCTTATGAAAATCTTCTGCAGGATTCTCTGGCAAAAAAATGGAATGTCGAGCCTTTTTATCTTGAAAAAACTCGCTGGAGAATTGGAATTTATTTTGTTCCTGGCACAATAAACCAGCATCATATTGAAAACAACCGTATTGCGGCGGAATTTGCGTCTGATATGTTTTCCGGACTTGTTTCTGCGCCGGTTTTCACAGAAGCGGCGGCCGTTTCTGGATTTGGCGAGGCTTATCAGAAAGCCAGGGCTTCCAAAAAAGATTATTTCATTCTGATTTCCGCGGATGAAGGCGCGCGGGATGTTGCTCTTGACTACGCAATGTATTCAGCGCGCACAGGCTCAAAGGTAACGGAAGATTCTTTGTATGGAACAGGAAACAACCGTTATTCTGGAGTTTTCAGGCGTTTCAGGGCAGATATTTTGAATCATCTTCCGGTCCGGGGAAAAATTATTGACCGTGACGGAAAAACTTTGCTTTCAGATTTGGGACGTTCTGAAAACGTTTCTGAAGGCTCGGTGTTTGATGTGGTAAGAAAGAATTCAATTCAGACGGCAAGTTCTGGAAGTGGAGTAACTTACAAAGATTCTGACATTCTTGGCTCTTTTACTGTTGCAGCTTCCGGCGAGGAAATCAGCGAGGGAATTCTGGAATACCGCGGATTTTACGACCGCGTTAATACTGGTGATGAGCTTGTTCTTGTGAGCCGCCCTGAATCTAGCGAAAACAACACAGCTGCGTCTGTTGCGCCTCAGGGAAATGCTGCTGGTGAAAATGCCAGTTCCGCCGGACAGAAAAAATCTGGGCTGACCGCCGAAGATCTTGGCGTGCGCAGAACTCCGGCGTTTATAGACTTGATCCGCTCGATTTATTAGAAATTATATCTGCATTTTGTCTAATGTCGCGTCAATCCACTTTTTTGCCTGGACTGGATATTCGTCGTAGACCAGCAGAAAAGTCCGCACCGCGGCGCTGTAGTCATTTGTGTAATATTCAGATTCACCAAGGTAGAAAATGGCGCGTTTTGTAACTTCCTTTGAACGGTTTGTTCCAAGAAGTTTTTTCAGCTGTTCTGCCGATTCCTTGTATTTTTTTTGAATAAAAGTTGTCCTTAAAATTTCAAAAAGAAGAAAATCGTCTCCGCCGTCCGGGGAAATTATGTCTTCTTCAAAAATATAAGGCTCCATATTTTTTGATTTTGCGTCGTTTTTTGTGTTTTCCGAAAGGGATTTTGCAATTCTTCTTGTTTCTTCGCTTATTTTTAAAGGCTTCCGTGAAAGCTGCTCCGTTATGTCAAGAAATGGAAGCGGCGTTTCCCGTTTTCCGTCGACTGGAACAAGTTTTTCTTTTGCGGATTCAGTTTTTTCTGAATTTCCAGTTTTCTGAGGAAGAATTAAATGGGTTCCGTTCACGGTTGCATTTATGCTCGGAAGAATTATGTCATATTTTCCGTTGCTCACCTGCGCAATTACCGCATAATAGTAATCGTTGTAGTTTTTCAAAGTGTCGCTGTATTTTTCCGCATCCGCTTCAAGCGTTGCAACCAAAGTTGAGCCAGAAATATCGTGGTAGCTTCCAATCGGACTGGAATTTCTGTATAAAAAAAGTTTTTGAATTTTCGGCTCGGCATCGCGCGGAACTTTCCACGAAATGTTTATTTTGTTCCCGCTCGTTCCAGCGGCTTCCAGGTTTGTGACAATCGGCCTTTCTTTTGCAAAGCAGCCCAGTGATAAAAAAAGCGCCACAGTTAATGTAAAAAGTTTTTTCATGTTTATTATTTTATTCCGATTTTGTATAATTCTCAACATGAACTATGCAAGAGTATTTTTAAAGCCAAAAGAAGAAAAGGAAATTCAGCAGGGATTTCCATGGGTATTTGACAACGAAATTTCCTATGTTAAATATAGAAAATCAGAAAAGGATGAATGGCAGCAGGCTTCAGTTGAAGAAACATCTGTTCCGAACGGAAGCGGCGTTGAAGTTTTTACAAAGGCTGGCGGTTTTCTTGGAACCGGAATTATCAACCTGAATTCAAAAATCGCAGTCAGGCTGATTTCTTCCGAGCATGCTGACAAAGTTTTTGCCGATACAAAGTCATTCTGGGAAAAGCGGGTTTTAAACGCAGTGAATATCCGCCGGGTTCATTATTCTGAAAAAGATTCCTACCGTCTGATTTTCAGCGATGCGGATTTTTTCCCTGGGCTTGTATGCGAGCGTTACTGTGATGAGAATGGAAAAATTTATCTTGTTGTGCAGTTTCTTTCCATGGCGACAGATATTTACCGTGAAGAAATTCTTGAGGCGCTAAAAAAAGCCTGCCGGCCTTATGCAATTTACGAGCGTGATGACGAGAACGTCCGTGAAAAAGAAGGGCTCTCTAAAGCCGCTGGATGGATTGGAAAGCCGGGCGACACAGAAATTGTTATTGTGGAAAATGGAATTCGCCTGAAGGTTGATATTGCCAACGGCCAGAAAACCGGATATTTTCTTGACCAGAAAGACAATCGTCTTGCCGCGGCTGCATTCTGCCACGGAAAAAAGGTTCTTGACACTTTCACTCATACAGGCGCGTTCGGTCTGAATGCTTTTAAAGCTGGCGCAAAGGAAATTGTTTCAGTTGATATTTCAGAAGAAGCTGTTGAAATGGTGAAAAAAAATATTCAGCTTAACGGCGCAGAAAGCAAAATGAAAGCTGTTTGCGCGGATGTTTTTGACTTGCTGAAAAAATATGAGGCTGACGGTGAAAAGTTTGATGTAATCATTCTTGATCCTCCGGCGTTTACAAAAAGCGCGAAAACAATCCAGAAAGCGTACGGTGGATACAAGGAAATAAATCTAAGGGCGATGCGTCTTTTGAATGAAGGCGGAATTCTTGTTACCTGCTCATGCTCATATTTTTTTGATTCGCATTATTTTTACGATATGCTTATGCACGCCGCTATGGACAGCCATAAAAAAGTTCAGATTCTTGAAAAACGCGGGGCAGGGCAGGATCATCCGGTTTTGCTTGGCTATCCGAAGTCAGAATACTTGAAATGCGCTATTTGCCGTGTAATGTAGATTTTTAAGGATTTTTGAATGCAAAAATACAATTGCGTGGTTGTTCTTGGCCCTACAGCCGTTGGAAAAACATCAATAGGCGTTCAGATTGCGTATAAATTCGGCGGAGAAATTATTTCCGCTGATTCGCGCCAGACTTACCGCGGCCTGGATTTGGGCTCCGGCAAGGATTTGGACGAGTACACAGTCTGCGGAAAAAAAATTCCGTATCATTTGATTGATGTCGCCGATTTGAGCGTTGAATACAATGTTTTTCATTATCAGCAGGATTTTTACCGGATTTTTGACAATCTGGTTTCAAGAAAAGTTCTGCCGGTTGTTGTGGGCGGCACAGGAATGTATCTTGATGCAGTAATCCGCGGTTACGATTTGGTTGATGTTCCGGAAATTCCTGAGCTTCGGAAGCAGCTTGAATCAAAAAGCCTTGAAGAGCTTTCAAAAATGTATCTTGAGCTGAAGCCTGACCTGCACACAAAAAATGACTTGCTTGAGCGTGAACGTGTAATCCGCGGAATTGAAATTTACTACGGAACGCACGGCGAGCTTGCCGAAAAACTGAAGAAATCAATGTACAAACGCCCGGAAATCAAGCCGCTGGTTATTGGAACAACTTTGGAGCGTGAAAAAGTCCGGGAAAACATTAAGAAACGCCTGGAGGAACGCATTGACGCCGGAATGATTGAGGAGGTTGAAGGTCTTCACAGCCAGGGATTCAGCTGGAAACGTCTTGAAAAGCTCGGGCTCGAGTACCGTTATTGCGCTCTTTATCTTCAGAAAAAAATCTCGCGTGAAGAAATGTTCGAGCAGCTTTTTATTGCAATCCGCCAGTTTGCAAAGCGTCAGGAAACTTGGTTCAGATTTATGGAAAAAAATGGTGTTGAAATAAACTGGCTTCCGCCTGTTCCAGACAAGGAAACAAGAATAAAAGCGGCTTTCGCGCTTGTTGAAAAAGAAATTCAGCGGAATTAAGCCTTCCGGAAAAATTCCGCCCTGAATTTGAAATAGTTTTATGCTGAAATAGCTGCCGCCGCAGGTTCAATTTCTGTGAGATATCCTGTGCGTATGCAGCTTTCAAAAAGTTCTTTGCTTAAAAAATCCGTTTTTGTATCTTCGTAGCCGTCCTGGTCGCGCACAATGCGGATAACAAAACCGTTTTCCTGTTCGCTGAGAATTGTCATATAGTCGTTTTTGTTTCCAAGGCTTTTCAGTGAATAGCTTTTCATAAGATAACCTCCCGGTTGTTTTATTTTAATTGAGTTGCATTTATATAATCGGTATTATTTTTTTGTATGTTAGAAATTTCGTGTTTTTTTGATGCCCATTTTCATCTTTCTGAATGTCTTGAGCTTGAAAATGCTTTTGAAATGCTCGGCGTATTTCCTGAATATTATGGATGCTCGTGCGCACATTCTGTTGAAGAATGGAAGAATCAGAAAACTGCGCTGGAAATTCTGGAAAACAAGAAAATTCATATTTTGAAGGCTTTCGGGCTTCATCCGCAGAATCCGCTTGTTGAAAATGCAGATTTTCTGGAAACGCTTTTAAAAAACAATGAGCTGGACGCAGTCGGTGAGGCTGGTTTTGACTTTTTCAATGAAGAATTCAGGAAGAATTTTGAGCGCCAGAAAGAAGCCTGGCATATTCAGGTTGAACTTGCCAAAAAATACTGCAGGCCGCTTGTTGTTCACTGCCGCAAGGGAATGCAGCAAATTTTTCTGGACATGAAGATTCTTTCAAAAATTCCGGCGGTGCTTTTTCATTCTTTTCCCGGACCTTTTGAGGAAGCTCGCTCCGTTCTTAGAATTCTTCCGGACGCTTATTTCAGCTACGGAAAGCAAATTTTGAACGGAAACAAGAAAGTTCTTTCGTGCCTGGAAAATCTTCCGCTGAAGAATATTCTTCTGGAAACAGACGCGCCTTTTCAGCATTTAAAAAATGAACGCTTTACTTCCTGCCAGGAAATAAAGCGTGTTTACGAGGCGGCGTTTGAAGTCCGCAATGAACTTTCGCCGGAAATAATAAAAAGTAATTTTCTAGGAATGTTCAGGGCTTAGAAAAACTTGTAGGTCGCGCCTATGCTGAGCATCCATAAATTTTTTGACAGTTCAGTTTTGTTTCCTGAAAGGTAGTAGTCCGCGTTGAAATATTTTACGTAAACTGCTGAAGTTGTGATTGTAAGATTTTTTACAGCTGAAACTTCAATTCCTCCGCCAACGGTAAGGCTGTCTAGGACCGGGTTGAATGTGCTGTTTGAAGTGTCAGTGATTCCCTGGTTGCTGTAGGCGATTCCTGCGCTGGCACCAAGGAATCTGCAGATTTTGTAGTCTGCGCCGAAAGCGATTTCCCATGAGTTGTCGTAGTCTGTTTCGCCAAGAATGTTGTCCTGGGAAGCAAAATCGTTGAAGTAGTAGTTGAAGCTCGCTGAAATGTAGAGCGGGCTGAAAACTTTGTAGCCTGCGCCAAGATTAAGAACTGCCGGAAGGTCTGTTCGGAAATTTGAATCGTTTGTGATTCCGTAGTATTTTGCGATTTCGCCTTTTACATTGCTCACATTGTATTCAATTCTGCTCAAAGTCTGGTACTGAACTGAAAGGTCGAGCCCTGGAATTACAGGCGGCTTTGCATGGATTCCGAAAACGCATGACTGTCCGAATCCTTTTGCGTCGTAGCTGATTTTGTTTCCGCCGTTTATTGCGTTGAATGTAGGATCGTTGCATTTCAGAATCATTTCCTGAGTGCCGTAAGTGTATCTGTATGCGGCGGAAAGCGAAAGCCAGTTTGTTACAAGGTAAGCCGCGCCAATCTGTCCGCCGAGCGTAAGCGATGTTACATCAAGCGAGTGGTCCGCCGCCATTTTAAGCGAAGCGCCAGCAGCTGATTCATAGGCAGATTTTTTTGTTGAATATTCGCCAAGTTTTGAGCCATATTTAGCTTTTACTCCGTACGCTTTTGCAAGGTCTGAATCTGGATGCGCTTTAATGTAAGCCTGTGCAGTTTCTTCACTTCCGCTGAAAGTTGTATTTACAGCATTGTCGTACGATGCTGTAGCCTGCTGAATCATTGAAGCCGCAAGTCCGTACTTTGTGGCTTCTTCTCCAAGAGTTTTCGCGCCGCTCAGAAACATAAGGCTTGTTGCGCTTGTTCCTTCAGAATAAGAAAGCGCTCCGCCGCCTGCATACACACCGAATGTAAGGAACATAGACCAGCGGTTCTTTTTGTATACTACATCAAAATTCGGGTAGAAAAGAACAGTTGTCTCGTCGTTGGAATAATAATCCTGAACGCCATAATTTTTGTAGTACGCATTGTCAGTTTTAAGTTCGTTCGCATATTCCTTGAATACAAACTGGTTTCCGGCTTCTATGTAAAGTCCGTCCGCCATGAAACCTGTTCCAGCAATGTTGTAGAATGCCGCTTCAGGACGCTCGCATTCTGTGTTTCGGCTTGGATTCCTAAGATATCCGGTGCTCATGTTTGTTTTGTTTTCAACGCCGCCGGCAAAAACGCAGAACGACAGCAAAGCAAAAATCGCGGTAAAAATAATTTTTTTCATTTTTAAATCCTTTTATTTTGACAAAAAATGTCAAAGTGTCAAAATGTGGTTTTATCTTAGACATTTTATCAATTTTTGTCAAATTGCAAGATATGAATATTTTTGCTATCATATAAAAAATGAACATGAATGATATGCGGGCTTCGGCGTATGCAAACGGAAAAGAAAAATCTTCCGGTGAAAAATCCGGGAAACCTGCTTTTTCTGAAAGCAATGTGAAGCCTTTTGTGCCGCCGAGAATTGCAAAAATCGTGTCGGGCGAAAATAATGAATCCTCAAAAAACGGGCTGAAAAAAAATGCTGCTGAAAAGCCTGTCTTCAGCAATGTTGATAAAAAAATCGGTGAAATTTTTGAAAACCGGAAGCCTGGAAATCGTTCTGCAGAAAATTACGGTTCGGGCACAGCAGATGCCGCTGAATATTTGAAGTCCGGCGGACTTGTAAAAGTTCCTGTTTCTCCGAAAGAAGCCGGCGGAAAAGATTCTGTCTACCGGCGCGTTGCAAAATTTCTTCTTCTTGTTGGAATTGACGAGGCGGCGAAAATTCTTCCGCATTTAACCGCGGAGCAAACTGAAAAAATCATTCCTGAAATTGCGTCGATTAGAAGCGTTTCTCCGGAAGAAGCAGGCGCAATTCTGGAGGAATTTAACGGGCTTCTTGAAAAATCCCGGGAATCCGGCGGCGTTGAAACTGCGCGGGAAATTCTTGAGAAAGCGTATGGCCCGGAGAAAGCCGGGGAAATGCTTGAAAAAGCGGCTCCATTGAACGGCGCTAAGCCTTTTGACTATTTGAATGACGCGGACAGCGAGCGGATTTTTTATCTTCTTGCAGATGAAACAGAGCAGATTCAGGCGCTGGTTTTGAGTCGGATTGAACCTAAAAAAGCGGCCAGCGTAATAAATCTTATGAAGCCGAAGGAAAAGGCGGAAGTTGTGAAGCGCCTTGCAAAGATGAAGCCTGTCAGCCCGGAAATTCTGAAGCGCGTAGACAAGGCGATGCATGAAAAATCGCTGGCTCAGACTTCGGAAAAAGCTGAAAAAATCGATGGAAGAAATGCTCTTGCCGCAATTCTGAAAAAAATGAGTCCCGCCGCAGAAGATGAAATTCTTTCCGGGCTTGCAGAAGATGATCCTGCGCTTGGCGAAGATTTGCGGAAACGTCTTTTTACAATGGAAGATGTGCTTAATGCGGATGAAAAATTTATTCAGGAACAGCTGCGGAAAATGTCTGATTCGGAAATCGCCATGCTTTTATGGTCTAAAAACCAGAATTTCAAGGAAAAAATTCTTGGCTGCATTTCATCGGGCAGGCAGAAATCCGTTCAGGATGAAATAGAAATCAACTCACCGTACAGAAAGGCGGACTGCGAGCGCATAACTTCAGCTTTTTTCAGTGTTTTGCGCCGTGCCTACGAAAACGGCGAGCTCATAATAAAAGGAAGAAACGAGGAAGAATATGTCTAAAAACAAAATAGAAAAATCGTACAAAGGTTTTGAACTTATTTCTGAAACGGAAATTCCTGACTGCTCTTCAACGGGAATTTATTTGCGGCATAAAAAAACTGGACTTGAAGTTTTTCATCTTCTGAATGACGACGAGGAGAATCTTTTTGCGTTTGCGTTCAGAACTCCAGTGAAAGACTCGACCGGCGCGGCGCATATTACGGAACATTCGGTTTTTTGCGGCTCGGAAAAATTTCCTTTGAAAGAGCCTTTCACAAATATGATGAACCAGAGCGTGAACACTTTTCTGAATGCGCTTACTTATTCCGACAAAACTGTTTATCCAGCATCTTCAACCGTGAAATCTGATTATTTCAACCTTATGGATGTTTACGGTGACGCGGTGTTTTTTCCGCTTTTAAAAAAAGAGGCGTTTCTTCAGGAAGCCCACAGAATTGAACTTGATGAAAATGGAAAACCTTCTATTCAAGGCGTTGTCTACAATGAAATGAAAGGCGCTTATTCTTCTTTTGAGTCAGTTGCGAATGACGTTCAGCTTAGAAGCCTTTTTCCAGATACAAACTACGCTTTTGATTCCGGCGGAGATCCAATGGATGTTCCGGGTTTTTCTTACGAAGCGTTCAAGGCTTTTCACAAAAAGTATTATCGCCCGGAAAATTGCCTTGTTTTTTTGTATGGAAATATTTCCACGGAAGAGCAGCTTGATTTTCTTCAGGAGCATTTTCTTGACCGGCTTGAAAAGAAATTCCCTGTGCCGGCAGAATCTGAATTTTATCCGGTTGTTCCAACGGAATTTGAGGAGATTGAAACCCCGGAAATTCAGGACGCGCCTGTAAAAATTGTTGCCGAGGCTCCTGCTTCCGGGGCGACAGGCTCAACGGTAACTGTGAACTGGCTTTGCGGACTTACAAAAAATCTTTCAAGCTACATCGAGGCAAGCTTCATGGCGGAAGTTATTGCCGGACATGACGGCTCGCCGCTTTCAAAAGCGCTCGTGGATTCCGAGCTTGGAGATGATTTGGCGCCAATCTGCGGAGTAAGCAATGAAACAAGAAATTTTATGATTTCATTCGGGCTTCACGGAGTAAAACGCCGGGATGAAAAAAAAGTTTATAAACTCGTGTTCGACACCTTGAAGAAAATATGCCGGGACGGAATAAATAAAAATGACGTTGAGTCAGCTTTGATGAGCGCGGAATTTGCCAACCGTGAAGTTGTCCGCGTTTCCGGACCGTATTCGCTGGTTTTGCTTGACCGCGCGCTGAACGGCTGGAACTACGGAAGAAATCCTGCTGAAATGCTTTTGTACCGTGCTGAATTTGAAAAAATCCGCAGAAATGTTGAAAATGATTCTTCCTATGTTGAAAATTTAATCCGGCGTTTTATGCTTGAAAATGAACGGGTTGCCTGCGTTTCTGTAAGACCTTCAAAAAGCTATCTTCTGAAAAGAGAGAAAAAAGAAAAGAAGCTGCTGAAAAACCTGATGAAAAAACAGGAAATTCAGCAGATAAAAAAAGATCTGGAGCTTTTGCACTCTTACCAGAATCATCATGAAACACCGGAGGAGCTTGCATGCATTCCGCGGCTGAAACTTTCAGAGCTTTCAACCGAATTTGAAAAAATTGAGACAAAAATCATAAAGGTCAACGCCGGAAGCCAGGAAATTCCAGTTTTCACAAATGAAGAAAAAACTAATGGAATCGGATATTTTGAAGTTTGTTTTCCGCTTGATAGTTTTTCTCCTGAAGAATATTTTTATCTTCCGCTTTTTTCATATTGCGCTTCAAATATCGGGTGGAATGGAAAATCGTGGAGCCAGTGCGCGGAAGAAACCGCGTTGCATACTGGAGGAATTTACACGCGGCTTCTGACATCCGAAGGGGCTAGCACGCCACGCGCTGAAAAAATGGCGGAGGAGCTTGAAGGGCTGAATGTTGCGAAACGTGAATGGATTATTTTTTCAGTCCGCTACCTTGATGAAAAACTTGACGATGCGCTCGGGCTTTTTGCGGAATGTCTTGCAGGCTACGAATTCAACGATTTGAAAAGGCTGAAAAATTTGCTCGGTGAAACTTTGAGCTCCGTGAAATCTTCTGTTGTTCCGCATGGAAACCGTTTTGCCTCAAGACGCGCGCAGTGCATGAAAAGCCATTCAAGTTCCGTTGAGGAAATTTGGTTCGGCATTTCACAGCTTTTCTTCTTGAATAAAATTTCAAAGAAATCGCCGGAAGAAATCCGCGGAAAATTTATTTCGATAAAAGAAAAACTTTTGAAGGCTGGGGCGGTTCTTCATCTTGTTGCCGATGAAAACACCTTGAATATTTCAATGAAAAAAATGCCGGAATTTGTGCGGAATGCAAAAATATCGGCGGTTGCTCCGAAAAAATCGCAGGATGAGCAGGAATTCAGAAGGCTTCTGGCTCTTCCGGGTGAAAATTCCGTTGTTCCTGAAACAGAGATTTTTTCAGTTGATTCCCAGGTTGGATGCGCGGCTTCAGCATTTCCGGGAACTTATTTTGGCGAAAAAGAAAACGCCGCGGACTTTGTGCTTGCGCACTGGCTTTCCGGAACATTTTTGTGGGAACGAATCCGGACTACGGGCGGAGCGTATGGAGCTTATGCTTCAAGCCTGAATTTAACTGGCCAGTTCAATTTTTCAACTTTCAGGGATCCTTCGCCTGCAAAATCTGTCCAGACTTTTTCAAAGTGCCTTGAAGACGCGGCTGGCGCAGATTTTCCGCAGGAAGAATGTGAACGCAGCATAACAGGAACTTACGGCGAGGAAATTCAGCCTCATTCGCCTTACGGAAGGGGAAGCGCAGGTTTTTACCGCACAATTTACTGCATCAGCGAGGAAGACCGCCACGAAAAACTCGTGAATCTTCTTTCTGTAACGCCTGAAGATGTGAAAAAAGCTGCCGAAAATCTATTGAAAGGAAAAAATTCTGCAAGAACTGTTGTGATTGAAAATAAAACAGAAAAAAATGCTGGCGTGAATATAAAATTACCTTTATAATTTTATTGTTCTATCAGCTAAAAATCGAGGTTTTTATTATGGACAAAAAAGTTAAGCAATGTATAGAAATGCTGCGTCAGCTTGTTTCTGATGTTCAGGGCGCTCCTTATCCAGGGGAAGATATTAATAATGAGCTTTATTCAATTTGGTATGAACATGCTCAGGCTGCTGCTGTGGCTTGTTTTGAATATCTTGATGAAAATTTTCCAGAAGAGTCTAAGGACGTTACAAAAAAACTAGACAAACTTTTTAAATAATATGAATATTTCTAAGAAAAGTTCAAAAATTAACCGTTATCAATTGGCTGGAGCTCAAAAGAAAAGTGGCTTGAATGTATGGCGTTTCGTTTTCAACGGAATAGAAAAAGTTACTGGAGAGGAACGGAAATTTTTTATTGAGCTTTCGATGCTGAATCCTGCGCTTAGCCCGGACGAAGCGGTTCTAGGTTTTAAAGCGCGCGTGAATATTTCTGCTGAAGATTTGCAGAATGTGCTTGCGGGGTCGGTTTCGGCGCAGAATATTCAAAGCGAGTCCTATGTTTTGCCGTCGTATGTTGTCTTGCGGGCTGGTGTGCTTGGTTCAGGCTCAAAGCAGTTGTGTTCGTACAGCGCTTCCGGAAAAATTTCTGTAAACCGCAAGAAGTTTTGCATTCAAGGTGAAAATTTTTCTTTTGATGAGGAAAAACTTTCCGGCGGCATAAACTGTTCTCCCGACGATATTCACGAGCATCCTGAGTATCTGTGCGATTCTGGCTCTGTCAGCTGGGATTTGCGCTACGAAATTCGCTGCGATTATGAAAAAGGCTATTCAGGAAAAAATATCTTTTGGGCGCCAACTGGCGCAAGAACGGTTTTTTCTGGAAATATTGTAATAGACGGAAAATCTTATGATGTTCTGCCTAAAAAGTCTGCTGGCTATATTGACCGTTTTTTTGGAAAGAACATTGTTTTTCCGTGGATTCATCTTTCTTCAAATGTTATTACAAGCACAATTTCTGGAAAAACTCTTTCAGACTCAACTTTTGCAGTTCAGGGCTCATTCGACAATCAGGTTGCGGCGGTTGTTCAGTTTGAGGGAAAATCTATTTCATTTGAGGCGAAAAACAGCCGTTCCTGCGGTTCAATCTGGAATTTTTCTGAAATGCCGGAAAACAATGGCGAAGAGAATTTGCATTGGAGCGTAAGCTTGAACAACAAATCGTATGTTGTTGATGTTGATATTTTTTGCCCGGCGGCCCAGATGTACGTGAAATCTGTTGAAACTCCGGATGGAAACAGAACTGTTCTGAAAACTCTTTGCGGCGGAACTGGAGCGGGGGAAATCAGGCTGTACAGAAGATTTGGAAAAAATCTGGAGCTGATTGAGCATGCTAAAGTTGCCAGCGCGCTTTGCGAGTACGGCCAGCTGGAAAAACCTGAATAATTTTCTTGCCTTTGCATTTTTTTTTACGTATCTTCAAAGTAAGTAAGGAAAAATGGAGGCGTTTATGGATTACGAACATTTTACTCTAAAAACACAAGACGCTTTGCAAGATGCGAGTGCTTTGGCTCAGAAAAATGATCACAGTGAAATCGGGCTTGAGCATCTTCTTTCTGCACTTTTGAACCAAAAAGACGGAATTGTTGTGCCGATTATTGAACGGATCGGCGTGAATGTCCAGTCTTTGCAAAAGCAAGTTGACGGACTTCTTTCTGAATATCCGAAAGTTACGGGCAACGCCCAGATGACGTTGTCAAACGAGGCGCAAAAGGTTCTTGCCAAGGCTGAAAACGAAATGTCAAAGCTGAAGGATCAGTATCTTTCATGCGAGCATATTTTTCTTTCAATGACAAAATCAGATTCCCGGGTTGGCGAGCTTCTGAATAAAAACGGCTTGACTTATGATTCCGTTCTGGAAGCGTTGAAGTCAGTTCGTGGAAACCAGACTGTGGATTCCCAGGATCCTGAAAGCAAGATGCAGAGCCTTGAAAAATACTGCACGGATCTAACTGCGCGCGCACGTCAGGACAAAATTGATCCTGTAATAGGCCGCGATGAGGAAATCCGCCGTGTAATGCAGGTTCTGTGCCGTCGCACAAAGAACAATCCTGTTCTGATTGGTGAGCCTGGCGTTGGTAAAACTGCGATTGTTGAAGGACTTGCCCGCCGAATCGCAAGCGGAGATGTTCCGGAAAGCTTGAAAAACAAGCGTCTTCTTTCTCTTGATATGGGAAGCCTTGTTGCCGGCGCGAAATTCCGCGGTGAATTCGAGGAGCGTCTGAAAGCTGTAATTACTGAAGTTACAAAATCTGAAGGCCAGATAATTCTGTTCATCGATGAGCTTCATACAATTGTTGGCGCTGGAGCAAGCGAAGGCTCAATGGATGCCTCGAACTTGCTGAAGCCAGCGCTGAGCCGCGGTGAAATTCATGTGATTGGCGCAACAACATTGAACGAGTACCGCAAGTACATTGAAAAAGATGCGGCGCTTGAACGAAGGTTCCAGCAGGTTTACTGCGCTGAGCCGACTGTTGATGACACAATCGCAATTTTGCGTGGTCTCCGCGACAAATATGAAATTCATCACGGAGTAACAATTGAAGACGAGGCTCTTGTAAGCGCGGCAGTTCTTTCAAATCGTTATATTACGAACAGATTTCTGCCGGACAAGGCGATTGACCTGGTTGATGAGGCAGCCAGCCGCCTGAAGATGGAAATTGAAAGCCAGCCTGTTGAGCTTGACCAGGTTGAACGAAAAATTCTTCAGCTTCAGATTGAAAAGCAGTCGCTCAGCAAGGAAGATGATCCTGCTTCAAAGGAAAGGCTTGAAAAACTTGAAAAAGAACTTTCCGAAATGAACACAAAGCGCGATGCGATGAAACTGCGCTGGCAGAACGAGAAAAACAATATTGACAAAAGCCGTTCGCTGAAAGAGCAGCTTGAAACAGCACGTTTCAACGAGGAAAAATTCACCCGTGAAGGAAACCTGGAGAAGGCGGCTGAACTGAAGTACAGCACAATTCCAGCGCTGCAGAAGCAGCTTGAGGAAGCGACAAAGGCCGAGAAAGAAAAGGAAGATAATCCTGAGCGGGAATCTTTGCTCCGCCAGTCTGTTACCGAGGAAGATATTGCGCGAGTTGTAAGCAGCTGGACAGGAATTCCTGTTGCAAAAATGATGACAAGTGAAAAGCAGAAATATCTTCAGCTGGAGGAAGTTCTTCACAAGCGCGTAATCGGGCAGGATGAGGCTGTTCAGGTTGTGAGCGATGCAATCAGGCGAAACCGTTCTGGTTTGAGCGATCCGAACCGTCCGTTGGGAAGTTTCATGTTCATCGGACCTACTGGCGTAGGAAAAACCGAGCTTGCAAAAACTCTGGCGGATTTTCTGTTCAACGATGAGAAGGCTTTGACCCGAATCGATATGTCTGAGTACATGGAAAAATTCAGCGTGAGCAGGCTTATCGGTGCGCCTCCGGGATACGTTGGATATGATGAAGGCGGCCAGCTTACAGAGGCAGTTCGCCGTCGTCCTTACAGTGTTGTGCTTTTTGATGAAGTTGAAAAAGCTCATCCGGATGTTTTCAACGTTCTTCTTCAAGTTCTTGATGACGGACGCCTGACAGACGGGCAGGGACGCGTTGTGGATTTCAAGAACACTATCATCATCATGACAAGCAACTTGGGAAGCGAGCTGATTCTTGACGCGGCGGAAAATTCTTCAGAAAAATCTGAAAGCGTTTCTCCGGAAATTCGCGAAAAAATTGACGGACTTTTGAAATCCCACTTCAGGCCAGAATTCCTGAACCGAATTGATGAGATTGTAATGTTCCAGAAACTTGGAAAAGACTGCATCAGCGGAATCGTAAAAATTCAGCTTGAACGCGTTGCAAAACGCCTTGAGGACAGAAGAATCAGCATTGATTTTGACCAGAAGTCGCTGGCTTTCCTTTGTGAGAAAGGCTACGATCCTGCGTTCGGCGCTCGACCTGTAAAGCGGGCAATCCAGACTTGGGTTGAAAATCCATTGAGCAAGGAACTTCTTGCCGGAAAATTCGGCGAAGGGGCAAAAATAAAAGTTTCTTCAGACGGAGCAAAACTCCTGTTTGAGTAAACTGGCTTAAAAAAATAGTTAGCCTGAAATTCGGCGCAAGTTTTTTCAGAATTTGCGGAAATTGAATTTCAGGCTAATATTGTTTTTGTCTTTGATAATATGGTAGAATTGCCCGATGGATTTTGTTGAAAACTGTAAAAGTTTTGTAAAAGAATTTCTTGAGGCAAAAGACTGCAATATCTGTTATCTTTCCATTCAGGAGTCTGTCTGCAGGAAAGTTTTTGCAGATGCAAAGCTTAAGATTTTGAATTTAAAGAACAATTTAAATCCTCTTGCTCCGTTTCTGGACGTGATTTCTGAAAAAAATCCGAGTTTAAAGGCTGTCCAGGAAACTGTTCTTCCTTTTCATGCGGAAACTTTTTTTTCATATTTTAAAAATGGCGTTGCGACCGAATGTTTTGATATTGTTGCGGAAGACAACGTAAACTACGAAAAAAATCTTTTCATTTCGGAAACCGTTGATTTCATAAAAAAAGTCTGCACGGAAAATTATCTTGTTCTGAACAGCCAGTTTATTTCCGCGGAAAGCTGCCAGGTAATAAAAATCCTTGAAAAAACGAAAATTCTTGGAAAATTCATATTCTGCTTTGATCCGGACGATTTGTCTACAGAAAGCAAAGCCTATTCTGAATTCTATGAATATGTGCGAGAAAAGAAGGAATATCTTCAATATTACGATGACAGCATTGCCGAGGCGGCAAAAAATGAGAAGGCAAAAAATTCTGGAAAATCTGAAAAAATAAAATTTGAAAAATATTACAATGCGCTCAGAAACTGCCGGATGTTTCTTTGTGAAGAGCAGGGGCTTTTTCTTTCAAATTTGATTTCAAAAAAAATAGGAAAAATGAGGCTTGAAGAAAGGCAGAAAAATCTTCTTTCCTATGAAATGGCGCTTGCGTATTATTTTTCATACAGGCTCGACGAGGCGACGTTGGAATTAAACCGGATAACTTTGGAATGCAATGACGAGGATTTGCACGTCCGGGCGATGTTTTTTCTTTCAAAAGTTTATTCGCAGAAAAAAATGAATAAAATTGCGTTCAAGTATGCGCTTTCTGTGGAACGGATTCTTGCGGCCAGAAAAAAATCTCCGTTTTATGCGCTTGCTGTGATGCAGGAATATTTTTCGGTTCCGCGGTTTCATCAGAAATTTCTTGCCCAGCGTTATTTTGACGCACTGAAAATTCTGAAAAAACAAAATCTTCTGAACAATTATATCCAGACGGCTTTGAACGTTCCGAATTTTTTCATTGAAGACAATAAAATTCTGGAGACAAAAATTCTTCCGATTATTGAAAACTGCCTGAAAATTTCAAGGAAAAACCGCAACAGCTTGAATCTTTCAAATGCGCTTCAGTGGAAAGGAATAATTTTTTCCCGGCTCGGAAAATCTTTTGAATCCTCTGTTTTTTACGACCAAAGTCTTTCGCTCCGCTCGGAAATAAATGATCCGGTTTATATAATCAGAATTCGGAACGGACTTTCCTATGAGGCTTTGATTCGTTCTGAATATAAAAAAGCGTACACATTGCTGAATGAATACGCTTCTCATCTGGATGAAATTTCAAATTACCGAACTATAATCAACACTTTGCGCAATATTGCCCTGCCTTTGTTTTACTCGCGGAATTTTGAGGCCGTGAACAAGCTTTTTCAGTTTATAACAAATCTTATCCGGCTTTTCAATCTTGACGACATGGCGAACAACTCGTTTTTGCCGGAATCCAACGATATGCAGATTTTCAGGACTTTTGTTGATTTTCAGCTTGGAAACCTTAACCGCGCGAGAATTTCTCTGTACAATATTGAAAACAATTCAGGAAACGTTTCTGACGAGCTTTATCTTCTGCTTTATTTCTTGGAGTCAGCGTATCTTCTGCTTCATGGAAATACAAAGGAAGCTTTTGAAATTATTGACGAAGCAATTCCGCCGCTTGAAGAAATTCCTCCGTATCAAGGCCATATGGTCGTTTTTGTTCTGTATGAATATTCTTTGCTTTTGAAATCGAATGGTTTTGTGCAGGATTCTGAAAAATATTTTTCACGCGGATTTGAAGTCGCGGAATTCCTGAACCTGAGTTTCTACACAAAAAATAAAAAACCCTATTCGCTTGAAGAATATGTGAAGGATTTTGAGCCTTTTGAGCCGCTTAAAATTGATATTGAAAAAATCCGCAGGAAAACGAACAAGGACAGCCTTGTGAACCAGGTTCACCAGAAGCTTGAGGATTACCGCTTTCTGAACAAGATTATGTCGGACAGCACGGAAAATCTTTCGCTGAAAACATATATTGAAAAAATAATCCAGTCCCTTTTTGACTATTCGTTCGCCGATTCTGTTTTTTTTGCTGAAAAAACTGGAAACCGCTGGAAGCGTCTTGATTCAGTTTCCCGCGTGAAAGAAAAATTTCCTTCCGCTGAAGTTTGGGACCGCTGCCAGGAGCTTTCTGCGCGTTCGTTGAACAGCTGGCTTATTTTTGATGAAAAGATGAATTCTTATTTTGTTGTAATAGAAAAATTTGGATACACTTTTGGAATAATCATAACTTACAGCCATGAAAAAAGCATTTCCATGGAATCTTTGAATATTTTGAACATCGCGGTTTCAGATATTCAGGCGAAATATATAATTTTGAAGCAGAATCTTACGCTTCAGCAAATTTCGGATACTGATGAGCTCACACAGATTTACAACCGGCGCGCGCTCCTTGAATATGTTGACGGACAGAATCTTAAGCTGAAACGCTGCGGCGCTGCGGGAAATTCTTCTGAAATGCTGGTTTTCGCTTTTCTGGATTTGGATAACTTTAAATTTTACAATGACACTTACGGGCATAAATCAGGAGATTTTCTTCTGAAGGAATTTGCCGGGCTTCTTGCGCGGAATTTCCGCAAGGTTGATTTTGTTTCGCGGTATGGCGGCGATGAATTTGTTGTTGTGCTTCAAAAAACATCCTGCGCTCAGGCTGAAAAAATACTTGAGGCCATTCATTGCAAGCTTAGGGAAGAAAATTATTTTATTCCTCAGCTGGAAAAATTTCTTGGGAAGAAAATTTCTGTTCCTGAAAACCGGCTCATTGGATTCAGCGCGGGGCTTTGCTCAAACTGCGATGTGAAGCCGAGGGAAAATCTTCGTTCTGCCATTGATTTTGCCGACAAGGCGTTGTATTTTTCAAAAAGAAACAAAAAAGGAACAACGGCAATTTTCAGCAATATTAAAGAAAAGATTTGAAATATTTCTTTCTGCATAAAATTATCACATAAGAGTTTTTGTTATTGCATTATTTTGCTGAATTCATTAAATTCTAATCAAACTTAAAATATTTTTTTAGGAGACTTAACATGGCAGTTAGAGTTGCTATTAATGGTTTCGGTCGTATCGGCCGTTTGGCTTTCCGTCAGATGTTTGACGCAGAAGGTTATGAAGTTGTTGCTATCAACGATTTGACAAGCCCAGCTATGCTTGCACATCTTTTGAAGTACGATACAGCACAGGGTGGCTTCGCTGGAAAAATCGGTGAAAACAAGCACACTGTGTCTGCTACAGAAAATTCTATTATTGTTGATGGAAAAGAAATTAAAATCTCTGCAGAAAAAGACGCAGCTAACTGTCCTTGGGCAGCAAACAAAGTAGACGTTGTTCTTGAATGCACAGGTTTCTATACATCAAAGGAAAAGGCTGAAGCTCACATCAAAGCTGGTGCCCGCAAAGTTGTAATTTCAGCTCCTGCTGGAAACGACCTTCCTACAATTGTATTCAATGTAAACCACAAGACTCTTACAAAGAATGACAACATCATTTCTGCAGCTTCTTGTACAACAAACTGCTTGGCTCCAATGGCTAAGGCATTGAATGACTTCGCTCCAATCCAGAGCGGAATTATGTCTACAATCCACGCTTACACTGGCGACCAGATGATTCTTGACGGTCCACAGCGCAAAGGTGACCTTCGCCGCTCACGTGCTGGCGCTCAGAACATCGTTCCGAACTCAACAGGTGCTGCAAAGGCTATCGGTCTTGTAATTCCTGAATTGAACGGAAAATTGATTGGATCTGCTCAGCGTGTTCCAGTTCCAACAGGATCTACAACAATTCTTACAGCTGTAATCAAGACAAACAAAGAAGTAACAAAAGAAGCTATCAACGCTGCTATGAAAGCTGAAGCAACAGAATCTTTCGGATACAATGAAGATCAGATTGTTTCTTCAGATGTAATCGGTATGCGCTACGGCTCACTTTTCGATGCTACACAGACAATGGTATCAAAAGTTTCTGACGATACATATCAGGTTCAGGTTGTTTCTTGGTACGACAACGAGAACAGCTACACATCTCAGATGGTTAGAACAATCAAATACTTCAGCGAAAACTGCTAGTTTTATTTGATTTGTAAGTGAAAGGGCATTCTGGAAAGGGGTGTCCTTTTTGTTTTAACGTATTTGATTGTTCTTTCATATTTGAGTTGTCGCAAACTCTGCGAGTTATGCTCTGTCAAAATGCAGCGCGCTGCTCGCATTTTGGGTTTTCACAATCAAATACTTCAGCGAAAACTGCTAGTTTTATCTGATTTGTAAGTGAAAGGGCATTCCGAAAAGGGATGTCCTTTTTGTTTTTAACGTATTTGATTGTTCTTTCATATTTGAGTAGTCGCAAACTCTGCGAGTTATGCTCCGTCAAAATGCAGCGCGCTGCTCGCATTTTGGGTTTTCACAATCAAATACTTCAGCGAAAACTGCTAGTTTTATCTGTGTTTTTCGGGTGTATTTTTTATTTTTTCTGCAACTTTTTATTTTTCTTTGTGTCTGTTTTAATAGACTGCCGAAAAGGCGTGGGAGATTTAGAAATGAAGAAAATTATTCCTGTATTTTTTGCCGCTGATGACAATTACGCTCCGTTTATTGCCGTAACTCTTGAATCTATTCTTGAAAATGCAAGCAAAAATTACCAGTACAAATTTTATATTCTTACAACAAATATCTGTGATGAATATAAGTCAGCAATTGAAAAATATAATTCCGGAGATGTTTCAGTTGAATTCGTGTCGCTTTCCAAAACAATAGAATCTGTGAAAGAAAAATTTGCAATCCGCGATTATTATTCAATGGCAACATATTACCGTTTCTTTATCGCGGATATGTTTCCTCAGTACAGCAAGGCTCTTTACCTTGACTGCGATATTGCTGTTCTTGGCGACATAAGCGAGCTTTTCAATACAAACATCCGGAACTTCTATCTTGGCGCAATTCCTGATGAATCGCTTTTTAAATATCTGCCTTTTTCAGATTATGTTGAGCATGCCCTTGGAATTCCTCCTGCTGAATATTTCAACGCCGGAATAATGGTTATGAATCTTGCCGCGTTCAGAAAATATGATGTTCTTTCCCAGTTTGTGGAGCTGATGAAAAAATATAAATTCCGTGTGGCTCAGGATCAGGATTATTTGAATGTAATCTGCAAGAATAAAGTGAAATTTATAGAAACCGGATGGAACAAAGGCGCTGTCTTCACTCCGGGATTTGATGAAAAAACGTTGAAGCTTGTTCACTACAACTTGAACCGGAAGCCGTGGCATAGCACTGGAATAAAGTATGAGGAATATTTCTGGGAATATGCGGAAAAAACTGAATTTTCAGACTTGATTCATAAAAAGCTTGAAAGCTACACAGACGAAGCTCGTGCAAACGATGATGCCGGTCTTGAAAACCTGATAAAAATGTGCACTCAGGAAGCAAACAGCGAGACCAATTATTACAACACTTATGTAAAGAGATACGATATATGGAAAAATCTGCTGAACGACTTGAAATCCTTGCTAAAATCGATGAGTACGAGCGTAACGAATGGTGGTCAAGAGATGTTGAAGCTGACCCGGAAACTGTTCCGCTAACGCTGGATAAAGCTGATTATTTTCAAAAAAAGATTTCAACAAGAATTCTTACAAAGCTCGCGAATTTTCTAGGGAGAATTTTCATAAATTCTCTTATAAAAAACAAAGCGTTGATTATAAAGGAAGTTCGCGGGCTGAAGGAAAATTATCTTCCTCTGGAAAATCAAGGCGCGGTAATAACGTGCAACCATTTCAATCCGTTCGACAATTTTGCCGTTTACAAAGCGATTGAAGGGCACGTAAGAAAAAACGAGCTGTACAAGGTTATCCGCGAGGGAAATTATACGAATTTTCCAGGATTCTTTGGATTTTTGTTCCATTATGCGAACACAATTCCGCTGAGCAGAAATTTAAGCTGCATGAAAGAAATGATAAAAGCAGTTTCTTGTTTCTTGAAGCGGGGAGAAAAAATTCTTGTCTACGCTGAGCAGGCGCTCTGGTGGAATTACAGGAAGCCGCGTCCGCTTGCACCGGGCGCTTTCCGTTTTGCCGCGGAAAATAAAGTTCCTGTCATTCCGATGTTCATCACAATGGAAGATTCTGAAATTACCGGCGCAGACGGATTTCCGGTTCAGGAATACACAGTCCATATTCTTCCGGCGATTTTTCCAGATGAAAAAAAATCTGTTCACGAAAACTGCGCTGAAATGAAAGAAAAAAATTATGCGCTTTGGAAAAAAACTTACGAGGAATTCTACAAAATTCCACTGGAATATCTGAAAAAATAAAATTCAACGCGGAGAAAAAAATGTGGTTCTATATAATTTGTATTTTTGGCGGAGACGCGGCGATAATTCTTTTCAATATTCTTGCAAAAAATTCGTTTGCGGCGGATTCAGCGTATTCTTTGAAATTTCTTGTGATTTCCGGGCTTCTTCTTATTGTTTTATGTGTTGCAATTGACGGAATTTCCGCGTTCATTATCCGCCGCCTGCCGCAAAAGTGGTTCGGTTTCAATGTGAAATTCCATAAAGTTGGAAAAAAAGAATGCAAATTTTATGAGCATCTTGGAATAAAACTTTGGAAAGACCATATTCTTGAGCTTGGAATGTTCACGGCTTTCAGCAAAAAGCACGTTTCGGATCCGGAAAGTCCGGAGTACATTGAGCGTTTTATTCTTGAGTCAAATTACGGCGCGGTGATTCATTTTGCTGGCATTTTTCTTGGATTTCTGCTGCTCGCCGTTTACCCGAAAAATCTTTTGTGGCGGATGAGTTTTCCAGCGGCAGTTATAAATGCGTTTATGAATCTTTTTCCGCTTATGATTTTGCGCTACAATCTTCCGCGCCTTCACCGTATGCACGAAATTCTTCTGAAAAAGCAGGCCCGTAGCCAAAAAAATCAGCAGAACATTGTTTAAGTAGGGCGGACAACCGCCCTGCGCCTCAAAGACATAACGCTTCGCGCCCTGTCTTTTCGTCTACCCACCGTGCGGGCTCAAACGCCGCCCGCAACACCTGCTAAGAAATCGCAGAAAGTGCAGATGTCGTCAGTGCGGCCTGTTCCAGGCATTTTTTTCCCTGATTTTTCAATTTCTTTTGCGCGTCTTGAAAGTCCAGTTTCAAAGCAAAGTTTTATCATTTTGTTCTGAGCTGCGTTCTGCATTATTTGTTCAAAGCTGTCCGTTATTTTTCCAATGAAAAGCGCGCTGTTTTCGTTTGCAAAACCGCAGCATGGCGCAATGTTTCCGCTCGGATGTACAAAAAGAATATTTCCTGGTCCGGCGCAAAAATCTTCCTTGAACCATTTTTTGCTTTTCCAGCCGCGTTCGTCGCTTCCTTCAAAAGTCTGCGGAAGAATAAAAATGTCTGCGGAAAAATCGTCGCTCAGGGCGTTCAGCTCTCTTTCAAGTTTTTCAGTTTTTTCATCATCTAGAAACGGATCTGCCACAGCCTGAATATTTATGCTTTCCTCGCCAAAAATCTTGTTCACGGCATTGCAGAATGTGCGGATTTTTTCATAGTTCTGCCCATGAAAATTGTCGTAGCTTATTCCGATTTTTCCATCGTAGCCGCAGTCCTGAATCCTTTGCAGAGTTTGAATCAGTTCGTCTTCTGTTTTCCACCATACTCCGTTTGTCATAATCTGGTCGAATATAAAGTCGTTCTTCCGGGCAAAACTTGAGACTTCGCCCAGAAAATCAGCCTCCAAAAAAGGCTCTCCGCCGGAAAAACCGATTTTTTCAATTTTGGACTCTGGATTTTTCTTGCACGAAAGAATAAGTTTTTTTGCATCATCGGCGTTCAGTCTTTCAGGAATCCTTTCCACAAAACAATGGGCGCACCGCAAGTTGCAAAGCGTTGTGCATGCAAAAATTATTTCAGTCGGATTGAATCCGTGTGGCGAGGCATTGTTTTTTATATTCATATTTTTTTTATCAGCTTTTCAATTTTTTTCTTTGCGTCTTCCATGATTTTTTCCACATCTGCGCTGGCTATGTCAAGCATTTCAGCGGAAATAAGCTCGACTTTTTGAATTCCAAGATATTTCTGGCAGAGCGTTTTTATGTAATTGAAGCCAAATTCAGCGCAGAATTTTCCGCCGGCGGTTGAAACGTAATAAAGTTCTTTTGCGCGGCACAATCCTGACGGCAATCCGTTTTCATCAAATTTTGTAACAAGCCCGACAACATAAATGTTTTCAATAAAAACTTTCAGGGCAGACGGAAACGACAAATCCCAGAAAGGCGCGGAAACAACAATTTTTTCAGCCTGCGAAAACAGTTTTGCATATCTGAACATTTCATCTGAAAAATCGCCTTTTGAAGCAAGTTCGGTTCTTTTTTGAATGGTTGCTTCTGAAAGCGGCCTCAGATTTTCCTTTTCAAGGTTGATTTCCACAAAGCTGGAGTCAATTTTGCCCAGAAGAAATTTTGCAAGCGCGTCTGTCCGGGAATTTTTTCTGGCGCAGCAGTTTACATACAAAGTCATGAGATAATTATATTGGGGAAATGTTAAAATTTCAATTTTCGTATTATTTTTTTGTTAATGCTTTTCAGTTTCGCATATTTTATTGAATTTTCAGCCTAAACTTATTATATTTAAAGTGATATTTCCAATTGACAGGAGAAATAAATGATTAAGACAGTAAAAGATGTTGATCTTAAAGGCAAGCGCATCATCATGCGCGTTGATTTTAACGTTCCTATGAAAGATGGCATAGTTCAGGATGACACACGCATTATGGCCGCTCTTCCTACTATTAAATATATTCTTGAGCAGAATCCACGCTCTCTCGTTTTGATGAGCCACCTTGGCGATCCTAAAAAAGATGTGAAAAAAGCCCAGGAAAAGGCTGAAAAAGCTGGAAAGACATGGACAGAAGCTGATTCAGAAAAATTCATCAACGGAAAGAACCGAATGAAGCCGGTTGTTGAATATTTTGCTTCAAAACTTGGAAAACCTGTAACATTCCTTCCGGATGCTCTTGGACAGAAGGCTGCAATTGATGCTCTTCCTGAAGGCGCAGTTGCAATGCTTGAAAATGTTCGCTTCCACAAGGAAGAAACTTCAAAAGATCCTGCCGAGCGCGATGTTATGGCAAAAGAGCTTGCTACTTACGGCGATATTTTTGTAAATGATGCTTTTGGAACAGCTCACAGAGATCAGGCTTCAACTGCTTCAATTGCTAAATTTATGCCTGTTCCGTCTGTTGGCGGATTCCTTATGGAAAAAGAAGTAAAATATATTCAGCCAATGGTTGAAAATCCACCGAAACCGCAGGTTGCAATTATCGGCGGCGCTAAAGTTTCTTCAAAAATCGCAGTTCTTGAGTCTTTGCTGAAAAATGCTTCAGCGTTGGTTATTGGCGGAGGAATGGCTTATACATTCCTGAAGGCGCAGGGACACAAAGTAGGAATTTCTTTGGTAGAAGATGATTTTATCGACACAGCGAAAAAGCTTCTTGCAGATGCTGCTGAAAAAGGCGTAAAAATCGTTCTTCCAGTTGACCATGTTGCGGCTGATAAATTCGATGCGAACGCAACTCCAGTTGCAGTTGACGGTGTTGATATTCCTGATAATCTTATGGCAATGGATGTTGGTCCGAAGACAATTGAACTTTACAAGGAAGTTCTTTCAACAGCTAAATCAGTTGTATGGAACGGACCAGTTGGCGTATTTGAATTTGATGCGTTTGCAAAAGGAACAGAAACTGTTGCCAACCTTGTTGCTGAAGCTACAAGCCGCGGTGCAATGACAGTTGTTGGCGGAGGAGATTCTGTTGCGGCTGTAAACAAATTCCACCTTGCAGATAAAATGAGCCACGTTTCAACAGGCGGCGGCGCATCGCTTGAATTCCTTGAAGGAAAAACACTTCCAGGAATTGCAATTCTGGCTACAAAATAAAAATTGAAATGATTTTTCAAAAAACGCTGCTCGTTTTTGGGCAGCGTTTTTTTGTGAAGTTTTATAAGAAATCGGATTATATAAAAAAGCAGATGACGGGAGTCGGACCTTGCTTCTGGCTTTAGAACCCTTGCGCCTATTGGTTTTGCACTAAAAAAAAATTAACAGCTGGAACAAATTATAACGCTGAAAAAACTGGCTTCAAGATTGTAAAAATACAAGAAAACTAAAAATCGCCATAAAAAAACAAGAAAATTTATAAAAAGGAAAAGAAAAAGCGTACAAGATGAAACAAAAAACTAGTTTATAAAATTATTGTTTTTTTTGTAAAAAGTAGTTGACAGTATTTTATTAGCGTGTTATTATAAGAATGTCAGGGGGAAAGGATGAAACGTATGTCATCTAAAAAGAAAAAGGCAACCTCTGGAAAGGTTGCCGCCTGGCTTCGGATTTTAGCGGTTCTCCTGACCGGAATAGGCACATTCCTGTTGGGATTCGCTGAAATACTGAAGATAATCCTTAGGTTCGATTAGGTTGTCAACTTGGATCGAACGGTAGCAAGGTACGCCTTGCCACTTTGGATTATCACTTTTTTTTAGGGGTTTGTCAAATGAATTTCTTGCTTATCACGGAGCTTGTAAAAGCTGTTGGACTTATGCTTATAGGCATAGGACTTATTATTTATTCAATCGACAAGATTCTAAGGCGCAAAAATGGAAAGCGAAACGAAAGAAAAGAAGTATAGCGGTTATGGCTACCATGGAGGCGGAAGAAAGCCAACCGGCAGAATAAAAATTTTTGCAAGCACAACAATTTCCGGCACTCCAGAAGAGATTGAAAAACTCAAGGCTCTTGCAAAATCAAAAGGAAAATCAACCAGTCGCTTTGTGCTTGATAGTCTTCTTGGCATTGAATAAACAAAGGCACGGTATAAGCCGTGCCTTTATCAGTTATTATTGTTTGTCGCTGGAAGACGTGTCCTTTTTTCTTGGAACGCCTTTCTTCCAGCCTTTGCCCTGTCTCTGCTCAAAGCGGAGGCAGTCTTCTTCCGTCCAGTCATAAGCCATTATTCCTTTTACCGGAATTCTGGCAACATTGTTATTTTTTGCCCACCTGGAGCAAGAAGCGAAACAAACTCCGTATTTTTCTGAAACTTCCTTTGTATTCATTTTGCAACCTACTTTTTTTTCAAGATTTTTATCACTCTAAGGATAATAGAAACAGAAAGAAGAATTATAAGTATGATTCTAAAAACTGTTATCATTCTTGACCTCCATTAATAAAAAGGCTATCCTAAAAGCAGCAGGTTTTTACCTGCTGCCGGCTTGCTATTTAAGCAAGTTTAGGATTTCTATAACTAGAAGAGTTATCTCGAGCAGGAGTTTTACAGCTTCTAGTATAGCCGAAGCAGTCTTTTTAAGGCTGCTTTTTTTTGTTCGTCCCTTATGTTTTTTATTCATAGGAACCTCCTCTTGATATTTATAATATACATTAATATATTTTATTTGTCAAGAGGTTTTTTATTTTATTTCAACTTTTATCTTGTCAAAATCAGCGACATATATTTTCGCAGTGAAATTTTCCTTACTGTTAGTAAGTATTATATAATCCCATTCTTGCTGAAGTTCGGAATATTTTGCGTTGATAAGTGTCAACAGCATGGGGAATTTTTCGCTGTCCGCCGCAAATGACTGAGATATTTCTTCGTAATTAATTACTTTTTCTGATAGCGTTTCGCTATTTGTCTTATTGAGCAAAAAAATATCGCTGTCTGGATATTGCTCTATCGCTTTCTCTGCGTAGCTTTCGTTTTCGATTATGACAGCTAGAGCTGTCTGTTTTTGTTCCATATTTATACTCCTATTTAAATACTATTGCTCCATTTAGTGTGATTTTTACATTTGCGTAAGCTGAAAATCCGAGTTTTACAAACGCAAAAGAACTTCCAGTGTTCATATATGTTACGTATTTTTTACCTTTGCTGAATCCGGTGACAGGGTTATTATTTATGATTTCTGGAATACCGTTCACTCCAAATCCTACGGAACGAATGAAACCGCAAGGGCTTGTCCCGTCGACAGTATAATATATATATGTTCCCGAAGTTACAGTTATCGTCTGTGAGTTTACTGTTACGGTGAGTGAGTTGGAAATAGCTCTGCCACCGTTGTCTGATATGAACTTTTTAATAAGCTCCTCAAAACTGGCTGGGGTATATGTTCCTGCTGGTATTGAGTTATTATAGTTCCACTGTGCGTAAAGATTGATTGTGGCAGACCCTGAATATTTTGCTCCGGGCGAATAGGAAGTTCCGCTTCCGTCCAGGCTTGTGTTCCAGTTCACGAACGAGTAGCCGCTTCTTGAAAAGGAGTTCGCCTTGATTGCCACGCTCTCTCCGTCGTCCGGATAGAATGTCTGCGAATCCATGGAGCCGCTTCCGCCGTTGGAACTGTAGGAAACGGAACTCTGATATACATATTTCAGGCTTTTTGCACAATAATAAGTTTTGCCGTTTTTGCGGAAACAGATTGTCGGTGCGGAGTTGTCAACATATCTTCTGGTAGTGCCTGAATTGCCAATATTTAGTTTAGGGCCTCTGGATTCAAATGCAGGAATGTATTTCTTTGACGTTGAGGAAGAGTCTGTATTAAATTCATATACAAGGTTATTGGACGAAGTAAGCCCATTTACAGAAAACTCTTCGACCAGCGAATATGTTTTGTCGTTATATCTGAACTTTAATCCCATATCAACCTATCCAAATATCGCCGTTTGTAAGAGAGCTTGAGCTTGGCTGGCTTGTCCTGATTCTGTTTGCTTCACCAGCCCTGTCTGCATATCCAACGCTTATATCATTTGACTGAGCCGCTCCGCCATCATAGCAGGCTTTCAGCCGCATCCCCCAGCCACTGGAATTACGGATAGCCTTGATAAAATGGTTTCCACCTGTAAAATCATCTCCGGTGAAAGCCTGCAACTGGTTTGCTTTGCTGGCAATATTTACACTCTTTGCAGAATCAGCTGTATTGTCTACGTTTCCAAGCCCGATTTGCGCCTTTGTAACTTCGTGAGGATTGCTCTTGCTTGACGTGTGGCTTTCCAATGCCGATTTGTCAGCTTTTCCGCTCAGGTCAACGCTGATTTCATTGCTGTCTGAAATGCTCACGTTGTTTCCGGCTGTGTACTGCAAGCCGTTGTTTATCAGAAACTCGTTGGAGGTGCCGTCGGTCATCTTTATGACAACCTTGATTTTTCCTTCTTCTGTGAGCGTGTTTTCAACAGAGGCGATTCCGTTGCCTGTGTCGCCCTTTATTCCCTGCGCTCCGGAAAGGTCGCCGATATATTTCCATTCGGTTTCGCCCTTGCAGTAGAGCTTGCCGGTGTCCGCGTCCTCTACGCTTCCGGTGTCAATCATTGCGAATTCGTACGTTTCCACTTCATCGCCGGAAAAGTCCGCCTCCATTTCCGCAATTGAAGCGTATGTTTTCTTTATTCTGAAGTCCTTTCCAGCGCGTCCGTTGTAGACCTTTATTTTTGATTCTGTTCCGTCCGTGAGCTTCACAGTGTACTCGTTCAGCTCGCCGGAAAGGGTGGAGGCTTTTGTCTGGGCGGCGGACTTTATGCCGATTCCGTCGGAAATTTCCACCGTGTCGGTTTTTCCGTCTGTGCATGAAACGTTCAGCGTGCTTTTTGAAAGTCCGTTCTCGTCGGTTTTCTTTTCCACGGAGTGAGCCTTGATTCCAACGCCGTCCTTCACGACTACAGTGTTTTCTCCGCCGTCAGTGTAGGCAAGAGAGAGCTTGCTGCTTCTAAGCCCGTTCTCGTCAGATGATTCTTCCTGCGAGTGCGTTTTGATTCCGACACCGTCCTTGATTTCAACTGAATCTGATTCGCCGTTTGTGTACGAAACACCGAGCGTGTTTTTCCTTAGTCCGTTTGCGTCCGTGTTTTCTTCCTGTGAATGTGCTTTGATTCCAACGCCGTCCTTCACGGTGAAATTCAAATCCTGCACAAGCGTCTTGTCGCTGGATTCAAGGGAAACCGTGTTGCTTCTTAGTCCGTTTTCGTCTGTGTTTTCTTCCTGCGCCGCCCTTGAAATTCCTGTTCCGTTCCTTATGACAAATTCCTTTGTCTTTGTTTCAAGTCCGTTTCTGAATGTGGCTGTTATCC
Organism: Treponema sp.; assembly: GCA_050873685.1. Classification (GTDB taxonomy): domain Bacteria; phylum Spirochaetota; class Spirochaetia; order Treponematales; family Treponemataceae; genus Treponema_D. Next base: position 102,293 of record JBNMJH010000001.1, read on the forward strand.
TGTTTTCCGCGCTTGGCGTTGTGCCTGTCTCAGTCTGCTCAAGGCTCACATCGCAGCCGATTGCTTCCTTTGCCTTTGCGAATGTAGCCTTTCCAACACCCTCATCCTCGGTGTATGCAAGCACCAGCGATTCATCGGAGAATGAAACATCGTTCAGCTCCGTTATTTCCTTTACTTCCAGTTCTTCCGCCATATTGTCCTCTTTGCCTTATAGTCATTTTCGCTTATAAAAAAGCCTGTGTTAAACAAGAAAAGCCGGAGCGCATTTTTCCGCGCCCTGGCTTTCCGGTGTGAGAATATATTTTTTCTGAATTGATTATGTTTTTGCTTGGCTTCCCCTGAAAATATATTACTGCAAAAACGCTAGATTATAAAGTCCCCTGCAGGGCAAATCATTTTTATCTACCTCTTATGCAGTTAGTAATTCTCGGCTTTTTTCTCTCTCCGTCCATAAAATAGTCTTTGCGCCATATTTTGCTAGTGCAATATTTGGGACATCGGAAATAGATTTATTTATATCATTCATAAAAACAATCAATTCAGAATTTTCTCGTCGGTTTTCTTTTGTGTCCAACCATTTAAATACCACTTGCCCGATAGAATCTTTATTAGGATTATTTATCGTCTGTATAATTCTTTCCGGTTTATTTTTCGATTTGGGAATTGCAAAATTAAAAGAATGGTTATATCCACTTTTTCCAGTCAGCTTGAAATCAGAAAAATAGCTTCCGTTTATGGTGTTTATCCAGTTCTCAACATCATCAATAAACAAGTTTTTTACAGTAACAGACGAGGTAAAAAACATATCATTCACAGTAAGCATAGCCTGCAGTAAATCTTGTTTTTTCATAGGAAATGTATTTGCGTCCGTTTTTACAAAAAGCTCATTGTCCCTGATATTTACACCAAATCCCACCAATACAGAGTTAAGCAGCTCTTTCCGACGGGAGGAATCTATAGGACAGCCGCTGTTTATCAAATCATTTATAATATAACCGTCGTCTGTAAGCGTAATAATATCATTTTCTTTTTTTGCATAAATCTGCAAATAGTCATTATGCCGATCTATAAACGGTGTTGTTATTTCTGTCCATACATCATTTATATTCCGAGTATATGTTTTATCTTTCAGCCACTTAAAATAACTGTCTATCAGTCTTTTTATTTCTTCCGATGTCATTAAAACAACCTCATGTTTATCTTCGGTTTCTTTACTATATTGCAAAAATCCATAAATGCATTCAGATAGTCAAAAGTATCTTTGCAACCATCAAAATTACTTGGCAGTTTATAAGCATATTTATCTCCATATCCCTCTTTATAAATGTGTATATGAGGAATTCCGATTTCTTTACCGTCAGGATTTCTGTGTGGGGCGCCTCCAATATCAACCCGAATGAGCGTTATTGCTTTTCTCACTCTATTTTGAAAAGTATATTTCATAAAATCTATTCTTGAACGCGTAATATCCAGTATAAAATCTTCTTTTCCGTCATGTGATTGTAAATCTATATTGAGCTTACCGCCAACATCAGGATATTCAAAAATTTTATCACCCATATATTCTTTTGCAATCGAAATTAAATATTGCGCCTCTTCTTGCGTCAATTCATTCATAATTCGATATTCCAATTTCTAATATTTTCCATTATTTCACCACCAGTACAATAATCAGAATCACAAGAGCCGCAATCCTGAAAATATCCGAAAGAATGTTTAAATGTCTATCTGTAATCATTTGACAATCCTTATAAGCAGTTAAAATGAATTTTCCAGCATGTCTTTCAGAGCGACTTCCAGAACCTGCGAGCAGTTTATTTTTTCCGCCTGTGCAATCTGCTTTAATTTGTTTGGTATTGTAACATTTATGCGGACTTTTTTATTTTCGTACTGTTCCCTGAACAGTTCAGGAAATGCGGTTACAAGCACAACAACATCCTCCAAAGACCCTGATTTTACATTTTCAGAAGGTTCTGGAAATTTCTCTCCGTCTTGCTCCATTCCGTACAAATGAAGTTCCAGCGCTTCCCTTGCATTTTTTTGAGCTTCTGCTATATTTTTCCCCCAGGAAACGCAGCCTTCAACATCCGGAAAATAAACACTATAGCCGTCATCTGATTTTTCAAAAATTGCAAAATATGAAACTTTATCCATTTTTTTATCTCCTAAAAAATTATTTTAAGCCAGCCTGCTTTAATATGCTGTTCAGTGTTCCCGCCTTTAAATCTCCTGAATGGAAAGGAATTGTAACTCTTCCTTTTTTGCTAGGGTGCTTCAGCTGATAATGAGAGCCTTGTATTTCTACAACATACCAGCCGTCTTTTTTTAATATTTTTAGAACTTCCTTTGCAGTCATGTTAATATTATACGTATATTTTATGCGTATTGTCAATGTTTTTTTTACAAAAAAAAAGAGGCTACCAAAAAAATTGGCAGCCTCTTTCAGCTATTTTCCTAGCGCAAGGTCAACAAGATACCTGCTTACGGTCTTGCCGCTGAATTCCGCAAGCCGCTTTATTTCCGCTTCCTCTGATTCAAGGCAGGAGATAACAATGCGCCCTGTTTTCTTTTCGCCTTTTCCCAGCGCGCCTTTCGGTCTGCCGGAATTTGCGCGTTTTCCGCCCCAGTTATTCATATTTGTTTCCGACATTAAAAAACCCCTTTTATTATCAGAATATCAACCAGAATGATTAAAGATATTTCAAAGAAAAAAAATATGTTTTTCATTTTGACAGCCTCCATAAAATAATTTATTATAAAGGCAAGGTGTGATTTTGCACCTTGCCAGGTTTTTTATCTAAGTATCACACTTAGAAGGGCAGTGATTGAAGTTATTAATGCGGCGGTAGCGGCAATTACCTTCGCAATAACTTCAATCATTTTTGTTATCTTCATAGCAACCTCCTTTCTCTCCTGATGTTTTAATAATATCACACTTGATTAATTATGTCAATAATAAATTGCAAATTTTCAAAGAAATATAAAAAATCAGTTTATCGGCAGGCAGCCTAATGTAAGCGGATAATCAAGCGTTTTTGTTGAATCATTAGTAATTGTTAGCACTTTGTTATTGTTGGCGTCAGAAAAGCAGATAGGGTCAAATCCGGCGGATGAAACTTTTTCGATTCCGAATTTGCAAATTTCATACTGATAGCTTCCGATGCAACCTCCCCAGCTTGCTTGTCCTACAATGAAGCGTTTTATTGCAGTGTTTTTTATTTTTCCCCACACAGTTGCATAATTTGTATTTGCGGGAAAATAAAAAACTCTGAATTTAGATTCCGCAGCAGACCCGATTACTGTGGGATTATAAACAGAAGCAACTGCGCCATTTCCGATAGAAATGCAATTCTCCGCTTCAGTTGCCGAGTCCCCTCCGATACAAACGCTCCCTTTCCCTCGTACATTTGAGCCATTCCCGATTGCAATAGATTCATCTGGTGTTTTAGTAGAGCCTGAAACTTCCGTTACTTTGGTTTTGTACCCAATGCAAATAGCTCCGCGACCTTTATTTTCTGTTGAATATCCTATATTAACTGCCAAGTCTTCGGTTGTTTTTATAGAATTTCCTATATTAATACCATATCCTGTCGGGCTGCTTATGCTTTTTCCAATCATGACGCTTTGCAATGAGCCGGCGTTCTCTGTTATATCTCTGCCTATAATAACATTGTCTTTTCCGTTAGAAACAACGTTGTTTCCTATGACAACAGAACCCCCAGAACTAACTGCGTTTCGTCCAATTGAAAAAGAGCCGGAGTCTATACTGCTTGTTGGCAAGTCTTGTTTGTCAAAATCTATATAAGCCGCATTATCCGACGCTTCAATGTGTAAGCCATTGAATGTTCCTCTGAAAATTCCATCTTGAAATTCTGCGTTTCCGTCGTGCTTTATCTGCCAGCCTGTTTTTCCTGCCACATAGTTGTCGGACTGGATAACGCCCCCGGTTTTATTTCCGTCCAGGTCTGTTCCCTGTTCAAGTGTCAAAGTGTTCACAATAGCCTGCTGGATTCTTGCAGTTATGGCGACAAGATTTTTCACCCATATCATTTTTTTCTGTATGAAAGAATCAGGAAGGCTCTCAATAACTGCAAGAATGTCGTTCATCGCCTGGCTATAGCGGTAGTCCTCATATTTTGTTATATCTGCGCTCCATTGTCCATTGCCGGCATACTCTCGTATGTATTTTGTAGTTGTGTTCAAATAATAGTCGCCCTTAAACAATGCCGGGCTGTTCGCTTTGTAGGCTGCCTCGTTGTCTGCGTAGTTTCCTAAATAAATCGGTCCGCGCTCGCCCTGTTCGCCGTAGACTGCCGAAATGCACGGCTCTGTGCAGGTGTACGCCTTGTTTGTGTACGTTGTCTTTATGTACGTCCATAAAAAACGCTTGTCTTTGGTAACTGTCTGCGGCTTTTCATCCCAGCCGGTGGAATCAACCGTTATTCCTGTTGAAACATCCGTAAGAAGATAGTATGTCTTTACGCTTTCTATTCCTGTTCCGTCATACACAACTGGAACATTGTTCTGCTCAATGAGCGTTCCTTCCGGCGAGTAGTAGCGGAATTTCAGCATTATTGCGTTCTTCGGAGGCTCAAAGCCCTTGTAAAGAGTGCCTTTCTTCACTTCCTCCCTGAATGTTTCCTCTGTAACTTTCTCTTCTGTGTACGAGGCGGCAACCTCGCTCGCTTTCATTTTTTCAAGGCTTGTGTAGTTTTTCATTTTATTTTCTCCATAAAGAACAGCGCTCCGCTTTCCGCTCCGTCGCCGATGACTGCGTTTTCTCCGGCTTTAAGAAGGAACGGAACCGCCGCATGGTAGTATGTTTTTTTCTCAGAGAATGATTCTGATTCGCCGACCTGCTCGTAGCCTGAATAGCCGGATTCCTTTCCGTCCGGAACTGTTTCAAGCGTTATGTGTCCGAAGTCCGTGTTGTTCTCCGCCTTTCCGCTTGCGACCCTTTTTGTTACTCTTAGCTGCTCCGGGTCCGCCACCTCGCCGGAGCTGTCGACCTTCACCTTCTCGCCGTCAAGGAAAAGCATCTTGTAGATTTTCGTTGTGTCAGCTCCGTAAAGCCGCGAAATCTGCGCCTGAACCTCACGCTCCACAACGTTCAGCTCGTCTATTTTGTAGATGACCTTTATTGTGATGTAAAGCACATCGCCTTTCAGGAACGATGACGAAATCTTCACCCTGTTTCCATCCCACTGACCGACCTCGTCGCCACTTGAAAGATAAGCCTTGTACGTTATGTTTTCCGTTATCTGCCTGTCCATGTAGTAAAGGTACGCTGAAATGTAGAACCACGAGCTTGCGAGCTTTCCGTTTGAATCCGCCGGTATGCTCTGCGCCTCCGGCGAAATGTCGAGCGTGTACTTGTTTATGTCGATTGTGCTGGTGATTTCAGCTTTTGCTTCGGTAAGCGCGGCTTTCACATCGCCGTATGTGAGCGCAGGAATTTTTGTTCCGGATTCTTTTCTTGAAGTCAGGTTTGTTTTGTATTCCGGGATTGCGCCGTAGTCAAATAGCGACTCGTTGTAGTCTTTGAGCGTAAGCTCCCAGCCGGAGCTGTTCTGCTTTGCGCTGTAGATTGTCATCGGGTTTGTAACGGATGTGAATTCCCCGTTTTCATCCAGATAGCCGAATGAATAGATGTTTCCGTATTCTGGAGCAACTTTGCATTCTTTTGGCTCCGCGAGCGATACAGTCCGGGTTTTTCCGCTTCCTTCAACTTTCAGGAAAAGAAGCTGGCTTTCCTCTCCGTTCTGAGCCTGCACAATCATTCCGTATTTTTTGGTTTTGTCCGTGAAGTCGCATAAATCTGAAACTTTGAGCGCTGTGAGCTTTCCGTTTTCTGTTCTTGCGCTGTGGATTGTTCCGCCGGAAAGCCCGATTTTCATCTGCTTCATCTGAAGAAGAACTTTTGAGTAGAGCGGGTAGTAGTCGCCCTCGTGTCCTACGTTCACAGTGATTTCGCGCGGCTGGAGCTTTTTCCGCGCGTTTGCACGGCGGGCGTATTTCATCGCCTGTTTTCCGGTTGTTATGTAGTTCAGCGCGGTTTCTGAAATGGTTTTTCCTGCGCGGTAAAGTGCGGCTGAATTCGTTTCGTTCGCCTCGTTTATGTACAGCGTGTTGATGTTCCATGTGGAGCGTTCCGTGTATGTTACTTTCTGCGCGTATGAGGCGCGGGCGAATGTCTTTGCCACGGAAACACTTTTTATGCTCTGCTCGTTCAGAAGAGCCACCGGAATTTCCTGTTTCTGCTCGATTGCGAATGTCCATTGTCCGTCTGCGTTCCTGTACATCGTTGCAAAACATTCGTCAAGAATCTGATTCAGAAGGTCGCTTTTCTTTGTGTCCTTTGTAACAATTCCGTCGCAGAAGAAATTTTCTTTCTCGCAGTATTCGTAGAGCGCGCCGAGCGATTCAAGGTCAATTTCGCTGTCGCTGTATCTTGAATGAGGGTGAATTTCCGTTGTAAGAATTTCAAGCACCCATGCGGCGGGGTTCCGGGTAGGGTAGCGGCTGGAGCTCCATTTTTTGCCATCCCAGATTCTGGCTGTTCCGTATGCCATGCAGTTTATTTCGTCCAGCGTGTCCTTTGTGCTGTCGTTGCAAAGAACTGTAAGCCCGATTCTAAGCGTCCGCTCGTTCCAAGGGTCTTCAATCGGAGTTGCAGGAACAATGTTTGAAGCTGTTGACTTCACCGCGTCATACTGCCAGCAGTTTATATAGCAAAGATAACACGTTTCCTGGCTGTTTGAATCCTCTTCCTCTGTTTTTCTTACAAGGCGCACGGAAATGTCTTTTCCAAAGCATTCAGCCGCTGAAAATATGATTGAAGTCTGAAATCTTACAGTTTTGTTCGCGTTTATTTCGCCGGTAGAAAGTGTTTCAGCAGTTTTCCAGACTGGATTCGCCCCCGCCGTATTGTTGCACCACTGGACTTCAACATCAACATTCTTGCTTTTCCAGCCGTCCTTGTACCGCCTGAGCCCGTTGAACATAATGCAGATGTCCGCGCGGTATGTGTTCTGCTCCAGGTTTTTCGTGATTCCTTCCAGGTACTCGCTTGTGTCGCCGTGCTTGTGCGGGATTTCATCGCCGTAGCTTGTGGAAGTTATCTTGTTCTGAAGAACTGCCATGTCGCCGGCCTTGTCTACAATCTGAATCTTGTTGCCTTTTGCGTAGTACGCCCCGGAATGGTAGTAATACTGCTTCGAGTTGTCCAGAACGCTTGTGTTCGGCTGCATGTAGTACACTTTTTCAGCAGTTCCGTCTGCTTTCGGCACATCAATGCTTGTGTTGTAGCCCGCAAGAATTCTTGTTCCGATTGAAAGATTGTTGATAACGCAGTTCTTGTAGCCCACAACAAGCGCAATGTTCCAGTACTGCGTGTCTCCGTTTGTACCGCCGATTGAGTAGTAGCCGCTTGTAATCTTGTAGGGCGCGGTGTACATTGAGCCCATTATGAAGGGAATGTTGTAGCCCAGCGCGTTCTTGTTCTTTGCGCCTTTAAGGAACGGAAGCGATTCCGGGGATTCCGCAAGAGCCTTGCTTTCGCGCTCCGCTTTTTCCGCCTCTTCCTGCGCTTTCTGCTGCTCCACCGCTCCGTAGATTGAAAAGCCTATCGCGACCGCGGCTGTTATGATTGCGATGATTGCGCAGCCGACCGCGCCCGGAGTTTCCCGCGCGAATACTATGTCGTTGTCCTTTATTTCGTAGTCAAGCCCGACGCTTTCGCCGCCTTTCAGAAAAATGCAGTGGGCTGTGTTTATTTCCGGCGCAAACGCTTTGAGCGCTTCCCTGATTGTTCCGTTTGTGCGGCAGACTTTGCAGTCCTTCCCGATTCCTCTGTAGATGCTGAGTGTCCCCATTTATAAAACCTCGTAAATGTTTGCAAGCCGCATGTACGACTTTGACATTTTAATTGAAGAAATCCGCGAGCCCATGTTTTCAGTTGACTGTATGAAAAGGTCGCCGCCAATTGCCACGCCTATGTGAAGCCTGTTGTCCGCAAGGGCGTAGAATTCAAGAATGCTTCCTTCCTTGATGACGTCCGTTTTTCTTACGTTTATTTCAGGAAGAGTTTTCTCCACTTTTTCCCTGCTGAATTTTTCCAGCGCGACATCATTAAGATGTTTTCCGTAGCGTTTTTCAACTTCGATTGCCAGCCCGTAGCAGTCGAGTCCTTTTTTCGGATCGCGTCCGAACTCAACAAAAGGAATTCCGATAAGGTCTGAAATGTCTGCCTTTTTTTTCATGCGTTGCCTCTGTTCATATCAGTGTCGAATTTGTATGGCGGAAATGTCATATCCATGCGGTCGTCGCTGGAAAGCTCAAAGTTGATTTCCATTGTCTCGCTGTAGCTTACAGAGCCGTAGAAATGCGTGTACTGCTTCAGCTTCTGGATTTCTCCGTTCGCGGCAATCAGCGCGACCACGTCAAGGCGGAAATTTTCATCCGCGTTTTCTATGAACTCAATAAGCCGGTTGTCCGCCCCGGAAATTTTCAGCGTCGCGCCTTTTCCGTAAACATCCGGCGGAGTGTACTCAAAGCCGGCCGCGGAATAGGTGTTTCCGCCGTATTCTATGTCCTCGTTGTTTCCTGCAAGGTAAACCGGCTCAAGGCTTCCGCAGGAAAATTTCAGAAGATAAGGCAGGGCATAGGCTCCGCCCGAAAGATACTTCTGAAAAAGCTCTGTGTCGTTCATCAGTAGGCCTCTTCAATTTCCATTTCAATTTTTCTTTGCAGAAGTCCGGCGGATTCAGAAGGCGCGCTCTTGAACCTGTAGAAACCGCTTCCAAGGGCAGGGCAGGTGAACACTCCGGCAGTTCCGCCCAGCACATCCGTGTACCATGCCCAGAAAGCATCGTACTCGCCGTTTTTCATGCCGAGTGAAAGCGAGCATTTTGTAGTCTTCTGGAATCTTGTGTTTTTCAGGAAAACAGCTTTTCTTCCGCTTGCGTAGTCGCTTGAGACAGTGTTCTCATCGCGGCTGTTTGAAACGTTGAAAAATCTTGTGTTCACTGAATCGCACCATGCGGCGTATGTCATAAATATTTTGCTCCTTTCATTGAGCTGTTGGCGGCGGAAAGCCCCTCGTTGTAGACGCCGCTTCTAAGCCCTGCGTTCACAATCTTGTCAACAGTAATCTTCACCCTGTTATAGTCATTCTCCGCGCTTACGCTCACATCGTTTGCGGCGTTGTTTTCAATTGTTACCGGCATGTTTACGGTAACCGGTGCGTTTGTTCCTTCGCCGTTCGCAAGGCGCATGAAGTTGCGCTGCTCCGCCGGGTTGAGTATTGCCTCGCCCGCGTTTCCCTTGAAAGGAATCTTGTCTCCGCTGGTGGAATTTCCGGTAAGGAAGCCGCCTGTTGAAAAGGACGGAGCCGCCGGCTTGCTTCCCATTACAGTCGCAACCTGCGCCGCTCCAAGAGCGCCCGCCGCCACCGCGTTCAGAATGTTCACCGGAGGCGTTCCGCTTGACAGCGCGTTCGCAACGGCCTGCGCCGCGGAAACATTCGCCATCGCCAGGTCCATTGCCCACTGCGCGAGCTTTATCTTGTATTCCTTCTGCGCCGCCTTTTTATCCAGCTCGTCTTTCTTCTGGCAGTATTCATCATATGAGATAAGCCCTTCGTCGTACTGCATTTTCAGGGAGTCCGCTTCTTCTTCCGATTCCTTCTGCACGTCTGAAAGCCGGCTTTCCATTGCGCTGTTGAAGTATGTTGAAATGTTGTTCAGCCCTGAAGAAAGAGTCCCCAGCACATTTGAAATATTTCCGGCAATCTGGCTCATGTTTTCGCCTGAAATGGATTCCTTCAGCTTTTCAATCGCCGTGTCTACCTGCGAAATATCCACGTCAATGCTGATTGCTCCGCTTGAAATCTGCTCTTTCAGAAGCTCAAGGCGCGCAAGCTCGTCGCGCATTTTTTCAAGCTCTGTCTTTGATTCCGCCGCCCATTTCAAGACAAGCTCCTTTGCTGCCGCCGGGTCTTTTTTCAGCCCGATTATTAAAGCCAGCTTTTCTTTTTCCTCATCCAGTTTCTTGAGCCTTTCCTTTGCCGCCGCGTTGCTTGTGGAAACAAGGCTTGTGTCTTTTGTAACAAGGTCAATGTAGCTCTGCTCTACGGCGTTCACAATCTCCTGCTGTGTCGCCGCCTCGTCAACATCCTGGCCCATTGAACGCATCGCGTCGGCTTTTGCCTTGATTGCGCTGATGTTCTTGTTCAGCTCATCGGTGTTTGACTTGATCAGCTCAGCGGCCTTGATGTCTTTTTCCGAGCCGCCGGAATTCTTTTCAGCTTTCTGAAGGCTTTCCATTTCCTTCTGCTTGTCCTGTATTTTCTGCCCGAGCTCGTCGCTCTGTTTCTTCAGCTCGTCTATCTGCCTCTTGAATCCTTCAGAAGTGCTTGTGTCAAGGTCGAGCATGTTCTTTGTGCGTTCAAGAACCGCCTTGTTATTCGCAATGTATTCCTCCGAGGCGTCAATAACTTTCTGCTGCGCTTTTATGCTTTTGTCGTAGTCCTTTATGTCTTTCTGCGCCTTTTTTTCCTCTGCTGAAGAAATTCCGGGTGTTGCCAGCGCGGCTTCAGCTTTCTTCTTCTGGCTTCCGTAGAATTCAATGAGCTTGAGCGACTCCTCAATCCGCGCCTTTTCTTCGGCAATGTTCGCCTCCGCGGTTTTCCGCTGCTCCTCCTCCCATTTTCTGTTAGCATCCTCTATGTTTTTCGCCCTTTCGCTGACTCCTTTTTTCTGTTCCTTTTCAAGGGCGGCGTTGTACTGCGCTTCAAGTGCCAGAAGCTGGCTGTTCAGGCTTTCCCGCTGGTCTTTAAGTTTTGTCAGCTCGTCGGCGGCAATGTCGCTTGGCTTTGCTGTTGCGGCGGTCTGCTCGTGCGCGAATCCGAGAAGCTCGTTCACCTTGCCGATGGCGTTTCCAACCTTTGTTATAAGATTTGTGAAAAGCACATTCACCGGGCGGATTATCGCGGTGAATCCCATTCCCAGCTGTTCCTTAAGGTCGCCGAATGCGTTGGAAAGCTGGATTCCGCTTCCTGTGGCCTTTGCGGTTTCCTTCGCCATTCCCTCGTACTGGCGCGCGATTATTTTCACCGCCTCGCCGTTCTGAAGCTGTTCCTTTGTAAGGCTTTTTATCTGCGGAACTGATTCTCCAAGCTCGCCTGAAAGCCCGGAAAAAGTCTTGTTAAGGTTTTTCACCGCGCTTTCCATGCTCATCGCGCCGCTGGCGGAAACATCAAGCGCGGCGCTCATTATGTCCTGGATTTCCGCCTGTGTTCTTCCTGCGGCGGCAAGCTGCGCCATAAGCGGAAGAAGCTGCTCGTCCCCGATTGTGCCGATTTCCTGAAGCTCCGAGGCGTAGCTTTTCAGCTGCTTGATATTTTCCCTGTTAAGATACGGATTGTTCTTTGCGGCCGCCTCCAGCTGTGTTTCCGCCTTTATCTGCACAAGCGCCGTGTCGTTCAAGTCCTTGATTGCGGCGGCGGCTTTTTTTATGCCGGAGGTGGCAAGGCTGAATGCTTTTGCAATTCCTGAAAGTGATGTAACTAAGTTTGCTGTTTTGTTTTTGCTTAGTCTTTTTTTTAATTCATTTAATTTGCTGGAAACTTTATCAATTGCGCTGTTCGCATCCTTTGAATCCGCCTTGATTTTTATGTTCACATTTTTATCTTTCGCCATTGGATTTTCCTTGCATTGTAAAAAATCTGATATTAATATAGTCATAAAAGAGGCGTGATATGTTGGCATTTTTAATAGCTTGTTTTGGTCTTTATGTTGTTTTTTCTGCTTGGAAAAAAACTGTGATGTAGATTCAGATATTATTTTCAATCCTAGAAAGTCAAAAGATATTGACTGTGAAGACGAACCAGAAATGACACAGCATGAAATTGATGTTGCAAATGGCGGCGGACCGAATTTCTGATGATTGAAATTTGTTTATAAAGAGGCATGATATGATAGAATTTTTATTAGGTTGTTTTTCTCTTTATCTGATTTTTTCTTTTTTAAAAAATGACTGTGATGACGATTCGGACACTTTCAACCCCAGAAAATCAACAGATATTAATGAAATAAACGAATGGAATAAAAATCATCCGGATGACACAGTGGAGCTTTGATATAGCTTGAATTAACTATTCCTTGCCCTTGTTGAGTTTTTCAAATTTTTCAAGTTCCGCCTGTTCCTCTTCTGTAAGAGGCTCTTCTATGCGCCACATTTCCTTCAGCTTCAGCATCTGCGCCTTGTATTCCTTGCCGTCGTTCTGGCGTGGCTTGTAGCTTCTGAATCCCATTATGTCGTTCAGTTTTGTTTCTTTCAGTCCGTTCAGCAGGGCAGTGAACTTGTGCCAGTGCAGGGAAAGTTTTTCATCCAGCAGGTCGATTTTGTAGTAATGGAAGAACGCGCTGTAAATGAAATCCGCGTCCGCCGTGTAGTCAAGGATTATTCCGTCCGGCTCATCGCCTGTGTCTTTCGGAAGCTCCTTTTTTGGAAACGCGAATTCCACAAGCCCGCGGAATCCTTTCTCACGGTCGGCAGGGACACTTTCCTTGTAAAGGAAATCATAGTCCTCAAGCCGGTGGTTTTCCTTCACCATTCTTGAAAATACTATGTAATACTGAAAGTCTGTGTGAACCGGGTAAGTTCTGCCGTTGACTTCAATTCCGCACGGCAGAACTTTTTTTGAAAGATCGAGCATTACTCGCCTTCCGGCATTGCGCCGGCTGTGAATGTTACTGCGCCGTCCTCGCCGAATTCAACATATCCTTTTTCCGGAGTGCCGTTTTCGTAGACTGTCGCTGAAAGCGTTGAGCTTGAAATGTTGAACTCGCCCAGCGCGATTGTTGCGTCGGTCTTGTCCGCGTAGTAATAAGTCTTTTTCTTTCCGCTGGCTTCTGAATCTGTGATTTCAGCTGAATCAAAGATTGACACGATAAGAATTTCCCTTTTTGCGTCCTCGCCGATTGCGCGTTCCTTGTAGAGCTTGTACAGAAGTTCAAAGTCTTTCTCGCCCTTGTAGGTTGTAACCGTAAGGTCTTCGCTTGGCTTGTAGTCCATAAGCTCTGTTGTCGGATGCTCGTCCGCGATGTAGTCGCGCTCTTCGGTCTCAGGATTCATGCTTCTTGTGAATTCTGTTGCCTTCTTGATTCTTACCCAGTCCGGGTTTTCCTTTGTTCCGCCGTTCACGTAGACGCCGACTTTGTGTTTTTTAATAAGTTCTGGTTTCATTTTAAGAATCTCCTTTTTAGAATTCTTTTGTTTCTGTTATAGTCAGTTCTATGTCAAGCCCGGTGGCCTGCCGCTCGACTGTTCCGCAGTCATAGAAGAATCTTGTTTTTCCTGGCTCAATGTCCGTAACGTTTCTGCCCAGCGAATAGCCTTCAAGAATTGCCTTCTGAAAAGTGTCCGCCGTTTCCTCCATTCTTTTTACAAGCTCCGTGTGCTTTCCGCCCCGGAAAAGGAACGATACTGTGAACGTTGTCGCCTGCTCGTAGCCGCCGCCGATGTCCGTGTCTGTTATTTCCGTTGTTTCGGGAATTATTACGCAGATGTTTTTCGCCTCGTGGCGCGACACGTCAACGCTTCCAATCAGTATGTTTTCTTCTGAAACAGCCGGAAGTTTTTCCGCAATAAGCTCCTTCAGTTTTTCCGCGCATTCCATTTTTACCCCCAGTATTTTGAAAGGACTTTGCCGACCATTTTTTCAAGCTCCGCGTCAAAGTTTCCCGCTTGAATGGATTTTTCCGCCGCCTCAACAAATCCTTTCGGTTTTATGCTCCAGCTTTTCGCCCTTGCGGTCGCCCCGGAATATCCGTAGTTCTGCACATACGCCTTTGGAAACACTTTTGAGCCGCCCGCCGCCTTCGGGTATATGTTCGCCTCGCTTCCGTCTTTTTTCACGCGGAACGCATAGGCTTTCAGAAGCTCGCCCGTTGAGCGCTCCTTGTGTTCTATCGACTGCCGGATTTTCTGGTGGATTGTCTTCACGCCTTCGCGCGCGATTATTCCCAGCGCCTGCTTCTGTATGCTCGTAAGGCTTTTTGAAGTTCCTTCAAGGGCTTTCTGAACGGATTCAATTTCCGCCTCTACTGTTATCCAGTTTGATTTCGCCATTTCTTCCGCCTAGAAATTTCCGCCGCTTCCAAGCCGGAACGGCTCCAGCTCTTTCAGGAATCTGTCCGCGGTGAAGTTGTTGAACTGCCTGCTTCCTGTGTCCGCGAACGATGTTGACGACACCGCAAGGTTTCCGCCCGCGCTTTCCCACATCAGAGAGGCAAGCTGAAGAGCGACTGTCCGTATTTTTGCCGGCACCTCGTCATTTGCGTATCCGGCTGTGTAGGAAACTTCATAGAGCATGTCGCCGCTGAATTTTCCCTTTCCGAAGTCGCATTCAAGATAGTTCTTTGAGCGGATTCTGAACCTTGAAATTTCAAGCGCCGTGCCGCCGGCGGAAACTTTCTTCAGCTCGCCGAGCGGAAACGCTGAAAGCGCGAAAAGGCTTCCGCCGTCGCCATACCGCTTTTCTGTGTATTCTTTCAGCTCCGGACTGTAGCCAAGATATTCAGCGACCATTTCTTCGGCCGCTTTTGCGTACTGCTCCGCAAGGCTTTCATCCTCCGGATATTTCCCTATGAAATTCTCAACATCTTGCGCTGTGATATACATTTTTTCCGCCTTTTATTCCAGCTTTTCAGCAAAGCCGCCTTTTATGAAGGCTTCCGCCAGCGTCTTTTCCACTTCCGCCGTGTCGCCCGGATTGAACGCCCCGTAAGAGCCGCGGAGAACTGCCTTGATTCTGATTTTTTCAGCCGCTTTTCTTTCTGTTTTTTCAGTGTTTCCAGCGGTGTTTTCTGTTTTTTTCTGCGCCATTTTTTTCTCCTTCAGAAGATAAAAAAAACGCCGCTATGGTGGTCGGTCATAACAGCGGAAAAAAAACGCTAGTTTTTTTTCATTTATTCAGGAGGCAAAATCAGGATGCCTTGATTTTAAGGCGGGCAAATGCGGCTGGAAGTGTCGGCTGTCCGTCCGCAAGCGTATGTCCAAGGAATCCGATCTGGTTTGTGCCGGCATACTTTTCATTAAGAACCGTGATGTCGATTCCTTTCCAGTACGCGAACCAGTAATGGCTGAAATCGCCGAGAACCGCAACGTAGCTTCCGGCAGTTTTTGCAGAAGGCGCATACTCGCTTTCAATCACCGGAAGCCCCAGGATTGTTGAAGGCTCGCCCTGCGCGATTGCCGGCTGCCACAAATAGCGTCCGTCTGTCGCTTTCAGCTTCATCACATCTTTCAGAAGCTCTGTGCTCATTACCCACACGGCTTTGCCGCGGTATTCAGGGCGCAGGCTCATTTTCATGTTTATAAGATCATCCGCGGAAATTGCCGCCGCGCCGGTCTCAACATCACGGCTTGCAGGGATTCCGTCTGCGCTTGCGGTGAACACGCCGAGCGGCTGGTTTGCGCCAGTTCCGTTCAGAATTCCGTTTTCAAATGCGCTTGTGAGCTTTTCCGCGATCTTGTCCTTCGCGAGGGTGTCAATAGAAAATGCGCTTGTTGCAAGCAGTTTCTTTGTTACAAGAATCTGTTTCACAAGGTCGGTAGGGGCGAGTGAACGCTTTCCGAATTCCCACTGCTTGTCGTAGCCGATTTCTGTCGAAGGGATTTCATTTGTCCAGTCAGCGGCGGCCGCGTCTGTCTTTTCGTAAGGAACGCCAAGGCTTCCGGCTCCTGTTACCGGAATTTTTCGGACGCGGTTGTAAAGAATCGCCTCTTTTGCAACTTCCTTCAGAATTTCGTTCATGTATTCTTCCGGGGCAAGAGCCGCCGCTCCGCCTGGCGCAGAATCAGTTCCCACAGAAAGCAGCACATCTCCCTGGCGTTTTTCAACCTTGAAGAAAGATTTTCTTTGCGCTGTGCCGTTATTGTCCGCAGGATTGTCCGCGCGCGGAGCCGGTTTTTCAGTTGTGAAGCCAGCAAGTTTTGCTTCCCTTTCCGCAGCGTCAATTTTTGCCAGAACAGAATTCAGTTCGGCTTCCTTTTCGGAATAAGATTTCTTTTCCTCTTCTGTGAAGGCGCGTTCTTTTGCTCCTTCGTTGAGAGCGCGCATTTCGTTGATAAGAGTCGCTTTTCTTTCAAGCAGTTCTTTCATTTTGTTCATTTTTTTCTCCTTTTTTAGTACGACAGAAGATTTAGTCTTCTCTGTCTTATCTCATAGTCAGTCTGCGCTTTTTTCAGTTCCTGCGCCTTTTTTTCAGCCCTTGCGCTCTCCAGCTCCCGCTTCGCATTCTCCAATGCTCCGGCGGCACGTGCCTTGATTGATGTGTCCTCGTAGGCAGGAAAAGTCACTGCGCTTACCTCAAAGATTTTTTCAATGTCAGTTATTGTTCTTTTCGGATAGTCTGTGTCCAGGTTTTCCCACTGGTCGCCCCGCACGCAGAACATGAAGCTCATTCCGCTTACATCGCCGCGTTTTATTGCGGAGTAAAGGTTTTTCGCCTCGCTGTTGTTTTCAACGTCAAGATTCACACGGATGTGCATTCCGTCATCTTTGATTTCCATCTGCATTGTGGAATTCTTGTTGTTGTTGCGCGAGCGCGCCAGCGGCGTCATGTCGGTGTTGTGGTTCACAAGGAAGCGGACATCCTTTAAATCGCATTTTGAAAGCGCATCACGCGCGATATATTCCTCATAGAAGCCCATGTCGCATTTTTTATCAAAGACGATAGGAACGCCCTCTATAAAAGTTCCGTTCTGCTCGTCTTCCTTTGCCCGTATCTCAAAATCAAAACTTCTTAACTCGTCCTTTTCTGTCTTGAATGCCGGTGTCATCTTTCAAAATCTCCATTCTGTTTTCATATATAGTCAGAATGTGTTTTTGCAAAAAAAAGGGAGCGCCGTTTCCAGCGTTCCCTTGTCAGAAGGCATTTTTTTTATTTATGGTTTTCTATCCAGAACTTAACGCATTCAACAACAAAGCGCGTCCGGTTCATTCCGTTTTTTCCGGCTTCGCTGTCAATCATTTCAAGCTCGTTTTTCTGCGGCGAAATCTGGATTTTTGCAATTCCGCTTTCAGAAAGTTTTTTTCTTCCTGAGCCGCTTCTTGCGCCGCCCCAGCTTTTTGTTTCTTCCGTCATTTTGTCATCCCTATTATGCGCAATATAATTTGAATTACATTGCAAGCCGCGCAAATCGACAGACAAACAATGAGCGCAATATCAAGTTTTGTTCTTCTTTTGTTTTCTTTTTTCTCTTCTTCCATAGTTGACCTCCTAAAAAACTTGACATAAAGGCGGGAAAGTTCCCGCCCCTAATTTTTACTTCTTGATTAAGTAAAGAATTAGGCTTACAATACTTGCTATCGAACCAAGAACTGTAAGAATGTCAAATAACATCTGCATTTCTTTTGCCTCCTGATGATTCTATATTACATTGTTAACTTGATTTTGTCAAGAGTTTTTCAAGATGTTTTATAGAATTTTCAGGGGTTTTTATTAAAACAATTCTGCTTGCTTCCATTCTTTCCGGCGGAAAACGCCTGTTTCTATCTGCTTTTTCGGAACAAAAAGCTTTTCCGTTGCTAATTTTGGTTTTATAGAGCTCAATAGCGATATTTTTTCTTTGCTTTCCATGCAGATACAGTCAATTGAAAATGTCAGAGTATTTAATTTGTTAAAAACTATTGACAAAAACCTAAGAAACACTTATATTATATTCAGGCGGTTCGTTGAGCCGCATAGAGAAAATCTTTGTAAAAGGAGTAAGATGTGAAGAAATGGGTAAAAAAATACCTGCAAGAAGTATCGTTGCTACTAATTGCAGGCTTAATCCAAATCCTTGTAGCAGTCATCATTAATTTGATGACACGCTAACGGGGAACAAGGGCGGCGGTTTTAGGACTTCCGCCTTTGTGTACTCGCATTTTACTTCCTAGGGGGCTTATATGTCAACAGAAAACCAGAAAGAGCCGTTCTGGACGAAAATCATTCTTGCAGTGGTGCAGGGCGTTGTGAATGCCGTTGTTCTTTTTGTCTGCCTTAAAATATTCGGGGTAATCTAATGGCTGAAGAAACAGATAAAAAAAAATACAGCGGCTACGGCTACCATGGCGGCGGAAGGCCTAAAGGAAGCGGAACCGGCAGAAAATACAAGACTTTTTCATTTTCCTGCTCGCCTGAAGAATACGGGCAGATTAAAGCTCTTATTGAAAAAAGCGGCTTGAAGCCGTCCCATTTCTTCGTGAAAAAATGCCTTGAATAGCATTTTCAGCGTAACTGCATTTTTGCGGTTGCGCTTTTTTTATTTTGCCATTCTGCTTAAAAGAAAATTGCCGCCGTTTTCCGCAACTGTAAGCCCGATTTTTTCCGCGAATTCTGCGATTTTGTGCATAGTGGAATTTTCCAGCAGAAACTGAATGCCTTCCAAAGTTATCGCTGCATCTGTGATGTCAATGTTTTTTTCTCCTGTCAAATCTTCCCTTATGTCCGCGCCTTCGATATATCCTGCGTTCTGCAGCATTTCAATATATCTGTAAAAACGGTTTTCAGTTATTTTGAAGTTTTTAGCCGTCAATTCTTCCTGTGGATTCCAGTCCTTTAAATCAAGGGCTAAGTCAAGCTGGTTTAATATCTGCCATATTATGCCGTATGTTGTTCTCATGATTTTTTTATCGGCGGTGAATGAAATTTTTCTTATCATCTTTTACTCCTCGTCATCGTTTCCGTTGTTTTCGTCCGTGCTGCCCGTTGCGTCATCATTTCCGCCGTCTTCGTCCTTGGCGTTTCCGTCCATTGCCTTGTAGTTTTCAAGCATTATGTGCTTGTCCGCATAATCCTCGTTCACTTTCGGAAGGTTTTCCATTTCAAGAACCTGGTTCAGCGTGTAGATTCCGCTCTGAAGTCCTTTCACGTAGTTGTTCATTCTTGTGTTGTAGTCGGCGCGGAGCATTGTGTCTGTGTCGAACTCAACATAGCAGTCGTCCTGCATTTCCACCGGAAGAAGCCTGTTGAAGTATTCCTGAATTTTCACAAGCCACGGCGTGAGCGTATGCTGAAGAAAGTACGTGTTTGACTGCTCCATGTTCGTGAACTTTGAATTTTCGCTTCCCAGCATGAAAAGCGGAACGCGGAAAATTTTTGCGATTTCCTTTTCTGAAAAAGAGCGGTTCTCAACAAGCTGGCTGTCCGAGTTTCCGTTTATGTTGATTGGCGTGGCCGTAAGCCCTTTTGAAAGAATCAGTGGCTTGTTTGCGTTTTCCTTTCCGCCGTATGCGTCCAGTAACTGTTCCGTGAGCTTCTGCGAGTCGTCCTTGCTCCAGTTCTTGTGTTCAACCGGAACTGTAACAAGCAGCTTTGAATGAATTCCGCCGTCAAAGTAGTTCTGCGTGTATTCCTCAAGCTCCAGCCCGGTCTTCGCCGAATGTGTCGAGTATTCCATAGGCGAAAGTCCGCGGAGCCGGTTGTACCTGATTGCCGGAATGTGCAGAATCGCTGTTGTGTTGTACTTGTACTGCATGCCGTCAACCGTGAGCTTGTAGTAGACATCTTTCTTTTCGTCAGTGCAGATTTCCACTGTGTCCGGATCAAGCGGATATAAAGCCCTTACAGAATAATCCGGGTTTCGCTCAATGAAAATAAACGCATTGCCCCGCAAAAGAAGATGAAGCATTATCTGCTGCTTGAAAGAATAGGCGGTGTCGTTGTAGTTCGGATTTCTTTTCAGAACCTTTGCAAGCGGCAGTTTTTCCACTTTCTCGCGGCCGTTTTTTCCCTTTTTGTACACATTGAGAGAAAGGCTCGCCACCGCGTCGGCGATTATATTCACGCAGGCGTTTACAGTGGAATTCGCCAGAAGCTGCGCGGTTGTCATTCTTGGAGAAAAATAGAACATTCCGCCCGATGTGTATCTTGACAGCGGAACGCGCGTTGTGTCGTTTTTTATCTTTCTGATTTCAATTCCGAATATCTTCATTTTCTGTTCGCTTCCTGTAGCTTTCTGTTTGTGTCAACGTCAACGGCGTATTCTGTGATTTTCAGCCAGTACCATAGCGGCATTCTTACAGTTCCGTCTGTTTCAAGGGTTACAACCGCCTTTCCGTTTTCGTCATAAGGACTGGGAAATTCCGCCTCAATCTGGAGCGGCTCAGCATCCGTGATTCGAGATGTTCTGCAGGACATCAAGGCTGCTGTTGAAACTGTCAGAATCACTGCCAGAATGAAGGCTTTCCTTTTTCTGTTTCGCATTGTTCAGAATCTCCTTTTGTTTCTCCTGAAGCCAGTTCATCTGCTCCAAAAAAATCTGCCTCTGTTTTTTCAGCCTGCTTTTGTACACTTTCGCCTGAATATAAAGCGCAAGTCCAGCAATTAAAAGCAGACAGAAAAGAACACATATTGTTATCAAAAAAGCTTTTGTCATTCGCTGTCTCCAAATCTTATTGACTTCACTTTGTCAAGAATCATGTTGAAATAAACCGGGCTGAAGCAGGCGGCGATTGCAAATCCGCTGAGGATTATGTCGTTTGTTTCTCCGCCGTTGCTGAAGAATTTCTTTGCGCACCATACGGCGACCCATAAAGCCGCAATAATCTGCGCCGCAAGGCTTGTGTTTTTCGCCTTGTGGGATTTCCCACCGCATGGCTTTTCATCTTTCAGCTGTTCAGAATTTCCGCAAAGCTGGCTTGAAGATTCCGCCTGTTCCTTTCCGTCATTTTTCAATTCTTCCATTTTTTCATCCTTTTCTGTTCCGTGCATTGTTCCGGCATAAAAAGCGGAGTGCATGTCGTTTACAGAGTAAATTGTGTGGCTGTTGTTTCCTTTGTTCGGAAACTGCATTTTTAACCATTCATCAAAGCTCATACAGCAAGCCCCCATTTTATGATTCTTGCCTCTACCGGCTTTCCTTTTGTTACATTTATAGAATTTGCCAGTGAGTTAAAAACAATCTTTCCGTTTTCCACGACAACCCAGTGGCCTTCCTTTCCTTCTGCTCTGTAACGGACTGGTGCCGGGCTTTCTATGCTGTCAACTTCGGCAATTGTTTTTTTTGAAACGCTTGTTTTTCTGCCGGTGAGCCACTGGATAAACTTTTCAGCGTCCTTCACGGTGCAGTCCTTCGCAAGAATGTCCGCCTTAATGGCGTTGTTCACAATGCGCAGATATTCAATCTCGTTTTCAGGGTCAATTCCTGCGCAGAAGATGTAGCACATAGCAAGACATCCGTTTTTTCCGATTTCCTTGATGTTGTCCGCGAGCTCCAGCGCGGTTGACTGTGGGAATTTCATCAGCGGTTCTCCTTTTCAATGAGCCTGTCCAGCTTTGATTCTATCCGTTCGCAGGTGGAGGCAAGGTTCGAGACATTGTTGCGCAGCCCCGCAAGCGTGCTGTCGTGGGCGCTTATCCGTGAGTAAAGCTCCGCGAATTTTTCCCTTGTGTGGGCGCGCTCCTCCGAATCCCGCTTCTGGTTCTGGTCCAGGTCGTTCGCCATTTTTCCGAAGTTGATCGCGAGCTTCGCAACCGTTGTTATCATTCCGAATATGAAGCCCGCTATTGTTATGCCGAAAGTTATAATTGCCGTTATGCTCATTGCTTATTCCTTTCCCTTATAGTCAGAAAGAAGAATTTCACACCTTGCAGAGTTCTTTTCATAACGGTTTTCAATATGAATCTGCCTGATGATTTTCCAGTTGTCATCCTCAATAATCTGCGCGTCCTTCAGAAGGTCAAGAATGCTTGTGGCCGCGTTGTCGCTGTCGCGCCTTGTCTTGTCGCCGTGGTAGAAAACCATTTCCACGCATAAAGGCGAGGCGAGCGGTTCGGAAGGCCGTTTATGCCTTGCCAGAAGAAGAATAGCCCCGTCGTGCCAGCCCATGAAACGCGCTGAAGGAATAGTTTTTCCGTTGCACAGAGTACGCCTTGAATTTTTCTTTGCCGGCGTTTCTCCCCATAATGTGAATTTGTATCTCATGCCGGTATAGTCAAAAAAAAACCGCCCGGAAAAACCGGACGGCGCATTTTTTTAACCGCTATTTTCTTAGCATAAGCACAAGATTAAGAACGGCGTTCATCAGCATAAGAGCCAATGTTGAAGCCCTTATTATCAATAGATTTTTCTGCTTTGCCTTTACAGCTTCAATAAACTGCGGAATGAATGCCGCAATCACTGCCAGGCTTACGATAAAAATTGCTGTTCTCATTTTGACATCCTCCTTGAAATGTTTTATATCCTATTTTTTAATAATGATTCAATTACAAAACGGCTGAAAGATTTTCCGCTGGCTTCCGCCATTTTTTCAAGCTGTGCAATCTCTTCTGGATAGCCTGTTACAGACTTGCTTTTGAACAAGGTTTTTCTTCCGCCGGCAGGATTTTTATTTTTAGAGCCTTTTGGCCTGCCGGAGCCTTCTCTTTTTCCGCCCCATGAAGTTACTTCTTCCATTTTTTAAACTCCAAAAACTTTAATTAAAACAACAACTGTAACTCCGATTATCAGCCCGTCAAATATTGCTCTTAACAAGTTTTTTAGAATTCTCTTTAATTTTATTGACATATTCGCCCCCTGAGGGTAAAGTTTGAAGCATAAGGTCAAGCCTTTGTTGTGTTGTATAAGACTTGACCAGTCCCCGTTCGGTTATAAACGTTTACAGATTAAGTAAACAGTTATTCCGATTAGGATGTCGTAACAAATCCGCCTGAGCAGTGCGATTGCCTGGCGGATTTTCTTTTTGTTACTTTCCTTCATAACTTTACCCCTTTGATTAAGATAAACACTGGGCTGACAGCCCTGATGTTTATATAATAAACTTTTTTGATTTTTTAGTCAATTATTTTTTTATCAAGATGTGGATTTTTTTCAATAAACTGCATCCTCAATCCTGAAATTTCCCTGCGCCTCCTCGTCGGCAAGGGCGACTTCAAGCCGGTTGTTCGCCATTATGGAAGTAATCACGCCGTCAATGCGCTTTGTGCTTTTGTTCACGTCCGGCTTCACCGGCTTTATGTTTCCGTTTGCGTCCGGCTTCACTGTGGCGCAGCTCACCATCCAGTCCATCACCGGATTATTGTCAATCAGCTTTCCGTCCGCGATAAGCTGCTCCCACGCCTTGCTCGGCTCGCTCATTCCGGTTATGCTCTGCGAGAATTCAACGCAGGTGAAAACATCGCTTAAATCCTGGATAAGATGCGCCGCAAGGTTTCTGTCATATGCGATTTCCTGAACATCGTAAATTTTTGAATCGTCTATGATTTTCCGGAACATAAAGGAATAGTCCACGGTTTCCCCCGGAGTGGCGAAAACATAGCCTTCCTTTATCCAGCGGCGGAAAAGGTAAGAATCACCGCGCATTTTGTTTTCAATCTGGTCTTCCGGAATAAAGAAGTAGTGCTTCGCGTACCTTTTGCCGTTTTCAAGCGCGAAATACCACGTGAACGCAGTGATGTCAAGCCGCTTTGAAAGGTCGATTCCGCCCCAGCAACGCATGCCTTCAAGGTTCTTTTCTGCAAAACGTCTGTGGCATTTCTGCCACTGGCTCTGTTTTATCCATACATCCGCCACGTTCAGCCATTCGTTCAGGTTCTTTGTGCGGAAGCTCGCCTCGTCCGTTGACTTCTGGAGCGCGTTCCTGTACTTCATCCTGAGGTCCTCAATCTCAACGCTCACCCCAAGATTAGGATTCGCCTTGTACCAGTTCGCCTCGTTCTTCCAGTCGTCCTTCTTGTCAAGCTCGTAAATCATGCAGAAATACTGCTCGTTCTCGTAGCCTCTTGCGCGCTCCAGGATTTTTGAGCAGCGCTCGTATTCCTCGAAGCACGGAACATTGCGGTCGTTTCCCGCCGTTGTGATTATGAAAAGAAGCGGCTGTGTTCTGGCGGACATGCCTGTTTCAATTACGTTCAGAAGCTCGTCCGTCTTGTGCGCATGGTATTCGTCGATTATCGCGCAGGAAGGGTTCAGTCCGTCCAGCGTGTGCGCGTCGGAAGAAAGAGCCTGCATTGCGCCGTCGCCGCATTTAAGGGAATGCGCATAGCTCTGAATGTATTTTCTCAGCGTCTTTGAGTAGCGTACCGTGTTCTTGCAGTCCTGAAAGCACCTTACAGCCTGGTCGCGCTTGGTCGCAGCGCTGTATACTTCACTTCCAGGCTCTGAAACAAGATCATACAGAGCGACCCCGGAAGAAAGGAACGTCTTTCCGTTCTTTCTTGCAATCTGAATGTATGCGCGGCGGAATCGCCTTAATCCGTTGTCTACGCGCCGCCAGCCGTAAATCGAGGCGATTATAAACTGCTGCCATGGTTCAGGAACAAGGTTTGTTCCTGCCAGCTTGCCTTTCGTGTGTGTAAGCTGCGTGAAGAACAGAATTGCGTTCTGCGCCTTCTGGTGGTCAAAGTAGAACGGAAATGTTCCGGCTTCCGCCTGCTTTATGTCGTCAATGTGCCGCTGTATTGCCAGCTTCACTTTTCTGCACGCTGGAATTCTGTTTGTTGAGATGTCTGAAATGTAATCCTGGTATGTGAACTTGAACGGCATTCTGAGTTTATCCGTTGCCCCGGAGAGATTTTATAAAGCTGTCGGCCTCATCCTCTTTCTTCGGCTGCAGCTTGATTTTCGCCCTTCCTGCCGGAGTTACTCCGTACTTTTCCATTGTCCGCTTGTAAATGTCCATTGATTCGTTGTATTTCGCGATAAGGTCAACATCCTTGAATTTGTTCAGGTGCGCCCAGTAGTCCGCAATGCTCGGATAGTTTTCAAGGACGTTGTTAAGGCAGTCCTGCGCCGCTCCGTACTGAATGAACGCGTCTGTTATTGTCGGCAGGTCAACAATAGTTATCAGGCCGTTTTCCTGCAAGGTCGGCACAATCTCCGCCCATTTTTCAGCGGCCGCTTTGTTCAGTTCCTCAGGAATGGAAACTTCGCTCAGCGGGTCAAGGCTTATTCCTCGGTTTTCGTGCCGGTCTTTTCTATAAGTGCCGTCCTTTATGTGTTCTTCTGTTGATTTTATCGGTCTTCCCATGGAAATATAGTCAAAAAAAACAAAAACCACCGGAATTTCTTCACCACCGCCCGCATTTTTTTGACATTGCGCATGAAAAAGGGCGGATGTTGGTGAAAGCCGTTTCCGTTCAAGTTTTTGAACCGGGGGGGGGCGGTCAGTCTGTTTTATTTGTAAATGTCTTGACAATAAACAAATAAAATGATATTATTAAATCATAAGGAGAGAAAGAAAATAAAAAGGAGGCTGAAAAGTGCAGGCAGTAATCTTTATTGCTGAAAATCTGCTTCTGCCAATCATTGCAAATGTAGTAGCGTACATTATTTGCAAATGGATTGACAAGCAGATAAGCAACTAACAAAAGAGTTTGGCGGATAAATACCGCCTCTCTTTGCTTGCATTTTAAGCCGTTGGAGGCTTTATGTCAATTACTGGAATTCTTATTAGGATCGGAATAGGCGCTGTTACTGGAGTTGCCGTCTATTTTATCATCAAGAGCCAAAAGAAGCATGAAAATGACAGAACAGACAGAAAAGAAGTATAGCGGATACGGCTACCACGGCGGAGGAAGAAAAAAAACAGAAACTGGCCGCGTTCGTTTTCAGGTTTCCTGCCAGCCGTCAGAAGAAAAGATTATCCGCGAAAAAGCGGAAAAAGCCGGGCTTTCATTGTCAAAGTTTCTTGTTGAGCTTGCACTGAAAGCGTAAAACAAAAAGGGGCTGTCAAGCCTTATTTGACAGCTCCTTTTTGTCTGTGTACATATCCGCAATCACGGCAACGCGAACACAAGTCAAATTCATATTCTTTTACTTCTTTTTCAATATTCAATTTTTCACCGCTACCTGGCTTAATAGCATCTGCATCTAATGCCGTAAAAACTTTTGTCACATCAAATTTCATTTTAATTCCCTTCTACTCAGCTTTATTTGCAAAGGGCTCAACAAAAAGCTCTCTTGCATATGGCAGGCTTTCTGCCCACTGAATAAAAACAACAGACCATTCAGTAAGCCGGTGGTTCCTGCGTTGTCGGTACATATTCAGCACATTCTCGTAGCTCATTGTTACAGTGCGTTTCTGAAGCCAGCTTTCAGGAAGCAAGCGTATCAATTCTTTCCAAAATTCTTTTGCTTTTGTGTCGTTATATTTAATTCTTAATTGTTCAAGTGTAGGAATTAAATAACTTTCCCAAAAATTCTTCACACTCATATCAAACTTACAATTTTCAAAATCGTCCATCTCGAAACAATCTATTGTAATTGGAGTATCTGCTAGCTTGTGCATAGTAGAACAGCTGTCTGACACAGTGCCAACCTTATATGTGTCAAACTCCTTCCACCAGTACAGTGGTGCAGTGATGTCGACACTTACAAATATCTGTCTCATAAACTTCCTGTGTTCACTTCCTGCCTTAATCAGACGCTGTGCAAGAGCAAGGTCATTCTTACCAATAACAAAGGGGTTTCGGGTAGTATCATCGACAGCCTGTAAACATTTGCGATTGTCAGCATAATGAACACACTCTGAACAAGGTATACTGTAGCAGTGCTTACTGTCAGATTTATTCCAGCTCTCCATAGGATTCCGCATGTCACGGACAGCGTGCTTGAATCCCCAAACTTCTGTATTCTCAAACTTCATTTTTTACTCCAATAAAAAGTCAACGAACAAGTCGACTTTCTTAAATTACTAATTCATGGCAGTAAGAGCCTGTCCTGATGTTTTCCGTGTATCTGTAGAAATAATTTTCATATTCATTTCGCTGATGGATTATCATTTCTATTCCTCTACTAACAAAAGTCTTTTTAGCCGCTTTATGTATTTTTTCAAGAACGGCTTTGTCATCTGAATTAGAAACAGCGGTATTCCAGCTTTAAAATCCTCGTCTGTTTTCCCGCCCTCGTTCTTGCATATCAAGGCCTGGTACATCTGGCTCTTCTTGTTGTAACGCATAAGAAGAGCATATTCGCCATGGCCGAAGTCAACGCCCGGAACTCTTATACCGTCATCGTTCTTCTTCTTGTTTTCCATTTTGTTTCCGCCTTTCCTCACACCAGATAAAACCGGTGGTAATCGTGCCATGTTATGTTGAATCCGGCTTTTTTAGCGAAGAAAAGCTGCTGCGCCTTCTTCAGCTGGATTTCCGTTACGGAAAGCTGGAGGTTCAGTCTTTTTTCCTCTTCCTCCCGCATTATCTTCCGTCCGTCCACAATCCTTATCTTGAGCTTGTTTCTGGCGAAGCTGTAGCGCAGGATTTTGTAGAATCTCCCGGTGCAGCTGTCCCTGTATCTGTACACATAGTCCGGAATGGTCTCCGGAAAGAGCGGGCTTTCCGCAAGAAGCCGCTTTATGTCCTTTTTTATCTGTATGCAGAACAAGTTTTCGGTCATTTTGTTTTCTCCTATTTCCTGAAGTTGTTGTTTTCCCTGAATGTCTTTCTTGAATGGCAGCTCCAGCACATCGGCTGAAGATTGGTTTCGTCATAGAAAAGCTCCAGGTTTCCGCGGTGCGGTGTTATGTGGTCCGCAATCCGCGCGGGCTTTCCGCAGATGAAGCACACCGGGTATTTTTTAAGGAATTCCCGGGAAATCTTCCGCCACCTTGCCGATTCATAAAGGCTGTGGTATTCGCCCGATTTTCCTCTTCTGGTGAAAACTTTCGCCTTTTCTTCAAGCCCGCTGTGCTGACGGCAGAATTCCTTTCCCGGCTCAGCTGTCCTCATGCAGCCGTTTTTCTTGCAGACTTTTGTTTTCACGTTTCCGCCTCCTGTTGTACTGCTTCAAGTACTCCCTGTGTTTCTGGAGCGTTTCCCGGTATTTATCCGGGCTCTCTGTTTTCAGCCGCTGCCAGTAAAGCCTGTGGAGCTCCCTGGTTCTTTCCTTTCTTTCAGGGCGGGAAACGTATTCCCTTCTGGCTTCTGCCAGATCGCTCCGGAATCTGCGGCCGTGGGCGATTCTTACTGTTTCCCCAAGCGCCTCCGCCTTGTCAAGGATTTTTGACTTCAGCCTTGCAAGAAGAAGATTCGCCCTTGTGATTTCCGGGTGTCCTTTCTCGCATCCGCCCAGGCTGCTGAACACTCCCATAAGACGGAGCGGCACCCGCTCGATGTTCCGCGGGTCGAAGTTCCTGCTGTTTCCGTCAAGAAAAATGTAGTTTGACCGCTCGCTGAAGTCTTCCCACGGATGTGTCTCCATGTATACCCACTTGGCTTTTGAAACCCACACATTCGGCTGCGCAATCTTTATCCTGATGTAGCCTTTCTTCTGCTGCTCTGAGTAAAGAGGCCGCGGAGCCCTGGAGCTTCTGTTCGGGTTGCTTTTGTCTACTGCGCCCAGCCGTGAGCGCTGGTTGTTGAACGCGCAGAACGACACATCCATGGCATCAGGAAAGGCGGCAAGAAACTCCTTGTACAGCTGGCTTCTGTCCGCCGCCTTGCGCTCCAGAAGCCAGCTGTTTTTCTTCTCGTCCCATATTTTCCGGAAGTACTTCATTTTGTTTCCTCGATGCCGAGGTATTCCTTGAAAGCGCCGTTGCTTTCCTTTAGGAATTTCGCAGTGTCAAGCCGCTGCCGCTGGATTTCCAGCTTCATTCTCTGAATGTCTGTGAAGCTGTTCGCAAGGTCGCATAGCGCGCGGCTCTTGTTTACAGTTTCCTTCATGTTTGACTCATCCGCCTCGTCAAGCCTTTCGAGCTGTGAAATAATGCTCATCTCCAAAGTTTCAATGCTGTTCATATTCCGCCTCCTGGAACAGTTCCGGCTGTGTCTCCGGCTTTTTGTTTTTTTCCGGTCTGACCGAAGCCCCGGAAATTCTTATTATTTTCTCCGTGTTTTTAGCGCCGCGCCTTTCCGCCTCTTTAAGCGGCTTTCCGTCAAGCTCCCTGCACATATCCAGGAAGTAGTCGTTCTCTTCCTCGTTGTACAGCGCGTGCATGACCCCTGAATGCGCGCTTGCAATGAAGTTGCTTATTACATAGTTCTCCCCCTTTTCCCTTTTGTACGACTGGTAGCGGCGCATCACATACTCGCAGGCTATGTCCGCCTTGTAGTCTATTTCCACGCTGTCAAGGATGAACCGCTTGGTCCGCATTTCCTTGACGACCATTTTCTTGCAGAGCAGAGTGAACAGCTTCCACAGCTCAAGGAGCGCCCGGCTGTCTCCGTCCTTCAGGTAGCGCTTCTGGTAGAATCTGCACCGGTCATTGTCCCCGCCGTCTATTTTTCCTTCCGGGATTTCCTTTTCTTTTTCCGTCTCATCCTGGAAATCAAGGAAATAGTTGTAAACCGTTCTTACACTTTTCATCTGCCTTGTTTTCTGTAGCCCTGTTTGAACTGCTTTGTTCTTGCGCAGCACTGCCGGCACGGACAGCTGTCAAAGTCTTCCCGTGAGCAGCTTGTGAAGCCTTTTTTCTCGCCCGGAATCCTGCCGAAATTCTCGCAGTAGCATTTTTCATTCTGCATGCAGGTAACGCAGGTAAGCTCGCCAGGAACCGGATAGTCTATGTTCATGCGCTTCATGCCGCGCGGGTAGTTTTCGCCGCATCTTGTTTCAAGCGACTTAGCGAAGCTGGAGCAAAGAAGATTCCCGGCCGGCTTTTCCTTCTCCCTGTTGTAGCAGAATGTGCATATAAGCTGTGTTGAAGGGTAGACGCTCCTGCATTTCCGGCAGAATGTCCACGCAACAAGATTTTTTTTCTGTCCGTTTTTCTGTTCCGCTGTTTCCGACTCTTTCATGTACATTGTTATCCTCCGCGCTTCTCAAGAAATTGTTTTTTCAGCTTCTGGCCGTACGGCGCAAGCTCCTTTTTCCGCTGGAAGTCCATGTACCGCGCTCCGGTCGGGCATCCTTCGCTTATCCAGTCGTTCCGGTAGTGGGTGAATATCGCCGGTATGAATTCATTGTTTGTCCGTATCTGCGAGAAAAGCTCCATCTCCGCCTGTTCGGGTGTCAGCTTCCCGTCTTCGCCAGGCTCCGCGCTCCGGCTTTCAGCTCCGCCGTATGCAAGAAAATCGCTTTCGTTGAAGTCGCTTGGAAGAAGGCTCTTGAACCATTCCTTCCGCGCAAGGCTGTCAAAGCTGAGATGCTTTCCGTAGCCCTTGTATAAATCAGGGTTCTTGGAAAGGGCGGCGTAGTTTCTGCACGCCTGTATTACCTCGTCTGAGTGGAGGTTCGGAATTTTTTTGTGAAGATAGCCTATTCCCTGCGCAAAATCCCTCTGCATGAAGGAAACCCTGTTGTTTCCGCAGCACGGAAGATTTGCGCCCCGGAATATCTCGAATATTGTGTCCGAGTATTTTTCTGAAGGAAGTTCCGGGGCGCCGTGCGTGCCGTCGGGCGTTGCGCCCGCAAATTCAGATTCAGACACACACACATTCTCATTAACAGTATCATTAACAAATTCAGATACAGATACACCGCCCGATGATGTTTCATCAGAATCCTGTCGGGTTCCGATGATGTTTTCAGAATTTTCCATCGTGTCCGACGTGTTTTCCATCGTGTCCGATGATGTTTCTTCGGGATTTAATCGGGCTTCGATGTTTTCCGATGTGTTTTTATGCGTTGCACGTGCATTTTGCTTCAGAATTCTTACTTTCTTGTCATAGGTGGCGCAGTCTGAATCAATCCGTCTTTTGATTTTCAGCCAGACAATTCTTTCCAGCCCCGAAAGTTCAGGCTCAACCCCAAAACAGCCGTAGCGCACTATGTACATGGTGAAATGCTCCTGCCAGTCTGCCGGCATGTCCTGCAAGTCCTTTAGATATTCTGAATGAAAAACAAACGATTCTCTTTCCATAATTCACCGCCTAAAAAAATGCCGTCTGTCCGGCTGCCAAGCGTCTTTCCGCTTTGCCAAATACTAAATAAATCCATCCCTTCAGCGGGTATTCATCGCCAACGGCGTGAAATTCTAGTTAAAACGGAATGTTTTCCGGCATTTCCTCCGGCTGGTACGGAGCCGCCCCGTAACTTGTCTGCGGAGCCTGCTGTGCCGGAGCCTGCGCATAATTCTGGCCCTGCGCGGGGTTCTGGCTCTGAACCGAGTTCAGCGTCTTGTGGAAATACACAAGCTCGCATCTGTTTGCTGTGTGCTCCAGCCCGTCGTTTCCGGTGAACTTTCTCTGCCTGTGCTCAAAGTGAGCCGCGGTGATTTTTCCCAGCCAGTATGAGAAGTTGAAATTTCCGCGCGGAATCTTGAACGCGTCGAAGAATGTTGTCATTGCCTTGTTGTAGAATTCGCCCTCGCAGATGAAATGAAGGTAATGCTCCTTCACACCTTCCACCTGAAGAGTTATCGCGTGCATGTTCAGTCCGCTTTTTGACATTGTGTTCTCAACTTTCAGAATTCTTACCTTGTAGTCGCCGTCCGGAATGTCAAAAACCTTGCTTTCCTCTGGTACGTAGCTGTTCATAAATGCCATGTTTTACGCTCCTTGCCTTACGGTCTCGCCGTAGTATTCCCTTATGGTTGTGTCAACCTGCTTAAGGTCGTTTTCTATTCTCTCCGATGTGAACATTTCCTCCGGTGTTTTTGTTATGTCGTTTCCGGTTGTTGTTGTCCGGAAGAAATGCTCGCCCATCTCGCTTTCGCATCTGATCGCGATTGTTACCCATTCCCAGATTCGTGTTTTTTCCGCAAGCTGCTTTCCAACGCATCCCACGCGGATTTCTCCGTCCTCCGCCTTCTCCTCGTGCATCGCAAGATACACATTCACGTCTTTCGGCAGCTTCTTTATGAACTGCACGAAATCCCAGAAGTCGTGCGCTATTGCGTTGTAGAAGGCAAAAACCGCGTTTCCCTTCTTTTCTGTGCTTGCGCACTGGTCAAGGTACTTGCCCGCCATAAGATAGCCGCAGTCGTCCACGAAGATTGTCCGGATTCCGTTCTGCACCGCGAGCGTCATCGCCTTTTCAATTGCCGCATAGTCGTTGTAGCTCAGAAGGTGAGTGAAGCGGTTCCTGAACGGCAAATCCTTGTCAAGCACGTTGATTATCTGGATTTCTTCCGGGGCGAAATTCTTCAGCGACCGGCTCTTGCCGCTGCCGCTTTTTCCGTAGATTACAATCGGTCTTCCCATTTAGCTTCTCCTTTTCTGTATGCCTCAAAGTCCATGCGGCGCCTCAAGAATGTATCTCTTCACCCGCCGGCTTTCTCCGTAGCGGTTCGTTACGTTCAGCCACTCAAAGCTGATTCCAACGCCCAGCCGCCTAAGCTCGAAGATTCGGGCTGAAAGGCGCGTTTCCCCAAGGTCGGTGATTGCCTGGATCGATGTTATCGAGCCGAAGTCCTGCATGTACCTGAACACCCTTGACTGCGTTGTGTTCATCGGCTTTTCCTGCATCTGTTCTCCTTTGCCCAGAATTTCCGCGTCTGCTCCCGTTTCTCCAGCCACTTCAAAAGCAGGGTGCCTTTCTTCTCAAGCTTCAGCTGGCAGAGCCAGTCTGTTTCTTTCTTGATGTCGCCGAGCGGAATTCCGTGGCGGTCGGTCAGAGCCTCGTCTATGAAGTAGCCGTTGAGCGGCGTGCCGTCAACGAGCGCCTTCAGCGCGTAAAATCTTGTTGTTGCCAGCGCCTCAATCACGGCGTCGAACTTCTCTATTATTTTTGTCATTCCGCGGCCTTCCGGGATAAGTATGTATGTTTTCATCTACGCCCCCAGAAGAAACGGAACCAGGATTTCAAGCCCGATTCCGAGCGCAAGGAACAGAACCCAGAAAGACACGTCCGGGGCTTCCGCCTCGAACAGCACCGCGCTGATTTTCCTAAAAAAAGCCCTTATCCAGCACGGTTTTCTGTACACCGTGCCGTGGAACGTGATTTTTTTCACCGCCCAAGTCTTGCCGATTTTTTCCATCGAAGCCCCCTATAAAAAAAAGAGCCCGCCCGAAGGCTTCGACAACTTCAGGCAGGCAGAATATTAAAAACGCCGAAACGTTTTATTTGAGAGATTGGGTCGAAGCATTTTTCTGTAATTAGGGCTGTCAAGCCCTAATCAATGCTACTATAGTAGCATTGAATCGACATCCGTCGATTACGATTTTGATATTAACTACAAATGTCGAATCTGTCAACATTTTTTTACTACAATTGTCGTTTTTTTTTACGAAATTAAAAAAAAGAGGTGTTGTATGGATTTTGTTGATAGAATTGATGAAAAATTGAAGGAAAAAAATTTGAAAAGAGTAGCTATGCTTGAAGATATTGGCGTAGATACTTCTATTATGACAGCTTGGAAGAAACGCGGCACAATTCCGTCCGGTGATGTCTGCCTGAAAATTGCGCGGTATCTGGATGTTTCCCCGGAATGGCTTCTTGGCGGCGAAGAGCGCAAGGGCGGGGAAGCCGTTCTTTCAGAAGAAGAAAAATCGATTCTGCGCCAGTTCAAGAATCTCACGGAAGAACAGAAAAGCACGCTTTCCGCGCTTCTGGAGCACTACGAAAAAGCCAACAACGAGGCGCTTAAAAGACGTTTAGGATAATTTAAAAAGAAGAAGGGCTTCCCCGCCAAAGCGATTCTAGCGGAAAAGCCCCCGTGTTGTTGGATATTTGCTGTGCTTAAAATATACCATGCAAAGAATTCCAATGCAAGCAAAATGTCCGAAAATTATTTTTTTCTTGACTATACGTAATAAATACGTATATAATATAGTCATGGAGGAACGATTATGACACGTGTAGAACTTGACAGAAAGTTCAAAAAAGCTGGCTGGACAATCGTTCACGGAAGCTCTCATGACATAGCAGTAAGCCCGACCGGGCAGAAAATGCCGCTTCCGCGCCATAAAGGAGACATTCCGACGGGAACGGCTCAAAAAATCTTGAAAGCTGCAAGGCTTAAATAGGTTTTCTGGTGGGCAAAAGCCCGCCTTTTTTTGGAGGTTTTGTTATGAAATACGTTTATCCGGTAATTTTTGAAGAAGATGAAGGAAAAATAGGAGTAACAGTTCCAGATATTCCTTGCTGTTATACTTTTGGCGATGATATGGCGGACGCTATTTTCATGGCTGAAGATGTTATTGCCATGATGCTTGCTGATTACGAAGACAATAACAAGCCTGTTCCTGCGCCCAGCAAAATCAGTGATATAAAGACAGACGGAATTGTCTCGCTGGTTGTTGCCGATACTACAGAATGGCGCAAGCTCGTGAACAGCAAGCCGGTGAAAAAAACTCTGTCAATTCCTGCATGGCTGAATGCAAGGGCTGAAAAAGCTGCGGTCAATTTCAGCCAGGTGTTGCAGGAAGCTCTCTGCAAGAAACTAAACATTGTCCTTTAGCAGAAAGCCGAACGAATTCGCGACCTTGCTGTAGACTTCGGACATATCCGCGCGGTCTGCCACAAAGTATATGCGTTCAACGTTGTTTGTGCTTTGGTTGCAGGTTGAATGTCCCATGAGCGTTTCAACAAGGCTTGTGTTCAGGTTCGCCGTTGTGAGGATTGTCTTGTACATTTTGCGGAACGAATGGAAGCAGATTCCGTCCGCCCTCACTTCCTCCAGCGTGAACCCGAGCCTTTTGCCGATTACTTCCGCGCAGTGGTTCGGCACGGTGCTTGCCTGCATGACCTTTCTTTTTATAAGAAGCTCGACCGCCTTCTTCTGCGTCTTGCCAAGCGGAACAGTCCGGTCGGAATACTCGCTCTTTGTTCCGTGAATTCTAAGAATATGGATGCCGTTGTATTTCTCTATGTCTGAAAGCGCTATGTTCTTCAGCTCCGTGCGCCTTGCTCCGGTTACAATCGCGCAGTATGCGGCCAGATCGTAGCCGTCAAGGCTTTCAGGATTCCCGAAATATCCCTTGAATTTTTCAATAGGGAAGCACATTCTTCTCTGCTTTTCAAAGGCGCAGTTTCTAAGCCCCGTAAACGGGTCGCTTTCAACAATTTCCTTGTCAACAAGCTGCTTGAAAATCTTGTGCAGAATGCAGATGTAGTTGTTTACTGTTTTGCCGGAAAGTCCGCCTGAAAGAAGCTGTTCCTGGAGCTTGTGGAGCCGCGCTTTTGTGAGCTTCTGGAAGTCCTTCACATCCTCCAGAAGCCCGGTCATTTTTTCGCAGGCGAAACGGTTCTGCCGCAGCGCTGAATCCGTGTATTTCGAACCGTGAATTTCATCGTACTTCACCCATTTGCTGCCTTTCTCATAGTAGCCCTTTATTACGGCCTGCAAACCTTCCGAGTTTTTCTCGGTAGCTCGCGGATTCTGCTCCCTGTAGTTCAGCGCGAATTCGTAGGCTTCCTGAATGTTTGTCTTGCGGGTTGAAACTGTTTTTCCGCTCTTGAAGCGCACATAGAAAATGTCGCTCCTGCGGTTTTTACGGAAGATGTAGAACGGACTTGTCAAGCGTAAAGAATACTTATAACGGCGATCCAACATAAAAAACTCCATACATAGCACAAGGCGCAGAGTGGAAAAAGCGCCTGGAACCAAAAGCGAATAGGATTTTTTTTATAGTCGAAGCCAACCCTTTACACGGTAAAGAATTATATAAAAAAGCAGATGACGGGAGTCGGACCCGCACGCCAACCTTGGGAAGGTCGTATACTACCGCTATATTACATCTGCGTTTTTTTAGGATAGCATATTTTCTTTGTTGTGTAAAATGGAAAATATAAATGTGTTTAAAATTTTGTATCAGCTGGCGCCGTTTTTTTTAAATCTTTGTTGTAAAAAAGAATGTATTTCATTAATATTTAATAGAAAACAATTAAAAAATCGGATTTTTCCGAATGAATAGGAGTAATAAATGGCACGTACGCATTATATCGCCGGCAACTGGAAAATGAACACTTCAAAAGCTGAAGCAGTTGCTCTTGCAAAAGATCTTGTTGAGCAGCTCAAAGGAAAAACAAACAAATTTATGATTGGAGTTCCTTTTGTATATCTTGATGCTGTTTCACAGGTTGTAAAAGGCTCTAACATAATACTTGCGGCTCAGGACTGCGCTGCTACTTCAAACGGTGCCCATACTGGTGAAGTTTCTACAACAATGCTTAAGGATATTGGATGCCAGTGTGTTATTTTGGGACATTCTGAACGCCGTCACGAAATCGGTGAATCTGATGAGCTTATAAATAGAAAAGTCCGAAAGGCTTTGAACGACGGTCTTGAAGTTGATCTTTGCATTGGCGAGCTTCTTGCTGAGCGCGAGGCTGGTGAGGCTGAACAGGTTTGCGCATTCCAGCTTTCTGCTGATCTTGCTGGTGTAACAGAAGAGCAGATGAAGAATGTTACAATCGCTTATGAGCCTGTATGGGCAATTGGAACTGGAAAAACAGCTACTCCTGCTGATGCTGAGGCAATCCATAAATTTATCCGTGGATATATTGCGAAGCTTTACAACCAGAAAGTTGCTGATGAAATTATCATTCAGTACGGTGGTTCTATGAAAGCTTCCAACGCTGCCGAGCTTCTTGCTCAGCCTGATATTGACGGCGGCTTGATTGGCGGCGCTTCCTTGAAAGCGGAAACTTTTGTTCCAATCTGTGAAATGTAAAAACTCTTTCAGGATTTTGCATGTCGCAAAGTCCTGAAGTTGATTTTAAAGTGTCTTTTCGTTGACCAAAATATCTTATTCCGTTAATATTTCTTATAACAGAAAAATTATAGGCTTTGGGCCTTGTGTTGGAGTTTTTGTAAATGAACATTATTCAAACTGTGCTTCTTGTTGCATTTGTAATTGTCTGCATATTGATTATCTGTCTTGTCCTTGTTCAGGATGACGGACAGAGCGGAATGGGCGGACTTCTTGGCGGGCGTGGAACTGCCGCATTCGGATCTCATTCTGCTAGTGTTTTAACAAAAGCAACTGGTGTTTTTGTTGCTCTTTTCTTTATTATTGCATTGGCGCTTGCTGTATTGAATAAGAAGCCGAAGTTGAGCAATGATATAAGCGATACTTCATCAAGAATTGAGAATACTGTTGATTCAGCTGTGGTTCCGGAAGGAGCTGATGGCTCTGCTGAAGAAGTTGCTCCTGCCGCGGAAGACAAGTGGTATAAGAATAACTAGTTCTTATTGTTGAAAGTTTGCAGCTGGCTGAGGTTTTATGCTTAGTGATTTGATTAAGCCTGAAAATGTTGTTATTGAACTTGAAAGCACTGACAAGGACAGTCTTTTTGCTGAACTTACAGAAAATCTTGTTCGTACCAACGGCAATCTCGACCGGATAGAAATATTCAATGCTCTTTCTGCACGGGAAGAGCAGATGAATACTTGCATCATGAAAGGTGTCGCTGTTCCGCACGCATGTTGCGCTTGTGTGGAGAAGCCTTTGGTCGCAGTCGGTATCAGTGCTTCTGGAATTGATTATGAAATAGAAGGCACTGGAACAAAAAATTATTCTGATTCTCTGGTTCACATAGTTTTTATGCTGCTTTTTGAGCAAGGAAATGCAAATCATCATCTGCGTGTTCTTGCTGACTGCGCGCGCCTTTTGAATATTCCTGGTTTTTACAAGTCTGTTCTTTGCGCTAAATCTGCGCAGGAAGTTTGCAATGTGATTCAGGATTTTGAATACGAATTTTAGCTGGAAACAGCTTTTTCTTTATTTCAGGGGGTAGGAAATGGCAGAAAATGAAGCGAATGTGATTTCTCATCTTTTGAACGTGGAAGCCCAGGCTTCCGATCTTGTGAAAGAAGCTCAGGATGAGGCTAACAAGCGTCTTTCCTCGGTGCACGCTAAAGCTGATGCAGAATTTAAAGAAAAATTTGATAATATTGTTGCTGAGCTTGAAAAAAATTACAGCGGCAAAATTTCTGCAGTTGATGAAAACCATAAAAAAATGCTGGAAGAATACAAGTCTTCAGTTGAAAATACTGTGCAGAGCAAAGAAGAATTCAATGTTTTTCTGAAAAAAATATTGATTGGGCAGTAGAGGTGAGGCTATGGATTATTCTGGAGCTTCTGCTTATATTTACGCAAAGGTTTGCAGTCTTGTTTCCAAAGCGTATGTAGGCAACAATTCTGTCCGCCTTTTCAATGCGAAGTCACTTTCTGAACTTTGGAGCATTTTGTTCAAAGTTCCTTGTCCGCAGGTTCCTGAGCAGATTCTTGCAAATAAGATAGAAAATCAGGCTGTGGATACTTTTATTTCTGATTACACATATCTTTTGAGTCTTTATTCAAAGCCTGATCCTTTTCTGGTGGAGCTTCTCCGCCGCTACGAGGTTACAAATATCAAGGTTATGTCTGCGGCTTTGAGCCTGGACGAACAGGAAATTCCACGCACTGTAAATCTTGGAAAATATGAGCTTTTGAATTATTCTGCGTGGCCGAATCTGAAAAAAATCACTGAAAAATCAAATTTTCCATGGTATGACCATGTTCCAACTCTGGATGAAAGGCAACAGATGGATTACAAGCTTGATCTGCAGGAAATCCGGACTTTGTGGAAATATGTTTCAAAAGTTTCTGATTCTTCCAGAGGCG
Source organism: Treponema sp. (assembly GCA_050873685.1). Lineage (GTDB taxonomy): Bacteria > Spirochaetota > Spirochaetia > Treponematales > Treponemataceae > Treponema_D. The sequence goes on from JBNMJH010000001.1 coordinate 140,716, forward strand.
CTCTTATTGAATATTTTACTGAAGATTACAAGATAAAAAATATGATTTGGGCTTTGCGCCTTAAAATTTACTATCAAATGAAAAATGATGAGATTGTAAAAAATCTTTTCTATATTTCTGACAAGCCTTCAATAGAAGATCCCTTGTGCAAATGCGCAATTGAGATACTTGACAAACCAATTGATAATTATAATGACTGGAAAAACTGGCGTTACGCTTCTTATCTTAATCCTTATGAGGAAGGTCAGCTTTGGACTGTTGACCCGATGTGGATTGAACAGAAACTTAGGCTCGGCGATGTAAAGCGGATAAAAAAAGTTCTTCACCAGTTTCCGATGACTTATGCTTCTTTGGTTATGTATTTTAGAATAAAATTGCAGGAACTTAATTCAATCCGTGCAGCTACGGAAGCCTTGCGGCTTAATGCGGACAAATCTGAAGCGATGTATGTGGCCGGAATTTCTGCTTCGGCGTTGAACGGAGGTCAATAATGGCTAGAACAACAGAAATGCGTCTTGTGGAGCTTATGGCTCTGAAGCAGGATGTTCAAAATGTAATCTTGTATCTTGGAAAAAATGGAAATTTTCAGTTTCAGTCGAAAAAACGTTCTGCTCAGAAAAATGATGATAAGAAAAATATGAATATTGACAGTCATTTTTTTGATTGTCTGCAGAAAGTCCGTGCGTTTTTCAATATTCAGGATATTTCTGACTCTGAATTGAAATTTGTTGCCGCAACAGACGAAGACCGTGATATTGCGAATAAAATTATTGCCGCGGAAGATGAATTTGAAAAAAACGCTGCGGAAAAAACTGAAAAGCTTGAAAAGGTTACAGAAACATTGAAGGAAGCGGAGTCTTTCTCGAATCTTAAAATTCCTTATTCCCAGCTTGAGCATCTTTCTTTCCTTTCATTGCGGATTGGTCGTATTCCTGCTGATAATTTTGAGAAATTGCGCGCGGCGGTTGATTCCCACGCCGTGGTGATTCCTCTTGGAAACGACAAGTCGAAAATTCTTGCGGCGGCTTCAAAAAAAGGTCGTTTTGCGCTTGATACCGAGCTGAAGAAATTTGGTTTCATCAATATGGAAATTCCGGAAAATTTCAAGGGAATTCCTGAGGAAGTTCTTGTTGGCATGCAGCAGGAAAAAGTTTCGGCGGAGCGGGCTGTTGCAAAAATAAATGAGGAAAAAAAGAATTACGCGGATACTCATTCGGAAGAAATAAGAAGGCTTCTCGGCGCATTCAGCATTTCAAGCCAGATAAAGGATATTCAGAATAACCTTGAGTCAACTTCGATGGTTTACCGGCTTACTGGATGGATTCCGGCGTCTGACTCGCGGAATTTTATGAAGGAGCTGGACGAGCTTACAGAAGGTCGCATTGCCATACGCGAGTATCTTCCGACGGAAGTTCCTTCCGTTCTTCGCGGCGAGGAAAAAGTTCCTGTGAAGCTTACTCATGGAAAATTTATTTCTGCATTTGAGCGGATGATTTTCAGTTATGGTTCGCCTTTGTATGGAACAATTGATCCGACGCCGTTTGTTGCGATTTTCTTTACATTTCTTTTTGGAATAATGTTCGGCGATTTTGGTCAGGGGCTTGTGATTTTTCTTGCCGGCCTTCTTATGGCGAAAAAAGTTATAAAAGTTGGCGGATGGAACAAATTTGCTCCGGTTTTCATGGGAGTTGGATGTTCTTCTTGCGTCATGGGGCTTGTTACCGGCGAGTTCTTTGGAACAGAAAAGGTGCTTGAGCCTTTCGCGCTTTTTGTTACCGGACTTTTTGGAACACCTCATGCGCCGATTCTGAAAGTTATGCCGTCGTCAAATCCTAATTCAATTATTGTTATTTTTGGAATTTTCGGCGTTACAATTGCTCTTGGATTTATAATCAATTCCATCGGCCTTATTGTAAATATGTGCAACAATGCTATGCGCAGAAAGTTCGGCTCCGTGTTTTTTGGAAAGAGCGGATTTTTTGGAGCCGTCTTCTACTGGTATGTTGTGGCGTTTGCAGTGCGGATTGCGGCTTTTCATCATGTTCCGGCGCTTTTTGACTGGATAATTATTGGTGTCTCGTTGTTTTTCGCTGCATTCGGCGAGCCTTTTGAGCGGCTTTTTGACGGGGAGCGTCCTGTTGTTGAAAACGGCTTCGGTTCTCTTGTTATCGGTGGAATCGTTGAGCTTATCGAAGTTGTTTCAAGCTACCTTTCAAGCACAATAAGTTTTGTCCGTGTCGGCGCATTTGCCCTGGCCCATGCGGTTCTTGGATTTATTATTCAGCTGATGAGCGAAAAGTGCGGGCCTGTCGGCGGAATTTTTGTGCTGATTGCGGGAAATGCGATTGTCGTGGTTCTTGAAGGAATGATTGTTGCGATTCAGGTTATTCGTCTTCAGTATTACGAATTTTTCAGCAAATTTTTTAATGAGACAGGGGCGGAATTCAAGCCGCTGCAGTTCCATTATGAAAATAAAATTTAATATTGAAAAATAAAAGAGGTTTTTTATGAACAAGAAAATTTTTGTGATTGCTGCAATTCTTCTTTGCGCTTCAATTTTTGGACTTTCAGCTCAGTCTTATGAAGCTGAAAAAGAAACTGCTGCCGAAACTGTTGTAGAGCAGAATGCTCCTGCTAGTTCTTCTGCGTGGAAATATATTTCTGCGGCGCTGGCTGTAGGTCTTTCTTGTATCGCTGGCGGAATGGCTGTTGCTAAAATTGGTTCTGCCGCAATGGGCGCAATGAGCGAAAATGCCGAGCTTTCTGGAAAAGCGCTTCCGTTCGTAGGTCTTGCTGAAGGTATTTGTCTTTGGGGATTCCTTGTTGGTCTTCTTATTATAGTACTTTAATCAAAGAGAAATAAATTGAAGTTCTATATTATCGGTGACAGGGAAATGGTTCTTGCATTCAAGCTGACTGGCGTTGACGGCATTGTTGCTGAGACACGCCAGGAGGTTCTTGAGGCTTTCAACCGGGTTACTGGAAAGGGCGGCTCCGTTTCAACTCCGCTGGATGAGGTTCCAAAAGTTCTTATTCTTACGGAAGGCGCCGCTTCTACCATCGAGGAAGAGGAAATCGCATGGCAGAAAACAGGAAAATTTCCGCTCATTGTAGAAATTCCTGGTCTGGATGGGCATGTTGCCGGCAAGAAAACTCTTACGGATGCAATCAGAGATGCGATTGGCGTTCAAGTTTAACTGATTTCTGAATGGTTTAGTTGCATGCTGTGCAAAAATACAGCAATAAAAATATGCGGACTTCCCAAAAATAGAAGTTCCTGTTCAAAGAGGAAAACGCATGGAAGAATTACGTTCTACAGAAATACTGGACAAAGAAATTCGGTCTGATGCACGAAAAAAGGCTGAACGGATTTTGTCTAAAGCGGATGTTGACTGCCAAATGATTCTTGCAGAAGTTGGCGACCGTATTGAAAAAGCAAAAAAAGAAATTGCAGATAAAAATGAAGCGAAATTGGCTGCATACGAAAAACAGAAAAATGCGTCGCTTCCTCTTGAAAAGAAAAGATTTTTAGTCGATTTTATTCAGTCTGCCATGAACAAGGCGACCGATGAATTTCTTGGGCAGCTTTCCGAGGAAGAGCGTCTTGAGCTTGTGCTTAAGCAGCTTGAGAAAGCGGATGATATTTTGAAGTCGAAAAAAGTTCGTGTCAGCATTTATGGATTTGATGAAAAGCTGGTTCAGTCAAAATTAAGCAAACAGCTTGATGTGGAGTCATATTCAAAAACAGAATTCAATAAAATTATAGTTGAAAACGACTGTGGATTAACACGCAAGGAAGGCGTAATCATAGAAGCTTGCGACAAGTCTGTTCGGTGCAGATTTACGCTTTCCGAGATAATTTCGCAGATTCAATATAAATACAGGGCGGAGCTTTGCAATGCCCTTTTTGGCGGGAGGCTTGAAAACAAATGATAGAAGGAAAAATAACCCGCATTTCCGGTCCGATTGTTTTTGCAGAAGGTCTTGATGGCTGCGGACTTTATGATGTTGTTGATGTAGGTGAAAAAAAACTTATTGGCGAGATTATCCGCCAGAACAAAGGCAATGCGACAATCCAGGTTTATGAGGAAGACACAGGAATGCGCATCGGGGAAAAAGTTGTATGCCAGCAGAGACCTCTGTCACTTCGGCTTGGACCTGGACTTGTTGGAACAATTTATGACGGAATTCAGCGACCTTTGAAGGCGATGTCTGAACATTCCGGCGCTTTTCTTCTGCCTGGTGAACGGACTGAGCCGCTTGATACAAAAAAAGTCTGGCATTTTGATTCTCTTGAGGAAATGAAGGCTGGCAGTCCCATTAAGCCGGGAATTGTGCTTGGCACGGTAAAAGAAACTGAATCTGTTGTTCAGAAAATTATGGTTTCTCCAATGGTTCGCGGCCGTGTTCTGAAAACATACAAAGGCTCAGGCGAATATACAGTTGACGATGTTATTGGAACTACAGAATTTGACGAGGAAATACGGCTTTCGCAGTATTGGCCAGTTCGTCAGCCTAGACCGTATGCGGATAAGCTTGAAGTTTCAGAGCCGCTTATAACGGGCCAGCGTGTTATCGATGTTTTCTTTCCGCTTTCAAAAGGCGGCACTGCGGCGATTCCAGGCGGATTTGGAACTGGAAAAACAATGACTCAGCATGCGATTGCAAAATGGTGCGACGCTGATTTGATTGTCTATATCGGATGCGGTGAACGTGGAAACGAAATGACGGAAGTTCTTACAGAATTTCCTGAGCTTATCGACCCGCGCACAGGCCGTTCAATTATGGAAAGGACAATTCTTATTGCAAATACTTCAAATATGCCGGTTGCGGCGCGTGAAGTTTCTCTTTATTCTGGAATTACGCTCGCTGAATATTACCGTGACATGGGGCTTCATGTTGCAATCATGGCGGATTCAACAAGCCGCTGGGCGGAAGCGCTTCGTGAACTTTCAGGGCGAATGGAGGAAATGCCTGCTGAAGAAGGTTTCCCTGCTTATCTGCCGACCAGACTTGCTTCTTTCTATGAGCGAGCCGGACGTGTTGTTTCACTTGAGAGCGAAGAAGGTTCTGTTTCTGTTATTGGTGCGGTTTCGCCTCCTGGAGGAGATTTCTCTGAGCCGGTTACTCAGCATACAAAACGTTTTATCCGCTGTTTCTGGGCTTTGGACAGGGATCTTGCGAATGCCAGGCATTATCCTGCGATAGGATGGATTAATTCTTATTCGGAATATGCGTCGGAAGTTCGTGAATGGTGGGAAAAACACAATCCTGTATGGTGGACAGTCAGAACGGAAGCTCTTGAGCTTTTGAAAAAAGAGGACAGGCTTCAGGCGATTGTAAGATTGATTGGTCCTGATTCGCTTGCTTCTTCAGACCAGCTTGTGCTGAAAGTTTCTGAAATGATTAAGAACGGTTTCCTGCAGCAGAATGCTTTTGACGATGTTGATATGTACTGTTCCTCTGAAAAGCAGATAATGATTATTCAGCTTATGATGGATTTCTATAAGCGCGCGCTTTCTCTGGTGAAATCCGGCTGTCCTCTTGTGAAAATCAACTCTATGCCGGCTGCTGATGAGATTGTGCGAATAAAAATGGTTGTTCCGAACGACAAGCTGGAGCAGATTTCTGAAATACGGAACAGAATGAACAGCCAGTTTGCGGAGCTTGAGTCAATTTATAGCAAAGCATCTGCGTTTTAGGAGTGCATTCAATGAAAGGTATTGAATATCGAGGCGTAACTTCTGTTGATGGGCCTATTGTTGTTGTGCGCCGCACAGAAAATATTTTTTATAATGAAACAGTCAGCGTCCGCGATAGAAACGGTGAGAAACGTCTTGGACGCGTGATTGACATGAATGAGAAAGCCGCTGTTGTGCAGATTTTCGGTTCGACAACAGGTATTGATCTTGAGGAAAGTTCTTACGAATTTCTTGATTCGCCGCTTGAGCTGCGTGTAGGCGAGGAGCTTCTGGGAAGAGTTTTCAACGGACTTGGCGAGCCGATTGACGGATATCCGGAAATTATTTCTTCAGAATTTGTGAATGTGAATGGAAATCCTATAAATCCTTATTCACGCTCTTATCCTAGGGATTTTATCCAGACTGGAATTTCTGCGATTGACGGAATGAATTCTCTTGTTCGCGGCCAGAAGCTTCCGATTTTTTCAGGAAACGGACTTCCGCACAACAAGCTGGCGGCTCAGATAATCCGTCAGGCAAAACTTCTTGGCGCAGATGAGCAGTTCGTAATGGTTTTCGCCGGAATGGGAATCAAGTACGATGTTGCGCGGTTCTTTATAAACACGTTTGAGGAGTCTGGAGTTCTTTCAAAGGTTGTTATGTTTCAGTCGCTGGCGGATGCTCCTTCAATTGAACGAATAATGACACCGAGATGCGCTCTTACGGCGGCTGAATATCTTGCGTTCAAAAAAGGAATGCACGTTCTTGTTGTTCTTACCGACATGACAAACTACTGCGAGGCGCTGCGTGAAATTTCCACAACCCGCGGAGAAGTTCCTGGCCGAAAAGGCTATCCTGGATATTTGTATTCGGATTTGGCAGAACTTTATGAGCGTGCCGGAAAAATAAAAGATTCTGAAGGCTCAATTACCCAGATTCCGATTTTGACAATGCCAAATGATGATATTTCACATCCAATTCCTGACTTAACGGGATACATCACTGAAGGACAGATTGTTCTTGACCGCGAGATGGATTCAAAAGGAATTTATCCGCCGGTTGCCGGCTTGCCGTCTCTTTCACGCCTTATGAAGGATGGAATCGGAAAAAATATGACCCGGGAAGATCACGCGAACGTTTCTTCCCAGCTTTTTGCGGCATATTCAAAAGTCAAGTCAATCAGAAACCTTGCGTCAATTATTGGCGAGGAGGAGCTTTCTCCGCTTGATAAAAAATATCTTGAGTTCGGAAATAAATTTGAGTCGGAATTTCTTACCCAGGGTGAATATGAGGACAGAAGCATTGAGCAGACGCTTGAAATCGGCTGGAAATGTCTTTCAGTTCTTCCAAAAGAGGAATTGTTCCGAATCAAGCCTGAATTTATTGAAAAATATCTTCCGAAAACAGAGTAGTTTTGTTCAAGGTGGTGTAAAATGGCAAAGCTAAATATTGCGCCTACAAAATCAAATTTTCTTGCAATGAAAGAGCAGCTTGCAATTTCTGAAAACGGCTACGACTTGCTTGAGCAGAAACGCGAGCTTCTTGTGCAGGAACTTATGCACATGGTTGACAAAGTAAAGCTTCTTGAAAAAGATATTGACAATGCCGTGAAGGAAGCCTATCCGGCTTTTAAAAGAATGCTAATGGCAGACGGTTCCGACCAGGTCCGCAGAATTGCGCATAATGTTCACTATGATTTTGAGATGCAGGAAAAACAGGTTGTTATTGGAGGAATGTCTTTTTCAACAATTGATGTTAAGCTTCCGAAGCAGCAGCTTTTTTACACAATGATTGGCACTTACGCAAACACAGATGATGTTATCAATAAATTTTTCAAGCTGATTTCTTTGCTGACTCAGATGGCTTCAATCCGCACGATTGTCTGGCGTCTTGCAGAAGAAGTTAAGAAAACTCAGCGGCGTGTAAATTCGCTCGACAAAATGGTTATTCCGCAGACGCGGGAAACAATGAAATATATTGAGAATTCTCTGGAAGAAAAAGAACGTGAAAATGTTTTTGTTCTAAAAGCTCTTAAACGCCGTAATGACCGGAAATCTAGCGAGGCAGAAAATGATTAAAAATCCGTTGCTGAAAAAGATTATCGTTGCAATCAATGGCTCTGAATCTTCTGTTCAGGCCGCGATGTATGCTATTATGCTGGCAAAGCAATATTCGCTGGCTTTAAAAGCTGTTTATGTTGTTGACACCGCCACAATAAAATTTCTTACAAGCTCAAAGTTTCTTGTTTCGGAAGAAAGGGATTCTTATGAGAATGATTTGCGGCGCGACGGGAAAACTTATCTTGAGTATGTGAAAAACCTTGCAAAGTCAAAGGGAATTGAAATTGAAACAGAGCTTCGTGAAGGTTCTGTCTGGGCTGAAATTATAAAGGCGGCGGATGAAATTTCTGCGGATATGGTTCTGCTCGGTGGCCATGAAACAAAAGACAAGCTGAAGGTTATTGAAAGCCAGCCGCACCGTTCTGCCGCGGCTACAGCAAGAAGTGAAATTGTGAATTACGCTCATTGTCCGGTTCTTGTAATTCATAAGCCTCAGATAGAGGCGCTGTTCAAGATATTTTGATTTTCCCAGGACAAAGAAGTGGTTGATTGTTATAGAATTTTGGGCATAAGGCAGAATGCGACTGCCGCTGAAATAAAAAAAGCTTACAGAGCCAAGGCGAAAATTTTTCATCCGGATGCTTCAAAAACTTCTGATTCAAAAAAATTCCAGGAGCTGGTGAAAGCATACGAAATTCTTTCGGATGCGAGGCAGCGTTCTCTTTTTGATGAGTCGTTGTGCACCCGGAATGCGTTTACAAAAAATACAAAAACTTCATTTGATTATTATAAGTGGCTTTCTGCACGCACTGATGAGGAAAGCCGCGCGAAACTCATATTTTTTGATCTGATGCATAACCGCGAGGACGAGGCGGTCGAGGAATTCAAGAGAATGTCGATGAACCATGCGGATTTCAGCTTGAAGCACTGGTTTACCCGCGAGGATTTCATGGACTACGGATATATTCTTGCGGAGGAGCTTGCGCTCCGGCAGGAATTTTACGATGCTCTGATTCTTTTGGAGCAGATTATCCGCATGGAGTACAGCTATTCATATTTCAGGCTGTTTTTTCCGGAAGTAATGGAATTTACGCTCAGTCTTTTGAAAAGAAATGTTTCAGGAACAATAAATGACGAGCTTGCCCTTGATATTTTTGAAAGGGCGCTGGATCTTGGTTTTTCCGCTAAGGATGACGCTTTCTTTCTGCGTCAGATGGCTGGATTATATAAAAAGATGGGAGATTATCAGACTTGTGCAATCTGCGAGGAAGAGGCGGTAAGAATTTCGTCTTCCGGTAAAAAAGATTTTGTAGAAAGAGGTTATAGTTATGATTCGCTTGAAGAACAGTGAGGAAATAGAAGGAATTAGAAAATCTTGTCATCTGCTTGCAGATATGTTCAACTTTATAATTCCTCAGGTGAAGCCCGGAATTTCAACCAAGGAGCTTGACAATATTGCGGTGAAATTTATAAAAGAGCACGGCGGAACTCCTGCCTGGTACCACGAGGATTTTCCCGGCGCTTTGTGCATAAGCATAAACGAGCAGGTTATCCACGGAATTCCTTCTGCTAAAAGAATAATAAAGGATGGAGACATCGTTTCTATTGATGCTGGAATTGATTTGAACGGTTTTATAAGCGATTCGTGTCATTCTGTTCTTGTTGGAAATGTAAAGCCTGAAGTAAGAAAACTTGATCAGGTTACGCTTGAATGTCTTGCGGCTGGAATTGCGGCTTGCAAGGCTGGAAACAGAATCAGCGATATTTCAAACGCGGTTTATAACATTGCTGAAAAGCATGGATATGGAGTTGTCTACGATTATTGCGGCCATGGAGTAGGTCTTGAAGTTCACGAGGATCCTAGCATTCCGAACTGTCCTAGCCACGGACCGAACCCGCGGATTCAACCTGGAATGGTTCTTGCAATCGAGCCTATGATAAATCTTGGAACCGCGGATGTTTATTCAGAAAAAGACGGATGGACTGTTGTTACTGAAGACCATAAATCTTCCGCCCACGAGGAGCATACTGTCGCAGTTTTCGAGGATCACACTGAAATTCTTACAGATTTGAACTACAAAAAATAGTTTTCTAAAAAACGATTTTTGTAACCATTTTAGTTTTTTGTGTTTATCTTTAAAAAAAGCCAATAAACTTTTGTGGAGGCATAAATGAAAACTTGGGCAAAATATTTGATTGGTGTTGCTGGCGTTGCTGTCCTTTCTTTCGGGATTGTTTCCCTTTCGTGCAGCAGAACTCCAGTTGTTGGAAGCGCAGGCACAGCGTATGCGGAAACTTCGTCAATCGTTCCGTCTGAATCCTTGAAAATTGTGGAGGCGCTGCAGAATGCTTTCCGCGCGGTAAGCGATGGCGTTCTTCCTTCTGTTGTTGAAGTTGATGTCACAGAAACAAAAACTGTGCAGACAGTTGATCCTTTTGATGATATAAGAAGATATTTTTTCGGAGTTCCAGAGGACGACAGCAATAAGAAGGGCAGAACCCGCGAGTACGAGCAGAAAGGTCTTGGCTCCGGCGTTATTGTCCGCAGAACAGGTGATGTCCTTTACGTCTTGACAAACAACCATGTTGCCGGGGAAGCTTCTAAAATCTCTGTGAAGCTGAATGACGGACGCCAGTTTGACGGCAAGCTTGTTGGAGCGGATGCGCGGATGGATGTTGCGCTTGTTTCTTTTGAGTCGAAGGACAAGTCAATTCCTGTTGCAATTCTTGGTGATTCTGACGCTGTGAAAACCGGCGACATTTGTCTTGCGATGGGCGCTCCTCTTGGTTACAGCCAGTCTGTAACTCAGGGTATTGTAAGCGCAAAAGGTCGTTCCGGATCAGGAATTGGAAATATAAACGATTTTATTCAGACTGATGCGGCAATCAACCAGGGAAATTCAGGCGGTCCTCTTGTAAATATTTATGGTGAAGTAATAGGCATAAACACATGGATTGCTTCCCAGTCCGGCGGTTCCCAGGGACTTGGTTTTTCAATTCCGATTAATAATATAAAAGGCGCAATCGATTCTTTCATAAGCAGTGGAAAAATTGTATACGGCTGGCTAGGTGTTTCTCTGATGCCTGCCTCGGATGATTATAAGGAAGCTCTTGGCGTGAAAGACAAGGACGGTGCGCTTGCGGCTCAGGTATTTATCGGTTCTCCAGCTCAGAAAGGCGGAATGCGTCCTGGCGACTACATTGTTTCAGTCGGCGGCCATAAGATAAAGGATGTTGATCAGGTTCAGCGTGAAGTTGGACGTCTTGAAGCTGGAAAAACAGTTGACTTTGTTGTTATCCGCGATGAAAAGGAAGTTACTCTTTCTGTAAAAATTGAAGAAAGAACAGAAAAAGTTTCTTCAGACAATGGAAAACTTTGGCCTGGATTCATAGCAGCTCCGATTACAGAAGATATTAAGAAGCAGTTCGAGCTTGACACAGATAAAGGTGTTCTTGTTACTAATATTCTCGCGAAATCTCCGGCTTCTGCGCTCCGCCTTCAGCAGGGAGATGTTATTACTGCTGTGAACGGAAAATCCGTGAAGAATTTGAAGGAATTCTACGCAGAGCTCAGCAAAGCTGACAAGTCAGTTAATTTTGATGTGTACAGCAACGGCGGAACAATTACAACAGGAACATACAAGTTCTAATGTTTCATCAAGTTCTGATATTGTTTATTGACCTTAATTGTTCAATTTGATAAAATATCAGAACACTATGGTTACAAGAGTTGTAGTATCACCCGTTAAATACTGCGGCTGTTTTGTACCAGATTTTTAATTCAGAGGTTGAAAATATGTACGCACTTGTTGAATATAAGGGCAAACAGTACAAAGCAGAAAAGGACGCTGTATTGACAGTTGATTCTATCGATGCTGAAAAAGGTGCTAAAATTGAAATTGATACAGTATTGCTCGTAAGCGATGGTGACAAAGTTTCTGTTGGTGCTCCATACGTAAAAGGCGCAAAGGTTACTGTAGTTGTTGAGGAATCTTTCCGAGACAAAAAAGTTCTTGTTTTAAAATACAAATCAAAGAAAGATTATCACCGTTTGATTGGTCACAGACAGCATTATACAAACGTTCGTGTTGAATCAATCAATGCGTAATGGTGTCTGTGCGGATTAAGCGCAGTAAAACTGGCGTGTTGCTCGGTTGTTGTGCCGAAGGACATGCTGGATATGCTGGGCAAGGTTCAGATATTGTTTGCAGTGCGGTTTCAGTTCTGATACGTACAACAATGCAAGTGGTTTTTGGATTGCCTGGTGTAAATCTTGAATCAAACATTGCCAGAAGAGGTTTTGTTGAGTTTAAGGTTTTGTCAGATTTTTCTTCTGATGTTGAAGAAAAACTGAAATTTGCTGGAGATTTTTTGCAGGCTGGGCTTGAGTCGGTTGCAAGGGAATTTCCGGATAATCTGAAACTTGTAATAAATAGTTTATAAGATAGGAGCTATAAAATGGGAAGAACTAGAGGCGGTAGCGGCGCAAAAAACGGTCGTGATTCTAATCCTAAAAATCTGGGTGTAAAAAAATATAGTGGAGAATTTGTAACAGCTGGTTCAATTATTGTTCGTCAGCGTGGAACAAAATTCTTCCCTGGAGATAATGTTCAGAGAGGCGGTGATGACAGTCTGTTTGCAACAGCGGACGGAAATGTTGTTTTCCATGAAAGAATGAACAGAAAGTTCATTTCAGTAACACCTTCAAAGGCTGAATAGTCTAATCTGAATGTTTTATTGATGCCCGGTTCGGAGTATTATTCTGTGCCGGGTATTTTTTTTGTTTGCAGTTAATTTCATTTTGTTTGATTTTGCGGGGTAAAAAATGTTTCAGTTTGCTGATGAGGCTGTAATTGAAGTTCATTCTGGAAAAGGCGGAAACGGATGTATTGCTTTTCGCCGTGAAAAATATATTCCTCATGGCGGTCCTAATGGCGGTGACGGCGGAAAGGGCGGAAATGTTGTTTTTGTTGTGAAAAGAAATATGCGCACGCTTTCAAGATTGCGCCACCATCATATTTTTAAAGCGCGCAATGGCGGCGACGGACAGGGCTGGAATCGCTTTGGAAAAGATGGCGAGGATGTTGTAATTCCTGTTCCGCCTGGAACTACAATCCGGGATGCGGAAACAGACGAGCTTATTCACGATTTTACGGATGAAGAGGAAAACAAGGAATTTCTGTTTTTGGAAGGCGGAAAAGGCGGCTGGGGAAATGTTCATTTTAAAACGTCTACAAATCAGGCGCCTAGATATGCACATCCTGGAGCGCCTGGCGAAGAGCGGACTGTAAAACTTGAGCTTAGCATAATTGCTGATGTCGGGCTGGTTGGCTTTCCGAACGCTGGAAAATCTTCATTGCTGACTGCGTTTACAAATGCAAGGCCGAAAATTGCACCGTATCCATTCACTACGAAAATTCCGAATCTTGGTGTTCTTAGGGTTGATGATGAGCAGGACATAATTATTGCTGATATTCCTGGAATTATAGAGGGCGCTTCTGAAGGCGTGGGGCTCGGCTTTGACTTCCTGAAGCATATTTCCCGCACCGCATGTCTTCTTTTCATGATTGACTGTTCAGATGAAAATTATCTTTCGGCTTACGGAACTCTTATCAATGAGCTTGGAAATTATTCAGAAGAGCTTCTTTCAAAACCGCGGATTGTTCTTGCTAATAAAATTGATGTTGAAGGCGCGGAGCAAAATGCAGCTGAAGTAGTTTATTCAATCAAAGAGAAAGAGCCTGAAACAACGGTTATTCCGGTTTCAGTTCAAAATAATATTGGAATGGGAACGGCGAAAAAAGCTATAATTGAGCTTGTAAACCGGCTTGAAGGCAATGAGAATGAGGAAAAATCTGATTCCGGCGCTTTGAAAGTTCCTGATTTCATGCAGTCTGATGACTTTGATGACGATAATGTTCAGTATCCGGGAAGCGAAAAGTAATGAAAATTGCAGTTCTTGGCGGAAGTTTTAATCCCATTCACATTGGGCACGCGATGCTGGCTGATGTGGTTCTGAATGAGCGCGGCTTTGACAAGATTCTTTTTGTGCCGACATTCATTCCTCCGCATAAGCAGATGAATTCTTCTGTTTTGCCTGAGCAGCGCCTTGAGATGGTCCGTGCCTTCTGCAGGTCTTCTGCGTTCGGCGGAAAACAAAAATTTTTTGCCGAGGACTGTGAAATTTCTAGGGGAGGAACTTCCTATACGGTTGATACGCTTTCATATCTTTCAGAAAAATACAGGAATGAGCTTGCCGGTGAAAAACTTAGTTTTATAATGGGGCAGGAAGTTGCGGCTCAGTTTTACAAATGGAAAAATCCTGAAAGAATTGCGGATCTTGCGGACATTCTGATTGCGGCGCGTAAACCTGATTCAAGTGGCGTTGAAACAAAAAATCATCAGAACAAGCCTTTTGGAAATTATTCAGCGGATTATGAGGACGAAAGCTACCTTGAAAATTTTCCGTACAGACATTCGTTTGTTGAAAATCCTGTTTTTCCAGTTTCTTCTACAGAAATCCGGGCAAGAATAGCGGCTGGCAAGTCGTGGCGTTATCTTGTTCCAGAGGCAGTTTTTCAGTATATTATTTCTAATAGTCTATATGGTATGAAAGAATGATTGAAAACATAGAAGCCGTTTCTGAAAAAATAAGAAAATTTGTAAAAAAAGCTGTAGGTCAGGCTAGATATGAACATTCTGTCCGGACTGCTGAAACTTGCGGAAAACTCTGTAAAAAATATGGTCTTGATGAAAAGTCTGGCTATCTTGCGGGGATTGCGCATGATATGTGCAAGAAACTTACTGCTGAAGAAATGCTTGAAGTTGCCGCCAAGGACGGCCGGGAAATTTCTGAGCTTGAAAAGGCGAATCCTTCCTTGCTTCATGGCAGGGCGGCCGCTGTGAAACTTCAAAGTGAATTTGGTATTCACGAGCCTGATATTATTGAGGCGGTTGCAAATCATACTTTTGGAAAAAAAGGATTGTGTCCGCTTGGAAAGATTCTTTACATTTCTGACAAAATTGAGCCGGGCCGCGAGCATGTGGACGATGCGTATATGAAAAGCATAAAAAATCTTTCCTTGAACGAGCTGTTTTTCAAGGTTGTTTCAGACAGCAGGGATTATTTGCTGAAAAAAGGAAAGAAAATTGCGCAGGAAACGGAGGAATTGCTGAAATTTCTTGAGGCAGGTGGAGAATGAAGAAAATCAGGTTGAGAGATGAGCAGAAAGGTGCGATTCTTCTTGGAATTATTGTCCTTATAATTGTTGTTGTTTCTGTTGTGATGGCGCTTTCGCTGAAAAAAGACAATGTCGCTGAAATGCTTTCTGATGATCAGGTTGTGCGTGTTCTGAATGTCCTTGAAGATGATGACGGCTCTGTAATTTTTACAAATGTTCTTATATATTATCCTGTTTCAGGAAAGGCGGCGGCTGTAAATATTCCTGGAAACACAGCGGCGATTTTTCAATCTTTGGGACGTGTTGACCGCATTGACCAGGTTTTCAAGGAAAAAGGCTATGATACATACAAAGCTGAAATTGAAAAACTCTTGGCTTGCAAAATACCTTTTTATATGTCGATAAAATTTTCTGATTTTATAAAAGTAACGGATATTCTTGGCGGAATGCGAGTTTTTGTTCCGGCGCCAGTTGATGTTGTGTCTGAAAATGGAGAACGCTGGCTTCTGCCTTCAGGTGCTGTTACTTTGGACGGCGACAAGGTTTCTACATATATAAAGTACCGTGCTGATGATGAAACTGATTCTGATGTTCAGGATCGCTACCAGAATGTGGTTGCGGCTTTCTTTTCAATGTTGCATGACAAGCGGAATGTTCTGTTTTCAAAGAAAAATAATTTCAGGCAGCTGAAAAAATTTCTGAATATAAATTTAAATGACGAGGATTCAAGGCGGCTTCTTCTTCAGATTTCAAATATGGATTCTGAAACTATTGCCCGCCAGTCTGTTGCTGGAAGAATAAGGCTTGTTGACGGCCAGAAACTTATGTTTCCGCTGAACAACGGTGAATTTATAAAAGAGGCTGTAAAGCAGAGCACGAATATGCTGATTTCAAACAGCGGAACTTATGCGAGCCGCGTTTATGTTCTTGAAATAAAAAATGGAACCACGGTTCAGGGGCTTGCGCACAATACTTCAATTTTGTTTCAGAATGCGAGCTACGATGTTCTGAGTGCAGTCAACGCAGACAGAAATGACTATGAAAAAACAGTGATTATCGATCACATTGGAAATAGTGAAATTGCTTCCATGGTTGGAAATTTTATTCACTGCACAAACATACAGGAAGAAGAAGTTGACCTTTCCCGCTCAGAAAGCGATACTTCCGCAGATGTTGACTTTACAATCATTTTAGGTAAAGATTTTGACGGCCGGTATGTCCGTGCCTCTCGCAGCGAGTAAATTTAAAGCT
Source organism: Treponema sp. (assembly GCA_050873685.1). GTDB lineage: Bacteria > Spirochaetota > Spirochaetia > Treponematales > Treponemataceae > Treponema_D. The sequence continues at coordinate 156,889 of JBNMJH010000001.1, forward strand.
GATGGAAAATGGGGGAAAAATGGAAAATAAAACTATAGAACAAAAGGCTTTGGAAATTGCCCGGCTTCTTGAAGACGGAAACGGCAAGGATGTTACAGTTATTAATGTTTCAGAGCTGAACAGCTGGACTGATTATTTTGTTATCGCAACAATTACTTCATCTGCGCATTGGCAGGGACTTTTTAAGCAGGTGAAAGATTATGTAAAAGAAAACGGAATGGAAATTCATGTTACAAACAAAAAAAGTCCAGATGGCGATGACTGGAATCTTATTGACATAGGTTCTGTTGTTGTTCATTTGATGTCTGAGGCGGCAAGGAATTTCTATGATTTGGAAAAACTTTGGCATGCTGGAAAAATTCTTGATTTTCACAAGGCTGAATAGCGGAAATGAATGGTTTTAATCTAAAAAATTGCGCCTGCTTTGGCGTTGCCGGAAATTTTACAGGGCATCTGGAGCAGGCAGGAGAAGCTTTAGATTTTAAAAATGTAAAAACGCTGGAAGAAAACGCTCCGAAGGCTTTGTTTCCAACTTATATTCCGAATATAAATGGTAACGGGGAAACTCCCGGCTTTTTAGGAGTTTTTCCGTTTGATTCTGAAAAAATAATTTTTCCGCAGAACGAGCAGAAAATTCAAATTGAGCCTGAATGCGCGGTTGTTTTCAACGTTGAATGGCGCGGTGAAAAAATCTGTTCGCTTTCGCCAGTTTGTTTTGGCGCTTCAAATGATGTTTCAATCAGAAAAGCCGGGGCAAAAAAAATCAGTGTAAAGAAAAACTGGGGAAAATCTAGCAAAGGGCTTTCAGAAAATCTTATTTCCATTGAAACCTTTGATGAAAACAGTATTTTGAACGGCTACCGCATCGCTTCTTTTATGGTTAGAGGCGGCAATGTTTTTGAATATGGTGAAGACAGCGCAGTCCGGGATTATTCATATATTTATGAGAAACTCGAGAACTGGATTGTCGAAAAACTGAATTTTCAGAAAGATGATGGGCCGGCTGAAAATATAAATTCTTATCTGAAAGAGTCCGGATTTCCTGGGCAAATTATGGTTTCAATCGGCGCAACTCGTTACACTGAATTCGGCGAGCGGAATTTTCTTCTGAAAGGCGACAAGTCGGCGGTGGTTCTTTATCCGGAAAATATATATTCTGCCGAGGAAATAAAAACTCTTGTTCAGAAAAATGATTTTTCAGATGCGCGAATTTCTTTTCTTGTGCAGGAAGTTGTTCTATGATAAATGCGAAAAAAATGTCTTTTGCAAACTGGACCGAATATGATGACTGGCTTGTGAAAAATTATGCTGAAAATTCTGTTTTCAAAGTGAATGAAATCGGCGGAAAAATTGAAGTTGAATATTGCTCCAAGAATGAATTTCAAGCTGAAATGAAGCTGGAAGAGGAGCAGAAAGAAATGGCTGAAAAAAATAAAAACAAGGCTGGCGGAAATTAAAATTAGCTGGCGGCGTTATCTTTTAGAGTTCTGTTGTTGTAGAAAAAGTTCAGCGCCGCCATTGAAAGTATTATCACGTAGCCAAAAATGCTGAGAATGTCAGCTTTTTGTCCAAGAATAAAATATCCTAGGCTTGCGGAAAAAATTATCTGGCAAAAGTCAAAGATTGAGATTTTTGCCGCCGGCGCGTGGTAATATGCGGCTGTTATTGTAAATTGTCCCATTGCGGCTGAAATTCCTGCAAAAAGCAGATAGATTGTCTGCATTTTTGTCATTGGCGTGAAATTCATAATCATATATGGAACGGCTAGAAGCGTTGAAAATGCGCTGAAAAACAGAATTACGATTTTTCCGGAGCATTTCTGTTTTCCGAGTTTTCGTACGCAGGCATACGCGAATCCAGCGCCGAATCCGCTTGCAACGCCGGCAAGTGAAGGCAAAGTTTTTGAAAAGTCGAACGAAGGTTTTGCTACGAGCATCGCTCCGCAGAATGCTGTTATTATTGCAAAAAGAGGAATGATTTTTATTTTTTCACCCAGAAGAAGAAAACTGAAAAGCACTGTGTAAAACGGTGCCATTTTATTCAAAATGCTTGCGTCGGCAAGAATAAGATGGTCGATTGCGTAGAAATTTCCAAAAATTCCAATTGAGCCGCCTACAGAACGCAGCACAAGAAAAATCCAGCTTTCTTTTGGAATTTTGTACTGCTCAATTCCGCCTTTAAAAATTCCGGCAGCTATTGAAATAATCGTGATTGCTAGCGCGACAATGTTTCTGAAAAAAGTTTTTTGAACAAAAGGAACATTTCCGCTCAGCCTTACGAACAAAGCCATCAGGGCAAAACTGAAGGCTGAAAGCAGAATAAAAAACACTCCTTTTAAGTAATCCTTGCTGACAGACATTTTAAAAAACTAGTCTTTTCTTTTTCCAAAGAGCCTGAGCATTGCAAGGAAAATGTTTATAAAGTCAAGGTAAAGCTCCAGCGCGCCGATTATTGAGGCTTTCTTGAAAATATCGCTGTTTTCCGCTCGTTCGCTGACCCGGCACATTTTCTGGGCATCATATGCAGAAAGTCCTGTGAAAAGAACAACTGTTACAATCGAAAGAATCCAGTCGAAAGTTGCTGATTTTACAAGCAGATTTATTATGGTTGCGATTATGAGTCCGATTAAAGCCATGGAGAAATATCTTCCGAAGGAAAGAATGTTCTGCTTTGTGAAAGTTCCGTAAATTGCCATGGCGGCGAACATTCCGGCGCTTGTAAGGAAAATTGTTACGAGCGAAGACAAGTTGTATACGATGAAAATTGAAGAAAGCGTAAGTCCGTTGAGCACTGAATATACAATAAATGCAATTGAGGCGCCTGCCGCGGAAATTTTTGAGATTGATGCGGAAAGCCATGCCACAAGAATTATTTCAGCGATTGCAAGAATAGGAAATCCAATCTGAAAAAAACTGTAGAAATTTTGTATTCCGACTGTAGAAATGTAAGCCGCGGTTCCAAATGCAGTCAATCCGCTTATAATCAAGGCTAAAGTCATCCAGCCGTATGTTCTGGCAAGAAATTTGTTCTGTTCTTTTACAAAAGAAATTTGTGTTGAATTGGAATTTGTCATAAATCCTCCATGTTGTTATATTTAATATAACAAATATTTTCATTTAAGGACACAGAATTATGGCTAATATTCAGCAATATATTGAATGGCGCGGTGATTTGACTTTTGAGCAGGCTCCTTTTTGCAGAGTTGATGCGCTTATTCTCTGCCAGATTTCCTATTTGAATTTCGACAGGCTTCTTCCGGACTATGATTTTTCAACATCGTGCAGGCTTTCGCACTTGGCGGAACTTTTTGAAAATTCAAAGGATTTTAAAAAGCGTTCTGATACCGGGCTGCTAATCAACAAGAAAACAGCGCCTTTTTTTCTGCAGGCTGCAAGGTGCTGTCGGTTCAGGGATATTCTTGCGTCTGGATATGTTTCAAAAATAGATTTGTCGATTGAAGAGCAGTTTGCTGCAATTTCTTATAAACTTCCAGACGGCACGGCGTTCATCTGCTTCCGTGGAACAGATGATTCGATTGTAGGCTGGAAGGAAGATTTCAATCTTGCCACCGACGAGGAAGTTCCAGCCCAGAAAGATGCTGTTGAATATCTTGAAAATGCCGCCAGAAATTTAAAAGGAAAACTGAGAATTGGCGGACATTCAAAAGGCGGAAATCTTGCCATATATGCGAGCGCGGCCGTTGACAAGAAAATAAGCGACAGAATTATTTCTATTTTCAATAATGACGGACCTGGTTTTTACGAGGCTAGGGTAAAGTCTGCTGAATTCCAGCGGATTGCCGGCAAAGTTGATTCCTGCTATCCGCAGTTTTCTGTTGTGGGAATGCTTTTTCAGCATATTGGAAATCAGACTTTTGTTGTCAGCGATGAAACAGGAATTATGCAGCACGATCCGTTTTCCTGGCACGTTATGGGAAACGATTTTGTGCTTCTTGAAAAAAATGACTACGCAAGCAAATTTTTTCACGATACTTTCAACGAATGGATTGTGAACCTTGAGCCAAAGCAGCGTGAAATTTTTGTTGACACGCTTTTTAAAATCATTGAGTCAACGGATGCGAAGACGAACACTGAGCTTGAGGCGAATTTCGCCAGAAATTCTGTGAAAATTTTGAAAAGCATAAACAAGCTCGATCCTGAAATGCGGAAACTATGCAAGGAAACTGTGATTGAGTTTTTCAAGGCGGGACATTCTCAGCTTACAAAGGCCGACAAAGTTATAAAGCAGAAGCTGGAAGAATCTACGGAGCAGACAAAGAATTTCATAAAGAAAACTTTTGAAAAAATCTTCCGCAGAAAATAAAAAAGCGCCGGTAAAAAAAATGCCGCAGGAATAGTTCCTGCGGCATTTTTGCGCTTGCAAAGCTTTTACCAGTTGAAAGAAATTCCTACTGTAAATGCATTGTTCAGAATTGAAATTGAATCAACTTTTGTGTCATCGTGTTCCTTTTCTTTTGAGTCATAAGTGTAGGCTCTGTCTGTGAAATCTGCTGTAAGTCTGTATGTTACAACCGGGCTTACTCTTGCTTTTGGAAGGAATTTAGCCTGAACTTCTGTGCCGATTCCAGCAGGAATAAAATATGATACACTCAGTTCAGATTCATCATCCTTGTATTTTGCTGATGCAAAATTCAAGCCCCAGTCAAAGCCTGCCGCAAGGTTGAATCGGACAACTTTTCCAAGGTCAAAGCCTACTGCCGGACCTACCAAAAAGTTGTAGTGCAAGGCGAGCGCATGTTCTAGCCCCGCTGGAGAATCTTCTATATCTACACCTTCTGTTTCCATTTTTGTTGTTGCGCCGATACCGCTGTTGATTCCTGCCATGAAGCCAACGCTGAAAACATCGTTTATTCCGAAAAGATGCCATGTCTGAATGTCGAATTCAAACATTCCAGATTCGATTTTTACGTCAAAAGTATCCTTGAGCTCGATATAATCGCCGCTGCCGCCGAAATTAAGCTGGATGTCGCCTTTGTATGTTTTTGCGAACGCGAATCCTGAAAAAAGGCTTGCCGCAATAATAAGGGAAATAATTTTTTTCATATAATCTCCTTTGAAAATATGTTTTATTCTACCTTTTGAATTATTTTTTGGTCAAGGATTTTTTTGAAAAACATTGAATTGTCTTGCGCCGTGCTGGAAGGGTTTTGCGCTTGCGCAAAAGGATTCCGCTTTGCGGAAGACCGAGCGGAGCGGGCCCTGGAAGCGCGGTTTTCTGAAGGAATTTTGTTTGCGGCTTGATTTGCCGCGGGAAGGAATCTTAGCGCCCTTTTTGAAATTTTTTTTTGTAAAAATTTTTTGACTTTCGTGGAAAGGTGAGTGATAATTAAACGGTAAGTTTTGGAAGGAAAATGATGGAAAATACAACAATAATCAATGAATCTCCGGTCGGACGGCATTTGGAGCAGATTTCCGAGTCTTCGCCGGCTGAATATTTGATGTTCAATAAGAAGAGAATTGAGCTTGTGGCGAAAATTACGCTTGGCCGCGAGTATGATAATGATATTGTGATTGACAACAAGCTTGCGAGCCGGCATCACGCTGTGATTCAGAAAATCCGCGACGCATATTTTATAAGGGATGAAAAAAGCACGAACGGAACTTTTGTGAACGGAAGGCGTATTCCTGAGGGAAAATATTTCCGGCTGAACAAGGGCGATAAAATTACGATTGGCACAATGAATCTTGTGATTTCTTGATTTTTACATTTTACGGATACGGAATTTTAGTTGAGCGAAAAACTTAGGTTATTTTTGGAAGATGATTTGGCTTTGAGTGGCTTGCCTGAACATGATTATCTTTTTTCCGTTGCGGATTCTGCGGCTTCTGTGCTGGAAAATGAAATTTGCTCTTATCGGCCTGCCGCGGATTTTAAGAAACTTGGCGGGCTTATTGATTTTTCAGGGCGAAGGGCGGACTGCGGCAGGCTTCCGCTGATTATTGTTCCTGATTTGCACGCGCGGGCTTATTTTTTGCGGAATATTTTGAATTATGTTCTTCCGTTTTCTTTTGCCTGTTCTGAAATTAATGAAGCAAAATCGGAAATTTCTGTTTTTCAGGCGCTTGAGCAGGACAAGGCGAGAATTGTTTTTGTGGGCGACCTTTTGCATTCAGAGCTGCGCGGACGCCAACGCTGGATGGAGGCGATGGATGAATTTGACCGCGGAATTTTTAACGGCAAGGCGATGACCGGCGAGATGGAGGAAGGGCTGGCTTTGCTTTCAATGGTTATGGAGCTGAAAATTTCTTTTCCGGCGAATGTGCATATTTTAAAGGGAAACCATGAAAATATAATGAATGTGCGCGGGCCTGGCGATTATCCTTTTAGAAAATTCGCTAACGAAGGCGAAATGGTTAAGGATTTTATGGCGGAAGTTTACGGGGATGATGTTCTTATGGTTATTTCATGTTTTGAACGGAATCTTCCGCTTGCGGCTGTTTTTCCGGATTGCGTCATAAGCCATGCGGAGCCGGCGCGCGCTTTTTCCAGGGAAGAGCTTGTGAATGGAATGAATTCCGATGAAGTGATTCTTGGGCTTACCTGGACTGAAAACAATGCCGCGAAGGATGGCAGCGTAAAAAAAATGCTGGATTCGCTCACCGGAAATTCCAAGTCGCTTTATTTTGGCGGCCACCGTCCGATTCAGGGAAATTATGCTTTGCGTCAGAACGGCAGGTTTGTTCAGATTCATAATCCTGACAGGCAGAATGTTGTTCTTGTTTACAATGACAAGGCTATTGACTTGGATAATGATATTGTAAAAGTGGGTGAATAAATATTTTTTTTAGGCTAAAATATTTTTGGAGGATAAGATGCCGGAGGTTTTTCCAGAAAAAATAGGAAAATACAAAATTGAAGGAATTATTGCGAAAGGCGGAATGGGCGTTGTTTACCGTTCAACTCATCCGACTTTGAAGCGCCCGGTTATAATAAAGAAACTTACTGCGAAAAAGAATTCAACAAATATAAAAAGATTCATTCTGGAAGCGAAAATTCTTGGCGAGCTGCAGAATCCGAATATTGTAAATTTCTATGATATTTTTACAGAAGGAAATGCGTATTATATAGTAGAAGAATTTGTTGACGGAATGGCGGTTGATAAAATTCTTCAGAAGCAGACGTCTGTAAGTCCGCAGGTTGCGATGCTGATAATTCAGGATGCCTGCTACGGATTGAAATTCGCCCATGCGAAAAATATTGTTCACCGCGATATAAAACCGGGAAATATTCTTATTTCAAAGCGCGCTGAAATAAAAATCACTGACTTTGGAATTGCTTCTGAAACTTCCGGGGAAGACACTTTGACGCAGAGCGGTGTTGCTCTTGGAACTCCTGCGTATATGCCGCCTGAGCAGTTCGAGGACAGCGCGAAAGTTGATTGCCGAGCGGATATTTATGCGCTTGGCGTAATGCTTTATGAAATGGTTACCGGAACAAAGCCGTATCCTGGAACGCTTACAATTGAAACCTTGAATGTTATAAAAAAAGGAAAATATATTTCTCCGCGGAAAATTGACAAGAAAATTCCTAGGTGCGTCTGCCGGCTTATTCACAAAATGATGAGGCCGAAGGCGAAAAGCCGTTTCCAGTCGATTTCTCCGATTATAAAAGCGATAAAAAGATATCTGAAGCATTACGATGTTCACAGCATCCGTGTTCAGCTTGCGAAAATTATTCTTTCAAAAAATGTTCTGAAGGAAATTGAGTATATTCCAAAAGACCGCAGGCGGAATCAGGTTATGGCGGTTGTTGCCGGATGCGCGGTTTTTGCGTTTCTTTGCCTGTTCAGCTGGTTTGAAGGTTTTTTCCATGCGACAATTCTTCGTTCGTGGTACACTCCTGTTGAAATTGAAATGAAAATGCCTGCCACGAGCACTTCAGGTTCGGATTTGCCGGTCAGGGCATTCTTTTTTGAAAATGATGGCGACCAGATTCCGGAAATTATGAATACCCGCCGGGTTCTGACACAGGTTTCAGAAAAAAAACATCCGGAAGAAAAAAATGCGCGCAACAGAACTTATTCAACAAAAAAAATCTATCTTCCGCATGGCGACTACCGCATAAAAGTTGTGGCCGGTCCGTATGTGTGGTGGAAATCGTTTGATGTTTCAAAGGAAAAAGTTCTTGTGAAAGCTGATTTTTTGAAGGATATGCGACGAAATATCACAGTTCACCCGAATGCCTATGATTCTTCAAATGGAAAGGAAATTACTTCAAAGGCTGTTTTTTCGGTTCTTTACAACAAAAGCTGGATTCCGCTTGAACAAATTCCTCCTGAAAAACTGGTTTCGGGAAATGTCTGGAAATTCAAGGCTGAATGTGAAGGCTACGAGCCGGAAATTTTTTCGCTTCGGCTTGAATGGCTTCAGGATGTTCTGTATATTTCCGCAAATCTTGCTCCAAAAAATGCTGAAAAAGCAAAATAGTCTGAATTTCAGGTTTGTTCAAATGAAAATTTGCGGAAAACGCCTTTCCCGGATTGTTTGAGAAAACTTGAATTTCAGGCAAATAAACCTTGCCTTTTCTATTTTATGTGCTTAAATTTAAAAGTATGGTTGAAAACGAAAACAATAATAACGAAAATAATAATAATGGCGATAACAATAAAAAATCTGAAAAAGACCTTGCCCAGATTCTTGGAGAATTGAAAGACAAGGCTTCTGAAATTTTAAAAAGCGATGTGGAGCTTGAAGTTGAGCTTCAGCCTGACTCAAAAAACAGCAAAAAATCTGCCAAGAGCAGAAAATCTGAGCTGCTGCCTGCGGAGGATTTTCTTCCGACAAAACTTCCTGTTATTCCGCTGCTTGGACATCCGATTTTTCCTGGAATTTTTACGCCGCTCATGATAAACAATCCGGGCGACATAAAAGCTGCCGAAGAAGCTTACGAAGGCGACGGCTATCTTGGCATTGTAATGCTGAAAAATGAAGTTTCTGACGCCCACTACGAAGATTTGTACAAAGTTGGAACTGCTGCAAAAATCATAAAGAAAATAAATTTGCCCGACGGCGGAATCAATGTTTTTATTTCCACGGTGAAGCGCTTTAAAATGACAAAATGTCTCAGCTCTTTTTCTCCGATTGTTGCGGCCGTTTCGTATCTTGAAGAAGAGGAAAATGATACTTTTGAAGTAAAGGCTTTGACCCGCGCCCTGATAAGCGAGATGAAGGAAGTTGCTGAAAATAATCCTTTGTTCACAGAAGAAATGCGTCTGAATATGGTCAATATCGACAATCCAGGGAAAATTTCAGATTTCATAGCTTCAATATTGAATGTAGACAAGGAAGACCAGCAGCGTGTTCTTGAAACTTTGAATGTCCGCCAGCGCATGGAGCAGGTTCTTGTTTTCATAAAAAAAGAGCAGGAGCTTCTGCGTGTTCAAAAGAAAATTCAGAATGATATAAATGAAAAAGTTGAGAAAAACCAGCGCGATTATTTTTTGCGTGAAGAGTTGAAATCAATTCAGAATGAGCTTGGTTCGGACGCTGAAGGAAATCTTACTGAGTACCAGAAATATAAAAAGCAGATAGAAGAATTTAAATTTTCTGGAGAAATAAAGGAATCTCTTGAAAGCGAGCTTGAAAAATTTAAAATTCTTGACACTCAGTCGCCGGAATACACGGTTTCAAGAAATTATCTGGAGCTTGTATGCCAGCTTCCGTGGAACGAAGAGCTGAAAATTGAAAATTACAGCCTTGAAGGCGCAAAAAAACTTCTTGACAGCGAGCATTACGGACTTGACGATGTGAAGAAGAGAATTCTTGAGTATCTTGCGGTTCGTAAACTGAAAAAAGACGGAAAAGGTTCTATCCTGATTTTGGTTGGACCTCCTGGATGCGGAAAAACCAGCATTGGAAAATCAATTGCAAAAGCAATGGAAAAGCCGTTTTATCGTTTCAGTGTCGGCGGAATGAGCGATCCTTCAGAAATAAAAGGACACCGCAGAACTTACATTGGCTCAATGTGCGGAAAAATTATCAGCGGAATAAAGCTTACTCACACAAAATCTCCGGTTTTCATGATTGATGAAGTTGACAAAATGGCTTCCAACGGAGTTCATGGCGATCCGGCGGCGGCCTTGCTGGAAGTTCTTGACCCTGAGCAGAATGTTTCTTTCCGCGATGATTATCTTGACTTGCCGTTTGATGTTTCAAATGTGTTTTTTATTCTTACGGCAAATACTTTGGATACGATTCCGGAGCCTTTGCTTGACCGTGCGGAAATAATTCAGCTTGCAGGTTATATTGACCAGGAAAAACTGGAAATTGCAAAAAAATATCTGATTCCTAAGAATTTGGACAAAAACGGCCTGAAGAAAAACCAGGTGAAATATTCAAAGGATGCGTTGCTGCGTATTGCCCAGGAGTATGCCCGTGAGGCTGGCGTAAGAAATTATGAGAAATGCCTTGATAAAATTCACAGGAAAATTGTCGCTGAGCAGTTTATGAATGCGGATAAGCTTGTTGCTGAGGCTAAAAAGCAGGCGAAAGAAAACAACCGCCCGGCAAGTGAAATTGCGCAAATTTCTGCTGATAAATATTTTGATTCAGATAAGCAGTATTTGATAAATGCACAGGATCTTGAAAAATATCTTGGCAAGCCTGTTTTTGATGAAACAGAAATAAAAAAAGCCAGTATTCCAGGAACTGCCATTGGTCTTGCCTGGACAAGCATGGGCGGCGACACGCTTCTTATTGAATGTATGGCTTTTGCCGGCAAGCCTGAATTTGTGATTACTGGACAGATGGGCGATGTAATGAAAGAATCCGCGATGATTGCAATGAACTGGGTGAAACGCTATGTTATTGAACATAAAATCAAGAAATCAACCTGGTTTGAGCATAATACAATTCATCTGCACATTCCGGAAGGTGCTACTCCAAAAGACGGTCCTAGCGCAGGAATTACTATGGCAACAACATTTTTGTCGCTTTTTTCCGGGAAAACAATAAAGCCGAACCTTGCGATGACAGGCGAACTTTCCTTGACGGGCCAGGTTCTTCCAATCGGCGGACTGAGGGAAAAAACTGTTGCCGCAAAAAGAAACAAAATCAAGACAATAATTATTCCAAAGGCAAATGTGCGTGATCTTGATGAAATTCCAGAAATTGTAAAATCAGGAATTACGTTTATTCCTGTTTCAAGAATTGAGGAAGTTATTGCGAACGCGTTCAAGGCAAGGCTTTAAAATGAACTTTCCGAAGTTTTGTTTTAAAAATCTCCGGAATATGTTATAATGAAAAAGTTATAATGTGTAGAAAAAGTCTGTCCTTTGCGGCATTTTTGATTTTTGTGTTGGAATTTTTGTTTTTCTCTTGTTCATCAGATTCTACAATAGATTTGAATTCTGGTTCGGAGGAAACATTGCGGATGACATTTTCGCAAAGAAATTCAAGCATAATATGGGCAAGGGAAATAGAAAATTCTGTTCTTTCAAGAAAAATAAACACTTCAGCGTATGTTTCTTCCAACTTGAAGCTGGAGCCTGAGCTTTATTTGGCTGCTGTTACGGAAGAGGCGCCTGTTTATCCATCTTTGGACGGATTTGGAAGTCTTGATTCAACGCAGCTTGTGCCGGAAGCAAAGAAAATTGTTGAAAAAATTGCTGAAAATATTGTTTCATGGAAATTTGACGAATCGCTTTTTAATGCGAATTCTATTTTTTCATTGGTTTTATTCAAATATGATGTTGAAAACTGCTGGAAAGAGAATTTCGGGGAAAATTTTCCGGCAGGCGAGGAGCAGAAATTCAGCGCATATTATTGCGGAGAGCCTTTTGTTGAGGAAGAATTCATTTCGGTTCCTTTGAGGTTCAGAAATTCAAAAGGTTTTGTTGATGTTCAGCTTTTTATTGACAGAAGCCAGAATTTCAAAATAGCTCAAATTCTTGTGAAAAAATGGGGAAAGTAGATTATGGAAAAAAAATCGCTCACTGGAATTGAACGGGAGCTTGTGCTCAGATATTTGCTTGATGGAAATGTTCCGGTTACAATCACGCCGGTTTCCACGGAAGAAAATAATCCAGATGAAATAAAAAAAATGGATTCGGCTGTTGTTCCTGTCGCGTTTAAACCGGAGGATATTTCTGTTCTAAAAGAAGGAATTATTCTTTTAAAAGACGCGCCTGAGTCTATTTCAAAATATGTCGGCCAGCCTGTGAAAGTTGAATTTTATTTCAACAGGGTAGGGCTTTATTTTTCCACTCTTTTGAAGTCTGTGTCTTCCGGGCTTGCCCTTGTTATTCCGGCTGAAATAAATAGAATTCCTGATGTTTTTGTAAACAGAAAGTATGATTTTTCAGCCCAGCTGATTGTTTCTTTAAGCAATGAAGGCAGCTCAAGTTTTCTGTGCGTTCCTGCTGATGGTTTTGAGCTTTTTTTGCGTCCTGTCTGGAGTTCAATTGAACTGAAATACCAGCAGCAGGCAAAAAAACTTTTGGAAGAATATGTGAAAAACGCAAAAATCAAGCAGAAAAACGGGAACGGGCTTCGTCTTATAAATATCTGCCGCTATATGGTCGCGCCAAAAATTGAAAAAATTGAGGCAGTTCAGGGGCGGGTGAAGCCTTTTGACATTCTTTTTGTAAACCACGAGCAGATTGTGTTTGGATTTGAGAAAAACGCAGCCTTTGAGCTTTCAGAGGGCTCCGAATATCCTGTTGAGATGCGGTTCGCGCTGAAGGAATCGCCCGCTGTTGTCCGTAAAATTTTTGTAACCTGCAAAGTTGACAATCTTTTTAGAAATGAGGATGGAACAACGCTGGCTGCCGATTGTATTTACACTATGATTCAGGAAGAAGACCGCCGCTTTTTGTATGAAAAAGCGACAAGCTCATTGTTTATCTGATTCCTGGATGTCTGCGGAAGATTCTTCTTCATTTTCTTCTGATTCCGGCTCTACATCTGAAAGTTCTTTCTGCGTGTCAATCGGCTTGTTTCCAATCAAAATTGCGATTGGATGAAGATAGGAAACATTTTCGCAGATAATTTTAATCATCACCATAAGCGGAACTGCGATAATCATTCCAACAAATCCCCACATCCAGCCCCAGAAACTTAAGCTCACAAGAATTACAAAAGGTGAGATGTCAAGATTCTTTCCTTCAATGCGCGGCTCGACAATGTTTCCAAGAATGAAATTTATAAGAGTCATTGAGATAAGAACAAACAAGATTGGAAACGGCTTTGGATAGAACTGAATCAATGCAAAAAGTGTTGTAAGACCTACAGAAATTATAGAACCGAACGTAGGAATAAAATTCATTATAAACGCAATAAACGCCCACATTATTGCAAAATCCAGGCCGACTATTTTTGTTGAAAAATAAACAAGAATTCCTGTTGCAAGCGAAATGAAAAATTTAATTGAAAGATAACGAACCACTTCCGCAATTGTTTTTTTCACAATTGTTATAACTCTTCCCTGGACTTTTCCTTTGAACATTATGTCGACTTTTTCGTGGCCGGTTTTCATTTCAATCAGAAGAAATATGCTTAGAAGAAGAACGATGAAAAGACTTTTCGTTACAGAAATAAGGTTTCCTGAAAAAGAAATCGCCGCAGCCTGAATGAATTCCCGGACTTTGAGCTGGGCCCACAGATTTTCAAAGAATGAAAGCTCAGAATTGAACTGAAGATTGAAAGTTTCGGCAAAAACTTTATATATTGAAAGAAATTTAGATTCGTAGCGGGAATACTGCCCCACGATTGTTGTGAGGCTTGTTCCGATTATCGTTAAAAGCAGCGAGATTATTATCAGAAGAATAAATGCTGTTATAATTGTTCCGAGCACCCAAGGTATTTTTATTTTCTGGTTCAAGCGCCTTACAATAGGATAAAAAACGCATGAAATAAGGATTGCAACTGTTACCGGCAATGTAAAACTTATTGAAAGCTTTAGAAAAACTCCCAGCGCAACAATTGCAAACATCAGAAGAATATAGTAAATACCTTTTATGTGCTCGTTTTTATGCATATTCTTTATTTTTTAGGACCAATTTTGTCAAATCCGCAGAACGGCACAAGAACCGGCGGAATTGTAACAGAACCATCCTCGTTCTGGTAGTTTTCAAGAATTGCAAGCATAGCGCGACCTACGGCGATGGCAGTTCCGTTCAATGTGTGCACGTACTTGTTTTTTCCGTCGTCATCCTTGTATTTTATGTTCAGTCTGCGGGCCTGATAGTCAGTACAGTTTGAAGTTGATGTTACTTCACCGTATTCTCCGCCGTTTCTTCCTGGCATCCATGCTTCAAGATCCCATTTTCGGTAAGCAGGAGCGCCAAGGTCGCCTGAGCAAGTATCTACTACATGAAATGGAAGTCCCAATCCTGTGAAAATTTCTTCCTCGATTTCGCGCAGCTTGTGGTGAAGCTCATCAGACTGTTCCGGTGTAGAATAAACAAACATTTCAACTTTGTCAAACTGATGAACACGGTACAATCCCTTTGAGAACTGTCCAGCAGCGCCTGCTTCTCGTCTGAAACAATGCGAAAGTCCTCCGTACATCAAAGGAAGTTTTGCTTTGTCAAGAATTTCTCCTGAATGATAGCCACCAAGCGTAATCTCAGCAGTTGCAACAAGACAAGTTCCTTCATCTTCAATTGAGTAAACGTTTGACTCGTTTCCGCGCGGATTAAATCCGATTCCCTTTAGAATTTCTTCACGCGCAACATCCGGAGTGATAAAAAGCTCGAATCCGTGCTTTCGCAAAATGTTCAATGCGTACTGAATCAGCGCCTGCTCAAGGAAAACCGCCTCGTTTTTCAAGTAATAAAATTTTGGGCCTGAAACTTTTGTTCCGCGGTCAAAGTCAAGAAGGTCAAGCTCTTCGGCAAGCTGAACATGATCTTTCGGCTCAAAGTCGAATTTTCTTGGTGTTCCAACTTTTTTCACTTCAAGATTTTCTGTGTCAAGTTTTCCAATCGGCGCATCCGGATGAATCATATTTGGAATCTGGCGGGCTGCTGCGTCAAGATCAATTTCAATTTGTGAAAGTTCTTTTTCAACTTCCGCAATGTCTTCTTTTATCTTTTTTCCAGCCTGAATCAGTTCCTGGCGTTTTTCATCGTCAAGCTTCTGCTTCATAGCCTTTGCGTTTTCATTTCTCTGCTGCTGAAGGTCCTGCTGTTTTGTTACAAGCGCAGTTCTTTTGTCATACAGCTCCACAACTTTGTCTGCGTCGGCTGTCATATTTCGGTTCTTGATGTTTTCTTTTACAGCTTCAAGATTGTCTTTTATAAATTTATAGTCAAGCATTTTTTTCCTCTGTTTTTATTGAATTGAATAAGTAACTTTTACTTCGGAAGTTACATTTATTTTTCCATCAGCGCTTGTTGATGTTGAAGTTTTTTCTTCCACAATATCAAGCACACTGCTGATTTTACTACCGCTTGCGCCTGCAAGTAAAGAGGCTGCGTCCTGAGTCTGCTGGATTGCCGCCGAACGCGCTCTTCTTGTTGCCGCTGCAGTGTCATTCAGAGCGTATGAAACTGACTTCAGGCGGACAGATGCTCCAGTTTTGCAGTCAACTACAGCTGGTACAAGAGATACGTTTCTTACGGTTACACGGACATTTCTTCTTGCTTCATATTGGTTTGAAGGATTTGAGATAACGCAGTCTGAAAACACAATGTCATTTTCGTTCACGCCAACGTTTTTTACAGCGTCCGCAAGTCTTTTTGAAAGAGTGTCGTTGTCTGTAACAATTTGTTTGGCGCTCCAGCCTGCTGAAACAACTGTAAAATCGATTTCCGCAGTGTCAGGTGCAGAAGTTACAAGTCCTGTTCCGTTTACAGTGATTGTTTTTTTCTGTTCATTTTCCCGGTTTATGTAGCACGATGAAAAAATCAGCGGCAAAATAAATGCCAGGCAAATAAATTTTATTCCCTTTTTCATGGAATCCTCCAAAATTATGGTAAAAATCTACCTTTTTATCTTATATTTATATAAAAACGCTTTAAGAATATGCTTCGTTTGTTTGCTTTTTCCCACAATGAACTTGAAGGATAATTGTTTACAACCAAATCGTAGGATTCAATTGCGCTTTTTATATTCTGAACTGGTGATTTTTCTTCAAGAATTTGCCCCTGAAGAAAAAGTCCTTCGTCAAGCCTTGCTGTGGCTTTGTCAAAAAATTTTGAAATGGCTGAAAAGGCCTGCTGGTATTTTTTCTCGCTGTAAAATTTCTGAGCCAGCTCAAGCAGCTCGTCCTGGCTCATATTTTCCATTGAAGAAGATTTTTCCTCTGAATTTCCAGAATGTTCCGCAGTCGTTTTTAGTTCTTTTTCATCGGATTCTGTTGAATCTTTTTTTTCTGAAAGATTGTTTCCGGAAGAAGAATTTGTTTTTGCGGCCGGCGAATTTTTTTCCGATTCGGATTTAGATGTCTGAATTATTGTGTCAATTTTTGAATTTTCCGCCTCGGATTTTTTTTCAGCTTTTGTTTGCGGCTCTGAAGCCTTTTTTGGCGCAGATAAATTTTCTTCAGAGGCCGGCTTTTCTGATTTTTGTTCAATTTTTGGATTTTCCGCAGTTATAGAAACCTTTGGAGGCACAATTTCCGCATAGTCAGGCGCAGTTACGTGCTCGGGTGAAGAAGAAATTTCATTTTCAACAGTCACTTCAAGAAAATCGTCAATGTATTCTCCTGTTAAAACATCATTTTTAAAGAAGTGAAGGAGATATGTTCCGGGATTTCGTGAACGCAGCGTGAACGATGTATCTTTGCCGCCAAGTTTTCGTCCTCCGAAAATAAAATTCCGGTTTCGCGCGTCAATGTTTCCGTTTTCATCGATGTTTCCCTGGTAAATCCAGCCTTTTCCTGGATAAACAATGTCAATGTTCTGGTTTTTCTTGATTTTTACGGAGCGCGACGGTTTCTGGCTTTTCTGGGAAGCTTCGTTTTCGGTCTGGTTTTCTTCGTTTTCCGTGGAATTTCCAGTTTCTTCTATTATATTTGAATTTTCCTCAGAATTTTCATGGTTTTCAGTTTCAGCTGAAGATGAAGAATCTTGTTCGTTTTGAGCCGGCTGATTTTCATCTTTTGAATTTTCTTCCGCGTCATAGTTTTTCTCATTCTGGGAAGAAGCGCTTTCTTCAGAGATGTTCTGGTTTTCCGCGGCATTTTTTTCGTCGGAAGGCTCGTCCTGCACTTGAGGCTCCTGAATCATAGAAGGCTCGGCTTCATTTTCAATAGTTTCCGCTTCGTTTGGAAGGTCAGGAAGTTCCGGCAAGTCTGGGTTCTGCTCTTTTGTAAGCGGTTCTGTGAGGTCTGAAAAATCCTGGCCGTCGCTGTTGTTTTCGCCGGCGTTTTCGTTTTCTGAAGATGAAGCGCTTTCTTCTGCAGGAATTTCTTCGCTGGAAATATTTGTTTCGGGAAGAATTTCTTCTGTTTTTGGTGTTGAGGCGCACGAAAATAATATCAATGACAATGCAAAAATTTGTAAAAATGCTGAGTTTTTTAAAATTTTCATGGAGCAGCTCCAATAATTTCATTAATTATTTTATCATTTGATTCGCCTAGTTTTTCAAGTTCGGCTTTGTCTGGCAAAGTGAACCATTTTTCGATTTCTTTTTCAGACCATTTTTTTTCAGTTTTTCTAGTTGTTATATATCCGTCTGGAACTGAAGGTCCTAGCGGAACAAGAAGCGGCTGCTCCAGCACAAGCTTTTGCTCATCCGCCGTCTTGGCTTGTTTTTTTTGGTTCGGTTTTGTTGCGCACAACGCAATTATTGCGGCTGAAACCATAAAAATCAAAAGGACGCAGACAATGACTGTGTTTCTGGCATTTTTTTGCAGAAAATTCTGAATTTTTTCTGAAATTTGCTGAAAATCAATCATCAGTTTTTAGCTCCTGCGCTGTTTTCGCTGCTTGAAGCGTCTTTTTCGGCTTCTGCTGAATTTTCAGCTTCTGCTTTTTCCGCGGCGAGCTTTGCTTCTCGGACTTTTTTTCGTTCTTCAGCGGCTTTTTCCTCGCGCTCCTTGTGAACTCTTATGATTTCCGGATCCGTGATTGAGCCGTCTGGATTATGAATTCGTTTTGGCGGTCTTGGCGGAACAAAAACATTTGTTTCCGGCTGAACATCCTCTTCTTCAAAATCGTCATCTGCTGAATCAATTGCCGCGCCGACTTTTATATCTTCGTCAAGGCGGAGTGCAATTATTTTGCTTACGCCGGATTCTTCCATTGTGATTCCAAGCATTGTGCTTGCGCCCATTACAGTTTTCTTGTTGTGGGTGATTACAATGTACTGAGAGACGTTTGCAAATGATTCAAGAGTTGTTACAAAGCTTGAAACGTTTTTGTCATCAAGCGCTGCGTCGATTTCATCCAGAAGGCAGAACGGACTAGGGCGGACCTGGTACGTTGCGAACAGAAGCGCTACTGCGGTCATTGTTTTTTCGCCGCCGGAAAGAAGTCCGATGCTTTCAAGTTTTTTTCCAGGCGGCTGGGCTAGAATTTCAATTCCTGAAGTAAGGATATTCTGCGGATCTTCAAGCCTTAGCTCGGCGCGTCCGCCGTTGAAAAGTCTTCGAAACATATTGTGGAAATTTTTCTTGATTTTATTGTATGTTTCCAGGAACATTTCAGAAGATTTTGATTTTATTTCCTCACTTACGCGGATCAAGTTGTCCAATGATTTCTGCGTGTCATCATAGTTGATTTTCTGCTTTTCAT
Organism: Treponema sp.; assembly: GCA_050873685.1. GTDB lineage: Bacteria > Spirochaetota > Spirochaetia > Treponematales > Treponemataceae > Treponema_D. Next base: position 175,589 of record JBNMJH010000001.1, read on the forward strand.
AGCGGTCCTTGACTTCCGCAAATTCTTCCACCGCCATCAGGTTAACTTGGCCGCAAGCTCTTAGCTCTTCTCTTGCTGAAACAAGCTGTTCCCTGAGTTCCGCGGACGGTTTTGTAATTTTGAACATTTTCTCTTCAAATTCCATCAGGTCGCGCGAATGCTGCTCCTGGAAATTCTGCTTCAAGTTTCTTATTTCCGTGTCTGATGAATTTAAAGAAAGCGTGAGCCGCTCGTACTGCGCCTGGCATCGGTTCTGTTCTTCCTGCTTTTTTATAAGAATGTCTTTCTTTCCTGTAACGTTCGAGTTGTTCTCGGCGATTTTTGAGTCAAGTTCCTTCAGCTGGTCGGCGAGCTTTGTGCCTTTGTGCTCAAGTTCCGCAAGGTCCTGCTGAATTTCTTCAATCTGCTCGTTCAGGTCTTCTGATTTTTTAGTTTCCGAGTCAAGCTCCTCGTTTGCCTGGCGCAATGAATTCTGTTCTGAAACAAGATTTCTTCTAAGAAGGCTTGCCTGCTGCATTGCCGCCTGAATTTGCGTTTCCATCTGGGCTTTGTTCACACGCAGTTTTCCGCAGGTTTCCTTGTACTCATCAATTTTTTCGGAAAGCTCAGCGTTTGCGCCCCGGAGTTCTTCAATCTGGGCGGAAAGATTTTCCGACTGGCTTAAATTTTCCTGGTTTTTTCTGTCTAGCTCGCGTTTTTTTGTCATGATTCCTTCCGGCGAAAGGAATTCTGTTATAAATGCCGGCGAGGCTTTTTCGTATTCTGAAACAGCGTCTTTCAGTTCTTCAAGAAGATTTTCTGTTTTTTCAAAATCTTTTGCGGCTTCTTCAACGGAATTCAGCGAATCTTCCGCGGAATGGGAAGCTTTTGCAAAATCTGAATAGACATTTTTTCTGCCTTCTGCAAAAATTTTGAGCTTTTCAAGAATTGTGTGCAGTTTTTCTTTTGCTTCTGAAAGATTTTTTTCTGAAAATCCAGCGTCTTTCAGTTTTGAATCGAGCATTCCTACGATGTCTTCTGTGATTGAAGTGAGTTCCTTCTGAATTTCCCTGCGGTTTTCTTCAAGCTCGGCAATTTTTTTGCGGTTTTCGTCAGATTTTCTGTTGTTTTCTGTAATCTGCGTTCCTGCCGTTGCAATATTTTCCTCGAAGTCTGAAATATTTTTTTCAACTTCGGCGATTTTCTTTTCTTTCTGATGAAGTTCGGCTTCCTGCTCGTCGATTTCTTCCTGAAGGCTTGAAATATTTTCTTCAACAAATGAAACTCTTGCTTCGAGCGCCGCAATTTTTTCCTTGATTCCGCGCGACTGACTGGCGAGCTGCTTTTCCATGTCCATCTTGCCGTTTTTTTCTTTTCCGATGCCAATTAGCTCGGACTGCATGGAATAGACTTGTTCCTGCATTTCCTTGACTTTATCCATGTTTTCGGAAATTGTGTTGTTGATTTCTTCTATTTCCTTGCGGACTTCATCGCGTCTTTTTGTTATTTCAGAAAGCTCTTTTTCGTGCCTGTCCTTGTCGGTTATGAACGTCCGAAGCTTCAGGAGGGCAATGTCAAGCTCAAGGTCGAAAATTTTATCTTTGAGGCCGCGGTATTTCTTTGTTTTTTCAGCCTGGATTTTTAAAGTGTCATACGAGCGCTTGATTTCTGCCATCGCCATTTCGATTTGAACCATATTCTGGCGTGTCTGTTCAAGCTCGCGTTCGGCAATTGCACATTCAGCCTTTGAACGGCTGATTCCTGCCGCTTCCTCAAAAATGTAGCGTCTGTCTTCTGGTTTTGAGGAAAGAATCTGGCTTACCTGGCCTTGCTCCATAATTGAGTATGATGATTTTCCGACGCCTGTGTCCATGAAAAGCTTTACGATGTCGCGTGAAGAAGCTGGTCTGTTGTTGATGAAATATTCCTGCTCGCCGTTTCTGTAGAGCCGCCTTTTTATTGCGATTTCAGATTCCTCAAGCGGCAGAAGACCTTTTTCGTTGCTCATTGTGAGCGTTACTTCTGCAACATTCAGCGCAGGGCGACGTTCTGTTCCGTTGAAAATTACGTCTGTTTTTTCTTGCGCGCGAAGGTTTTTCGCCTTGTTTTCTGCAAGAACCCATTTTATAGCATCGACAACGTTGCTTTTTCCGCAGCCGTTAGGTCCAAGCAGAGCGGTGATTCCGTCCGCAAAATCGATATGTGTTCGATCAGCAAAAGATTTAAAACCAAAAATGTCCAGACTTTTTAAAAACACAAAAAACTCCGTATCGATTCCAAAATGATTTTTTTGAAATGCCCTGTATTTGTATCTTACAAGTATATCGAATAAGAAGTGCAGTTTCAATGTGCTTTTTCAGCTTGAATTTAACAATGTTTTTCTTGTGGCGTATCGCTTTGAATGTTATAATTGTTGATATCTGAAAGAAATAAAATGAAAAGAAATTTTTTTTGCCAGCTGTTCTGCCTGTTTTCCATTTTAGCTGCTGGATGCGCTTTTTATTCAGGTGATGACAGTTCTTCTGGCTCCGGCTCGAAAAATTTTCACAGAATAAGCGGCTCTTCTTCCTTGGAAATGGAATCTTCCCGAAATGCGTTTCCGACTTATGAAAGCGGAAATTTTTTCTATCATTTTTATGCGCGTGGAACTTCCAGCGATGCAGGCGGAAAAGAATCTTCGGGCGCTGAAAATTCTTTTTCATTTATTTTGGGAAACGGCGGCTGGATTGTTTCTTGCGATATTTATTATGGCTCCGGGCTGACTTCTGAAAACTATTCTTTCGCGCCTGTTGTTTTTTCCGGAAATGTTTCGGTTCTCTTGTCGGATGACAGCGCTGATGAAAATAATCTGAAAATCATTACAAAAATTTTCACTTCGGAAAGTGCGGCTGGAACTGCGAGCCTTGAAATTTCTTCTTCTGTTGCGGCGGTAAAAAGCGCGCTTGCGCTCTGGAAAGATTCTGACGGAAATTCCTGCAGCCAGATTTTATCTCTTTCAAACTCCGATGTTTTTGATTTTGGCGGAAAATCTGTTCCAGCCGGAGCGTACAAAGTTGAATTTTCTTTTTATGACGGCGCGGTTTCTTCCGGGAAAGTCAGCGGAAATAAAGTCTGCACAACAGTAAAAATGATAAATGTTGCTTCCTCGCTTAAAACTGACACATGGAGCGATGACGGTGCGTTTATTTCCGGCGGAAAATTTGTTTTTTCTGAAGAATGTGTAAAGCTTTCAAAGGCAAAGGCTCTGTACGTTTCAGAAAATGTCGCGTCTGGCGGTTCTGGAATTTTGCCCGGCGAGCCGCTGAATTCTCTGGATTCGGCGTTCGACTTGCTTTTCAATTTTTCCATGGATAACGTTCCAGTCTGCATTCTTGAAGGAACTTCGGCATCGTTCAGCAGAAATGTTGCGCTTTCAGAAAATGTGAAAAATCTTACGGTTGCAACATACAAATCTGACGGAACTATTTTATGTGAGAAAAATTCTGCGCTTCAAAAATCACAGCGAGGAACTGTAAAGCGTTCTGGAAATTTGGTTCAGATTTCTGATGGAAACATCGCCGGCTCTTCGTTGAATTTTGTGAATATCAACATTTCCGGCGAGCCTGATGATTCTGCCGGAAAAAATATTGTTCCGCTTGTTTCGGTTTCGAGCGCGTCGGTTGTTTTTTCGGGCTGCGACGTTTCTGATGATTTTGCTTTTCTGGCTGCGGAAGGAAATTCTTCTTCTTTTGTTTTTGAAAATGTTGAATTTTCCGGCTCAGGAGCTTCTGCTTCAAAGGCAATGAGTTTTTCAAGTTCAAGCGCGGATTTGAAAATTGAAGGCTGCAAAATTGAAGGCTACTCAAAGGGCATTTTTCTGGATTCTTCTGGAATTGATGCAGCTATAAATGCCACGGAATTTTCTGGAAATTCAGTTTCTGTTGAAGGCGCGGAATTTAAATCTCTTGTTTTTGAAGGCGCAACAATAGAAAACTGTTCAGAATATGGAATAAAGGCCGCAAATTCATTCACTGTTTCGGGAAACTGCGCGCTTGACTGCATTTTTTACATTGATGACTCAAAAAATTCTGTCTTTATAAATTTCGGCGAAACCTACAATGATTCCGGCTCAAAGAATTCTGTTTTTATTTCAATGGCTGATTCAAGTTTTGTCCGCGGAAAGAAAATTCTTGGCGGCGAAAATGTTGAAACGAACCGTGCGAATTTTGCAATGGAAAAGGAAGGCTGGCAAATAAGTGGCGGCGGATTTCTTTATGAAAACAATGTTGAGTCGGAAAAAAAGCGTTTTTATTATGTGGATCCGGAAACTTCATGCGCTTCTCCAGAGGCCGGAAATTATGACAAGCCGTACAGAACTTTGCAGAAAGCTGTTGACGCGGCGGTTTTGGAAAATTCTGCAAAATCCGGGCTAGAGCATTCCATTTATATTCTGAATGACATAGAAATTGATTCTTCCGCCGGGCTTTCAACGCAGGAAGACACAACGAGCAGCGGAAAAATAAATACTCCAACGCTTTGCAATATTGAAAATTCTGGCGCAAATGCTAACGCTTTTTCTGTGAAAATTCTTTCGTTTGCGGAAAATTCCTCTTCTTTTGTGTCTGTGTCTGGAGCTTCAGATGTTTTGGGAAGGGTTTTCAAGGTTAACGGCTCGGCTGCCGCAGTTCAGCTTTACGTTGAAAATTTAAGCTTCAAGAATATTTTGCTGTACAATGCTTCTGATTATTCTGAAAAATTTTCAGGGGCAGTTCTTTTTATGTGCGGAAAAAACGACGAGGCAACTTTTGGAAGTGGAGTAACTGTTTCCGGTTGCAAAGTTTACAGCGCAGTTTTTTATCCGCGTGCAGGAACATTGAATTTGGCAGGATGTCATGTGAGCGGAAACAAATCCCAGCTGAACGGTGCTGTTGTCCGAAGCGAAGACGGCGCAGAAATAAATATTTCGGACGGAACAGAAATTTCTTCTTCTGGAAAAATTGATGGAACTTCGCTGCAGGATATTGGAATTTATCTTGGTCTTAGCGGAAAATATTCAACTTTAAATTTTTCCGGCGGTCGCGCGGAATCGCTTTACTTGAAAAACGGAAATATTTCAGTTTCCGGTGGCGCTTTTGTGAAAAATTATGTTTTTGCTTTGCCTGAATCATCGTTTGAAATTGGAAATTCCTATGAAACGGATGAAATTTCAAGAATCAGCTATAAAAAAAATGTTTTGCTTTCCGGGAATGAAACAGTTTTTTCAACTTCGTCGGAATCTCTTCTGGCTTCGGAGCTTGTAAAGAAATTCCAGATTTTCGATTCGTTCGCCGCGGATTCTGCTTCTTCAGTTTATTCGCTTGTTCCCGATTCTTCAGACAAAAAGGCTCTTTTGAAAATAAATTCTGAAAATTCTGCCGGCGGCGGAGTTTCTTCTGTTTTTGATGAAAAAATTTCTTTTTCCGCGGATTCCGTCTCATTTTCATACGGAACCGAAAATTCTGTAAATATAACGGCTGCTCCTTCTTCCTTGAACTGGGGCAGCGACGGAAACAAAACGGGCAATGCTTCGTGGAATGCGGCTTCTGTTTATTATGCGGGAGAATCTGTGCCAAAATCTTACTGGAGCGAAAGCTGTTCTGGAAATGTTTATACGGTGAAATTTGGAAAATCTGCGCCGCCAGGAATTTATTATATTTCTGTTAGCGCGACTGCAAACGGAATTGCGTTCAGCGGCACAATCCGCATAGCTGTGAACAAGGGTTGAAAATATGAAAAATTTTTTGATTAGAAAAATATTCACTAAAAAAACTGCATTTTTTGTTTTTTCATTTTGTTTTTTTTCAGTTTTTTTCTCTTGCTCAAACGGAAATGAAATAGAAGAAAAATCTTCCGGCTTAATTTCCGGCACGAAATTTATTGTTTCTGGAAAAGCCGAATTTTCCGCTTCCTGTGGAATTTCAGGATTTTCAGGAAATTCTGAATGTTCCGGATTTTCTGAATTTTCTGCAAGAACTGCGCTTCCTTCTGCTTCTGGAATGAAATATTTTGTTACAGCACAGCTTTCTTCCGCATCGGGCGGTCCGCAGATAAAATCGGCGGATTTTGATTTGGGAAATGATTTTTCAATTTCATTGTCTGCTGGAACCTGGAATTTTTCGGCAAGCGCATATTATTCAGATGACGCAAGGAAAACCGCGGTTATTTCAGGCTCTGCAAAAAATATTGTGGTTTCCAACGCTGATGTTTCTGGAATTTCTATTCTTCTGGATTCGCCGAATTCATCATCCGGTTCGGGAACTGTTTCTCTTCTGCTGAAAGCCGATTCTTCTGTAAAAAATGCGGAGGCTTCTTGGTCGGTAACAACAGTTTCGGACGGAAGCACAATCACTTCGGATTATGAAAAAACAATCGCTTTTTCCGGCGCGGATTCTTCTTCTGTTTTTGATTTGATTCCTGATTCTTCTTCCAGCGGCGGTGAAATTTACAAGAATGTTCCTGCTGGAAAATACGTTGTGAAATTTCAGTTCAAGGATAATTCAAATTCTCTTCTATATAGTTGCACGGAAACAATAAATGTTTTCAAAGGAATGAAAACTGATTCCTGGAGCGGAAAATCTGAATATATTGATGAGGCTGGAAATGTTCTGTACATTTCTTCGGACGTAATCAAGAATTTTGCGCTTAGGACTTTTTTTGTTGATTCAGTTTCCGGCGCGGACGGCAATTCAGGAACGTTTCTTGCGCCGTTAAAAACTCTTGGAAAAGCGCTCGAAAAAGTTGAAAGCGCGAATGACGGCGAAAGTAAATTTTATATCTATTTGACAAATAATATTATTTCTAATGGCGATACTTCCGGGCTTGTGGATGAATCTCTTTTTTCTATAAAAGATAAATCGAAAAGGCTCAATCTTACAGTTTCTGGGCTTTCCGATTCTGCTGTGGAAATTGACGCTGCCCGTGTCTCAAGAATTTTTTATATCAGCGGAAATGTGAATCTGGTTCTGGAAAATTTAAATTTGTACGGCGGATATGTGAATACAAACGGCGGTGCAATTTATCTGAACGGCGAAGCTGGCGCGGAACTTGAGCTGCTGAACTGTGTAATCGGAAAATCAAATGATGAAATAGAAAATCTGCAGGATGGAATTCAGAACAAAAGTTATTCTCCAAATGAGCAGAATTGTTCAAACTGCGCATCTGAGGGCGGCGGAATTTTTGCAGAAAATGGCGCTGGTCTGTCTTTGAAGTCCACAAAAATTCTGAATTGCTTTGCGAAATCAGCTTATAGCGGAGGCGGCGGAATTTCCATAAAAAACAAGACTATTATGGCAATAGATGAAAATTCTGAAATTTATGCAAACGGCGCGCAAGGTTCAAATGGTGTGGCTTTGTATGCAGAAAAATCAGAGATTTATTTTAGTTCTGGAAGCGTGCGCCATAATTATTCTGATGCCGCTGGAAAAGTTCCTGGCATTTATCTGAAGGAATCAACTCTTGATATTTCCGAAAACGTTGAAATTCGCGATAATTATTGTTCAAAATCTTGTTTTGGCGCTGGAATTTATATTAGCGATGCAGATTCTTCAGTAAGTTTTTATGGAGGCTCGGTTCTGAACAATTCTTCAGTTGAAGAAAAAAATCAAACCTGCGATGTTGGATATTCTGTTTCCATGGCGAATCCCGTTCTTCATCTTTCTGAAGAAGCATATATTGAAACAATTTATTCGCCAAAAAATTCAATAGAAATTCTGGACACGCTTTCCGGTTTTTCAGCTGAAAAAATGTGCAGAATTTTCACGGAAACTGCGGAAGGAAAGGAAGTTTTGCTAGCAAATACGAATACAATTCCGCTTGAAGACTACGTTGATTTTTTCAAGATTTTTGATACAAATTTGAATGAACTTAAGGGCATGAAACTTTCTGTTGATTCTTCCGGCGGAAAAAAAGTCGCTAAAATTGCAAAAAGTTTTGCTTCTGTAAGTTCTTTTTCAAGCTATTCAGACCTTTCTGACGCTGCGGATTCCGGTGAAAAAACATTTTCGATTTCAACAGAAGCTGAATTGAGGCAAATTTCTGCTTGGACTCAGTCTTACGGAAATAGTTTCAGTGATATAACGCTCGTTCTTGAAAAAGACATCCATTTAAATTGCGACAAGGACGATTCTTCAACATATTTTACGCCGATTGGAGTTAATTCGCCGTTCCGGGGAATTTTTGACGGCAAGGGGCATGAAATTTCAAATCTTTATGTGGAATCCGCTGACAAGGCCGGGCTTTTCTCAAATATTTACGGCGGAACTATAAAAAATCTTTCTGTTGAAGGAACAGTTTCTGGAACTTCTTCTGGCTCTTCCGATGGAAAAACTGGTGTCGGCGGAATAGTTGGCTATTCAACTTCTGAAATTCTAATAGAAAATTGTGTTTCAAAAGTGAATGTAAAAAGCGCATGCGCAAATACTGGCGGAATCTGCGGCTTTGTGAACGAAACTTCCGTAATCAGAAACTGCATAAATTTGGGCGAAATCTCTTCATCCACTGAAAATGTCGGCGGAATTTCTGGAAATCCGTACACTGTGTACAACTCGGCGAATTTCGGTTCCGTCAGCGGAAAAAGCAATGTCGCAGGAATTGCAGGCAGCACGGAAAGCAATGTTACGCTTTGCTACAATGTCGGCAAGATAAGCTCGGCAGATGAAAATTCCGCGGCGTCGATTGCAAATATTTCTGGTTCCGCAAGCGACAAAACTTTCTACACAAACTGCTATTATAAAACAGGAACTGCCGGCGTTGCGTTCACCGGAGTTTCTGTTTCAACAAGAAATTTTGACAATCCTAAAAGCATAGATTTGAACCTGGAGCTGAACAATAATCTGAACAACTTCGCGCAGAAAGAATTTTGCAAACGATGGGACAAAAACTATGTTTTTGGCTCAGTTGAATATCCTGTTTGTATCGAAATAAAATAAAACTCCGCTGAAATCCTTGAATTTTGCCTCTTGAAAAAAATCAGTTTCCGCTGTTTTCCAGTTCTTCGGCCTGCGCGTCCGCTTTTTCGAGCATTTCTGTTTCCCAGGAAAGCAACGCTTTTTCAAGTTCCGGATTGGAGCCTTTTACATCGCACATAATTCTGAAAACAGGCTCAGTTCCGCTTCCGCGCATCCAGATAAATGCGGCCGGCTTTGAGTCTTTTCCGAAAAAGCGTATTTTCAGGCCGCCTTTGCCGCTTTTAGAAAAATCTTTTTCGCCGCGGATTTCTTTTGTTCCGTTTGTAATATCACATTCCCAGCTGAAAAGCCCGGATTTTTCCAGAAAGAATTTCTGCTCCTTCAGCTGCTGTTCAAAAATCTTTTGGAATTCAGCTTTCAAAACTGAATGATTTTTTGTTTTTATGTGAAGAACCGCGCGCTTTTCGCTTACGCCAGTTGTTGTGTAAACTGGAATTGTGGCAATAATATCTGAAAGCGAATAGTTTTCATTGAATTTGTTGCCGGATTTTTTGCACCATTCAGCGAAAAGCTCTTTTATGCTTAAAAGTTTGATTATCGCAAAAATTGTATTGATTGGATCACGCACGGCGCTTGGGTAAGTGATTGTTCCTCCGTTGCTTCCTTCGCCGCAAATCCGCACATCGTAGCCTTCCTGCCGTTTTTCCGCAGCAAGGTTCACAACGTTTGCTTCGCCAACTTCCGCCCTGAAGACTTTTGCGCCGAATTTTTCAGCGATTTCTTCTATTCTCATTGAAGTAGGGCAGTTCACCGCAACAGCAGGATTTTTTTTGCCTGTATAATTCTGGTACGCAAGCTCGGCAAGAACTGAAAGGCTGAATACTTCCTGAGCTTTCAGAATGACCGGCTTTTCAGATTTTTCATCCCAGAAAACAATGTTTCCGCGGTCGCCGTCGCAGTCAGGCATATAGCCAAGAACAGCGTCTTTGTGTCCCTGTTTTTGAAGTTTTTCCATTTCGGCGGCAACGTAGACAAGATTTTCTGCTTCCGGAATTATTTCATGCGCGATTTCTCCGGGCTTGTCGTGGATTGCGCAAAATCCTATGGAGCATTTTTCAAAAAACTGCTTGTCAACAGAAACGGAGCGCGCCGAGCCGTTCATATCTGCGACAACACTTATTTTTTTGCCGCTGCATGTTTTTTTTATTATTGAAAATATTTTTTCCTGTTCGTCCTGGTTTTCTGAGCCGGAAATAGTCCAGTGCAGAAAATTGCTGTATGCGGCAAGCGCTTCGTTTTTTACATTTTTTTGTTCCTTGTAAACTGAATCCACTTCGGCTTCTTTTACATTCTGGATTATCGCAAACGCTTTTTTCTGAGCTTCGTCCTGAGCGCAAAGTTTATTGAATTCTGCCGCAAGCTTTGCGTTTTCAGCGCCATTTATAACTCCGCCGGAATTCAGACCGAATTTTATTCCGTTGTGTCCGACCGGATTATGGCTTGCCGAAATATACATAAAGCCGTCCGCATCTTTTGAATATGCCATTATTTCTGGAGCGGCTGTAATTCCAACGAATTTTACAGAAATTCCTTTCGCCAGGAACGTTTTTACCGCCGCTTCTGATATTGCCGGTCCTGTAGGCCGTGCGTCCATTCCTACTATGACAGTTGGAGCTTCTTTTTCTGTGATTTTCTTTAAATAATCCGCAAAAACTGCCGCTGAAAATATTGAGATTGCAATGTTGTTTTCGCCAATCATCGCAGTTCTGTCTTGTTCATCGCCGCTTATCGCAAAAATTTTTCGCCAGCCCGATGCTGAAAGAATCATATCTGTTTTCATATTGATATAATACAATTTTCTAAAGGAATTGTTAATAAACAAATAATCTGATAATATTTTTCCGTATGAAATTCATTGAGCAAAATATGCCTCAGGCAGGTGATACAGTTGTTGTTGGCCTTTCCGGCGGAGTTGATTCAACCTTGACGGCGCTTCTTTTAAAACAAAAGGGCTGCAAAGTTATTGGAGTTACGATGTCATTGTGGGACGGAAAACTTCCGGATCTTTCTGCTGGAAAAACTTTGCATGATTCATGTTACGGCCCTGGTGAAGTTGAAGATATAGAAGAATGCCGTAAGTTTTGCAAGGAACAGGGAATTGAGTACCACGTTATTGATGTAAAAGATACATATAAAAAGGAAGTTCTCGATTATTTCAAGGCAGAGTACCGCGCCGGAAGAACTCCGAATCCTTGCATACGGTGCAACCGCTACATAAAATTTGGCGCTCTCCAGCTTGGAATTCAGCAGCTTAAAATTGAATATGATTATTTTTGCACAGGTCATTACGCAAAAATTGTGCGCCCGGAAGAAGGACTTTTCGGTTCAAATGAAAAGCCTTGCATGATTCATACTGCGATGGACCAGTCGAAGGACCAGACTTATTTCATTTACCGCGTTCCTAGCAATATTCTTGAAAAAGTCCGCTTTCCGCTTGCAAATACACCAAAAAAAGAAGTGTTCAGGCTGGCAAGGGAATACAATCTTGCTGCGGCAGAGCGCGAGGAAAGCCAGGATTTTATTCCGGAAGAATATTTTGACCTTCTTTTCAGCGATAAACCGAGCATTCCTGGCGATATTATTGATTTGGACGGCCATGTTCTTGGAAGGCACCGCGGAATTGAGCATTACACAGTTGGTCAGAGGCGCGGGCTGGGCGTAAGCTCATCAAAGCCGCTTTACGTTCATTCAATTGATGCTGTGAACAATCTTGTGGTTCTTGCTTCAAATGATGATTTGTTTTCAAACGGACTTATTGCAGATGATTTTGTCTGGCCTGGAAATATTGAGCCGAATGAAAAAATTACTGCTCTTGTGAAAATTCGGCTTGCCTCAAAGCCTGTTGAATGCACGGTTGAACGTTACGAGCCTTCTGAAAATGAAAATTTTGTTGGAAAGCCGTGGAAAATTACATTTTCAGAGCCGCAGCGTGCAGTTGCTCCAGGTCAGAGCGCAGTTTTGTATGAATACGGAGTCTGCATCGGCGGCGGAATTATTGCAAAGACATTGTAAATTTAGTATACATTTACAATGTACACAGCCGGGGATTCTTTTCCAAGAATGTCAGCGATTGAAAGCTGAATTGAATTTTTTCCCGGCGTGAGTGTTGCTTCTCCCATAAGCTGCAGCTCTTCGTTCGGGTAAAGCACAGATTTTGGATAATTCTTTTTTCCAATTACGCAGAGCTGAAGGTCGCTTTGCATCAGAATGTCATATGAAATTTGGTCAACAATAGTTCCATTTATTGAAACACGTGTTTTGTACGGCGCGGCGATGCTCTGCCTTTTTCTGTAAATTTTGTAGCTTCCCGATGGAACTGTGTTTTGCGAGGCAACCTTGAACTGTTTTCCGTTCCTGTTCTGAAGAATTACTTCACCGTAGTAAAGCGGAAGTTCCTGGCCGACTCGCGGCATAAGAATTCTTGGATTTATCGCAGTGTTGTCTTTTGTGTCAATTACCTGAAATTCAAGCGAGCTGTGCCCTTGCTGCCACGCAGTGTTTCCTGAAGAGCCAAGAATTGTTCCTGTTTCAATATTTTTTGCCTCTTTTGCCGCCTCTGTTATTGTGTCAAAGTCAATGTTTCCGTAAACCGTAAGAATGTTGTCTTTGTGCGCTATTATTATGCTGTTTCCCAAGGTTGAAGGAAAGAAGCTGGTTTCATCCTGAAAGTCTGTTATTACAACAGAAACTTTTCCGCTGTCCGCCGCTTTGATTTCTGATGGATCCGAGAAAATCAGCGAGCTGCTTATCGTTCCGCCTCTGAGCTGTCCAAAATAAGAATAAAATTTGTCGGACTGAACAACTTTTGTCTGCGGCCAGTCAAACGAGTAGGCGCAGAGATTCAAAGAAAAAAGCGCGATGCAAAGAGTTTGTATTTTTTTCATTTTAAAATCCTATTTTATTTCTATGCAGGAAATTGTTGAATTCTTGCCCACATAAAGCTTGTCTTCATAAACTTGAATGAATGCGGAGTTTGCCTCAAATCCGAACCGTCCTATAAAAGTTGCGAACGGCTCAATCGTGTAAACATTGTATTTTTTCCCGCTTTTTGTAAGAACGAAAAAGCATTTCTCTGATTCCTGGATTGAAATTGCCTGTCCTTCAATTTTCAGATGTTTTATTTTGCCTGTTTTCACATTTGCAATTCCAAGAATATTTCCCGAGTTGAAGTAAACAGTTTTGTCGTCCGCGCTGAATTTTACAAGCATCTGGTTTGTGCTTTCTGAATCCAGAAATTCATGTGCGACAATTTTTGTCTGTGCGCCGTCTTTTTTTGCAAGCACAAAACGCTGCCTGTTCTGTCCGCAGACCGAGGCTATATATTTTCCATCTGAAGAAATTGCGACTCCCAGAACAACAGGAATTTCGCTTCCGCCAGGCGCAAAACGCTGCAGAAGATTTCCGTTCAGGTCGAACTGGCAGATGTTTCCGTCCGCAAAGCCTGCCGCGATTCCTGCCGTCGAAGAGTCGAACGCTGTTACTGGAACAGGTCCGCTGTATTCCCATTTTGATTTTCCGCTATCATCGCTCATTGAAAAAGAGCATCCGCCCGGAAGAAATGTGAAAATCTTGTCTCCGTCAATCATAGGAAATCCGCTGACCGATGATTTGAACAGTTCTTTTCCGTCCGGCGCAAAAAATTTTGCGGAGCTGTTGTTGAAACTGTAGAAAGTATATCCATATTTTGAAATCGAAGCTTTTTGCGGAAATGTGATGAAATTTGTAACTTTTCCGCTCGGTGTGAAATATCCCATTGTCTGGCCAAGCTTGAAAGGCAGAATAGGCTCGTTTTCATTGTTTTCAGAAATGCTTGGGTTCGTTACGTCGATTTTCCATTCCGGTTCAAGCTGGTATTCCTTTCCCAGCGGTTTTACTGCAAAAAGAATGTAGGCAATGCAGAAAATTGCCGCAAAAATCAGATAGCCGGAAAAATGTTTCTTTGAATTCATAAATTCTATTCTACAAAAAAGAAAGCAATAGTTCAATGATTTGTATTTTTCAGTTTTTTATTGAATTCTTTCCGCAAATTTCTGTACAACTTGACAAAAAACTGTAAATATTGCAATCTTTTCAATATATTTCAATAAGTTGTGGAGTCTTTTCATCATGGAAGATGATATTCTTACAATCGAAGAAGTAGCAAAATATCTTCGTGTTTCAGACAGAACAGTTTACGATTGGGCGCAAAAAGGCGAAATTCCTGCTGGAAAAATCGGAACTGTATGGCGCTTCAAAAAATCAGAGCTTGAAAGATGGGTCAATGAGCGTCTTTCCTCACCAGTTTCATCAAAAAAATCTGATGCCGAAGTTCAAATAAAAAATTTCCTTTCTCCGGACAGGGTTGTTTTTATAGAAAATTCTTCAAAGCGCGATGCGATTGTTGAGCTGGCAAATATTCTTTCAGTAGCTCCGCAGGTAAAAAACAAGGAAGAGCTTGTTTCTGAAATTTTAAAGCGTGAAGACCTTATGTCGACTGCGGTCGGCCGCGGAATTGCGATTCCACATGTCCGCCTTTCTTCTGTTACGGATTTGGTTATGGCTGTGGGAATTTGCAAGAAAAATATAGAAGATTACCAGGCTGTTGACAATGAGCCGGTGAATCTTCTGATTATGATTGCGGCGGCTTACAACCAGCATACATATTATTTGAAGACAATTTCATATCTTACAGCAAAGCTTAAAAGCCAGGAGCTTCGCGACGCCTTGAAGAATGCCGCGACTCCTCGTGAAGCTTATGAAGCTCTTGTAAAAGACTGATTTTTTTCCGCTGATTGCCTGATTTATTTAAAAAGCACAGGAATCCATTTTTCTGTGTCGTTTTGTTCCTGGGCAATCAGTCCGGGCTTCAGATTTTTTACAGTTGTTTCCCCAAGAAGAAATTCTTTTCCGCCGGCTTTGATTTTAGCGCCGGGCGCATTGATCTCGGCTCCGTAAACTGCGTGTGAATATTCCCGGCTTATAAAAAGGCTTGTGCTTATTCCGTTTTGCTTCAGAAGAGTGCACATCAGTATGCTCCGGCTGTCGCAGTCGCTTCCTGTTCCGGTCAAAGAGTCGATGACGCTGGTGAAGTCCGCGGAATTTTCGTTTCCACGTTTGTATTCAAAGTTTTGGGTCCAGTTCAATAAGATTTCGTTGAGCGCGTTTTCAGGAGAATTTGGATTTCTTTTGAGCGCCGCTGGATAAATTGCTGAAGTTATATCGAACGCAGCTTTTGAAAGCCTTGAATAGCTGTCCCTGAAGATTGCTTTGTAATATCTGATCCATGCTTCTTTCCATTTCGGGCTGTTTGCGTAAAGTTTCAGAACTGAGTATTCACATTCAATTACAAAATTGTTTGCCTCGGAGGCGACTGCGTCGATTTCTGTTTCGATTTTTTTTCCGGCGATTTCAAGCTGAATTTTTGATTTCTCTTTTTCAGGAAAAGCGTATGAAGTTATGATTCCGGGTGAAAATCTGCTGTTCTTGCTTATGCACAGAGAATTCAATGTTGAAAAGATAAACTGCCCGCAGTTTTCTGCTTTTTGTGAATCTGCGTAGCAAAGCAGAACGAGATTTGCGTCTTTTCCTGGAAGATTCGCGGCAACCGCCCATCCGGAGGCTCCGTTTTTCATTATTGCCTGGCATGAAAAATTTGTGATTGCGCATTCTGTGTTGTCCCAGCAAAAACTGTCGGTCTGCTCGTATGCGGCGTTCAGTTTTTTTAGCGCTCCGTTCAACGCGCTATCCGGTGTTGAAAAAATATCCGTTGTGTAAAGTTTCAGCACCAGCTCAACAGGAAGGGCTGAATGCTTGAAATGATATGACATTCCGTCGGGCGTGTATCCGGAAACTTTGAATCCTTCCGGCGCATCGAGCGAGTATCCGAAGTCGTTGTCGGTTATTTCTTCCGCATTTAAATAAGCTGGAACCAATGTGCATAAAAGAAAGGCTGCAACCGCTGAAAATATTGTAAGAATTTTGCTTCTTGTCATTTTGTTTCTCCTGGTCTATATTATTTTCGGATGAAAAATATACCGGTTTTATTTGAAAATGATGAAATTCTTGTAATTAACAAGCCTGGCGGAGTTCCAGTTCAGGGCGGAAAGGGAATCGCGCATCCTTTGGACAAAGAGCTTTCGGTTCAGGCTGGATATCCAGTTTTTTTGGTGCACCGTCTTGACCGCGACACTAGCGGACTTATGATTGTTGCGAAATCAGCCGCCGCCGCTTCAAAGTGGACAAAGCTGATTGGCGGAAAACTTGTGCGCAAGGAATACACGGCGCTGTGCGTTGGAGTTTTGAACCCGAAGAAAGGCACAATCAGAACGGTTGTTGTTCAGCATGGAAGTGAGAAGCCGGCTGTAACTCATTTTCAGGTTGCAGGAGAAGAGAAAATTTCTTATGAAGGCCAGGAGATTGTCCTTTCAACAGTAAAGCTTCAGCTTGAAACCGGACGTATGCATCAGATACGAATTCATCTTGCGGAAATTGGCTGCCCTATTGCCGGTGATGACAAGCATGGAAATTTCAAAATCAACAAGATTCTTCGGAAAGCTGCGGGCATAAAAACTCTTCAGCTTGTTTCAAGCCGACTTTCAGTTCCTCTTGGCGGAAAGGAATGTGTTTTTGAGCTTTAATTTAAACTGCCTGCTGAAAGTTGTAAAAATCAGCCCGGCATCGTGTTTCTTGCTTCCATTTATTGACATTATTTGAAATTAAGACTATATTTAATAAGTACATTTTAATAACCTTTTAAAGTGGACTCGTCAAAGCGACGGGTCTTTTTTTATGTTAAGTCAAAATGTTGCAAAAGAGGTAAAATTGGAATACGAACCATTGGAAAAAATGCCGCATTATTCAGAATGTGCGCCATTGGTGGAAGGCCTTGGTTATACTCTCGTTGAGCTTCATATTTCGCCTGCTAAAACTGTTACAAAAATCACAGCTGTTATTGCTTCAAAAAATCCGGCTGTTGACATTGGCGTTAATGACTGCTCAAAAGTTCATCATGCGCTTCTTCCTCGGCTTGAGGCAATTCTTGGAACTGAAGATACCTATATGGAGCTTACTTCTCCGGGAATGGAGCGGAATTTTAAGAATGCCGCTGAATTTTCTGTTTTTATTGGTCGGGAAGTCCGGGTTTGGGATAAAACTGTTACGGACTGGGTCAGCGGAAAAATTGTTTCTGCTGATGAAAAATCGGTTACTTTGGAAAAAGACGGTGAAAGCCAGACTATTTCCTTTGAAAATATAGCAAAAGCAAAATTTATACACTTATAATAATTACGGGGGCTTAAAATGTCTGAAATGGCAGAAGCAATTCGTGCTCTGATTGACGAGAAAGGATATTCAGAAGCGTCAGTTAAACAGACAATCGAAAATGCGCTGAAAGCAGCTTACAAAAGAACTTATGGAACTTCGGACAATGCGATTGTAAAATTCGCGGATGATATGTCAGATGTTTCAATTTATTCAAGAAAGACAGTTGTTGACGGAGTTTACGATCCTGTCACAGAAATCGAGCTGGAGGAAGCTAAGCAGCTCAGCGATGAAGTTGAGGTCGGCGATGAAATTGATATTTTGGAAGACCCGAAATCTTTTGCCCGCTCGGCTGTTTCAACCGGAAAGCAGACTGCTCACCAAGGATTGAACGAAACTATAAAAGATTCTCTTTACAACCAGTATAAGGATAAGGTCGGCGAGCTTATAAACGGCTATATCCAGCGAGAAAAGAACGGAAATCTTTTTGTTGATCTTGGAAACGGCGGCCGTCTTGAAGGATTCCTTCCTGCAAAATATCAGTCTCCGCGCGAAACTTATGAGCAGAATGACAGAATCAAGGCTGTTATTGTTGAGCTTAAGAAAACCCAGACCGGACTTCAGCTGGTTCTTTCACGTTCAGATCCTCGGCTTGTTGAAATCACAATGGAGCTTGAAATTCCTGAAATCGCCGATGGAACTGTAAAAATTGAACGCTGTGTCCGCGATGCCGGATATAGAACAAAAATGGCAGTTTCCACAACCCGCGAGGATGTTGATCCGGTTGGCGCTTGTGTAGGAACTAAAGGCGCAAGAATTCAGACTGTTATCCGCGAGCTTCTTGGCGAGAAGATTGATGTTCTTCGCTATGACTCAAATCCTGCGGAATTTATTAAGAATGCGCTTTCTCCGGCTCAGGTTGACCGCGTTGTTATTCTTGATGAGGCAAAACGTCAGGCGCTTGCTATTGTTGATGAGTCTCAGTTCAGTCTTGCAATCGGAAAGCAGGGGCAGAACGTAAGGCTTGCAAACCGCCTGTGCGACTGGTCGATTGATGTTAAAACCCAGGAGCAGTGCGCTGATATGGATCTTTCTGGAAAAGCTACTACTCAGGCTGCGCTTAATCTTTTCAAGAATGATGATGCCGAGGAAAATCAGGATATTACAACAATCGCCGAGCTTTCCGGTGTGGATGAACGGGTTGTTGACATTCTTAAGTCAAACGGAATTGAAGACATCGTTCAGTTTATGGAAACTTATGACAACGGTTCATTGGAAAAGATTGACGGACTCAAAAAAGAGGAAATTGATGCAGTTTACAATCTTATAAAGGAAAACGTTGAATTCGTTGATGAAGATGGCAAGGAAGTTGCTCCAGTTGCTCCGGAAAAAACTGAGCCAGAAACTCACGAGGAAGAAAAATATTACTGCCCGGAATGTGGAGCAGAAATTACGCTCGACATGGATCACTGTCCAAAATGTGGCACTGAATTTGAATTTACAGAAGACGAGGAATAAGGATACAGAATGGCTGAAGAATCAGAAAAAAAACAGGCATTTGTTGTTCATAAGAAACAGGCGGACAACGCGCCTCGTGCAACGTCTGCTAATGCGAATAATGCCGGAGTTGCAAAGAAAAAAGTTGTTGTAGTTAAGAAACGCGCGCCGGTGGCTGAAGCTCCTGCCGCAAAAACAGACGGCTCGAAGAAAGAAGGAGTAAGGGTTGTTGTGAAGAAATCTGAAGGAACACAGCAGGTTTCTTCTGAAAACCGCAGCGCTCCTCAGCAGCAAGTTCAGAGAACTTCTGCTCCGAAACCAGCGGGTTCAGTTTCTGGCGGAAACCAGTATTCAAGAAATGAAAACCGCCCGCAGCACAGAACTTACGAGCTTAACACTGCGCGTCCTAACGTAAAAGCGGGAAATCTTTCAGATTTTGGAAACCGCGACCGCAACAGAAACGGATATAACCGCAACGGATACAGCAATGGCGGCTACGGAAACCGTCAGGGCGGCTATCAGAACCGTGAAGGCGGCGGATTTACAGGCGCCCAGGCTAGGCAAGGATATCAGAACCGTAATAACCAGGATGGAAACCGTCAGGGCGGTTATCAGAACAGAAACGGTCAGGGCGGCTACCAGGGAAATCGTCAGGGCGGAGGCTTCCAGAACAGAAACGGCCAGGGCGGCGGATTCAACCGTGGACCTAGATTTGGCGGCGGACAGCCAGGCGGATTCAGAATGGGCGGAGGCGCTGCAGCAGTTCCTCCGATGATGCAGGGAAAAGCTCCTGCAAAGAAAACATTCAAAGGAAAAAAGCAGGTATATAACAGAAAAGACCAGGAACAGTATGATGACAATCTTTTTGAAACAAAGAAAAAGAGCGAAACTCCTGCATCAGTAGTTCCAAAGTCAATTGAAATAATGGAAACAGTTTCTATTTCCGATCTTGCAAAGAAAATGAATCTAAAAGCTTCTGAATTTATCGGAAAGCTTTTTGCAAGCTACGGACAGATGGTTACAATCAACCAGTCAATTGACAAAGATACAGCAGAACTTCTTTGCGCTGAATATGGCTGTGAAGTAAAAGTCGTTTCTTTGTATGATGAAACTGTAATCAAGGGCGATGAGGACATTGCTGAAAATATGAAGCCTCGTCCGCCTATTGTTACTGTAATGGGCCACGTTGACCACGGAAAGACAAAAACTCTTGACGCTATTCGTAACGCCCATGTTGCAGAAGGCGAGGCTGGAGGAATCACTCAGTCTATCGGTGCTTATTCTGTAACAACTCCAAAAGGAAAAATCACATTCCTCGATACTCCGGGACACGAAGCGTTCACAATGATGCGTGCCCGCGGTGCTCAGGTTACTGATATTGTTGTTCTTGTTGTTGCCGCGGATGATGGTGTTATGCCTCAGACATTGGAAGCCATTGCCCATGCCAAGGATGCTAAAGTTCCAATTATTGTTGCGGTGAACAAAATTGATAAGCCGGATGCAAATCCAGACCGCGTAAAGACTCAGCTTTCAGAGCAGGGGCTTACACCGGAAGAATGGGGCGGCGACACTCAGTATGTGAACATTTCCGCAAAGCAGAAAATCGGCATTGATGATCTTCTTGATGCAATTCTTCTTCAGGCTGAAATGCTTGAGCTCAAGGCAACATATGATTGCCGCGCGGAAGGAAAAATTCTTGAGTCCCGCATTGACCAGGGCCGCGGTGTAGTTTCTTCTGTGATTATTCAGCGCGGAACTTTGAAGCAGGGCGATCCTTTTGTAGCAGGAATTTATTCTGGACGTGTTCGCGCAATGTTTGATGACCGTGGCCACAGAATTCAGGAGGCTGAGCCTTCTACACCAGTTGAAGTTCTGGGAATGGAAGAAATGCCGAATGCCGGCGATCCTTTCCAGGTTACTGAAGATGACAAGGAAGCCCGCGCGATTTCAACAAAACGCCAGGAACTTAAGCGTTTTGAAGCTGCTAAAGCGGTCAAGAAAACAACTCTTGAATCGCTCTACAGTGATATTGCGGCCAGCGAAGTCAAGGAATTCAAGGTTATCATCAAAGCGGATCTTCAGGGCTCGGCTGAAGCGCTTAAGGCTTCGCTCGAAAAGCTTTCTACAAAAGATATTCGTCTTGTTGTAATCCACAGTTCTGCCGGCGCAATCAACGAGTCGGATGTTACTCTGGCGGCGGCTGATTCAAATGCGATTATTATCGGATTCAACGTTCGTCCTACGCCGAAGGCAAAGGCTCTTGCGGACGCTGAAAAAGTTGATATCAGAAAATACAGCATTATCTACAAGTGCGTTGAAGAAATTCAAGCCGCGATGGAAGGTATGCTTGCTCCGGATACAAAAGAGCAGGTTATCGGTAATGTTGAAGTTAGAAATACATTCAAGGTTCCAAAAGTTGGCACAATTGCAGGATGTTATGTAATTGACGGTGTTGTAAGAAGAAATTCTATGGTTCACCTTGTCCGCGATGGAATTGTAAAATACACAGGAAAAGTTGCTTCGCTTAAACGATTCAAGGATGATGCGAAAGAAGTTTCAACCGGATTTGAATGTGGTCTTACCCTTGAAAACTGGCAGGATATCCAGGTTGATGACACAATGGAAGTGTTTGAGTACATTGAAGTTGCCCGAAAACTTGGCGATGAGCTTCATGATGACCGTGCAGAAAATGAAAAGAAAGCAAAGGAAGCCGCTGAAAAAGCAATGGCGGCCGCTGAAGCTGAAAAAATTCATGAGGCAGAAGTTCTTGCCGCGGAAAAAGCTGCTGGAAAAGCTAAAAAGGCCGGAAAAGTCAAGGACAATGGAACTCAGTTTCCTGGAGATGCTGAAAAAGGAGCTGCTGAATAATGGGGCAGTATAGAATGGAACGCCTGAATGCTCAGCTAAGGGAAGAAATCTCAAAGCTGATTCTTCAGGGTGAAATAAGAGATCCTCGTGTAATCGGAAAAAAAGGCTTGAAAGAAGCCAGAATGGATGTTGCGCCTTTTCTTTCTGTAAACCGGGTTGAAGTAAGCCAGGATTTGAGCTATGCAAAAGTCTATGTTTCAAGTTTTGCCAGCGATGACATGCTTGAAAATGGCGTTGCAGGATTAAATAATGCGGCGGGTTTTATTCAGTCTTCAATTGCAAAAAAAATGAGGATACGAAAATTCCCGAAACTTACATTTCTTGTAGACTCTGGCATGAAAGAAGGTTTCCATATGGTTCAAAAACTGAATGAACTGGAAGCAGAATCAAAGGCCAGGGAAGCTTCTTCCGCTGATGAATCAGAATAGGATTGTTCTTCTGGCGAAAAAGCCGGGGCTTACAAGTTTTTCAAGCCTTTTTACGGTGAAGCACGCTTTTGGCACTTCAAAAGTTGGACATACAGGAACGCTTGACAGTTTTGCTGCCGGGCTTCTTGTTGTCTGTGTAGGTTCGCTGACTCGTCTTGCCGGAAGAATAACAGAATTCAGCAAGACGTACAGGGCTGTAATAAAATTTGGCGAGGAAACTGATACTCTTGAATGCACAGGAAATGTTGTGCGGCGAGCCTCATTGCCATCTGAAAAAGATTTGGCCGCGGCTGTAAGAAAATTCACTGGAAAAATTTTGCAGCAGCCGCCAGTTTTCAGCGCGATTCATATTGATGGAAAACGAGCGAGCGATTTAGCACGCGGTGGAAAATCTGCTGAAATTCCGTTCAGGCAGGTTGAAGTTTTTTCTGCGGAAATACAGGAAATTCTTTTTGACGCATCTTCAGATAGCAGTGAAAAACGAGTCCTTGCCTGCTGCATAGAATTTTCGGTTTCAAAAGGAACTTATATTCGTTCTCTTGCCCGCGACATTGCAAATGAATGTGGCAGCGCAGGACATCTTGTGGGGCTTCTGCGCACGAAGATTGGAAATTTCCGTCTGGAAGATGCCGCTGGTTTTTCAGCTCTGCCAGAATTCAATATAGAAAATGCTTTTGTTTCTGCGGAACAGACGAAAAAACTTGAAAAAATTACGCTGGAAAACAAAAAAAACAATATCCACATTAAAAAAAATCCTGATGCTGAAGAGATTGAACTTGAAAAGGAATGTGTCTGCAAGGCTGTCGCCATGTCAAGGGAACTTGCTGAACTTTGCGGATTTGGCTGCCTGACATTGGCAGAAGGAAAAAATATCCTTTTTGAAAACGGCGCAAAACTTCAGAGCGGAATGTTTACTTCTTCTCCTTTTGAAGTGAAAGAAAAAAATGCCGCGGTTTTCTCACTTTCCGGAGATTTCAAAGGGCTCCTTGAAAAAAATGAAAAAGGCTATTTTTCCTATTCGTTTGTTGTGCACTGATTTTTAAAGAACAGGCGCCTGAACTTTTCCATTTCTTATTTCCTTCGGGAAAACCTTTATTCCAAGTTTTTTTTCAAGGGCGGCGAATGCGTTCATTTCATATTCATCGCCAATTACAACGTTTATTCCAGTTTTTCCAGCTCTTGCAGTTCTTCCTGCCCGGTGAATGAAAAAATCCGGGTCGGAAGGCAGATCCATCTGTATAACGTGCGTTATTCCGCTTATGTCCAGGCCGCGCGCTCCAAGGTCACTTGTTATAAGAATATGCTCTTTTCCGCTTCGGAAACGGTCTATCGCGGCTTTTCGGTCCTGTTTGTCCGCTTTTGCGTAAAGGCAGGCGCATTCGACTTTCTTGTATTTTAATTTTGAATAGATATTTTCAACCTGGTCTGCGCGGCTTGCAAAAACAAGCGCTTTTTCCGGATTTTCCGCTGCAAGAAATTTTCTGAGCATATCAATCTTGTTTCTTGATTCCGCATAAATTGCCCAGTGCGTAATATTTTTCTCAAGAATATTTTCTTTCGGAAGAATTTCTATTTCAGAATTTGAAAAAAACTTTCTTGTTCCGTTGTCGATTGTCGCGGTGCAGGCGATTACCTGGGCGGTTTGCGGAACTAAATTTCTTAATTCGTTGCATTCCTGCACGAGCTCTTTTTTAACAAGTCTGTCTGCTTCGTCAAAAACGATTGCATTCACATATTGGGTTTTAAGTTTCTTGAGCCTTATAAGCTCAACGAGCCTCGCCGGCGTTCCGATTACAATTTCAGGTTTTTCTTTCAGGGTTTCTGTCTGTCGTTTTATCGGGGCTCCGCCAATAAAAAGCGCTGTTTTTATGCTGGAAATGCTTTGCACCGCCATTTTTATCTGGGAAGAAAGCTCAAATGTTGGCGCGCAGATAATAATTTTCACGTGTTTTTCGTTTGGGTTTTCAGTTTCCGCATTTTTCTGAAGATTTGTTATCAGAGGCAGAAGATATGCAAATGTTTTTCCTGTTCCTGGTTCGGACTGAAATACAAGATTTTTTCCTTCCATAAGAAGAGGAATAATTTTCTGCTGAACTTTTGTCGGTTCAGATATTTTTAGCGAAGCCAGTTTTTCTGTAAGATTCGCGGGAATCAAAGTGAATGCATTTTCAATCATTCATAAAATATAGCATATAAGTGTTTTTTGTGCTATAATCTAAAAATTATGAAGATTGGCATTGATACCTTTGGCTGCGACCATGCGAGATCTGGTTTGGGAACCTATCTTCTTTCGTTCATTTCAAATCTTTCTAAAACTGAAGGAATTGAATTCGAACTTTTTGGTTCAGAACTTGATCGTTTTACATATAATTCAGGGAAGGAAATCCCATTTGAAGCTGTTTCTGTTGGTGAAAGTTTAAGCGCGGAACGTTTTTGGCATTTTACAAACGCCGGAAAATTTATTTCTTCAAGAAAATATGATGTTGTGTTTTACGAAGCTCCTGAAAAAGTTCTTCCGATTAGCTTTAGAACGCCTGGAGTTGCGGTTGTGAATACTGTCCTTTCTGGTCTGGTAGAAGGAAAAAAGGACTGGATTCAAAAGCTTCAGATAAAGCGCGGTCTTTTAAAAGTTCAAAAAATTATTGCTGCAAGCTGCTATATCCGCGATGATCTTGTTTCTCATGGAATTGAAAAGTCAAAAATTGAGGTTGTTTACAACGGAATTGACCACAAGCTGTTTTATCCGCAGATTGATGTTTCTGATGATGTTGTTGATGTGAAGCCTTTTGCTATAAAGAAGCCGTATTTTATTTATGGTTCAAGGCTTTCTGGAGCAGAAAAGAAGCATATCGAGCTGATAAAAGCTTTTTCTTTGTTCAAGAAAAATACCGGGCTTCCGCACAGGCTTGTTATTGCCGGCAGCGACGGTCCGTATTCATCAGAAGTTCATAAAGAGGCTTTCAGCTCGGAGTTTGCGTCTGACATTTTTCTTACTGGTTATTTTCCGCACGAAAGTTTTCCTCAGCTTTACGCAGGCGCGGAGGCTTTGATTTTTCCTTCTGCATGTGAAGGAGTGGGGCTTCCCGTTCTTGAGGCCATGGCAACTGGAATTCCTGTCGGCTGTTCAAATGCGTGCGCCTTGCCGGAAATTGGCGGAGATGCCGCAGTTTATTTCGATGCTGATAATATTGTTGATATTGCCTGCACTCTTGAAAAACTTGCAACGGACAAAAAACTCCGTGAAAACCTTGTGAAACGCGGTCTGGAATGGTCTTCAAAATTCAACTGGGAAAACACTATAAAGCAGACTGTTGAAGTCGCGAAAAATCTTGTGAATTCAAAATAGTTTTATGATAAGAAAGAAAAAGGCTGGAAAAAATCCAGCCTTTTTTGTTATGCGTTGAGTTTTTTCTGTTCTTCCGGCTCAACTTTCAGGAATTTCATCAAATCGTATTTTCCGTCCGATTCAATAATTTCCTTAGTGATATTCAATGTCTTGTGTCCTTTTATGCTAGGAACTTCATACATTGTGTTTGTAAGACATTTTTCTACAATCGAGCGAAGTCCTCGTGCCCCAGTTTTCTGCCTGATTGCTTCGTCAGCTATTGCCTCGATTGCATCATGTGTGAATTCAATATCCATGTCATCCATTGCAAAAGAAGCCTTGAGCTGTTTCGTGATTGCATTTTTCGGTTCTGTAAGAATATTCACAAGATCATCCTTTGTGAGTTCCTTCAGAGCCACTGTCATAGGCATACGGCCGATTAATTCAGGAATAATTCCAAATTTCACAAGATCGTCCGGTGTGCAAAGGCTTAGAAGCTCGCGTTGCTGTTCCGGTGAAAGTTCTCCTACGTTTGAGCCGAATCCCATTGAATGTTCCGCTGTTCTTTGCTCAATAATTTTGTCAAGACCAACAAAAGCTCCGCCAAGAATGAAAAGAATATTTGTTGTGTCAATTTGAAGCATTTCCTGATTAGGATGTTTTCTTCCGCCCTGAGGAGGAACGCTGGCTGTTGTTCCCTCAATAATTTTCAGAAGAGCCTGCTGAACACCTTCTCCTGAAACATCACGCGTGATCGAAGTGTTCTCGCTCTTTCTTGCAATTTTATCAATTTCATCGATAAATATAATTCCACGCTCTGCCGCGGCAATGTCTCCGTCGGCCGCATTTATAAGCTTCAGAAGTACATTTTCAACATCTTCGCCTACATATCCGGCTTCTGTTAGCGTTGTGGCATCCGCAATTGCAAACGGAACTTTCAGTTTTTCCGCCAAAGTTTTTGCAAGAAGAGTTTTTCCTGAGCCGGTCGGGCCGATTAAAAGAATGTTTGATTTTTCAATTTTTACATCGCCTGTTTTTTGTTCCAGCTTCGGAATGGACATTCGTTTGTAATGGTTGTATACAGCCACTGAAAGAACTTTTTTCGCTTCGTCCTGGCCAATTACATACTGGTCAAGATATTCCTTGAATTCTTTTGGCGTTGGAACTTCGGTAAGATTTATCGGTGTGACAGAATCCTCTTCCTGCCGCAGAATTTCCTGGCATACAGCTATGCAGTTGTTGCAGATGTTTATGTTTCCAGAAGGTCCTGATACAAGATGTCTTGAAGAATCTTGTGGTTTGCCGCAAAAAGAACAGTAGCGGGCATCGCTTCCAAATATTCTCATTACTTTTTCCTCTTTTCCATTACGTTGTCAACAATTCCGTATTCAAGCGCTTCTTTTGCGCTCATGAAATAGTCTCTTTCCATATCTTTTGCAACTTCATCATAAGGTTTGCCAGTCTGTTCTGCAAAGTGCTCGATTGTAAGTTTCTTCAGACGCAAAATTTCCTTTGCATGAATTGCAATGTCTGATTCCTGGCCTTCAACTCCGCCCCACGGCTGATGAATCATTACTCTTGCAGACGGAAGTGTGTACCGTTTTCCCTTTGTTCCTCCTGCAAGAAGAAATGCTCCCATGCTGGCGGCTTGCCCAAGGCAGATTGTTTGAATCGGACATTTTACATACTGCATGGTGTCATAAATTGCAAGGCCGGCTGTTACGGAACCGCCTGGAGAATTTATATAGATGCTTATGTCTTTTTCTGAATTTTCTGATTCTAGAAAAAGAATCTGGGCAACTACAAGGTCAGCTGTGGCATCGTTGATTTCTCCGTCAATAAAAATAATGCGCTCTTTCAAAAGCCGCGAGAAAATGTCATAGGATCTTTCGCCGTTTCCGCTGCGTTCAACTACGTATGGAACTAAAGTATTCATCTGTTCGTTCATTTTTAATCCTTTCGTCCTAAGGGATTTTGAAAAACTTGATTGTTTTTCGCTATGCTTTAAATATAGTGAAATTTTGTCTGTAAGTCAAAAAAAAGGAATGTACGGAAAGTACATTCCTTTTGATTTTTTTAGCTGATTTTATTTTGCTGCAAACAAGTCAGCAAAAGATGTCTTGTCGCCTTTTGCAACTTTGACTTCTTTGTAGAGCTCTTCGTAGAGCTTCTGCTCTTTTGTGTCATCGATGAGCCATTCTTTTGAGCGAGGATCTGAGTAATGTTTTTTTACTTCCTCAATGTCCATTCCGCCTTCATCGGCAATTTTCTTGTATTGCTCCTCGATTTCCTCTGGAGTTACAGAAATATTTTTTGCCTTGATAAGAGAATCCACAATAATGCGGCTCTTCAGCATTTTCTCGCTGTCTCCAGTCCATTCCTTGAGCATAGCTTCTTTTGTCTGTCCTGATGAAACAACCATCTTTTCAAGCTGCTCCGGTGTTGTCTGGAACTGCTGTGCCATCATGCGCCAGCGGCCGTCAAGCTCAGCGGCAAGCATAGAAGCTGGGATTTCAAACGGATTTTTTTCAACAAGCTGCTCAAGCAAAGACTGAGACTTGATTTCTGAAATCTTTCTGTTTTTTGCAACTTCCATGTTTCGGGAAATATCTTTCTTCAAGTCGTCAAACGTCTTGAATTTTTCGCTTACATCCTGAGCTAAATCATCATCAAGCGCCGGAAGATTCCTTGCTTTGACAGCTTTTACAGTAACTTTGATTTTCTTGGAATCCTTTTCAAATTCCTTTGTTTCATCCTTCTTCATTCCTGTAACTTGCTCGTCAATTCCGTAAACATCATCGCCTGCGCCGATTGTGAATACATAGCCATTGCGTTTTTCGCCGTTTTCCTCTTCGTAGTCAACTGTTACAATGTTGTCTTTTTCAGCGGCTTCGTCAGATTTCTTGTCGATTACAACAGCATTTCGCTCCTGGATTGCTTTAAGCTCGTTTTCAAGGTCTTTGTCAGTGATTGAAACCTGAGGCTCCTTGATTGTGATTCCGCTGAAATTCTTTACTTCAACTTTAGGGAAAACATCGTAAGTTACTGTGTATGTAAGATCTTTTGAAACATCCAGCTCTGGAACTTTTTCCATTACCGGCTGCTGGTAAGGAAGAGGTCGGTTCTCTGTTTCTTTTTCAAAAATTTCATTGAGCGATTTGTCAATGAGCTCGCTAAGAGCATCAGCCTTGATTCCTTCGCCAAACTTTCGTTCAAGGATATTTGCCGGTACGTGTCCTTTTCGGAAACCAGGAATCTGCGCATTCTTAGTATATTTTGCCAAAACTTCATTGTAAGATTCCTGAACATCTTTCTTTTCGATTGTTACTGTCAGTTTAACAGCTGATTTTTCAAGACTAGTGAATTCTGTTGTGAGTTTCACTTTTTGCTCCTTAAAATTGAAATAAACTGCTTTTCAAGTTGATATTTTGAAAGCGGCTCAATATAACAAAAAAGCGATTCAGTCGCCCTGAATCGCTTTTAAATTTAGAGCGGAAAACGGGAGTCGGACCCGCGACATCCACCTTGGCAAGGTGGCGCTCTACCACTGAGCTATTTCCGCAAATCTGGCGCTTTTCCGGCCATTTAAGCTTTTAGAGCGGAAAACGGGAGTCGGACCCGCGACATCCACCTTGGCAAGGTGGCGCTCTACCACTGAGCTATTTCCGCAAAAAGAATCGTGCGAAAGGAGGGACTTGAACCCTCACGCCGAAGCACTAGATCCTAAGTCTAGCGTGTCTGCCAATTTCACCACTTTCGCTAGATTTGTTTTCGACGATGTCTAGAACTTTATACAATTTGCAAAAAATTGTCAAGTGAATGAATGGATTTTTCTTATTTTCTTTGCTTGAATTTATTTCTGGAATCAATAAAATATTTAAAGTTATTTCTTTAAGTGAGGATTTTTTTATGGAATTTCTTGAGCTTTGCAAAAAACGGTATTCAGTTAGGAATTTTTCATCAAGAAAAGTCGAGGATGAAAAGCTTTTGAAAATTCTTGAGGCGGGGCGGATTTCTCCTACTGCGAAAAACTGCCAGTCCCAGAGAATTTTTGTGTTGAAATCTGCGGAATCAATTGAAAAAATCCGCGCGGCAACTCCGATGAGCTACAACGCTCCGGTTGTTCTTCTTGTTTGCTATGATGAAGCTGAAAGCTATAAAAATCCTGCGGACACCGTGTATGAAAACTATGACGGCGGCGAAGTTGACGCGGCGATTGTTGTTTCGGCGATGATGTACCAGGCGGTTGAGCTTGGTCTTGGAACGCTTTGGGCAAGAGGCTTTGACTCAAGGAAAATAATTGATGCTTTTGGGCTGCCTGAAAATCTTCATGTTGTGTGCCTTCTGGATATTGGCTACGAGGCGGATGGCAGCGTTCCTAGCAAAAGGCATTTTCTTAGGAAAAATCTTTCTGAAACTGTGAAGGAACTTTGAGGTGGAACTTTATTTGGTGCGTCATGGCCAGACAGTTTGGAACAAGGAAGGAAAGCTTCAGGGGCGGACTGACATTGAGCTTAACGAAAACGGACGGGAAGCGGCTGGGAATCTTGGCCGCGCTCTTGAAAATGTAAAGTTTGACAAAATCTATTCTTCTCCGCTGATAAGGGCGTATGAAACGGCCTGCCTTATCCGCGGGCACAGGAATATTCCGATAATCCGCGATGACCGGCTTGTTGAAATAAGTTTCGGTGAAGGCGAGGGTGATTCATGGCGTGTTTGGAACGACCCGGAAAATCCGTACAGCGCTTTTTTCAATGACACTGAAAACTATGTTCCGCCTCCGCGCGGCGAGACTTTTGAGCAGGTTATGGCGCGTACAAAGGATTTTGTTCAGAAGGTTGTTGAGCCTCAGTTTGGAACTGCTGAAAGACTGATGATTGTTGCGCACGGCGCTTTGGACAGCGCGATTATTTGCTATCTTGAAGGAAATTCCAAGGCGAATTTCTGGGGAAAGGGGCTTTTGAAGAACTGCCAGGCGGTTGTTTTTGAATTTGACGGGAAAAAGTGGACTAGAATGTGAGCTGGAAATTTTCTGTTGGAAATTTTTGTCTGCGCCGCAATATTTTGCGCAATGTTTTGTGAAAACGCATATTTCAAAACTATTGAATCGCTTTTGCTAAAATAATAAAATAACAGCAGTATAATAATTATTCAGGGGCTTTATTATGGTGGCGCAAATAATTGTTGTTGCAATTTTTCTTGTGATGTTTCTATTGATTATTGCTGACTGGTTTCCTCGGCAGTATGTTACTTTGGTTTGCGGCGCGCTGACGTTGCTTCTGGTGTTCGGACTTGGAATGAATGTTGACAACCATTTTTTCAACGGTACGTACAAGCCCCTTTCCGCTGTGAAGGAAACTTTGAACATAAGCGGCATTTTTACGCTTGGTTTCTGGTACAGCGTGGGCGAGTCTGAGTCAAAAGGAATAAACTGGGCTACAATTCTGTTTATTGCCGGAATGATGGTTATGGTTGAAGGAATGGCGCGCGTCGGATTTTTCAGATGGCTCTGCATGAGGCTGGCGAAGGCTGTTCATTATAAAGTCACTTCAATTTTTGTGGCTTTCATGCTTATGTCGTTCGTCCTTGCGATGTTCATTGATTCAATTACGGTTATTTTGTTTCTGGCTGCAGTTTCTGTCGAGCTTTCCCGGCTTCTTAAATTCAATCCGGTTTCAATGATTCTCGCTGAAGTTTTCTGCGCGAATCTTGGCGGTTCTGCTACAATGTGCGGTGATCCGCCGAATATCATAATTGGAACTTCCCTTGGATATTCCTTTGCGGACTTTCTGATGAATACTGGGCTGATTGCGCTTCTGTGCCTTTTGTTCACGGTTATTTACTTTTATTTCATGTGCAGAAAGCAGTATTCAGTTGTTGCGGAAGGAATTGATGTTTCTTCGTTTCTTTCGCCTGAATCAGCGATTACGGACAAAACTGGCTTTGGTGTAAGCTGCGGAATTTTCCTTGTGGCTGTAATTCTTCTGGTTACACATTCGAGCACGCATCTTTCTGTGGCGACAATTGGAGTCGGAATTGGCCTGGTTACTCTTATTGCCTCTGCAAAACACATAAAAGAAATTCTGAGCCGCGTTGATTACCAGACGCTTCTTTTCTTCGTGGGGCTTTTTATTGTTGTAGGCGGTCTTGAACAGACTCATATTCTTGAGCTTATTGCGAAATTTATTGAGAAAGTTTCCGGCGGAAATCTTTATTGCATGGTTGCGATTATCATCTGGGTTTCTGCTGTTGCATCCGCATTTATAGACAATATTCCTTTTGCGGCTACAGTTGTTCCTGTTATCCAGAATTTGGCTGCTGTTACAGGCGCGAATTTCTTGCCGACAATGGCGTGGTCTCTTGCAATCGGAACTGATATCGGCGGCTCGGCAACACCAATAGGGGCTTCCGCAAACGTTGTAGGAACTTCAGTTGCGGCTAAGGCTGGTCATCCGGTCGGCTGGGGAAAATACTGCAGGCTTTCCGCTCCTATAACCGTTGCAGTTCTGCTTATAAGTACAATTTTTGTTTTTGTCAGATACCTTTAGTGGTGTTATAATGTATCTGATTTCATTCGAGGGGTACTTATATGGGAAAACAGATTATTATTTCAATAAGCCGTGAATACGGCAGCGGCGGACACGAAATAGGAAGAAAGCTGGCTGAAAAACTGGAGCTTCCGTTCTATGATAGAAATCTTTTGGACGAAGTTGCAAAAAACAGCGGGTCGGATGTTTCTGAGCTTTCCGCATACGATGAAAAGCCAAGGCATTTCTTTTTGAGCCGAAGCGTGCGCGGATATTCAAACAGTCCTGCTGAAAATATTGCGGAGCTTCAGTTCGCGCTTTTAAAGTCGAAGGCGGCTGACGGCGATTCTTTTGTTGTAATCGGGCGCTGCTCGGACGAGCTTTTTGATGAAATGCCGGATATCTGTGTGCTGAAAATATTTGTAAGCGCCGACTGGGATGAAAAAGTGAAGCGCGTAATTGAAAAGCGCGGAATGGATAAAAAACTTGCTGAAAAAACAATTCTGCGCCACGATAAAAACAGAATTGCATATCATGATCATTTTTGCAAGCAGCGCTGGGGCGACGCCAGAACTTATGATTTGAGCGTGAATTCCTCAAGGCTTGGAATAGATGGCTCTGTTGATATGCTTTATGATTATATTCAGCGAATTGTAAAATAATTTTGGGGCAAAAAATGGTTCAGGGAACAATAAAATTTAGCGAGTCAGAGGCGAAATTCTGCATTGTTGATGAAGAAAATATGAAATTCGTTGATTTTCTTGGTTTTGGAGATGAATTTGAAGTCAAGGTTGACGGAAACTGGATTCCTACAAAACTCGAAATCATTGAAAACGAGGCTGGCGAGCTTATTTTTTCACTGAAAGGAACGCCGTACAACGGAGTTCTTGACGGAATTGAAATCCGTAAATAATTTCAGCGGTTCCTGAAGCTTACAGAAATTCCATCGCCGTCGTCATAGAAGTCGGTGTGGAATTCTGTGTTTGCCTTTAAAAAATCAATATATTTTATTATTTTTTTCACTAGTTTTTTTGTGCTGTAATTGTGCGTAAGGTTTAAGTCGTCTACCATTCCGTGGAATTTAAGGTTGTCGGTCATTATCACGCCGTTTTCGGCAAGATTTTCCTTGAATTTTTCAAAGAAGCGGATGTACTGGGCTTTTGCCGCGTCAATAAAAATCAGGTCGAATTTTTGCTCGGTTTCCCATTCGAGCGCGTCGCCGTAAACAAGCGTTATTTTTTCAGAAAGCCCGCAGTCGCTTACATTTTGCTTTGCCTGGATGTGTCTGTCCAGGTCGTATTCAATGGTTGTTACATGCACATTTTCTTTTGCCCTTGCGAAATTTATCGCTGAGTATGCGATTGCCGTTCCAATTTCAAGAATATTTTTTATGTCATGTTTTTTTATGTATTCGCACATGAATTTTAATCCGCCGTCCTGGATTATTGGAAGATAAGCTTTTTTTGCAAAAGATTTTATGTCTGAAATTTCGTCCATTGAAAAATCCTGTTTCTGTTTTTTAGATTATCGTAGTAAAAAAAAGGATATTTTTCAATTCGTGGGCAGCTGTTTTGTCTGGAACGGGTTAGCGATGTGCAGGGCGCGCCTTTGGCGCGTTGCGGAATGAAATGGAGCAATGAACGGCGAGTGGAACCCGGAACGTAGCGGCCTGAAATGAGCTTCCGGCGCGCCGGATGCGAATTGAAGGAAACCCCCGTAAAAAATAATGAAAATTTGAGTTTTTTATAAAGTCGCTTTTTTTTGTTCCGATAATGAAATGAGAAAAAAAGTTTTTTAGATGGAGGAACTTATGGCTGATTCAAAAAATTCTTACAGAGATATTTTGCTGCAGGAAGATGCTGTGCTTTCGGAAGTGATTTCTTCTCAGGGCGAGCTTAGGGCTGCGGTGAATGCAAAAAACTGGACGGATTTGATGAAGGTTGTCTCTGATATTAATTTGGAGATGGATAGGTTCAACCGTCTTGACGCGGAGCGGGAAGAAGCTGCGAAGTATGCGGAAAATGCGGGCTTTGAAAAGGAAAACGCTGAGCTTCTTGCCAAGGTGCGCGGAAAACTTGTTCGTTGCCGGGCTGAAAACAAGGCTCTTGGCGATTTTATAAATATCACGCGGAATTTTGTGCGGAAAATTATTGACACGGCGCTTCCGCAGAGCAGAAATAAAGTTTACGGAAGAAGCGGTGTTTTTGTTCAGAAGCAGCCGGACAGTGTTGTTGTGAACACTTTGTTTTAGTTTTGAATATTGCAAGCAAAAGAGATAGAGGCGAATTATGGGATCTACATTTTCTGGAATTGAATTGGGAAAGCGGAGCATTATGGCTCATACTGATGCAATCAGCACGGCCGGACATAATATTTCAAATGCAAATACTGAAGGATATTCGCGCCAGCGGGTTCAGATGAAAGAATTTGATCCTCTTTACAAGCCTGATCTTGAGCGCGCTGAACGTGCCGGAATGATTGGTCAGGGAATTGATGTCCAGAGCATAAACCGTGTTAGGGACGAAATGCTTGACCAGCGGATTACGGCTCAGCAGAACCAGGAGTCTTACTGGGACACTAGAAGCAAGTATTACACGATGATTGAGCAGATTTACAATGAGCCTGATGAAGTCAGCGTGCGTTCAAACATGGATAAATTCTGGGAAAGCTGGCAGGAGCTTTCTGTAAATCCGGAAAGCCACGCGGCCAGGCAGGCTGTTGTTTCCCGCGGTGAGTCTTTTGCGGATTCCATAAAGTCCAAATGGGAAAATCTTATGGGAGTCGGCTCGCTGATTAATTCAGATATTGATTCAACTGTGAAGCAGGTGAATTCGTATGCGAACCAGATTGCCGCTTTGAATTCTGAAATTGTCCGTTCACGCGGAATGGGCGATAATCCGAACGACTTGCTTGACCGCAGGGATTTGCTTGTTGACAAGCTTTCTAAGCTGGTGAATATTACGACCGACCAGCGGGATTCTGATGAGTTTATGGTTCACCTTGACGGGCGTGTGCTTGTTCAGGGCGGCGTTGCGCGGAATTTTGAGCTTGTTTCCCTTACGGACAACAATGGATATGACAAGCTGGTCTGGGCGGACACGCGGGAAGATGCGTCTGTTTCAGGGGGAACTTTGGGGGCGCTGGTTGAGCTTCGCGATGTGGATGTGCGGAATGAAATTCAGTCGTTGAACACTATGGCGATGAATTTTTCAGACCTTGTGAATGATGTGCATCGCAATGCGTACGGCGCGAACAATGTGACTGGACTTGATTTTTTTACTCAGCATTCATTTGTTGAGAATGTGAACGGAAATTTTGACCGCGACGGCGACGGAAATTTTGACCACAGTTATATTTTCCGCTTTACTGGAACTACAAAACTTAATCCGCAGGAGCAGATTGGATTTGAAGGCGTTATGACTTTCAGCGGTCCGTCTGGAAATGTCCAGGTTGCTTACCATCCTACTGACACAGTTGAAACTATTGTGAACCGCATAAATGATTCAAATGGTGAAGTAAAAGCGTATCTGGACCGGAACAGCAATCTTGTTTTGAAGGGAACAACTGCCCAGAATATGGAAAATCCGGATTTTGTTATACGCCATGTTGAAGATTCGGGCTTTTTCCTTACTGGCTACTCTGGAATTCTTGCTGAGAGCGGCGAGGCTGGCGCTTATGACTATGCGCAGGCGGATGCTGTGAATTCTCTTGCAGGTGCGCAGTTTGCGGTAAGTCCTGTTTTGAATCCGGCTGGATATATTGAAGTAAATAATGTGATAAAAAATGATGTGAAAAGCGTTGCGGCTGCTTTCCGTGATGACTCAGGCAATGTGAACGCTGGAGACGGACGCGCGGCGGTTGAAATTGCTTCAATCAGAAATACAAAAGTCATGATTGGACATGAGCGCACTTTGGATGATTATTTTGCGGATTCTGTCACAAATGTCGGCTTGAAAGGCGAGCAGGCGGAAAACAATCTGAACAGCCACATGGCGGTGATGAATGATCTCCGCGCGATGCGCGACAGCATAAGTGGTGTGAATATCGATGAGGAGCTTTCTGACATACTGAAATTTCAGCATGGATATAATGCCGCCGCAAAATTTGTAACGGTTTGGGATAGTCTTATCGATACTGTAATAAACAGGCTTGGCGTTTAATTTTTTCTAATAGAATCAGCGAGGTGAAATATGCATAGAATCAGTTCTGCGATGAATAATATTGATACTCAGTCGGCTCTTCGGCTTCAGGAAAGCAGGTTGAATTCCGCGAACAACCAGATTGGCAGCCAGAAACGAATTCAGCAGCTGCGCGATGATCCTGTTTCTGCGGGGCATCTTGTCCGCTACCAGTCTTATTTGGCCCGCGTGAACAATTTTGAAAAAAATGCAAAAACCTTGACAGACGAGTTTGCGCTGCGTGAAGGCTACATGAACAATTCCCTGGAAATTATGCATCGTGTCCGCGAACTTGCTGTGACCGGCGCAAACGGAATTTATACAAAAGAAGATATGGCTAATATGGCCGTTGAAGTTGACGAGCTTCTGAAGGAGCTTGTTCAGAACGCGAATGCTATTTCCAGCGACGGAAATGCCTTGTTTGGCGGAACGAATACAAAAGCGGTTCCTTTTGAAGTTGAAATGGGAAATGTGCAGGGAAGCGGAGTGCCGCTCATTGAAAGCGTTCGCTACAATGGAAATATTGACACAAACAAAGTTGAAGTTGACGAAAATAAATATCTTGATGTTGACAATGCTGGAAACCGTGCATTCTGGGCTGAGCAGCAGCAGATTTTCGGCGGACGCGATGCAAGCGCGTGGCAGGCGGCTTCAGACAGCGTTATAAGCGTTGACGGTGTGAAAATAAATATAAATGCCGGCGATAATGTCTATGCCTTGGCGGCGAAAATAAATGATTCAGGCGCGGCTGTGCGGGCTAGCATTGATCCTGTTTCAAACGGCCTGAACTTTGAAACAACTGATGCGCGGCAGCTCTGGATTCAGGATGTGAGCGGAAATGTGCTGAACGAGCTTGGAATTGTGAAAGATTCAAGCCAGAAGCCTCCTTACAATTTTGGAAACAGCGTTAAGGTTTCAGGCGGCTCTATGTTCGATGTTGTGATTGCATTCAGGGACGCGCTTTTAAAAGGCGATACTGAAAGCGTTGGCGGAAGAATTCTTGGTTCGCTCGACAAAGGAATTGATTCTCTTGTAACACGTGTTGCAAAATCCGGCTCAGCGTATGAGCGAGCTCAGAACAATGCTCTTAGAAATTCAAGCACAGCGCTGAATGTAACACAGCAGGTAAGCCGTGAAGGCGATCTTGATTACACAAAGGCAATCACGGATTTGAAAATGCTCGACTACACTTACCAGGCAACGCTCAGCAATGCAGGAAAAATGTACAGCAGCACTTTGCTGAACTATATGAGATAGTCAGTTTGTTGAAGCAAAAGCAACGAGGTTTATAAACGCATGGAAGTAAAAACAAAAGTAAACGGAATTGTTAATGTTGAAGAAAAGCAACTTGTGACTTTCCCGGAAGGTCTTTTGGGCTTTGAAAAATTTAAAAAATTCGCGCTGATTGATTCAGAATATGAGCCGTTTATATGGCTTCAGTCTATTGAAGAAAGCGGGCTTGCCTTTTTGATGGTGGATCCGTTTCTTATCTGCAGCGAATATGAAGCTGATATAGATGATTCATCCTTGAAAAACATAGGTGTTGAATCTGCGGAAGACATAATTATCATGACGCTTATTACAATTCCAAAAGACGGTTCCGAAATAACAGCGAATTTTCTTGGTCCGATTGTCATCAACAAGAAAAACCGGAAATGTCTTCAAGTTGTTTTAAATGACAGCCGCTGGACAACAAAATTTGATATTGTAAAAGCTTTGAAAAAGAAGGGGGAATGATATGCTTATTCTTTCCCGAAAAACTGATCAGCAGATAAAAATCGGTGACAACATCACGATTACAATTATTGATGTAAAAGGCGACCAGGTGAAGATTGGTGTTGAAGCGCCGAAAGACGTAAAAGTTTTTAGGCAGGAAGTTTTTAATGCGATTAAGAATGAAAATACAGCCGCATCAATTGTGAACAATGATGTTGTAAGCACGATTTCTAAAATTTTGAAAAATTAAAAAAAATGATTTTTTTTTAATTTTTATGGAATTTAATATTGACTAAATTTTAGCAATATTATATATTTACATCACGTCAGAAATGGTGCCTGTAGTTCAGCGGTAGAGCGCCAGATTGTGGATCTGGTTGTCGTGGGTTCGAGCCCCATCAGGCACCCGATTCTAGTTGCGCCCGTAGCTCATCTGGATAGAGTTCCGGACTTCGAATCCGGCGGTAGCAGGTTCGAATCCTGTCGGACGCATAATTTATTTTTTGGGCCATTAGCTCAGCTGGTAGAGCAACAGACTCTTAATCTGTGGGTCGCAAGTTCGATCCTTGCATGGCTCACTCAAAAAATAATAAAAAATCTCTGGTTTTCCAGAGATTTTTTATTTTAACTCAAGCTTTTCTATAGTAAAATAAAATAGCCGTCAATTTTTTATAAATGTTACAAAAAATTGACGGCTGTATGCTTTTTTGACTTGTATTCTTATAAAGATTGCTTTTTTACTTCCGCTTCGCTTGCTCTTAGATAGAAAGGACCGTCGTAATCGTTCAGAGGCTTTTCATCTGCGGCAATTTTTGCTTCTGCCATTGAAAGAAGAATTTCGCCCGCGTTTATATTGAAGTTCTGTGGAAGGAATTTTTTTTCAGAGAATGGTTTCAGCTGTTCTGCAAGCAAATGCGCATCGCTTCCGCATATTAAAACGTTTTCTGCCTGGCTTAGGTTTTTCAGAAAATCTGCGATTTCTTCCGGAGTGTAGTCGCCTTCTGGAAGAATTTCTTTTGAATTGAGAAACGCTTTTGCATAAAAACGGTCTTTTTTTGCATCAATGCAGCTTAAAACTGCATACGGAAAATCCTTGAACGGCTCGGCGTATGCATCCAGCGTATTTATTCCGTAAAGCTTCGCGTTTGTCGCCATTTCAATTGCTTTTGCAGCGGAAAATCCCAGCCTAAGACCTGTGAACGAGCCAGGTCCGTTTGAAATGCTTATATAGTCAAGGTTTTCAGGCTTCAGCTCAACTTTTTCAAGAACATATTGAATAGCCAGCAGAAGCGTTTCTGACTGTTTCATTCCGATGTTGAATACAGCGGTTGTTGTGTGGGAATCGTTTTTTGCAGAAATTGTAATTTTTGTGATTGCAGAATCGATTGCAAGTCCGTTCATTTTATTTCTCCATGCGGCCAGTTTTCAATTGTTATTGTTCGTGTTCCGTCTTCATGAGGCTCGATTTTTAGTACTATTGTTTTTTTTGGAAGCTCTTCCATTATTTTTTCGCTCCATTCGATAATGGAGACTCCTTCACCGTAAAGCATATCTTCTGTTCCCAGGTTTGCAAAATCTTCTGCTCCGTCAAGCCGGTACACATCCATGTGGTAAAGAGGCATTTTTCCTTCATATTCGCTGATAAGACAGAAAGTCGGGCTTGTTATAGTGTCCTTCACGCCTAAAGCCTGGGCAATTCCCTTGGTTATGGTTGTTTTTCCTGCGGCGAGCGTTCCCTGCATTGCGATAATATCGCCTTTCTGCAGAAGCGAGCCTATTTTTTTCCCAAGCGAGATAGTTTCATCCGCGGAAGTTGTTGTAAATGTAATCATGGAAGTTTTCCTTCTGAATCCTGCTTCAAAATATAATCTTTCAGAGCTTTTTTTATGGGAAGAATCGGATAGTTGAAATTTATCGGTTTTTTGAATTGAATATCAACACTTTTTTTTCCAAGCGGGTCGGTTTCAATGCAGAAATCCACATCGGTTTCCAATGTCTGACCTGGAATTTCAACATCAGCGGTTCCGGAAAAATTTCGCCGGTAATAAATGTAACCTTCTTCTCTGAATAAATTTTTTAAATCTAGAATTCTCATTTATCTTATTTTAATTATATCCATAGACTTTAGCAAGAATTTTATTCTGCACTTCAACTGATATATTGCAAAATTTTATATGAAGATTGAAAATTCCCTGTGTTTTTGATTTTCTTGTTTTTACGATTGTTCCGAAAACTCCGTATTCTCCGTCCGCAAGGCTTATTTCAATGTATGTCATCTGGTTTTCTTTTATAGGAAGAGTTGTGGAAATGCAGCAGCCTCCGCCGGAAATATTTGTCAGCATACATTCGTATTTTTTTTCCGCGGGCACCAGTTTTTTTTCAGATTTTTTGGTTGTTTCTATTTTTATGGAAGAAAATTTGCATTTTTCATTTACGTTGATTCGCTTGAAATGGCGCTGTTGCTTTGTGATTAAGTCGCTGCTGTGGGAAACAATCATCTGGCAGCCGTTTGCATCTGTTTCATAGCGAAGAATTCTTGAGACAAAGGCGTACTGCATTCCGGCTTCTGTGCGGAATGTGAACGCGACTTTTGCAAGGTTTTCAGGCTTGTCCGGAGATTCAAAAAATTCATTTGTGATTTTTATTGAAAGATAGTCTTTTGTGTTTTCGTATACAAAAAAATCAGTTTTTGTGCCGTCCGGGAAAATTTCGCTGATTTTTGAGTTTTTTGCAATCATTTTTGTTGATGAAATTACAACCGATGCCGCGAAAATTCTTTCAAGCTTGAATTCAAGTCTGAACATAAGGTTTATGTCTGCCTGGCTGGTGTTTTTGTTCTGGCTGTAATATTTTTCAAAATAAGGTTCTATTGAACTGAATTTTTTTACAGCAAAAAGAATATTGGGAATTTCGTATTTTCTGCACATTTTCCACAGAAAATTTTCTTCATCGGGCTTCAACTTGTATTTTTCTGAAAAGACTTCAACATCTTTTCGTTTTGTTTTTCTTTTTGCCTGGGCTTCAATCCATTCCGGAGTTTCTTCAGCCTGCTTGCGTTTCTTCAGAATAAAAAAGACAATTCCTAGAATTCCTGATATTGCCAGAGCGAATATCAGGACAACATAGATTGCCGGATTCATACGCGCGGCAAGCGGCGAATTTCCAGCTTGAAAATCTAAATTCATGCCAAACCTTCCAATGTGTCCGCGATTGAAACTAGGCGAGGGCAGATTTCGTACTCGGCAAGATCGCCAACGCTGACAGTGTCGTTGTTTTTTAGCGCATCTTCAAAATCTGAAAGCACTGGTGAAAATTCCTTGAAGAATTCCGAGAAAGGCTTTCCGTCGATTTTAACTTCTGTGTAGTCCTGAAAAAGCGAGGCAAGGGTTGCGATGTGGCAGAATTCATCGATGCTGTCGGCAAGAGTCAGAATTGACTCGTTCGCTTCTTTTGCTTTTCCGCTCTGCAGTTCAACCGGAATAGTCTGCATTTTTTCAGAAAGCTGCTTGAAAAGCATGGAAAGATTCTTGAACGCATCTTTTATGTTCTGTTTTGTTACAATGTTGAATTCAAATTTCATGCTGCTTTCAAGAGTTTTCTTTGCATATTCATCAAAAGTTTCCGCCGTAATTTGATTTCCGTCAATTTTTATTCCTATTACAGCAGTATCGTTCTGCTCGCAAGTTATTTCAAACGATTTCAGCACATCGCCTACAGTTTTTTCTTCTTCCAGAGTGATGTCAATTTTTTCGTCGTTAATATAAAAATCCATTTTTGCCGCCTTCAATTGTTATCTATTGCTGTTTCCTGAGTTGGAAAAATTTTTTATTGTGTTTTGCTGAGACTCAAGGCTGTTCAATGCGCCTTCCATCTGGCCGTATTTGTTCTTGAGCTCGGCTTCCTTGTCGTCCATCTGGGTTTCAAGGCGCGCTATTTTTTGTTCAGAAGATTTTATTCTTGAGTCAAGCGCAGAAGTTTTCATTGCAAAAACTCCGCCGGACTGAACATAAGCTGTGAGCTGCTTGTCAAGCTTGAATCCGATTCCTGAGTCGATTATTAAATCTCCGTCTGAATCATATCCGAACATATTTTTTACGTCTTCAAGATGTTTTTCCAGTTCTGAGTCAAGTTTTTTTTCGTCAATTTCAAGATATCCGCGGAGCTTGCTTGGCGTGTAGCCTGAGTAATTTGTTGCGTTCGTTGCAATTCCAATCTGTGAAAGCATTGTGATTTTTGCATCTTCGCTGAATTTATAGTTTGCCGCAGTTGTTGTCTGCAGCGCTGATTTCAGGCTTGTTAAAGAAGAGTCTGTGTTGAACATTCCAAGCTTTTCCTGCTGTTCCTTTTTTTCATCAGAGGTAAGGTAGTCCAGCTCTTCAATTATTTCCGGCTTGTTCTGCGAAAGAATATTCAGCTCGGCTACAGACTGGTTGTATTTTCCTACAAAAGTTATCAGCGCTTCCTTTGCAGATTCCACATCCGGCTTTACGGAAATTGTCGCCGTTTTTTCTGTTTTGTCAAAAATATTCAGCGTAACTTCGGGAACAACATCATCGATTGTGTTTGTCGGTCTTTTTATTGTAATTCCTTCATATTTTATGATTGCATCGTCTGCTGAAGAAATTGCGTGCTGCGGAACAAATCCGCGATTTTCGCTTGGATTCAGCGCTTCTGCAGATGAAACAGAAAGTGAAATTCCTGTGTTCCGGTTTTTCAGCACAATTGAATCTATGTTCTTGTAGTCATTAAGAGAAATATCAATTTTTGTTTCTGAATCTGAAAGCAAATTCGGCGTTGAAATAAGTTTTTCGCTTCCATCTTTCATTTTTACAAACAAAACATCGCTTGTTGAAACAGGATCTACCGGTTCAAGCTTTTTTTCCGGCTCGAAAGGCAGGCTTGCGTCCACAGGTGAATTGGTTATTGTAACATCCTTGAAACTTGCGCTTCCTGAATCAGGAAATACAGGTTTTGATTCCTGTTTGTTCAGTGCGATTGTTATGTCTGAAACTTCCTGCTTTGAAATTGTAAATTGAATATGCGTGTTTGGCGTTTCCAGAACAGTTTCCGGAATTGAAAGCGAATATCCGCCGCGGGGAGGAACGTTTATAATTCCGCCTGAAATTTTCAGGTTTCCTGCTGAAATTTGTGGAAGCCGCTCCTGCTCAGCAGGTTCAGGCTGTATATTTCTGTAGTCATTTCTGCTTGTTCCGAATTCAACAGTTTTCGGTTTTACCCGGATAATCATTCCGCTTGATTCCGCGAAAGTTTTTGCATCGTCTTCAAATACAAGTCTGTTTTCTGCTCCAGTTTTTTGGGATTCAATTGAAAGTGTTTTTTTTCCTTTTGAAGCTCCGATTACCCTGGTTTTTAGAAGCTCACCGCCGCGTCGGTTCAGCGCGTTTGAAAAATCCTGCAGGGCGCCGCCTTTCCATCTTAAAGTTACAGTTTTGTCATTTATCTTGTATGTGTATATTCCGGCTGGAACTTTAGTGTCTGCGTCTAGTTCTGATGTCAGGAAACGGTCGGCTGTTGCCGGCTGAATTACATCAACTTTGAAAGATTCATAGGCGGCTTTTCGTGTTGCATCAGCAGTTACCGCATATTCTTCTGTGGATGATGTTACTTTGTTGTTGAAAGGATTATCAAAAGAGTACAAAGTTTTTACGCTGTCCCGGAGTTCTGTCATTTTTCTGTTTACAGAACGCCAGGCATCTTGCTGCGCCTTATACGAATCAAGCGTTTTCTGCTCCCTTGTAAGCGGAATCCGCTCAATCTGCATAAGTTTTTCAACTGTTTCATTTGTATTGTACTGGTTTGTAACACCAGGTATGTTGATTCCTGCCATAATTATAAAAAAATCTGAAGTGAAATTTAAACAATCTGATCAAAAAGAACGCCGATAGCTTTCCTAATCCGAATCTTTAAATTTTGAATTTCTTCAGAAGGTATCTCCTTTACAACTTGATCAGTGCTTGGATCTACGACTCTTACGACAATGCTGCCTAGCTCCTTGTTTACATTGAATTGAAGCTCTCTGCCCATGACACGGGCTGACATATTCTGCAGCTGCTGGGCATCTGCCTTTATTTCTTCCATGCTTTGAACAAGATTTTCAGCAACTTCGGCACCTGTTGGTGTTTTCAGAGTATTTATAGTGCTGTTTTTTTGTGTCGATATATTTTTTGCCGGAGTAACAGCGTTTAAATTCAGGCCTTCCATGGCCAACGTCTGTCCAAATGAACTTATAGTATTCATAAGGCTTCCTCCTTGAATAAAAAGAAATGGGAGAGGGGCGCACCCCTCCCATCTCACGTTTTGCCTGTCAAAAGATGACATCCAGAAATCTTTTGGCATTAAGCTTCATTTTTTAGCTCAAAAGTGCAAGAACATTCTGTGACTGGCTGTTTGCCTGTGAAAGCATCGCAGTTCCAGACTGTGTGAGAATCTGGTTCTTTGTGTATTCAACAATTTCTGAAGCCATGTCAGTATCGCGGATGCGAGATTCTGCCGCCTGAGTATTTTCAGCAGCAATATTTATGCCTTTAGCAGCCATTTCAAAGCGGTTCTGGTAAGCACCAAGATCTGC
Source organism: Treponema sp. (assembly GCA_050873685.1). Taxonomy (GTDB): domain Bacteria; phylum Spirochaetota; class Spirochaetia; order Treponematales; family Treponemataceae; genus Treponema_D. The sequence goes on from JBNMJH010000001.1 coordinate 219,918, forward strand.
GCGCTGTTTTGTTATGTTTGTCAACGCTGCGTCTACTGTTCCAAGAGTTGCATTTGCAGCTTCTGGATCACTTATAGTAACAGCATCTTCAGAACCCTGCGCACCCTTAAGACCAAGAGCCTGAGCTGTCATTGTTCCAATGAAAACTCTCGTGTTCTGATCCATGTTTGCTCCAATCTGGAACTGCATTACTTCGTTAGAATCAGATGCAAATCGACCTGTAAGCATATTCATTCCGTTGAACTGAGCCTGGCTGGCGATTCTGTCAACTTCAGAAACAAGCTGAGAAACTTCAACCTGAATCTGCATTCTGTCTTCATCTGTGTAAATTCCGTTTGCAGACTGAACCGCAAGTTCTCGTACACGCTGAAGAATATCAGTAGTTTCAGTCAAGTAACCTTCTGTTGTCTGAATGAATGAAACACCATTCTCAATGTTTCGGCTAGCCTGATTCAAACCGCGAATCTGGGAACGCATTTTTTCAGAAACAGCAAGTCCTGATGCGTCATCGCCAGCACGGTTTATTCTTTCACCTGAAGAGAGTTTCTCGATGTTTTTCATGATACCGTCATTTGAAATGCCAAGTACACGATCCGCATACAAAGAACTCATATTGTGATTAATAACCATATCTGTGTCCTCCATGCCATTAATCCAGAACATCATGTTCTGCATTCTGCTTTGTGCGGGCTGAAAAGGATTTGCGCCTTCCTTTTTCAGTTTCAGACCCATACAGCAGAAACAGTAAGTTTGTTGCCACACCTACTGTTCCTGCTGTTTCAAAGCAACATGGAGCGCACTTTTTCAAAGAACAAACATGTCTGAAAACATGTTAAAACAGTGCATAATAATGTACGATTGTTTTAGAAGAGAAGAGTAATGCAGAATAAACCGTACAATTTGTGTATGGAATTCAAAAATCCCATACACAATTATATTACACTATCTTAGTAAAGACAAGACATTCTGTGACTGATTGTTAGCCTGAGCCAACATAGCAGTTCCTGCCTGCTGAAGAACAGAATTCTTTGTGAACTCTACCATTTGGCTTGCCATATCAGTATCGCGGATACGTGATTCAGAAGCCTGAAGGTTTTCTGCAGAAATATTAAGACCGCGAACAGCATATTCCATGCGGTTCTGGTAAGCGCCAAGGTCTGCGCGCTGTTTGTTAATTTTCTTAAGACCTTCATCGATAGTTCCGATTGCACGGTTGGCATCTTCCGGAGTTTCAAGTGAAAGCTTTGTTTCTGTGCCGATTTCACGGATTCCCAATGCTGTTGAAGACATTGTTCCGATGAAAACCTGCATTCTCTGATCCATGTTTGAACCGATGTGGAACCACATAGAACCAGTTACAACATTTTCACCTGTTGCCTGAGCAAAGCGGCCTGTAAGCATGTTCATGCCGTTGAACTGAGCAGAAGAAGCAATTCTGTCTACTTCAGAAACAAGAGCAGAAACTTCAACCTGAATCTGCATTCTGTCTTCCGCGCTGTAAATTCCGTTTGATGACTGTACTGCCAGTTCGCGGATGCGCTGCATAATATCTGTTGTTTCCTGCAGATAACCTTCAGTTGTCTGTATAAAACTGATACCATTAGAAGCATTCTGAGATGCCTGGTTCAAGCCACGGATTTGTGATCGCATTTTTTCAGAAACTGCAAGTCCTGAAGCGTCGTCACCCGCGCGGTTGATTCTTTCGCCGGAAGAAAGTTTCTCCATATCTTTTGAAAGACCGAGTCCTGTGACTCCCAGCTGACGATTGGCATACATTGCCGACATGTTGTGGTTGATAACCATAGTTTGTTCCTCCTTGGAATCTTAAAGGACAACATCCTTGCTGTCCTGAAAAATGCAAATGGTGTATATGTTTACAAGGCCACATCTACACTCATTTGCAGCAGAATTATCTGACAGCCGTGCTTGTGGAAGCCGTGCGGTCATAACACTTCTGTTTCAATTATCGGAAACTAGGTTATAAAACTTTAATAAAAAATTCAAAAATATTTTTCAGCTGAAATCCGGCAAAGTCTTCATAAGCTGGATAAGCGCCCTTGTGGCTTTTCCTCTGTGTGAAATTGCGTTTTTTTCTTCCGCGGAAATCTGGGCTGAAGTTTTTCCATACTGAGGCAGAAAGAAGATAGGGTCGTATCCAAATCCGCCGTTTCCAGCCGCTTCTTCAATAGAATTTACAATAGTTCCTTCCATAGTTTCCTGGGAAACAAAAATTCTGTCTGCGCCAAGATAAAGAACCATGGCGCAAGTGTAATGCGCGGAACGCGGACCGTTTCTGAATCCTTCTGTTTTTACAGTTCCGCTTTCAAGCGCGGAATTCAGGGATTCAATAAGAAATTTGTTCTGCATTTCCTGCGGCGTTTTTGAGCCGTCCGGTTTTCCTTCAGGAAATTCCGGGCCGCCGTATCTTGCGGAGAATATTCCGGGAATTCCGCCAAGCGCATCTACACAAATTCCAGAGTCGTCCGCGATTACAGGGCAATGAACGATTTCGTACAAAGTCTTTGCCTTTATAATGCTGTTTTCGTAAAAAGTTCTTCCATTTTCAACAGGATTGAAGTCGATTCCTTCGTCTCCCGGAGTTGCAATTGTGTGTCCGGCAAGAATCTGGCTCATTTCCTTTTTTTTGTTTTTATTTCCAGTTGCCAAGTAAATTTTCATATTCTGATTTTATTCAATTTTTTTTTTCTAGTCTATGAGTTTTCTTTCGCCGCGTTGATTTCTTCTTTGATTGCTTCTGCAATATTTTCAGCATTTCTTATGTAGTTTCCAACTTGGCGTTCCCCGATTCCAAGCAAATCAGCGAGCTGCTTGTTTGTTGGAGTGAGCTTTAAGCCGCTTTTTTTTACGCGCATATTTCTTTCCTTCCATTTTTTTGTGTGGTATTCGTATTTTCTTGAAATTTCCCGCTTCTTTTTCGCATCATTTGTTTCAAGCATCTGTTTTTGAAGTTTTATATGAAAATTGAACGATTTTGCGCGCCTGTTCTGAATAAGCTCCAGTTTTTCGTGCTTTTCCGGAATGGAATCCTTCAGCTCCTGGATAGTTTTTTCCATCAGCTTTTTTGAAATTTCGCAGTAGTCGCAGACTGAATCAATGTTTTCTTCAGTTATGTAGTAGCTTGATTTCAATGCAAGGATGAGCGCCGTTTTTGCTTTTGGTGAAGTTCTGTTCGCCCAGTATGAAACCAAATCCTTCATTTTTACTCTTGGTTTTTCCGCGGAAGCAGAATTCTTTTCCGCAGAATTTTTTGTTTTGCAGCGTCTTCGTTCTGAATACGGAATTTTATCTTCAGTTTTTTTGACAACTGGCTTCATGTGCGCAATCTTGAAAGGCGCCTCGTCCGTTTCATAAAGTTCGCATTGTGTTTCATATATAATATGCGGATATGCTTTTGCCATTTCATCTCCGGAATTTATCCGGTTGTTGTTCCGTATGATTGACAAAATCTGGTATTTTAAAATCGTTCCAATATATGTTTTAAAAGAACATTTTTCTTTTCTGTAGTTTTTAAAAATAATATCGCTTGATTCTAAAAGCTGAAGCCTAAGTTCGCTCAGAATATCCTCGTCATTTGTAATAAGATGATAGTCTTTTGCGTTTCTTGCTAAATCCTCCGCAATCAGGCTGGCTGCTTTTTGCTTTGAAATGATTTTAGATTCAATCAGCTCTGGAATTGAATTTAAGTCAATGCGATTTTTTTCCATTTTGTGATACTCCGCTTATAAATAATAGTTAACTATTTATAAGCAAGTATCGTGCCAAGTTTTTAAATTTCTACATAATTCTTGAAAATTCTTTTACAACTGAAGGAATCAGCGTTTCGAGCTTTCCGTTGCAGCTGAAGCCAGATGCGTTTTTGTGGCCGCCTCCGCCAAATTTGGAGGCAACCGCGCTTACATCGATTTTGTCTCTGGAGCGGAGTCCTCCTGTGCAAGTTGATTCTGTGTCCTGCCGAAGGAAAACAACAGCTTCTACACCGGATACAGCCAGAAAAGCGGAGTAAAGCGCATCGGTGTCGCGGCCTTCTTGACCCCATTTCTTTGTGTCTTCCATTGTTTCGTATGTAAGCACAAGTTTTCCGTCGATAAAACGTTCCGCATGGTCAAAAAAAACTCCCAGAAGCTTTCTTGTTGAATATGCTTTGCCGCTGGTTATGTAGTCATATGTTTTGCGAGGATCAGCTCCCGCGTTTACAAGCCTTGAAATTGCCACCAGCACATTTGCGTCTTTCGGAGAAAGAAATTTGAAAAATCCTGTGTCCGTCATGGCGCCGAAAAAAATTATTTCTGCAAGTTCTGAAGGAATTTCGCCGGCAGTGTTTTCATATAAAAGCTGCACAAGAATTGAAGCCGCAGGGCAGGTCGGATCAATTATGCATTCAGCGCCTTCTGGAATTTCCGCAGTCTTGTGGTGGTCGATTACAAATGTGTCAAAACCAGTTAAATCGCCGTCTATTTCGCCGATTCTTGCGATTTCAGAACAGTCGCAGATTATAAGACCAGTTTTTTTTCTTTCGTCATTTGTTTGAAATTCCATTTTGTCTGTGAAAAAATCCGCGTATTTTTTTATTTCAACTTTTTTGAATGGACCGGCATTCAGAAGAACATACGGCTTTCCAAATTTTTCAATGATTTTTGAAATTCCTATGCACGACGCTACGCAGTCTCCGTCCGGCTCTTTGTGTCCCGCTATATAAAAATATTCATGGCTTTCAATAAATAATTTAAAGGCGTCAAATTTTTCCTGGGAAATAGTATTCATGTGGCAAAACCTTTTTGTTGTTTGATTAAATGAAAAACAGGCTGCAAGCGCAGCCTGTGTGTTTTATCTGAGAGATTCAAGAGTTTCTTTGTCTGTGTCAAGAGAAACTCCGCTTTCAACAACTCCCCACGAAGCATCTGATTTCCGCATCGGCATTGTAAGAATAACGTATTTGAATTCTCCGTCTTTCTTTACGACTGTAAGAAACGGCTTCAGCTTTCCCCGCGGCAAATCTCTTATTCTGAGCTTCGGACCTTCTTCTTTTGTTCCATGAGCCCATTTTTTAGGAAGAGTTGTGTTTCCGACTCCGTATTTTCCTTTCTGGTAAATGACAACAAAAGCATCCCTGCCTTCTAGAACTTTGTAAACCGGAATATAATCGCATGACATGCTGCTCCAGTTCTGTTCGCTGGTTTCGTTGTATGCAACAGGCACTGCAAAAGCGGCCGCTGCTAAAGTTGCTAAAACTAAAAGTGTTGTGATGATTCTTTTCATAGTCATCTCCTTTTTAGAAAATAATCGGTTTTTTGCTGAAAATTAAATCAATCCCAGCATAATTGCTTTTATTGTGTGCTTTCTGTTTTCAGCTTCGTCCCATACGCGGCTGGCGGTGCTTTCAAAAACATCTTCTGTAACTTCCTGGCCTTTTACAGCTGGAAGACAATGCATGAAGATTGTGTTTGATTTTCCAGTTTTCTTCATAAGCTCTGAATTAACCTGGAAAGGAGCAAGCAGCTTTGTGCGCTGGTCCTTGAGCTTTTCTTCTCCCATAGAAACCCACACATCTGTGTAAAGGCAGTCTGCGCCTTCCACAACATCCATTTTATCACTGATTTGAATTTTTGCACCTGAAACTTTTGCGAAAGGCGCGCAAATATCAATTATTTTCTGGTCCGGGAAAAGTTCCTTCGGGCTGAAGATTGCAAAATTTATGCCGAGCTTTGCTGAAATGAGCATCATTGAGCGCGCGACATTGTTTCTTCCGTCTCCGCAGAATGCCCATTTCAAGCCTTTGAGCGTTTCAAAATTTTCTTTTAAAGTCATTATGTCGGCCAGAGCCTGTGTAGGATGAAAATCGTCGGTAAGCCCGTTTATTACTGGCACTCCTGAATATTTTGCGAGCTGCTCCACGTGCTCCTGCTTGAATCCACGGAATTCTATGGCGCTGAACATTCTTCCAAGAACACGCGCTGTGTCCTGAACAGATTCTTTTCCGCCAAGCTGAATATCGTCTGTGGACATAAATACAGGATGTCCGCCTTCTTCGCCGAACGCTGTCTCAAATGAGCTTCTTGTGCGCGTTGAACGTTTTTCAAATATGAGCGCAATTGTTTTTCCTAGAAAACGCTGGTGGATTTCACCGCGGTGGGATTCTGCCTTCACTTGAAAAGCAAGGTTCAACAATGTTTCAATTTCTTCTGGTGTCCAGTCAATCCAATTCAATAATGAACGACCCTTGAAAGGTGCTTTAAATGTTTCCATTCGCTCATAATAAATCTTTTTTAACCGGTTGTAAATAAGCTGGCTGGAATTATTTTCCTGTCTTGAAAAGCGTTTAAAATTATATAAATCTGTATAAAATCATATAAAAATATATAAAACTGAATAATTTTGTATAAAAATGAATAAAGTTCTCTGGCTTGAAAATAAAAAGTGCAAAAAAAAAGACCTGCTGAATGCAAGTCTTTTTTAGCGATGATGGGGCTTGAACCTATGACCTACCGGATATGAGCCGGGTGCTCTACCAGCTGAGCTACATCGCCATACGATGTTTAGAATGATAGCATAAACTTTTTGTGGTTGTCAATAGGAAAAAACATAAAATAGAAAAAAATCTTTGAAAGTTGCCTTGAATTTATCTGAGGCTCGCGTTTGGAATTCTTTTTTGCGCTGTTTTAACAAATTCTTCAGCCTGGCTTTCTGAAAAAGGTGAAATTTTATTGAATTCCGGCGAAAGGCAGTTTTCGTTTGCAAACTGCGAGAATTTCCAGATTGAGTCTGCGGGAAGGATTTTTGAAATTTCCTCGACGTCTTCTTTTGAAACGAGCGTTGGAACCAGGACGGTGCGGAATTCCCGTTTCTGCGGCGGAAATTCTGAGACAAGCTTGATTGAATTTAGAATTCTTTCCGGAAAATTTATTTCATTTTTGTTTTCTTGTTTTTTTGGAGAAGCAAGTTTTTCCGCGTATTTTGCAGGGCTTGTCTTTATGTCCATTGCGATGAAATCCGGCCTTGTTCTTTCAGTTGAAATTATTTTTTCCAGCTTTTCAGGCAAGGTTCCGTTTGTGTCGAGCTTTATTTGGTAGCCAAGAGATTTTGCGGTTTCAATTATTTCAGCAAGATTTGGATTTAGAAGCGCTTCTCCGCCGCTTAGCACAAGCCCGGAAAGCACGGTTTTCCTTTTTTCCAGATGTTTGTAAAGTTCTTCCGCGGAAACTGAAATTTCTTCCGGAGAAATTCCAAGCGCAAGCTCGCGGTTGTAGCAGTACGGACATATTAGGTTGCATCCCGGCAGAAAAAAAACGCATGCGACGCGGCCAGGAAAATCAATAAGAGTTGTTTTTAGAAGAATTCCTTTGGTTTCTTCAGCTTTTGAAGACATATTTTTCTGGTTTAGGCAGTGATTTCTGAAAAAATTTCTTCCAGCTCTTCTATGTTGTGGCCTCTTGCTTTTTCATTTCCGTCCTTGTCATAAAAAATAACGGTCGGAGCGGCGAAAACTCCTTTTTCTGCGGCTTCCGCAAGGCCTTCCGCGGAATCAACATCAACGGATTTTCCTGAAAAATTTGTTTTTTCCATAAATTTTTTAACAGGAGGGCAGTTCGGGCAGGTTTTTCTTGTGTATATTTCGTAGTATCCGCAGCTGCCGGCAAAATTTTCTTCCTGAATTTCATATTCATGCGGAAAATTTGTTTCAGCGTTCTTTTCTTTGTCTTTTCTTGTTTCGGCGCATGAATCTTCGGAGGATTTTTCTAGGCTTTCACTTTCAATTGAAAACATTTTTCTTTGTCCGAATTCGTCTTTCTTTCCTTTGTTCCAGTTTCGGACTGCGCGGTAGTAGCCTACAATTCTTGAGTAAACTTCTGTTTCTGTTCCATGGATATTTTCCAGCTCGGCTTTTGTTTCTGCGATTTCGTTTTCAATTTCTTCAAGTGTCCGCATAGATTCCTCCCGCAAAATTCAATTTTTTGCTCCCAGATTGAATTTAGCAACCAACGGTTTTGGTGTCAACGAATTTTCAGCGTGAATTTATGTGTTTTTCAGCAGAGCGTTTTTTTTCTTTTTCCAGGGAATCAAGTTTTTCCAGCAGCTTTCTGCGCTTTTCTTCCTTGCATTTAGGACATTCAAAATATGTTCCGCTTAAATATCCGTGGACCGGGCAGACTGAATAAACCGGAGAAATTGTAAGGTACGGAATTTTATAGTTTGTGAAAATTGTCTTTACAAGATTTGCGGTGGTTTTCCAGTCTTTTATCTGCTCGCCGACAAATGTGTGGAAAACTGTTCCGCCTGTGTATTTTGTCTGGAGGCTTTCCTGGTGGTCAAGGGCTTCAAAAATATCTGCGGTGAAGTCAATCGGAAGCTGCGTTGAATTCGTGTAGAACGGTTCTTTCGTTCCGCTTGTGATTATGTCTGGATATTGCTCCTTGTCATGTTTTGCAAGGCGGTAGGATGTGCTTTCTGCAGGTGTTGCCTCAAGGTTGAAAAGCTCGCCGGTTTCCTCCTGGAAATTCTGAAGCCTGTTTCTCATGTGGTCAAGAATTTCTTCCGCAAATTTTTTGCCTTCTTTTTCCGCAATGTTTTTTTTCAGGAAATTCAGGCAGCATTCGTTCATTCCGCAAAGTCCGATTGTATTGAAATGATTGTCCAGTGTTTTGAGGTAGCGTCTTGTGTACGGAAAAAGTCCTCCGTCGTAAAGTTTCTGGATTACTTTTCGTTTTATGCACAATGACTGCTTCGCAAGGTCCATAAGATGATCAAGCCGGCTGAAAAATTCTTCTTTTGTTTTTGAAAGGTATCCGATTTGCGGCAGGTTGATTGTTACAACTCCGAGAGAGCCTGTGAATTCATCTGAGCCGAAAAGCCCTCCGCCTCGTTTGCGGAGCTCGCGCTTGTCAAGGCGCAGACGGCAGCACATTGAGCGCACATCGTTTGGATTCAGGTCGGAATTTATAAAATTCTGGAAATATGGAGTTCCGTACTGGCCGGTCATTTCAAAAAGCATTTTCGCGTTTTCGCTTTCCCAGTTAAAATCCTTGGTGATGTTGTATGTGGGAATAGGGTAGCCGAAGCCACGTCCGTCGGCATCGCCTTCTTTCATTATTTCAAGGAAATGGCGGTTTATCATGTCCATTTCTTTCTGGCATTCTCCGTAGGTGAAATCCTGTTCTTTTCCGCCCACGATTGCCTTCTTGTCTTTCAGGTCGTCAGGGCAGGTCCAGTCGAGCGTTATGTTTGTGAACGGAGCCTGCGAGCCCCAGCGGCTTGGAACATTGATTCCGAAAATGTATGACTGCATGCACTGGTGGACTTGTTTTTCCGAGAGATTGTCTTTTTTTACGAACGGCGCAAGATATGTGTCGAATGAACTGAACGCCTGCGCGCCTGCCCATTCATTCTGCAGGACTCCAAGAAAATTCACCATCTGGTTCACAAGCGTTGAAAGATGCGAGGCCGGTTTTGATGAATTTTTGTCCGGAACTCCGCCGAGCCCTTCCTGTATAAGCTGGCGCAGCGACCATCCGGCGCAATATCCGCTCAGCATTGAAAGATCGTGGATATGGAACGCCGCGTTTTTGTGCGCTTCAGAAATTTCTTTTGGATATATGTTGCTGAGCCAGTAATTCGCGGTGATTGCCCCGGAATTGTGCAGGATAAGTCCGCCCAAAGAAAAATTGACATTTGCGTTTTCATTTACGCGCCAGTCGCTTTTTGCAAGATAGCCGTCCATTGTGCTGTTTATGTCGAGCACAGGAGTTCTGGAGCTGCGCATCGCTTCGTGGCGGGCTCTGTAGATTATGTAAGCCTTTGCGACTTCAACTTCTTTGTTTTCGATAAGCACCGATTCTACAATATCCTGAATTTCTTCGATTGCCGGAATTGAGTGGGCTCTGTTTCCTGCCATTTTTGCGCAGATTTTTTCTTCAACAAGGTCTGTAAGGGCGGAGGCTCTTTCTGGATCAAATTTTTTTTCAACTGCCTGGATTGCCTTGCCGATTGCATTTTCAATTTTTTTCCGGTCGTATTTTGCTATTTCTCCGGAGCGTTTTACAACTGATTTTATTACATCATGATTTTCTTCGTCGGAAGATAATCCTAGAAATGCTCTCCATTCTGGAAAAACGGACTGTCCGCTCATTGCTTGCCTCCCTCAACCGATTTTATTTCATTTATAAATTCCTCAAGGCTTTCAAAATGCTTGTAGGCAGAGGCGAACCGTATGTACGCAACCTTGTCGATTTCATAAAGCCTGCGGAGAACTATTTCACCTATTTTTTGTGTTGAAATTTCCCGTGTTGTGCGCGCGCTCATAATCGCCTCGTCTTCTATTTCCAGCACAATATTTTCAATTGTTCCTGTGGCGACCGAACGTTTTTCAAATGAGCGCTCGATTCCTTTCGCGAGTTTTGCGCGTTCAAAAGGCTGGCGGCTTCCGTCTTTTTTTATGACCATGAACGGTTTTTCCTCGATTTTTTCATAAGACGTAAAACGATAGCCGCAGGAGATGCATTCTCTTCTTCTTCGGATGCTTTCTCCGTTCGCCATTGTCCGGGATTCCACAACTTTGTCATCAATACTTCCGCAGTATGGGCAGCGCATTTTATTTTCCTTTTGAATTTATTTTATCAGATTTCTTTGATTTTCTGTGATTTCTGAATTTTTTCCGCTCTGATTTTACAACCAGGCTTTTGTCTTTTTCAATATAGGCTTTGAACATTGAAAGCAGAATAGCCAGCGCAGAAAGGCTTGGAAGCCAGTTTCCTGCTTTTTGGTACAATGTCGTCTGTTTTTTGTATACAGGAATCTGCACGAATTCCGCATGCTCCTTGAAAAGCGGCATTTCCATTACGATTTTTCCGGCCGGATTTATTACAACTGAATATCCGGCGTTTGTTGAGCGCGCAAGAGTTGTCCGCTGCTCAATCGACCTGAAGTACGCGATTGCAAAATGCTGGTATTCCGCTGATTCTTTTTTTGACCATGAGTCATCGGTGATATTCATAAAAAAGTCCGAGCCGTATTTTTCAAGAGGCCGGCAGACGTTTGGAAAAGCATCGTCGTAGCAAATCGGCGTGCTGAAAGTTACGGTTGGCTTTTTTTCCTCAGTTGAATCCTGGTAGCTTTCCTCAAGGGAAACTATTCTTGAAATTTCCGGAAGTTTTTCGTCCGGATAACTGCATGGAATTCTGAACATTGTGTACTTGTCGCCGGCGGACCAGCCTGCTGAAATGCCTATCGCTTTCTTGAAAAATTCCGCGACCACCTTTATGTCCGAGAAAGGAACTGCCTCGGCGAGCGGCACAAGATGGTTTTTCGGGTATGCGCCGCGGAAATTTCCTTCCGGGTCAAAAAGAAGCGCTCCGTTGAAATGCTTCGAGCTGTATTCCGGAGCGTATGAGCCGCCTAGCAGAAACGGAATTCCTGTTTTTTTTATGAACGGAATCAGCGGATTTTCATTCGGATAATACTGGTAATGGGTTTTCGCCCTTGGAAATCTGTATTTTAGGCAGCCTTCGCTCCAGACGATTAGGTCGACATCTATTCCTTTTGATTTTGCTTCCGCCAGTTTTTTTTCGGTGAGCCGTTCCGAGGCTAGAATTGTTCCGTCATCAGAAGAAAGCGTCCATGGATCGGCGTTCTGCTGAACCATTATTGTGTTCACAATTTTTTCAGGCTGCCTGTACTTTGTGTACTGATAAATTCCATATATAAATGAAACCAGAAAAAACGTTCCTATTGTCAGAGCGGCGCATGAACTGCTGAAAATTGAAAAAAAATTTGTTTCTTCAGTCTGCCTTGAAAAATACAGCAGAAAAAATTCTCCTAGAAGCGCGGAGAAACACGCCATAAGAAAAGAAATTCCGTAAGCGCCGGTTATATCAGCAATCTGCGTGAATATTTTAAAGTGGTAAGTTGTCTGGTAAAGAGTTCCCCACGGATACGCGAAAAATCCCGAGGATTTCACCCATTCGTAAACGATGTAGCAGAGCGCGAACCAGAAAATTCTAAACGAAGGAGAATAAATTTTGTTCCCTGAAAAAAATGGTTTGCTTCCCGGGCCGCCGAATCTTCCGAACGGAATATAGAAAAAAAGTCCGCAGATTCCGCCGATTGCAGCCGTTCCCAGCGCAGATGCCCCGAGTGTCAGCGCCGCAAAATCTTTGAAGTACGCAAGCCAGTAGCTTGACATAAGATGAACCGCTCCTGCGTGCAGAGCCATGAAAACAAAAGCGTCTTTGTATGACCTTGAATTTACAAACACCAAGTACAGCGGAACGAGCGCTATGAAACCGAATACAGGAGAGCCAAGAAGATATATTTCATTCGGAATTCCAAGTGAAAGCATTGCGGCGGAGAAAAAAATACAAAAAACTTGTAAAATACGACTCATTGATTTAATATTAACAGTATAAACACAAAAAAACAATAATTAGAAAGGTAAGATATCAGCTTATATGAAGTTATTAAACGAGGCACATTATTCCGAGTACGGCGTGAATCCTGAGGTTGCGGCTTCTGCTCCGGGCAGGTTTCATCTTATCGGTGAAAACACATGGTTCTTCAAGGACAAAACGTTGTCAATGGCGGTGGATCTTCCAGTTTACGTCGGCATTTCAAGAAGAGATGATTCCGCGGCCCATTTTTATTTTTGCCAGCTTGACGACAGAAAAAAATCTTCCATAACTTCCTTGAAATACAAGAAAGAAGACAGATGGGCAAATGCGTTGAAGGCTGTCATTTACGGCTTCACTTCCGGCGGATATGAGCTTGGCGGAATGAATGTGACCGTCTACAGCAAAATTCTACCATCCGCGGGATTCGGAGTTACAACTGCGATAAAAGTTGCCGCCGCAAAGGCTATCTGGAAGCTTTTTGACTTGAACTGCGATGATTTCAAGCTGATTCAGGTTATCGAGCGCGCCAATAAAATTTTCCTTCAGCAGGTCAATCACAACGCGGACAATTTTTCCGCCCTTTTCGCGAAGAAAGGAAATTTCGTTGTTACAAACTATTCCAAAAATTCATGGGATTTGATTCCGTTTGATTTCAGCGGAAAGCATATATTTCTTGTGGACGCGAAAGTTCCGCGCTACGAGCTTTGGAACCGCGAGAATCTTTACGAGCCGCAGAATGCTCTTGTGCTTGGCGATTTGCGGGAAACAAAGCCGAATGTTTACGGCGGATGGCAGTATATAAGCAATGTTACGGACATAAACGAGGAGCTTTCTGTTGTTGGCGAGGATACAAAGCGAAAACTGCTTTGCGTTATGCGCGAGCATCAGGATGTGCTGGACGCAATAAACGCCTGCCAGAAGAATGATTTCATGCATTTTGCGCGCGCGGTGAACCACAGCCACGAAAGTCTCCGGGATTATTTCAATCTTTCGTGCCCGGAAATTGACTGGATTTTGAAAAGAGTCAATGAGCTTGAGCCGAAGCTTGAATTCATAAGGAATCCTGTTACTTGCGGCCGGCTTACAGGAAAAGGCTTCGGGCGCTGTCTTTATGCCTTTATAAGGGAACAGGACATAGAGCCGTTCAAGCAGAAACTTTCGGAGTATGAGAGAATTTTTGGATTCAAGCCGGACTGCTATGAAGTTCATTCAAGCGACGGCGCGAAGGTTTTGGAAGATTAATATGACAATTCTTCTTACAAATGATGACGGATTCAATGCGGAAGGGCTTGCGGCGCTCAAAAAGCGGCTTCTGAAGGACGGGCATTCAGTTTATGTGATGGCGCCTTCTGGAAATCGTTCTGCTGTTTCACACGGAATGACTTTCAGTTCGCTTGATTTCAAAAAAATGTCAGAAACAGAATGGTCTTGTTCAGGAAAACCTGTTGACTGTGTTGTCGCTGCGCTCAGCAGCTGTATTTTTCCAAAAAAAATCGATGCTGTTGTTTCTGGAATAAATGCCGGAGCTAATATTGGAACAGACGTTGTTTATTCGGGAACATGCGCGGCGGCAAGACAGGCCGTGATGATGGGCGTCCCGGGAATTGCGCTTAGCATTCAGCCTGTTGGTGAAGGTCATTATCTTGTTTCGGGCGAGGCGGATGAAAATCTTTTTATTTATGAGCCGATGGCTGATTTTGCCGCCAAAAATATAGAAACTCTTGTGAAACTGTGCCGTGTGAATGTTCCGGGCGCGTTTGTCAGCGTGAATGCGCTTTCCCTTCCTGAGTACAAGGGCGTTGAATTCTGTCCTGAGCTTTCGCACCGGGTTTACAAGGATGTTGTTGAAATCAAGGAAAAGAATCAGCCCGGGGAAAAAGGCTCGTTTGAATCAGTGTTTTACGGCGAGGTTCCGATTTCTACTTATGCAAAGGGCAATGATTTTCATTCTGTTGTGAACGGAAATGTCGCGGTTTCTTTGATAAAAGCTGAGCCTGTGGCTTGTGCTGTGGACGGTATTAAATTTTCGTTATAGAATAACATATCTATTTTTGCCAAGGCGGTGGGGACTATGGGCAATACAAATATTTTGTCTCAGGGAATTGACCTGTACAATCAGAAAAAATATTCTGATTCTCTTGCGTTTTTTCTTGCGCTTCCAGAGGATTCTGGCGCGGATGTCCAGGAGGTCGCTTATTATCTTGGCTTGTGCTATGCAAAGCTGAAGCGTTATGAAGATGCTCTTCTGTACTTGGAGCAGGTTGTAACAGGCGGCGAGCAGATTGAGCGCGTTCTTCAGTGCCGTTTTATTCTTGCCGTAATCTACACAAAATCAAAAAGAAAAAGACTGGCTTCATTTGAGCTTGGAAAACTTCTTGAAAGCGGATATAAACCTGCGTCTGTTTATGCTTCGATGGCTTTTATAGCCTGGGAGCAGCAGGAAATTGATCTTTCTCTTTCGTATTACGAGAAATCACTTGAGATTGACGAGGAGAACGTTACTGCGCTGAACGGGCTTGGCTATGTTCTTGCAACGGAAAACCGCGATTTGGCGAAGGCTCTTTCGTGCTGCAAGAAAGCGGTGAAAAATTCTCCAGATTCCGCGGCATGCCTTGATTCTCTTGGCTACGTATACTATAAGCTCGGGCTTTTTAAAGATGCGAAAAAATACCTGGAAATGGCTGAACAGCTCGACAAGGAAAACGAAATAATTGCGGAGCATATCCGGGACGTTCAGCTGGCAGGAGCATAAAATGGTCAAAAACAAAAAATTTGTTTTGTTATGTATATTTTCTGCGGCGGCGCTTTTTTCAGTGTTTCCGCAGACTTCAACAGCCGGTCTTTATGACGGCTCTCCTAGAACCGCGGAGGAAGGTCTTGCATCCCAGGAATTCCGGCGCGGAGTTCAGTCTTTTTACCGTGGCTCTTTCAATGATTCAGTAATGCAGTTTGAAAAGGCTTTAAGCTATATGCCGAACGATTCTCTTATTCTGGAATGGCTCGGGAAGGCATATTATCATTCGGGAATGGAAGGAACTGCGCTTCAAAGCTGGAATAAGGCTGTGCAGAATGGATATGGCGGGCTTCTGCTGAAAAATAAAATCGAGATTGTCCAGGAGCGCCGAGTAGGCTCTTTTCAGTCGGATGTGAATTCTAAATATACTGAAGCCGGGGCATTTTCCGGCTATAGCGATGAGAATTTTGTATTCAGCGGGCCGGTCTCCATTCTTCCTAACAATGACGGAACTGTGTGGGTTTTGGCTTACGGCTCAAACGAGCTTGTTCGGCTGGATATAAACGGAACTGTTGTGTCAAGGGTTACAGGTCCGCTTAATGGTTTTGACCGGCCTATGGATTTAATCCGGCTTCATGATGGAAATATGCTTGTTACGGAAAGCGCTGGAAACAGGCTGTGCGTTCTTGATAAAAAAGGAAAATTTATAAAATATATCGGGAAAAAAGGCCGTGCCGCCGGCTGCCTTGTCGGACCGCAGTATGCCGCGGAAGATTCAAGGCGCAATATTTATGTTTCTGATTATGGAAACCGCAGAATTTCTGTTTTTGACAGTGATGGAAACGGGCTTTTTTTCTTTGGAAATGCGCAGAATGACTTTCCGGGGCTGAAAGGTCCTACAGGAATTGCAGTTGTTGATGAGAACGTGTACGTTGCGGACAATATTTCCGGCGGAATTTATGAATTCGACCTTGCTGGAAATTTCCGGCAGTCCATTGTTCCTGAAAAAACTTTTCTGCATCCGGAGTCTATCCGGGTTTGGAATGGATATTTGGTTGTATGCGATTCAAACAAAGTTTATTCAGTTGAAATTCAGAGCGGCTCTGTTTTTGAAAATGTGAATTCCGGCAACGCTCCGTCAAGGCTAACCTGCGCAGTTCCAGATGTGAACGGAAATGTTATCGTTTCGGATGTGATTTCAAATGAAGTTTATGTAATGTCAAAAATGCAGGAAGTTGTAGGCGGACTTTTTGTTCAGATTGAAAAAGTGAATGCTTCAAAATTTCCTGAAGTTTTCATCGATGTGCGTGTGGAAAACCGCCAGCGCGCGCCTGTTGTTGGGCTTGGTGAAAATAATTTTTACATAACAGAGCAGAAACGGCCGGTGAACAAGCTGAAATTCATAGGCTCTTCCTCATATTCTGATACGGCGGACATAACTTTGCTGGTTGACCGCAGCTCTTATTCTTCCAGTTTCGTTGGACAGATTAATTCCGCAGTCAGGGAAATCGCCGCTTCCATGAAAAACCGTGGAACATTAAGAATTGTCTCTGCTTCTGAAATTCCTGTCCTTGAATATTCCGGGGCTCCGTCCGGCGCGCTGGATTTCGATGCTGCCGCGCTGAAAAATCCTGTCTCGGATAAAATTCCTCTTGACTTGGCTTTGAGGCTTGCCGCAAATGATCTTGTGAACGCGGAGCGGAAACGTGCTGTCATAATAATTTCGGCCGGAAAAGTTACGTTGAATGCGTTTGATAAGTACAGCCTTTCAGAAACTGTTTCTTATTTAAACAATAACCATATTTCCGTGGCTTCGGTTGTTTTGACACAAAATGCCTGCGATGATGAGCTGAATTTTATTGTTTCGAGCACGCCAGGAAAAGAATACTACATTTTCCAGCCGGAAGGATTGGGAAATATTGTTTCAGATCTTATAGATATTCCGAGCGGACTGTATACTTTTTCTTATACTTCAGTTCTTGCCACGAATTTTGGAGAAAAATATCTTCCAGTGGAAGCGGAAGCCTATCTGCTGAACCGTAGCGGCCGCGATGAATGCGGATATTTTGCGCCTCTTCAGTAGTTTTTGAATACGCAGGAATTTTGGATTTCTAGAAAGTTATTTTTCCTCCGAACGAGCCTGAAACAGTGATTTCAGTGATTTCTTTTTTTATTTTCAAATAGAAATTTAATCCGCAGTCAAAGTCGATTTTTTCAGAAATTCCGGCGGAAAGCTTGTGCGCGTAATCGTAAAGCTGATTTAAATATTCATCATTTTTGTCATAGCTGAACGTAATATTCAGGCTGTCTGTTCTGAAAAGCCTTGGATTCTTCAGTTTTTTTCCAGCTGCGATTTTTACAATTTCCCCCAGAACCGATTTTTGAGCGCGCCGTTTGTATTGCGCCGTTCCTGTGAGCTTCCATTCTTTTTCATGGGAAATTTCAGCTTCAAGTCCGGTGCGAAGAATGTCGTCCTCATTTATATAAAATCCTGCCTGCGCGTAAAAATTTGTGCTCCATAAAGTTTCAGAAGGCGATGTTTCTGGAATTTTTACAGTTCCGGAAGCGGAAAAAGCATATTCATCTGTGTTGAACCATCTGAAAAGCTGGTTTCTGCCTTGAAGCCCGAAAATATTCATCGGCGTGTTCAGAACGGAAACTTTTAAAATATAAAATCCGCTTGAATCTGCCGCAGCCGAAATCCTGCGCTCTGAAGAAAAATCCATCGCCGCCGGAACAAAAAAATCCCTTGTGTCGGCAAAAACCGGGCGTTTCCAGTTAAAACTGTATTTTCCGCTGTAAAAAATATATTCAGTTCCGCTTCCTGAAATTTCTGAGAAAATTGAGCCGGAAAAATTTTTGTCGAACAAATCCTGAAAAGGCGCGGCCTTGAAATACCAGCCGCTTTCCCTTAGCGAAAGAAAAAGCTCGCTGAAATCGTCCTTGTAGTTTCCGCCGGAATTTGCGCTTTCAGTTTTATTTCCTGATTTTGAATATTTAAATGTAAATCTTGTGTTTTTAACGCGAAACGGAATTGAAAAGTCAAGCTGCTGGCCGCCTGTGTATTTTGCACCGCCGGTGTCTGAATATTTTTCGTCAGCGGAAAAAATTATTTCAGGTGAAATTTTCAAGAACGGAATTTCAAAGCCGCCGGAAATTTTTGCGTTTATATTTCTTTTTGCGGCGTTTTCCGAACCAAAGCTGAATGAAAAATTTGTTGCGTCCGCATAGTTTTCTGCGTAGTTCTGCGATGTGATTTTTTTCAGTTCGTCTTGAGCTGCAGGAACTTTTTGTGCCGCGGAAAAATCTGTCTTAAAAAATGCGTTCCATTCTTCTTTTTTTAAGCTGAAGAAAACGCCGCTTTCCAAGTTGCTTGAAAAATCCCATCTGTTTTTTTTGCCTTCCGCCTTTGCCGCTATGGAAACCGGAATTTTTAGATTTTTCAAGTCCAGCGCCGCGCTCGTTGACTTTTCAGTTGAAGAATCCGCCTTGTTGAAAACAAAAGAATCTTCCGCGGTTAGAATTTTCAGAAGCGGTTCCGTTGTTTTTGCTGAATGGCTTGCGGAAACGAGCAGATTTTTTTCCTGCGAAGAAATGTTTGCGTCGGCTGAAAATTTGATTTTTGCGAGCGTGATTTCAGCGGATGAAACTGAATTTATAAATTTTTCAGACGAAAATTCTTTTTCTTCTGGAACGGAAGAGCCGGATTCAACTTCCGCGCTGAAAAAAGGATTCTGCACAAGCGGAAAATTTTTTATGCTCAGCAAAGCTCCTTCCTTTTTTGCCTGAAATTTTGAAATATTCTGAAAACTGAAAGTCGCCGGCGAAGTTTCCATGAAAAATTCGTCAATAAAAAATTCATCTTTTAGTTCGTTCGGCGTAAATGTTATTTTCAGGCGGACCGGCATTTTTTTTCTGCTGACCGAAAGCTTTGTTTTTTCTGAAGAAATTTCTTGCCCGTCGATTTTTATGGATTTTTCAAGCAAATTTATTTCTGCCAGGTGCCATTTTTCGTCAGTTTTGTTGAAATATTCCAGTCCGCTTCCGCTGAAGTCCAGATTCACCGCTTCATCTCCGTTTTCTGAAAGCGATGCCGCGTCTTTGTCAAAAACCAGGCTGAATTTCCTGAAATTTGCATTTTTATAGTAAAATTTCAAGTATTTGTAGGCTGAAATATCTGTTTCATTTAAAAATTTTCCAAGAATAATTTCGCTTTCATCTTCTTTCGGTTCTGTGTCAAAATTCCATGAAATTTTCTGCGCGTAATTGTCATCGCTGTTGAATATTTTTTTTGAAGGAACCGTGTTGTCTTTTGTCTGCTCGGCTTTTAGGTTTGAATTTTCCGGCGCAAGAAAAGAAATTCCCTGCGGAACTGTTTCGTACGGACCTGCGTAAATAATTCCGTGCGGAAGTTCTGTCGTTTCCGAATTTGATTTTACAATAAGCCGCGCGTCATGATAAACAGAAAGAAAGCTTTTGTCGTATTCTGTAAGCTGAATTTCTGCCGTCTGCCATCCGCCGTTTCTGTTTTTTTCCGGGTTTTCTGAGCCAGCGGAAATTTCCCTGTCAAGATTCAGTTTCCAAGTGGGAATTCTTTCAGCTTCTTCTGGCTCCGGATTGTCTTCTGCCTGAACGCCAAGCTGAAGATAAACGTCGATTGTTTCCGGAAGCTGTTCTTCAAGCTGCAGCGCGATTCTAAAAACTGATGAAGATGACAAAATGTAGCCTGCTGAAAGTTTTATGTTGCAGGCTGCCCAGGCATTCTTCAAATTTGTTTTTGTTCCGCTTGTTTCCGCTGAAGGAAAATTCCATTCAAGAGGAATTTTATATCCTGAAATGCAGGCGTCTTTTTTGCCGGTTCCGCTTGTTTCCTGAACTGTGAAATTTTTTGCGGAGTCAAGTTTTTCGCTCGTTTCTGAGGAATTTGGCCGCGGATTCAGAGCTGGAACTTGTGTTTCAGCCAGATCGGAGCCAGCATTTTTTCCAAGGTACCAAGTTTCTGCCTGGGCGTTGTCAAATCCGTCTATTCTGTATTTGTCCGTAACGTCAAGTTTTTCGTAAATTGCCGCCGCCGCTGTTGAAAATTTTATATTTTCGTTTGAATAATCGATTCCCGTTGAAACCGCCGCATATCCGCCGGCTTTTCTGTTGTATTCGGAATAATCTGCGGAAGGCGAAACCGTCCAGTCTGCCGCCATTGAAATATCCGCTGAAAAATTCGGCTTGAAAAAATATTTGAACGCGGCTTGGCTTGAAATTGCGCCCGATTTTGAGTTTCCAGAAGTTTCATTCCAGGTAATATAAATTTTATCCATGTCCGAAACTGAGGAATTGATTTTTACGGTTCCAGATTCATTGTCGTATTCTGTTCCGGAAATTAAAATTCCGTTTTTGTAGACTTTCACAGAACTTGATTCTGCGTTTGTTCCAATGTTGTAAGTTGAAACGGGATTGTATTTCTGCACGATGATTTTTAAATCAGTCTGCAAAGGCGCTCCTAAATATGCTTCTGGAATTTTTTCTGCCAGCGGAAAACGGCTTTCGGCATTTGATTCATATTCTGAAGTTTCAGTTTTATAGATTTTTGCAATAATATGCCTGTTGTTTACAAAATCCGAGGATGAAAATTTTTCAAATTCGTCTGTGTTTTCTATTGAAAAATCAGATGACTGGTTTTCTGAATAAATGCTTCCGATTTTTGCTTTTGCTGAGCCAGAAATGCCAAGGTCGTAATAGTTTGCGCACAGAAAAGGTGAAAATCCTGTTGCTTCCTGCAAAATCAACGCTTTTTCGCTGTTGATTTCTGTTGTGAGAGAATTTGTATATTTTTCTAGTTTTATTTTTTTCCCGAAAACTTCTTGAATTTCCTTCAGAAAAGATACATTTTCGCCGCTTGTTGAATCGTTGTATTCGCCGAGGGAGGAATTTATGTCTTTTTCATAAAAAGTTGCAAGAATGGCGGGCCGTTTTCCGTTTTTTTTTGTTCCTCCGGCATCCGCGGAAATTATCAGCAGATTTTTTGCGGCGATTGTAAGAAATTCGTCTTCGGAAAGTTTTTTCAGCCTGCGTTTTTTTCCGTCTGTGTAGCTTCCTGATGAATTTTCAATGAAAATTTCTTTTATGCTTGAAATCAATTTTTCCGGCAAAGAGAAAAATTGTCCTGTCATGAAATTTGAAAGCTCAACATAATCTGTTGAAACGCTGTTTTTTCCGTAGAAAGTCGCATCGTGCTGTTCTGTCATATCGTAGCGGAGCGCGAAATCCGCAATCCATTTTTTTTCTTTTGGGTCTTCAAAGTGCGCGGAAATGCCGGGAGCCTGGTTTTCGCCGCCGCCAATGCTTCTGTTGAAAAGGCTCATTGAATAAATGTCTGGGAAAATTATGTTCCGGTTTGAAATTTTGAATTCTTTCAGCGGATTTTCGTTTTTTCCGTAAAAACCTGCGGAAATTGTGTTTTTTGTGAATTCGTCGGCAAAATCTGTCTTGAAAAACAACTGTTCATTCAGCATGAAAAGCAACGAAAGCGCGACTTGCTGCTTGAATACAAAATTCGGTGTTGAGCCGCTTAATCCGTTTTTTGAAGTGTAAGTTGCGTTCAGCTGGCCTTCAATTTCACCGTTCCAGTAGCCATCCGCAAGAAAAAGAATTTCGTTGTCATGGATGTTGAAATTATAAAGCGAGCCGGGCGATTCAGCTGGAAAAGGAATCAATTCTGAAGGCGAGTTTATCGAGCCTGCGCTTTCAGAATCGTTCTTGAAAAAATATTCTTCTGCTTCCGCATTTCCGTTTGAAAAAGCAAGAAAAGCCGCAAAAATCAAAGGAATCGCTTTCAGTTTGTTCTGCAGCGTTCTTGCTTTTTGAATTTTTATTTCTGGATGCTTCGAAGAAATTTTCAGGATTGCGTTTTCCACAGCCTGTTTTTTCTTTTCTCCAAAATCGAAAAGAACTTCCTGAACCGGCGCGTCTTTTCCCTGGATATTTTCCAGTCCGGCGCCAAGAAGTCTTATTCCGCGGCCGTTTTCGTACTTTTTTTCAAAAATTGACTTCAGTTTTTCAAAAAGGTCGTCGGTTGAAGTTACATATTCAGAAAAAGTCTGCTGAGCCGTAAATGTTGAAAAATCATCATAGCGGATTTTAAGGAACACAGTTTTGCTGAACGATTCTTCCTTCAAAATTCTGAACATTATGCTGTGGCAAAGCTCCATCAGCGCAGTTTCCGCCGTGTACATATTTGTTATGTCTTCCGGAAATGTGATTTCATTGCTTATAGAATGTGCTGAAGGACCTTTCGACGGAGTTTCTATTCCACGAACAGAATTGAAAAGAAAATTTCCTGTGCATTCTCCAAACAATGAAACAAGAAATTCCTTTGAGCGCATATGAATGTCTTTTGTTGTGAAAAATCCGTTTTTGTTCAGTTTTTCAAGGGTTTTTGTTCCGATTCCCCAGACTTTTTTCAATGGAAGAGAAAGCATGAAATTTTCTTCTTTTCCCATGGGGATTGCGTAAAAACCGTTCGGCTTGTTCACTTCGCTTGCAAGCTTTGCAAGGTAAGCGTTCGAGGCCAGCCCGATTGAAACAGTGAGCTTCGTTTCGTCAAAAATTTCCTTTTGAATTTTCAGCGCGGTTTTGTCAGGCTCTCCGAAAAGAAGTTCTGTTCCGGTCATTTCTATGCTTGCCTCGTCAATTGAAATTTGCCGCACATCAGGCGAATATTTTGAAAGAATTTGCATAATCTGCATTGAAACTTCAGAATAATGCTTGTGGTTTCCATGCACAAAAATGCCGTTCGGGCAAAGTTTCGCCGCCCTGAAAACAGGCATTGCGGAATGAACTCCGTATTTTCTGGCTTCATACGAGGCTGTCGAAACAACGCTTCGTGGCTCTCCCGGAAGTCCGCCTACAATCAGCGGTTTTCCGCGCCACTCAGGATGATCCCGCTGTTCAACAGAGGCAAAAAAAGCGTCCATATCTATGTGAAGAAAACATTTTTTGTATTTCACTGCCGCTTTCCTTGCTGAATTTTATTTTTTGCCGGAATTTGTATTGATTTTGTTAAAACTAAAACCTTGTCTTTTTCTGGATGTTTTGTTTCCGTTGCAATTATTTCAGATTCCTGGAAAGTGTCTGCAATGTAGCTGAATGTCATTTCTGCCGGCGGCCATGCGGGCAGCCTGAATTCCGCTGTTTTTTCAGAAATGTTGTAGCTGTAGATTTCATCTGAATAAAGAACTGGATTTCCGTCTTTTCCTTTTATTTTTATAGAAACATTTTCTTCCGGGGAATCAAGTTTCACAGAAAAAGTTCTGATTGTATCTTCAAAAAAATCCTGGTCGTAGAATGAAATTTTTATGCTTTCTGAATTTGTTATTTCCTGCGTTTCCGGCTGTTTTTCTGCAGGAAGCTTGTATTCGTCCGGCATAAATGCGGTGGCTGCGGCAAGAATTGCGGCGAAAATCAGGAATGCGCTGGAAATTGCGATGCAGTTCTGTTTTATAAAAGTTTTTTTTCGGATTCCCATGGTTTTCCATACAAAATTGAGCCGCTCAAGAATTTTGAACCATGAAAACACAAACGGAACAAATGCAAATGAGAACACAGAGTTCAAAAGCGGAGTTGCTATCAAAATTTTATACAATGAGTCTTCTGTGGCGCAGGAAAAAAATTCAATTATGTAAGGCAGAAATGGAACCGCCATTAAAAAAAATGAAGAAATAAGGGCTGGCAGGGTTTTGAATTTCTGGGCTGCGGCTATAAAAAAATATTCAAATGCGAAAAGATAAAAAAGTGAAAGATCCAGCGAGGAAAAAAGAAAAATATTTAAAATTCCGGTGAAATTCATAAGCAATGTAAAAATTTTTGCTCCGGAATTTTTTGCAAGCTTGAAGAACAGAAAGTATGAAAAAGAAATCAGAAGAAACGAAATGATTATCTTGACAGCATATGCGGAAACAACCGGAATTTTTAGAATCTTCAGGAAAAATAGCGCGGCGTACTGGCTTGCCGTGAAAGAAACCATTGTTATAACCAGGCAGATTACAAGAAGATACCATTTTCTAAAAATCCGTCTCGAAAAAAGTTTTCTCTGAAGAAGATGAATGAAATAGAATTCGCACAGAAAAAACAGGCTTGCCGCTGAAACCAAAATAAAAAGCATTACCGTGAATTTTTCAGAAAGCAGAACTGTATAGTTAAAAATAGTGAAGGGCCGGCTGTGCCTGTCCCATTCAAGAGTATTTTCCGGCTCAAAGCTGTACGCGATATTTGCAAGAAAATTTGCGCTTCTGCTGTTGTATTCCTCATTTGCGGAAGGCGCTGCAAGTTCAACACCGCAGGCTGGAATTCCTTTCTGCATAAAAAAAGATGTCTGCCGGTCAGATTTTAAAATATTCAGCCTGTGCAGGGTGTTTAGAATTCCGCCTTTCAAGCGGTAAAACATATTGTTTTCGTGGAAACTTCCTGAAATAAGTTGAATCATCCAGGCCGGCGAGCAGTCTCCGCCTCCGCCAGGAAGGATTGTGTTCTGGCTTCTTCCGAGCTTCACGCAGATTGCGGCGTAGTTTCCTGAATCCGCAATTTGGTCGGCAAAAACTTCTGTTCCGGAAATAAGGTTTTCTGAGTCAAAAGCAATTTTATCTCCATATGTAAAAAGAAGCTCGATTTTTCCTTTCCGCGAAAATGTTTGAATGGAATCAAGAGTTTTCAGCAGGAAATTATAGTTTTTCTGGATTTCCTCGATTGAAAAAAGCAGCACTAGCGTGGTTATTTCATCAGAGTCCTTTTGAAAATTCGGCTCATCCACGGAATTTTCAGGCATGAAGTCAAGTTTTATATTGAACGGAAAATCTGCCGTTGAATTATTTATAATCGGAATTTTTTCCGCGTTGTAGTCGTGCGCCTGAAGAAATTTCAGAAGGGCGCTGCATTCGTTCCAGCCTTTCTGCTGTTTGTCGGCCAGCGGCAGTTTTTCGTTTTCAGCAAATGAAAAACTGCGCAAAAAAGAGAAAAAAGCTAGAAATATAATGAAAAAAAAACTGTTTTTCTTCATATTTATAGATTATAATAATAATAGTTTACATTGCAAGAAGTCTAAGTTATAATCTGCATTGTTGATTTAGGAGAAAGCAAGAGCTGATGAGTGCATCTGGTAGAAAAATGATGATAGAACTTCCTCTTAAGGTTGTTCTTACAGAAGATGGAGCGTCGAATTTTATTAGCCACAAGAAAAAGCTGATACGTTTCCGCCTTGCTGATAATATAGATGAATATGGCATTTCAATGCGTCAGTTTTCGCCGCAGTCTATTCAGACCATGCTGATGCTTGATTATATTTCAAAAATTGAAATTTCAATGCCGGAATTTGTTACTTCCCGCCAGGAGGTAATGGATCTTTCAAAAATTATTGTTTATTCTCTTCTTTATAAACAGTTCGACCGCGATATTTATACGGCGATCATTCAGTGTGATTGTGTGCGGAAGTATAACCGCGCGCACGCCTCGCAGCTCATTGATGAAAAAACCAAGATGAGCGAAAAGCAGCTGCGCTCGATTCTTATAAGCAAGGATGAAGTTATTGGTCAGACACGCTCTGAAATTCTAGAGCCGGTCTGGGAGTCAATCAGAAACAACAAGGATTATTCTATTGAAGAAAAGAATATTTATATGCTGATGACTGAAAAATTCATGAACCGGATGAGTCTTCAGAACTGGTATGTTATTACTTTGTTCCATAAAAAAGAAGGCTTTGAGGACATGATTGCTTCAATAAGAAATATTCTTGCGCAATATATGGAAAAATCCAGGGTTGCAGAATACATTTCCGTAATGGTCATGGAGCTTGCTTTGAACAACGAAAATACAAACATCCGCAAGGAAGCGAAGAGCATGTATCCGACTGTTGATGATATAAATGCTCTTGTAGTTGATCCAGATGTGCGCTCAAAAATTGTAAAGGAACTTCAGAAAAAACGAGTTCTTGTTTCTGTTTCGTGGAAACTTGGCGGCGGCTCGACTTCTATTGGAAAGCAGGGAAGGCTTCAGATTACTTTGTACAACAAGGACGATGAATTTCAGGAAGTCAAGGAAAATATTGAGACAAAAGCCAGTGCAGATACAAATAAACGGACTCTTATTGATTTTTACCGCGAAACACCGGATGGCGGCGGAACAGATCTTGGCTTGTATTATCTTTCATATCTTGATGACGCCTGCAAGAAGGTCAACGTTAAGTTTGAGTCAATTGTAAACCAGTTTTCAACGAGCGATCTTACCGTTATCAATTTGATTTTCAATTTTTAGTATGAAAGTTGTTTCATTGCCTAAATTGATATTTTCTCTTTTTGTTGCGGCAGCTTTTATTTTTTCTGGGTGTTCTGATTCAGAGCCGGATGTTGTTTCTGCAAAAGGCTATGTTGTTTTTGATTTTCAGGATGAAAAATCATTGCCTTCAGTTCGGCTTGCAGCTTTTGCGGAAGTTTCAAGCGAAGTTCGCCGTGTTGACAGCATACGCATAAAAAATTCCGCATCTGGTTTTGAGTGGAGCTGCCTTAGCCCCGCAGTTTTTTCAAATGATAAGAAGCAGTGGTCTGGCTATTCTGATTTTTTTTCTCCGGATGGAATGAAAATTCCGCTGGGAATTTATAATTTTTTTTACATCGATGCGCAGGGAAATGAAGTTTCCTCTGTTTTTTTAATAAATTACAATGAAAATCTTGCTGATTCAACGGCGGAAAAATCATTGCAGATTCTGCAGGATAATGCAGTTGAGCAATATGCGCTCTATTCTGAAAAAAATATGCTTCTTTATTTCGGCGCAAAAAAACAAGGCTGGACAGATGACTCAAAAATATTCAGTTTTGACAAAAAATCAAGTTACTATAGAAAAATTTATATAGGAACGAAAGATTCTTCTGTGTGCATTATGCCGCCTGTTTACAAGAAAACAAATCAAAAATAAATAAAAAAGGACTTTATGGGTAACGAACAATTGCAAAAAGATCAGGAAACTGTGGATGGCGCTGAGGATGTGTCCTCGAAAAATCCGTTTTACCGGGCTGTGAAAACTTATGTGCTTCGGGCTGGCAGAATGACGGCTGCTCAGGAAAGAGATTATGCCGAACTTTCGAATGTCTGGTGCATTCCGTATGAGAACAAAAAATTGAATTTCCTTGATATTTTTGGAAATACAAATCCTGTTGTGATTGAAATCGGTTTTGGAATGGGAACAGCGACTGCAATTATTGCTGAGCAGAATCCTGATATAAATTATATCGGCATTGAAGTCCATACGCCTGGAGTTGGAAAACTTCTTGGTGAAATCCGCGCGAAAGATTTAAAGAATCTTTACATAATCGAGCATGACGCGCTTGAGGTTCTTGAAAATATGGTTGTTGACGGTTCCGTTAATGGATTTCATATATTTTTCCCGGATCCTTGGCAGAAAAAGCGCCATCACAAAAGAAGAATGGTGCAGCGTCCGCACACGGATCTTTTTGCAAGAAAATTAGCTCCTGACGGCTATCTTTACTTTGTAACAGATTGGCAGGAATATGCGGATTTTGCGCTTGACCAGCTGAACCAGACACCGGGGCTCCGCAATAAATACAGTGGCTTCGCAGACCATCAGGAATGGCGTCCAAAAACTAAATTTGAAAGAAAAGGCCTTGAAAAAGACCATGTTATAAATGAGCTTTATTTTATAAAAGATGAATGATTTGTTTGACGTTGATGAAGCTGTCCGGGAAAATGACAAGGCTTCAAGAATAAAAGAACTTGTTTCCCTGATTTCACGCTATCAGAAAAGTTATTATGACGGCGAGGCTGAAATCAGCGATGCTGAATTTGATAAGCTTTGGGATGAGCTGAAAGAAATTGATCCTGAAAATGAACTTCTCAGGAAAATAGGCGCAGATTCTGGAAATTTTGCAAAGCTTCGCCATGTAATGCCTATGGGAAGTCAGGAAAAAGCTGCTTCTCCGGAAGAATTTCTTTCCTGGGCTGAAAAGCATATTTATGATGAGTATCTTGTTGAGTACAAGCTGGACGGCGCAAGCCTTGAGCTTCAGTATGAACACGGAATTCTGGCTCATGCAGTTACCCGCGGCGATGGCACAACAGGCGATGACATTACGCAGAACGCAAAAAAAATGAATGGCGTTCTGCCGGTTCTTATGGATTCCAGTTTTAAAACAGTTGATTATACAGGCGGAGTCCGCGGTGAAGTTATAATGACTCATAAAGTCCATGCTGAAAAATTTTCGGACAAGGCGAATTGCCGCAACGCAGCAAATGGTCTTATGAAACGAAAAAACGGCGATGGATGCGAATATCTTACGCTTATAACTTACGATGCTTGGTCAGTTTCCGGCAGTCAGCCTTTTTCTGATGAAGAAGAGAAGGTGAACTGGCTGAAATCTCTTGGATTCAACGTCTGTCCGCTTTTTATTGCGAAATCACCGCAGGAAGTAATTGACTACCGCGCCCGCATAATGGATGAGCGCAAAAACTTGGATTACGATATAGATGGTCTTGTTGTAAAAGAGCGGAAAATCGACCATGCAGATGCAAGCAGAAACCGCCCAGACCGCCAGATTGCCTTTAAATTCAGCCTTGAGGAAGCTGTTTCAACGCTCAGAAATGTTGAATGGAGCATAAACGGCGGCACGTACACTCCGGTTGCTGTTTTTGATGAAGTTGCTCTGAACGGAACTATGGTTCAGCGTGCAAGCCTTGCAAACCCGGACACAATGCGCGCGCTTGGTGTAAAAATCGGATGCAAAGTTGTTGTTGTAAAGCGCGGAGAAATAATTCCAAAAATAGAAAGCGCTGTTCACGAAAATGAAAGCCAGGAATTTCCTGTGAAAATGCCGGAAAAATGTGAATGCTGCGGAACTTCGCTTGTTGATGAAGGAAGCCGTCTTTTCTGTCCGAACAAATCCTGTGAAAAGCGGGTTCTTCATCAGATTATGAAGTGGAATTCAGTTGTTGACATACGCGATCTTGGCGAAACTCTTGTGAAGGAGCTTTTTAAAAGCGGCAAGGTCAAATCGATTTCAGATTTATATTCGCTTACCGAGGAAGATTTGACGCCGTTTTTTTTGAATGAGGACAGCATTGCGAACGAGAAAAAATCTCTTGGCGCGCAGAAAGTTGTAAAATCAATTCAGTCAAAGCGCGAGATACCGCTTTCAGTTTTTGTTGCAGGATTTGATATTGAAGGAATTGGCGAAACTTCCGCGGAAAAACTTGTTTCAGCTGGCTATGACACGCTTGAAAAGCTTCTTTCAATGACAAAGGCTCAGTGTTCTGAAATTTATGGCTTTGCGGAAACGATGGCGGAAATTGCAGTTGAAGGTTTGGCGGAAAACAAGAATGAAATGCTTTTTCTTTCCAAAAATATCATAAAAATCAAGGAAAACGGCGGCGGAATTCTTGCCGGAAAATCTTTTTGCTTTACAGGCGAGCTTTTTTCAATGAAGCGTGCGGATGCTGAAGCGCTTGTGAAGCAGAACGGCGGAACTTGCAAGTCCAGCGTTACAAAAGATCTTTCATATCTTGTTACTAATGACAAAGATTCCGGCTCCTCAAAAAATTTAAAGGCTTTGAAATTTGGAATTCCTGTAATAGATGAAAAACAGTTCCTTAAATTGATTGGAAGATAATTTATGTCTGTAAAAAAAATCAATGGACGAAAATTGTTTTTTGGATTTCTCTTTTCGGCGGCTGGAATTTTGCTTGCCTTGCAGCTTGTTTCTTATCTTCGCTGCTATTATATTGTTCAGAAAATTCCTTCAGACAATGGCCAGATTTTAAGAATCATGCTTTTTGGCTCCAGTGAAAATCCGGAAGGAGAAACTGTGAGCGCAAAAATTTCAATTTTAGACAGAAACGGAGCTGAAATTGCGGCGGTTGAACGTTCATGGCCGCGGCTTTATCTTGCGGCGAGCTTTAGAAGCGCTTCGTTTTTAGGAAAAACGTATTTTTTCCCTGAAAGAATTTTCGGAACGAATTCTGTTTCTGTGAACAAAAATATTCTTGAGCATAATTCAAGCATTTACATCGAGCGTTATTTTGTGAAGAAACGCCAGTGTCTTCTTGGAACTGATGAATTCCAGCGGAAAGGTTTGTACAGGCTTTTTTATTTCGCCATGAATAAATGCACCGTAAGCCTTTCCGGGTGCGAAACCGGAAGAAATTACGGTGTTTTTGCGGAAAACGGCAGGCTTATTGTCCGCCCTGAGTAAAATCCTGCATGAAAAATTCTGGTTTCAACGCCGCCATGTTCAGTCTTACTTCCCAGTGAAGGTGCGGTCCGGTGGCAAGTCCTGTTGCGCCTGAAAGACCGATTTTTTCACCGGCTTTTACATAGTCGTTCTCTTTTACATTCAAACTTTGCATATGATAGTAAAGGCTGTAAAGTCCAGGAAGATGCTCTATTACAACTGACCATCCTGTGGAAATTCTGTTTTCTGCCATTACAACTCTGCCTTCAGCGCAGGCCACAACTTCAGTTCCTTCCGGCACGCCGTAGTCGTTTCCATAGTGCGGCGATGCTGAAGTTTTTCCGTTTGTGTACTTGTATATTCTCTGGTCCCCGAAATGCGCCGTGTACCGGTTTGATTTCACAGGCTGAATGAACGGCTTTGTGCTGTACACATCGTTTTCCATTGAAGTTCCAAGAATATTGTTGAGCTTTTCAATTTGTGCAAGCCGCTCCGGAGTCATATTCTGCTTGATTTCTGAATTTTTTTCGTCGAGCGGAATGATTTCCTTTTCCCATTCAACATTTTCAAGCAGGAAGGGAAGAATTGCCTCTTTTGGAGTGTCCTCAGTTCCGGTTGAAAAAATTACCTTTATAGAATAGTTTTGCGCCGGATCCAGCCAGATTGAAAGAGGAACTCCGGCAAGCATTTCAGGAGTTGTCTGGCGCTTTCCTTTTGAATTCAGATGGTAGAATTTCGCGGAGTCAATTTTCTGGTCATCTTTTATGAGCTGAAGAACTGCGACAGGCTCCGCTGAATTTTTACGTTTTTTCTCGATTTTCATATTCAGCCTTGCCCAGATTGCCTCTCCAGGTTTTGCTTTTTCATTGTAAGTTATTGTTCCGCTGCAATACGAGTTTTGAAACGAAACTGTTTTCGCAAAAAGAATTCCATTTGCAATGATAGCTACTGCCGCTATTGCTGTGATTTTTTTCATTTTATATTTTCCCCTTGAATTCAGTTTTTTTCTGTTTCAGCATCAATTAAAATCATCTGAGGAGTTATACTTCCCCTGAATGAATTTTTTGAAACTTTGTAAAGTATGTTCAAATTGTCTCCGGTTTTGAAGTCTCTGTTCAGCCGTTCAGCCTGTCCCCAGAACATTGCCGGAAATTTGTATTTTCCGCAGTCAAAAATCAGTTTCAGGCTTTGCGTCTGCGATTTTCCAACAGGAATTCCATCTTGAAGCTTTAAATTTTTTGAGACAAAAACAAGCTCTTTGTTCTGCTCTCCGTACGGCTCGAACCGGTCAATAAGGCTCAGCAGCTCCGGAGTTATGTATTCGGCAGGAATTTCAGCGTCAATGTTTATGGATTCTTCTTCAGCCTCAAGATTCAGCTGCTTTGAAATCATCCAGGCTTTTTTCATAAAGTCGTTCAGCTTGTCTTTTGAAAAGCTGAAGCCTGCCGCCGCGTCGTGTCCGCCGTGATTTATAAAAAAATCTTCTCCGAATGCGTCAAGAAATTTTGTTGCGACTACAGAACGGCAGCTTCGCATTGAGCCTACGGCAATGTTTTCTGAAAATGTAATTGCAATTGCAGGAACATTGTATTTGTTCATTATTTTTGCGGCAAGAATTCCTGTTACTCCGCGGTTGATTTTTTCATCTGTGACAACGCAGAGTTTTTCATTGAATTTGTGGAAATTTTCTTCCGCCTGTTTTGCTGTGTACATTTCTCCTTCTGAAACGTAATGCTTCCGGTCTTCATTCAGTTCGATTATTTTTTCTGCCAGACGGTTTCTTTCCGCCGCATCTTCCGCAATAAGAAGCTCCAGGCTCAAATTAGACTGTCCCATGCGGCCTGCGGCATTTAAAGCCGGAATCACTTTCCATGAAAGTTCCGTGGAATTTATTTCTTTTCCGGCAAGATCGAGCCTTGCGATTAGTTCTGCAATGCCTTTTCTTGTTTTTCCGCCGTTTATCGCTGCCAAAGCGTTTTTTACAAAAATTCTGTTTTCATTCTGCATGGGCATTACGTCTGCAAGGGCGGCGATTCCAACCAGCTGAAGGTCCTGCGTTGCGTCTGCTGAATGGCTTGGAAAAATTTTAGCGTCTGAAACTTCGGCGAACGTTACAAAAATGTTGTAGAAACCGTCGATTTCCTGAATCGGCGCGTCTGAATATTTTGCGAGCTTTGACATTTCCTTGATTTGCGAAAGCGTCTTGCCCTGAACCTGCGGAATTGTCCTTGCGATTTCCTGCTGCATGTCGAGCATTTCAAATTCAACGCCCGAACCGAAAATGTCTTTTAAATAGGAAGAAACCGCTTTTTTATTCCAGCAGAATATTTGCTGTCCTCTTAAAAATGAAGGCAAGCTCGTGTTTGAAACCGGCCCGAATCCCGGTTCAAAAATTTTTGAGAAGCTTTGTTTTTTCACAAGATTTCTGGTTTTCAGAATATCCAGCTTGAAATTTCCGTCTGGAAGCGGCTGCACGTCAAGAAGTGAAATATCCTGGCCGAAAAGCTCCGATTTTCTGAATCTTAACGCCTGCACAAGTTTGAATGCAACTGCGGCGCCCGAAATATCCTTGAAAGGGTAGCCCGAATCCTGCATTTTTGGATCAAGAAAAACAGCCGCTTCTGGAAGCGTTTCCGGAGGATTGTGGTGATCCGTAACAATAACATCAATTCCAAGCTCATTTGCGTGCGCAATTTCCTGAATGTTGGAAATTCCGCAGTCAACAGTAATTATCAGCGAGCCGTAGTCGTTTGCAAAAGTATCTACGGCATCCATTGAAAGGCCGTAAGCGTCATCACCAAGCGGAATCCGCCATGAAACATCCGCTCCTTCAGATTTTAAATATCCGTAGAGAATCGCCGTGCTTGTAACTCCGTCAACATCTTTGTCGCCGAATATAAGTATTTTTTCGCCTTCCTCAACCGCATCTGAAATTCGGCTTACAGCATCTTCCATGCTGGAAAATTCAAACGGCAGATGCATAAAACGTTTGTCCGTTTCCAGAAAGTACATAAGAGCTTCACCGGAAGTAATTCCGCGCCGAGCAAATACGGCGGCTTCAAGCTGTGAAAGTCCAAAATTCGAGTGAAGTTTCATTACTTCATCGCGCGCAACATTTTTCTTGTAAAATTTTTTCAATTTAGAATAATCCTTGAGATATTCCTAGAGGCAGTCTACTGAATTATCTTGTAAATCAAAGGCTTCTTTTCAGGCTTTGAACCGGAATATGACACAGCTTCTGCCAGCAGTTTTTTAGCCGGCTCAAGGCAGAATTCATCTTTTCCGAAAATCTCCATTATAAGATCGCCTTTCTTTACATAGGTTCCGCTTGTTGCGTGCAGAATAACTCCTGCATCCTTGCAAACGGAATCTGAAGTCTTGTTTCTTCCAACGCCTAAAACGACGCCTGCAAGACCTGTTTTATATGCTTCAATAAAAATATATCCTGAGTTTTCCGCGCGAAGCTCCGTTCTGAATTTGCTTCTGCGTTTTCCGTATTCCGCTTCGATTTCCTGCGGATTTCCGCCTTGGGCTCTTACGTTTTCCATGAAGATTTTGTAAGCCTTCCCAGATTCAACAGCATTTTCCGCCATTTTCAGCGCATTTTCCCTGGAATCAGCTTTTTTCCCAAGAAGAATCATTTCCGCGGCCAGCGCATACGTTTCTTCCATAACATCTTCCGGCCCTTTTCCGCGCAAGCAGTCAAGAGTTTCTTCAATTTCAAGAAAATTTCCGATTTTTATTCCAAGCGGAGTATCCATGTTTGTTATCAGCGCAGCCGCATTTTTTCCCATGGCTTTTGCTGTTTTCACAAGAAAAGAGGCGAGCAGCTCGGCGTCCGGCAATGTCTTCATGAACGCGCCGGAACCGCATTTCACATCAAAAACCAAGGAGTCCGAGCCTTCAGCGATTTTTTTTGAAAGAATGCTCGAGGTTATAAGCGGAACCGACTCAACCGTTCCGGTAACATCTCTTAGCGCGTAAAGAAGCCTGTCCGCCGGAACAATTTCCTTTGTCTGGCCGGTCATCGCAAATCCAGTCTCCGCAATTATTTTCCTGAATTCGTCAGGAGTTAAATTCACTTTGTATCCATTTATTGATTCAAGCTTGTCCAGCGTTCCGCCAGTGTGTCCAAGCGCGCGCCCGCTCATCATCGGAACTTGAAGCCCGCATGCCGCGGCAATAGGCGCAAGCGGAAGCGAAATCTTGTCTCCAACGCCGCCGGTTGAATGTTTATCCACAAAAGGCCCGGTCAGGCCGATATTTTCATATCCATGCGTCTGAATTGTTTCCCCGGAATGAAGCATGCACTCCGTCATCGTTCCAGTTTCCTCAAAAGACATTCCGTTAAAATAAACCGCCATCAGGAACGCCGAAATCTGGTAGTCAGGAATTGTTCCGGCCACATATCCATCAATTATGAATTTTATTTCCTCCGCAGAAAGCCACGTGTCGCCAGCCAGCTTCTGTTTTCCATCTGCGCCGCGCAAAAAAGTTCCGCGTTTTTTCATAATGATGTCAGTTGCTCTCATAAAATCCACCCGCCAGTTCTTTGTTTTCTACATATTACATTAAATATTTAATCTAGGCAAATAAACATATTTTTTTTCTTTTTCAGGGCAAGCCGGCAACAAGTTGCCGTCAGGCTTTCCGGGGTTCCGCACGCACTCCGTGCTAGCTCCATTGCTTCGCTTCGCTCCGCAAAAAGCCTCCGGCTTTCCCCTCCAATCCTTCTTGCGTCCGCTTCTATAAAATTCCAGCCCCGGTTTTCAATGAAACAAGCCCGGTTCCGCAGGCATTTTCAATAAGATAGAAAACAAGCTGCTTCAGTGCGGAAACGCTTTCTCTTTCCAAATGAATTTTTCTTGCATCTTTCGGCAGCAAAGCGGAAACCGCGGAAAGATATTCAATTCCGTTCTGCGGAATTTCCAGCGGATTTTTGTTCTGCGCGCAGTTTCTGCATAAAAATCCGTTTTCCGCAAAATCAAAGAACGCTCCGTCCTCAATTTTTTTTCCGCAGCAGCAGCAAAACGAGCTTTCCGGCTGAATCCCAAGCAGCGCAAGATAACGCCACAAAAATCTTATAAGTCCGGCTGTGCACTGGTCGTTTTCTTTGCAAAGCTCCAGTCCGTCCAGGAATCCGTTTATGAGCGCCCAGCATTTCTGCGGACTTCCTGCGCATTTTGTCTTTAGCGCAATTTCCGCCGCCAGAGACGCCGCCCAGAATTTCAGAAGATTTTCCCGGAATGAAAGATGATAGTTTTTCACATCAAAATCAGAAATTTTATAGTTTCCTGCGGTTGTAACAGAAAAATAAGCAGTTCCAGTGTTCCATGGAGAAACAAGGGATTTTATCTTGCTTTTGTAGCCGCCGTACATTGTGGCGTAAACAATTCCTTCGTTCTGGGAAAGAAATGTTACAGAAGAATTATTTTTTCCGCTGGGCTTTATAGAAATAACTGTTGCCAAAGTTGAAACTGTGCCGGGCATGGTTTTACTATAAAGCAAAAAAAAAGACTGTTCAATTGCTGAACAGTCTTTTGTGAGCTATGATGGACTCGAACCATCGACAGCCGCCTTAAAAGGGCGGTGCTCTACCACCTGAGCTAATAGCCCCTGCATTTCGTGAATGCTTCATTAATATATAAAATATAATAAAAAGTGTCAACACCTAAAAACTGAATTTTTAAAAAAAAGTGATTTTTTTTTTATTTTAGAAAAACTTTTTCGTCTGATTTTTATTTGTTGAAAAAAAATCACTTTTTTATTGACTGTTTTTTTTATCTGTGCTATATTAATAACAGCTTGTAAATAAGCTGATAAACTCTCTCCGATGACCGTGAAAATCGGTCGGCGAGGCTTCTGGAAACGTTGTTCTTCGGAAGCCTCGTTTTTTTTGTTCCTGACGTTGTTTCAAAGCAATGGCAATAAATTTGCGACTTATAAAAAGCAATAATAACTTTCTGTAATAATTAGCTTGGTGTTTTTCCCCGTAGATGTTCCGGGGATTTTTTTTTGAGCGTTGCCCTGCGGAAATTGCATGGAGGAGTCCTGCGCCGCGGTGGAAGGGTTTTGCGTGTGCGCAAAAGGATTTTGCGGAGCAAAAGACCGAGCGGAGCGGGCCCTGGAAGTGCGGTTTTCTGGATTTTTTTTGCTTGCGGAGGAATTTGCCGCGGAAAGGAATCTTAGCGCCCTTTTTTTTGGTTTTAATTTGTTTGACGTTTGAGACGGATTTGTGTATAATATTTTTTGAATTTAAAGTGAAAACTTTTGAATTTTCATTTGATTGAGGTGGTAAAAATGGAAACGATTTTTCCTTTGGAGCAGTTGATTGGCTTTAAAGACAATATTTATATGATTACAGTTGCGGCGAGCCGTCGTGCTTACCAGATGTCGAAAATCAATGACCCAGAAATTGAGCGGAATGCTGGAAAGGCTGTTTCTTTGGCTGCACGCCAGTTGTTCTGCAAGAAAGTTACTTATAGAATTGAGGACGCTTCAAACAGATAGAAATGCGGATTCCGGTTGTTGTTCTGTTTGCGCCGACTGCGTCAGGAAAGACTGCTTTGTCCATAAGACTTTTTGGAAAAAGCAGTCTGTTTTGTTTTAAAGGCAGGGCTGAGCTTGTGAGCGCGGATTCAATGCAGGTTTATAAAGGGCTTGATATTGGAACTGCGAAGCCTGATGAAAATGAAAGAAACGAGCTGCGGCACCATCTGGTGGATATTCTTGAGCCGGACGAGCAGTTTTCTGTGGCGGATTTTGTTTCTATGGCCGATGTGTGCTGCCGGGAAATTTATGCCCGCGGAAAAATTCCTCTTGTGGCTGGGGGAACGGGTTTTTATATTCGGAATTTTATAATGGGGCTCCCGGAAACTCCAGTGGCGGATGAAAAAATCAGGAACATTCTGAAAGAAAGGCTCAAAAGCGAAGGAAATGAGGCGCTTTATGCGGAGCTGAAATCCGTTGATGCTGAAAGCGCCGGTAAAATAAATGTTAATGACGGGTACAGAATTTGCCGTGCGCTGGAGGTTTTTTATTCAACTGGAAAGCCTAGGTCGTTTTTTAAAATAAGCTCGGAAATGCGGATGGATTATGACTTCAAGGTTATTGTTCTTGAAACTGAAAGGGCTGCGCTTTATGAAAGAATAAATGCCCGTGTTGAAAAGATGTTTGAGCTAGGGCTTGCTGATGAGGTCCGCGCTTTGTATGAAAAAGGTTTTGGAAAATCTGCGCCAGGAATGCAGGCGATTGGCTACAGGGAATGGTTTTCTGGCGACGGCGGCTTGCGTTCCGATTTTGAAAATGTGATGCAGGAAATAAAGCATGACAGCAGAAAGTATGCGAAAAAACAGTATTCTTATATTTCGAATATTCCTGGCGCGGTGAAAATTGATGTTTCCGATGATGGCAAGATGATTTCTGAGATAAAAAAAGTTTTAGAAGCAATATTTTAAAGAAATTTGCTGCTGAAGTATTGACCTAAGCGAATATTTGTAAGATAATAATTCTACTTTACTAGTAGAGGGGTGCCATCGTGCCTTGTGGAAAGAAACGAAAACGCCAGAAGATGGCGACACATAAGCGTAAGAAGATGCTTAGAAAAAATAGACATAAGGCAAAGTAGTTTACTTTGATATGTCTTGTAAGACCGGGTCAGAAGTTTTTGTCCCGGTCTTTTTTTTAAGCGAGAGGTTGTTGTGCTGCTTTCATCGGTTCAGTCTCCAGACGATATAAAGAAATTTTCTCAAAAACAGCTGAAAGAACTTGCTTCTGAAATACGAAGGGAAATTATTGAAGTTGTTGGAAAAAACGGCGGACATCTTGCGAGCAATCTTGGCGTTGTTGAGCTTACGATTGCGCTTCACCGGGTTTTTGAAAGTCCGAAGGATGCGATTATTTGGGATGTCAGCCACCAGTGCTACGCGCATAAGCTGCTTACCGGGCGGTTCAGTCAGTTTTCAACGCTTAGAACTGCGGAGGGGCTTTCTGGTTTTACAAAAAAAGAGGAGTCTCCGCATGATTACTTTGACAACGGACATTCTTCAACTTCAATTTCTTCTGCCCTTGGTCTTCTTGTTGCCCGCGGTATTCTTCATCAGGATGGAAAAGTTGTTGCCGTGATTGGCGACGGCGCGCTTACTGGCGGAATGGCTTTTGAGGCTCTTTCAAATGCCGGGCAGCTTGGAAAAAATCTTATAGTTATTGTAAACGACAACCAGATGTCGATAGATCACAATACGGGCGCGATTTCCAGCTATTTGAGCAGGATTACAATGACTTCGCCGTACCAGTCTTTCAGGCATAGTGTTGACCGGTTTATCCAGAAAATTCCGGGAATAAATAAAATCCTTACAAAATTTGTTTTCAGGTTCAAGCGCGGGCTGAAAGGCTTGCTGCTTTCCAACAATCTTTTTACGGATTTCGGTTTTGAGTATGTTGGCCCGCTTGACGGACACAACGAAAAGGAGCTTGAGACGGTTTTCAGCCGGGTGAAGAATATGCGCCGGCCTGTTGTTGTCCATGTGATTACGAAAAAGGGGAAAGGCTATAGTCCTGCGGAAGATCATCCGGAGCGATTCCATGGCGTAGGGCCTTTTGCGATAAGCGACGGCACTGTTGAAAAATTTGACAGCCTTAGCTTTACGGAAAGCTTCAGCAATGCGTTGATGGATCTTGCGCTGAAAAGAAATGATATTGTTGCGGTTACCGCGGCAATGGCAAAAGGAACGGGGCTTGATACATTTGCGCGCCATTATCCGGAGCGTTTTTTTGATGTTGGAATCGCGGAGGAGCATGCGGTTACCTTTGCCGGGGGGCTTGCCCGCGGTGGTCTGCTTCCTTTTGTTTGTATTTATTCAACTTTCATGCAGAGGGCGGTTGACCAGCTTATTCATGACATTGCGCTGCAGAATCTTAGGGCTGTGATTGTTCTTGACAGGGCTGGCGCAGTTCCGAATGACGGCGAAACTCATCAGGGGCTTTTTGATATTTCACTTTTCAGGCCGGTTCCGAATATAAAAATAATGTCTCCGGCTACGGCGAAAGATCTTTCAGTGTGCTTGAATTATGCCGCGCAAACTGACAAGGCTGTTGTAATCAGATATCCAAAAATGTCTTGCCCGACAGAAATGCCTGCGTTCAGCCGGGAAGCCGAGGAAGGCAGAGGCGTTTTTGTTTCCGCAATGGATTTTGAGCCTTCGTTTGCAGTTCAGTTTGAAGATTCTGATTCTGTCAGAAAAATTCTTTTTGTGACTACCGGCGGAATGTATTCTGAAGTTCTTAAGGCTTCGCGCTCCTTGTCTTTTGACAATATTTTATGCGACATTTATTCCCTGCGGTTCATAAAGCCGTTCGACGAAAAATATTTTCTGGATATTGCAAAAAATTATGACGGAATTGTTTTTGTTGAGGATGGAATGGAAATCGGCGGCGTGAGCGAGTATCTTGCAAAGGTTTGCGCTGAAAACGGAATCGAAAAAATTGCGGTGAAGGCTTTTCCGTCTGAATTTTATCATCAGGGGACAAGAGCGCAGGTTCTTGAGCAGGCTGGCCTTTCTCCTGAAAATTTGCGTGAAGCCGCGCTTGGAATATTGAAAACAGAAAAAGGAGAAAAAAATGATGGAACTGAAGCTTCGTGACAGAGTTATTTCCACAGAACTTCCTGCGTTTGTAATGGGAATTGTGAACGCGACAAACGATTCGTTCTGGGAAGGAAGCCGCGGTGGCGCGGATGAAGCGTTGAGATTGATTGACGAGGGCGCGGATATCATTGATGTTGGCGGTGAGTCTACTCGTCCTGGAAGCGAATATGTTGTTGAAGATGAAGAAATTCGGCGTATTGTTCCGGTTATTGAAAAAATCAGAAAATCTTCTGGCGTTGCAATTTCTGTTGACACAAGAAAAAAGAATGTTATGAAGGCCGCTTATGAAGCCGGAGCGGATATTTTGAACGATATTTCTGCGCTCGAAGATGATTCTGAAATGCCGGCGTTCTGCGCGGAAACAAAAATTCCTGTGGTGCTTATGCACAAAAGGGGAATTCCTTCTGAAATGCAGGCTAACACTGATTACAAGGATATTTTTAATGAAGTCAACAATTATCTGCTGGAACGATGTGAGTTTGCAGAAAAAGCTGGAATTTCACCGGAAAAAATAATTGTCGATCCAGGAATCGGCTTCGGAAAAAATCTTGAAGGAAATGTTGCCTTGATAAAGCATATCGGCGAGCTTTGCGGAAGAAAATATAAAATTCTGATGGCGCTTTCAAGAAAATCTTGCATTGGCCAGATGACCGGCCGCGATATTCCTGAGCGTCTCGCCGGAACTTTGGCCGCGGATTTGATTTCTGTGATGTATGGAGCTCAGCTTGTCCGCGTTCATGATGTGAAAGAAACTGTAGATACTTTGAAAGTCTTGGAGTATATTACTAGATAGAAAAAAGCAGGGGATACAAAAGTGAAATCAATTGATGTCGGCAGCATGCTTGCTGTGTATAATTTTGTGCGTCCAGTTCTTGATATAGGTTTTCTTACATTTATTTTGTACAAAGCCTACCAGGTTATGGTAAAGACGAACAGCATTCAGATTTTAAAAGCGGCTGTGATTCTTCTGATTTCATATTTTATTGCTTTTCTGCTGAAGCTTGACACGTTGCTCTGGATTTTTAAAACTGCCGCTCCGGTTATAATAATCGGTCTTGCGATTGTTTTTCAGCCTGAAGTAAGGAAGCTTTTCCTAAGGCTGGGGCAGAACCAGTGGTTTGCGTTCGGACACCGTTCAAAGCATACTTATGTTGATTCTGTTCTTATCGCCGCGGAGATGCTTTCAAAGCAGAAGCGTGGAATGCTCGCCGTTTTTTTGCGGCACACAAAGCTTGATGATATAATTCAGTCTGGAACAAAGCTTGATGCGGATCTTTCATCGAGCCTTCTTGTTACAATTTTTGGAATGGATACGCCGCTTCACGACGGAGCCTGTCTTATTCAAGGTGGAAAAGTTGTTGCGGCTGGCTGTTTTCTGCCTCTTAGCGAGCAGTATGATATCAAGAAAACTTTCGGAACAAGGCATAGAGCCGCTCTTGGACTTTCTGAAGTTTCGGACGCTGTTGTTCTTGTTGTTTCTGAAGAAACCGGAGCTTTGAGCCTGGCTTATGATTCAAAGCTGCACTACGACCTTTCTGTAAAGGACCTGACGAAAATTCTGGAGAATCTTTTGGAAATTACGCCTGATTCATTCAACATGGAGGACACAATCGATGAGCATAAGCAAGCTGATTGACCGTATTTCAAACAACTGGGCGGCAAAAGTTATCTGCCTGATTCTGGCGTTTTTTCTTTACATATACAACAGAACTACTTCGCTGCAGAAGAAAACGTTCACAATTCCACTTTCTGTTGAGGCTGAAGGGCTTATGATGCCAGCCGCGGACTTGCCGAAATTTGTGAAAGTTGTTGTTACAACCACAAAAGAAAATATGGCGTTTATTCAGGAAAGTGATTTTTCTGCAAAAGTGAATCTGGACAATTACGCGGAGCCTGGAGAGTATGTTGTTCCGGTTTCTGTTTCTGTTTCAGATAAGCTGGAGCTTCTTGACACTTTTGAGTACCGTTCAAAAACTGAGGCGGTAAATGTTCTTCTGGATGAAAAAATCCTGAAGTATGTTCCGGTTGAAGTCGCTTCATCGGGAACGCCTGCCTACGGCTACAGAATTTCCCAGTATGATATTTCTCCGGCGACTGTAAAAGTTGTGGGTCCTTCAAGAATAGTTGAAAAAACGAAAAGAATTTATACAAAAAAAGTAATTGTTGACGGCGCGGCCAGAAGTTTTTCGCTTGACGTGAAGCTCGACAGCAGGTTTAACTCAAAAATAAAAATTCTTCCGGAAGGAGATTTCAAGGTTACTGTAAAAATTGAGCCGGAAGAAGAAACCCGGAAATATGAAAAAATTGTTCCTTCGGTGCAGAATCTTGATGAAAATCTTGAAATTTCCGGCGCGCTTCCTGAAATTCAAATTTCTGTTTCCGGGGAAATGCTGGCGCTGGACGACTTCGCTCCTGAAAATGGCGTCGTTTTTGTGGATTTGAAGGATATTTCAGAAGCCGGCGAATACGAGGTTCCGCTGGAATTCAATGTTCCTCTTGGCATGGAGCTGAAGGAAAAATCGCAGGAAACTGTGCTTTTGAAAATTCTGCAGAAAAATAAGGAAACTGCGCCTGAAAGT
The DNA here is from genome assembly GCA_050873685.1 of Treponema sp. Lineage (GTDB taxonomy): Bacteria > Spirochaetota > Spirochaetia > Treponematales > Treponemataceae > Treponema_D. The sequence goes on from JBNMJH010000001.1 coordinate 262,494, forward strand.
GAAAATTCTTCTGAAGAAGCCGCTGCAGAAGAGCCGGAAGATGCTCAGAAGCCTGTTTCAGGTGAAAAAAAGACGAAGAAGAACTGATGATATACGGAATCGGAATTGATATTGTAAAAGTTGACCGCATAAAAAAATGGATTCAGGATGGAAATATGGTCCAGCGTTTTTTCAATCCTCTGGAAATGAATTCTTCTTCATCTGTGCAGGCGGCGGCTGAGCATTATGCGGCCCGGTTCGCAGCAAAGGAAGCTTTTGGAAAGGCGCTTGGAACTGGACTTTCAGGCTTTAAGCTTCAGGATGTTTTTGTGAAGAACGATGAATTTGGAAAGCCGGAGCTTTTTTTGCAGAATGAGGCTTCTGAATTGTTGAAAAAAAAGTGCGGAAATGCAAAAATTCATTTATCATTGACGCATGAAAAAGAGTATGCGCTTGCATATTTGATAATAGAAAAAAATTAGGAGCGGAACTAGTGTCTGTTGTAAAAAAATCATCTGCTGCCGGTGAAAAAAAGAAACCCGCGATTTCATATTGGTCGAAAGAAAAATGCGCTTGTCCTGTGTGCAAAAAAACTTTTGAGCGGGAAGTTATGCTTAGCGGAAACGGACGTATGATTGCAGGAAAACTTTCCGATGACTTGCACAGAACTTTCGAGCCTTCCGCAAAATTCGGGCGGATTTATCCTTTGATTTACGAAATTGGCGCCTGCCCGAACTGTTACACCGCTTTGATTTGGAGCGATTTCAAGGAACTCCGCGACAAAGCTGCAGCGGATGCCCTTTTTGATTCCCGTGAGGAACGCCGCGAAAAATGCGAGACGATTTTTCCTCATTTCAACCTGAAAAAAGAGCGTTCGCTTTATGATGGCTGCGCAATGTATTATCTTGCGCTTCTTACATACAGCAAAATGCTGCCGGAAAGTCTTCCGACCATGAAAAGCGCGTTTCTTTCATTAAGAATGGCTTGGCTTACACGCGAGCTTGATTCCGCTGTTCCTGGGCATAACTTTAAGTATATTTCCGATGCGATGTACAGAAAAGCGTTGTTTTTTTATCAGCAGGCAATTGTCTGTGAAACTTCAAGAACTGAAAAAAGTTCAACTTTGAGCAATTTCGGTCCGGATATGGATAAGAACTATGGCTGGGATGGAGTTATTTATCTCTGCGGACTTCTTGAATACAAATACGGCCAGCAGGAAGATATTCAGCTCAGGCTCAAAAAACTGTCGGAGTCAAAAACTGCGATTGCAAGAATTTTCGGGCTTGGAAAATCTTCAAAAAACAAGCCGGGACCGCTTCTTGAAAAAGCCAGGAATCTTTATGACCAGCTTACAAAGGAACTGAACGATGATGAACTTTAATTCAGGAAAAAAGCGTGCGTAATATTCTTCTTACAATTTCATACGATGGAACAGATTTTTGCGGCTGGCAGCGTCAGGATTCCGCGGAAAAGAAAAACGTTTTCCGCACGGTGCAGGGCGAAGTAGAGGCTGCGCTTGAAAAACTTCTCAAGACTTCAGTTGTGCTTTACGGCTCAGGACGTACAGACAGCGGAGTTCATGCGGCTGCGCAGAAGGCGAATTTTTTTTCTCCAATAGATTCGATTCCGGCGGAAAAATACACTTGCGCCCTTAATGCGTTTTTGCCGCAGGACATAAGAATTACAGATTCATGTGAAGTTCCAGAAAATTTCAACGCAAGGCTGAGCGCAACCAGCCGGATTTACCGGTATTTTCTAACGCCGGGAAATATACTTGCGAACAACAACCGCTTCTCGTGGTTTGTGAATTACGAGCCGAATATTGAACGCTTGAACAGATACTGCGAATGTCTTTCCGGGGAAATTGACTGCGCATCTTTTGCGGCGAGCGGAGACAAAAGCCTTTCAACTTTCAGGTATTTGGAAGGCGCAAGATTTTTTACACAGAATTCGTTTCCGGACGGCAAGAAACTCGTTGTTTTTGAAATTGAAGCGAACGCGTTCTTGTGGAAAATGGTCCGCACAATCACAGGAACTCTTGTTGGGCTAGACAAGGCGGATGCCCCTGAAGATTCTTTTAGAAAAATTCTTGAGGCAAAAGACCGTTCAAAAGCTGGAGCCACTGCTCCGGCGAAGGGACTTTTTCTTTATGATATAAAATTCAACGGAATCCGCCGGCACGTATAATTCAAGTTTTTAAAGAAGCGAAACCGGGTCGATGTCAAATTCAATGTAGACCGAGGCTGGGTGTGAATAATTATACACAAGATTCGCAATTGCCTGCTGCATTGCACGTATGTCAAGGCCGCGCAGAATCACCTGGTACCTGAAATTCTGGCTGATTTTTAGAATCGGGCATTCCGCCGGTCCTATTATATCCGTATTTTTTCCGCAGAATTTTTTCAGGATTTCAACAGAGTCGCCTGCGAATTTTTCTGCAAGAATTTGTTTCGCGCTTCTGAACACAAGGCGCGCAAGCCTGCTGAACGGGGGAAATCCAAGAATTTTCCGGGTTTCCAGCTCGTAATTGTAGAAAGCTTCAATTTCACCGGAACAGGCATATTTTATAGGCTCCTTGAAAGGATTGTAAGTCTGAACAAAAACTTTTCCGTCTGGAAAATATCTTCCGGCGCGTCCGGCAACTTGTGTTATCAGGCTGAACGTGCGCTCGCTTGCCCTGAAATCCGGCATATGAAGCCCTGTGTCCGCAAGAACAACGCCTACGAGCTGGAGGTTCGGAAAATTCAGGCCTTTTGCAACCATTTGTGTTCCAAGAAGAATGTCATATTCGCCATTTCTGAAAGAATCAAGTTTTTCCTGAAGCTCGCCTTTCTTTGTGAGTGAGTCTGTGTCTATCCGCAGAATTTTCGCGTTTGGAAATTTTGCCCTGGTTTCAGTTTCTATGTATTCTGTTCCGAATCCGCTGTAGCCAACGTCTAGGCTTGAGCATTTCGGACAGGAGCTTGGCGGCTGGATTGACCATCCGCAGTAATGGCATTTCAGCCGGTTTTCTGATTTGTGGTAAGTCATTGGAACCGAGCAGTTCTTGCATTTTATTTCGTAGCCGCACGAGTTGCATCTGAAAAAATGCGTGAATCCGCGTCGGTTCAAAAACAATATGACCTGTTTTTTGTTTTCTACTGTTTTTCTGATTTCTCCAGCCAGCTCATCGCTTATGCAGCCGGAATTTTCTGTTTTTGAAAGGTCGATTGTGTGAATTTCAGGCATTGCGCCGCCGGCAAGCCTTTTTGTGAGCCTGTGCTGGATGAGCCGCCCGGTTTTCATCAGCTGCCAGGCTTCAACGCTCGGAGTGGCGCTTCCCATCAGAAGTGGAATTCCAAGCGTGCTGCAGCGGTGCATCGCAGCCTGTCTTGCGTGGTAGCGTGGAGTTTCCCCGGATTTATAAGAGCCGTCGTGCTCCTCATCTATGATTATCAAGCCCAAGTCAGGCACTGGAGCAAAAACTGCGCTTCTTGCGCCCACAACAATTCTTGCTTCCTTGCGCATGATTCTGCGCCATTCGCTAAGTTTCTGGCTTGGAGTAAGCCCGGAGTGAAGAACTGCCGCTGTGTTTCCAAATCTTGCCGTTACAGCTTTTACAACCTGAGGTGTAAGTCCTATTTCCGGCACAAGATAAATAACTCCTTTTCCTTTGTTCAAAAACCATTCCGCGCACTGAAGAAATACTTCTGTTTTTCCGGTGCCAGTCGGGCCGTAAAGATAATGGTACGAAACAATTCCGTTTTCGCCGGCCTTTATTACGGAATCCACGGCTTTTATCTGCTCTTCGCTTAGCTGGTTTGCAGTTTTTGCTGTTATATCGTCTTCAAAAGAAAATCCCGGGCAGCTTGATTCTCTTTTTGCTCTTGAAGGAATTATTGAAAAAACTGCCTCGCCAATTGAGCAGATGTAATATTTTGAAATCCATACAGCGAATTCGTAAATTTCTGGAGTGAACAAAGGTTCCTTGTCTAAAATTCTTGTGACGGAACGGATTTTTTCAGTGGAAACCGGACATTCCTTTGGAATTTCGTTGTCCACAGAAACGATGAATCCCGTCATTTTTCTGTTGCCGAATCTTACTTCAGCCCGTTTTCCTGTTTCAGGCTCGTCTTCCGGAAGATTTTTTTCATCAGCTGACCAAGAGTAGGTGAAAGTCTGGTTCAGAGGAATGTTCAACACAATCTGAAGGTATTTCATTTAGGCTGGAAATCCTTTGCATAGTCCGGTGAAAGAGCCAGAAGCTTCGCCTTGAAAAATTTTAGGTCTTCCCAGGCCGGTTTCTTGAATTCAATGTTACGCAGCAGCGCGCTTGGATGGTAAGTTACAACCAAAGGAATTTTGTTGTATTCATAAACCGTTCCGCGGAATCGGTTCAAGGAAAATTCGCCCTCGATTTTAAGAAGATTCCGCACGGCAACTTTTCCGAGCGCAAGAATCATTTTCGGCTTAAGGGCTGCAATCTGCGCGTCAAGAAAAGCGCGGCAAGTTTCCGCCTCGTCTTTCTGAGGATCTCGGTTGTACGGCGGTCGGCATTTTACTGTGTTTGCGATGTAGCAGTTTGCAAAGCGGTCCAGCTGAATTGCGTTCAGCATTTTGTCCAGAAGTTTTCCGGCAGGTCCAACAAACGGAAGCCCCTGCTTGTCCTCTTCCTCGCCTGGAGCTTCCCCAATGACAAGGACTTCTGGATTTTCAACGCCTTGTCCAGGAACAATGTGCGTCCGCTTCTGGCTTAAACGGCATTTTGAACATTCAAGAATTTTCTTGTTCAGATATTCTATTGTGATTCCGTGCGGCTTATCGTTTTTGTCCGTGAGATTTTCTGCCGGAACGGCTTTCTGTAATTTTTTTGTTTCCGGCTCAATGTCGTCTGAAAAATCCGGTTTTTCGGCAAAATCCGGGGAAGTGTAGCCGTAAAAATTGTCGCTTGCAGTTTTTAAAAGATTGAAAATTAAATTTTTTTCCTTGGCATTCATAAATATTCTGTATTTTATCACGTAACTTGTAAATCATTCAATAAATAAGTAAAATAAGAGAAAATTGAATTTTCAAAAATATGTTTTGAAAGTTAAAAAAAATCTTTGGAATTTCTGATGAAAAAAAATATTCTTATTTTTTCAATTCTTTCTCTTTTCGCGGCGGCTGTTTTCTCCCAGGTCAGCGTTAATCCTCAGGATGAATTTTATTCAGATGCAGTCGGCTGGTACCAGAAAGGCTATGTAGGGCATCTTCCGCAGCTGAAGCCTTATCCTGTGAACATTATAAAAAATATTCTTGAAAAAGTTATGCAGGATGGCGAGCCAGCCGAACAGCAGCGTGCGCTTGTGCACTATGAAAAATTTTTCGGGAAAAGTTGGCGCATTTCTTCTTCAGGAAGTTCTTTTGGAAAAATTTATTCGCTTGAAGACACGGAAAACGAAAAGGTCAGCCGTTTTGACAATTTCAACCAGGCAGCTGGCAGCGTTGCGTTTTCTTCTGATTTTTCTCTGAATGATTTCTTCGGGGCTGGATTTTTTGCGGAGGCGCGCGGACTCAGTTCATATGTGGACTCCGGAGATGTTCTTCCGCGCTATATGTCGGATGCAACGCTGTCGGTGATTGAGCCGTTCAGCTTCAATGCGGGCGACATCGACTTGATTATGGATTTTGCCGGAAATGTTTCTGTTGGCGGCACGGAATTATACGGCACATTCGGATACAGCTCTTTGGCATACGGAATTTTTCCGCAGGACGACCTGATACTTTCCAGCAGCTCTGCAAAATTACTTAACGGAACTTTTAACTATGAAGGAAAATTCTTTCAGTATACGCAGGTTTTTGGGCTTGCCGGTGCTTCAGGCAAATACAAAAATCTTGAAAATGATTTTTCCTTCGATAAATTTTTTGCCTTTCACTCGCTCAATGTTCCTTTGCTGAACGGAAAACTGAACATTGCTTATTTTGAAGGCGCAGTGTTCGGCGGGCAGTTCAATCCTTCGTTCTTAACTCCAGTTCCATGGGCGATTGTTGCGCTTGCGGACGGCAGCAGCGAAACTGTTTACGGCGGAGCAAAAATTGAAGTTAAGCCGGTCCCTTGCTTTTCATGGAATACAGAATTTCTTCTGAACGATTTGCAGGTTAAGAATTTTCTGAAGCTGAAATGGAACGACGCCGCAATCCGCACTGCGTTTAAAACAGGTTTTACATATACTCCGCTTGACTCAATCGCTAGCTTGATTTCTGTTGACTACACGCTGGTTACGCCTTATACATTCACAGCCTATGACACAATTGATGATAAGTACAACTACCGCGACTATTCAAATTTCGGCTATCCGATTGGAACAGACTTGCTTCCGAATTCTGACAGAATTTCAATGACTTTGAATTTCAAGCCTGTGAAAAATTTGAAGATTTCCACAACTTCCGCCTATTCACGCCATGGAAATCAGTACGAGGACTGGGATTTTGAAGACATTGTTCAGCTTGACGGAACTGCATATACGAACACAAGCTTGTCGCAGAACACGCAGAATCTTGATTCCGCAAAAGACCAGACAGGTTTTCTTCTTCAGGATGACTTGATGTACACAATGCAGGCTGGAATTGATGTGGAGTACACTTTTTACTCAAAAAAATATTCTTCAGTTTCAATTTTTGCGGGCTATACATTTGAGTTTATTAAAAATGACGGCGTTGATGATGGAATTTATACTGGAAATTATACAAACTTGAAGTATTCCACGGAGGAAGAAAAAAAAGCCGCTCAGGATATAATTGACGGCGATAAAGAGCTGTGGAAAAATCATCTTCACAATTCATATAATCATTATTTCAGGGCAGGAGTTAAAATCATTTTTTAATGGCAAACAGGAAATTCTTATTTCTATATTTAAATACAGGCGCAGGACATAAGTCCGCCGCAAAAGTTCTTGCAAACTCAATGAAGCAAATTGATCCTAATGTTGAAATCAAGATGGAAATCGGCTACAGCCGCCATGGACTTGGACATCTTATTTTTGAGAAGGGATACAATTACTCGCTTAATTTTATCCACGGGCTTTTTCCGCTGGTTTATGATCTTGGGCAGCGCAGGTGGCTTCAGAGCCTTTTGAACTATATTATTGGTCCGGAAGCGCGGCATCATCTTAGAAAAATGATTTTAAAGGAGCATCCGACCGACATAGTCTGCTTTCACTTTGGAGTTACGCCGTTTGTAAAGGATGTGATAAAAAATATTCCGTGGAATATAAATTTCACGGTTGTTGTTACAGATCCTTTTACTGTTCCGCACTGCTGGTTCTACGAAAAGAATTTGAATTACATGGTTTATTCAGAGGAAGCCAGGCAGATTGGAATTAAAGAATGTGGAGTTCCGCCTGAAAATATTACTGTGATTCCGTTCCTTATGAATGAAAAATTCAGAAATCACAAGGAAAACCCCGATGAAATCCGTATGCTGAAAATAAAGCACGGTTTTGATCCTGAAAAAAAAGTTCTTCTGCTTGTAGGCGGCGGAGAAGGGCTTCCTGGAGCCACAGAAATTGTGAACCAGTGCATTCTTCACAGGGCGAATTTTGCCACTGCAATTATCTGCGGAAGGGATATTGTGAAAAAAAGAAATATGACTCTTCTGCGCATTGCGCATCCAAAGCTTGACCTGCATGTTTTTGGATTTGTTGACTATTTTGACGAGCTTGTGAAAATTTGCGACTGTGCGGTAATCAAGGCCGGTCCGGCAACATTGATGGAAGTTCTTTCTTTTAGAAAGCCTGTTATAATCAGCCGCTATATCCACAACCAGGAACTTGGAAACATGCATTTTGCTGTAAAAAACAACGTGGGATTTTTTATTCAGAATGCAAGAAAAATTTACAAGAAGATAAACGACCTTATGAATGATGAGAATTTTTCTTCAGATATGAAAAAGAATTTTGACAGCATCAGAATTGATACTGATGCGTCAAAAGTTGCGGCTAAATTTCTTTCCCCAGTTCGAAACGTTTGATTTCACGTTTTTCATAGGATTCTTTGATAAGCTCTTCAGCTTCAAGCTCGCGGAAAATTCGTTCCGCGTCCTCAATTCTTCCTCTTAAAACCGGGTGTTTCGGGCTGAAAAGCACACAGCAGTCTTCATATGGCAGAATTGAAGTGTTGTATGTTCCGATAAATTCCGCAGTCTGCATTATTTCTTCCTTGTCCAGACCTACAAGCGGCCGGAGAAGCGGATATTCAGCAAAATGCTCGGTTATGTTCATATTTTCAATTGTCTGGCTTGCAACTTGCCCAAGGCTTTCGCCTGTTACAATGCAGTCTGCCTCAATGCGTTCCGCCAGCATATTTGCAACTTTCATCATGCAGACGCGGAGCATAAGCGTTGACCATTCCTCCGGCGCTTTCTGCTTTATTTTCATCTGCACATCTGTGAAAGGAATTATGTTCAGGTAAGTTTTTAATCCGAACTGGGAAAGCTTTGCGGCAAGCTCCTCGACTTTTTTCTGCGCTTCAATTGAAGTGTACGGATAAGAGTGGAAGTATACGCATTCAATTTTCATTCCGCGGCGCATCATCCGGTATCCGGCGACTGGCGAGTCAATTCCGCCTGAAAGCAGCAGAAGGCCAAGCCCGCTGCAGCCTGCCGGAAGTCCTCTGTTTCCCTTTTTCGCATCGCTGTATACAAATGTCCGTTCCCGGACTTCAACGAAAATTCTTATGTCCGGGGTATGAACGTCAACTTCAAGAAAGTCATCATCGCACACAGCCGCTCCGCATTCGCAGTTGATTTCAAAGGAATTCAGCGGAAAACGCTTGTCTCCGCGGCGCGCTTCAATTTTGAATGTTTTTATTTTTGGATTCTGCTCTTTTTCAGTTTCCGCAATTTTTCGGACACATTTTTTTATTTCATTTATATCGTTTTCGCAGGTAAGAGTTTTTGCCCAGCCAGTGATTCCCAGAAGATGGCTTAAAGTTTCCTCGACCGCAGCCGAATCTTTTTCGTCACAGTCAATGTAAAGCCTGCCCGCATGGCATTGAATATTCAGATTCAAGCCTTTCAGATAAGTTTTTGTGTTTGTGTAAAGCAGTTTTTCAAAAGTTTTCAGATTCGAGCCTTTCAGCATCAGCTCGCCGATTTTTGCAAGATAGGTAACCATACAAAAAAGTTTACTGATTTTTAAAAGCCGTGAAAAGTGATTTTCTGTTCTTCGCGCTTTATTTTTGTGTGTCGCCTGGCCTTGCTCCGAATTCACGCTGGCGCTCGCGGACTTCTTCTATAATTTTGTTTCCTTTTTCAAGCTGATTTATAAGATCCCAGTGCCAGTCAAGTTTTTCTTCCGGGAAAAGCGGCGCAGGATCTGGTTTTCGCCTTGAATTTGCCTGAGCCACGATATTCATAAGATTTTCGGCGGAATTGTTGCCTTCTGCTTTTTCAAGGAACGGAGCGCCGCTCGCCATGATTTTTCCGCTTTTATCCATTATAAATTCGTATGGAAATTCCGCATATTTTTCAACGTTCCTGATGTTCGAGCCTTTTCCGCTTACGCATGTGTAGTTTGTTCCTGCAGAAAAAATCTGCTTGTCAACAGTGTAAAGCGTGCTGTTGTCTGAAAAAACTGCCTTTGAATCGTCATGCGGCATTTTTGTGCTCCAGAATCTTAGCCTGTAAGCGCCGTTTTCTGTTATGTACCATGAAATTAAATTTTCTTTGCTGTTTCTTGGGCTTATCCGTATTGAATTTTCGGTGTTCAAGCCTTTCCAGCAGCCGAAAAGCGGATTTTCATTTTTTTCTGCGCCTGAATCTTTTATCCAGAAGTTCAAGTATATTTTTCCATCAATGAGCGCAACCGGAATCACGGATTTTGTTTTTTCATCAATTGAAATTGTCAGTTCCCATGCGTCGCAGCCGCTTTGTATTTGCTCAAAACTGGCTTTGTAGCTGTGCGCGGCTTTTTGTGTCGCAATATTTCTTTTTCTAGCTTGAATTTTTGAAAATTCTTCCGGCTCAACAGCGCGGTCATAGTACCATCCGTAGTATTCCTTCAAAATTATTGAAATTTCATCGTTTCCGCCAAGAAAAATTATTCTGTCTTTTCCCTGCCAAATTCCTTTGAACGCCTCGGGAATTTCGGCTGAAACAATATCAGCGGAAAAAAGCATCAGCGAAATTAAAAAAAATGAAAAAAAATTTTTAAAATTCATACATATAAAAAATCGGAAGAAAAAATAAGTTAGTTTATGCTAACTACTTGAATAAAAAATATTTTTCTTGTATAAATTAGTTAGTTATTGCTAACTTAAAAGGAAATTCTGATGAGCTTTGAGCAAGTTTTGATAAAATGCGGCGCGCCTGTTTTTTGCGGCGTGAAGCCCGCGAATTTGTTTTCCGTAAATATCGACCTTTATGGAAATGAATTTAAAAAACTTCTGGAGCTTTCGTCTTGTCTTTCCGAAGCTGGAATTTTCATGGTTCCAATCCGGAAGGCGGAAAACAGAATGCTTTTGTTTGTTTATGACAAAAAGCTGCTGAAAAATCAGTTTTCAAAAAAGGCGGCGATTTCGTATTTGAAGGAAAAAAAATATCCGGTTGAAAAAGGGTTTGACTCGATTTTGCTGGAGCTTTTTTCAAGGCTCTTGTCGGGCGGGGAATTTCCGCATGAAGTCGGATTTTTTCTTGGATATCCGCTGGAAGATGTGGTTCAGTTTGAGCGTAACAATGGCTCAGGATTTAAATTTCTTGGCGACTGGAAGGTTTATGGAAATATTGATTCGGCAAGAATTCAGATGAGTGAATACTCAAAATGCAGGAATTTTTGCTCAATGCAGCTTGAAAAGGGAATAAGCGTTTTTCAGTCTGCAAAAAACTACAAGGAATACAAAAATAATAAAAATATTTGAGGTGAAAAAATGAAAAAAGCAATTGTTTATTCTACAACAACAGGAAATACAGAAGCGATGGCGAATGCCGTAAAAAAAGGCGCCGAGGCGTCTGGCGCTGAAGTTTATTTTGCAACAGCGGACAGCGCGGATGCGGCGGCAGTTCTTTCAAGCGATGTTGTAATTCTTGGAAGTCCTGCAATGGGCGCGGAAGAACTTGAAGATTCTATGGAAAATTTTTACAGCTCAATTGAATCTGGACTTTCTGGAAAAAAAGTTGCAATTTTCGGCTCTTATGACTGGGGCGACGGCGAGTGGCTCCGCATTTGGCGCGACCGTCTTGCGGCGGCTGGAGCAAATGTTGTAAACGGAGAGGGGCTCGCCGGACATCTTTCCCCGGATGATGAAACTTCTGCCGCCTGTGAAAAACTAGGACAGGAAGCGTAATTTATTGGAATTTATTGAACTGCAAGTCATAAATTATAAAAAGTAAACCCGACTTTTGCACAGGATTCAGGCGAACCGTTCTCCATCAAAAAGCTTGAATCCTGTGTTTTTTTTACTATTTTTGTTGCATCAGGAGGTGTTTCAGTGGGCATTTTTTACATTCTGGCAATTCCATTCCTTGGAACATTGCTCGGCTCGTCGGTTGTTTTTTTTATAAAAAACGAGCTGGAAAAAGACGTTCAGAAACTTTTGCTTGGTTTTGCATCAGGAGTTATGGTCGCGGCCTCTGTGTGGTCGCTTGTTGTTCCTTCAATTTCGCAGAGCCAGCAGCTCGGGCGTTTTGCTTTTGTTCCTGCCGCGGTAGGAATTGTTTTGGGAATGATTTTTTTGTATGTTCTGGATATGGTTGTTCCTCATCTTCATCTTGACTCCCAGAAGGCGGACGGTCCTGCTTCAAAATTGAAAAAAACTACAATGCTTTGTCTTGCGGTTACGCTCCACAATATTCCTGAAGGAATGGCTGTGGGAGTTGTTGCCGCTGGAGTTCTTTCAAATTCTGTTGAAGTGAATTTTGCCGCCGCGCTTGCCCTTTCTGTTGGAATTGCTGTTCAGAATTTTCCTGAAGGCGCAATAATAAGCCTGCCTCTGAAAGCAGACGGAAACGGAAAGCTGAAATCTTTTGTCTATGGAACGCTTTCTGGAATTGTCGAGCCTTTGGCTGGTTTTCTGACCATTGTCCTTTCAAGGTTCGTTGAAGGAATTCTTCCGTACCTTTTGTCTTTTGCGGCTGGCGCAATGCTTTTTGTTGTGGTCGAGGAGCTTATTCCAGAGGCAAGCGAGGGCGATCATTCAAACAACGGCACAATCGGTTTTGGCCTTGGATTTGTTCTTATGATGGCGCTGGATGTTGCTTTGGGCTGAAAACTTCTTCCGTATGGAAATTCAAAATGAATCGAAATATTGACTTTTTTCTAAAGTTAGCATATGCTAATTTTAGAAATCAGGAAGGTGTGCTATGAACGAGAAATTCAATCAAATCGTGGGTGCATTCAAAATGAAGGGATGCCGTATTACAGAGCAGCGAAAGCAGCTAGTCGATATAATTTTAAAAAATCCAGGATGTTCGTGCAAGGAGCTTTATTATCTTGCCCGCAGAAATGATGGCGAAATAGGGCGGGCTACAGTTTACCGCACGGTCCATTTTTTGGAGGATCTTGGTTTTGTGAAAAAAGACAAAGTTGTTATTTCTTGATGTTGTTTTTTTCAGGCAGAGTGAAAAACTCTGCTTTTTTATTTTAAATCTGTGTATTTGCAAAAAAAATGCTGAAAAATTATTGAAAAGTAGAATAATTGTTTGATTTTCGCTATAATTTTTCTATATATACGATTTTTTATTCAAGGAATTTATAGAATATGTATAAGCCAGTCAATCCAAAAGCAGATTTTCCGAAGCAGGAAGAAGAAGTCCTGAAATTTTGGAAAGAAGATGACACTTTTAAAAAGTCAGTAAGCCAGCGTGAAGGCGCAGAGGAATATGTTTTCTTTGACGGACCTCCTTTTGCAACTGGGCTTCCGCATTTTGGACATTTTATTCCTTCAACAATCAAGGATATTATTCCGCGCTACCAGACAATGAAAGGCAAGAAAGTTGAGCGTCGTTTTGGCTGGGACTGCCATGGTCTTCCTGTTGAAAATCTTATAGAAAAAGAGCTTGGAATAAATTCAAAGCATGAAATTGAAGCTTATGGAGTTGCAAATTTCAACGAGAAATGCAAGGCTTCTGTTTTAAAATATACTTCGGAATGGCGCCAGACGATTACAAGAATGGGCCGCTGGGTTGATTTTGACCACGACTACAAGACTATGAATCCTGACTACATGGAATCAATCTGGTGGGTTGCAAAATCTTTGTGGGATAAAGGGCTTATTTACGAAGGAAAATATATTCTTCCGTATTGTCCTCGCTGTTCAACAGTTCTTTCAACACATGAACTTGCCCAGGGCTACAAGGAAAAACAGGATCCTGCGGTTACTATCCGTTTCAAGGTTACAAAAGCGCCTGATTCCATTGATGATTCCAGCATGGTGAATGGAAAGACTTATTTCCTTGCCTGGACAACAACGCCTTGGACATTGCCTTCAAATCTTGGGCTTTGCATGGGACCAAAAATTGAATATGTGAAGATTTTGGACAAAGAGTCTGGCGATTATTATATTTTGGCAAAAAGCAGGCTTTCAGCGTATTACAAGAATGATTCTGACTATGAGATTATTTACGAAAAGCTTGGAAATGAATTTCTGGGCGCTGAATATGAGCCGCTGTTCCCGTATTTTGATTATTTGAAAGATCCGGCGAAATGTTCTGAAGAAACTCATCAGCCATGTGAAAAAGGCGCTTTCCGTCTTTTCAATGCGGATTACGTTTCAACAGAGGATGGAACTGGAATTGTTCATATTGCTCCTGCATTCGGTGAGGAAGACAACAAGGTTTTTGCAGGTTCTGGAATTCCAAATGTTGAGCCTATGGACGCGGAGTGCAAGTTCACAAGTGAAGTTTCTGATTATGCCGGTCGCTTTGTAAAAGACTGCGACAAGGACATTATGGAGCGCCTTAAAAAAGAAGGAAAACTTGTTAAGCGAGACACTGTTGTTCACCAGTATCCTCATTGCTGGCGCTGCGGTTCGCCGTTGATTTACCGTGGAATTGGTTCCTGGTTTGTAAAAGTTCAGGATTTCCATGAACGTCTTTTGAGGGCTAACAGCCAGATAAAATGGCAGCCGGCGCATATAAAAGAAGGTCGCTTCGGAAAATGGCTTGCCGGCGCGCGCGACTGGGCAGTAAGCCGCAACCGTTACTGGGGAAATCCGATTCCAATCTGGAAATGCGATAATCCTGAATGTAAAAATGTTCTTTGTGTAGGAAGCCGTCAGGAACTTGCTGATCTTAGCGGAACTTATCCTGAAGATTTGCACAAGCAGTTTGTTGATAAAATTACAATTCCATGCAAGAAATGCGGCGGAACAATGCGCCGTATTCCAGAAGTTTTTGACTGCTGGTTTGAGTCTGGAAGCATGCCGTATGCGCAGCAGCATTATCCTTTTGAAAACAAAGAATATTTTGAAAATCATTTCCCGGCGAATTTCATTTCAGAAGGTTTGGATCAGACTCGCGGCTGGTTCTATACATTGACAGTTCTTGCAGCGCATCTTTTTGATAAACCTGCTTTCCAGAATTGTATTGTAAACGGACTTGTTCTTGCTTCAGACGGAAGAAAAATGTCGAAATCGCTTCGCAACTACACAGATCCAGTTGAGGCAATCAATAAATTTGGCGCGGATGCGCTCCGCCTTTTCCTTATTCATTCAGCTGTTGTAAGAGCTGATGATTTGCGTTACAGCGACGAAGGTGTGCGTGATGTAATCAAAAATATTATTCTGCCGCTTTGGAATTCCTACAGTTTCTTTGTAACGTATGCAAATATTGACAATATTCAGCCGGCTGGCCATTTGTTTGACAACAAGCTGCCTGTGAATCCGCTTGACGCATGGCTTCTTTCTATTACACAGAAGCTAGTGAAGGATGTTACAGCAGGTCTTGATGACTATGATTTGAGCGGCGCCGTTGATCCAATCATCAAGTTTATTGACGAGATGAACAACTGGTATATCCGCCGTTCACGCCGCCGTTTCTGGAAGTCGGAAAATGATTCTGACAAAAAAGAAGCATATGAGGCGCTTTATATCGCTTTGAAGACTTTCAGCCTTGTTGCATCTCCATTTATTCCGTTTATAACGGAGCAAATTTGGCAGAATTTAAAGACTTCTGAAGACAAAGAGTCGGTTCATCTTTCAGATTATCCAGTTTACAATGAAAACTGGCGCAACGAGGAGCTTGAATTTAAAATGGCGACTGTCCAGAAGGCAGTTTCTATGGGACGCTCTTTGCGAAATACATTCAACTTGAAGAACAGGCAGCCGCTTGCTTCTGTTGCTTTGGTTACCCGCAATGAAAATGAAAAACGCGTGCTTGCTGAAATGGAAGATTCAATCAGGGAAGAGCTTAACGTTAAGAAGGTTGAATTCCATGACCGCGAGGACGAGCTTGTTGAATACAAATGCAAGGCGAATTTCAAGGTTCTTGGAAAGGAACTTGGCCCAAAAATGAAAAAAGCGGCTTCTGTAATCCAGAATCTTTCTTCTGAGCAGATTCAGTCAATTCTTGAAGGCACAAACCTTTCTATTGATGTTGACGGAACAGCGGTTGAGCTTAATTCTGAGAAAATTCTTGTTGAGCGTCTTGAAAAAGATGGCTTGAAAGTTTTGAACGAAGGAACTTTGACGGTTGGTCTTGATTCAAAAATTACTGATGAGCTGAAAAAAGAAGGCTATGTTCGAGATCTTGTCCGTGGAATTCAGAATTTGCGAAAAGAATCTGGATTGAATGTAACAGACCGAATATGTCTTTCTGTTTCCGGCGATGATGACTTGAAAGCTTCGTATGAAATGTTCAAGGATTTTATTGATTCAGAAACGCTTGCTTCTTCATCAGAATTTGCGGCTTCCCTTGAAAAAGGAACTGAAGTTGAAGCTGATGATAAAAAATGGAGAATTTCTATTGTTAAAGCATAGAAAGATGTTTTATGCAATGTCTGCGGTAGTTTTTATAATTGCCGCAGGCATTTGTTCTGTTGGATGTAAATCAACGCCGTTTGTTGAAAATGAAGTGAATCCTCTTGACTTGCTTGATTCAAGAAGCGCGTTTTACATCCGTATTCCAAAAGATGTTGATTCCGCTCTGATTGCGCGTATGCTTCAGAATAACCTTCAGGGGATTTCTGAAAATGACGCGCAGAAAATTGCTGGCCGGATAGATACTGTTTATCTTGGGTTGAAAAAATCAAGGAAGTCTGTTGAATTTCAGATTTCTTCGCTGTGCAGTTTTCCAAAAATTGCAGTTTCTGCGGCTTTTTCAAAAAAGAACGGCTGGTTTTCGGACAAATTGGTTTTAGAAAATGCGGAAAAGAAGGAAATTTCTTACACCGTTTACAGCAATTCTGGAATTCTGGCTGCTTTTCCATCGGAAAATATTGCTTTGATAGGCAATAATGTGCCTTCGATGGTTGAACGATATCACAATATTTCTCAGAAAATTGAATTTTCAGACGATTTGCTGCTTGGCGAAGATATAAAAAACTGGCTTTCCTACGAAGATGGAATCCGTGACGGGCAGATTCGTTTTTATGCTTCAAAACCTCAGTCATTTCTTACAACTTTAATTGGCGCGAATCTTAATTTCAAGCTTGTTTACGCAAAAGGCTTTTTGGAAAATGATTTGAACAATGAAAATCAATATCTTGCGGAACTGGAATTTGAATTCCGGGACACGCGTGTTGTAGGCGCGGCGCAGGCAATGCTTGAAGTTGCGTTTGGTCTTACAGATTCAAATGTGAAAAAAACTTCTGATACACATCTGGTTGTTTCAGGAATAGAAATAAACAAGAACCAGCTGTATAAAATACTTGTGCTTTAATTGTATGATGAAAAAGTTTTTCGTTTTTTGCATTCCGTTGTTTTTTTTCTCATGCGCATCTTTCAGGGTTCCGGTTCCTGGCGAGGCTTCTGCACGTAAAAATAATATTTTTGCTGAATATATGAATATTGCCGATGCCTACAATGATTTGGGCAAATATGACAAGGCGATATCTTATTATAAGATGGCTATGCCAAACAAGAATTTGCGTTGGACTGCGAATTACAAGCTTGCTCATGCTTATGCAATGAACAAGAACTGGGACGAGGCTCTGAAAATTTATTTGAAATTGTATAAGCGTGATCCTGCGAATGTTTCGGTTCAGATGTCGCTTGCGTATATTTATGCAATGGATGGAAAACTTTCTTCCGCGGAAAATATTTATTCTTTGCTGGTTGAAAAAAATCCTGAAAATCCAGATGTTCTTGTGAATTACATAAATGTTCTTTTTGCTATGGAAAAATATCCTGAAGCAGAGAAGAATCTTGCTGTGCTGAAGGAAAAATTCAAAGACAATACAAATATCGCCTATTTTGAGAAAAAACTTGAAGAACTTAACTCAGCGGAGCCGGAAACAGATTCCGTTGCTTCAGAATCAGAAAATGGCGATAAAAATAAAGCTGAGCCGGAAAATTAAGATTCTGTGAAAAAATAATTTTAAATTCTTATTCTGAAATATTTTCCTGCTTGCTTGAATTTTCAACAAATTCCCGGTATTTTTCCAAGTCAACGTGGAATCCCACGATTTTTGAGTCAGGCTCATTTTTCGCATGGTTCAGCGCTTCTTCTGCCTCGGAAATAATTCTGTCTGCAGTTATAGTCCGGAGCGAGCGGCTTGAAATTCCTATTGCCAGGTTCTGCTCGTCAAAAAACGCCTTGATATTATTTTCAATAAGCGCCGCCTTGTCCTCCGCCTCATCGATGTTTGTATTTTCCTTTAGAAGCGCAAGAATTTGAGGTTTGTAATTGAATATATTCTCTTTTCCATAGTTGTCATCAAGAAATTTTTCAATATCGGCAAATTTTTCTGAATCTTTTATTTCAATAAGCAAGAGTGAAAAATCCTGGTCGTTTGAAGCGGATTTTGTAAGCTCAAAATTTATCCGTTCGTTCAGGCTGGCTGTGCTTTCAGAAGAAATTTGCGCTTCCTGCATGATTTTGTGCTCGTTGTAGTAGGCTTCAGAATCATTTTTGCTTTCTGACGCCTGGTTTTCATTTTCTTCGTTTTCATTTTCTTCTGAAAAAGAAGTTTCTGCTGGTTCAGCTGGTTTCAAAATATCGTTTTCATTGCTTTGTTCGGATTCCGGCTCTGAAATATTGCTCTCCTGAATTTCAGTTTCTTCTGGTTCTGGAATGTTTTCCTCGCTGGAAATGTCGCTGGCTGTTTCTTCAGAGTCCGTGATTTCTGTGTTTGCTTCGCTTGCAAATCCTGAATCCGGAATGTTTTTCTCCGGTTCTGTTTCTTCATTTTCAATCTGCACGCCTTTCTTTGATTTTACAGAAATAAAAATCAGAACGCCTATTGTTGCTAAAGTTGCAGCTAGAATTACAATGAAACTTTGTCTTGCCGCCTTGTAAATTACGGCTGGCTGCAGAATATAAAGCGCAATTTTCAGTTCATATGTGTTTTCCTGATCGACAATTGTCTTGTAAAAAATCTTTACGAGTTTTGAATTTGAAACTTGGGAACTTGTCTGTTCGTCAGGGTAGGCAATTAAAATTTTGCTGTTTTTTGTATATTTTGCTGAATGGATTGCTTCTTCTGTGGAAAAAATTTCTTTTTTCAGCTGACCAGGATTTTTTTCCGCCGATTCTGAAATTTCTTCAAATATTTTTTCTGCGCGCGGAAGTCCGTTCTTGTAGTCTGTGCGGAGTGTTTTGAAAAAACTAAAAATTGAGCCTGCAAAAACTAATAATATTAAAATTGAAAAAAGAGTAATTCCATTATGTTTCATAATGATAAATTATATCTTAGTATAAAGCTGAGTGCAAGTTTTGAATATTCAGAAAACGGAATGTTTTTAAGATTTTTTTTACTGTTTTTCAGCCATGCTATGTAGGGAAGCAGTGCTGTTTCAACCTGGGCTGAATTTTCGAGCTTTTCTATTTTTGAAAAGAAATTTTTCATGTCAAAAGGCTCATTCTTGATTTCTTTTTTTTCTTTGCTGAAATTTAAAATTTCATAAATGCTGTCAGTTTTTTTTATTTCGCAGGAATTTTTTCTGCACCAAAGAAAAAGATTTTCTTCATATTTTTTTAAAGTCCCGGAAGTTTTTTTTGTTGCGGAAACTTTTTGAAGTTCAGTTCTGAACATAATTTTTGAAAATTCATTTTCCGCCGTGCAGATTTTTGTCTGCCTGGAATAATTGATTTTGTCTAAATAAGTTCCTTTCGCATACGCTTTGTTGTTTACGTAGCCAAAATCCGCGCCGAAAATTTCAATTTTTGAAAATCCTGCTGTTCTTGCAAAATCCAGGGCGGCAATTGTAACGGTTCCGGAAGTTGTGTCGTTTTGAAGGAAAGCGTTTTTATTGAAAAAAGCCAGCAGCTGCTCGAACGGATGCGAAGAAACTGTGAATAAAATATTTTTTGTCTTTTTTTCAATTTTTCTTACAGCGGAATGGTTTGCGCTTAGTTCAAAAACAAACAATGTGCCTGGTTCAATTTTGCCCGCAAAGTGCGAGTGCGAAATCATCTGGCCGTCTATGGAAACCACTGCGTCGGCGCAAATATTTCTGGCGGACAAGCTCTTGTACGCCGTGTCGGTTGCGATTATGTAGAATTGGTTCCGTTTTTCCTGAAGCTTCTCGATTTTTTCATCAAGTGAAGGACCGGCCGCGCATATAATGCAAGTTTTTTCAGTTGGAATATTAAATTTTTTTTCTTCTGTTGCGAATTTTAAATTGTTAAGTATGTTTGCCTGCCAAATTTTTCCAAAATGCGCCTGAACTGAAAAATCCGCGGAAATTTTTGAGAGCGCATGGTTTATTTTTTTTAATAGAAGATTTTTGTCAATTTCCTGAACCCAGCTATTTATTGTAAAAACTGAAAAAGTTGAGTATTTTGCCGGCAAGTAAAATTTCTGAAGAAATTCCTCAAGGTTTTCCAAAGCGCAAATTTCTGTTTTTTTATTGAAAAGATTTTTTGTTCCAAAGTTCCGGACTAAAAATTCAATGTCTTCCTGGGAATTTTCCACAACAAGAATGAATGATTCTGGAAATTTTTTCTGAAGTTCCTCAAGATGAAATCCGCCGCCAAGTCCAGTTACTAGAAAAAAATCGCTTTTTTCTGTGTTTTGAACAAGCTGCGCCGCTTCGCGCTCAGGATTGTACTTTGAATGGAATGATTTTTCATCCAAAAAAAGAGGAATCTCCGTTCCGTTTTTAGCTTTTGCAATTTCTTTGTATATCATTTTGTTAATTTTTCTATTTTTTTTATAAATTTTTTATTTTTTTTACGAATTTCATTGAAAAGCGCTTCCTTTTCAGTCTGGCTTTTTTTGTTTTTCAAGGCAAATATTTCTGCAGGGAAAAATTCTTCCAGCCATTCTTCTGTTTCTGAGTTTTCTGCGGAAAATTTCCTGATTTCAGAAAGAATATTTTTTCCTGTGTTGAATTTTTGAATTTCTTTTGTGATTTTTCCTGATTTTTTTTCATTTTTATAGAAGAAATCGAAATTTACATCTTCTACAGAATTCAAGTTGTTCTTAAAAGGAAAATTTTCTGAAAGCCTGAAAACTCTGTTTTCAAAATTGCGGCTTGAATCAGAAAACCAGTTCTCGTAAATTTTTAGCGAACCAGAGTTAAATTCAGCTTTCGCCGCACGGATTTCGTTTCTAGAAATTTTATTGTCG
This sequence comes from Treponema sp., assembly GCA_050873685.1. Lineage (GTDB taxonomy): Bacteria > Spirochaetota > Spirochaetia > Treponematales > Treponemataceae > Treponema_D. The sequence continues at coordinate 283,154 of JBNMJH010000001.1, forward strand.
CTTCTGGAATTTAAAATCTCCAGGGAATTCGGCATTGTGTGCTGAAAACCTTTCGCACTATGCAGGTCAAGTCCGCAGACGTAGATATTTTTTTCCGTAAGATTAAGCGCAAGTTTTACGGCCGTTCCTGAAACCGTTCCGTTTCTTGCTGCTTCCGGAAAATTTAGTTTCAGGGAATCAAGCATTTTCTTTGAAAAACCATCATTGTATTCCAGAAGGGCTATCGGATTTCTTTTTAAAATAAATGAAGGGCAGGCGCCTTCCAAGCTCAGCGCGACTGGAATTTCAGGATATTTTTTTAGAATTTCAAGATGCTTTTTTGCCCAGAAACCGCCGTCTGTGGAAATTACAAAATCCGGAATTATTTTGCGCCGCAAAAGTGCGGAAACAGCGGATGAAACCCCTATCAGAAAAAAACTGTTCCGCGATTTTTCAAGTTTTTCAAGGCAGTTTTCCAGGCTTCGACCGCTTGCGGCAATTACAACAGGAAGCTCTGTTTTCTTGAGAATAAAATTTTTCTGCGTGAAGGCAAGATTTTTTATTGAATTCAGAAACCATCGTTTTGAAAAGCAGCTGTTTGTAATCAGTATCGCTTTTGCGTATTCCGCTGCGGATTTTATTCCAGCCCAGGCTTTTGCGTTCTGCTCAGGATATGCGTTTGCGGAAGGAATCCACTGTAAAAATGCAGTTTTTAAAATATTTTTTTCGCCGATTTTTCTGATGAGTTCGGAGCAAAGTTCCTGCGAAGTTTTTTCTTCGGAAAAATAAACAACAAAGCTGAATTCTGAGTTGAACTTGTCAAATTCGTGTGAAAAACGTATTGCGGCGATTTTTGAAGATTTGAATTTTTCTTTTATTGCGGCGGCTGAATATGAAATGCAAGGCTCTGTTATGACAATATATTCAGGGTTGCTTTGAATTTCGAGACTGGCCACGAAATTTTCCGCTTCTTTTTGAGGATTGTATTTTGAATGCAGAAATTTTCCATCAGTGGAGCAGGTCAGGCTTCCGTTTTTTGCATTTTCAAACTGAATTTTTTTCATGGTGAAATAAAAAAACTGCCAGAAATTTCCTTGAAGAAATTTCTGGCAGGCTCGGAATTTTGGTTTATTTAGAAAGTCCTAGTTCTGTGAACAATTTTTTGTAAGTTGTGAACTGTTCTGATTTTGCAAATTCCATGATTTTGTCTTCTGGAAGATTTTCAAGAAGCTGATCCATGTAAAGAAGTACTGATTTTACATCATTTTTTAAGTCATCAGGAAGCTGCTTGCTTTCCGGAGCTGATTCTGGTTCAGCATTTTCTTCTGGAAGTTCAGTTTCTTCCGGCTCAATTGTTTCTGCAAGCTCAGGCTCTTCATTTTCTGGAGCAACTTCCGGCTCTTCCGCAGGAATCTCTTCAGCCGGCTCAATTTCTTCTATTTTTTCTTTCGATTCATCGGCCGAGCTGTCTTCGTTCAGATAATCAATGTTTTCTTCGGAAATGCTTTCGGAAACTTTTGGCTCTTCAGCAATAAGATCCTCGTAAATTTTATCCGCTTCTTCAGAAGGTGATTCTTCCGCTGGAATTTCTTCCGGTTCGTCCAAGGTTTCTGGAGCCGCTGGCATTTCCGGAGCCGCGTTTTCTGTTTCATCCACGGAATTAATCAGGTCGGAATTTGAAGATTCCACAAGGATATCGTCCAAAGGTTTTTCCGCTTCATCGGCAACTTCATCAACTTTTGGAATTGAAATTTCTTCTTCCATATTCTTCATGTTGATTTCATCAAGATCTGGATCTTCGAGCTTCTCGTCATCAGAATTCATTGAAAGGCCGGAATTAGGCTCTTCCGCAACTGTTTCAGCTTCATCAATAGTTCCGAACGGCGCATCTTCGCTGAAATCGTCCGCTGGTTCCGCCTGAGATTCATTTTCAGCCGGAGGCTCAGCAATATTTTCAGCATCAGAATTTTCTTCTGTGATTTCAGAAACTGGTTCTTCAGCCGGCTCCGCATTTTCAGCAGTTTCCTGAATATCTGGTTCCTGTGCATCCGGCAGATTTTCTTCTGGAAGTTCTGCGCTGATTTCAGAAGGCTCTTCCGCTGTTTCAGTTATGTCGGCTGTGTTCATTATATTTGAAAGCTCATCGCCGGAAAGCGCGATTGTTTCATCGCTGTCAGCGGCGTCAAAAAATCCTGAGCTTTCTTTTTCTTCATTGTCCTGTTCAGCCGGAATTTCAGGCTCGGAAATGTTTTCCGGCGTATTTTCTGTTTCGGCTTCGTTGAGCTGCTCTGGCTCTGAAATTTCTGTTTTTTCCGGCTCAGCCTGAATTTCAGGTTTGTTTTCCTTAAGATTCTGAAATTCATCTCTAAGAGAATTTATTTCATTCTTCAAGCCGGAAAGTTCCTTCATAATCATGTCGAACATTGAAGAGTCAACTTTTGCGCTTCCGCTGGTTTCTTCCGCTGGTTTCTCCGTCTGTTCAGGAGTTTTTACTTCCTCAACTTTCGGTGCTTCCACCGTGCTGTCATCTTCTGTGATTGCAATGTCGTAGTCAACCGCTTTTTTCTTAGAGGCGTGCACATCTTGTTTTACAGGAGTTTCACCTGCGTCGCTGTCAATTCCAAAGTCTGAAAGGTCAACTTCCTCGCTGTCCGCCTGTGAATTCACATTTGCGCCGGCGGCAACTGCTGTTGCATCGTCAGAATTTTCATCAATTCCGAAGTCGTCAAGCGAAACTTCTTCTGTTGAAGAGTCTAAGCTGGCTGCGGCTGGCTCAGCGGATTTTTCTTCAGTGTTTTCGCCTGATTCTGAGGAAATATTGTCAAACATATCGTCCTCTGCAAACTCTGATGAATTTTCATCGTCGGCGGAAGCATCTGTTTCTTCTGTTGGAACTTTGTCGTCTGGATTTTCTGTGAATGAAAGGTCAATGTCCAGCGGCTCGTCGTTTGCGATGTCATCTTTTTTTGTGCTGCTTGAAGAGTCGTCGAAGAAATCATCAAGGGAAATTTCATCTGAACCGGAACTTCCTGAGCTTGGCGCGCTTGGAGCTGAATCAGAAAAGTCGCCGTCCATAAAATCATCAAGGGAAAGCTCTCCGTCTTCAAAAGAAGGGGACTCCGGTTCTTCCTTTGCGGCAGGTTTTTCTTCTTTTGGCTCGAACGCTTTGTTCGGATCTTCAAAACCTTCCGCGCCGATAAAATCATCCAGTGAAATTTCAGATTCTCCAGAGTCGCCGGAATCGCTTTTCCCGGATTCGCTTGAATTTTTAGAATCTGGCTCGCTTTCTGCGGCTCCAAAATCAGGCAGCTCGTTCTTGAAAAAATCATCTGCGTCATCAGCTGTTTTTTCTGTTTCCGGAGCGGAAATATCGCTTTTTATGTCTGAAACTTCTTCATCCGAGAGAGTAGAGTCATTGTCAGTCAATGTGTCAAAAGAAAGATCCTCTGGAATTACAGGTTCTTCAATAGAAACTTCTTCAGCGTTTGTTTCAGGTTCTGCGGCGGTTTCTTCTGTTATACCGTTGTCATCTTTCGGCGGTCTTTTTACCCATACACCGTAACTGTCAATATTTTTTAAATCTTCTGTTGAATCACTCATAAAAGTTCCTCTCTATTTCAGATAATCTTACTGTGTTTTTATCGGCATAAAATGGTTAAAAATAAAGTATTATTTTGAAATATAATTTATTTTGTCTGCCAAAAAAACTTTCCCTCTTTATAAAAAAATATTTTAACACACTTTTTGCATTCAGAAAATAAAAATATCATCCGAAAAAAAATATATGGGAAGAATGAAATTTTTGTTCGCGCTTTTTGCAGGAACTCTTGTATATACAGTTTTATCTTTTGTTGCGGGAAATAATGGAGTTCTTGTTTACAACAAGCTTGTTGAGCAGAAAAAAGCGATTGCCAGGCAGACGGAAATAATTCAGAGCATAAACAATGAGCTCAATCTTGAGTATTCTGCGCTTCTACGCGACAAGGATGTGATTGCCGCTTATGCCAGGAAACTGGATTATGTCGGTGATGATGAAAAACTTGTGAAGGTAAACGGACTGAAGCCTGCGCAGACTGAATTGTATGATACAGGAACAATTCTGCGCAGAAAAAATATTTCCTGCATTTCGGAAAGTGTCTGCAAGATTTGCGGATTGACTTTTTTCGGTTTAACATTGATTCTTATGTTTCTGATAGACTTGAACAATGGAAATATTTGTTTCGGTTCTAAAAATACAGTTCTTGTAAAAGGAATTCCAGTATATGATATTAAACAAATGTGACGAGTCGTCATTGAAAATCTGCGCGGAATTTTTAAAGGAAAACAAAATTCTTATTCTTCCGACTGATACTGTGTATGGATTTTCTGGAGTTGTTGGAAAAACCGATGAAAAAATCAGAAAAATCAAGGGCAGGGAAGAAAACAAGCCTTTCATTCAACTTATTGGAAAACCCGAGGATATTTTTCTTCTTACAAATGATATTGTGCCGCAAAAACTTCTGGCGTTGTGGCCCGGACCTCTTACAATAATTGTTCACAGAAAAGAAAATCCTGCTGAAACCGTTGCTGTTCGCTGCCCTGGCGACGAGTGGCTCCGCCGTGTAATCGCGGCCTGCGGAAGTCCTGTTTATTCAACGAGCGTAAACAGAAGCGGCTTTCCTGTCCTTTCAAAAATTTCAGAAATAAAGGACGAATTTGAAAAGGAAGTTGATTTGATTGTCAGCGCGGGAGATTCAGAAAGTTCTGTTCCTTCCACAATTGTCCGTCTTGATGAAGGAAAAATTTCTGTTGTCCGCAAAGGCGCTCTGGATATTGAAAAAATCCTCCGCTAGTTTTTTAGTTTTTAGTCCATCTTGAAGGAAGTTCTTTGCGCTCGATTCTGCCGTTTTCATTTTGAACAAGAGTTTCTATTGTTCCAGAAAGAATGTCCGGCGCTTCCATTTTGAATTTCCATACAACTGGAGCTGCCTGCATCGCGGTTTCCAGCGCTTTCTGCCTGTCGATTTCAGGAAAATAAGACGCGTTGTTTCCGCTTGTCTGGGAAATTTCTATTGTCTGCGTTCCGTCCGGCTCATCGTTTATTTTTACGGAAATATTCATAGGCGCGCCGTTCTTGAATATTACAAATCCGCGTCCGCCTCTCATTATTACGATTTTGTTAAGATATTTTCCGTCGTTCCAGCTTCCGGCAAGGCTTTCAAATGAAATCCTGCTGATTTTTTTTTCGGCTGAATCTTCTGCGCTGTAGTTTTTCGCAAGGTTTTCTACTATTCCGCGCAGCGAAACTTTTGAGTCCATTAATATTTTATAGTAGGAATTGTAGCTGCTCACGGAAGTTTTTGGCTCCTCGCAACCGTGAATTTTCAGGATAAGCTTCATTTCCCAGTCGTTCTGGCTGATTTTTGAAATCACCGCGTAGAAACATCCGGTTTCAGGAACGTCTGAGGCTGAAAAATCTGCTGTTCCGCTGAAAAAATCTTCTGAAAACGAGCTTTTCCGCTTGTCGGCAATGTTGTATTCAAGTTCCTTTAATTGTGCAAGAAAAATGTCTTCTGTCATTGAAAGCATATTTTTTTCAGTGTCTTTTGAAGCGATTCCGTAGAAATCAATCTGGCTGAGCTTCTGCGAAAAAGCTTCCGAAACAAAAAGAGACTGAAGAAATGCAAGGAGCAGAATCAGATTTTTTTTCACTGGCCTGTAATTCCCTTCCGGAATTCTCTCTGCAGATCCCGGTTCACATCGCGTTCTTTTATTGCAGCCCGCTTGTCAAACTGTTTTTTTCCTTTGCAGACGCCCAGTGTTACTTTTACGCGTCCGTTCTTCAGGTAGAAATTTATAGGAATCAAAGTGTAGCCTTTCTGCTCGACTTTGCGTTCAATTTTCTTGATTTCCTGCCTGTGTAGAAGAAGTTTCTTCGGCCTGTCCGGATCGTGGTTAAAAACTGAGGAATATGAATATTCTGAAATATGAAAATTCTTTATGAAAATTTCATTGTTGACTATTTCTGCGAATGCGTCCGGAAATGAAACCGCTCCTTCTTTTACAGATTTTACTTCTGTTCCCTGAAGCTCTATTCCGCATTCATAAGATTCTTCAATAAAATAGTCAAACCGGGCTTTTCTGTTCTCGGCAATAATTTTTTTATCTTCAGCCATAAACTGAATTATAGAGTATACTTAAATCGGTTGCAAGTTTTCCTTGATTCGTGATATTTTTAACTTATGAACAAGAAACTTTTTGAACTTTCATATTCAGTGCGCAAGGATTTTGAAAAGAAAATTTCTTTCGCTTTATTTTTTGTGATTTGCATTTTTGTCGCCATAAATCTTTTTATTACTTTCGCGGCTTTTTCAGTAAGGCTTGCGTCTAGTTCAATGGAACCAGACAGCGGAAAGAATACTTGCATTCTTTTTTCGCCGTTGAAACGTAATTCCGGAAGAGGTTCTGTTGTTCTGCTGGAGCCTTTGCTGGAATCTGATGATTCTTTGCTTTTCAAGGCTGCCGATTGCCTTGTAAGATTTTTTACGGCTCAGCAGGTTTCTATAATTTCAAGCAGAAAGAATATGGGCGCGAATAGAATTGTCCGCCGTGTCATCGGTGTTCCTGGAGACACAATTTATATGCGCGACTACGTTATGTACATAAAGCCTGCCGGCGAGGATTTTTTTCTTACTGAATTTGAGCTTGTGAAAAAGCCTTACAATGTTTCAATAAACGCGGCTCCTTCGCTGTGGGATTCTTCGCTTGGAGTGTGCGGCTCGTTCGACCAGATTAGACTTGGCGACGATGAGTATTTTGTGCTTGGCGACTATAGAAATTCCTGTGTGGACTCGCGCTTCTTCGGAACTGTAAAAAACAAGGACATAAAAGCCGGCGCGTTGTTTTCTTATTTTCCTCTGAACAAGATAAAAATTTATTTCTGACTGTGAAAACCGCGATTTACATTCATATTCCTTTCTGCAAGTCAAAATGCGCGTACTGCGATTTTTTCAGCGTTGAATGCGGAGAAAAGAAAATTCCAGATGAATACATTTCCGCGCTTTGCAACGAAATAAAAATCCGCAAGGCTGAAAAGGAAATTGACTCGGTTGAAACCGTTTATATTGGCGGCGGAACACCGAGCCTTCTGGAGCCGGAGCAGCTTTCTTCTATTATGAATGAAATTTTCCGCGGGCTCAAAAAGTTTCCGGAAGAAATTACATTGGAAGCGAATCCAGATGACATTTCAAAAGAAATGCTTGAGAATTTTTATTCATGCGGAATAACAAGGCTTTCGTGCGGAATCCAGTCTTTCAATGATTTTGCGCTGAAAAACGCAAATCGCCGCGGAACTGGAAAAATTGTTTTAGACGCGCTTTGCTGTATAAAAAAATACTGGAAAGGAATTTTTTCCGCGGACTTGATTTCCGGGCTTCCAAAAGAAGATTCTGAATCATTTTTGAACACAATAAACGGGCTTCTAGAGTTCCAGCCGCAGCATATTTCAATGTATTCGCTCACTTTCGAGAATGAAACTCCGTTTGGAAAAGCGTTGCAGGACGGCGTTCTTCCGTATGATTTTGAGAAAGCTGATGAAATTTGGATTTCCGGGAAAAATCTTCTTTTGAAAAAAGGCTATTCTCATTATGAAGTTTCAAATTTCTGTCTTCCAGGATTTGAGTGCAAACACAATCTTGTTTATTGGAACCAAGGCGGCTATGTTGGCTGTGGCGCTGGCGGAACTGGAACTTCCTACGGAAAAAATGCTGTCCGTTTCACAAATTCCACAGATATAGAAAAATACATTTCCTTCTGGAAGAATGCGGTTTCTTCGAAAAATGCGCCGGGCGAGGCGGAGCGGCTTTCCGCGGAAATTCAGTCATTTGAATTTTTTATGATGGGGCTCAGGACTTTGCGCGGCGTTTCCCTGGAAGAATATGAAAAACGCTTTTCCTCTGGATTTCCAGAAAAAGTGGCGTCGGCATTCGGCCGCTGGAAGGAAAAAGGACTTTGCCGCGTGGAGGAAACTTCTTCAGGACATTTTTATTCATTGAATGAAAACGGAATTCTGTTCCTGAACCGTTTTCTTGAGGAAATTATCTAGTTTTTTCTAGATTTCTCTAGTTTTGGTTCTGGATTCCGCCGTTTTCGTCAAAAACGTATCCGCGTCCGAAAATTGTCTTTATAAAAACCGGTTTTGCTGGATTTTCTTCAATTTTTTTTCTTATCCGCTGAATGTAAACGGCCACGGCTGTTATGTCGCCGAATTTTATTTTCCATACATTTTCGTAAATTTCTTCCGCTGAAAGAATTTTTCCGGGATTTTTTGCCATGAATTCAAGGACTTTTTATTCCTTTTCGGAAAGCGGAATTTTTTCATTTCCTTTTTTTATAACATTGCCGTCCGTCAGCATGGAATATTTTCCGAATTTTATGCAGTTTTCAGTTTCAGAAGAAATTTTCGCCCGCCTTAGATGCGCTTTTACGTGCGCAATAAGAATTTCCGGCGAAAAAGGCATTTCAAGAAAATCGTCCGCACCAAGCTCAAATCCGTTTAGTATTTCCTGCTCGCCGCAAGGCTCGGAAACAACGATTACCGGCGCGTTTTGCTTATGTTCGTTCCTTGTTTTTTTTTATGAAGTCAGTTCCGTTTTCCTTCAGAAAATTTCTGGTCAGAATGAATAAATCCGGCGGACATCCGTTTTTCAGCTCATGAAAAATTTCTTCCGAGCTTGCAAAAGTTTTTGTCTTGAAATTCGCATTTTCCAGAAGGACCTGGAGTGAATTTTCTTTTTTCCTGGATGTTTCGCCAATAAAAATCATTTTTAAATTTCCCGCATTTTTTAACTATCTTCAATTTTACCACGTATATTTAAAAATGGAATTTTTTTCTTGAAAAATTGAATAAAACGGCAGAAAAATAAGAAAAAAATAAAAGTTGAATAAAATACAGCCGTTAAATATAATGAAATATAAAAATAGTCTTGACGATATTTGTTTTGCAAAGGAAAATACTATTAATGATTGAAGTTATGCGTCTGGATGGAAAAATTTACTGGGTGAATCCGCACATGATTGAAAGCATGGAGTCGAATCCTGATTTGACTTTGACAATGCTGTCTGGAAAAAAAATTGTCGTAAAAAACCCTCCGTCAGAGATAATAGAAAAAATCATTGAGTATAGAAAAAAAATCGGTTTTGATAGCCAAGAGGTTCTGTAAATGGATATAGCGACAATAATTGGTTTTGTTGGTGGTGCGGCTTGTATTGTAATGTCTGTATTGACATCAGGCGGTACTTTGGGCGGTATTATTGATATTCCGTCTGTGTTCATGACTGTGGGCGGTTCTTATGCCGCTATTTTCATCATGTCGCCTTTGTCTAAAGCCATAGGTCTTTTTAAAATTATTGGAAAATGTTTCAAAGTGCCTGATTTTGGCGAGAAAACTCTTATTTCAAAGCTGATGGATCTTTCAAACAAAGCCCGCCGCGAAGGTATTCTTGCCTTGGAAGACGGACTTGATGATCTTGACGATGCTTTTATGCGGAACGGATTGCGTCTTGTTGTTGACGGAACTGATGGAAATGTAATCCGCACAATCATGGAAAATGAAATGAGCCAATGCGAGGCCCGCCATATGGAATGGGTAAACGTAATGAACCAGTGGGCCGGTTTCGCGCCTGGTTTCGGTATGATGGGAACCGTTCTTGGTCTTATTGGTATGTTGAACAACCTTGAAGATAAATCTTCGCTTGGTCCTAACATGGCGGTTGCCCTTATTACAACTCTTTACGGATCTATGATGGCGAACTGGCTTCTTGTTCCGCTCGGACAGAATCTGATTAACCAGAATTCAATGGAAATGCGTGCCAAAGAAATGGTTATTGAAGGCGTTCTTGCTATTCAGGCTGGAGAAAACCCTAGAATCATGGGGCAGAAGCTGCTTACTTACCTTGACCCTGTTACAAGAAAATCAATTGAAGCGGATATTCTAAAAGACTAAGGATTCAAAATGGCAAAGGAAAAAAAAGAACCTGAAAAACCGTCAACCGCCTGGCAGGGCACTTATGGTGATATGATTACCCTTATGCTCTGCTTCTTTGTTATGCTCTACAATCCTTCAGAAGTGGATGTTACCCAGCTTGCGACAATCACCCAGTCTCTGCAGATGAATGAAACCGAATCTGTGAACGGCGGAATGTCTTTGTCAACAGGAAAGCTTTCTGATCTTGGGAACACTATAAATTCTCTTCCTGCCATTGAAAAAGGAAAATCTCTTGGTCTTGCAAAGAAAAAAGCTGTTTCACTTTTTGCGCCTGATATAAAGTCAAATAAAATAACGGTTACAAGCGATGAGCGCGGTCTTGTGATTTCTCTTGCCGCTGATAATTTTTTTGCGGAAGGAAGCGCGGATTTGAATATAGAAGAAACTCGTGATTCTCTTCTGCGCCTTTCGGATTTTTTCAAGGATCCGGAGCTTAAAAACAGAAAATTCCGGATTGAAGGTCATACAGACAATACGCCGGTTCCGGAAAATTCAAAATTCCTGAGCAACTGGGAGCTTTCCGCCGCGCGCTCAATGAATGTCCTTCATTATCTTGCGGACTACGGAGTTGATGAAAACCGTTTTTCTGTGGCTGGATATGCGGATACTCAGCCAAAATTTTCAAACGACACGCCTGAGGGAAGGGCATATAATCGCCGTGTGGATATAATTATCCTAGACGAGGGACATTTTTAAGTGTATACTTTTAGATATATCTTTTAAAATTGATGCGGAAAGCATTTTTTTCTGGGAGGAAAGATGGCAGACGACGGACTTGACGGTTTGGATGAAGGCTCAGATTCATCTGCTCCAGCTAAAAGCAGCAAAGCTGGCGGTCTTTTTAATTCGCTTTTAAAATGGATAGCAATTGCGCTTGGCGCGATAATTTTGATTGTTGTAATTGTGGTTGTGACTGTCCGGATTGTGAGCAATAACAAGCCTTCAAATGCTGGAATCTCTTTTCCTGTTTCTGATGAATACCAGGTTCAGCGTGAAATTCTTGACTGGTACACATCGCTGGGTGCTATCAGAACAAAAACAAGCGATGACATTCCTGCCAGCGTTGTTGTTGATATTGCCCTTGGATATAAAAAAGACGACAAGGCATGTTCAACTGAAATTACTCAAAGAAGTATTGAATTAAAAGACTTTTTGCGCCGATACTTTACACAGAAGACAATTGCTGAGCTACGTCCTCAGAATGAGCAGAAACTTAAAATTGAGTTGCGCAATGAAATAAACGATGAAATTTTAAGTTCCTCAAAAATTAAAGATATTTCTTTTCTTCAGCTGGATGTTCTTGAACAGTAATTGCTGAAAGTTTTAAGGTGGAAGGCAGATGACAGAAGTTTTGTCACAGGATGAAATTGACCAGCTCTTGACTGCTATCAGCTCAGGTGATTCTTATGCTGATGACTTCAAGCCGGTCAGTGACACGCGCAAGATAAAAATTTATGATTTTAAACGTCCTGACAAATTCTCAAAGGAACAGCTGCGAACGGTTTCAAATATGCACGAAACCTTTGCGCGTCTTACAACAACATCTCTTTCTGCGCAGCTGCGTTCGTTGGTTCATGTGCACGTTGCTTCCGTTGACCAGCTTACTTACGAGGAATTTATCCGTTCAATTCCAACACCGACAACTTTGGCTGTTGTTAATATGGATCCTCTGAAGGGAAACGCGGTGCTTGAAATTGACCCGGCTATTACTTTCTGCATGATTGACCGTCTTTTTGGCGGACGCGGAATTACTGCGACAAATAAAAACCGTGATCTTACAGATATTGAGCAGTCTGTAATGGAAGGAATTATTGTCCGGATTCTTGCAAATATGCGCGAAGCCTGGACCCAGGTTATTGATCTTCGGCCGCGGCTTGCCCAAATTGAAACAAATCCTCAGTTTGCGCAGATTGTTCCGCCGTCTGAAATGGTTGTCCTTATTACGCTTGAAACAAAAGTTGGGGATGAGGAAGGAATGATGAACTTCTGTATCCCTTACATAACTATAGAGCCGATAATCTCAAAGCTTTCCTCTCAGTTCTGGTTTTCTTCTGTCCGAAGAAGCTCCACAACGCAGTACCTTGGAACATTGAAAGAGAAGCTTTCTTCTGTTGATATGGAAGTTGTCGCGGAAGTGGGCTCGATTAATTTGCCTGTCAGAGATGTGCTGGCATTGAAAGTTGGAGATGTTGTCCGTCTTTCCAATACAAAGGTAGGCGAACCGTTCACCTTGAGTGTTGGAAACAAAAAAAAGTTTTATTGTCAGCCTGGAATTGTCGGAAAGAAAATGGCGGTTCAGGTGACTGGTAAGATTGAAGATGTTGCTGCAGATGATTTTGAAGAACTTTCTGTAGAAGGAGATGATACATTATGAGTGATGGTGCTATTTCCCAGGATGAAATTGACGCTTTGCTTTCAGGAGTTTCTGTTGACGGGTTGAATTCATCCGGTCATGTAAGCGGAGGCCCTGCAGTTCATATTGATGCAAAAACTTTAACGACTTTTGCCGGTGATTTAAGTGCTCCTTTTGTAGAAAAATTAAATTCAATGACGGGTGCGAATTTTACCGGAGGAACTCCAACTGTTGAAATTTTAGACCGCGACGGGCTTTTGGCAAAAATTCCTGAAATCGTTGTTTCTGTTACTTCTGATTTTTCTTCCGGAATGGCTGGCGAGCATCTTTACCTGCTTGCGCCTGAATTCGCGCAGAAAATTGTAAATCTTATTACAAAAGAAGAAAATGCAGATTTTGACGATATGGCGTTGAACTGTATTTCTGAAGTCATTGCGATGCATTCTGGAACAGAAATTCAGGAGCTTGATAAAACCGGGAAATTTCCTGGTCTTGCCTCGAATCCTCCTGAAGCGGCGAACAGCCCGAAGGCAATGCTCCGTATTCCTCAGAATAAATTTCCTTTGATTAGCTATCCAATTTCTTTGGACGGGCAGAACTACACATTATGGGAATGTCTTGGCGGTGAAGTTGGCGAGCAGATTTGCAATGCTTATGGCGGAAACGATACGGCTGAGCTGGAGAGCCTTTCGGCTTCTGATGCTTCTTCTGCTAATGGAATGGGAATGAATGCCGGCCAGATGAATAATATGCAGCCGCAGATGAACATGGGCATGAACCAGATGGGAATGCAGCAAATGCCTATGGGGCAGAACATGGGGCAGATGTCTATGCAGCCGCAGATGAATATGGGAATGAACCAGATGAACATGGGAATGGCTCAGATGGGAATGCAGCAGATGCCTATGGGACAGAACATGGGCATGAATATGCCTAACGTACAGACTTTGCAGTATCCAAATCTTCAAGGTTCAAACGTTCCTGGCGAACAAGGAAATATCAGTCTTATCATGGATGTTTACATGGAAATGACTGTAGAACTTGGCCGCACTAAGAAGCAGATAAAAGAAATTCTTGGCATGGGCGAAGGCACAATCATTGAGCTTGATAAACTTGCCGGTGAGCCAGTTGATATTCTTGTGAACCATAAACCGATTGCGAAAGGCGAGGTTGTTGTTATTGATGAAAACTTTGGTGTGCGTGTAACAGAAATTCTTTCGCCGTTGGAACGGGTTTCTGATTTGCATTAAAACACGAAACAGATATTTTTCGATTTTTCAGGGTGGGGAAAATTGTTTAAAAAGAATCTTGTAGTATTTTTGTTAATTCTTGTTTGTTCTGTTTTTTCTGCGGTGGCTCAGCAAAATTCTTCAGCTGAAAAATCGCAGGTTATTGAGCAAGCGCAGGATACTTTTGATGAGTCTTCAATTCTTCTTGATGAAGGCCGGCAGAATCAGGGGCAGGCGCAGGGAAGGACTTCTTCGTCGTTTTTTCTTCTTTTAAGAATGGTTTTCTTTCTGCTGGTTGTTGTTGCCTGTATTTTTTTCGTTTTTAAATTCATGAAGAAAACTATGTCTGTTCCAGACAACGATGATATATTCATGCGCATTGTTTCTTCTGTGAATATTTCTCCTTCAAAGTCCGTTCAGATTGTTACGCTTACAGATAAATACGCGTTTTTGATTGGTGTTTCTGATGATTCTGTGAATCTTATAAGCCAGATAGATGATCCTGATCTTATTCAGGCAATGAATCTTTATTCAGACAAGCAGAAAAAGAAGAGCAAGCCTAGAAATTTTGCGGATATTCTTGATATTTTTATGCCGAACGGTCCGCGTGATTCTGAAAATGCTATGTCAGGTGAAAAATCGAAGATTACAGATTTGCTTGAGAAGCAGCGAAATAAATTTAATGGCGGCAAATAAAATGAAATCGATTGCCAGAAAGATTCTAACGGTTGCGGCCATGCTTTTGCTTGCGGGAAAATTTGTTTTTGCACAGACATCGTTTCCTCAGGGATCTGCTCGCGGAAACACAGAAATGAACAGGAATGTACGTCCTGCGGAAATTCCAAATGTTTCAATAAATGTTACAGAGCCTAGAACAGGCAGGGAAGTTGCTTTTTCAGTCCGGCTTCTGGTTTTGCTTACGGTTTTGAGCCTTGCGCCAAGCCTTCTGATTCTTGTGACATGTTTTCTTAGGTTTTCAATTGTTCTTGATTTTATAAAAAGGGCGCTTTCATTGCAGCAAGTTCCGCCTACGGCAGTTTTGAACGGGATTGCTTTCTTTATGACAATTTTTGTTATGTGGCCAACGTTCACGCAGATGTACGAAAAAGCTTTCAAGCCTCTTTCGGATGGAAATATTGAAATTTCAGAGGCTTACCATGAGGCGGAGGCTCCAATCCGGCAGTTTATGTACACGCAGATGGCTGGCGACACGAGCTATATTTCAGTTTTTATGAACATGGCGAAACTGGAACGCCCTGATACTTTGGCTGATGTTCCGACTTATGTGCTTGTTCCTGCCTATATTTTGCACGAGCTGACAGTTGCATTTAAAATAGGCGTGATTCTTTATATTCCGTTTATAATCATTGACATGGTTGTTGCAAGCATCCTTATGTCAATGGGAATGATGATGCTTCCTCCGGTTCAAATTTCTATGCCTTTCAAGCTTATGCTTTTTGTTCTTGTTGATGGATGGGGGCTTTTGACAACTCAGCTGTTCAATTCAGTTATCCATTAGTTTGTTCCTAGGAGGTAAGTTTTGTCTATTGGTCAGATTGTGAGCCTTATGCGCGGAAGCGTTGTTCAGATTCTTCTGCTGATTGCGCCTCCGCTGGGCGTTGCGCTTGTTATTGGTCTTATTGTGGCTATTTTCCAGGCTGTTACTTCAATTCAGGAGCAGACGCTGACTTTTCTTCCGAAACTTATAGGAATTCTTCTGGTGATTTCGCTTTTGAGCGGATGGATGTTTTCCGACCTAAGAAATTATACAGTTTCACTTTTTCAGATGATACCTGAAATTGCGAAGTAGATTCTATGGATATGCTTGATGAGATTGTAAATTCTGCGCCGTTATTCCTTCTTGTTGCCGCCAGATGCGCAGGCTTGATTTTTACGTTGCCGCTTTTTTCAATGCGGACTGTTTCCCGAGCCGCAAAAATTGCTCTGATTGGCTATATGTCTTATCTGATGATGGGCTTTGCGGATTTTTCTGCGTATTCGTCCTGGATTCAGGGAGACGGCGCGTTCAGCATGGAATATATTCTTCTTCTGATTGGGGAAACTTTAATAGGCGTGATAATTGGTTTCTATGTTTCTATAATTTTTGCGGCGTTCAGCACCGCGGCGCAGTTTTTTGCATTTCAGATGGGATTTTCGGCGGCAGCGGTCTACGATTCGCTCAGTCAGGTTGAAAATCCGCTTCTTGGTCAGTTCTTTAATTTTGCGGCGATTCTTATTTTTCTGCAGGACCATTGGTTTCAGAAGATTTTTTTGACTGGGCTGCGGCAGACTTTTGTTTCGCTGAATGTTTTTTCTCTTGTTGAAAGCAGGGAATTCATCCTGAAATTTCTTTTGAAAGGACTTTCAAATCTTTTTGCGGACGCTTTTGTTATTGCGCTTCCGGTTATGGGAACTCTTCTGCTGATTTCTGTCTGCACAGGTCTTCTTTCCAAGGCGGCTCCTCAAATGAATCTTATGAGCGAAGGATTTCCGGTGATGATTTTGCTTTCCTTCCTTTTGATTGTGATGATTTTCCAGCCTTTGTGCGATTTTTTCCTTCGTTCGTTCAATACCGGGCTGAATGAGCTTATAAGAGTTCTTGGGCTTGCCGGAGGTCAGAAATGAGTTTTGACCAGATTGACCTTCAGTGGTTTGCGGCGGAAGACGAAGGACGCACGGAGGAACCTTCTGAGTACAAACTCCGCAAGGCGCGCGAGGAAGGCCGGATTGCAAAAAGCTCGGATCTGAACAGCTCGCTTGTGTTCTTTTTTGTCCTGATGGCGTTTTTTGTTCTTGCGAAAAAAGTTCTGGTTGAATGCGCTGATGTGATGCGCTTCTTTTTTAACAGCATAAATGACAGCGATGTGAAAAAAGCGTCGTATTTCTATATTTTTGTTGAAAAATTTGTGAAAATTGTAGTTCCGATTGCGCTTACGGGAATTGTTTTCGGAATTCTTGGAAATATAATCCAGAACAAAGGTTTTATTTTTTCCACGAAGGCGATTGAGCCGAAATTTTCAAAAATTGTTCCGAATTTCGGGCAGTATTTTAAGAACACTCTGTTTTCTTTCAAGGGAATTTTCAACATTTTAAAATCGATTGGAAAAGTTTTTCTGATTATTGCGATTTCGTTTTTCCTGATCCGAAAGGACATTCCGGTTCTTCTGATGGAAATTCAGAATAAAAGCATTGTGCAGGCGGTGTTCAGCATTTCAAGAATGATTGGAACAATTCTTGCGGTTACGGCGGTTCTTTTTGTGCTGATTGCAATTCCTGATTATTTTGTGCAGAAACGGGAATTCATGGAATCCATGAAAATGACAAAATTTGAAGTTAAGCAGGAATACAAGGAAATGGAAGGCGACCCGGAGGTGAAGTCAAGAATCCGGCAGCGTGCTATTCAGATGGCTAGGCAGAACATTCCGAAGGCGGTGAGCGAGTCTGATGTTGTAATCACGAACCCGACTCATTTTGCGGTTTCACTGAAGTTTGATTCTGAAGTTGCTCCGGCTCCTCAGGTTACAGCGAAAGGCGAGGATGAGCTTGCCTTGATGATGCGCCGGATTGCCGCGGAAAATTCTGTTCCGGTTGTTGAAAACAAGCCTATGGCACGTGAACTCTATACAAGAACAGAGGTTGGTGATATAATACCTGAAGATTATTTTCGGGTGATAGCGCAAATTTACGCAGAAGTTGTGAAGTTTGCTCCAAAAAAATGATGAGTAATTTGCTGGGTGGGGACTTATGGCAAACGAAAATGGCAGAGGAAAGGTATTAACTTTCATTAGAACCAACATGATTGGAATTTTTGCAATTGTGGCGGTTCTTATGCTCATTATTCCGATTCCAAAAGTATTTATTGATTTTCTCATGATTATAAATCTGGCGCTGGCGCTTCTGGTGCTTCTTACTGTTGTCTATACGCCGCGCGCTTCGGATTTGTCATCGTTTCCGCAGATAATTCTGTTCATCACATTGTTCGGGCTTGGAATAAATATTTCTTCCACAAGGCTTATTCTTTCTGCTTCTGGAAACAATGTGAACGCGCTCGCAAAAACTCAGAGCGCCATGGTTCAGGCGTTCGCTGATATTGTTGCGGGAAACAGCCTTGTAATCGGTTTTGTTATTTTCATAATTCTTATTGTTGTTCAGGTTGTTGTAATTACAAAAGGCGCTGGCCGCGTTTCAGAAGTTGCAGCAAGATTCACGCTTGATTCCATGCAGGTTAAGCAGCTTGATATTGACAACCAGCTTTCAAATGGCTATATAACGGAGGAGGAGGCCAACCGGCAGAAGGAGCAGCTCCGCCGCGACATAGATTTTTATTCAAATATGGATGGTTCCTCGAAATTTGTTTCTGGCAACGTTAAGGCGGGAATTGTAATTACTGTCATAAACCTTGTGGGCGGATTTATTGTTGGAATGGTTTACCGGCATCTTTCTTTTACCGAGGCGCTTGAAGTTTATACGCGCCTTACTATTGGTGACGGTCTTCTTAGCCAGATGCCGTCGCTCATGCTTTCTTTTGCGACAGGTATTCTTGTTACTGCCGACAAGTCTTCTGATACTCTCGGTGAAAAAGTTATAAAAGAATTTTCAATTGACGGAACAATTTATGAAATTATTGGCGGTGTGCTTGCCGTGATGGGAATTGTTTTCCGCAACGGAACTCAGTTTCTTCTGGTGCCAACGGGCGCCGCGTTTTTTTATTATGGATATATGCTTTCCAAGCGGAAAGAAAAAGAAAAAATCCTGGATGCGCAGAAGAAGGCTGAGGCTGCAAATGGAAAAAAATCCCAGGGAAATCCGGAGCAGGAAGCTGTTGCGCCGCTGGATCCTTTGTGTCTGGAAATTGGTTTTGCGCTGATTCCGCTTGTTGACAAGGAAAAAGGCGCTGAGCTGGTTGAACGCATTTCTAGAATCCGAAGGGAAGCCGCTCTGGATATGGGGCTTCCAGTTCCGAAAATCCGCATTGTTGACAATATGAATCTTGAGCCTAACGAATATTGCTTTAAAATCCGCGGAATTCCGGCCGGAAGAAGTCAGGTTCGTCTTGGCTACTATATGTGCATGAACACAGGCGCGGTTACAGAAGAGCTTAAGGGCGAGCCGACAAAAGATCCTGCGTTTGGAATGCCGGCTATCTGGCTTCCTGAAGACCGGCGGTCCGATGCTGAGCAGGCTGGATATACAGTTGTTGATGCGCCGACAATCATTGCAACTCATCTTACGGAAATTATCAAGAACAACGCCGCTGATATTCTTGGCCGTCAGGAAGTTAATCTTATTCTTGAGCAGACGAAGAAAGACAACCAGATTATTGTTGACGAAGTTCTTTCCGGCGATCATAAATTTTCTATTGGCGAAATTGAAAAGATTCTGCGAGGGCTTCTTAAGGAAAAAGTTTCAATCCGAAATATGGTTACAATTCTTGAAGCTGTTTCAAATGCCGGATTATATACACGTGTCACATGGAAGTTGATAGATGCTGTTCGTGTTGCGCTCGGAAGCCAGATTTGCCTTCAGTACGCTGATAATGACGGAAAGCTGAGGCTTATAAATTTGAGCCAGGGCTGGTGCGAGGTTCTTTTCAATCATGCCCAGTATCCGGAGGATGGTTCAGGACCTGTTCTGGCGCTGGATCCTGCCGACAACCGAAAGTGGATTAATGCGGTAAGCAATACCATAAAGAATGTTAGCGTAATGGGCTATATGCCGATAATTCTTTGTCCAGGCTCAATAAGAATGCTTGTGCATGATTCGATTGATATTGAAATGCCTGGAGTTGTTGTGCTTGCGGCGGAAGAAGTGAATGCGGCAAGAAACAATATCGCCGTTGAAGTTCTTGGCGAAATAGCCTATGAGGAATAGATTGATATGATGGAACGAAATATAAATGAGCCTGCGCAGACAATTTATGCAAAAAGCATGCAGGATGCGAAGGAAAAACTTTACCGCAAATATCAGAATGACTATGAAATAATAAACAAAAAGCAAGTCCTGAAAAGCCGTTGGGGCGGACTTTTAAATGAGGAAGGCGTGGAAGTTACATACATTGTGAAACATCGGGAAAATCCTTTGCCTTCATATGCTTCCGATGTTGATTCTTTTATGCGCAACAAAGACAGTTTTCTACGTTCCATGGCGATGCAGTCCCTTGATCCAAGTTTGAATGCGCCCGTTGCGTCTTCTGTTTCAAATTCCCAGGCAGCCGCCCAGCTCAATGAAATAAAAAAATCAATTGAGGAGCTGAAAAATTCATTTAGCCAGGCAAAAACTGCTTCGGTTTCTGGAAATGAAACTCATCCTTCAATAGAAATGGTTCAGAATCTTCTTGCCGACAACGATTTTTCAATTCCGTATTGCAGGCATATTACAGACAAACTGAAGTCGCTTTCTTTGGAGCAGCTAGAAGATACAGATTATGTTCAGCGCGCTGTTATTGACTGGATAGGCGAATCGATAAATATTGCACCTGAAAAAGTTCATAGAAAGCCTCATGTTGTGATTATTGTAGGGCCGACCGGAGTTGGAAAGACAACAACGCTTGTAAAGCTTGCCGCTCAGTATGTAATGTCTGCCAAAAAACAGGAAAGAAAAGTTGAGCTTTGTTTTATAACAACCGACACTATGCGCGTGGGTGCACAGGAGCAGCTTTCAAAATTCGGAACTCTGTTCAACCTTCAGGTTTTAAAAGCTGAAAATGCAAGCGATGTGCAGAAAATTTACGAAGATGTGAAAGACCACGTTGATGCGATTTTTATAGACACGAGCGGATACAGCCCGAATGATTCAGCGCACATCGGCGCCATGAAGGAAACTCTTGATGTTCCTGGAATGAATCCGGATGTTTACCTTGCAGTCATGGCTTCAACAAAATCAAGGGATTTGATAAATATAATGAGAAATTATGAGCCTTTTGGCTATAATTCTGTTATAATTACTAAATGCGATGAATCAAACCAGTACGGAAATGTGATTTCTGTTGTCTGGGAAAAAAATAAAAATATTTCGTATCTTACAACAGGCCAGAAAGCGGCTGGATGCATAGAAAAAGCGAATGTGTTTTATTTTTTGATAAGAATGATGGGTTTTAAAGTTGATAGAATTCATATAGAAGATAAATTTGGAGTTAAATAAGTATGGAAGAACAGGCAGAAGATTTGCGTGAACTTTTGAGCGGAGGTTTGGCTGAACCGAAGAATTCGCCGGATGTAAATTCCGCTGAAAAAAATCATAAGACTCGGATAATTGCTATAACAAGCGGAAAGGGCGGCGTTGGAAAGACAAATATTTCTGTAAATATGGCGATTGCATACGCTCAGCTTGGAAAAAAAGTTATTCTTATAGACGGCGATCTTGGAATGGCGAATGTTAATGTCCTTCTGAATGTAGTTCCGCAGTATAACCTGATGCATGTGATAAACAAAAAAAAGACAATGAAGGAAATTATTCTTGACACAGAATTCGGAATAAAATTCATTGCCGGTGCGAACGGTTTCTCGAAGATTGCAAATTTAAGCAAGGAAGAACTTGAATATTTTGCAAAGCAGTTCAGCACGCTCGGAAACGCGGACATAATTATAATTGATACCGGCGCAGGAATCGCGAACAATGTTCTTCAGTTTGTGGCGGCGGCGGATGAGGTTTACGTTGTTACAACTCCGGAGCCTACAGCGATTACAGATGCCTACGGAATAATAAAGATAATCACAACAGAAATTGTTGACCGTACGGTGAATTTAAAGCTTCTTGTGAACCGTGTTCATTCTGCGGACGAAGGAAAACGCATTTCAGACAGGATTATTACTATCGTAGGACAGTTTCTTGGCTATAAGGTTGATTATATTGGCTATGTTTACGATGACCCGATTGTTCAGGCTTCTGTTATCAGGCAGAAACCATTCATTGTTGTGAATCCAACTTGCAAGCCTTCTGTCTGCCTGAAGCATATTGTTGGCAGAATTGAAAAAACAGGAGATTCTGGAAACGAAGGTGTTTCTTCATTCCTTAAGAAATTTCTTGGCAAAAAGGCAAAATAAAAGCTGTGAAAACTTTTTTCTGTCTTTTTGTTTATAATTGATATATAATTATACTGTTTTTCTAGCATATTTTATGTTTTTAATTTTCTGAATGGGAGGTGGAAAATGAAAAATCTAAAATTCATTGCAGCATTTTCTATTTTTGGTTTTCTGCTTTCTATTTTCTCAAGTTTTCATACTGTGGCGCGTTCTGCAGGACTTCGTTTTTTTATAGCGCTATGTTTTGCGGCTGGATTTGGAGTTCTTGCGGCCGTTATTCAGTTTTTAGGGAAGAAATTTATTTTTGCAGAAACTTCCGGGGATTTTTCCGACCCTGGAAATAAATCTTCAGGCTCTTCGGGCACTTCGTCAGGAACTCACCCGGTGGATATTGTTGTTCAGGACGAGGAGCTTCCCGCAGAGGATGGCGGTCCGCAGTTTTTTGTCGGTTCAAATCACCAGATGCTGAACAAGGAAGATTTGCAGGATGTGAAGAAAACTTCGCCGGAGCCGCTGAAATCTGTTTCAGAAGAACCGGCAGGAAATGTGCCTGGCGGACAGGTTCAAGATGTGGCGCAGCAAGTGAAAAATGAAAATTCCTCTTCTGGAAGCAGCGGGTTTGTTCCGTTGAATTTTGCTGAAAGTCCGTCAAATATTTCGGGCGTTGAGTCAAAGTCTATGGACGAACTTAAGTCTGATGAAAAAAACGTGGGTTCAGGCCAAGCTTCTTCCGTTGGCAATAATTTTGAAAATGATTCTGAAACTCTTGATGTTTTGCCAGACTTGGAAACTCTTTCCGATGCGCAGCCGTCTGTTTCATCGGAAAATTCTGGTTTTGCTGAGAATTCAAATTTTTCAGAAAATAAAGATGCAAATTCTGCGTCTTCCGGTGCTTCCTCTAAAGAGAAAGCCAGCGGCCAGGATGCGGAGCTTATGGCTAAGGCTATCAGCACTTTGCTTTCAAAAGATAACTAATAAGGTAAGGTTTATATGGACGAAATTACAGCTGAAGAAAAAAAAGAGCAGACTTCCGCACCGGCATCTATCAATGATGAAAAAGAGGAAGATTTGCTGTGGGCGGAATTCCATAAAACAAAGTCAACAAAACTTCGCGATAAATTTATACGGCAATATATGCCGCTTGTAAAATATGTTGCAGGCAAGGTTGCGGTCGGAATGCCTAACAGCGTTGAATTTGACGACCTTGTCGGCTTTGGTCAGTTCGGGCTTCTTGATGCGATAAATAAATACGATCCGGAAAAAGGCGTGAAATTCAAGACTTACGCAGTTACCCGCATCCGCGGCGCGATTTTTGATGAGCTCCGTGAAATTGACTGGGTTCCGCGTTCAGTGCGCCAGAAATCACGTGAAATAGAAGATACAATCGTTGAACTTGAGGCAAAACTTGGCCGGACTGCCTCGGATGCGGAAATTGCAGGCGCTTTGAAAATCAGCGAAGATGAATACCACAAAACCGTTATGAAAGTTTCAGGCACAAGCGTTCTTTCTTTGAATGAAGTTTGGTATTCCGGTGATGATTCAGACAGCATGTCTATCGGAGATTCAATCGAATCGCCTTCAAGCCTTAATCCTGATGTTATTGCAGAACGCGAGGAAATAAGAAAAGTTATAATTCAGGCCATAAACGAGCTTCCGGAAAAAGAAAAAATGGTCATTGTTCTGTATTATCACGAAGATCTTACGTTCAAGGAAATTGGTGAAGTTCTTGAAGTCAGCGAGTCGCG
The DNA here is from genome assembly GCA_050873685.1 of Treponema sp. GTDB lineage: Bacteria > Spirochaetota > Spirochaetia > Treponematales > Treponemataceae > Treponema_D. Next base: position 306,506 of record JBNMJH010000001.1, read on the forward strand.
CATTTCTCAGCTGCACACAAAGGCGAATTTGCGGTTGCGTGCAAAACTTACAAATTTAAGAAAAGGAATTATGTAGACTGATGTATTCGCTTGAAAAAATCCGTGAAGAAATGTCGAAGCGTCTCGAGCTTGATAACCAGCTGAACTGCGTTGAAGTGAATGCGGACAGCGTGGACGAGGCTTTGGCGGATGCGTCGGTTCAGCTTGATACAAAACTAAACGGACTTGAATACGAAGTTATAGAAAAAGGCAGCAACGGTTTTCTTGGAATTGGAAAAAAGCCGTGGAAACTGCGGATTTTTCAGAATTCGGAAGCTGTTGCGGCAAAACGAAAAGCTGCTTCTGATGATTTGTTCAACGAAAACACATTCAAGGAAGATCAGGTTGAAGAAAACCGTGATGGAATTTTCTATGTGCATAGATTCGGCTCTTCAATCAAGCTGAAAGTTCTTCTTCCGGTTGGAAAAGGGCGTCCTGTTGATGCTGATGAAATTCTTGATTCTGTAAAAAGGGCAGACACAGAAACTTTTGATGAAAAACTTATCAATAAATTTGTAAAAAACGGCACAAATGGTCAGTATGAAACGGTAGGCTCATACAAGCATATTGCGGCTGGAGATGCGCTGGTTTCTGTTGATGTTTCGAAAGATGAAATGCACGGCACGATTACAGTGGACCCTCCTGCAATGGGCGGAGCGGACTGCACTTTTGACTTGATTGAACGTTCGCTGAAGGCACAGGGAATACGCGCGGGAATCAACGAGGAAAAAATCAATGAATTTGTTGACAACCCTGTTTATTCTACGCCCTACGAAGTTGCTTCCGCAATTCTTCCGGAAAACGGAAAGGATGCTTATGTTCAGTATAATTTTGAAACAGACAAGTCGAAGATAAAGGCTCAGAAATCAGCTTCAGGAAATATTGATTTCAAGGAACTGAATAATATTCAGAATGTTGTTGCCGGTCAGGTTCTTGCTGTGAAAATTGCCGCCACTCGCGGAAAAGGCGGAAAAACTTTGTACGGACATTATCTTGAGGCTGAAAACGGAAAGGATATTCAGGTTCAGCTTGGCCAGAACGTTCATTTTGACAATGATGGCGTTACAATTCTTGCTTCCTGCGACGGTCAGGTTCTTTTTGAAAATGGAAAAGTTTCTGTTGAGCCAATGCTTACTTTGCCGGCTGTCAATATAAAAACTGGAAATATCAAATTTGTCGGCTCGGTTATTATAAAGGGTTCTGTTGATGACGGGTTTGATGTTCGTGCGACTGGAGCAATAGATATCGGCGGTTCTGTCGGAAAATGCAACATTGAGTCTGAAAACGGCGATATTGTAATTCATCAGGGTGTTTTTGGAAAAAATGAAGGCTCTATAAAAGCTGGAAAATCGCTTTGGTGCAAATTCGTGCAGGAAACTAAAATTGAAGTTGAAGAAAATCTGATTGCAACAGACAGTTTGATGAACTGCGATGTTACTGCAATGAAAAATATCATTGTTTATGGAAAAAAAGCGCAGATTACGGGCGGAAATCTTTTTGCCACGGAAGAAATTTGCGCCCGTACAGTTGGTTCTCCAGGCGGCGGAGCTACAACAACTCTTACTGTTGGTGTTGATCCAAGAGCCAAGAAAAAACTGGATGAGCTTCTTGCGCGCCAGGCGGATCTTGTTAAAGAGCTTGAAAACCTGGAGCTTGACATAGCGACTCTGGAAAATATGAAGAAAGTCCGCCGCTCGCTTCCTAAGGACAAAGAGGAAAATCTTCATAAGCTTCAGGAAAGAAAAAGTGAAATTATAACTGAATCAAAAGAAATAAACAAAGAAGTCGAGGCGCTTCAGGCTCATCTTCGTGATTTGAAGACAGTTGGAAGAGTAAAAGTTGAAGGCGTGACTTATCCTGGAACAAAAATTTATGTCCGGGATGTTGTTGATGAAGTTCATACAGAAGTTTCTGGCTGTACTTTCTATTATGAAAACGCATTCGCTAAGCGCGGAAAATACGAGCCGCCTTCAGTGGATGTTTCAAAGGGGCCTGAAGGGTATAACTGATATGGGATTGCAGCCAATCGACTTGCAGACAATGTATTCGCAGATGTCAAATATGGCAAAACAGGCTTCTCTTGCTGAAAACAGCATCCAGGCGGTTCAGAATGCACAGAACAAAGAGCTTGTGCGCCAGATGGAAGAGCAGAAGAACAAGGTTTCTGAAACGGAAAAGCAGTCCGGCGCATCGTCTGTAAACCAGAACGGACGGAACGGCCAGGGCGGAGCCGCTTTTTCTGGGCAGAAGCAGAATGAAGAAGATTCCGAAGAGGAAAAAAATTGCGGCGGCCGCCTGAAAGAGTCATATATCGGGCAGCACATTGATATTACGAGGTGAAAATTGTCAGTTGTTGTGATTTTAGTTTGTGTTTTCAATGTCGTAATGTGGATTGTTTTTCTTCGCCATTTTAAAAATCTTTTTACAACGGAAGATATTGTTGCAGGCACAAAGGAAGAAATAAATAAAATTCTCATGGATTTGAACCGTCAGACGGAAAGAAATCTTTCGCTGATGGATAGTTCCATTTCAAAAATGAAATCATTGAACGCGGAAATAGACAAAAAACTTAAGCTGCTTGACGAACTTAAAAATTCCGCGGCAGGAACTGCCGAGCTTACGGCGAAAATAAATTCAAAGCCGGTTTCAGGCCGGAAAATCGCTGCCTCAGCCTATGAAAAGAACAAGCCTTCCAAAAAAAATATAAATTCAGAGGACACCGTGGTTCTTACGCGGACCGGCGAGCAGCTTTCTGTTGAACCGCTGCAGACAACTCTTTTTAATGAAAAATCTGATTTTTCCCAGGACAAGAAAGATGAAATTCCTGTGAACACTGACATTCATGTTGACAGCCAGGGAGCGTCCTACGCGCAGATTCCTGTTGTTTCGCCGAAAGTTTTTGTTTCCGAAAAATTTGCTGATTTGAGCAAAACTCCTGAAACTCTGAAAGACAAAATTCTGAAGCTTTTTGACCAGGGCTACAATGCCGAAATTATTTCAAAAGAACTTGACTGCTCTCTTACAGAAGTTCAGTTTGTTCTGGACATTGAACGCAACTAGATTTCTGTCTGGCTCAGCCGCCCGCATTCTGAAAGTCGTTTTATAATCAGAAGCGCGGCGTTTCTTTCATATTTCATTAAGAAATTTCCTAGCAAAAATCAAATTCTGTGCTATTTGAAAAAAAATATTTCATTTTTGAACTATTTTTGTTTGTTTTTTGTTTGTTTTTGAGTATACTTTAAACAAAACATTTTTTTAACAACTTTAGTGGGGTAAAAATGGATTTTCAGTTACAAGAGTTAATTGACAAAATAAAAAAAGACGGAGTTTCCAGCGCTGAATCAGCTGCTGCCCAGATTACCGCCGATGCAGAAAAAAAGGCTGCGTCTATTGTTGAAGAATCGCAGAAGAAAGCGGATGACATGATTAAAAATGCCAAATCTGAAATTGCGCGGCTTGAAAAAGCTAGCGAGGATGCTGTAAAGCAGGCTTGCCGCAATATGCTTATAAGTTTCCGTGATTCTCTGGTTGCTGAGCTTGATGGTATTATCCAGTCAGAAACAGCAAAATCCTACTCATCAGACTTGATGAAAACTTTGATTCCGGAAACCGTAAAGGCTTGGTGTAAAAATGCTGATGCTTCAGAGCTTTCTGTTATTTTAAGCGAAAAAGACTTGAAATCACTTGAAGGTGAGCTGAAGGCCGCGCTTAAAGCGGAAATTGAAAAAGGCCTTGAACTGAAGCCAGACAGCACACTTTCTGCAGGATTCCGCATTGGTGTGAATAATGGTGCTGCATTCTATGATTATTCAGCAGAATCAGTTGCAGATTTGTTCTCTGCGTATTTGAATCCACGTGTCGCAGCTCTTATGAAAGATGCTGCAAAAGGAAATAATTAGTGAAAGAACAATATTATTTGGTATCGCAGCTGCCTGATATTTCTGCTGCTGGAGAAAAATCTGCGCTGCCAATTACTGAAAAATATTACAGAGATTTATGTTCCCGCTTTTTTGATGCTAAGCAAATTGAGATTTTGAACAAGCTTTCATTGGAAGCTCCGAAATTTCCTGAGCCGACGGGGTCTGATTTTCTTGATAAGTGGTATGGTTTTGAGCGTGCTTTGCGCTATGCTCTTGTCCAGGTCCGCGCTCAAAAAATGAAGAAAGATGCCGGAGCTGTTCCGGTTTCTATTTCCGCAGATTTGCTTCAGGCTGCTAGAACTGCTGTCGGAATGGATAGTCCTCTTTCTGCGGAGCAGTTCCTTTATGAATTCAGGCTTGGTGTTCTGAATGAGCTTCAGCCGATGGATTATTTTTCTTCAGACTATGTTTTTGCCTACGGAATCCGGCTTATGTTGCTTGAAAGAATCAGAAAATTCAATAAGGAAAAGGGAACGGACTCTTATCACAAAATTTACGATACTATACTTGGAGAAACTATATGACAGAAACAAAAGGTAAAGTAGTCGGAATCAATGGAAACATGGTTTCTGTTAAGTTTGACGGAAATATTTCCATGAACGAAGTTGCCTACGTCAATGTTGAAGGCAAAAAACTTCGTGGCGAGGTTATCCGCATCCGTGGTGACATTGCCCAGCTACAGATTTTTGAAATGACACAGGGAATAAAGGCTGGTGATTCTGTTGAATTTGCCGGAAACATGCTTTGTGCCCTGCTTGGTCCTGGACTTCTTGGCCAGGTTTATGATGGACTTCAGAATCCTCTTCCGTTGGTTGCGGAAAAAGCTGGATTCTTCCTTGAAAGAGGAGTTTATGTAGATCCTCTTAATAAAGAAACAAAATGGGACTGGACACCTTCTGTAAAGCCGGGCGACAAAGTTTTGCGCGGTGATTCAATTGGTTCTGTTCCGGAAGGTCCTTTTTCACACAAGATTCTTGTTCCGTTCGGCCTGCTTGGAACTTACACAGTGAAGGAAGTTACTCCGGCCGGCTCTTATACAATTACAGACAAGATGGCTGTGATAACTGATGAAAAGGGTAATGACCACACTCTTACAATGTGCTTTGAATGGCCTGTAAAAAGAGCTGTTGACTGCTATGCCGAGCGTCTTGCTCCAACAGAAACAATGGTTACAAAAACTCGTCTTATCGATACATTCTTCCCGGTTGCAAAGGGCGGAACTTATTGTATTCCTGGACCTTTCGGCGCTGGAAAGACTGTTATTCAGCACACAACTTCAAGAAACGCCGATGTTGATATTGTAATTATCGCAGCCTGCGGTGAACGAGCCGGCGAGGTTGTTGAAACAATCAAGGAATTCCCTGAGCTTATAGACCCTCGTACAGGCGAGTCACTGATGAAGCGAACAATTATTATTTGCAACACATCTTCAATGCCTGTTGCATCACGAGAGGCTTCTGTATATACATCAGTTACTTTGGCTGAATATTATAGACAGATGGGACTTCATGTTCTTCTTCTTGCGGATTCAACATCGCGCTGGGCGCAGGCTTTGCGTGAAATGTCAGGCCGACTTGAGGAAATTCCAGGAGAGGAAGCGTTCCCTGCATATCTTGAGTCTTATATCGCCGCTTTCTATGAACGTGCTGGCTATGTACGCCTTAGAGACGGTTCAAAAGGTTCTGTAACAATCGGCGGAACAGTTTCTCCAGCCGGAGGAAACTTTGAGGAGCCGGTTACCCAGGCAACATTGAAAGTTGTCGGAGGATTCCACGGTCTTACACGAGAACGTTCAGATGCCAGAAAATTCCCGGCAATCGATCCTATCGGCTCGTGGTCAAAATACAAGTCTGTAATCCGCGAGGACTGGGTAAACTACGCGCGAAAAATTTATAAAGCTGGCGTTGAAGTAAACCAGATGATGAAAGTTGTAGGCGAGGAAGGAACAACTACAGAAGATTTCGTTCTTTACATGAAGAGTGAATATCTTGACAACGTTTACTTCCAGCAAAACTCTTTTGATGAAGTTGATACTGCAGTAAGTGTTGAGCGCCAGACTTATACATTCAAAAAAGTCCTGAAAGTTCTTGCTTCTGATTTTGAGCTTTCTGACAAAGATGATGCCCGTGTATTTTTCAACCAGCTGCGCCAGAAATCCCTGGACTGGAACTATATTGCATGGAATACTCCGGAATTCAAGGCGAAAGAAAAGGAAATCGATGAGCTGTATGCTTCTAAAAAAGGTTCAGTAAAAGCTGAGGCTAGTGAAATGCTAAAGGATGGTGAATAATGAGTAAGATTTATAGCCGTATTGAATCTATTGTAGGTTCCGTTATCACAGTAAAAGCTGAAAATGTTGCCTATGGAGAACTTGCAGAAATCGAAACTGTATTTGGAAAATCTCTTGCCGAAGTAAACAAGATTGACGGTGATACAGTTTCTCTGCAGGTTTTTGCGGGTGGACGCGGTGTTTCAACTGGTGATCACATCCGATTCCTTGGACACAGAATGGAAGTTTCCTTCAGTGAAAATCTTTTGGGCCGTATTTTCAATGGTTCTGCGGAGCCTCGCGACAACGGGCCGGCGCTTGCGGATAATCTTGTTGCAATCGGCGGACCTTCTGTAAACCCTGCTAAGCGAATCATGGCGAAACGAATGATACGTACTGGAATTCCAATGATTGATATGTTCAATACTTTGGTTATTTCCCAGAAACTCCCGATTTTCTCTATTTCAGGAGAGCCGTACAACCAGCTGCTTGCCAGAATTGCTATGCAGGCGGAAGTTGATGTAATCGTTCTTGGCGGAATGGGCTTGAAATACGATGATTATCTTTATTTCAAGGATACGCTTGAAAACGGCGGCGCTCTTTCAAAGACTGTTATGTTTATGCACACAGCCGCTGACCCGACTGTAGAATGCCAGAAGATTCCGGATCTTTCTCTTGCGGTTGCAGAGCAGTTTGCGCTTCAGGGCAAAGATGTTCTTGTTCTTCTTACAGATATGACAAACTTTGCGGATTCTTTGAAGGAAATTGCGATTACACAGGAACAGGTTCCTTCAAACCGCGGTTATCCTGGAGATTTGTATTCCCAGCTTGCCAGCCGCTATGAAAAAGCTGTTGACTTTGAGGGCGCAGGCTCTGTTACAGTTCTTGCTGTTACAACAATGCCTGGCGATGATGTAACTCATCCGGTTCCTGATAATACAGGATATATCACAGAGGGGCAGTATTATCTGAAAGGCGGAAGAATCGAGCCGTTCGGTTCTTTGTCACGTCTGAAGCAGAATGTTAATAGCTCTACCCGTGATGACCACCGTGCTCTTATGGATGGAATGATTCGTCTTTATTCAAACTACAAAGATACCCTTGAAAAAAAATCCATGGGCTTCAATATGTCTGCATGGGATGAAAAACTTCTTGCATACGGAAAAGAATTTGAAGATGAAATGATGGATCTTTCAAAAAATATAAAATTGGAAGATGCTTTGGATCTTGGCTGGAAGATTCTTTCAGACTGTTTTGAGCCGGCTGAAACTGGTATTAAAACCGCTTTGGTAGAAAAATACTGGCCAAAAAAGAACTAGAATTGCAAAGGAAACTGTATGGCGAAAATAAAGCTGACTAAAAATGAGCAGAAAGTTCAGAAAGATGCGCTGAAAATGTATCAGCGTTACCTTCCTACGCTTACGCTTAAAAAACAGCAGCTCCAGACAGAAATTCGTACAATAGACGCAAAGGCTAAGGAAGTCCGCGCAAAACGGAAGCAGCTGGAAAAGGAATTCGATGAGTGGATTTCTGTTTTCGGCGAAGCGGAAGCGTTCAAGCCTGGAATGGTGACTGTAAAAAATATTAAAAAGGGCGTTGGAAACATTGCCGGAGTTGTTATTCCAGTTTATGAAGGCGCTGATTTTAGCCGTGGCGATTACGATTTGTACGAAACTCCTTTATGGATTGACATGGCTGCTGACAGAATGGAAAAAGCTTTGTCACTGGATCTTGAGGCGGATGTTCTTGATGAGCAAGTTCGTCTTCTTTCTCAGGAGCTTCGCACTACGACTCAGCGTGTAAATCTTTTTGAAAAAGTAAAGATTCCAGAAACAAAAGCCAATATAAAGAAAATTTCTGTTTATCTTGGAGACGAGCAGGTTGCGGCTGTTGTGCGCAGCAAAATTTCCAAGAAGAAGCTTCAGGCTGCATCTGATGCTAAGAAGGAGGCTTTGAAGTGATTGTACAAATGAAAAAAGTCTCGCTCGTAGTTCTTAACAAGGAACGAAAAGAGGCATTGAAGCAACTGAAAAAAGTTGGTGTAGTTCATCTTGAGCATATTGAAGGAAAAGGCGAGCCGCTTGCGGCGTTCAAGGAATCGTCAAGCAACGCTATGAATGCTGTTGCAATTCTTTCAGAAATAAAGCTTCCGAAAAAAATGCCGGCGGCTTCAAAGCTTGGCAATGCGGAAATTGCTTCAAAATGCAAGGATGTCCTGAACCTTTCCGAACAGAAGAAAAAACTTCAGGAGGAAATTTCTTCATATTCCGCGGAACAGGAACGTCTTGCTCCGTGGGGTGGTGTTACACCGGCTGATTTTGCTTATCTAAAGGAAAAAAATATTTCTCTCAAGATGTATGAAATTCCTGAAGACAAGTACAATTTGATTGATGAAAATTCAAAGACAATATGCGTCAATCACTACAAGAAAATTGTTCGTTTTGTTTTGCTTGATGCAACTGATGAACGTCCTGCGGGATTTCCTGCGGAAGCCTTTGAAGTTCCTATGCCGGAATTTTCAACAGAAGAGCTGAAGTCTAAAATCGAGCTTGACAAAGCGGAAATTCAGAAAATTGACGAAAAACTTGCTTCACTTGCGGTTTTTGTTCCTCAGATGAAAGAATTTGAAAAGTTGCTTGAAAAAGACATCGAATTTGAAAACATCTATTCAGGAATGGAGCAGGAAACGGATGGAAAATCAACGGATTTGGCATGGATTTCAGGCTTTGTGCCAGTTGACAGCATTGAAAAACTTCAGAATGCTGTAAAACAGAACGGCTGGGCTTTGGCGTGCTCCGATCCGGCAGAAGATGATGAAGTTCCTACAAAACTGAAGAATAATAAATTTGTAAGCTTGATTTATCCGCTTACAGACTTTTTGGGAACTGTTCCGGGTTACCACGAATATGATATTTCCGGCTGGTTCCTGCTGTTCTTCACAGTTTTCTTCGGAATGATTTTTGGAGACGGCGGCTATGGCGCTCTTGTTGCAGTTGCGTCATTGATTATGATTTTGAAGTCTGTTGCAAAAAAGCAGAAGGTTGCTCCGATTCTGAATCTTGCGCTTTTGCTTGGAATTGCGACAATCGCATGGGGAACTGTTACTTGCACTTGGTTCGGCCTTTCGCCGGAACAGCTTCCTTCATGGCTTGTAAATCTTTCTGTCCCTCTGATTTCAAATGCCAGCACAGAAGCTTGGCTTCCGTTCTGGTCTGATGATCCTTCAAAAGGAACTTTGACAACAGCCCAGAATCTTCAGATTTTCTGCTTTACACTTGGATTTCTGCAGCTTTCAGTTGCTCATTTCAAAGGTATTGCTAGATATCACAAGTCTTTGAAGATGCTCGGGGAACTTGGTTCACTTCTTCAGCTTTGGGGAATGTACTATGTTGTTCTGAATATGGTTGTAAGTTCGCAGATATTCGGTTTTGGCGAGCTTATTTACGGTATTCCGGTTGGAAAAGTTTCAATTGGACTTGTCGCATTTGGATTTGCTTTAAGTTTTGTGTTCAGCAATTATGACGGAAGCATTGGAAAATCAATTCTGGAAAGCTGCAAGAATATAATTTCAGTATTGCTTGGAGTTGTAAATGTTTTCTCTGATATTGTTTCTTACATAAGGCTTTGGGCTGTAGGACTTGCTGGAGCAGCTATTTCAAATACAGTAAACACAATGGCCGGACCTATTTTGGGTCATGCGATTCTGTTTATTGCCGCTATTATTCTGCTGGTTTTCGGACATGGCTTGAATATGGTTTTGAATTTGCTTTCAGTAATTGTTCATGGTGTTCGTCTGAATACGCTGGAGTTCTCAAACCACTTGGGAATGTCCTGGTCAGGCTTTAAATACACTCCGTTTGCAGAAACGGAAAAATAAAAAAATAAACTATTCGGCGGAACTTTTGGTTCTGCTACAGGAGATTAATTATGAATTTTGGTTTGTTAGGTGCTGCTCTTTGTATGGGAATTGCTGCGATTGGTTCAGCTATTGGAATTGGAATTGCAGGTCAGGGCGCTATTGGCGCATGGAAACGTTGCTATGTGAACAATAAGCCTGCTCCGTTTATTCTTACAGTATTTGCCGGTGCTCCTTTGACACAGACAATTTACGGATTCCTTTTGATGCAGTCAATGGTTGGAAAAGTAAATTCTGGCGCAATGAATCCAGCAACAGCGCTTGGTCTTGGAATTGCTTCTGGTCTTGGAATGTTGTTCTCTGCTGTAGCACAGGGAAAAGCTGGTGCTGCCGGCTCTGATGCCCTTGGTGAAACAGGAAAAGGTTTCGCCCAGTACATCATGGTTGTAGGTCTTTGTGAAACTGTTGCGTTGTTCGTAATGGTATTCTCAATGATTGCTTAAAAAATCATCAAGAAACGTAAGACTGTCTGAAATAAACTTTTTGGACAGTCTTTTTTTGTTTAAAAACATATTGTATAATATCCATATGGAAACAAAATTTTTAACTCCGCGCACAGTTTTTTTAGGCGGTTCAGGAAATGTGAAACGAATTGGAATCGGCGGAAATGAACCTGTTTCAATTCAGACTATGTGGAAAGCCGGTATTTCAGATATATGTGAAAATGACGGAAAATTAAAAGAGCTTTTGAAGCAGATAAATACTTTAAAGTCATTGGGATGTGATATTTTAAGATTCGCTGTTCCTGACAAAAAAAGCGCGGAAAGCCTTGTGAAAATTCAAAGCTGCACAGATATGCCTTTGGTTGCTGATATTCATTTTGATTACAGACTTGCCCTTGAATGTCTGAAGGGAAATGTCGCGGCTGTTAGAATTAATCCTGGAAACATTGGAAGCCGGGAAAGGGTTGAGCAGGTTGTTGAGGCTTGCCGTGAAAAAGGCGCGGCCATCCGAATTGGAGTTAATACAGGAAGCCTGCCGAAAGTGCTTTCAGAAAAAGTTGAAAAAAATGAAATTTCCCGCGCGGAAGCTTTGGCGGAGACAGCCGCAAGAGAAGCAGCTGTTTTTGAGGAGCTGAAATTTGATCAGTATGTTGTTAGCATGAAGGCTTCAAGTGTTTTGGAAACAATTGAAGCGAACGAGGCTTTTGCAAAAAAATATGATGCGCCGCTTCACATTGGTGTTACAGAAGCAGGTCCTTTGATAACAGGCATTGTAAAATCAACAATGGCGTTTACACATCTTTTGAATGAAGGAATTGGAAGCACAATCCGAGTCAGCCTTTCCTCTTCGCCGGAGAATGAGGTTATTGCCGGCAGAGAAATTCTTCATGAAACTGGAAAAAGAAAGGGCGGGGTAACAATAATTTCTTGTCCTAGGTGCGGTCGCGAAGGCTTTGATGTCCACGGATTTGTGCAGCGCTGGCAGAATGAGCTTCTTTCGATGAATAAAAATATCACAGTTGCCGTAATGGGTTGTGTTGTAAATGGGCCGGGCGAAGGAAAACATGCGGATTTGGGAATTGCCGGCGCGGGTGGAAAAGCGATAATTTTTAAAAAAGGAAAAATTGTGCGAACTGTAAACGACGCAGATGCCGATAATGCTTTTAGGGAAGAACTTGATTCTTTTTAAATGACTTGAAGGAATAAAATGAAAAAAAACGGACTGATTTTTCTGGTTTTCTTTTGCGCTCTGATGGATATTTTTTCAAAAAATTTGAAAAAACCGGATTATGTTCACAATTATGAGCGGATTTTGGAAGAAGCGCAGATTTTGTTTGATGAAAATTCTTACGGCGAAGCATTGAAGCAGGCTGAAAAAGCTAGGAATTCAAAGAAAGAACAGTCTGAATATGAAATTTATATTCTTGAAAATTCTTTTAAGCCTGCGGAAGTGAAACGAAAAGGTGATTCCCTGAATTTAATCCTTGAAATTCTTCAGGAACGCGAGGATTTTGACGCAGTTCAAATTATAAAAAGAAATTTCAGAAAATACGGCGCTGATTTTTTTGATAATTCAAAGGAAAAATTGCTTTCTTTTATAAGGAAAAACGCGGCTTTTCCGGAAGCTGATTTCCTGATGGGAAAAATTTATTGTCTTGAGGGTGAATATTCGTTTGCCTATGAATATTTTTCCAGCGCATATAATAATTCTGATGTGCTGGAAATTCCTGATGAAAAATACGATATTCTTTACGAGCTTGCAAATGTGAGCCAGCTTTTAAATAAAGATGAAAAATATGAGGAATTTCTTCTGCTGATTTTAAGCCAAAGCAAGGAATTCAAGGATGCGACATTCTATTCTGCGCTGAAAAAAACATCTGAAAGCACTAGAAATGATTGCCTGGAAAAATTTTTCAGCCTTTACCGGTGCAATGATTTTAGTCTTTTAAAAGCTTATTTTTCACTTACGGATTTTTATTTGGAGCATGGCTATAATAAAAAAGCCCTGAAAACTTGCCAGCTTGGCGCAATTACCGCATATACAAAAATTATTGATGTTCTAAAAAAACGAAATGCAGATTTTGACTTCTCCGGAATTTCGGATGTCCTGAAAGAAGCTCAGCTTTATCCGGATATAGTTCAATGGGGAATTGACAACAATATTTGGAAAGGATTTTACAATCTTGCGGAACTGAATTATCTGAACAGCAACATTATATTTTCTGTCCAGCTTTTCAATATTCTTAAGGATTCTGAACCGGAAGACTACTGGAAAGAAAAAGCTGCTGTCCGCCTGTCTGAAATAATTCCAGACTAATAATGAAGTCCCAGGCCGATAGAAAGCTCGTAAGCACTTACGTTGTCTCTCCAGTCCTGGTTGAAGAATGAATTCAGTTTCGGCATTTTTCGGCTTAAGTCAACGCCAAAACTTGCTCGAACTTGGATTCCGCGGATTCTAAGCGGATAGATAATTCCTTCGATTCCACCGCATAAAAATCCATCTTTCGGATTGAATGCTGTTCCTGCCGCTTCGTTATGGAAAAGCGCGAAGTCAATGAACGGCGAAATTTGCGCTTCAAGATTAAAATATTTAGCAAATTTTATTTTTTTGATTAAAGGAACCTGATCCCAGTAAATTCTGCAAATTCTTATCGGAACATCAATGTTTACAATCAGCGCGCCAGCCGATTCGCAGGCTTTTTCATACATGTGAGAACCTGTGTCTTCATTGAAATACTGCTTGTCCCGGATTCCTCTTAGCCGTTCTCCAAAAGATTTTGTTCCGTTCATTACCGCGAATCCGTAGATGTCAGTGCTCAGGGCGAACCGTTTGAATGCTTTGTATGCTAGAATTTCCCCCTCAATAGAAGGTTTGAAACTGTACGTCTGGAAATTATATGCGAAAGAATTTGTTATGGATGCTGAAAGTCCGTCCCTGAAATTTTCTATCCAGTTTACTCGTCCTGTTGAAAGCGTCTGGCCAAAAGAAATTACCGGGCTGCTCAAGTCCGTGTTGTTTTCATCTATGCCGTCAAAATCCCAGTAGTAAACTCCAGAAAAGAAAGGCGTATAATAAATCTTTCCCCAGTTGTCAATTTCCTGAATAGTAATCGGAATCGAAAGCCCCAGCTCCTCGCCGAAATAAGTTCCATCACCATAATGGCATATAAGGCCGTTCTTATCCTCTTCCTCATAGTCAAAATTTCTTGCAAAAATTTGATTTGCGCTTGCCACAACAGAAAATTTTCTGAAATTCTTTGTAAGCTTCAGCCCGGAATCGATTTTCCATTCCGGTGAAGAATCTCCGAACGTATAGGAAAAATCAATGCTGTTGTTCCAGGAAGCGTCCAAACTTTTCAGCTGGAAAGGTGTTTCAAATTCAAGTCCGAATCCCAAAAGATAATCTTTTGGAGAATCATCATCGTTCAGTTCAATTGCAAATTTCGCCTCGCCGGTCATTGTTTCCATTGAGCCAAGAAAATTTGTGTCCTTCAGCTTTATTGTAAGATTCAGCGAGTCTCCGGAACTGTATTTTGGATATGGCGCCGCAATAAAATGCATTGAGTCATAGGTTGAAACCCGCAGAAATACGTTGCAGACATCAGAACTGTCTGGTTCTGAAACTGAAAAATCTATGTCTACTTTCTCAAAATTTCTTGTGTTTTCAATCTGCTGCTTTATATCATTTATGTAATGAATCAGCTCGTCCTCATCCTTGAATTTTTTCTTGAAGTCAACAGGAACTTTTGTTTTTAAGGCATATTCCCTTGTAACTCCTGTGAATTCAGCGCGTGAACCTTGAAGGTCATACTGAACATCTTTAATTCTATAAGAAGAAGCCGACAGTGCAGAGTAAGAAACAAGCAAGAATAGAGAGAGAAGTGATTTTTTCATATTTTAATATGCGCCTTTTCCGTTTATTACAACCCAAACAGTTTTTATAAGAATCCATATATCAAGCCATACAGACCAGTTCTGGATATAGTAAGTGTCAAGATTTATCCGTTCCTCGTAGCCAGTGTCGGAGCGGCCTGAAATTTGCCACATTCCTGAAAGACCAGGCGTTACGGTTAAAATGTAATCTGCGTTTTCTCCATATTTTTCCAGCTCTTCTTCTGTTACCGGACGCGGACCCACGAAACTCATTTCGCCGATAAAAATATTCCAAAGCTGCGGCAACTCGTCAAGGCTTGATTTTCTTAGGAATTTTCCGAATTTTGTTACACGTGGATCATCAACAAATTTTCTGTCTCTTTCCCATTCTTCTCGTCGGACCGGATCTTCTGCAAGAATTTTTTCAAGCATTTCCTGGGAATTTTTATACATTGAGCGGAATTTCCAGCACTTGATATATTTTCCGTTTTTACCAACTCGTTTGTGTCCGTAAAAAACAGGTCCCGGTGAAGTGGCTTTTATGATGATGGCAATGACAATTGAAAGCGGAATTACAATTATTGCAGCAATAATGCAGAGAACGATATCGATAAGTCTTTTCAGAAAGAGATTCCAGCGTTTTGTAAGGTTGTGTGTTGCGGAAAAACCAAGAATTCCGCCGAAATCCCTAAGATGCATGGAAGATGTGTATGTGTCCTGGTGATTCGAAATGTTTATTGTGTAGCGGTACGAGGACATTATTGGTTTTCTTTTGCCGTTGAAATCACATATCACAGCCACTTTTATTTTCAGTGTTTTTATTGTTTCAAGAATTTCCGCCGAATCCGGGAATACAGGAATTCCGTTGTTCATGTAACATTCCTTTGCCGCGCTGTCGATTATTACAGCAGGTTTGTAGCCCAGATCAGGACGTTTTATGAGCCGGTTGATAACTTCTTTCGCGCTGTCGTTTGTGCAGTAAATAACAGCAGGAACGCCGTAAAAATGAAATTTTCCAAAAATGTGCCTTGAAAATTCTCTTGCGGCTGGAAGCCCGATTGCAGAAATCGGAATCGCCAGAAGAAACGCGCAGATAACGCCCCAGGTGTCGCTGTCTTTTATCAGGTTTTCGGCAATGGCGCCAGTGATAGTTTCGTTGTCCTCGCCGAAGAAAACCAATGCAAGACAGATTCCGAAATAGCAGAAAAACGAAATTATCGTCATTTTTCTGACTTCTTCAGACGGGGAAAGAAGTATTCCTGGATAAAGACCGCCTGCGTAGAAAATTACAAGTATAATAGGAAAAAATACTGAGTAATAAATGAATGACCTGAAATTTATTGCTGAAGGATTTATGAAATTCATTATGAAAAACGCAAGCCCTACACAGCAGAAAAGCGCAACCGCATCTGAAATCATAATCATCAGCCCGGAAAAGAAAGAGCTTGTTCTGTTCCTGTAAGTCTTTTTAAAATAATCAATAAATTCGTTTGTGGTCATAGGCTTAGTATTTTAACTTTTTAACGGTTTCTTGTACAGTGTTTATGAACTCTCTTTGAAATCGTTCCTCTGTGAACGAGCGCGCATGTGAAACAATTGCATCCTTTTTGAATTTTCCTTCCGCGTCAAGTTTTTCAAAATCAAGGATTGCATTTGCAAGTGATTCAGTTTTCTGCTCGTTGAAGAAAATTCCGGTTTCTCCGGCAACAACAGTTTCAAGCGCACCTCCGCGGCCGAACGCAATTACAGGGGCTCCGCAAGCCTGCGCTTCAAGCGGAACAAATCCGAAGTCTTCCTCGGCGCAGAACAGAAGCGCCTTGCAACGCTGCAGGTTTTCCTGAAGAACTTCATCGCTTGCGCGTCCAAGGAAAGTTATGTTCTTGTCGTTTCCCGCAAGTTTTTTGAGATTTTCCATTTCTGAGCCGCCGCCTATGACAACGAGCTTTTTCCCAAGTTTCTTGCAGGCGGAAACAGCCAGGTCGATTCTTTTGTAAGGAACAAGCCGGCTGAACGCAACATAGAAATCCTCGCGCGGCTTTTCAGACGGATTGAACCGGCTCACGTCAACAGGAAGGTAAATTACTTTCGCGTCCCGGTTCCAGAATTTTTTTATTCTGCGCGCAATGAATTTTGAGTTCGCGATTATTGTGTCAATTCTCTGGCTTGAAACGTAATCCCACAAGCGTAGCGAAGGAATCCAGCGGTTCATGAAAAATCGGGTGAGCTTTCCGCTTCTTTTTCTGTAGTCAAAAAACAAGTCCCAGGCGTATCGCATAGGCGAGTGGATGAATGCGACATGCGGCACGTACGGCGGAGTGATTACGCCTTTTGCGCAGCATGAAGAAGATGAAATCACCAGGTCGAAGCCCGAAAGATCGAATGATTCAAAGGCATCCGGCATAAATTTCAGAAGTTTTGTGTAAATTCTGCTGGCCATTGGAAGCTTTTGAATTTTTGAAGTGTGAATTTTATTTTTCAGAAAATGGTTTCCCATTCTTTTCTTGTCGTATACAAGCGTGAAAATTTCAGCGTCAGGATAAATTTTCAAAAGATATTCAACAAAAAGCTCGGCGCCGCCGTAATTTACAAGCCAGTCGTGCACAATGGCAACTTTCATATGGATTCCTCCAGCGTTTTTTGAATTATTCCGGCAGTTTTTTCAAATGAATAAATTTGCGGAAATTCTTCTATTTCATCAGTTTCATTCTTTATAGAAAGCAATTTTTCTGCCAAATCGTTACAATCTCCGGCCTTGAAAAAAGTTACTGGAAAATCCTTGTAGATTTCCTTGAAAACCGGAATGTCGGAAATTATTGCTTTTGTTCCAAGGCTCATCGCTTCCAGCGGCGGCATTCCGAATCCTTCGTAAAATGAAGGCTGAACCAGCCTTTTTGTTTTTTTGTAAAGCTCTTTCAGCTCTTCATCGCTGATTCTTCCTGTAAACTGGATTGAACCTTCCGGCGCGTCCTGAATTTTGCTGAAAATAGTTTCATCTGCGGTCCGGAAATTTTCAGAGTTTCCAACGATTTTAAGAACCGGGGAAAAGCCTTTTTCCTTTGCGTTTTTGAATGCATCGATTAAAACGGAAAGCCCCTTATGTTTTTTTATGTTTCCAACAAAAAGAATAGAATCTTCTTTTTCGGTTTTTGAATTTGAAATGGAATTTTTCTTTTCAAACCAGTCGGGAACCGCATTGTACGTTACAACCACAGGTTTCCTGCATTTTAAGTTGGAAATTATACGGCTTTTTGAAAATTCAGAGACAGTAAAAATTTTTTTTGACTTGAAAACCGCATATTTATAGAAGAATTTTCTTGCGATGGTTCCGGCTTTTGAGGCAAGACCTGGAACATCAAGGAAGACAACGTCGTGGATTGTAGTGAACACAGGAATTTTTATTCCGGACGGAATATTAAAATACGGCGAATAATAAAGGTCGCATTCATTGATTTTCCGTGAAATTTCTTTAGGGAACGCAAAAAACTCCTTCAGGGAAAAAGTTTTTATTTCAAGTGAAATTATTTCAGTTTTTTCAGACTTGTATTTTTCAAGCTCGTTTTTGTTTCCCAGAAGAACACATTCATTCTTTTTGGTAAGATAGGGAAGGAGCGCATTTAAATATGAACCGACTCCTCCGCTGCGTGTCATGCGGCAATCTATGGCAATTTTCATACATATAGAATAGAATAAACTGTTTATTTTTTCTACAAAAAATGGTAAAACAAAGAAATGTATTTCACAAAAAAGATTAAAAGAAAAGGTTTGGTTCTGTTTTTTGCCGCGTTTTTTTCGTTTCTTCAGTTTTTGAATGCGGAAACTTATGGTTCTCAGCAGCTGGTTCCTGCCGGACACTGGGTTTATGACGCGCTTTTTATGCTTTCGAATGAAACAAGGCGCACTTCTTTTGCGGCGGACGCTCCGGTTTCTGTGGGCGAGCTGAAAATGTACCTGGAGCTTATTCCTTACGAAAAACTTAGTGATTCGGGAAAAAAGCTTTATGACAGGCTTTCGGAATATCTTGGAAAAAAATCTTTCAGCATTGATATGGGGCCGGTTTGTTTTGGCTTCAATCTGAAAGCTGCGCCAGGAATTCTTTATAAAAGCAGCTCGGATATCGACTGGTCTTTTGCAACTGACTACACAGGTCACAAAAATTCAGTTGATGGCTATAATATTCTGCAGAAGGAAAACTACAGGGACGCTTCGGACGGCTCTAATGTTGACTGGAAAGATGTTGAAAATAAGGAACGTCATGAAATTGATGACAGCAAGGCGGAGTACGGCGCGTATTCAGGATTTGTGAATTCAGACGCCTGGAATTCTTTTGCCGAAATTCCGCTTTATCTTGGCTGGGGCGACTATTTTGTTATTCATACAGGAATTTCGCTTGCAAAAAGTTTCTGGGGAATGAGCGCGGATTCAAATGTGACGAATATTTTTTTCAACACAAGCGACATGGATTTCATGTGGCCTAAAACTGCCTATGGAAGCGCTGGAAAAACATTTGAAAAGTGGGGCGTTAACGTAAATTTCGGAAGGCAGGGGCTTCAGGTTGGAAAAACTCTTACCGGCTCGGTAATTTATAATTCAACTTTTGAAACGGAAGGATATTTCCAGCTGAATCTTTACTCGCCAAGAATGAAGTACAATCTTGATGTTGTGCAGGTGAACACGAACAAATATCTTTATATGCATTCAGTTGAGGCGCGTCCGCTTTTTGACTGGATTCGTTTCGGCATTCTGGAGGCGACCCTTGTGCAGAGCGGCTTTGAGCTGAAGCACTTGAATCCGCTTATGATTATGCATTCGTTCGGCTCGTGGGAAGACAGCGATTATGCGAACGATGATGAGAAAAATATCTACGGAGAGGCGCACATTTGCCAGTACATGGGAATTTCCCTGGAACTCACGCCGTTCAAGTATACAAGGCTATATTTTCTGTATGCGCAGAATGAAATGCAGACGATGTTCGAGCTTGGCTCGCCGAGCGCAAATTCCATTCCGGACGGCATTGGTTTCCAGTCGGGAATTGAACTTACAATTCCAGATAAAAATGAAGGCTGGTGGACTGGAACTTTAGAAGGAATTTACACAACTCCATACTGCTACATAAAGCAGGGGGCCGACTGGTCGCTTTACAGTTCCCGGACTGACATGCAGTCAAATTCAAGTGTTCCGCTCTATTCTTGGATAGGCTCGCCGTTCGGGCCGGATGCGCTCGGTTTTCAGGCAAGGCTGGCCTACAGCAAAATTTCAAAGTGGAATGCAGAACTTGACTATTTGTTTCTTGCCCATGGAACAAATTCTTTTGGTTTGTTCAACAATACAATAGAAATCAACGGAAAAAAATACTATGCTTATTATCCGAGCGTTTTGCGGAAAATGGGGCTTGTAACAGACGATGAGGCGGAAGATATCGCCAGAACATACGTTCTTACAGGCAGCGTTCAGTTCACGAACAGAATTTCCGCAAAAGCTTCGTACAACATAAATTCCCGCATGAGCCTTTCTGGCCGGGCAGCATATTCCTTTATCTTCAACAACAAAAATGAAGAAGGGAAATTTGCGCAGGGATTTGAAGGCGCCGTGAGTTTTGAATATACACTTTTTGATTAATTGAGTAAGGTTGTGCTATGAAAAAGATTGTTTTGTCAGTTTGCGCTTTGCTTTTGTGCGCAGGATTCGCTTTTGCGCAGAAAAATCTTTCTGTGGATGTGGATGATGAAATTTACAACGTGCTTGAAATTGCTGAGATGAAAGGATTCTGCAGTTTCTTGCCCGGGGCAAAACCATATACTGTTTCAAGAATTTTCAAGGCGATTGATGAAATTCTTGAGCATGAAGACAAGCTGAAACCTTCAGAAATAAAAATTCTTGAGAATTTCAAGGCTAAGCATGAAGTGAATTCGGAAAAGAAGAACAGCGCTTCTCATCTTGCTGTTGAAACAAAGGATGAAAAGTATCATTTTTCGTTTTTATATGATTTTGTGCTTGAAGGCAGTGTTTCAGGCGGAATTTACAACAAGTCTGATTTCAATTCTGTCGGCTTTGATTTTATGCCGGAATTTAATTTCCGCGGCGACATCACAAAATATGTTTCATACAGTTTTAATGGAATTTTTGACTTGACATATATGCCTATTAAGGAAGTGGGAAATTATTCAGTAGGATATCCGTGGTATGACGAGGATGTCGAAAATTATTTCAGCGGAGATTTGAACGATGACGGCACTCCCAAATATCAAAAGCCGGAAGGCAAGGAGCGCTTTGTTAAGAAATTTCTGAACAACAGTTATCTTCCTTATTCATACAAAAAGCCATGGGACGGTCAGGTTTATCTTCTTTCAAATATGTCTGCGTCTGGAACTGAAGGCTGGGCTACAGAATTTGGTGTGAGCGGAAGCGTTCTTGCGGAAATAAAGGCTTCGTTTCTGGATGACCGTCTTACAATTGGGGCAGGGCGTCAGTCTCACGAATGGGCTGCCATGGACAACGGAAGCTCTCTTGTGCTGAACAAGCAGGCACGGCCGTTCTTTGAGTTGAACACAGGGGTTGAAATGTTCAGCTGGCTTAAATTTTCAACTTTGGCAGGAATTCTTGAATATCCTAACGCTGACTATATGAATGCTGATTCTTATCCGGAAGATAAGGAAGGCGTGGACGATTCTTATTTCTGGCAGAATGCTTTCTCGCTGAATATGATAGAACTGGACTTCAAGTATCTTCATCTTGATTTTGGAAGTTCTGTTGTTTATCCAAAGCGTTTTGAAATCGGCTATCTTTTTCCGCTTTTTATCTATGTTGAGTACCAGAACCATACTGGAGACTGCGACAATCTTGCGCTTTTCGGCGACATAATGCTCAGAAAGCCAGGAGTCGGAAAAGTTTGGGCTTCAATTTATTTCGATGAGCTTAATATTCAGAACAACTGGTTTACTGAAACGCGCGTAATGTTTTCCGGACAGGTCGGCGCAAAGGCTGTGATTCCATGGCTTCCGTTTGCAAGCGTTTCAACCCGGTATACAAAAATTGAGCCTTTCTGCTATACTCACCATGCGATAAATTATGCTCCATCGTACAATCATTATATTATGGAAAACTACACGAACAACGGCGAGTCTCTTGGCTATTATCTTCCGCCAAACTCAGACGAATTCTTTTTCCGCTTTGAGATGAAGCCTAGAAGTTTCCTGAGCACTGCGCTCCAGTACCAGTTTGTGCGCCATGGCGCGGATTACGGAAGCCAGCAGGTTCCGGGAAGTTCTTTGTATTCCGAGATGAGCAGATTCAACCGCGATGAGCTGAAAAAATACTTTCTGCATGACGGAGCATACAACTGGATGCACATGGTTAAGTTTGAAACAACATTTGAGCATAAAAATGTGCAGCGTGATTTGCAGCTCAGCCTGAATCTTGGATTTTTGTACAGCTATTACACTTTGATTGACAGCGACAATTATGACAGAAGCATTTATGGAAACAATGGAAACTGCAAAAATGCAGATTTTTCAACTCCGTATCATTTTGTAAATACAGATGAATATCCTGTTCAGTTTGGCGTTGTTATGGGATTAGGATTCAAGGTTCTGTTTTAACAAACTTTTAAAGGTTCCATTTTAGGACTTTAAGTTTTCATAAATTTTTTGCGCGGCTTCATCATATGTGTATTTCTTAAGAATCTCATCAGGTGAGTCCGCGTTTTCTTTTAAAAGCTCATCCAAATTTACGTTTGTATCTTCAGGATTAATGTAGTGCGCTGTGTTCTGGTAAATTTCTGGCAGAGACGCTGCTTTTGCAATAATTATTTTTGCGCCGGTTGAAAGCGCTTCCAGCGGCGGAATGCCGAAGCCTTCGTAGTAGCTTGGAAAAACAAAGGCTTTGCAGTTTTTCATAAGGGATTTTACTTCAGCGTCTGAAACATATCCGACCAGTGTTACGTTTTTTAGTGTTTTCAGGCTTTTCAGCTCTTCTGGAACAAGTCCGCTGATTGCCTTTCCGCTTATTGCAAAATGCTCGGAAGGGTGGGCCTCGGCGTATTTGCAGAGCCACGCAAGATTTTTTCGTTTGCTCAATGAGCCCAGTGTGAAGTAAAATTCTCCTTTCTTCAGCGAAGGAAATTTTTCAAAAATATGCTCATCTTCTTGAACATCCTTGAAATGCTCCCAGCCATTTGGAACTACAGAAATTTTATCTGTAGAAATCTTGTAGGATTCCGCAATCTGCTTTTTGCTGAATTCTGAAACAGTGAAGATTTTTTTCGCATTTTTTGCGATGTTCCAGTAATTGAAAAGGCTGTATGCCCTTACAAGCCTGTCCTTGAAGCTTGAAAAATCATCTGGAAAAATTTTCGCATATATATCGTGCAGAAAAGCGTATCCGCAGTTTTTTCCGAGCGGAGCGGTGTTTGAAAAATTCAGTCCGGTTGAAAAGGTTTTTCTGCACCATCTAGGAAATTCAATCAAGTCCCAGAACGGAAAATTCTTTATGATTTTTTTTGAGCGGATTACCTTGATATTTTTGAAGTCTGGAATTGACTTGGGATTCGCCGATACAAGAATTGAAAAATCATCCTGTTCTGTTAGAATCAAATCGAGCCTTCTGCACGTTTCCCAAGCAAAACGCTCGATTCCGGTAAGATTCCGGTTCAAGAAGTTTCCGTTTATAAGAATTTTTTCCATTCTGAGCCTTCTGTTGCAAAAAAATTAGTCCCGCGAATACAAATCCCTTGTGTAGACTTTGTCCTTTACATCATCTAAATCTGTGTTCCATCGGTTTGCTATAATTACATCAGAATTTGCCTTGAACCATTCCAGGTCTTTTGTAACCTTTGAGTTGAAAAAATCGTCTCCGCCCTTGAAGGTCGGCTCATAGACAACAACTTGAATTCCTTTCGCCTTGATTCGCTTCATAACTCCCTGAATTGAACTCTGCCGGAAATTGTCGCTTCCAGCTTTCATTGTTAGCCTGTAAACACCTACGGTTTTCGGTTTTTTTGCAATAATCTGGTCGGCAACAAAATCCTTGCGAGTGCGGTTTGAATCTACAATCGCGCGGATAAGGTTCTGCGGAACATCAGAGTAATTTGCCAGAAGCTGTTTTGTATCTTTTGGAAGGCAATATCCGCCATAACCGAAGCTTGGGTTGTTGTAAAAATCCCCGATTCGCGGGTCAAGACTAACTCCTTCAATAATCTGCTTTGTGTTCAGTCCGCGAAGCTCCGCATAAGTGTCAAGCTCGTTGAAGTAAGCTACTCGCAGCGCAAGGTAAGTGTTTGCAAAAAGCTTAATAGCTTCGGCCTCTGTGCAATGCGGGTGAAGAGCCTGCACATCTTTTTTTATTGCGCCTTCCTTTAAAAGCGAAGAAAATTGCTCTGCTTTTTCCAGAAGAGCCTCATCGTCTTTCGGATAGCTTACAACAATTCTTGAAGGATAAAGGTTGTCGTAAAGCGCATGACCTTCACGCAGAAATTCCGGCGAGAAAAGCATATTTTTATAGCCAGAAGTTTTTCTTAGATTTTCAGTGTAGCCGACTGGCACTGTTGATTTTACAACTATTGTCGCATTTGAGCCTGATTTTTTTACCAGCTCAACAACAGATTCAACGCTTGAGGTGTCAAAATAGTTCTTTTCCTCATCGTAGTTTGTCGGTGTTGAAATGATAATGAAATCCGCATTTTTGTATGCTTCAAGAGCATTTGTTGTGGCAACCAAATTTAAATTTTTTGAAGCAAGATATTCCGAAATTTCCTTGTCCACAATCGGCGATTTCCTGCTGTTAATTAAATCTACTTTTTCCTGAATAATATCAACGGTTTTTACTTCGTTGTGCTGCGCTAAAAGTATAGCGTTTGAAAGCCCAACGTAGCCTGTTCCTGCAACTGCGATTTTCATTCTTTTAGTTTAGCACAAACAGCGTTTTTTTGCTATTAATATTTTTAGTAAACAATTCTCTTTTGTTAATTTTTTTCAGGAATATATTGCGACCAGTTTTTGTCGTCAAAAATATTGTCTTTTACAGTATACCATTCAGTGTCGTTTATGTTGAATTTTGTGTTTTTTCGTATGCGTGTGCTTTCTGCTGGCGCATTAGACATTTTTATAAAGCTGTTCTTTGTAATCCCCCCCCCAATAGAATTTATATCAAGTGGGTTATTTGTAAAAGGATTTCTTGCATTAGGCGCAATATCTTTCAATGCAAGGGCAGGAGTGTCAGCGTTTGTCATAAATGAGAAGTCTTCTTTTAAAGTTCCGCGGCTTGAAAAATCCTTCACTAGCAGAGAGGCGGTCATATTTTCCTTGTTGAATGGGAAATTTTGTGTCTTGTTGTCAAATGTTCCTGTGTTCCGGCTCATTCCGTGGTCAGAAACAAGAATGATTTTTGTATTATCGTAAACATTGTTTTCTTTCAGGAAGTCAACAAAATCAGCGAATCGCAGCAAGACTCCAGCCATTGAAGAATAGGTTGCATCCTTTCCGTACGGACCGGCATCCGTAACATTTTCTGCTGGAACATAATCCGGAGCCTGAAGAAGAATTGACTCATGGTTTGCCTCGTTGTCCAGCAAAAAGAATGAATCTTTTTTTGACGAAGTGTCAAATAATTCTGGAAAAAAATCAATTGCTGAGTAGTTGTCAATGAATTTCGCACTGTTTTCAAATTTGTTGTATGAAATCCAATATTCCTTGTGGTAAATTATCTGACGGAAATACGGCGGTACAATTTTCAGGAAACTAAACCATATAAAGTTTCTCTTTATTCCTTCGCTCATGAACGGAGACTTTTTCATTTTGTTGCGTGAGTACCATATGCCGGAGTAAGTTCCATGCGTTGTTACACGGTTTATAAAATCGTAGCCCTTGTACATATCTGTAACTGGCTGTTCAAGGTAGTTTTCATATGGAAGATCTGCGACTGTTACGTTCCAGTTGTTATTATGGAAAAGCACTGGCATTGTAAGAATTGCTTCGTTGTGCTTCTGCTGCAGAGTTTTCTCTGTTCTTTTGTTGATTTCAAAAGGCGTGTAATCGTATCCGCCGAAAATACCTGGCGTTCCAATCATTGTAAGTTTGCCGAATGAAACTGTATTCGGATACCAGACAAAGCCATCGAGACGCTCCTTCAGTTCTGGCTTGTCTTCCAGAATTTTTGGAATCAGCGGAGAAAAATATCTGTCCTGCATAAGGATTATAACATTTCTTCCTGTTTTTGAAAGGTGAAAAACTGGAGCAATTTTTTTAGAAAAGTCAGGAACGGGCATTTTTCTGAATGAGTTCTGAACGGAAAATATATTTTTTCCAGAAACACATACAAGCGAAATAAGAAGTATGGAGCAGAGCGAGTTTATTATTTTGGGTCTGAACGAAACTGCCACGGCTATTAAAAGCAAAGCTGCTAAAAGACAAATAATATTTGCCAGAACAGTTTTTATTCCAGGCATAAAGTGTTGCGGTGTCATGAATAGAAGATTTGGATTAACAGGTCCGTAGTTTCCTGAAAAAGCAAAACAGTTTATCAATGCTGAAAATGCCATTAATGCAAATAAAAATGACAGAATTTTTTTTGTCTTTGAGGAAAAGAGCGCATAAAAGCAGGAAGGCCACACAACAAAAAATCCAAGCGCCTGAAAAAATGTATGCCATAAAAAATACAGCGGTGAAGTGTATGAATCCACATAGCTGTACTGCTCTGGCTCGGACTGCATTAAGATAGAAGGAATTGCAAGTCCGGTGAGCACTGCAAGAATAAACGCTGAAAGTAAAAATATAGAAAGCCTTAATTTGGGAAAGTTGTCAAAGCTTGTAAAATGGAATTCAAAAAATGTATTGATGAATTTTGCCACGGCAGGTATAAATGGAATTGCGATTCCTGCGATGACAAGCATTGCTCTGAATGCAACCTTTGTGTCTTTGAAAATGAAAACTGCGCATACCACAAGGCAAAGACTTATAATGCAGGCAATTATATACAGAACTTTTTTAGGATTTCTTATCTTATAAAAAATGTTTTTTACAAGTGAAAGAATATTATTCATTGTCCAATATACAACAAGACCTGCCGGCGAATTATACAGCAGAAGCAGAAAAACAGCGGCGCATCCGTAAATCTGGATTTTTTCTGAAAGCGGATGCCCCTTGGAATAAATGAATCCTGCAGCGCAGTTTATTGCAGTCATTGCAATTGGAAGAATATTTACAGCAAACGAACCGATATGAAATGTTGCGTCAGGCTCACCGAAGCTTTTTATAAACAAGAATGAATAGCTTTTAAGAGGTTCAAGGTTTGAAAGAAAATTGTAAGCCGCAATAAAAAACGGTATTTGAATTAAAAGGCTGAAGGATGAACGTAGCGCATAAATAGGATGATAATGATTTTCCTTGTAGAAGGTTGTCAGCATCATATATTGTTCATCGCCTTTGAATGTGGCTTTTATGCGTTCAACTCCAGGTTTTAATTTTGCCTGAATATTACGCTCTGTCTCCTGCCATTTTTCAGCAACCATGTAAAGCGGAAGTGTGAAAATAGTAACAACAAAACTCAATCCTATTACAGCAATTCCCTGGTTGCCGGTAACTTCAAAAAAAAGTGAGTAGAAAAATTCCGTCAGCTGAACCAACGGCGTGATAAAAATTTGATAAAGTGCGGAAAGCATAAATATTATTATAGCGAATAATTTTATTTTAGAATAGTATAGGATAATTTTATTTTTATTTGAAAATTTTACCTTTTTATTTTTTTTGCAAAATTCCTTAGGCTTCTGCAGAAACTTTCTAGAATATTAAAAAGCCAAGGGGCTTTTGCTTTTATGTCTGCAATTGTAAAAATGGTTGCAGATTGCATTATGCTCACGATTCTCTGGTCATTTATAAGATGGACCTTGTTAAACTGGAATTTTGGATTCAGAATCATTTGTGAAATATCTGCTGGAATTTCACCAGATTCTTTTATTTTTTGCTGTATATTTTTTTCTGCAAGTTTGTAATATGGAGTATAATTTTTGCCGCCTTCACTTGAAAAATAATGTATGATTTTTGCTTTTTCAAGGTATTCCAGGCCTCCCTGGCTTAGCTGGCAGTTCCAAATTCCATCAAGTTCTGTAATTATTTTTCCGCACTCAAGGCTTGCCTCATTAAATGCAGGTTGATCATGGTGATCATGTTTTTCTGTAAAACACCATGACCATAGTTCGTTCCACTTTTTGAAGAATGTTTTGCTTTCTAGACAATCCTTGAAAAGCATTACGCCACTGTTAAAATGCTTGCCAGTTTTCTTGCTTGCTGAAAAGCCAAGTTTTTTTTCACGTTTTATGAAGTAATCTTTGTGCTTGTGCTCTGATAAAGGAACATGGCCATCCAAAACAGCCGAAATGTTTGCATTCTGGAGAATATCTTCAATCGAAGACAAGTCATCACAGATGATTGTGTCACAGTCAATAAAAAGAAAATCACCTGGTATATGTTCTGGAATTGTTGTCTTGAGAATTCTTGAACGTTGTATGTTTGTTATAGAGTCATCAAAATTAACTGCTATAATAGTTGCGCCTAAATTTATAAGGCCAAGTCTTTTGTTTTCAGATGTAAAAGTGTTATTAGTTTTATTGTCTGTAAGAATATATATATGTGCGTCCGGCATATGTTGCTTTAATGAAAAAACAGACATAAGGCATTGTTCGTAATAAAAATCATTTGGAGTGGAAGTTAAAACGTAAACATATTTCATCATATATAATTATATCACTTATTATTAAATTTGACTATTCATAGAATAAGAAATCTATAAAATATAAATTCCTATTCCAGTAAGAATTATTAATATTGCAACAGTTTTCCGTTTGTTTATTTTTTCGCCTAAAAATATCCTGCTGAAAATTATTATAAATACATAGCTGGAACTCTCTATAATAGGAATATACGATACAGGAACTTTTCTTAGGCCAAGCATATCAAAAAAAATGGCCAGAAAAAATATTCCGTATCCGCATATAACATAAGGGTTTATGTATTCTTGCAAAAAACTTTTGTATGATTTTTGCGCGGATTTTTTTAGTAGAATTTGAGAATATGCACTTATTATAACAGAAATAAAAAGAAAACAGATGTAAGGAATTATTTCTATCATAATGTTACTCTTTGTTTTGTGGTTCAAAACTTAAAATCAAGATGCCTGCCAAAATAACAACGCTGCCTATAATCATATTCAGGGTTGTTTTTTCATTAAAAAATATGCGGCCGAATAATATTCCCCATGCAATTGTTATAGTTTTATTAGCGGTGGCTATGATAAGGGGAATGACTTTAAGAACCTGCTGCCAGATCAGTGCATAAACCATAAGAATCGCAAAAACTGCGCAGTAGATTCCAATAAATGCAGGAGAAAATATCTCTTTTGCTGAGGCGATTTTTCCAAGCACGGCATAGAAGGCATAAACTAAAAATCCTATGTGCATAAGAATAAAGTAGAAGAGGTGAGAGAGTTTTTTATTCATTCTTATTTTCGTTCATTATTTTTCTGTATTCTTCAAAATCTCTGATATATTCTTTTCCATCGTAATGAGTATTTGAAAGAACAAGAAGAACTGAATCTTCTGAAAAATCATACATTTCTTTCCAAATCATTTTTGGAATATAAACTGCTTCCATAGGTTTTGAAAGTTCTACAATTTTTTTATCATAACCATCGGTTATCATTACTTTTGATTTTCCTGCGACATTAACCAATACAAACTCAGAATTTCTATTTGCATGCTTTCCACGTATAATATCAGAATCAGAGCCATAAATATAAAAAACACGTGCGATTTCAAAAGGTATATCCTGATTTCCTTCGATGACAACCAATTTGCCTCGTTCGTCGCCCAAATCCTTAAAATTTATCATTCTGAAAAGTTCTTTAGATGCCATATATTTAATCCTTTATTTCTTTTGATTTAAAAACTTCTTTTACAGTCCATTGAGGTGTTCCATTCTGATCTAAGTAATTTTTCCCAATATATTCTCCGATAAGACCTAAGAAAATAGTCTGAAGTCCGCCTATAAACAGTATTATACAAACCAGAGATGTCCAACCACTTGCTATGTCTGGATGAAGAATTTTATCCAAAATAAAGTAAACCGAAAGTACAAGCGAACTAAGTAATACAAATGTTCCTATCGACATCATCATTCGCATAGGTTTTATAGAAAAATTTACAAACATGCTAAGCCAAAGATGAATCAGTTTGCTAAGTGTATAATTTGAATGGCCTGAAGTTCTTGATTTATGCTCAACATATACGGAACTGATATTATCTGTTGCCCTCAAAATAAGTCCGTCTATATAAGGAAATGGTCCTTTATATTTAATGATTTCATTTATAATAGCTCTGTTTATTATTTTGAAACTGCAAAGATAAAGATTTTTTGGTTTTCCCATAAGCCAAGTTGCAAAAATATCATTTATTTTGCTTCCGAAGTTTCTAAAAATGTTATGCTTTTTATGATGATATTTTGCATATACGACATCATAGCCTTTTTCTATTTCGTTCCAAAGTTTGAAGATTTCTTCTGGAGGGTTTTGAAGATCATCGTCTATAATAACAGCATAATCTCCAGTACAATAGTTTAGACAACACATTACGGCATTATGTTCGCCATAGTTTCGTCTTAAATTTATAAAACGAATATTGCTATATTTTTCCGTAAGTTCTTTACAAACTTTTGAACTGTTGTCATGACTTCCATCATTTGCCATAACAATTTCAAAGTCCGTTTTTGCAAAAACTTTTTGAAGCTCGCTTGCCAATTCTGCAACTGTATCTGCGCCATTGTAAACTGGAATACAAATTGAAAGTTTCATTTTTTCTTCCTTAAAATTTATTCATAACATCAATAACGTACTTGACTTCGTCTTCTGTTGTTCCAAATGATATTGGAAGACTTAAAACTGAATCTGCGAGTTTTTCAGCAATCTCTGTCTTTTCTTTTTGCTCATTGAGAATTTCTTTATATCCTTCTTGGTTTATCGGAGCAATAGGATAATGTATTTCTGTTTTAATTCCGTTCTTTAACAAGAAATCTTTTAGTTCATTTCTTCTGTCTGTTTGAATTTGAAAAATGTGATAGATATCAAAATATTTTTCATCAACAACAGGAAGCTGGAACTTTTTTGTATCTAGAGCTTCAAGATATAAATTTGCGAGTCTTCGTTTTTTCTCTGTTATTTCATCAATATGCTTAAGTTTTATTCTAAGAAAGGCAGCTTGAATTTCATCTAGTCTGGAATTTAGACCTGTGTATTTATTGTGATAATGTTTTTCAGAACCGTAATTACGCCATGCTCTTGCCATATCTGCCAGTTCTTTATCATTTGTACAAATTGCACCGGCGTCACCTAAAGCACCAAGATTTTTTGTAGGATAAAAACTAAATGCACCTGCATCGCCAAAAGAACCAGTCATTTTTTTGCAAAATTTAGCACCATGAGATTGAGCGCAGTCTTCAACGAGTTTTAGATTATATTTTTTACAAAAATTGCAGATTTTATCCATTTCACAGGATTTTCCATACAAATGAACAACAAGTACGGCTTTTGTTTTAGGTGTAAGTTTTGATTCAAGTAAGTCTGGGTTTATATTGCATGTCTTTTCATTAGGCTCAACAAGAACTGGATGAAGACCTGCTTTTACAATCGCTAAAATTGATGCTATGTATGTATTTGATGGAACAAGAACGTCACTTCCTTTAGGAAGCTTTAAACATTCAAGACTAATTATAAGGGCATCAAGTCCAGATGCAACACCTATGCAATATTTAGTTCCTATAAATGAAGCAAATTCTTCTTCAAAAGATTTTACCTGTTCACCAAGTACATACCAACCTTTTTCAACAAAATCACTAAATGCTTTTTTGTAGTCTGGCATAAAAATGGAATTTGATTTTGCTAAATTTTCATATGCAACATTCATGTATAAATTCTGACTCCTCTTTTCTATCTCTTTTCCCAAAGTATACCACATTCTGTGAATTTTGCTTTGTAGTTTTTGTTTTTTAACTCTTGAATTAAGTATGAACTATCTTCGATTTCATTGTTTTTATTGTCTCTGATATTTCTATTTAAAATAAGAATATGTTCTGGAAAGCTGTGCCCGAATTCTTCAAAATAGGGTTTCAGTCTTAAGTCATTTGCAGAAATACGCCAGGCTGTCATTGAAAACGGCTTTAGGTTGTCATTTACAAGATACGCCCATGGACAAAGCTTTAAAATCATAAAATAATCATCGTTTTCTGACTTTATATTTTTTATAGTCGAGTATATAGAATCATATTGTGATTTGTTTTCTGTATGTGTCCAAAGTCCTTTTGCAGGTCCGCAATCTATTTTTGCAATGTTTTTTTCAAGTTGCGGAATAAAAATGTAGTGCGGAAAAATCCTTTCGTCCCTATAGGTTAGATTTACCCTGTAATATAGAGTTCCTAGAATTAAAAGACAGACTGGAACAGCGGATAAAATTTTTATAGCCTTGCTTGTTGCAGGTGAATAAAACGTTTCAAAATAAAGTCTGGCTGCAAAAGGCAGGCATAGAACAATTCCAATTGAAAAAACGCCGAATCCTGTGTCTGAAGCTAGACATTCCATAAAACTCAGTGATAAACCAGGAACAAGAAAAAATAAAATTTCTTTTTTATAATCATTTATGCTTTTGTTGCTAAACAGAATGAAAACTAATATTGAAGCTGCAAAAAATCCTGTTACTGGTCTAGCGTTGTCTTTTTCTGTAAAAAAAACTTCCATTATATAATTGATAATAAGCAATATAAATAAAATGATTTTAATTTTTGCAGTACGGTTGATTTTTTCTTTTAAGTTTTTTTTGAAAAAAGTTATTGCTGCAAGTACTGAAAATGGCAAAAAGTATACAAATTGAGTTACAAGCAGACGCGGAAATTTTAAAAGCCATTTTATTTTTTGAAGTGTTGTTTTTGAAGAATATTCAGGGCTTGAAAAAAAGTAAGTCAATGCTGATGGAAAATCCTTTATGCTTCCATTCTTGAAAACAAAGATAAGGAAAATTGCTCCAACAAAAAGTGTTCCAATCCAAAGCAGAATATACTTTTTTACATTTTTTCTTGATGATGGAAGAATAACGCCGCATAATGAAAATATTACATAAGGCAGTACAAGATATGGATTGCATAAGATTGCGAATCCAAAAAATATCCCAGAAACAAAAAGCCATGCAGATTTTGCGTTTAAATTAAAAACATAAAATAAAAGAATGTTTGCTATTGTAAAATTTATAAGCACAAAAGTGTAATATGAAGGCCCGAAAAGCTGTGCTCTGGAAAATATCAGCAGTATGCAAGAAGCAAGAAAAGATTCCGCTTTCTTGTATTTTTTTGAAAGCATAAAATATAGCAATATGCTTGCAGCCAACTGTAGGACAATAGTCGCTATTCTCATAAAAAGATAAATACTGTCTGTAGAGCCTGTGATTTTTACAAAGAAATAAAAGAGTGGAAGAAGTAGCACTGAGTATATTTGTGTTGGTTCAAATATATCAAAGAACAGCCGGCTCCCGCAGTAAAGACTGTTTGTGGTTGCCATATATAAAGCCTCGTCTGTCCAGCCAAAACCATAGAAAGAATTGTTTGTAAGTAAAGATGCGAATAGAACCAGTAAAATTATAAAAAAGAAATTTCTTCTTTTCTCGGAATACAAATTCATTTTATCATTATATCACAAAAACAGTCTAAGATACAACTTTGCGCAGTTTTCTTTTTTATAACGTTCTTCTAGTTTTTCCGCAGTTTCAGTAAGCTGATTTTCTGAAGGCGGATTTTTTATCAAGCTTAGAATTGTGTCGGCCAGCTCTTTTTCATCTTTTGCATTTTTTACATAATTGCACAAGCCTTGTGTGGCTTCATAAAGCGATGTTTCTTTTGTGGAAATTACTGGAATTCTGCTGATTGCCGCTTCTACTGGAGTCCGCCCAAAACCTTCAAACAGTGATGGTGTTGCAAATATGGCTGCATTTGAAAGAAGCCAGTTGCGCTCTTCGTCTGTAACTCTGAAAAGCATTTTTATCCGGCTGGAAAGAAAATTTTCTTTTATGAAATTTTGCATTTCATTCCAGACTTGTTCTTCTCTGTAGCCACCGCAGAACACAAGCGTTAAGTCCGTTTTGTTCTTGATTAAATTAAACGCTTTTAAAAGCGTAAGAGGATTTTTTTTCGTGATGTAGGCATTCAGGTCGAGAATATATTTTTTCTGCTCAATACCTTTCACTGGCATTTGCTTTGAAACATCGAACTCGATTGAATTTGGAATTACCGGAATGTCTTTTGCGCAGCCAGTTGTCTTGATAATATCATTTTTTGTGTAATTGCTTATTGTTATTATGGAAGTTGAATTGTCATTTATAAACTCTGTGAATTTTGCCGCTTCCTTTTTGCTTCCATGATGAATTCTGTAAATGTCATGGATTGTTGCGAATGTCTTTAGCTTTGTTCGCACAAATGTCTCATTCATGGCATAAGGAAACCATATTGCTTTTGCTCCGCATTTTTCTGCAATTCTTTTGAATGCGCCGTATTTTTTTATAAGGCGGTTTGCAGTTTTCTTTCCTTTTGTAATTTTATACAAGAATGTAACTGGCCACCATTTTGCAGCAATGATTTTGTAGTTTGGAAATCTTTCTTTAAAAAAGTCTACATGGTTGAAATTTACAATAAGACAGAAGTGGCCTGCCATTCCAAGTTCGCAAAACGCATCCAAAAGATCCGCTGTAAAGATAGAAGTGGAGTAGGTGAGTTTTCTATTTTTAGCTTCTGAGTGTGCAAAAAAAGTTGTATCTATTGCAATCATGCGCATTCTCCTTTTGAGGAGAACACTTTAGATACAAAAATTACTTTACTTTTGTACCCCCCCCCGACTTGATTTTTATGCTGGAACTGCAGCCGGACGTTGTATTCTTCAAGAAGTTTTTTGTAAATTGTGTTTTCTTTTTGCAGATTTGAGTTTCTCTTGAACTTGTATGTAAGCTTGTGGATGTCAGACATTCGCTTTAGCTGTTCCATACGTTCTTTTGAATATTCTGTGAAAAGTTCACGCTGCATAATATGAGGCGGAACATCAGAAAAAAACGGGATGGAATTCCATTCATCCTTGTATTTTTCCGCGGCGAGCTTCATAAAAAAATAGAATATGAAGTAATGAATCTGGCTGTTGTATTTTTTCCAGTATTTATAATGAAGTTCTCTTGTCAAAGATAAAACAGGATTGTCTTTTTCGGAAGATATAAACCAGCTTTGCGCTGCGGTTGCTGGGTCATTTTTTTCATTCGTTTTGAAAATAAATAGCGGTTTGTTGAATGCATATTCTGGCTTTGCCGTGCACAATACTGTTGAGTCAATCCATATTCCGCCGTACGTTATTAAAAGTTCAAGCCTAAGCAGGTCAGAAAAATGTGTTTTTGAAATAGTTCCTTTCCAGTATTTTTCTTTTATATATTCTGGCATTGAAACATAATCCCACATATTTTCTTCTGTGATTACTATGATTTTCTTGTCAGGCATATTCTTCCTCACACTTTCAAGGCAGGCCTTTACAATATCAGGGGCGTTTTCCTCTCCCTGGAACCAGCACCACCAGACTATATCCGAATATTCGTGCGAGGAATTTTCCTTTGTTTTGTATTTTTTTAGAAAACTTGAATACTTAGTCTTTAGGTATGTGTAGATAATCCAGTTCTTGTTTACCTTTTTTAGTTCTGGATTCGTTTCTTTTAATGAAAGTTTAAACCATGCGGAAAGAATTATGTATCTTATATAAGATTTTGATTTGTCAAAAAATTCTTTATGCCTTTTTTCTTTCAAAAGACTTCTTGCTTTTGTAATTATATCCATTTTTCTACCTTGATATCAATTTTGCGGTGTACTTTCAATGTACAAATTGTCAGAACTTAGGTCTATTTTATTATTCCAGACAACGTTGCTGTCTAAAAAACTATCTTTGTCCCAGCAGACTGTTCCGTCAGAGTCCAGATATACACATTTAAACTTGTTCCAGTCAGATAAAGGCTCAAAGACTGTATTTTCTTTTATCAATGGTTTTACATTGAAAACTTTTTTTTCTCCATTGTCAAAAGTTAAAAGAAGCGAGAAATCAGTATTTGGATGAACATAAATTATTTTTCTTCTTCCGTTGAAAAAATATTCAGCCGCCTTTTTTGAGAATCCTTTTTGTATATACCAATCAATAGAATGTTTCATATTAATTTAAAGGTGCAATAGGAAATAGTTCTTGTTTTTGTGCTGCAAGTTCCCAGTCTTCTTCTAGTTCTGTTTGATGAAAAGCTGCCCATCCAAGAACCATTTTTTGTTGTTTTGAGGGAAGTTCTCCCTCGATAATTTCTATGTCATGTATAGACACTAGAATTTCTTTTCCGCCATATGTTGCATGAAAATGAGGCGGCATATGATCATTCCAATTAATAAAAATCTTTATTCCGCGAAAAAAACTTATTGTAGGCATTTATTAGTCTCCTTTCCATTGTGATTATATCATATATAAATCATCTTTCTATTCTTTTTTTATTGTTTCTGTCAGCATAAGGGCTGTGTCGGTGCGTAATAGAAGTGTGAAAACTGCGTAAACCGCGGCTCCTATGACGGTTCCGAGCAAAATCTGCAAAAATATGTTTTTTATAAAGTAAAGTATTGCTAAAACAGCGGCTGCCATAAAAATGCTGGAAATACATATTTTTACAAAGTTTTTGGCAAAGCCTTGGTGATTTATATGTTTTAAGCTGAAGAAAATTTTGTATGCAGTTATGATTCCTTCCACGATAAAAGTTGAAAACGCCGCTCCAAAAACTCCCCATACTGGAATCAGAATACTGTTTAAGGTAACATTCATTACGCAGCCGATAATCTGCGACTG
The DNA here is from genome assembly GCA_050873685.1 of Treponema sp. GTDB lineage: Bacteria > Spirochaetota > Spirochaetia > Treponematales > Treponemataceae > Treponema_D. The sequence goes on from JBNMJH010000001.1 coordinate 342,881, forward strand.
AAGTGAAACTTTTTCCATCCTTTGAGGAATAAGAACCATGTTGTCAGCAAAAGACGCCACCGCTATAAACACTATAACAGGCGACATTATAAGCATTGCTGGAAGTGCGGCTAAAAATTCTTCTCCACTGAAAAGAAGTATGAGCGGTCTTGCCAGTAGCATTATTCCGATTGCGGACGGCAGCGAAAAGAATAGTGAAAAATTCAAAGCCTTTGAGACAATTTTCTGGTATTCGTCACTTTTATTTTGTCCAAGATAATAAGATGAGCGCGGAAGAAGTGTGGCAAGAATCGCTGTGATAAGACCTACTACAAGTCCTTTTATTTTGTTCGCGGCGGAGTAATATCCTACAGCACTGTCAGTTAGCATAAATCCGAGCATTACAGAATCTAAGGCAGTGTGTACTTTTGAGGCGACAGACATTCCAAAAAATGTGAATATCGGTTTTAAGTGCCGTTTAATTTCTATTGCTGTTCTATCAAAAAAATTTACAAATTTACGCGCATAGAAAATATTGCAGATGTTAGAGCCTACGCTTGAAAACACCCCCATAAAAGCATAGGCAACATAGTCATCTGGAGTGCGTACAAAAGCAAAAAGCAGCACAAGGCTTATAAGCTGGAACAGAACAGAGCGTATTGTTACATATTTGTATTCTTCTTGTACATTAAAAATCCAGTCTACGCCAATAGTTGTAAATAGAATCTTTGTTGAGCATACTATCAAAAGAGTGCGGTATTCAGAAAATTTGCTGACAAATACAAGTGAAATAAAAAGCAGAATGTAGGAAAATATGGTGGAAATAAGGTTTATAGTAAGAATTTCACGGAATATCTTGTTCAGAGCATGCCTGTCGTCTCTTACTCGGACAGCTTCTCTGGCGGCATAAGAAAAAATTCCAAGACTTGCAGCAAGTGTAAAGTATTCTATTATTGAGTTTGCAAAATTTACTTTTCCAATGCCTGCCGGAAGAAGAATTCTTGATGCATACGGAAATGAAATCAATGGAAATGCAAGATTCATAAGAGCCTTTATAAAGCTGTAGGCTGCATTCTTTTTTAAGGATTTTTGAACCATCTATTATTATATTCCTTGAAAGTCTGATAGTTTATTATACCATACTTTGCTCGAGTTAAAAAAGCCGTTTCCTCCATCCCGGAAACCATTGTAACTTGTAAAGAATAACACTTTTCTGTTAGAAATTGAAATATTTTTTATATATCATGGCGGGAGTTTTTCTTGTGCCTTGCTCAGAGGAAAATGTGTATGCGCCGCGCTCGGAATGGATTTCCCTTCCGATGCCTTACACAAACACGCCGAAAAAACTTGAGCTGTTCCTGCCGGACACTTTCAGCACTGGCTACGACGGAGAAGAAGACGAGCAGGAGCCGCTTTTTTGCGTTGCTGTTGTAACCAGCCTTAATCCTAACAGCCGCGAGCGCTCCGAATGCGTTGAAGCCTTTTCAGAAAGTTTTTATGTAAGGAAGATGTAGAAGAACTTTAGTCAGCTGTATAATGTATGTGAGAAAATCGTATATCTCCAAATGTTATTCTAAATCTTCTGGCAATAACCTGCAAAACTCATTTTTTTATGCTATAATTATTCCATGCAGAACATCAGAAAACTGCCGGTTGGCATTCAGACATTTGAAAAACTTCGCGAGGGCGGATATATTTATATCGACAAGACGGATTTTGTATACAATCTTGTTCATACTGGGCAAGTTTATTTTCTTAGCCGTCCGCGCAGGTTCGGGAAAAGTCTTCTTCTTTCAACTTTGAAGGCGTACTTTGAAGGCAGAAAGGAGCTTTTTGAAGGGCTGAAAATCACGGAGCTTGAAAAGGAAAATCCCGACGCATGGAAAAAATATCCGGTTATCTATCTGAATTTTGCGCAGGACAATTTTTCGGAAAAGAAAACGCTTGGTGACTGCATAAACCTTCAGCTTGAGGAATATGAAAGAAAATACGGCATAACAGAAAAGCCGGAGCGCTTCGCCGGCCGCTTCATGAACATTGTGAAAACAGCCCGGGAGAAAACCGGAATGCAGGCGGCAGTTCTGATAGACGAGTACGACAAGCCGCTTCTGGACGCTCAGAACAACGAGGAGCTTACCAGCAGCAACCGGGAAACGCTGAAAGGGCTTTACATAACGCTGAAGGCTCTTGATGAGAACCTGAAGTTCGTCCTTCTTACAGGAGTTACAAAATTCAGCAAGGTGAGCATTTTCAGCGACCTGAACCAGCTGGAAGATATTTCAATTTCCGAGCAGTATGCGGAAATCTGCGGAATTACAGAAGACGAATTGCTTTTTAACCTAAAGCCTGAAATAAAGGCGATGGCGGAAAAAAATCAGCTCTCCGAGGATGAGTGCGTGCAGAAACTTAAGCAGATGTACGACGGCTATCATTTTTACGAAAATAGCAAGGGTGTATATAATCCGTTCAGCCTTATAAATGCGCTGAAAAGACAGGATTTTGCATATTACTGGTTCGCCACGGGAACACCAACGTTTCTTATCAAGAAACTGAAGTCAAGCACGATGAGCTACATGGACCTTTCAAACGGAATCGAGGCGACGGCGCAGGAACTTCAGGACTACAGGAACGACAATCCGGACCCGGTTCCGCTTTTTTACCAGACCGGCTACCTTACGATAAAGGGCTACGACCGTGAGTTCGGCGTGTACCTTCTGAAATACCCGAACGACGAGGTGAAATACGCGTTCATAAATTCGCTTGTGCCGGCCGTTCTTGACATTCAGAGCGCAAGCGCGCTTGACGTTGTTTCGTTCGCGCGCGACATAAAGAAGGGC
>JBNMJH010000002.1:0-333526 GCA_050873685.1 Treponema sp.
AAAGGCCTTTCAAGGGCCTGCGGGTGACAAGCTGCAATAGGCTTGAACGTAAGTGAAAGCATGGGACTTAAGTCTCGGCTTGAGACCCTAGCCTTATAGGCTAAGAGCAAACCACCCGTTTGACGGGTGGTTGTGATTTTTCAAGGCTTTTTGAAATTTGATAAAATTTTGTGCGGCCTTTTGTTGCTGTCTGTTCAAAAATCTTGATTCTTGAAAAAAGCCATGCGATAAGATTTGCAAAAGAATATGCATTTTTTGGTTTTGTTTTGTCGCATTTTAGAAGTTCCGCTATGTCTTTTGCGCAGAATTCTTCTGGAAGTCCATCGGGCAGCAGCTCAAGATAGCTTTTCGGGTATAAAAGCATTTTTTTTCCGGTTATTTCATTCAGCTTTTTGTCTGTTTTCTGCCAGTCTTTTTTAAATCTTCGCCTTTTGTTTTCTGATTGCTCCGGATTTTCAGTTTTTTTTCTTGTTTCTGTTGTCTTTACGAACAGAATTTCCAGGGAAAAATTCTGTTCCGGCAGAAGCTGGTAAATTCCTGTAAGTTCCTTCAGAAATGTGTATTCATTTGCTTTCTTCGGGCTGCGGCTTCTTTTCAGCAAAATTCCATCTTCCGAGTAAGTTTCTATTGTTTTTTCTGCAATCAATGGATGCACGATTTTGCATTTTCTGTTTTTTGCGATGGCGTCCTGAAGTTTTTTTAGCAGTTTTCCCAGGTTTTGGGTTTGAATTTCTATTACGTTTCCGTTTTTTGTAAGAATGTCGTAAATATGGCCGTCTGCCGCCGCTTCTGTTTCAGAGCCTTCTTCCAGCGCGTAAAGATTTTTCAGAGTTCTGTGCAGGCTGCTTTCTTTGTATGTGTTTATCATTTTTTTTCTTACTATACGTATATGTGGAAAAATATGTAAAAACTTGAAGGTTTTTGTATTTATCGGCAATTTTTGCAATTGACTTTATGAATTTGTTGACTAAAATGGTATTTAAGTGGGAAAAAGTAGTAAAAAGTGGAAGAAAATGGCATGAAACTTCTTACAGGTGAATATAAAAACACGCTTGATGAAAAAGGGCGTATTATGTTTCCTTCAAGGTTGCGTGCCGGAATTTCTTCGGATGTTGTGATTGTTACAAAGGCAATCGAGCGATGTTTGTGGCTTTTTACTGCGGAAGAATGGGAAAATATGTCTTCAAAGCTGATGGCAAATGCTTCGCCGTTCAGCGAGCAGAACAGAATTATCATGCGGCGTTTTATTGCGCCGGCTCAGGAAATTGAGTTTGATAAGTCTGGACGCCTTTCTATCCCGCAAAGTTTAAGGGAGTACGCTTCTCTTTCAAAGGACTGTGTTTTTCTTGGTGAACAGAAATTCATTGAGCTTTGGGATGCACAGTCATATGAAAAATATATGGCGGAAACTGAAAATAAACTTCTGGAAGCGAGCGAGCAGTTCAAAAACATAAGCTTCTAGTTTTTGTGGAGAATAAAAGTGGAAGTCATTCATACTCCGGTTCTGTTGGAGCCTTGTCTTGAATATCTTAGTCCGGAAGGCGAACCTTATGAAAATTCGGCTTGGATGGTTGATTCTACTTTGGGGGAAGGCGGTCATTCAAATGCTTTTCTTTCAAAATTTCCTTCACTGAATGTTATTGGTATTGATGCAGATTCTGTTATTCAGTCGCGCGCCAGGGAACGGCTTGCGCCTTATGGTGACAGAATGCATTTTTATAATGGCTGGTTCAACGATTTTTATGCGTCGTATCCGGCTGAATTTCCGAAACCAGATTTGATTCTTTTTGACTTGGGAATTTCTGTGTTTCATTACGAGCGAAGCGGCCGCGGTTTTTCTTTCAGGCACGACGAGCCTCTTGATATGCGCCTTGATCCGAATTCTGAAAAAGAATCGGCGGCGGATATTGTAAACGGCATGAATGAAGAGGCTCTTGCAAACCTGATTTATCTTTACGGCGAGGAAAAACTCAGCCGGCGGATTGCTCGTGCGATTGTGGAAGCAAGGAATGGCGGAAGAATTGAGTCTTCAAAAGTGCTTGCTGAGATAATTTTTAACGCTGTGCCGGCGAATTACCGTTACGGGCAGATTCATCCGGCGACAAGAACTTTTCAGGCGTTAAGAATTGCGGTAAACAGCGAGCTTCGCCATATTCCTGATGCTTTGCACAATGCGTTCAACAATTTGAATGTTGGCGGCAAGCTTGGCGTAATAACATTTCATTCTCTGGAAGACAGGATTGTGAAAAATTATTTCCGGAATCTTGGAAAAAAATGTGTCTGTCCTCCTGAGGTTTCTTCCTGCCGCTGCGGTGGAGCGCCTTGCGCGGAAATTCTTACCCGGAAGCCTGTCGGTCCGAGCGAGGAAGAAATAAAAGAAAATTCGCCTTCACGGAGCGCGAAACTGCGTGTTGTGCGGAAGCTTAGAAATGCGACTGAATATCATCTTTGGGGAGTGGAAGGTTACTGATGTCTGGCAATATGAAAAGTATTTTCTATAAGATTGGAGTTTGCCTTCTGGCTCTTTCTATTCCGCTTCTTCTGATTGCGTATGCGGTTCAGACCAGAAGATACGCAGATCTTTCGCGTGAAATTTCCGAGCTTGAGGCGAAGCAGGAACGGCTTATTGAACAGAACAAAAAACTTGTGAGCGACATCAGTTTGCTTTCAAGCACAGATAGAATTGAAAAAATTGCTTCCGGCGAACTTGGAATGCACAAGGCTGAAACGGAAGATATTGTCCGCGTTGAAATGAACGGTTCAAAGAAATAGGAGAGCGTCTTGAAAATGTCTTTGTTGAATTTGAATGAAATTTTGTCTGCTGTGAACGGAAAATTCGTTGGAAGCGAAAAAAATAAAGAAAATTTCAGTTTTTCCTCTGTTGCAACAGACAGCCGCAATGTGGAAAGCGGAAGCCTTTTTGTTCCTTTGATTGGTCAAAGCCAGAATGGACACAAATATATTCCGGCGGCAATTGAAAAAGGCGCTTCAGTTATTTTCATTGCTGAAAAAGAGTATGCTTCTGAGCAGAAAGAATATGATTCTCTTGCTGAAAAAAATAAAAATCTTTCGTTTATTGCAGTTGAAAACACATTGACAGCTCTGCAGGATGCGGCCGCCGCTTATGTTGAAAAATTTCCTTCACTTATAAAAATTGGAATTACAGGTTCCAGCGGAAAAACTACAACAAAAGAAATGGTTGTTTCCGTTTTGAAGCAGAAATTCAATGTTGTTTATACGCAGGGAAATTTTAATTCTGAAACAGGTCTTCCTCTTTCAGTTTTTAACATTCGGCCTGAGCATGAAGCTGGCGTTTTTGAAATGGGAATGAACCGCAAGGATGAAATTGGCGAAATTGCAAAAGTGTTGAAGCCGAAATATGCTCTTGTGACAAATATTGGAACTGCCCACATTGGAATTTTGGGCAGCCGGAAAAATATTGCAATCGAAAAACGTAAAATTTTCAAATATATTCCTGCCGACGGAATTGCTTTTATTCCAGCTGAGGACGATTTTGCTGAATTTCTTGGGGAAAATGTGCGCGGTTCTGTGGTTTACTACGGAAATTCTGTTCCAGAAGAAGATTCCGGCGCAAAATATGTTCGCGACCTAGGGCTTGAAGGCACTGAATTTCTTCTGGACGGCGTGAAAATTCATCTTAAAAATCCGGGAATTTATAATTACCGCAATGCGCTTGGAGCATGCGCGCTTGGAAAAGCTCTGGGGCTTTCTGCTGAGCAGATAAAAGCCGGTCTTGAAAATGTGGATTCAGTGAACGGAAGAATGGAAACTTCACGGCTTGCGCTGAAATCCGGCGCGAATATCACATTGATAAAAGACTGCTACAATGCGAATCCAGATTCAATGCGCAGCGTTCTGGATTTCTGTTCTTCATTGAAAAATTCCGGCAAGAAAATCTATGTTCTTGGCGATATGCTTGAGCTTGGTGAAAAATCAAAGGCTGAGCATGAGAGCGTTGCGTTGAAAGCTGTTGAGTCTAATCCGGCGCTTTTGATTCTTGTTGGAAAAGAAATGCGGAGCGGCTTCGAGGCTCTTGAAAAAAGTGGATTTAAAAACGCTAGATATATTCCGGAGCATGATGAGAATTCAATTGCGGCGGCTGGAAAAGAAATTCTTTCTTCCGCAAAAGAAGGCGATGTTGTTCTTATAAAAGCAAGCCGTGGAATTGCGCTTGAAAGAATTATTCCTGTTATTAGCGGAGAAAACAATGGGAAACTATAAATTCAGCATTGACAATCCTGTGGAAAAATACAATAAAAGTGACAATGGCTTTCTGGTGGCTCTGATTCTGATTCTGGGGCTCGGCATTTTTACATTGTATTTCTGCTCTCAGTCGGCTGGGCTTCGTTTTTTTCATGACTCGTTTTATTTTGTGCGCCGCCAGCTGGTTTGCGTTCTTGCCGGCGTTGCAGGATTTCTTTTTCTTTCTCTTGTTCCTATTGAAAAAATCAGGAAGACTATTCCTGTTATTCTGGCGGTTACAATTATTTTGTGCATCTGCACATATATAAAGCCGCTTTCTGTTGAGCGGAACGGCGCCCGCCGCTGGCTGAAAATTCCTTTCGGCGGATTTACGCTTCAAACTTCTGAAGTTGTGAAGTTTACGCTTGTTATTTTTCTTGCGAATTTTTTTGACAAATATTCATCAAAATCAGATGACGAGGAAAAAAATGTTTTCGGCGCAGTTGCCGTGATGCTTCTTCTTGTGGGATTTGTTCTTACACAGAAAGATTTTTCAACTTCGTTTTTCCTGTATTTTTTTGCGTGCGGAATGTTCTGGTGCTGCCGGGCAAAAGTAAGATGGTTCTGGTTTGTTTCGTTTCTGGTGGTGCTTCTGTTCATTTTTTATGTCTTGAACAGCCCGTCCCGCCTGGAAAGAATTATTGCTTTTGTTAATCCTACAAAGGACGCGGAAGCTGCGAACTATCAGCCGACCAAGGCGAAAAACGCGATAAGCACTGGAGGTTTCTGGGGCGCGGGAATTGGCTCGAACCTTGTGCAGAGCAACAAAATTCCTGAAGTTCAGACTGACTATATTTTTGCTTCGTGGACAGAGGCCATGGGATTTTTTGGCGTTGTATGTTATTTTGCGGTGCTTATGTTTTTTGCGTTCAGAGGATTTAAAATCGCTTTTGAATGCAAGAACCGGTTTGCGGCATATACAACGTTCGGCTTTATTGCGATGATTGTTCTGCAGTCCCTTATGAATATCGCTGTAGTTGGAGGCGCTTTGCCTTCCACGGGAATTCCTCTTCCTTTTTTTTCATCGGGCGGCTCTTCTGTTATAATAACGCTTTGCATGTGCGGATTTGTTGTTAATGCTTCGCGTTGTAATTCCGAAAATGAATATGTAACGAATATGAATGAAAGTTTTGTGAAAATTGATTCAATTAACGGAGTTGACGTTTATGAGTGATATCAGCATTTTATTTGATTCAGATTCCGAAGAGGTGCAAATTTCTTCTTTTAAACGGAAGGACGGTTCTGTTGGACTGAACGCAGAAAAAAAGCCGGAAGATAAAACTGTGAAAGCAATAAAAATCATAATGGCGGTTCTTGTTGTTTTTGGAATTTTGGAATTCGGATTTTATAAATTTATCCGTCCTTGCATGGGTTATCCGAAAGTTGCAGTCGATGGAAATTTGAACTACAGCTCCGCGGAAATTGTGGAAATGCTTCAGCCGATGAACGTAAAAAGCTGGCTGAATTTCAACGCTGAATCAGCCGCTTCCATAATTTCTTCTGCAAGCGGAATTGATTCTGTTTCAGTTAGAAAAGTTTTTCCGGACAAAATTTATATCGATGTTGTTGAGCGCCAGCCGGTCGCGATGACTTTTATAAATCAGAACGGACGGAGCCTTGCGGTTCAAATTGACAAGAGCGGAGTTCTTTTTCCGGAACATTCGCTTGATTCAGTTGATATTTCAACAGTTCCGATTGTTTCTGGGCTTCCGATTGAGCATCTTACTGAAGGAATGAGAATTCCGCAGAAATACAGAACTCTGATTGAGCAAATTTCTTCAATCAGAAAAATGGGGAAGAAATACTTCGCGGCGATTTCGGAAATTTGCGTTATTCCGAAAGAATATGGAAACTACGAGCTTATGCTGATTCCAGAAGGCTCTAAAATCAAAGTTCTTACTGACCGAACATTGAATGAAGAGGCGTTAAAGTATATGATGGTGGCATTGGACGTTGTTAATTCCATTGATTCAAATGTCTCGGAAATTGACTTGCGTTACGGTGCTGTTTCATATAGAAAACGTTGATACACAGGTGGATTAGAACAAATGATAGTTGGCCTTGATATTGGAACTAGCAACATAAGAGTTGCAATTGGTGAAATCGACGAAGAAACTAAAAAACTGAAGATAGCTGGAACTTCCTGCGTAAAATCGGCCGGCCTGCGAAACGGAAATATTGTTAATATTGAGGCCGCGGCAAATGCGATTCATTCTGCAATTGAGGATGCTGAGCAAAATGCCGGTGTTGATGTTCATTCCTGTTTTACTGCGATTGGTGGCGAACAGATTGAAGGAATAAATTCAACTGGAAAAGTCGCTGTTTCAACAAAAGGCAAGGCATCCCGTGAAATTTCCCAGGATGATATTCAGCGGGTGCGCGATTGTGCCCAGGCTGTTCAAATTTCCATGGACCGGGAAATGCTTCATGTTATTACTCAGGATTACACTGTTGACCATGTGAGCGGAATAAAAGATCCCATGCACAGGCTTGGCGTCTGCCTTGAAACATCCGTGCATATTGTTACAGCTTCAAAAAATACGATTCAGAATATTCAGAACTGCATAAGCCGCGCCGGATATGAGTTGGACGGAGTTATTCTGAAAACGCTTGCTTCTGCCCAGACTGTCGCTACTGATGATGAAATGGAGCTTGGCTCGATTCTGATTGATCTTGGAGCAGGCACAACCGATTTCTTTGTTCTTGTGAATGGAGCTCCTGTTTGCACGGCTTCCATTCCGGTTGGCGGAAATCTTGTTACAAATGATATTGCGATTGTTGAGGGAATCAATGTTGCCGAGGCTGAAAGAATCAAGCTTGAGGCTGGTTGCTGCTGGGCGGACAATGTTGATCCAAATGGAACTGTTATTATAAATGGAGTTGGCGGGCAGCCGCCGCGCGAAGTGAAGCAGTCTGAAATTTGCGATATAATTTCCGCGCGCATCCGGGAAATTTTCAATATGGTTCTTAACAAGATTATTGATATGACAAGCGTTGTTCAGCTTAGCGGAAACATAATCTTGACGGGTGGCGGTGCAAACCTTGACGGAATAATTGAAATTGCGCAGGAAGTGTTTGAAACTTCTGCGGTAAGAATCGGTTTCCCGGAAAAACTTGGCGGAATTGAAGAGGATTATGAAGGTCCTGAATGGGCAACCGTAATCGGACTTGTGAAATTCTGCAACGAGCAGATTGCTCAGCATCCGGACAGAAAAACCCGGAAAAAACTAAAATTGAACAAAGAAAAAAATAAATCGGAAAATAAATTTATAAGAATACTAAAATCTTTATTCTAGAAGTGGGGTTGGGAGGAATTATGATGGAAGTAGAAGTTGTTAATGGTGAAGGTTCTGATTTGTCAGACGTTTTCCCAACAATAATCAAGGTTATTGGTTGTGGCGGAGGCGGTTCCAACGCTGTGAACCGAATGATTGAGGCAAATATAAAAGGTGTTGAATTTATTGCCTTGAACACAGATAAACAGGCTTTAGGACGTTCAAAGGCTGCCACACGGCTTGCAATCGGCCAGAAACTGACTCAGGGACTTGGAGCCGGCGGCGATCCGGAAATCGGAGAAAAAGCTGCTCAGGAAGACAAGGATAAAATTTCAAATATTCTGAAGGGCGCAAACATGGTTTTTGTTACAGCCGGAATGGGCGGAGGAACAGGAACTGGTTCTGCCCCGATTGTGGCTTCAATTGCAAAGGAAATGGGCGCTCTTACAATCGGTGTTGTTACAACCCCGTTTGCCCGCGAGGGAAAGCAGAGAATGCAGCTTGCCATGGAAGGAATCAATCGTCTTCGGGAAGCAGTTGATTCAGTTATCGTTATTCCTAATGAAAAAATTGTAAAAGTTTTTGGTGAAAATATTTCTTACATTGAGCAGTACAGGCTTGCGGACGATGTTCTTCGCCAGGGAATTGAAGGAATGTCGCGCATAATTACTGATTACAGCTATCCTAACATCGATTTCGCTGATGTAAGGGCTGCAATGAAAGGCCAGGGCGCGGCGATTTTTGGAATTGGCGAGGCTAGCGGAGAAAACCGCGCGGTTGAAGCGGCTTCAAAGGCAATAAACAATCCTCTGCTTGAAGATTTCAGTTTTGACGGCGCGAAGCATTTTGTTATTCAGGTCAGGGCTTCCCAGAATTTCAGCCAGAAAGAACTTGATGAAATTTCAAACATTGTGTGCGCTTCTGCTAGCCCGAACTACAGTTTGAAAGACGGAATTGTTCCTGATGACAATATGGGAGACGCGATAAGCGTTACAGTGATTGCGACAGGCTTCAACAATTCAGTGGTTCCAGGAATTGAGCCGGAAGAAACTGCCGAGCCGCAGCCGGAATCTTCTCCTGTAGACTCGAATGTTCTTTCTCCTGATGAATTTTCAAGCCTTCTTGGAGGAGCGCCTGGTCCGCGCCAGTATGCTGATTCTCCGAACCTTTTTGAGGCCGCTGAAGAAAAAAAAGAGCCGCCGCTTAGCGCGACTGGAACTTTCAAGACTGTTGTCCGCCCTGCTGAACCGCAGTCGCCTTCAAAGTCAGATGATCTTTCTGTTCCAGCCTATTTAAGGAACAGAACAATCAATCTTAAGCGGAAATAATTGGATTCCTCTGAAGAAAAACTGCAGAATTTTTTGTCGAGGTTTTATACAGATTTGCTTCTGGTGGAACGTCTTTCAAAAGAATCTGCGGAAACATACCGTTATGAAGCTGAAATTTTCCTGCACTGGCTGAAAGCGAGCAAAATAAAGCTTGCGGATGTTACAGTTCAGAATCTTGTGTATTTTCTGGCATGGCGGAAAACAACTGACCACGCTCCTCTTACGCTTTCAAAAGATATTTCTTCTTTGAGGGCTTTCGGAAGTTATGCTGAAAGAATGGGAATCTGGCCGGAAAACCTTGCGCTTTTAATTGAACGTCCTAAGGCTTCGCGTTCGTTGCCGCGGGTTCTTTCTGTGAATCAGGTTGAAAAAATTCTTTCCGCAATTGACAGTTCAACAATGGTTGGAAAGCGGGACAGCGCTCTTTTTGAGCTTATTTATTCGTGCGGGCTCAGAATCAGCGAGGCGTGCGGACTTCTGATGGAAAATTTGCATATGAACGAGCAGCTTATCTTGGTTCATGGAAAAGGCGACAAGGAAAGAATTGTTCCTTTCGGGGAAACTGCAAGGCGCAAGCTGGAGGAATATCTTTTTGAGGCGCGGCCGGCTCTTGTAGGCCAGAAAATTGTTCCGGAAGTTTTTGTAAATTACCGCGGAGAGGCGATTTCGCGAAAAGGTGTCTGGAAAAAATTCAAGGAGCTCAATATTCTTGCGGGAATCGATGCGAAAGTTCACACGCTCAGACATTCGTTTGCAACCCATCTTATTGCCGGCGGGGCGGATCTTCGTTCGGTTCAGGAGCTTCTGGGCCATTCAGATCTTGCTACTACACAAATATATACACATGTTGACGATAAAGAACTTTCGTCATATCATCAGAAGTACTTTCCCGGTCATCATAAAGAAACAACGGAGGAAAAATGAAAAAAAGTGTTATTTTCTTTCTGCTGGTTTTTTCAGCGCTTTTTGCAGGATGCAGCTATTCAAACAAGGCTTTGCTTCAGAAACGTCTGCAGAATATGGAAAAATATTCTGGAAATCCAGGCAATATTGAAGAAATAAAAAAAGGCATTGAAAAATATGATTCAGAGGCACAGGAACTTGTTGAAAAGAATTCAAAAATAGGAATTTGGTACAAAATTCTGGGAACACGCTACCTTGACAAGAAAATGTACGGAAAAGCTTTGGAAAGTTTTCAGAAGGCATTGGAATTTTATCCGGAAAATCCGAATCTTTATTATTATGTTGGGGTTTGCGCAACGTATGTAAGCCATTCTGCGCTGGATTTTAACGGCAGCGGAGAAAATGGCCGGAAAGCAAATTATTTGAAGCTTGCTGAAACATCTTTCAAGCAGGCTCTTTCAATTGATGAAAATTACTCGAAAGCGCTTTATTCCTTGGGCGTGCTTTATGCTTTCGACCTTGACAACGGTCCTGAGGCAGCGGAATATCTTGAGCGTTACGTTGATATTGAAAAACGCGATACAGACGGAATGCTTGTTCTGGCAAGAGCATATTATATGTCCTCTGAATTTGAAAAAGCTGCCGAGGTTTACGACAAGATTATTTCAGTTACAAAATCTTCGCAAAGAAAAGCGGAGGCTGAAGCGAACAAAAAGGTGGTGCTTGACGCAATTTATGGAAAATAATCAGAAAAATCAGCTTCTCGTGATTTCTCTGGCAAGAATTACCTTTCTTTCTTTGGCAGAAAAACTAAATTTATTGAAAAAACTTGACAGTTGCGATGACCTTGCATTACTGTCTTTAACAGACTTGTCCGTTTTTTGCGGAAGACCGCTGGCTAAAGCTTCGTGGAACGGGGGTGAAAATCTTCGGGCTGCAAAAAAAGAGGAAGCAGTTCTTCGGGCGAAGAATATTCAGACGGTGCTTTACACTTCAGCTGAATATCCGGCTCTGCTCAGGGAATGTGTGAACGCGCCTTTCGCATTGTTCTGCATGGGCGATATATCATGTCTTTCCGGGAGGACTGTTTCTGTTGTTGGAACAAGAAAAACCGCTCCTGAAGCTAGAAAAGCTGCTGTTCAGTTTTCAAAGGATGCGGCTTCGGATGGAGTTTCTGTTGTGAGCGGACTTGCCTGCGGAATTGATTCTGCGGCGCACTCTGGTGTGGTTGAGGCAAATTTTGAGGCGGAAAATTCTGCTTTGCTGGGAAAAACTTGTGCGGTTCTTCCTTGCGGTATTGACACAATTGTGCCTTATGCAAACAGAAAACTTGCCGAAAATATTTTGAGGACAGGCGGAGCTATTGTTAGCGAATATGTTCCGGGAATTCCAGCTGAACGCTGGCGCTATGTCCAGAGAAACAGGATTATTGCGGCTTTGTCGCCGGCGACGGTGGTTGTTCAGGCTCCGAGCGGAAGCGGCGCGCTAATAACTGCTGAATTTGCTCTTGAATGCGGGCGCGACGTTCTGTTTCACAAGGCGGCTTTTTCTGAAAATGCTGTGGCTGTGCGGAACTGTGTTGATTCAGAGCTGCAGGCGCGTTTTTCTATTGGAAAGGCAAGCCGCGCAAAACTGGAAAATACTCCTGAAAAATATCTTGAGGCAGGCGCTCCTGTGATAGAAAATTATCAGGATTTCTGCAGATGCGTAGCAGAGCTGCCGGGTATCCGCGGATATGCGAATGAAAAAAATATTCAGTGCGAGTTGTTTTGAAAATTCATTCTTAAAATATAAGTTGTGAGGATTTTATGGCTGAAAAAGAATCTACATCAAAAAAATCTAAAGCAAGGAAAACGCAGACTCTGGTTATTGTGGAGTCTCCTGCCAAGGCTCATACTATTGAAAAGTACCTTGGAACTGGCTATACGGTCAAGGCGTCTATGGGGCATCTTATTGATTTGCCAAAATCCCGGCTTGCAATTGATGTGGAGCATGGTTTTCAGCCCGAATATATTACTGTCCGGGGACGCGCTAAGCTTTTGAAGGAGCTTCAGCGGGATGCGAAAAAATCTGATGCGGTTCTGCTTGCTTCCGATAACGACCGCGAAGGAGAAGCGATTGCCTGGCACCTGAACAACGCTCTGAAAGACAAGACTCAGGCAAAAATCAGCAGAATTGTTTTTAATGAAATTACTCCGGTTGCAATAAAAGACGCTGTGAAAAATCCTGGTGAAATTGTTGAGGCTAAAGTCAATGCCCAGAAGGCTCGCCGTGTTCTTGACCGGCTTGTTGGCTATAATCTTAGTCCTATTTTGTGGGCGAAAGTGAAAAACGGTCTTTCTGCCGGAAGAGTTCAGTCTGTGGCTTTAAGGCTGATTTGCGAGCGCGAAAAAGAAGTTGAGGATTTCATTCCGGAAGAATACTGGACTCTGGATGCGGATTTTGTAAAAGGAAAAACAAAATTCACTGCCCGCCTTGTAAAGTACAAAGGTGAAAATCCGGAGCTGAAAAATGAAAAGTCAGTGAATGATATTATTCAGGAAATAAAAAATTCCGAATGCAAGGTTTCAAATATAAAGCAGTCTGAAAAAACTGTGCATCCGAAAGCTCCTTTTACAACTTCAAAAATGCAGCAGGAAGCGGCGAACAGGCTTGGATTCACTTCTAAAAAAACTATGCAGATTGCGCAGCAGCTTTATGAAGGAATTAATATCGGGCAGAACCGTGTCGGACTTATAACTTATATGCGTACGGATTCTGTAAGAATTTCCCAGACGGCTTTGGATGATGTCAGGAGCTGGCTTTCAAAAAATCATCCGGAGGAGCTTCCTGAAGAGCCGATTCACTATGCGGTTGGAAAAAGCGCCCAGGATGCGCATGAAGGAATCCGTCCGACTTATGTTGAATACACGCCTGATTCTGTGAAGGAATATCTTACGCGCGACCAGCTAAGGCTGTACACAATAATTTGGGAACGTTTTGTTTCAAGCCAGATGAAAAATGCGAAGACAATAACAACTTCTGCTGAAATCTCTGCTGGAGATGCATTGTTCCGTGTAAGCGCATCTAGAATTTCCGAAAAAGGCTTCTATAAGGTAATAAAGCTTCTCTCTTCAAAAGAAGAAAAAACTGGAAATCTTCCTTCGTTGAAAATAGATGAAGTTCTGAAAGCTGATAAATTTTATCCTGAGCAGCATTTTACCCAGGGCCCTGCACGCTATACAGACGCTTCAATTGTAAGAACGCTTGAAGAAAAGGGAATTGGCCGTCCTTCAACATATGCGCCTATAATTTCTGTTCTTCTTGACCGTTATTATGTTACCCGCAGCAACAAGCAGCTTGTTCCGACTCAGCTTGGAAGGATAATCTGCAGAATTCTTGTGGAATCGTTCCCGGATGTGATAAACGAGCATTTCACCGCGGAAGTTGAAACAAACCTTGATAAAGTCGAGGAAGACAAGCTTGTATGGAACAATATGATTTCAGATTTCTTCGGTCCGTTTAAAAAACGTGTTGATGAAGTTATGAAATCTGTTGAAAGCATAAAGGGAAGCCTTGACGAGCCGACCGACAAAATCTGTGAAAAATGCGGAAAACCGATGGTGAAAAAACTTGGCAGGTTCGGTTATTTTCTTGCCTGCTCAGGATTCCCTGAATGTCACAATACAAAATCAATTCCGCTTGCAAAATGTCCTATGCCTGGCTGCGACGGAGAAATTGTCGCCCGCAAGACAAAAGGCCGCGGAAAAGAATTCTATGGCTGCACAAATTATCCGTCCTGCGGTTTTATCAGCCATTTCAAGCCGATTGACCAGTATTGCCCGAAATGCGGCTGGTTCCTTGTTGAAAAATTTGACAAGAAAAACGGCTCGTATAAATCCTGCATAAATCCTGACTGTGATTACTTGCATTCGGCTGGCGAGGACGATTCTTTTGCTCCGGATTCTTCTGTGGAATAACAGGCGGCGGCGAAAAATGGAAAAAAATCTTTCACTGAAGGAAGCAGGCGAGGAATTCTTTGTTTATCTTGAATCGGTCCGCGAACTTTCGGAGAATTCGATTATCGCTTATAAAAATGATTTTTCTCATCTTGAAAAAGTTCTTGACGAAAACTGCCCGGTGAATGATATTACAACTGAAGATTTAAGGCTTTGTGTTGCGAAGCTTTCCCAGCAGAAAATGGCGGCCGCAAGCATAAACCGTTTTATTGCGGCGGTGCGAACTTTTTTTGCCTATTGCAGAAAATTTGATTATATTAAAATAAATCCGTCTGTGAATTTGTCTTCTGTGAAGCTTCCTAAATATATGCCGCGGTTTCTTACAAGCCCGGAAATAGACGAGCTTTGCGAGCAGCCTGAAAAAAAAGAATTGCTTTGGGCAACCAGGGACAGAGCTCTTTTTGAGATGATGTATTCTTCTGGATGCCGTGTAAGCGAAATTGCCGGATTGAAATTTTCAGATATGTCTGAAGATTTCAGTTCTGCAGTTGTAACTGGAAAAGGCCGCAAGGACAGAAGAGTTTATTTTGAGAGCGATGCTCAGATTGCGTTGAAAAAATATATTGATGACCGGAAAAATCTTTTTCTTGGTCTTAATAAAAAAGACGAAGTGAAGGAAGTCTTTGTGAATCAAAAAGGAAATCCGCTCACGGCTCACGGAGTCCGCTGGATTCTTTCAAGGTACACGGGGCTTGAAGGAACAAATCATCATGTTTCGCCGCATGCGCTTCGTCATACTTTTGCAACGGCAATGCTTATGCAGGGCGCGGATGTCCGGATTGTGCAGGAGCTTCTAGGACATTCAAGCGTTTCTACAACGCAGCGTTACACTCATATTACAACAGAAAAGCTTATTGATGTTTATAATAAAGCGCATCCACATTCGTGATTTTGGAGATTTATATGAAAAATAAAATCAGAAGCACAACAGTTATTGCTGTAAAACGGAACGGTCACGTGGCAATGGCTGGCGATGGCCAGGTTACGGCTGGAAATACCGTTATGAAGGGAAATGCCCATAAAGTCCGCCGCATTTATGATGGAAAAATTCTTACAGGATTTGCAGGAAGCGTTGCGGATGCTTTTACTTTGTTTGATCTTTTTGAAACAAAAATCAAGGAATTCAACGGAGATTTAACAAGAGCCGCCGTTGAGCTTGCGAAAATGTGGAGAACTGAAAAATCTCTTCAGAAGCTGGAAGCTCTTCTTATTGTTGCGGATAAAAACAAAATTCTTCTTATAAGCGGCGATGGAAATGTCATTGAGCCGGAAAACGACGTTCTTGCAATCGGCTCTGGCGGAAATTACGCCTATTCAGCTGCTTTGGCTTATCTTGAAAGTTCAAATTACTCGGCGCGCGAAATTGCTGAAAAATCTTTGAAAATTGCAGGTGATATTTGTATTTACACAAACAATAATATCACTATTGAGGAGCTTTAGTTCTATGGAAAAAAATGTTGACTTGACCCCGAAACAAATTGTTGAGAAGCTTGATCAATATATAATCGGACAGGAAAAGGCTAAGCGGGCGGTGGCTGTCGCTTTGAGGAACAGAACTCGCCGGCTTAAGCTTGATGAGTCAATCCGTGATGAGGTTGCGCCGAAAAACATTCTTATGATTGGTCCTACAGGCTGCGGAAAAACTGAAATTGCCCGGCGTCTTGCAAAGCTTTGCAATGCCCCGTTTTTAAAGGTTGAAGCCACAAAATACACTGAAGTTGGCTATGTCGGCCGAGATGTTGAATCCATGGTCCGCGACCTGATGGCTGTCGGCGTGAACGATGTGAAAGCTGAAATGGAAGAGGAGCTGAAGGAAAAATCAGTTTCTGTTGTTGAGGAAAAATTGCTTGACCTGCTTTTGCCTGGAACTGGAAAACAGAATCAGGGCGGCAGTGCGGATTCAACGGAGCTTTCTGCTGAAGATTCAAATTCTACCCGCGAAAAGTTCCGCCAGATGCTGCGTGAGGGAAAACTGGAGGAGCGTGAAGTTGAAGTTACTGTAAGCCGCCAGTCCGGCGTTTCCGGAATGGAAATTATTGCGGGCGGCTCTCTTGATGACCTTCAGAGCAGCATGCAGAACCTTGCAGGAATGCTTCAGGGCGGCCGCAGAAAAAGACGCACTGTTTCAGTTAAGGAAGCCCGCAAAATTCTTACGCAGGAAACTCTTGACAGCATGGTTGACAATGACAAGGTTATCGACAGAGCCAAGGAACGCGTTGAGAACAGCGGAATTATTTTCATAGATGAGATTGACAAAATCGCCGTTCATGGAGAAAGCCACGGCCAGGATGTGAGCCGGGAAGGTGTTCAGCGTGATATTCTTCCGATTGTTGAAGGAAGCAATGTCAGCACAAAATTTGGCGTAATCAACACAACTCATATTCTTTTTATTGCCGCCGGCGCGTTCAGTGTTGCTTCTCCAAGCGATTTGATTCCTGAGCTTCAGGGACGTTTTCCTCTTCGTGTTGAATTGGAAAGCCTTACAAAAGATGATTTTAAGAAAATCCTTAAGGAACCGAAAAACAGCCTGATAATGCAGTACAAGTCGCTGCTTGCCACAGAAAATGTGAACCTTGAGATTACAGAAGACGCGATTGACTGCATGAGTGTCATTGCGGAAGAAGTGAACAACAAGGCTGAAAATATCGGTGCCCGCCGACTTCATACCGTTATGGAAAAAGTTCTTGATGAAATCAATTTTTCAGCGGATGAACATTCGGGAGAAACTTTTAAAATTGATTCTGAATATGTCAGCAGCAAGCTGAAAGATATTGCCCAGAGCCAGGATTTGTCACGATATATTCTTTAAATTTTCTGTTAAAAAGCTAAACATATTCTTTGTCTTTCCGAAAATTTATTAGGAAGGACAAAGAATATGAATACATTTACAAGATCTGTGGATTTGCTTCAGCGTTCGATGGATGCAGTTTCTCTCCGCTATCAGGTTGCTGCGAACAATCTTGCCAACAGCGAAGTTCCGAATTTCAAGCGTTCAACAGTTAATTTTGAAAGTGAGCTGAAACGCGCGTTCGAGTCGGAGGAGAAGGCAAGAAACGGTTTTCAGCTGACCCGCACAGATTCACGTCATATTCCTTTGAATGAACCGTACGATTACCGTGACGTTGAGCCGCGGCGTGTCCTTGACTATACAACTACAGCAAAAGCGAACGGAAACAATGTTGACGCAGAAACAGAAGCGAACAACATTCTTCAGATTCAGATGCAGTACAGGCTGCTGACTCAGCTTGCCGGCTTTGAATTTTCTCAGCTTAATTCAGTGATGAAAAAATAAACTAGGAGACTGAAATGGGACTTTTTACTTCAATAAATATTGCTTCAACTGGAATGGCTGCGGAACGGCTTAGAACGGATGTTATTTCAAACAACATAGCGAACGCTTCTACAACAAGAACTCAGGAAGGCGGAGCATTTAAACGTTCCCGTGTGGTTTTTGAGCCTGTCAGCGCAAGCCATCCTCAGTTCAGGTCTCCGTTCACTCCTTCAGACCTTGACAACGGACCTGGAAAAGGCGTAAAGGTTCTTGAAATTGTAAAAGACACTTCAGAAGGCAGGCTTGTGTACGATCCGGATCATCCGGACGCAATAAAATCCGGTCCGAACGCCGGATATGTTGAATACCCGAATGTCAATATTGTGAATGAAATGGTTGACCTTATTTCTGCGAGCCGCGCTTACGAGGCGAATTCAACAGTTATTGAAGGCGCTAAAAGTATGTTCTCGGCCGCGCTTGAAATAGGTTCCCGCTAGTTTTTAGCTGAAATTTTGCAAAGTTTGCGCTTGGCAAATTGACATCAGTTCCAAGTCAATGTAGAATTTTAGCTGGGTGAGGAAAAATGAAAATACCAGAATTCAATTCATTGCAGCTGACACGAACAGAAACTGCGCATACAGGAAAAACTTCCCTGGGCTTGACTCAGGAAAATTCCGCAAAAAACAGCATTTCAAAGACATCTTCGTCTTTCAGCGATTATCTGCTCCAGGCATTCCAGACTATGAATGACCAGCAGGTTGAAGTAAGCAGTCTTCAGCAGAAAGTTATAACCGATCCTGATTCAGTGGATCTTCACGATGTCACAATCGCAATGTCGAAGGCACGGATGTCGCTGAACCTTGCAAATTCAGTAATCGACCGGATTGTGAGCGGATGGTCTGAAATAACAACAACCCGATAAAATCTCGCTTTTCAGAATTCTGATTATGTGGTAAAATAGCGCATTAAGATTATTGTTTTTTGCTCGTTCTCGGGAGGGGTCTGATGAACGAATGGTTTAAAAATATGATTGAAAAGCTCCGGAATTTCTGGAAGTCAAGTTCAGTCATTGTGAAAGTTGTTGTTGCAGGCGTTGTGCTTGCAGTGATAGGCGCTATTATTTTTGCCGTTAATGTAAGCGGCTCTGATTCAAGTGTAAGGCTTTTTCCGCAGGCGGTGACCGACGAGTCTGTTAGAAACCAGATTCTTGACCGTGTTGCCCAGGAAAATGTTCAGGTTTACGTGAATGACGAAGGCGTTATTTCCGTTAATGATGAAAAAACTGCGCGCCGCCTTAGAACTCTTCTGACTGTAGAAGGGCTTGCGCCTTCAAATTATGATCCATTTGCAGATTTTTACAACCGCTCGTGGTCAACAACAGATGCTGAGCAGAATGTAAGGCATAAGAATGCCCTTTCAGCGGCGTTGAAGCAGCACCTTGAGTCGCTTTCTGACATTGATGTTGCGTTTGTTACTTTGGTCTTGCCGGACAAGGCGCTTTTTGCTTCTGAACAGAATCCGGTTTCTGCAAGCATCGCCCTCAGGCTTTCAAGAACGAGCGATCTTCTTTCAAACAGAAAGAAAGTGAAAGGAATTCAGGATTATATTTTAAAGGCTGTTGAAGGACTTTCTGCGGAAAATCTTACAATAATCGACCAGGATGGAAATATCCTGAACGATTTTGAAGGAATGGCGGAAAGCGACCGCGTTTCGATTATTGAAAAGCAGCAGAAACTTATCCGCAAGATGGAAGCTCAGCTTGAGGCGAAGGTTCTTTCAGCTCTTCAGCATAACTATACATCCGACAGAATTACTGATGTTATTGCGCATTACGAAATGGATATGTCGGAGAAAAACAGCGATTCAACGATTTATTCCCCGATTCAGATAAAAGCTGATAATCCGGACACTCCGTATGATGATTCAGAATACCGAGATACGCTTCCGATAAGCCAGCAGACTGTTACAAAGGAATGGCAGGGAACAGGGTATAATCCTGAAGGACCAGCCGGTGTTGAAGGTCAGACTCCGCCGGTTTATTCCGATGTTTCCAATGTGATTGGAAAATCTACGGAAACTGGCGTAACCCAGAACAATGTAATAAATACAACTCACACTACGGAAAAAGTTGCTCCTCAGCTTGGACGTATTACAATTTCAGCGAATATTGACGGTGTCTGGAAAATAAAAAAAGATCCCAAGACACATGAGTACATTGTAAATGAAGAGGATGGAAGTCTTGTCCGCGAGTATACTCCGATTTCCGCTGAAGACCTTGAGAAAGTGCAGAAATATGTTGAGGCGGCCGTAGGATATAGCAAGAACCGGAATGACATCGTAACAATCACAAATATTCCGATTGACCATTCACAGGAATTCAAGGAGTTTGATGAGGCGTATTTCAAGAAACTTCAGACAAGGCGAACAGTTCTTCTGGTTC
Source organism: Treponema sp. (assembly GCA_050873685.1). GTDB lineage: Bacteria > Spirochaetota > Spirochaetia > Treponematales > Treponemataceae > Treponema_D. The sequence goes on from JBNMJH010000002.1 coordinate 19,479, forward strand.
TTGCCGCAGTTGCAGTTGTCCTGATTGGCTTTATTCTGTTCAGGATTATCAGCAAGGAAATTGAACGCCGCCGACGCGCCCGCGAGGAAGAGCTTTTGCGCCAGCAGCAGCTTGCCCGGGAACAGGCTTTGTGGGAAGCGAAAGACGAAGCCCAGACTGTTACAATGTCTGTTGAGGAAAGCAGGCGCGCTGAGCTTCAGGAAAATGCAATCAATATGGCGAAAGAGCATCCGGAAGATGTCGCTATGCTTATCAGAACATGGCTTATGGAGGAGTAGAAAATGGCTGACGATGTACCAAAAGCGAATCCAAAACCGATTCCTAAAGCTGGCAGCTTGAAGCCCGCCGGCTCTTCAAAAAAAGATAAAAAAGATTATAAAAGCCTTACCGGCCGACAGAAAGCCGCGATTTTTCTTGTTTCTCTTGGCTCCGATGTTTCTGCGGAAGTTATGAAGCATCTTCGTGAAGATGAAGTTGAAACGCTCACTTTTGAGATTGCTCGGCTTGAAACTGTAGATGCTGAATATAAAGATGCGGTTCTTGAAGAATTTCAGGAAATGATGAATGCGCAGAACTTTATTACAACCGGCGGTATTGACTATGCGCGCGAGCTTCTTGAAAAATCTTTGGGTTCCCAGAAAGCAATTGATATTATAAACAGGCTTACTTCAAGCCTGCAGGTTCGTCCATTTGATTTTATCCGCCGCACAGATCCTGCGCACTTGCTGAACTTTATCCAGCAGGAATATCCGCAGACAATCGCATTGATTCTGGCGTATCTTGAGCCTGGAAAAGCCGCGATAATTCTTCAGAACCTTCCTGAGGAAATGCAGCCTGAAGTTTCGAAGCGACTTGCAACTATGGACCGGACTTCTCCTGATGTTTTGCGAGAAGTTGAGCGTGTTCTTGAAAAGAAACTTTCAACGCTTTCTAGTGAAGATTACACAGCTGCCGGCGGTGTTGAATCTATTGTAGAAATTTTGAACCTTGTTGACCGTTCTTCTGAAAAGGCAATTATTGAATCACTTGAAGAGGAAGATCCGGATTTGGCGGAAGAAATCAAGAAGCGAATGTTCGTTTTCGAGGATATTGTTATGCTCGACGACCGCGCTATTCAAAAAGTGCTCCGCGAAGTCGATACGCAGGAACTTTCAAAAGCGCTCAAGTCTGTTGATACAGAAGTTCAGGACAAAATTTTCCGCAATATGTCAAAGCGTGCGGCAAGCATGCTGAAGGAAGACATGGAATTTATGGGACCTGTTCGTTTGAAGGATGTTGAGGAAGCTCAGCAGAAAATTGTTTCTACAATTCGACGTCTTGAAGATTCTGGTGAAATTGTTATTGCCCGCTCCGGCGAGGATGAATTGGTTCAGTAGAAAAACTGAATCTTTGAGTTTTAAGGAAAAAAATGGCTAAGCAAGTTTTCAGACCGAATGAAATAAAAATAAAGGAAAATGAAAAGAAATTCACGCTTCCTCTGCTTCATGACTACAGGCCGCACGAAGAAAAATCTGAGGTTGTTGAAGAAGTTTATCAGGGACCGACTGCTGAAGACTTAAGAAAAGAGGCGGAGGCATTCCGGCAGGGCTGGGAAATTGAAAAACAGCACCTTTTGGAAGAAGCCAATGCGGAAGCTGAAAAAATTGTAAAAAATGCAAAAGATGCAGCTTTTGATGAAGTTAAGCGCCAGACGGACGAGGCGGCGGTTTTGAAAGCTGATGCGCAGAAGCAGGCTGAGGAGATAATCGCCAAGGCAAAAGCGGATGCGGCAAAAATACTTCAGGATGCTCATTCGGAAGAGCAGAAAATAAAAATTTCTGCAAAGGAAGACGGTTTCAAGCAGGGGCATGATGAAGGTTATTCTGCCGGAGAATCGGAAATTGAAAGGCTTGTTGAGCGGCTCCGCAAAATGGTTGAGGCCGTCATGCTTCGCCGCGAGGAAATTCTGAAGGAAACGGAACAGCAGATAATCGACCTTGTTATTCTTATGACCCGCAAGGTTGTGAAAATAATTTCTGAAACTCAGAAAACAACAATTATGAGCAATATTCTTGCGGCGCTGAAGAAAGTGAAAACCCGCGGAACTGTTTCGCTTCACGTGAACCTTGAAGATTTGCGTCTTGCGGCTGCAAATGTTGACGAGTTTATAAAACGTGTTGAAAATATCCAGGGCATTACAGTTGTTGAGGATTCAACTGTTGAAAAAGGCGGCTGCATTGTTGAAACAGATTTCGGTGCGGTTGATGCCCGGATTTCAAGCCAGCTTAATGAGCTCGAAGACAAGATTATGGAAATTTCTCCTGTAAAATCAATAAAAAAGAATGCAGGCATTCCTTCAGGGGAGTGATTATGGAATTTAATTTCTCAAAATATATAAAATCGATTGCCGATTTTGATCCGATTTCGTACATCGGCTATGTTTCTGCAGTCAGCGGAAAGCAGATTATAAGCAAAGGACCGGTGGCTCAGATTGGCGAAATCTGCACAATAAAATTCAAGAGCGGAAAAGAAATTTTTGCGGAAGTTGTAGGGCTAGACAAGAAAGACGTTTTCTTGACTCCTTACGGCGATACAGAAGGAATTGAAATCGGCTGTGAAGTCGTTGGTTCCGGAAAAACGCTTCAAGTGCCGGTCGGAATGTCGCTTCTTGGCAGAACAATTGATGCGACTGGAAAACCTTGCGACGGGCTGGGGGAACTTCTTCCGGAAACTTATTATCCGGCGCTGAATGTTCCAACAGATCCAATGAAAAAAAAGCCGATCAACAGGCGGATTACAACTGGAATTCGTTCAATTGACGCTATGCTCACTTGCGGAAAAGGCCAGCGAATCGGAATTTTTGCAGGTTCCGGCGTTGGAAAATCAACTTTGCTTGGAATGATTGCGCGGAACACAGACGCGGAAATCAACGTTGTCGGACTTATTGGCGAACGAAACCGCGAGGTTCTTGACTTTATAAACAACGACCTTGGAAAGGAAGGAATGAAGCGTTCTGTTGTTGTTGTTGCAACTGGCGACCAGCCTGCGATTTGCCGTCTTAGGGCGGCGTATGTCTGCACGGCGATTGCGGAATATTTCCGCGACCAGGGAAAAGATGTTTTTATGATGGTGGACAATGTCACCCGTTTTGCCAAGGCGCAGCTTGAAATAGGAATTGCGAACGGCGAGCCTCCTACAGCGAGCGGTTATCCGGCGAGCGTTTTCAGCATGATTCCTGCATTGATGGAGCGCACCGGAACTAGTGAAAAAGGAACTATAACAGCGTTTTATGCAGTTCTTGTTGACGGCGATGACATGGATGATCCGATTGCAGACTGCGTGCGCGGTGTTTTGGACGGACATATCGTTCTGAGCAGAAAACTTGCCTCGGCTTACCATTATCCTGCGGTCGATGTTTTGCCTTCAATAAGCCGTTTGCAGCGGCGTGTTACCGGTCCTTGCACAAAAAAGGCGTATGCAAAAATCCGCGGACTCATGGCTTTGTATCAGAACAATGCGCTTATGATTAACTCTGGAATGTATACGAAAGGCGATTCTCCTGCGATTGACGAGGCGATTGACAAATATGACGAAATTGAGGAATTCCTTAAGCAGGATGAAGATGAAAAATGCTCAATGGAAGATACTTTGAATAAACTTTCTGTTGTTTCCGGCATTGAAATTCCGAAAGAAGAATATGTTGAGGCGCCAAACCTTGAAAAGAATGTGGAAACTGAAAAAACTGTAGAAAATGGCGAAATTTAAGTTTGAGCTTCAGGATATTCTTGATGCAAAAAAGTTTGAGCAGACTCGGGCGGAAAATGAGCTTGGAAAAGCGCTCTCTGCCGAAAAGGAAATTCAGGGTAAGCTGGACTTGCTTGCCGGACAGAAAGTTGCGATGCAGCAGGCGGTAAAGAACACAAAGGACTTCAACCAGATTGTCGCGGCGAATAATTTTTCAGTTTTTGTAAGAAAACAGTCGGAATTTCTTTTCAATGAAATGGCGAAGGCGAAAATTGTAACCGAGCAGAAGCGGGCCGCTCTGAAAAAAATAATGCAGAATGTAGATTCGCTTGAGCGGCTTCGGGATTTTCAGGAAGAAGATTTCAAAGCCGCCCAAAAGCGAAAGCAGGTAAAAGTTATCGGCGGAATTGTTTCCGCGAAATATGCCCGCGAGAAACAAAACAAGGAAGAAAATCTGCCTAATAATGAAACGCCGAGCCTCCAATAAATTCCCGGATTATTGAGCGGACAGGAACTTGAGTTGGGGCGATTGTCGCAAAATTATCCAGAAATGAAAGAAGCATGCACGCTTCTGAATATTCAGGTTCTTCCGGCGTAACGCAGCGCAAAAGCGGTTCCGCATATACTTTCAGGACGCTCAGCTCATAGTCCAGCGCAGTGTTCAGAATTGCGTCGGCATTGTTCTGGAACGGAAAAATATGCAGCTCTTCGCCTTTCTGCACGCTCGGCCACATTGCGATTGTTCCAGCCGCAGATTTGCCGCGGAACTGGTTGTCGCGTACAATTCTTCTGATGAGCCGGTTGTTGCTAGTTGGAATTCTGTTGTGGTCGTCAAGATTCAGCTGGGTTAAAGCTGAAAGATAAATTTTGAATTTGTATTCAGCAGGAATTTTTGGGGTAAGCTTTGGATTCAGCCCGTGAATTCCTTCCATTATTAAAATTTCATTTTTGGCAAGTTTCATCTTGTTTTTTTCATCGAAAGTCTGTGTTCCGCTGTGAAAATCGTATGAAGGAACAACAACTTCTTTTCCGGCGAAAAGATCCACAAGATTCTGGTTCAAAAGCTCGATGTCCAGGGCTTCAAGACATTCAAAGTCGAAGTTTCCGTTTTCATCTTTTGGTGTTCTTGAATGATCCACGTAGTAGCTGTCCAGGCTGATTACTTTCGGGGTGTAGCCCATTGCCAGAAGTTCCAGCGCGAGTTTTTTTGATGTTGTGGTTTTTCCGGAAGAAGACGGACCTGCAATCAAAACCACGCGGACTGTTTTTTTCTGCACAATCTGGTCGGCGATTTCCGCAATGTTTTTTTCCTGGAAAGTTTCGGTGATGTCTATAAAATCATTGATTTTTCTTTTGGCAATCAGCTCGTTAAGATCCGCTGCGGAAGTGATTCCAAGCCTCTGTCCCCATTTTTTGTATTTTGAATAAATTTCAAAAAGTTTCGGCTCGTCAACAAATTCTGTGAGCTTGCTGTGGTCTGAAGAATTTGGAAAGCGCAGAAGAAATCCTTCGCCGTAAGGTTTAAGAGCGAATGTTTTTAAAATTCCTGTGGAAAGCACGAGCGGCCCGAAATACAAGTCGCAGAAATTTTCTATTATATTGATTTTTACCCGCGGCGGCGCAATGAAATTCAGCTGCTTTCGAGTTTTTTCAAGCCCCAGCTTTTCAAAAAGCGCCGCCGCCTCGCTGTAGGAAATTGTGTCTGTTTCTATCGGAATGTCTTTCTGGACCATTCTGCGCATTTCTTCTTCAATAAGGGCAATGTCTGCCGCGCTGATTTTGTTTCCGTTTCCGAATGTGTAGTAATATCCGTAGCCAAGGCTGTGGCCTACAAGAAGTTTTGAGTCCGGGTAGAGCTTATGCGCTGCCGCGGCAAGAAGAAGGCATAGCGAGCGCCGGTAAATGTTCGCGCCGTCCTTTGTGTTTATAAAAACCGGCTCGATTTTTGCCGGATATTTTATTTTTTTTTCAAGTGAATAGATTTTGTTGTTCATGCGGATTGCAACAATTTGTTCATTCTGGTTTTCAAATTTTTTTGCAAGCTCGGATGCTGAAGCGCCTTTTTCGGCTTCAATAGTTTTTCCGTCTGGGTAAGTTATTTTCAGTTTTCTGTTTTTCATAATGCTCCGCCTTTTGTTGTGATGTTAATAATTCTACAGCAGATTTTTTGGAAGTCAAAAGGAAATGTTTTTGTTTGGAATATTTCTATTCTTGACAAAACATTCTGATCAGTATTTTGAGATTCAATAGTCTTTTCAGACAAAAACAAAACCCTGCCCGAATTCTGGGCAGGGTTTTGTTTTTGCATCACATCATTTATGCTTTAGAAAATGAAGCTGATTCTATTTCTTTTTTGAGTTCCGCACTTGGTGTGAACAGTATTCTCTTTGTTGTTATGCCTGATGAATCCACGTCTTCAGCGTTTTCAAAACCTTTTGACGAAAAAGACAGTTTTACACGTCCAAAGTTTCCTAGCTGAATTTTAAATCCTTTTTTCAGGTACATCGGAAGTTTTCGCACAAGCGATGATAGAACAGCTTCAACATCAGTTACGTTCAATGTGCAGGCATCAGAAATGTCCTTTGCCAGATCCATTATTGTCAGTTCTTCCATATATTGTGGAGTAGCGTAAAATTTTGATTCTTCGTTGTTAAGAGGATTCATTCTTTTTATAATTCGGTATTTCATTAAGTTTTTCCTTGCAGGACTTTAAGGCGTCTGCTGCCTGTTCAAGGTATTTTGCTTTCATTTGCAACTCCTTGTAGTAAAATTATTTGTTCTGTAGAACAGAGTTTCAAAAGTCTTTTGCAAAGCAAGGCTCTTTTGATAACTTGAAAACAAACGGAAAAACTGTTACTGTTTTGTATGTAGTCGGCAACGGTTTTCCGTTCGTCTTGATGGGCTTTTTAATCACTGTTACTGATTAGAGAGCCTTTTTTATTCCAGTCATATCATTTTACACCTCCGTATGCTTTACGCATATTATTCGTGGTTCAAGATGTCTTCAATCTGCATCTTGTCCTTGTCACTGATTTTTCCCATTGCTTTGGCAAGTGCGACTATGCCTATTACCGCAGTTGCGGTGAGGGCTGTTCCAGCCAGAATTGCGCCCCAGTTTACGCAGTCGCTGTTTTTGCCTTGCACAGGTTTAATATCAGAATCTTCTTTTCCCAAAAGATAGTTCGGAGAGGTTTTCAGAATTTCCGCTATTTTCTGCAGAGTCTGAACACTTGGATTCCGTCCGTTTGCGCCGTCAGTCATCCATCGGCTTACCGTAACTTCGCTTACATTGAGTTGTGCGGCAAGTTCACGCTGTGTCATCCCCTTTGCTTTCAGCAGTGATTCCACCCTGTTTTTGAAGTTTGCATCCATTCCGCTGCCTCCGTCTTAACCTTTTGCTCTCTTCTGTGTGGTTATAATTTATATTGTATTAACCATTGTGTCAAGTAAAATGTTTATTTTTACAGAGATTTTAACAAAAACTTCTTAAAATGGTAAAGTATTGGTAAATCCGGCGAAGTCCATGTGAAACATTCTGAAAACATACGGCGTTTTCTTCAAAAACACGGCGTGTTTTAAAAAATTCACGCCGAGAATTTAAAAAAGTACGCCGTGTTTTTTAATTTTTTTCCTTCTGCTTAAAATCTATGTGAAAAAGTGCTATACTCATATAAATTTGTTTTGGAGATTCTGCTTTGATTACAAAAGAAAACTTTAAGAAAGTGCTGGAAAAACTGGGCTTTTCAAATGAAAACAATATATACACAAAACATTTTGAAACGGTTGGCTGCGACTTAAAGGCTGATTTTATAAATCAAAAGCTTGTTTATCCAATAGAAAAGGGCTTTGAATTAAACGACGGCACAACAAGCAATTTTTCGCACCCGGAAAATTTCGTTGTGTTTGAATGTGTTGCCCGGCTTTTGAAAAAAGGCTACAGGCCTGAGCATATTGAGCTTGAACCACGCTGGTCTTTGGGGCATGGCGGAAAAAGCGGCAAGGCAGATATCTGTGTAAAGAACAAGGATGGCTCTCCGTATCTGTGCATTATTGAATGTAAGACAGCCGGCGGAGAATATAAAAAGGAACTTTCCAATATGAAGGTCGACGGCGGACAGCTTTTTTCATACTGGCAGCAGTCCAAGGCTGCAAAATGGCTTGTTTTATATGCAAGCGATTTTGATGATGAAGCTCAAAAAGTAACTTCTGCTTCTGCAACCGTGAACTGTTCCGACGATGCCAACTTTATGGAGCTTGCAAAAGATGACAAATCTTTAAAGCTTTATAAAAATGCCGCCACGGTAGAAGACCTTTTTGAAGTATGGAAAGAAACTTATGAGCAGAAATTCTTTGGCGACATTATTTTTGACGATGAAACTGTAGCGTATGACATCGGTGTGCTTCCGCTGAAAAAAAAGCGCCTTGTGGATTTTAGCCGCGATGATAAAATCGTAAATCAGTTTGAAGAAATTTTGCGCCACAACAATGTGAGCGACAAGGAAAATGCCTTTAACCGCCTGGTCGCGCTTTTCATTGCAAAGCTCTATGACGAAAAAACAAAAACTCCGGAAAATGAAGTTGAATTCCAGTACAAAACCGGAACGGACACATACCAGAAAATGCAGGACAGGCTTCAGAAACTTCATCATTATGGAATGAAAGAGTTTATGAAGGAAGATGTTTTTTATGTGGAAGACGACTATGTAAAGAAGGTGATGAAAAACGCGCTTGAAGAAAACCGCGCGCAGCTGGAAGCCGAACTGAACGAAACGATTAACAAGCTGAAGTTTTATACGAACAACGATTTTGCATTTAAAGATGTTCACAACAAAAAACTTTTCTACCAGAACGGAAAAATTCTGGTTGAAATGGTAGAGCTTTTTCAAAAATACAGGATTATTGACTCAAACGAGCTGCAGCTTTTGGGCGATATGTTCGAGCAGCTTTTGAACAAGGGATTCAAGCAGAATGAAGGTCAGTTTTTTACGCCCATACCAATTGCCTGCTTTATCTGGAAATGTCTGCCGCTTGAAAATATTATTGAGGGCGAACAAAAAAATGAAGTCCGCTATCCGAAAATGATTGATTATGCCTGCGGAGCAGGGCACTTTCTGACAGAAGGATTCCGCGAGATAAATGAAAAAATAAACCAGAAAGGGCTGAAGGCGGAAAAAGGCTGGGAGCGCGACTGCATTTTTGGAATAGAAAAAGACTACCGCCTTGCCCGTGTGAGCAAAATTTCTATGTTTATGCACGGAGCGGACAACGGAAATATTGTTTTTGGCGACGGCCTTGACAACCACAACGAAAAAATCGTGATTGAAAACGGACAGTTTGACATTCTTGTGGCAAATCCGCCGTACAGCGTAAGCGCATTTAAAAATCATCTGGAGCTTAAGAACAATGAGCTTAAACTTTTAGACTTTATTTCAAAAGACGGAAAAGAAATTGAAACCCTTTTTGTAGAACGCATTGCCCAGCTGTTAAAACCGAACGGAATTGCCGCTGTTATTTTGCCAAGTTCAATCTTGAGCAATTCAAGCGCAAGCTACATAAAAGCGCGCGAAGAAATCCTGAAGAATTTTGCCGTTCACGCAATTGTTCAGCTTGGAAGCAAGACATTCGGCGCAACAGGAACAAATACCGTTATCCTTTATTTGAAGAAAAACAGCGAGCCGCCTGTAAAAAGTGAAATTGCAAAAGACAACGTATCTGCAGTTTTTGAAAATGAAGATTTAAAAGTGGCAAGCGACAAGGAAATTTTAAATTCCTACTGCAAAAAAATTGATGTTTCAAAAGAAGATTACGTTGCGTTTATAAAAGCAGTCCGCATCACAGAAGAATACACGCAGTACAAAAATCATCATTATTTTGGAATGTATGTAAAAGAGTTTGAAGAAAGCGCAGATTTTAAAAAACTCAAGGCGGAAAAACGGAACAAGGCTTTTTATGATTACGCCCTGAAGATTGAAAAAGAAAAGCTCTATTATTTTGCGCTCGTCTATAAGCAGCAGACCTTGGTTGTAACGGCTCCAAGCGACAACGCCGAGCAGGAAGCCTTTTTGGGATACAGCTGGAGCAACCGCAAAGGCGACGAGGGAATAAAAATTAAAAGCGCCGCGCCGCAGGATTCATGCGGACTTTTGTATAACATTCACGATGAAGAGCACAGCATAGCCCGCTATGTAAAAGACTCGTTTCTTGGAATTTACCGCAGCGGCAAATACATAGCAGCCAACGCCCTTAAAGATATGATTGACTTTAGCCGCACAACTTTTGACAAGGCGATAAAAACAAGCGTGCAGAGCGCGCCGGCGCAGATTGAAAGCAAGTTTCCGCTTGTGAAGTTGGGGGATTACTGTAAAATAAAAGGAGGAGATACTTTTAAAGAAATTTATCAAGGTAATACAAATCCTTCCGATATCCCATTTTTCAAAGTTGGAGATATGAATACAGTTGGAAATGAGAGTGTGATGAATATTTCAAACAATTATGTTGCTGAAGATATCCTTACTAAAAAAATAAAAGCGACAATTTTTGATAAGAACACGATTGTATTTCCTAAAGTTGGAATGGCAATTCATACAAATAAAAAGCGTTTATTGGGTCGGAAAGCTGCTATTGACAACAATACTATGGCACTATGGACAATTGACGAAAATACATTGATGCATTCATTTTTGTTTAATTACTTTGTTTCAAAAATTACGCTATCAGACATTGCTTCAAACTCTAATCCTCCTTCGATTTCTGCTAGTAATTTATCTGAAATGAAAATCCCACTTCCTCCGGTTGATGTCCAAAAATCCATCGCGGCGGAATGTGAAGCCATTGATTCAGAGTATCAGAATGCAGACGAAGAAATTTCAGACGTAAAGGTAAAAATCTCTGAAATAATGGAAAATATGAAGGGAGAGGAAAAACTGCTGGGAGATTTGTGTGAGCCACCAATGTACGGTGCAAATACAGCTGCAAAAGAAGGCAATCCATATAATGATTATCGGTATATTAGAATTACAGATATTGATGATGATGGCAACTTGAATGATGATTGGAAAACTGCAGAAACTATTGATGAAAAATATATTTTGAAAAATGGTGATGTTTTGTTTGCTCGGAGTGGAGCAACAGCAGGAAAAACATTTTTATACACTGATAAAGTTGGCAAGGCTTTATATGCAGGTTATCTGATAAAATTTACTCCGCACAAAGAGAAAATTCTTCCAGAATATTTGATAATTTTTACACATACAAATGAATACCTTTCTTGGGCAAAGAATACACGTGGCGGAACAGCACAGCCGAACATTAATGCACAACAATATTCTGCATTAAAAATCCCCGTTCCCCCTATTTCTGAACAGCAGCGGATTGTTGCTCAAATCTTCGCGCTTGAAGAAAAAATTACAGCCGCAAAGCGCGTTATGGCAGAATGTCCGCAGAAAAAGCAGGCTGTGCTGGACAAGTGGCTAAGGTAATGTTTTCTGATATTAAAAATTGTGTTATATTATAGAAATATGGAGGTGAAAAAATGAGCGATTTTGCATTTGAATATTTTAATAGCGAATTAGATAATCTTGATGTTCCTGCATTGACAAAGATTTTTGAAAAAGTAAAAAAACTTCTTGCCCAGAAAAAAAAGGCAGAAAAGCCGTTTGTGAGACAGCTTGGCGGTTTGGAAAAAGGTTTTTATATGGCTTCCGATTTTGACGATACTCCAGAGTGTTTTAAGGAGTATATGTGAAATATTTGCTTGACACGAATGCGCTTATTTTCAGCTTGTGCAATCCAAATGAGCTTTCAAAATCTGCAAGGAAAATAATAACTTTGGAACGGGAATTGTTCGTGAGTGTGGTTTCATTTTGGGAAATAGCTATAAAGCAAAGCATTGGAAAACTTGTGATAGAGTCTGATATTCCGAGAATTGAAGAAATTTGTAAAGAGAGGGGAATTCAAGTGATTTCCATCTTGTCGGAAGAAATCGAAGGAATAAAAAAATTGCCTAAATTTCATAATGATCCCTTTGACAGAATCATTATTTCACAGGCATTACAAAATGATTTTTGTATCATTACTCGCGATACGATTATACCGAAGTATCCTGTAAAAATATTATGGTAATGATACTGTTTTGCGCCACATAAAAAAATTGTTTGAAAAAGCAGGCGTTGCGGGCGGCGTTTGAGCCCGCAGAGTGGGTAGGTGAAAAGGAACGGCGCGCAGCGGCGTGAGTTTGAGACGTAGGGCGAGGCTTCGCCCTTAAAAAATTCAAGAGAAAATCTATTGTTTACTAAAGGCAAAATAATCTATAAAATTAGTAGATATTTAAACGAAAAGAGAAAATTATGCTCGAAGAACTTAAGATGCCGATTGCGCAGCTGAAGGAAGATATTGATGGTGTTTGGAACCGTCTTGAGCCTGAGGCGATTCAGAAGAAAATTGATGAGAAGAATAAGCTTACGGAGGCGGATGGTTTTTGGGATGACCACGAGAAAGCCGAGAAAGTCATGGCGGAAATCCGTAAGCTGAAGAACCGTGTTGAGCCGTGGAAGCAGCTTTTGAGCGATTATGACGATATTCAGGCGATGTATGAGCTGGCGGAAGAAAGCGGCGAGCCTGGCGACGAGGAAGAGGTTCGCTCAATGCTTGAAAAGGCGCGGAAACAGTTTGACGAGCTGAATATTTTGAATCTTCTTTCCGGTGAAGTTGATGATTCGCCGGCGTTTATTACGATTCATGCCGGGGCTGGAGGAACTGAGGCCGAGGACTGGGCCAGAATGCTCTGCAGAATGTACACACGTTGGGCTGAACGTCATGGCTTTAAGATTGAAGTTGTTGATATGCTGGAAGCGGAAGGCGGAATAAAATCTGTGACTTTGCAGATTGACGGCGATTATGTTTACGGACATTTGAAGGGCGAGGCGGGAATTCACCGCTTGGTAAGAATTTCGCCTTTTGATGCGAATGCGCGCCGTCACACATCTTTTGCGAGCGTTTATGTTTTCCCGGTTCTGGATGATTCTATTGAAGTTGAAATCCGGCCGGAAGATTTGCGGGTTGACACTTACCGCGCGGGCGGAAAGGGCGGTCAGCATGTGAACAAGACTGATTCCGCGGTTCGTTTTACTCATATTCCTACGGGAATTGTTGTTGCCTGCCAGAGCGAGCGCAGCCAGATTTTTAACCGCCAGGCCTGCATGAGCATGCTCCGGGCGCGTCTTTACGAGTATTACCGCGAGCAGAAAGAAAAGGAAAATGCGAAATTCGGCGCTGAAAAAAAGGATATTTCATGGGGAAACCAGATTCGTTCCTATGTTTTTCAGCCTTATACAATGGTGAAAGATCACCGCACAAAATGTGAAACTGGAAATATTCAGGCGGTTATGGACGGTGATATCGACCAGTTTATGGACGCTTACCTTCTTGCGCAGTGGAAGGGGCTTCCGATGGATTCAGGGGCTTCCGACGACGACGTTTAATCTTTTTTGCAGAAAACTGATTTTCTCTTTTTTTGCCTTGCTCGTTTTTGTTTTTTCAGCGCAGGCCGCTGACTCTGAGAAAAAATGGGTTCTGGCGGCGGAAAAATTTACCTTGTCGCAGAAAAACAGTTCGGCTTCGTTTGAATCTATAAATTCAACGCTGCCGGCTCTGATTCTTGAGCAGCTTTCAGAAAATCTTGAGCGGACTCCGCGCGGGCGTGAAATGCTTGACCGCTCGCTTTATGACCTTCAGAAGGCAAGAATTGATCTTTTTCTTCAGCTTTCAAAGGAAGTGAAGTCGCGCGATTCAATTCTTTTGAACGATTATTCTTCAAGAAAACTTAAAATGAAGCTGAAGGAATCTGAAAAGAAAATCAGTGAGATTCAAAAAAAAATTGATGAAAATCTTTCCGCTGTTAAAAAAGAAAATGAAAAATATGCCTTTCAGATTGAAGAGGATGAAAAACGAAGAAAGCGGATTGACGACGGGCTTGTTGTAGAGGAGCGGCAGGAAAAAAATAAATTTGCCGAGCTTTTCAGGGAAATGGCGAAAAATACAGACGACAGGCCTGTTATTGAAAATGTTTCCCTTTACCAGAATGATTTTACAAAATTCTTTGACGCCGGAGAAGAAAAACGTTCCCAGGGCTATTCTTCCTATGATTTTGAAAAGGCTTGTGTCGATGCGAAAATAAATGGCCTTCTTACAGGAACTGTGACCGTTTACGGAACATATGTCTCGTGCGCGGTTTCGCTGTACCAGTATCCGGGCGGGCGGCTCATAGGAAGCGCGGTGGATGTTGGTTCTGTTGAAAATCTGCGGCTTCTTGCGGTTTCGCTTGCCCTGCAGATAACGCCAAAAATTGCCGACAGCATGCCGGTTTTTCTTGAAATTTCAGTTGCTCCTGAAAATGCGCTGGAAAAGCTTGCTGTAACGATTGACGGCGTTGTGTACAGGAATATTTCCCGGCCGATAATTGTTCAGAGCGGTGTCCATACGGTTGTTTTTGCGTCTGAAGGATTTGATACAGTTTCCGCAAGCTATGGATTTTCTGGAAGCCGGAATTTCAAGGTTGATGTTGAAATGAAGGAAACTAAGAACGGTGAAGTGAAAATTCGTCTTCAGAAGCCTTATTCCGGTGATATTTTTGGAAACGGAATTTTCGGCGGTTCTGTAAGCCCTGAAAATCCTTTTGGAACTATCAAGGTGAACAACAAGAATGTTCTAGGCCATTTTGCTGATTCAGGCGGAAATTCCGCGGATTTCTTGATTCCGGCGAAATTTCTGAAGAATGGAGATTTTCTTTCTGTGAATGCAAAGCCTTTTGACCGAAGCGACTACATTGAAAAACGCCGCCGCTGGATGTACGCGAGCTACAGCGCGCTTATAGTTTCTTTGGTTCCAACTTTTTATGTTTACGGAAATTCCTATGCAAAAAGCCAGGCGTACAACAGCAATTTTGATATTTCATACAACGAGGCGAAAAGCTGGCAGACAGCATCAAATGTTATGATTGGAGTTTCTGCCACGGCGGGCGCATTTTTTGTCTATGAATTGATAAGATATCTTGTGGCGGCGGAAAATGTTCTGCCGAAAGCGGCTAAGCCTTTGAGCAAAAAAGAAAAGCAAATTCTTCTGCAGCAGATTGAAAATGAAAAAACTGAAAAAAACAATCAAATTGAAGAAATAGAAAATCCAGCGGAAAACAATAACGGAGCAAAATAATGGAAAAAGAATCGTTCAAGGATAAAATAAAAAGACTTTTCAAGGGAAACCAGCTTTCTTCTGATTTTTTTGACGAGCTTGCTGACAATCTTATTGAAGGCGATGTCGGCGTGAAAACAGCGTTCGAACTTTCTGAAAAACTTGAGGAAATCTGCAGAAAAGAGCGTATTTCAGATGAAGCGAAGGTAAAGCTTGAACTTAAGAAAATGCTTCTTGAATATGTAAAGGAAACTGAGCTTGCGCCAGATTCCAATGGAACAAATATCTGGATGGTTCTTGGCGTGAACGGCGTTGGAAAAACAACGACTGTTGCGAAGCTTGCAAATTATTACAAGAAACACGGCGTTGAAAATATAGTTATGGCTTCTGCGGACACGTTCCGGGCGGCGGCGATTGAGCAGCTTAATCTTCATGGCGAAAGGCTTGGAATTCGGGTTGTAAGCCACCAGCATGGCTCTGATCCTGCGGCGGTTGTTTTTGATGCGGCGGAAGCAAGTGCGGCAAAAGGAAACGGGCTTGTTCTTGCTGATACAGCCGGCCGGCTTCATAACAAGGAAAATCTTGTGAAGGAGCTTCAGAAAATTGATAAAATTTGTTCGCAGAAGGCAACTTCTGGCTGCTACAAGAAAATTCTTGTGATTGACGCAACCACCGGCCAGAATGCGTTAAGGCAGGCTGAAGTTTTCAACGAGGCTGTGAAGCTTGACGCAGTGATTCTTACAAAATATGACTCAACTGCAAAAGGCGGAGTTGCCGTTGGAATTGGAAAAGAACTTGGAATTCCGGTTGCTTTTGTCTGCAACGGTGAAAAATATGAAGACATTTCACGGTTTTCCGCGGAAAAATATATCGATGATTTTCTGGGACTTTAATTTTTTGAAATTAAAAAGGAATCAGGCATTTTGAAAAAAAATCCACGAATTTTCACTATAATTTTGTTTTTTTCAGCCGCTTTGCTGCATGCGCAGAATGTAAAATTCAATCTGTGGACAGAATTTTTGAGCCTTCCTGTGTGGACTTTTGAGCAGGGACCGGTTCCTCTTGGTGAATCCCTGGGATTTCAGATTCCGGAAATTTCTTTTTCGTTTGAAGATTATGACTCGTCAGCGGATGATGGAAAATGGATTTCAAGGCTTTTTGCGGACGGCGGCAATTTTTCCGCTCGCCAGCCGGATGAATATTCTTCGCTTTCAGAAATTCTTGAAAATTCCGGGGAAAAAGAAATTGATGAAATTGCCGGCGCTGTGTTCAATAATTTGGCAAAAGCAGAATCTCATTCGGAAAAAAAATATCTTAACGAGGACAAAACTCTTTCCCTTTATTCTTTTGATGATGAAAATCTTTCCGTGCAGAAAAACATTTCCGGCGGAACAATTGTAAAATCAGACGGAAAAAAAGCGGTCCGCAGCTATTATGATGAACAAATGCGCCTTGTGAAAAAGGAAAACTGGGATATTTCAGGAGGAATTTCCTCGTCAAAAATTTCGGGTGTCCAGGAATTCAAATATTCGGATGGTTCGAAACCAGTTTCAAGTGTTTTTTCTTCAGACAATGAACAGCATGAAATTTTTTATGACAAGAACGGACGGATTCTCAGCTCAAAAAATTATGAGCTTTACAAAAAAGACGGCGCATCTTCAGGAAAATTCATTTTAGCCAGCAGAACTGAATGGAAATATTCTGAAAGCGGCAAAATTCTTGAAAAATATTCTGAAGAATATTCGTACAATAAAAACAAATCTAAAATCGTAAAAACTGATTCAAAGAAAGATGTCTACGAATACAAAATTCAAGCGGGGCTTCCGGACCACTATTTTTATGAAAATGAAAAGCTCCGGATTTCTACGGTTTACAGTTCAGAAGATTCTTATGTTACAACAATGAATTTTGACGGCGGATTTGTTGTTGAATCATATTTTGAGGCAGGCCGGCGGAAAAAAGACTTGCTTTATTTGAATGGTTCTGTCAGGAGCGTCCAGAATTATGAAAGCTAGCAGAAATTTTTCATCATCGGCAAAATGGGTTTTTGAAGTTTCCCGGCGTTTTGCAAAAATTGACCGGCACGGACGTTCCTCGGCAACAAATATTTTGTCAACGCTTGGAATTTGCTTCGGCGTTATGACTCTTGTTTCCGTTGTTAGCGTTATGAATGGATTTCAGGCTTTTTCTATAAATCCGATTATGGAAATTTCTTCAGCTCACCTGCGGGCTTCTGAAATTCCTGAGCCACAGGTTTCTGAGTTTTTGAATTTTTGCAATGAAAATCCAAGAATAAATTGCGTTTCACCGTTCTACGAGTCACAGGGACTTATTGTTGGAAGAAACAATAAGCAGGCGGCGGCTGTTGTCCGCGCAGTGGAACCTGATATTCTGAGCATAGACAAAGGCTTCGGCGGCCAGGTGAAAATGATTATTGGAAAATTCAACCTTGGCGAAGATGGGATTGTGCTTGGAAAAGCGCTTGCGAACCAGCTGGGCGTTACAGTCGGTTCTGTGGTGAATCTTCTAGCTTTGGCTGGAGGAAAAGATGTTGAGCTGATTTCCCGGAACCGCCAGTTTACTGTGGCTGGAATTTTTTCGTGCAATTATATCGACATAGAGCAGGCCTACAGTTTTATAAGCCTTCAGTCCGCTGAAAAATATTTTGGAAAAGAAGCCGAGCCTTTTTTCAGCATAAAATTGAAAAACTATGAAAAAGATGTTGAAACGCTTTCTGAAATCAAAGAAAAATTCCCTGAAATAAAAATTCAGTCCTGGCGGGAATTCAACAAGTCTTTCTTTGGAGCGCTAAGAATTGAAAAAAATATTCTAATGCTTCTTGTGTGCATTATTTTTCTTGTTGTTGGAATAAATATTTATAACGGAATGAGAAGGCTTGTCTTTGAACGGCGCCAGGAAATTTCAATTCTTTCCGCGCTTGGCGGAACTGAATCTGAAATCAAGGCGATTTTTATTACTCGCGGACTGACAAGCGGGGCTGCGGGTTCTTTTCTGGGGCTCGCCCTTGGACTTTTGATTTGTGTTAATATAAAGCCGATTTTTGATTTCGCAGGATTTTTGACCCAGAATTATATGTTTACGGTTTTTGCCCAGATTCCGGCTAAAATAATATTTCATGAAGTGTTTGCAATAACTCTTTTTGGCGCGGCTTCTCCGCTGCTGGCGGCCTGGCAGGCAAGCAAAAATGTCCTTGATTTAAAAGTTTCGGAGGTTCTTCACGATGAATGATTTGGTGAAAATCAGCGGTTTGGAAAAAACGTATTCAAACGGAAATGAAAAACTTACAATTTTTAAGAATCTTAATCTTAATGTCCAGGAAGGAAGCAAAACTGTAATAACTGGCCAGAGCGGAAGCGGAAAAAGCACTCTTCTGAATATAATTGGAAGCATTGATTCAGCAACATCTGGAACTGTTATTGCCGGTCCGTGGAATGTAACTTCTCTTTCTGAAAAGGAGCAGGCGCTTTACCGCTCAAGTTTTCTCGGGCTGATTTTTCAGTTTCATTACCTTCTGAAAGATTTTACGGCCTTGGAAAATGTTTATATGGCGGCGTTTATGGCTGGAATGCCAAAGAAAAAAGCTGTTGAAAAGGCGGAAAATCTTCTCCGCGACGTAGGGCTTGAAGGCAGGCTGAACCATCTTCCTGGCGAGCTTTCCGGCGGCGAGCGGCAGCGGGTTGCGGTTGCGCGCGCTCTTATAAATGACCCGGAGCTTATTCTTGCGGACGAGCCAACTGGAAATCTTGATCCTGAAAATGCGGCTCTTATTGGAAATTTGCTTTTCCAGATGGCGGATAAATATAAAAAAACTTTGATTCTTGTAACGCATGACCAGAATTTGGCAAAAAAAGGCGATATCTGCTATTCTATAAATTCCGGCGCTCTTCAGAAAATTGACTTGAAAAAAGACGGGACACAAAAATGACGTTCAAATCTTCTCTGTTGTTTGCCAGCCGTTTGATTTTTCCCCGTAGCTTAAAAAAATCTTCTGCAAGAAGAAGCATTGCCGGCGCAATAGCCTGCATTGGAATCAGCCTTGTTCCTCTTGTTGTTGTGCTTTCTGTTTCAGACGGAATGATAAGCGGAATGATTCAGCGTATTATCGGGCTTAGCACAAGCGATTTGGAAAATTTCATCTCTCGGAAAAGCGCTTTTGCCGAATCCAGCGAAAAATTCACCGCGTATGCAAAACTTTTTGAAAATGTTCCTGGCGTAACAGGAGCTTTTCCGCAGATTGAAAGCGACGGACTTGCCGCCGGAAAATCTTACCGCACAGGTGCAAGAATCAGGGCGGTCGAACCGGAAATTTTTTTAAGGAACAATGATTTTTCAACTCTTTTTGAAATTTTTGACGGCGACATTGAATCTTTCGTTTCCGACAAGAAATCTGCCGTGGTCGGCGCGAAAATGGCTGAGCTTTTGAATTTGAAGGCAGGAAGCACATTCCGTCTGATAACAACGAATATCAATAAAAACGGCGCAGTTTCGCCTAAGGTTTCAGTTTTTAAAGTTGCGGCGGTTGTTTCTTCTGGCTACCAGGAGATGGATGCGCTTTGGATTTTTATTCCGCTTGAAACTGGATTTTCTGTGATTCCGCGTCCGGCGGCGAATTTTTCTGTGATGATAAAAACTTCTGAAACTTTCTCAAAAAAACTTCCGGAAATTCAAAGCAGATGTGAAGAGGCAAGCCTTGGAAACGGTGTTTTTTATTCGTGGAAGGAGCTGAATTCCAGCCAGTTTGAAAATTTTTCCTCAACAAAAGTTCTTCTGGTTTTTATTATGGCGCTTATCGTGCTCGTGGCGGCGGTCAACATCAGTTCCGCTATTGTTATGCTTGTAATGGAGCGCCGGCGTGAAATTGCGATTTTAAAAAGCATCGGCGGAACTAGCCGCGGAATTACGTTTTCTTTTTTGGCGGCAGGAATTTTCTGCGGTTTCTGCGGAATTTTAACCGGGCTTCCTGTTGGCCTTCTGCTTTCTGTGAATGCCAATGAGCTGGTTTATTTTATAGAAAAAATCGTGAATTTCTTTTCAAGGCTGGTTTATGTTTTTTCCGGCGGTTCTGCGGAAAATTTTTCAGCCATTCATCTTTTGGATCCGGCTTATTATTTGACGACGATTCCAGTTTCAATTCCGTTCCGTGAACTTCTTTTTGTATGTGTTTCTGTCATGATTCTTTCGCTGGTTGTTTCTGTAATTCCCGCGTTGAACGCCGGAAAGGAAAAGCCTCTTGATATTTTCAGAAAATCCTGACAATTTTTAAGGAGAATTTATTTCTATATGAAAAAAAAGCCGTTGTTTTTTATGTTTTTTCTTTTTTTCAGCGCGGAAAGTTTTATTTTTTCAAAAATAAACATAGGAATTTTAAGAGGAATGGAAGCTGTTCCGTTCGCTTTTATGTATGCAGATAATTCTGAAAATTCTTCCAGCCAGAATTATTCTTTTTCTTTTTTCAGCAATCCTTTTGAGCTTTTTTACAAAATGAAGCAGGGCTTTGTTGATGCGACCATTGTTTCCGCTGAATCCGCAGAAAAACTTGCAGAGGCGGCAAACGGTCAAGTCCGGATTCTGGCTGTTGTGAGCGATATTGATTTCAAAATTGTTTCAAGGCGGAAAGGAAATGTTTCATTTTCAGATTTGATTGGAAATAAAATTTATGTTGCGGGCGAAGGTTTTGCGTACAATCTTCTGCTGAATCTGCTGGAAAAAAATTCAATTCCTGTTGAAGAAGGTTCTGCCGGCGTTGAAATTGTTTCAAGAAGCAGCCAGGCGGAACTTGTTTCGGAATTTGTTCAGAACAAGGCTGAATATGTTCTTGTGTCGGAGCCGGCTGTTTCTGATATTTTTAACCGGACTAAAAATGCAAGGGTAGCGATGGATTTGCAGGAGCAGTGCGGGATGTTTTTTGGCTACGGAACGATGATTCCCGGCTCGGTGCTTGTTGTCCGCTCTGATTTGGCTGAAAATTCCTCGAAATCTGTGCAGCATTTTCTGTCTGACCTTGAGTATTCTGTTCAGCGTGTTTCTAAAATGCCAAGAAAAGCGGCTGAAATTGCCGCGGGAAATGGATTTGGCGTGAACAAAAGAATTTGCGCCCAGGCGATAACTGGAACAAAATATGATTTTTATCTTGTGAAAGGCGATTTTAACTTAATTGTCAATCAGTAGTTTTTGATTTATAATAAGTGCTATGATAAAAGAATTTTTAAACTATGATACAGTTCGTAATGATGCATTGAAACTTGCATACAAAATCTACAATGAGGATCATTTTGTTCCGGATGTAATTTATTGTTCTCTTCGCGGCGGCGCTTATATGTCGAATGTTATAAGCGAGTATTACAAGATTGTCCGAAAAGACAAGCATCCTGTTTTGTATGCGGCGGTTGTGGCGCGCTCATACACAGACATCAAAAAAAATACTCCGCGTGTTTATGTAGACGGCTGGACATATCCTCCGAAAAATCTTCGTCCTGGCGACCAGATTATGCTCATTGACGATATTTATGATTCTGGAAACACAATTGATGCCCTTGTGAACATTCTTTATGATTACGGAGTTCCTCGTGAAAACATCAAGGTTGTTGTTCATGACTACAAGGAATTCAAATATAAGGAGCAGCCTCCTGTAAAACCGGACTACTGGTGCAGAAAATTTGTAATAGACAGCCCGGAAAATGACCGCTGGATTCATTATATGAGCCATGAGCTGGTTGGTCTTTCAACAAAGGAGCTTGAGGAAAATTACTTCAAGCAGGATCCGGAATTACGAAAAGTTCTTGGATCTTTGTTCGGTGAAAAATAATAAACATGAAAAAAACATTTCAGCTTTTTACAGTTGCTTTTTTCTTCTTTCTGCCGCTTTTTTTCGCAGGCGCGCAAGTTTTGAACCCGGTGAATGGAACTTGGGCGAACAAGCAGGTTCTTGTTGTTTCCGCTCCAGCTTCAAGCAGTGTTTACTATTCGCTTAGCGGGGAAAATCCTGAAACTTCGGGAATTGCTTACGATGGTCCTGTTCTTATTGATTTGGACGGCGCGGTTTCAGTTTCTGTAGTTGTGGTGGACAAAAATGGCGGCAGGAAGCTTGAAAAAATTGACTATGAAGTTGCTTCTGCTTCTTTGCCGGAAGATGAGGAAGCCCGCAGATTTGTTGAAACAATAAATTCCAGCGGAACAGCAGACTATGAATGCGGAAATGTTTTTTCAATTCCTTCGTCGCTTGAATTTGCTTTCGGAACGGAAGATTATGAATTCGAGCCGGGAAGGGAACTTTCAATAAGCAGAAATTCTGTCATTTCCAGGCAGATTCCGTGCACAGTTTCAGACGGAAAATCGAAGTGGCGTTTTGTGATAAATGTTCATTCCGCCGTTACGGGGCTTTACTCGCGGAAAGATGTTCCTTTTGAGATTTCTGACTGGTCAAACGTAACTTTCAAGGACAGAAAAAAAATCTATAAAATTGATGACGGCTGGTGGTCGCTTCCCAAGGATTCTGTTTTTCTTGACAGGGAAGCAAGCCATATGATTTCATGGCAGGATGTTGCGTATTCTGAAGAAAATATCGTGAAATTCTATGTTCTTCCTCCGAAACCTAAGGTTCGGACAGAAAAACTTGAAGGCGGGGCTGTTTCAGTTTCTTTTGAAGGCCAGGACGGATACAAATTCGGAATTCTTGATTCGGATGGAAATTCTTCGGAGCTTTTTGACCAGATTGCAATTGATACTTTCAAAGGCGACCGTTTCAGCGGAACTTTGGAGGCTGGAATTTATTTTGACTCAGTTTTTCAAGGAAAAATTGAAATTCCGTTTGCTGTAAACAAGAAAAATCCTGCCCAGCCGGTTATTTCGGCTTCTGTTCCAGGAAAATTCGTCAGAAAAAATACGTCGGTTACAATTGAATCGCCTGAAAACAATCAAATTTATGCGAATTTTTCGGGGCCGGTTGTTCTTGGAGAGGATTATTCCGTTGATTCAAATTCTGCGCTTTTCGAGCTTTCCGATAAGGAATTTTCGCCTCTTGCAAAGAAAACTTTTTCTCTTTCTGCGTCTTCTGAAGGAGCGGTGGCATACAGAATTTTGGCATACTGCGTGGATCCTCAAGGAAATAAAAGCAAGGTTTCAGAATATTCAGTTGTGATTGATGCCTGCAACTACTATATTGACGGCACGGTTTCTTCTTCAGAAATGATGCAGAATGCGGATGGCTCTAAAAATTCGCCTTATGCTTCATTTTTGGATGTTGTTCCATTCATAAATGAAAGCCGTTTTGTGCGTATAAATGTTAAAGGAAAAGTTCTTGTTCCGAATGAACGGATTTTAATAAATTCAAACTGTTCTATTCAGGGTTCTGAAGATGCAAGGCTTGTTCTTGGAGCAGGCACAAATTTCGACATACGAAATTCAAGTTTTTCTGTTTCAGATTTGTTGGTTTCTTTTGAAGGGCAGGATTCTTCAGTCAAGTCTTCAAATGTTTTCAACGTGGAGCGCGGTGTTCTTTTTATGAGCAATGTTGAGCTCAGCGGCCTGTTTGAAAAAAATGTGGCTGTTGTAAATTCCGATAATTCTGTGGTGAATATCGAAAAGTCTGGAATAACTGCTTCATCCGTTGCTTATTCATGCGTTGTTTCAGCAGTTAATTCAAAGCTGAGCATAAAAAATTCCAGGATTGCGGTTGTATCTGACACGGCGGTAGGTTTTTCTGTTCAAGGCGGACTTTTTGAACTGAAAAATTCTGAATGCAAGGTAACTGCTTCATTGGGGCGTGTGGCTGAGCTTTTTGACACATATTCTACGATTTCTGGCAATGAATTTTCAGGAGATTTGAAAAATCGTTCTGGAAACGGATTTGCTGTCTACATGGACAAAAAAAATCATTCAGTTGAATATTCCGATAATTCAGAGGCAGGTTTTTAATGGCGGCGGTTTTATTATGCGGCTTGGACGAGGCTGGCCGCGGCCCGCTGGCTGGTCCTGTTACTGCCGGAGCTGTTGTTCTTCCGGAAGATTTTCCTATTGAAATATTAAATGATTCAAAAAAACTTTCGGAAAAGAAAAGAAATCAGGCGGAAATTATTATAAAAGAAAAAGCTTGCTGGGGAATTGGAATTGTAAGCCATGAAATAATTGACAAAATAAATATTCTTAATGCAAGCATGTATGCGATGCAGCTTGCGTTTGAAATGATGTTGTTGAAATTGCCTGAATGGGCTGAAAAGCTCAATATTTCTGATTACCAAATCAACTGCATTG
Organism: Treponema sp.; assembly: GCA_050873685.1. Lineage (GTDB taxonomy): Bacteria > Spirochaetota > Spirochaetia > Treponematales > Treponemataceae > Treponema_D. The sequence continues at coordinate 43,656 of JBNMJH010000002.1, forward strand.
CGGATGGAACTTCTGTTCCGAAAATAAAATGCGGAAAAATATCATGCGAGCCAAAAGCCGACGCAAAATATCCGGCTGTAATGGCTGCCAGCATAATCGCAAAAGTCGGCCGAGACCGTATAATGTATGAGATGGACAAACTTTATCCAGAATACGGATATGCGAAGCACAAAGGTTATCCAACGAAAGCTCACCGGGAAATCTGCCGTAATATCGGACCGTCTCCAATTCAGCGGCTTTCGTTCAGATATTAAGCTATTCCTGATCTGTGGAATTTTCTTCTGTTTTAGGGCGTTTTGAAACAACGTGGATTCGGCCGGTGCGCTTTATTCCGTCGTTTGGATTACGCTCATTTTCAATTTTCATACGGTAGAGACGCTTTGTCTTTTCTTCTTTAGCTGCTTTTTTCTCGGCTTTGATTTTTGCCCGGTTTTTTCGGTCTTTTTCAATGTAAGTTAATGAACGGTCAAGTCCCTGAAGAACTTTCTGCATATCATCGGCAAAAATTGCAATCTGATGTCGTTCTCCGTCTGAACCGTCGCGGGTTTTGCTTTCTACAATCTGAAGAAACACATCTCCAGTACGATTTTCCTTTACGTTAAAAAAATAAGAACGGTTGTCAAGATAAACTTCTGTTGTATAAAGTTCTCCACGTGCACCCATATTTTTGCCTTCCTTAGAAATGTAATCTGCTTTCCTTATAAAATATCTTAGAAATAAAAAATAATCAACACATCTTTCAAGAATTGAATTTTTTTGCGATTTCAGAAACTTTTTCAAGAAGCTCTTTCATCGCCTTTTCTGTTGTTCCTGAGCCAAAGCTGAATCTCACCGCCGTTTCGGATTCCTCTGGTGTTATGTGCATTGCCTCAAGAACTGGCCTGTTGTTTTTTCTGCTTGAGCAGGCGCTTCCTGTGGAAATAAAAAATCCTTCCGCATCGAGCGCGCGCAGCATTACTTGACCTGGAATATTTTTAAATGAAGCCTGAACAATCCACGGTGAATAAGAATCCATTTTTTCTGTTCTTGCGCTTGGAATTATCGAGCAGCAGCCGAGTTCTTTCAGTCCGTTCACAAAATCAGCGCAGTATTTCTTTTGAGCGGAAAAACGTTCTTCCATTTCCTTGTTTTTTTCTGAAATGTAATATTTTTCAAGGCATTTGCTGAATGCAAGCGCGCCGTAGACATTTTCAGTTCCTGAGCGGATTCCTTTTTCCTGTCCGCCGCCTCGCAAAAACGGTTCCAGCGCATTTTTTAGATACAGAAGCCCGATTCCGCGCGGGCCGCAGATTTTATGCGCGCTGAACGCCGCGCTGTCTATTCCTTTGTAATTCAAGCTGAATGGAATTTTTCCGGCGGCTTGAACGCAGTCAACGTGGAGTTTCGGCTTTCTTTTTCCTTCTGTTGTCTTTGAAATTGCGTCTGCGATTTTATAAACTGGCTGAATCGCGCCTGTTTCATTATTTACGGCCATTATGCAGACTAAAAGCGTGTCCGGGCGCAGCATTGAAACAACTTTTTCCGGCTGAATTATTCCGTCCTTGTCTGAAGGAATTTCTTCCGCGTTGATTCCGCATTTTTTCATTTCGTTTGCCATTTCCCGGATTGCCGGATGTTCTATTGAACTGAAAAGCACATGACCTTTGTTTTGTCTGTTTAAAACAGAAAGCAGCGCAATGTGGTCGCTCTCTGTTCCGCCCGAAGTGAAATACAAAGTTTCAGGCTGAACTCCTAGGGCTTTTGCGCACGTGGCTCTTGCGTTTTCAAGAAGTTCTTTTGCTTCTTTTCCTGCTGAATGAATGCTCGACGGATTTCCCCATTTTTCAAGAGTTTCGTTCAGTGAGGAAGTTAAAATTTCTTTGTCGGACGGGCTTGTTGCGGCCCAGTCGAAATAATGTTCTTTTTGAATTTCTGTCATTTTCTATTTTAGGACTGAAAGTATAGCTGAATCTTCAATTTCTTCTGTAAACGGCTCGCACAAACCTTTCAAAAGAGTGCAGCGTATTTTTGAAGAAGTGTTTTTCTTGTCTTTCTGCATAGCCTCGATGATTCGTTCGTTGAATCCGCCGCCAGCTATGAATGGAGGAACTGCGTCTACGCACCATCCGAATTTTTCAAGAACAGAAATGACTTCGTCTTTGAAAGATTCCCTGCAGTATTCAAGTTTTGCGCAAAGGCAGACCGCTCTTCCGATTCCCCAGGCGACTGCATCTCCGTGCGTGATGTTTCCCAGACCGGCAACTGTTTCAAGCGCATGCCCGAAAGTATGTCCAAGATTCAGGAACATACGGATGTTTTTTTCTGTAAGATCCTGCTCAACAACTTTCGCCTTGTCGGATGCGCATTTTTTTATAACATTGAAAATTGTCTCGGAGTCAGCCTGAAGAAGTTTTTCCGATTCATTTTTGAAAATGTCGTACAGCTCTGTGTCAAAAAGAAGCCCTGTTTTCAACGCTTCTCCAAGACCGGAACGGAACTGGCTTTTTGGAAGATACTTTACAAATTCAGGGAAAATATGAATTTCTTCAGCCGGCCAAAACGCGCCGACCATATTCTTGTAGTTTTTAAAGTCGCAGCCTGTTTTTCCACCGATAGAAGCATCGACCATGGCAAGAAGCGTTGTCGGCACAAACTGGCATGCGATTCCGCGCTTAAAAAGAGATGCTGCAAAACCGGTCATGTCGCAGATAACTCCGCCGCCGATTCCTACAAATAAATCTTTTCTGGAAAATCCAGCATCGATTGCGTTTGACACAATTTCAAGAACGCTGTCCATTGTCTTGTATGGCTCGCCGGAACCAAGAATTATAAGAATATCATTGCCGCATACGCCATCCTCGAATGACGCGATGAATGGCTCCATCACCGGAAGAGTTGCTACAGTCGCGTCTGTTACAAAGCATCTTCTTCTGCCTTCTGAATTTCCTGGCGCATAAAGTGAAATTAAATCTGGAGCTCCAGCGGTGAAAGTTATTTTCGTAACTGCTGTGCCTGGATTTATCGCTGAATAAGTAATATCTAATTTTTCTGTTCTACAAGACATAAGTCTATTTTAATAGTTTTTAGAATCCATTGCAAGGAAGTCGGCTTTTACATTTTCAACGCGGGAAATTTCTCGCTGTAGCATTTTTCCATAGTCAAGCTCGCCGGTTTTTATGCGTTCGCGCTCATCTTCCCAGTTCTGAAGATCTGTGATGAAAATGAAGTTGAAGTCCTTTGTGTTCGCTTTTTCAGCCCAGAGCTGCGCTTCCTGCCAGTAGTAAAGCCCCGCATTGTAGAAGCTCAGGGCTTTTTCAAGATTTCTTATGTATTCATCTTTCCATGGAGCATCGTAAAATTTCGCGGTTTTTTTATCAAAAGTCCGTCCGAGCCTAAGATGCTGCTCGATAAGCTTTAAATTTATGTGCATTTGAAAAAGATAGCGGTATTTTTCCCATTGTTTTTCAGTTTCTATTTTTGCATTTGCGTAAAGCGGATTTGCGAAATCTGCCTGAGCCGCTTTTTCAAGCCAGTAAATATTTTCCATGCAGTCATCTGGATATTGCTGGTAGTGCACATGGTAAAGCCGGTACCAGTCTTCCTTGTACTTGACCATATATGCGCTTGCTGAGGAAACGCACATAAAGGCGAAAATCAAGGCCGCGGCGAGAAATTTTATTATTCTGGAAAATGACTTTTTCACATTATTTTTATCGGAGAAAAAAAAACGGAATTTACAAATTTTTCCAGATGAAATCGCTTATTTCCTCAATTGATTTTGCGGCGTCAACTTCAATAATTTTCATTCCTGAATTTTTTCTGTTTTTGTATTCATTTATTATTGAGTCGTAAAGCTCGGCTGTTTTTTTCTGGAAGCTGATTTTTTCGTAAATTTCTTTTGTTTCGCCGCGGCTGTTTACGCGTGAAATTGAAATTTCAGGATTTATTTTGAAATAGAAAAGAATTTCCGGAAGCGGGAATACGCTGTTCAGAAGTTCGGGAAGTTCTTTTCCGCATGAAACTGACTGGTAGGCAAGGCTTGAAAAAAAATAACGGTCACTTATAACGGTTTTTCCTTTTTCTGTCTGAGAAATTATTCCGTCCTTTCCGAAAATATGCTCGCAGCGGTCGGCGGCAAACAGAAAAGCCGCTGTTTTTTCATCAACTTGAAAATCGCCTTTCAGCATTTTTCTTAGGAATTTTCCTGTTTCGCCGGAAGTTGGCTCTGCAGTTACAAAAACTTCATCTTTGTTGAACCGTTCTGCAAGCCTTTTGATTTGAGTTGATGTTCCAGAACCGTCTATTCCTTCAAAAACTATAAAATTCTTTAAAATCATTGTTTCCTTCCTTTGTTTTTATATAAAAAATCTTGAAAATTAGTTACAATATCTTGGCTGCAAAATGAAAAAGCTGTCGTTAAAAGAAACGCTTGCATTGACAATTTTTCTTCTCGTGATTATTTCCGCCGCATTGCTGGTACGGCCGCTTTATTCATTTGTTTATTTCGAGCTGAAAAAAGCGACCGGCTGGCTTGAAAATGTTGTTTCTGAAAAAACCGGAATGAACATTTCCTATGAAAAATTTTCTCCTTCAATTGTTGCCGGACTTCGGATAAAAAATATCATACTGTCTGATTCAAATGACGGCAAGCGGATTGCGCAGGTAAAAAAAATTGTTGTGAGCTACAGCATTCTGGACTTTTTGCGCGGACGTGGAATTTCTTCAGTAAAAAATATTTCTGCAGATGGAATTGTGATTGAGGTTGACAAGGACAATTTGTTCCTTGAAAAAATTTCCGCCCGGCAGAAAAAAAATCCGGAAAAAACTCAGAAAGAAAATCCTCTGGGCGGACTAAAAGAAATCGCGGCTCAGATTCCGTTCAATGTTTCTGTAAGAAATGTTCAGCTTGTCTATTCTGGAAAAAACGAGTCCGCGGCGGTAAATTTCCGGAAAATTACTCTTGAGTATCTTTCAAGAAGCGAAGTTTTTCAGGTCAGGACTTCTGGCGGCGCTTCTTATTCAAAAAGCGGAAGCCATTTTTCTCTTGGTTTTTCGGCTTCTGGCTCAATTCCTGATAATTTTGATGAAACTTCGATAATTTTCAGGCTTACAGATTTTACAAACGGAAAATATTCTCTTTCCAGGCTGAATTTTCTGCTTGGATACAAAGACAGGACTTTTGAAGTCAGGACGATTCAGAACGGATATCCGCTTTATTTTTACGGAATTTTCGGGCTTGACTCGGCGGACGCGTTTTTTTCCCTTAGGACAAAAGATTTTAAGCCGGCCGGAGTTGTTTTATCGCGGAAAAATTCCGAGGCCGCGAAAAAAATAAAAAATCTTTCGTTTTCGCTGGGCGCAGATGCAAGATATAATTTTTCGAGCGGGGATTTTTCTTATTCTTCCGCAGGAACGGTTCTTGTTCCGGATGCGGTTTATTCAGGCGGTTTTTCTGGAAATTATTCTTTCAGAGGCGATAAAAAAAGCGTTTCGGTGGAAAAACTGGAAATTTCCGGTCCGAATGTAGATGTTGATTACTACGGCTCGTTTCTTTATGAAGGATTTAAATTTTCAGGCGAGCTGGATGTGAATGCGCTGAGACTTCCGAACGGAACAAATGTTTCCACGGAGCTTTACATTGATTCGCTTGAAAACGGCTTTATGGCTTTTGCGCCGCAGCTTATGCTTGACCAGAAGGCTCTCACAGCGCTTCAGATTTCTGTTGTTCCTGTAAAAGATTCAATCGATTTTTCATTTGAAGTTTCGGATTATTTCCATTCAGAGTCGGAAAACGCCGGAATTATAAAAATTGAAGGAAGCTACATCGGCGGCACAAAATATCTGCAGGCGAATATTTCTTCAAGCGGAATTTATCTGGACAGCGCGGCCCAGACGGTTTCTTATTTTGGAAAAAATCCTGGAAAATCGTCATTTTCGTTTCTTTCAAATTATATTTTCAACGGGGATTTTTTTGTTTCAACTGATTTTTCTCAAATTTCATACAATGTTCCTTACGCTTTTGTTGCGAACACAAAAAATGAAAAGCAGTTTTTTTACATTTCGTTTGACGGAAACAGTTCTTCGTTAAATTTGAACCGATTTGACTTTGTGAACAACGGAAAACTTGTTCATCTTTCCGGCATTTATGAAAAATCTCCTGACGGCGATGACGCGTTTTTCGTGGCGGATCTGAACGCCGATTCGATTCCTTATCATTTTTCCGGGAATTTTATGCCGGGAATTATTTCCGTGAACGGCGATTACGGAGTTGTTTTCGATTTGAAGAAAGACGGCGCTTTTGTTTCGGGAAATTTCGCTGCGGAAGGATTTCCTTTCGGGGTGAACGGCGCGATTTTTACAGTTTCCGCGGATTCAAGCTTCACTTATTCTGGGCAGGACGGAATAAATGTGAAAATTTCGCGTTTCGAGGCGCTTGAGGCCAGCGGAAAGTATTCTTTCAACCCGGTTTTGAATATAGCTGGAAATGTTTCAAAATACGGAATTTTCCTTGATGCGATATCGTATTCTGATAATTTTTCTGCGATTGAAGGAACTTCGGAATTTCTTTGGAATATGAACGGTTCGTCTTTTGATTCCGCAAGGTTCAGGACTGAGCTTAAAAATCCGGTTTCAACGGAGGAAATTGACATTTCAATGGAACTTTCCAATCCGAACGGCGATGTTCTTTCCGCGGAAAATTTGAAAAATTCTTTCTATTTGAATTCCCAGGTTGTTTTCAAAAATTTTGGGCTTAGCCGTTTTACCGCAGAGGAAAGCGAGAACAATCGTCTTTCTGCAACACTTATTCTTTCTGGAATTCCTGCAAATCTGTACGCCGGCCTGAATGTTGAGAAGCTTTCGCTGATGTCGGCGGGAAAGGAAGTAGACATTTCCGGCTCCGCGTTCGTTGAGGAAAAAAATCTTACGGTGGACAATTTCAAGCTTGCCTATAACAATATTTCCCTGAGCAATATTTCCGCCCAGTTCAACCTGGAAAATTTCACTGGAAGCGCAAACGCCGATTTGGATGCTTCTGTTTCAAAGCAGACGGTTCATGCGCCGCTGGAATTTTCAGTTTCCGACACAGTTCTTGCGGAAGGAAAATTTTTCCCTTCGGAATTTGCCGCCCGTCTTTCCTGTGAAAAAATTTCAGGAACGCTTTTTAAGAAAACATTTCCTTTTTATCTTACGGTTCTTCATTCAAATGGGGAAACTTCGGTTTATTCTTCGGAGGCGCAGGGAATTTCCGGCACAATTTACAATGACGGAAAAGTTGATTTTTCAATTGCGGAAGGAAAGCCGCTTCAGCTCAGTGTTTCGGGAAATTTAAAGAGCGAGAAGCTTGATTTTTCTGTGGAAAATGTGAAGGCGGATGTTGGAAAACTTTTTGAGTATGTTGATATTTCCAGGCTGAAGGTTTACAACGGAATTTTGAACGGCTCGCTTTCTGTTTCAGGATTGAAGGCAGATCCGGAATTTCTTGGTTCGTTCTATTTAGCGCAGGCGGATTTTACACTTCCGAAAATTGTGTCGCAGCACGTTATTGTTCCAAAAACTCATATAATTTTTGACCATAACAAGATTCAAATTCCAGAAACCCGCGGCTATGTAAAAAAATCTGACAATATTATATGCGCGGATTTGAATGTTTATTTTGACCGCTGGTCGTTCAGCCGCCTTGAAAGCCACATCTGGAACCCAAAGAATGTGTATATGCCGGGCGATTTTGAAATCCGGCTTGCGCGTTTTACTGGTGATGTTAGCCTGGATGTTGATATTGCGTTTGAAGATCATTATCTTGATGTGAAAGGCGATGTTTTCCTTAAAAAAGTTACTGGAAGCGTTAAGACAAAGGAGCTTGCTCTTCCTGCGCCTAAGCGGAACTGGTTTGCCCGTTCACAGATAAATCTGCATTTCGGACAGCATGTTACATTCATTTTTGATCCGCTTTTGCGCGCTGTTCTTGTTCCGGATACAGTTTTTGGATTCAAATACGATATGTCGAACGGAGAAATGGAGCTTGACGGCGAGCTTGCGTTCCGTTCCGGGGATATTTCCTATTTGAGCAGGAATTTCTATCTGAAAAATGGTTCAATGCGTTTCAACAGCAACGATCCTACGTTCAATCCGCTTATAAGTGTTCAGGCTGAAACCCGCGAGCGCGATGACAACGGAGATGATGTAAGAATTATTCTTACGGCGAACAACCAGTATCTTTTGAATTTCAACGCGCAGTTCTCTTCGATTCCGGCAAAATCCGAGGCGGAAATCCGTTCTTTGCTCGGCCAGATTGCGGTTGGCGATTCGGAGCGCGTGACTTCGCTTCTGTTTGCTACTGGCGATTATGCGATTCAGTCAACAATCGGGCGTTCAATAGAGAATAAGTTGCGTGATTTCCTTAATTTTGATATATTGAGCGTTAGAACAAATGTTCTGCAGAATGCGCTTAATTACGGTCTGCTAGACAGAACAGAGGATTCAGAAAATTCTAGTTTCGGATTTGGTAACTTTTTTGATAACTCAACTGTTTATATTGGTAAATACTTTGGAAGTTCTTTATATGTGGATGCCCTTATGCACTGGTCTTACGACAAGACTAAGGTAGATGACAAATTTACGGCAGGCGGTCTTGTTTTCCGTCCGGAATTCGGTCTGGAAATCGAGGCGCCTTTCGGAAATATCAGATGGAATATGGCGCCTGATATAAACGGAATTAGAAATGATAGATTTGTGTCTTCTACTTCTGTAACGCTTTCATGGAAATTTTCATTTTAGAAAAAGGTGGTTGCTGCACTAATGTCCCTTATGTTGAAAAAAATTAAGATTTTGTTTTCAGTTATTTTATTTTTCTCCGCTGCCGCTGTTTTTGCGCAAGCCTCTGATGATTCGGACTGGTTCTGGGGAAAAACGGTTTCGGAAATTTCTTTTGAAGGACTTAGAAGCGTAAAAAAATCTGAAGTTTCCGGCGTAACAAATAGTTTTGTCGGAAAAGTTTTTGATGAGAAATTCTATAATGACATTCTTGACCGGCTTTATGCGCTTGGATATTTTGAGGATATCGAGCCTTATGCAAAGCACGACGCAAAGAATCCTGAAAAAGTAAATCTTGTTTTTACAGTCAAGGAACATGCTGTTGTCGCGTCGATTCAGTTCAAGGGAAATAAAAAGATTCGCAACAACGAGCTGCGCGATACTGTTTCCATGAAGCCTGGCGATATTTATATCGAGGCGAACGCGCTTGTGGACGAGCGTGCTTTGCGCGATCTTTATATAAAAAAAGGTTATATAGAAGCGAAAGTTTCTGTTTCAACAAGCGACTCGGAAGAGGGCGTTGATGTAACATTTATTGTAAACGAAGGAAATTCAACAATTGTCAGCCAGATAAATTTTTCCGGCAACACAGTTTTTTCAGCAAGAACGTTGAAAAGCAAAATCTCCCTGAAGGAAAAAGGATTCCTGAAGGACGGCGCATATCAGCCTTCTTCTGTTGAAGCCGACAAGCAGGCTCTTGTTGCTCATTACATGACAAAGGGCTATATAGATGCAAGAGTAATCGATGTGCTGGAAAATTCTTCATATAATGAAAAAAAGGAGCGCGAGGAAATTGCTCTGACTTTTGTTATTTCAGAAGGAGCGCAGTATACATACAGCGGACTTTCAATTTCTGGAAATGAGATTTTCAAGACAGAAAAACTTCTTTCATATATAAAACTGAAGAACGGCGAGGTTTTCAACCAGACTAAATTTCAGGAAGGACTTTCGGGAATAACTAATTTGTATTATGAAAACGGCTATATGTCGAATGAGTTCTATCCGGCGGTCAATAAGGATTCTGAAAAACGGACAGTAAGCTATACGCTTTCTATAAAAGAACATTCACGCGCGCATGTTGAAAATATTATTATCAAGGGAAATACGAAAACCAAGGAAAATGTAATCCTTAGGGAGCTTCCTATTGAGCCTGGTGATGTTTTCAGCCGCGATAAAATTATGTCCGGGCTAAGAAACCTTTACAACACGCAGTATTTTTCAAGCATTGTTCCGGAGCCGGTTTCGGGTTCGGAAGAAAATCTTGTTGACCTTGTTATTACTGTTGAAGAGCAGAGCACTACATCGCTTCAGTTCGGAATGACTTTCTCTGGAATTGAGGATTCAGACGATTTGCCGATTTCTCTTTATGCGAAAGTTGAAAATTCGAATTTCCGCGGAACTGGAAAATCTATTTCTTCCGGGGTTACAATCGCTTCAAATGAACAGTCTGTTGATTTTGGATTCAGGGAAAACTGGCTTTTTAACCAGCCGATATCTTTTTCAGAGTCGCTTTCGCTCTACCATTCCAATTCGTATGCGCTTGCGCTTCGTATGCTTCCGAACGGAGTTTTTGACGATGACTATTATTACTTGAATTACGAATCTTTCGGGGCTTCTCTTGCAACAAGTTTTGGCCGCCGCTGGCTTCCTAACTTTGCCATTTTCACGCTTTCCGGCGGCATGACAAACTCAATTACTGACAATATTTATGATGAATCACTTTATATTCCTTTGGATTCCGGTGTTAATAAATTTGCAAACCGCATTGGAATAAAGAATTCTCTTTTTATGAACGCTTCGCTTGACAACCGCGATATAAACTACGACCCTACGAAAGGATGGTTTGTGAGCGAGAGGCTTGCGTGGTACGGACTTATTCCTGAAGTTGAAAAGGAATTCTATCTTCGTTCTGATACAAAACTTGAATCTTATTTGAAGCTTTTCGATATTCCTTTGTTCAATGGTTTCTGGAATTTCAAGATGGTTCTTGCGGCTTACACAGGAATTTCGCTTGTTTATCCGGTTCCAGGAACTTTGTTCGGTGATTCCAGCAAAGTTTATATCGATGGTATGTTCAACGGCCGTGGATGGACTGATGTTTACAATGAAACCAGGGGAAAGGCGATGCTTTCAAACCGAGTTGAGCTTAGGCTTCCGCTGTTCCAGGGAATTCTTGGTGTTGACGGATTCTTTGATGCCGTTGCCGTAAAGGATGAGCCTGAAGATTTGCTGAACAATCTGAAAATTGATGATTTCTACTTTAGTTTTGGTCCGGGATTAAGATTCCTTGTTCCGCAGTTCCCGCTTCATTTGCTTTTTGCAAACAAATTCCGTGTTAAAGATGGCGATGTCAAGTGGGATAGCAAATGGCAGTTTGTTCTTTCATTCAATATGACAAATAAATAAAAAGGTGGATTGATTATATGAAATTTAATTTGAAATTGCTTGCTTTTGCTTTGGTTTTTGTTGCAGGCTCAACGCTTTCGGCTCAGCAGATAACAAAATTCGGCGTTGTTGATACCGCGAAGGTTTATAACGCTTATTTTAGAAATTCTACTTCTGTTCGTAACTATGAAAAAAAGAAGGCAGATTTTCAGCAGGAAATAAATAAATATACTGAAGAGCTTCAGAAACTTCAGGCAAAAAAACTTGATTATGAAAAGGCCGGAAATGATGCGATGGCTCAGAAAACTCAGGCTGAAATAACTAAAAAGACTGATTTTGTTGTTGAATATACAAATGCGAAAAATGTAGAGCTTGAGTCTATGCGGAAAACTCTTCAAGGTTCAGATACTTTTTATAATAATTTGTATGACACTCTTTCAAAAATTGCAGAATCTGGTGGCTACAGCATGATTTTAAGCCTTCAGCAGTCAAATGCGATTTTGTGGTACTCGAATTCAGTTGATATTACAGAACAAGTAATTGCAGAGCTAGGAAGATAATTTTTGTGGATACAGATGTAGCGCTTACTCCGGTTCTAGAGCAGTATGTAAAAATAAAAAGCGAGCATAAGAACGAGATTCTTTTTTTTAGGGTCGGCGATTTTTATGAGATGTTTTTTGATGATGCGGCAGAAGTTTCCAGGCTTTTGAATTTAACTTTGACGCACAAAGGTTCAGCGCCTATGTGCGGAATTCCATTCCATGCCGCAAAAATTTATATTGCCAGGCTTCTTAGGGCGGGCAGAAAAGTTGTTATTTGCGAGCAGATTGGCAATCCAAAAGCAAAAGGGCTTACAGAACGCAAAGTTGTGGAAATAATCACGCCTGGAACTGCGCTTGAATCAGAATATCTTGAAGGAAATTCAAACAATTTTCTGGCTTCTCTGGCAGTTTCCCACGGCGGAGTTGGATTTGCATTTATTGATGTTACAACTGCGTCGTTTTCTGCAACAAGCTGGCATTCTTCTGAAATGGCGGAGCAGTTTCCAAAGGAACTTGGACGATGCTCGCCCCGGGAAATTCTTTTGCCGCAATCTTTAAGGCAGAACAAAGTGATTCAGGAGGCGCTTGAACAGTATCCTTCGATGTCAATTTCTTATTATCCGGACTGGGATTTTAATTCTGAGCTTTCTTACAAAAGGCTGACTGACCAGTTTAAAACGGCAAGTCTTTTGTCTTTCGGGCTGGAAAAAAAATCCCCGGAGGTTGCGCCGGCAGGATTTCTTCTTGATTATCTTTCAAAAACCACGAACACAGTTGTTCCGCATGTGAAGTCAATAAAAATTTATAAGGACACGAATTACCTTGTTATTGATGATTCCAGCCGCAGAAATCTTGAAATTGTTGCAAATTTGCGGGATGGTTCTCCGCAGTTCAGTCTTCTTGAATGTTTGAATTACGCGCAGACTGCTATGGGAAGCCGCATGATTCGGCAGTGGCTTTTGTATCCGCTGACTGATGTTCAGAAAATCAACGCGCGTCAGGCTCATGTGCAGCTTTTTTATGAAAACAGAAATCTTATGGATTCTGTGCGCCAGGAAATTAATCCGATTCTGGATGTTGAGCGGCTTGCTGGGCGAATTGCGATGGACCGGGCTCATGCCAAGGATTTGCAGGCTTTGAAGGCGAGTCTTGTTGCGTGGCTAAAAGCTAGAAATGAGCTTTCTGATTTTGATTTTGCTTCTATTGATGACGCTCCGGCTGTTGAAATAATTGATTTGGTTCAAAACGCGATTTGCGATGATCCGGCCACATCATTGACAGAGGGAAGAATTATAAAATCTGGCTGGTCGGAAGAACTTGACCATTGGCGCGATGTTCATGATAATTTTGGAAAAATTCTTTCTGATTATGAGGCGGAAGAACGCGAGCGCACAGGAATTTCAAATTTAAGAATAAAATGCACAAATGCTTTTGGATATTTTATTGAAATCAGCAAAGGAAAGCTTTCTTCGGTTCCTTCTGATTTTATTATGCGCCGGGCGCTTGTAAACGGAGACCGATATACAACTGCGAAACTTCAGGAGCTTGAACACGAGCTTACCGAGGCTGGAACTAAAATTCTGGAGCTTGAGCGCGATTTGTTTATTGAAATCCGCACGAAGCTTCATGACTATGTTCCTTATCTTATGCAGACGGCTTCTGAAATTGCCTACACGGATGCGGCTTCCTCATTTGCAAAGGCTGCCGTTCTTAACAACTGGGTTCGCCCGGAAATCGTGGATTCAGGAATTTTCAATGTTAAGAATGGACGGCATCCTGTTGTGGAAAAACATTTGCCTTCAGGAGAATTTGTTCCGAATGACTTGAACATCTCCGCTGGAAATTCTGATGAAAAAACTTTCTGCCTTATAACAGGACCGAATATGGCGGGAAAAAGCACATTCCTCAGGCAGAATGCCTTGATTGCACTTCTTGCTCAGACAGGTTCTTTTGTTCCTGCGGAAGCTGCTGAAATTGGAATCGTGGACAGAATTTTCTGCCGTGTCGGCGCGAGCGATAATCTTGCGCGCGGTGAATCCACATTCCTTGTGGAGATGACAGAAACAGCGAATATTTTGCGTTCAGCAACAGAAAAATCCCTGGTTATTATGGATGAAGTTGGGCGTGGAACCAGCACTGAGGACGGTCTTTCCATTGCCTGGGCTGTCAGCGAGTATCTTTTGAACAATATAAAATGCCGCACGCTTTTTGCGACACATTACCATGAGCTTACGCGCATTGAGCACAAGAATCTTGAGCTTCTTTGCATGGAAGTTCTGGAGCAAGGTGAGTCTGTGATTTTTCTGCGGAAAATCAAGGTTGGCGCAAGCGAAAACTCTTATGGAATTCATGTTGCGAAACTGGCTGGTGTTCCTGAAATTGTTATAAACCGAGCGAATGAAATTCTTTGCCATATTCAGAATGTTGCGGAAAACAAGCCTGTTCTGGATGAAATTCCTGATTACAATGAATCTGAATCCCGTAAGCCGGCTGCTGTTGCGCCAGGGCTTTTCAGCGATGAGGAAATTGTGCTTGATGAAATTCTTTCCGCGGATCCTGATAATATGACTCCTTTGGCTGCTTTGCAATGTATTTCAAGATGGAAAAAAGCTCTTTCTGGAAGATAATTTTGTGATTCATTTCAGTTTTTGATTTTTTTTTACTATATATTAATGTGAACAAATTTATTTTCGGAATTCAATCTGCGGCTGTGCTGGCGGGACGCCATGTTTTTTCATTTCTTTCTGGAGGTGCTGAATGCGCTGTGTGCGGAAATGAATGCGGCTTTCTTCCTGTTTGCCCGGATTGTCAGAAGAAAAATTTTGCAGTCAAAGCTATTGATTCTGGAATTTGCAGGTTTTGCGGCAAGGAGCTTATTTCTGAAGACGATGTTTGCATGGAATGCAGAAAAGATGTTGTGATGAAACATTTGGATGGTGCGTTTCCGCTGTTTTCTTATCGTTTGTGGAATACAAGTTTGCTGTGCAGGTGGAAACTGGATAACGAACGAATTTTTTCAGATTTTTTTGCAAGGCTGATGAATGAAAGGTTGATTCAGCTTCGTGAATTAAAAGGAAATTTTTCTGTTGTTCCTGTTCCTCCGCGGCCGGGAAAAATCAAGTCGAAAGGATGGGATCAGATTGACGAGGTAAGCCGGATTCTTGAGTTAAGATATGGCTGGAATGTTGAAAGGATTTTGGAAAGGCATAGCAATGTTGAGCAAAAAACTCTTGAACGCGACCAGAGAATGGAAATGATCGGGAAAGCATATTCTTTGAACGCAGATGTGGAGTTTTTGCCGGATTCTGTTTGTCTTGTTGACGATGTTCTTACAACAGGAAGCACAATTGAGTCTTGCGCTGAAAAGTTGAAGGAGTCAGGCTGTGAGAATGTGTTCGCTGTGACTTTGTTTTCTGTAGACCGTTAGCGCGGCAGATGGATGTAATTAATTGCAAAAAGGGATTTTTCATAGTATGCTTATTATAGAGGTTTCTATGGATACAGAAGATTCTCAGATTCAGTTAGTTACATTCCGTCTAGGAAACGAGTTATATGGTGTGGATATTATGTCGGTGAAGGAAATTGTAAGGATTCAGCCGATACGTCCGATTCCGAATGCGCCGAATTATATGGTTGGCATTTTGAATCTTCGTGGTGAAATAATTCCTATAATCGATCTTCATAGACGGTTCAATATTGATTTTGCAAACGGAGAGGAAGAACTGGATGAACTTGAAAGCGGTTTTATAATTTTAAATATTGGCGGAAAACAGCTTGGAATAATAATTGACCGGGTTTCAAGAGTTGCAACGGTAAATTCATCCGAGATACAAGCAGCGCCAAGAATGGCTGGCGGAATTGGCAGCGAATATATAAAAGGTGTTGTCCGCAATGACGGAGGATATCTTATAATTTTGGATATTGTAAGACTTTTTGATCCAAAGGAACTTCAAAAAATTGTAGGAAATTTTTAAAATAGCTAGAAATGATTCAGACTTATAGTACAACAATTAGGCGAAAAGAAATGGATGCCGTGCTTACTTGCATGGTTGATGAGCGAATCGGACCTGGTGAGCTTAACACAAGGTTTATTCAGACGGTAAAAGATTTTTTTGGATGCGACGGCGCAGTTGCGTTAAGAAATCCTGCGTCTGCTTTGAAATATGCGTTGCGTTCGATGGATTTTAAGGCTGGTGAAACAATTATGATTTCTGCCTTGGCTCCGGCATGGCATTATCAGACGGTTGTTGATTTAGGCTTCAATCCTCTTGTTTTGGATGTTGACGAGTCCACCGGGCTTGTAAATGCGGAAATTGTAAAATCTGGAATAGAAAAAGGCGGCAGATTGCTTCTGCTTCATGAATCCATGGGAATTCTGCCTGAAATTGACGAGATAAATGCGCTTGGAATTCCGGTTATTGAAGATATTTCAAAAAGCGCCGGGTCTTTTTTTCCGACATTTGATGAAAATAATAATCCTGTGGAAGCTAGAAAAGCTGGCTCTATGGGAATTTTTACAATTCTTGGACTTGAGGAAAAAGATGTTATTACGGCTGGCGGCGGCGCTGTGCTTATGGCTCCTAACCGCCGGGAATGGATTGTCCTTAAGAAATTTGTGGATTCAATGCCAAGAACTGAACTTCTTCCTGATTTAAACTGTGCTTTGGGATGGGTTCAGGTAAAGGAATTCAAACATAACGAGCTGTTGCGGAAGAAAATTTTTGCTTTGTATCAACGGGCTTGCATGAGCGGGCGGCATAAAATGTTTATTCGGGGCACTGGCGCTGTTGTTCCAGCTGCGAAAGGCGGGGTTTTGCCTGCGGCTTCTAAAAATGAAGGGGAAAATGCTTCCGAGGAAACTTATGATTATAGCTCTACGATGTGCTGTTTTCCTTTGGTTCTTACAACTTCATTTAAAGATATAAAGCAGTACGCTGCAAAGAAAGATATTGAAGTTTCTTTGGCTTATGAAGATTCTGTCATGGCATTGAAGCAGGAAGAAATTTCTTCGGACTGTATAAAAGCAAAATCATTGTACTTGCGTTGCGCATTGTTTCCGCTTTACCCGCGGCTGACGCATTCTCAAGTGGCTAAAATTGTGAAAGTTTTAGGAACTTTGCCGTAAATAATGAAAAATTGTCTGATAATTGTAAATACACACAAAAAAGAATCTCAAGAAATGGGGCAGATTATTTCAAGATATTTGAAAGAGCAGGGAATTTCTGCATCCATTTTTTCTTTTGACGGATTTTATGATGAAGACGTTTTTTGCAAGCCGGGAAAAAATCCTTTTCTTTCTGTTGATTTTGTGGTTACGCTCGGCGGTGATGGAACGGTTCTTTTTGCCGCAAGAAAATGTGTTGAGCAGGGAATTCCGGTTTTTCCAATAAATTTTGGAGAATTTGGTTTTATAGCAAGCATTCAAAAGGAAGAATGGAAAACAGAGCTTGATTTATTTCTTCAGAATAAAGCGAAGATAGTTGAAAGAAATATGCTTCAGTCTGTTGTTATAGATGGAAAATCAGGACAAAATGTTTATTCAGGAATTGGTTTGAATGATATTGTTATAAGTGCAAAAATGGCAAGCCGCACAATTCTGATGAATGTTGATTTCAATTATGTGAGCCTTGGAAAATTTAAAGCAGATGGAATTATTGTTTGCACGGCTACAGGTTCTACAGCGTATTCTTCTTCTGCCGGCGGTCCGATTGTTGATCCGACTATGGATGCGATTATTCTGACTCCTAAAAATTCATTTTCGCTTTCGAGCAGGCCTTTGGTTTTAAATCCTTGTGGAGAACTTGAAATAACAATTCTTCCTTCGCGGGAATCTGATATTATAATAACACTTGACGGACAGACGCCTTTTGATATTCATGAAGGCGACTGCATAAAAATACGTCAAATTTCAAAAAAAGTTAAGCTTGTTGGCTGTACGGCTGAAAGGTTTTATGAAGCTCTTCAGTCAAAATTGAACTGGTCAGGAGGTCCTCATGCTTGAAGAGCTTTCTATTAAAGATTTTGCTATTATTGAAAATGAGCATATAGAATTTTCGGATGGATTTACAGTTCTTTCTGGTGAAACTGGCGCCGGAAAATCAATTTTAATCGGGGCATTGTCGTTTTTGCTTGGCGGAAAAGCGGATTCAAGCCAGATTCGAGCCGGCTGCCATGAAGCGCAAGTTTCGGGAACATTTTATATTTCTCCGGATGCAAGTCAGAATTCTGCATTGAGCTGGCTGGAAGAGCATGGAATTGAGGCGGAAAACAACCGGATTCTTTTGCGCCGCTACATTCGTGACAATGGACGCGCCGGCGCTTGGATTGGTTCTGTGGCTGTGAACCGTTCTGATTTGGCGGAATTTTCGGCGTTTTTAGTTGATATCCACGGTCAGCACGAGCATCAGTCGCTTATGCGCGTGCCGGAACATAGAAAATTCTTGGACGCGCGTGCAGGAATTGTGCCGGAAGTAAACGCTTTTACCGCGCTGTATACAGAACTTGTTGAAAAACGGAAGCTTCTTGCGCAGATTAATTCTTCTGATGCGGAAAGGGCCAGAAAAATCGATATGTATAATTTTGCGGTAAAAGAAATTGAAGACGCAAAACTTAAGCCGGAAGAAGATGTTCAGCTTGAAGAGGAAGAAAATCGTCTTTCTTCTTATGAAAAACTTTTTGAAGGCGTCGATTCTATCCGAAACATGCTTGATGGCGGTGAAGAATCTGTGGTTTCCCTGCTGAAAAAAATTCGCCGTGAAAGCCAGAATATTTCCGCGCTGGATAAAACTCTTTCTGCGCTTGATTCAAGAATTGAGTCGTCTTTTTATGAGCTGAACGATATTTCCGAGGAATTTGGAAATTATGCAAGCAAGCTCGTTTACGATCCTTCTCATCTGCAGGAAGTTCAGGACAGACTTTCCTTGATTTACAGCCTGAAGAAAAAATATGCTTCAAGTCAAAGCGCTCCATTGAAGGAAGTTTTTGATTATTATGAAAATGCCCAGAAATCGCTTGAGCAGCTTGGCGCCGGCTCTGAAAACAAGGCGGAACTTCAAAAATCTGTTTCTGAGCTTGAAAAGAAACTTTATCTGGCTGGAAAAAATCTTTCAGAGAAGCGTCGTGCAACAGGAGATAAACTCGCTTCTGAAGTTGAGGCTCTGCTGAAAAATCTTGGAATGAACGGAACTCGTTTTGCTGTAAGCATTGCCGCTAAGCCAGGTGATGAAATTGAGCAGAAATGCGGTCCGTACGGTTTTGACAATGTTGAATTTTTAATCAGCGCAAATCCTGGCGCTCCGCTTTTTCCTCTTGCAAAAATTGCTTCAGGCGGTGAAATTTCTCGTGTAATGCTGGCGCTGAAAACTATTTTTGCCCAGAATGATTCTGTTCAAACCCTTGTGTTTGATGAAATTGATACAGGAATTGGCGGCGAAGTTGCAGTTGCGGTTGGTTCTCACATGAAAGCACTTGCGAAAAATCGTCAAATTTTTTGCATTACGCATCTTGCCAGCATTGCAGTATATGCCGATAATCAAATTAAGATTGCGAAAGGTGTTGCAGAAGGAAAAACTGTTTCCAACGTGCAGCCTATTCAAGGTGAAGAGCGTGTCGCAGAAATTGCCAGAATGCTTTCCGGCGATGCTGATTCTGCCGCTTCAATAGAACACGCAAGAGAAATGCTGAAAAAATATTCAGGGAGATTTTAATGGCAAAAATTTCAGAATCAACTCGGCTTGAATTTGCTGATACAATAAAACCGTACCAGAGCAAAATTATTGCGATTCTTGCAAAAGAAAAAACAACTTTGAACAGCATAAATGGAAATGCTCCTGATTCTTGCTACAAGAAACTTATGCTGTGCGAGGATATGATTTATGTGTCATCGCTTTATATGGCGCAGAATAGTCTTTCTCTGAAAATTCTGGAAGTAAAAAATAATGATGCGCTCAACGAGGCAAGAAAAATTCTCTATAAGGCGATTATTTATCTTGAGGAACTCGTTACAAATATTATTGATGTTCCATATTCTGACCTTGCGAAATACCATGAAAATATAAAGGAAAAATCTGTTCAGGAGCGTTATTATCTTGTTCGGAAGCTTGGGCTTTCTATAACGCTTTTGGAAGATGCTTTCGGTGATAATTCAAAATGGAAATGGTCGTTTGTTGAACTGAAAGGTCGCTTTGCTGTTGTTGCAAAGAATCTTATCGATATGCGCAGCGCTGTAAAAGTGTATTTTAATCCAGGCGACAATGATTATGAGACAACAGTTCTTTATATCAGATTGATTGGAAAACTTCTTGATTCTTCTGCCTCTGGTTACCGCGACAAGTACGAGCTTTCAACGCGCCGAATTGATGATATGCGCAACGCTATAAAATTTCTTCTTGCGCGCCATAAGCTGGCTCTTGCAATCGGCGACAAAAATATTGCGGAAGAAATAAAGAAAAAAGCAATTGTATGGAAAGAGAAAATGGATGCGGACCAAAAATCCGGATCAAGCCGTTAACAGGAAAATTGAATGTTCAGTCAAAAATTTGCTTTAAAACTTTTTGAAGGGTTTTCCATTCAAAGATGGACAGATCTTGTCCGTCCGTTTGATATTGTTGAAATGGATAAAGCCGCTGAAAAAATGGTTTTGGGTTACATCATAGGAAAATATGAGGAAAACAAAGGCAATTATATTGACTGGCACTGGATGATTTACGCATCATTGTTTGATCTTCTTTCAAAAATTGCGCTTTGCGATATAAAAGCTCCTGTTCTTGACATGCTTAAGCGGGAATATACTCAGGAATATCTTCATTTGAATGAGTGGGTCCTGAAACTTTACAAGCCTCTGCTTTGTGACAAAACGCTTTTTTCAAAATTCACAATTTATACCGGCCAGAAAGCTGGGCAAATTCCAATTCCAGAAAAATCCAGGCTGGCCGCAAGAGTTTTTTCTGCGGCGAATAAATTTGCCACATTGCGCGAGCTTCAGATGTTAAGAACGGTGAATGAGCCGGAACGCCTTGAGCAAATAAACCGCGAGCTTCAGGAGCAGATTCAGCATTATCTGGATCTTTCAGGAATGCAGAATTTGGTGACGCACCAGCGTTCATATTCATTGCTTCTAAAAATCGAGCAGCTTCGTTTTCAGATACGCTGGAACCAGACGCCGCGTGTTCCAAAAACTTCTGTTCTTGGGCACTGCTTTTTTGTCGCAGTTTTAACTCTTCTTCTTTGCCGTGAAACTGGAGCAAAAATGTCAGAAAAAAGAATTATAAACAATTTTTTCACAGGGCTTTTCCATGATTTGCCGGAAGCGGTTACACGCGACATTATTTCTCCGGTGAAGCAGGCGACCGATGAGCTTCCAAATATTGTAAAGAAAATTGAGGACGAGATTGTGAGCAAGGAGCTTCTTCCGCTTATGGAACCGTTTTTTGCGGACGAGCTTATGTATTTTACAAGCAATGAATTCGCGAACCGGATTCTTACTTCTGAAGGCAAAACATTGGAAGTTTCCTGGGACGATTTGAATGAAAAATATAATTCCGCTGAATTTTCACCGGTTGACGGAAGAATTGTCCGTATTGCGGATCATATTTCTGCTTTGATGGAAGCCGATATTTCAATAAAACATGGAATTACTTCTGACCATTTGAAGTTTGGCCGGAAGAATATGCTGGAAAATTATCCGGCTGGAAAAATAATAAATGGAATAGACGCTGGAAAAATTTTTATTGAAATAGCAGGAAAATGAAATTCATATTTTGCTAATAATGTTCAAAATTTTTGCCGATATTGAAAGTATGAAAATCTCAAAGATGTTAAAATCAGTGAATATTGCGTTTGCCGTTTTTTTGTTGTGTTGTTTCAGTTTGTCTGCTGATTCATCTTATATTGTAAAAAAGGGCGACACGCTTTATTCGATAAGCAGAAAATATCAGATTACAGTTCCGGAACTTCGGGCTGCAAATAATCTTTCTGAAAATGACATCCTGAAAGTTGGCGTGAAGCTTGTTATTCCTTCCGCTGATATTGAAAATGCGGCTGCTTTGTCTGCTTCAAAAACTTCTGGAAGTGAAAAATCTGTTTCATCAAAATCTTCCGTTGCTTATGTTGTTCAAAAAGGCGACACGCTTTATGGAATTGCCCGGAAATATAATATAAAACTGAATGAACTTCTTTCGCTTAATAATTTGGATAATTCCTCAACAATAAAAATCGGGCAGAAAATTCTTGTTCCGTCTGAAAAACTTGCGGATTCGTCTGCTTCCGCAGCAGTTTCTTCTTCCGGCTCAAATTCCTCAAAAAATTCAAATTCTCAGAAAACGGAGACAAAATCTTCTTTGGCCGGCAAATCTTCTGATTCAAGTTCTGTTTCTTCCAAAGGTGTTGTCTGGCCGCTTTCAAATCCTGTTGTGAAAAATATAAACGGCAAAGTCAGTGGAGTTCAGCTGACTGGGAAAGACAATGAGCCTGTTGTTGCGGTCCGCGAGGGAACTATAATGTATACTGGAGTTTACCGCGGCTTCGGCGAAGTGGTTTTTGTTCAGTCAAAAACGGGATTGATTTATTCTTATTCCGGTTTGAACAAAGTTTCTGTAAAAAAAGGTGATTATGTTGTTGCCGGCGCGGAAATTGGAAAAACTGGCAAGGGAAATGATTCCAGCATAAAATTTATGGTTTTTCAGAATGGAATGCCTGTGAATCCGGCAGCGGCTCCCCGCGGCTAGTTGCTTTACTTTTGCCTGTCTGCGCTTGCTTTTATAAGTTCAAGGAATATATTTCCGCAGATTTTCGCATCATCGTAGGCTCTGTGGGCGGCTGTTATGTCAATGTTGAAAAGGCTTGCTAAAAACGGCTGGTTGTATTTCTGAAGGTCAGGCAAAGCCCAGCGCGCAAATCCCAATGTGTCAATAATTTGATTTTTATTTTCGTCCATTCCGGCGCGAGCAAGTTCCGCCTGAAGAAAGCGCATGTCAAAATGCACGTTGTGCCCGATAATTGTTGTGTTTTTTATAAAGGCACAAAAAGAAGGAAGAATATCTTTTATAAGCGGCTGATTTTTAACCATTTCATTTGTTATATGGCTTATCTGCACGCATTCAGAGGGAATTTCTGTTTCAGGATTTATCAATGTGTTGAAATTTGAAATATAGCCGTTGCAGTTAAATTTTACTGCGCCGATTTCAATTATACGGCAATTTTGACAGCTGAGACCGGTTGTTTCTGTGTCAAAAGCAACAAATGTTTCGCCCGATTCAAAAAGACGAAACATTTGTCTGTAATCCTTCAGGATTTTATTTGCCAGCGGCATCAAGAAGCTCGTTTATGTCTGAAGTGATTTTGTCACAAAGCTCGGCTGCTTCTTTTTTTGCTTTTGCAAGCGATTCATCAGAAGAACCATTTACATCTGTTCTTGTGTTGATGTAAAATTTGATTTTTGGTTCTGTTCCAGACGGTCGTGCAGAAACGATTGTTCCGCCTTCAAGGAAGAACTGAAGAACATTGCTTTTCGGGAATGTCAATGCAGTTTTGCTTGAAGGTTCCGCTGGATTATATTCTGTTGAAGTCTGAATGTCCCGGATTTTAAGAACAGTTTTTCCTGCCAAAGTTTTCAAGCCTTCGCTGCGGAGCTTTGTCATTATTCCAGCCATTGTTGCAACGCCTGCTGAACCCGGGAAATTTTTTGAGATTGCACGGTCTTCGAAATATCCAAATTCTTTGTAAAGATCATCCAGATGTTCCAGAATGCTTTTTCCTTTTGAACGCCAGTACATTGTCATTTCTGCGCACATTGCGGCCGCTGAAACACCGTCTTTATCCATTACTTCAGTTTCAACTTTGTATCCATAAGATTCTTCAAGTCCAAATACGTAATGTCCGATTCCTTTTGCTTCGCGTTCTGCTTCGATTGCGGCAATCCATTTGAAACCTGTAAGACATTCGAGCATTTCCACGCCGTATTTTTTGCAGATGTAATCACCGAATGGAGAAGTTACAATTGAACGGATACAGTAAGCGTCTGCAGGAAGTTTTCCAAGTTCTTTTCTTGTAAGGAAAATATAATCCATCAGAAGTCCGCCCATTTGGTTTCCTGAAAGAAGCACGAAATTTCCATTCTTGTCAGGGAAGGCTGTTCCGAATCTGTCTGAGTCTGGATCTGTTGCCATTACGCAGTCAGCTTTTGTTGCAGTTCCAAGCTCAACCGCCATTTTCATCGCTGGTTTTTCTTCTGGATTCGGTTTTTCAACAGTAGGGAAGTTTCCATCCGGATTTCTCTGCTCAGGAACAGTTTTTACAGTAAGGCCAAGATCACCAAGAACCTTTTCAACGTGCATTGCGCCAGTTCCGTGGAGCGGTGTGTAAACAACATTTACGTTTTTAGCATATTCCTTGATAAGTTCCGGTCTGAAAAGCTGCACTTTGCACATTGCCCAGTATTTTTCATCAACTTCAGAATCGATGAGGACAAGTTTTCCAGATTTTATAGCTTCCTCGCGGGAAATAGTTTTTACGCTTGTTACTTTGTTTACTTCCTCAACAATTCCTACATCGTGAGGCTCTATGACCTGCGCGCCGTCATTCCAGTACGCTTTGTAGCCATTGTATATTTTCGGGTTGTGAGATGCTGTTACAACAACACCTGTGTCTGCCTTGAAGTAACGGATTGCATATGAAAGTTCTGGAGTAGGGCGCAAACCTGTGAAAAGGTACGCTTTTATTCCGTTCGCTGCAAAAATCAAAGCAGTTGCTTCTGCGAATACATCGGAATTTTTTCTGCTGTCATAAGCTACCACCGCGCTCAAAGTTCCTGCCTTTGCCTTTTCAGGAAAAGCCTTGATTACGTAGTTTGAAAGTCCTTGTGTCGCAAGATTGATTTCAAGAGTGTTCATACGGTTTGTTCCGCCGCCCATGATTCCGCGGAGGCCGCCGGTTCCAAATTCAAGTGTCCGGTAAAAACGGTCTTCAAGCTCTGTGAAATCTTCTTTTGCTATAAGTTCTTCAACTTCTTTTCTGAAGCGTTCGTCTTTTTCCGCCGCAATATATTCTTTTGCTCTTTTAAGGATTTCTGCCTTGTCCATTATTGAAAATCTCCTGTTGAAAATCAGTGAAAATTATCTGTTAAAACTATACAGAATTTTCAATTGTTGTAAAAGAGTTTTGACGGATTTATTTTTCTCAGCCAGCTACTTGCATGATTTTTTTTGAATTTGCCTGAAAAAATTGCTGTTATCTTCATTATATTTGTTGTTTTTGCGCGGATTATCTTGTAAAATATTTTCAATGAGTAGCGATGCTTTTGATTATGGTTCATTTTCCGCGGTTGAAAAAAAATCTTGCCGGGCGAATGTTCCGTTTGAATTTCATGGCGAGTTTAAACCCGTAGTTTTCACTGAAAGGCAGAAAAGGCAGTTTCGGAAAATTGCCCTGAAAGCTGAAAAAATCGCCGGAAAAAAAGCGCGCGCTGAAAAAAAAGCTGCTGACCGGCAGGCGCGTCTTGCTGAGAAACAGAAAAAAAATGAGGAGCGCAACGCTTCTCGTGTAAAGCATCCGATTGGCGTGAAGCTTATCTGCATTATTTCCGCGATTGTAATTGTTTCGTTGAGCGGTCTTGCGTGCCTTGTAGCCGCTTTTGTAAGCAAAAACACAATCCAGACAGCGCGGCAAAACAATTTTGTAATAAATTCGAGAATGGCTTCCGAGCTGGAAAACAGAATCGATAATGTCGTTTCCTCGGTTCTGACTTTTGTTGAGCTTGTAAAAAAATCTGAAAATGAAGGGAATATTTCCGCTTCAAAAGAGGCGGCTTCAAGTTTCTTTGAAAAAAATCCTGAAATTATTGCGATTGTTCTTCCAGAAACAAATTCCGCTTTCATGAATTTTAAATTTCTAGGCGAGAATGAGCTCGACAGCTCATTTGTTGATTCATATGTTTTGTCGGAGGCGGAAAGCATTGCGCTTTCTTCAGCGGGAAATTTTGTGATTCAGAATTCTTCGCCGTTTTTCAGTGTTCCGGCGCTTTCTCTGTTTTATCCGCTTTATGGTCAGGAAAATGAAAAATCTGTTGTTGTTCTTTTTTCCGCGGAAAAAATCGTTGAGACATTTTCTTCTGAAAGCATAAACAAGTCTTTGTTTGTGAATGAAAAAGGAACGGTTCTTGTTTCTTCTGATATTTTGGAAACGATGAATGCGGCTGATTTTGGAAAGAGCCAGGTTGTGCGTGAAATGTTCAGGAGCAAAGAGCTTAAAACCCAGCTTGGCGGCCAGCAGAATGATTTTTCAGATTCGGAGACTTTTGAAAATTCAAACGGAAAAAGCACAAAGTATATCGGCGCGTTCAACAAAATTGAAAATGGAAACGCCGGCGTTGTTACAGTTGTTCCGACTTATAAAATTCTTGAGGAAACTAGAAAAATTACAATGCTGATCGGGCTGCTTGCGGTTGCGATTCTTGCTGTTGTAATTATGATTATCTGGTTTTTCTCAAAAACGCTGAGCGTTCCGCTGAAGCAGCTTACAGCTGTTGTGAACCAGATAAACAAGGGCGATTTCAACACAGAACTTTTCGGCGACTTGAAAACCAGGGGAAATGATGAGATTGGCGTCCTTATAAACAGCACAAAAAACGAGCGCCAGATTTTGAATACTTTCACAAAGCTTACTAACAAGGGCGTAACTCAGGCCATAATTAGAAAGGAAATAGATTTTGAGCCTCACTTGAAGGACATAACAATCTTTTTTAGCGATATACGCGGATTCACCGCAATTTCCGACGGATTCAAGAACAAGTTCGGTGAACGCAGCGCGGCGGAAATCATCAATTTTCTTAACGATTATATGAGCCGCATGGTAAGCTGCATAAAACGCACAGGCGGAACTGTTGACAAATTTGAAGGCGATGCAATTATGGCCTGCTGGGGCGTTTTGCGCCAGGAGCCACTGGACTGGGAAAAATTTGAAGACGATGATCCAAGAAAAACCGAGCTTAAGAAAAAACACGATGAATATGTGAAGGAAGATGCGCTCGCCGCGGTAAAAGCTAGCCTTGCGATGCGTTATTCGTTGATGGAATATAATAAAGAGGCGGAAAAATTTTCAAAAGAGCATGAAAATGATGGAGATTCTGTTTATAAGCCGCAGATAAAAATTGGCCGAGGAATAAATTCCGGCCGGGCAACAGTCGGGTTCATGGGCTCGTATGACAAGATGGAATTTACTTCAATTGGCGATGCTGTGAATTTTGCAAGCCGCACAGAAGCCGCGAACAAGCCTTGCGGAACTGATATGCTGATTACTGAAGATACTTACAATATATTGAAGAAAGATTTTATCCGTTGCGCGGAAAACAATTTTTTCATAAAACCGGAAAATCTGGAAAATGAAATTGTTGCTGAAAAAATTTCAGCTGGCTTTGAAGTAAAAGGAAAAGGAATTCAGCATTTCTATGGTATTGTGAATATGCCGAATTTTGATATTCAGGAATTTTTCGAGGAAATTCAGCCAGGTTTTTCCGTTGACCCGGACTGTGAAAAGGTTCTTGGCCCGCAAGGCCCTAAAACTTTGGCAGAATTGCGTTCCTTGCTTGGAATTGCGGCTCCGGATTTTGAAAAGGTGAACTTAAATGAGGAAGAAAACAAAATTCAAGTCGCATCTAAGTGATTTTTTTATAGTTCTGGTTTGCCTTTCTGTTTGC
The DNA here is from genome assembly GCA_050873685.1 of Treponema sp. Lineage (GTDB taxonomy): Bacteria > Spirochaetota > Spirochaetia > Treponematales > Treponemataceae > Treponema_D. The sequence goes on from JBNMJH010000002.1 coordinate 71,061, forward strand.
GCTGTTAGTCTGTATTTCTTCTGGCGGATGCTCAATCATTCGACTGTCAGAAACGACAGGGAAAAAATCGCGACAATTTATTTCAAGCAGAAAGTTGCTCAGCGGCAGTTTGACGACAGCGTTGTTTGGGAGCGTCTTTCTCAGAATTCTCCACTTTATGACAAAGATACGATTTATACCTCAGATTTTTCCCAGGCAATTGTGAAATTCAACGATGGAACTCAGCTTGAGCTTTACGAAAACACAATGCTGAAACTTTATTATTCTGAAAAAGGCGTTGAAATAAATATTTCCGGCGGCGACATTCAGGTTGATGCTTCCAAGACAAAAAGCGAAAGGGAACTTTCTGTTTCGATGCAGAACGGAACAAACATAAAAATGAATTCGGGAAGCTCAATCGCATTGAAATCTGATTCTTCAAGCGGCGTTAACAATATTGAAGTTCATGGCGGCTCTGCAAAAATTGAAACAAAAAACGGTGAAACTGAAAATATTTCTTCCGGTGAAAGTATAAATGAAGAAGCTGGGGCAATTTCAAAAAATCCTGTGACTGTAACTTCTGTTTCAAGAAATTTGAATCTTTTGAAGTTTGATGAGAAAGATATTCCTGTTAAGCTTGAATGGAAGCTTTCCGAACCGGAAAAAAATCAAAAAGTGATAGTTCAAACTTCCCGCAGAAAAGATTTTTCTGAAATTTTAGAAACATACATTCCTTCTGCGGAAAGCATGGAAATTCCAGTTTCTGAAGGAAATTTGTACTGGCGGGTTTTTGCCGAAAACCAGAAAGATAATCCTGCCGCCGGAAAAATTACCGTGAAAAAAGTTGAGCCTGTAAAAATTATTTCGCCTGCGTCCGGCGCGGAATTTGCCTGCCGGAACGAGCTTTCTTCAGTTTTGTTCAGCTGGAGCGGAAATGAGCTTGCGGACCATTTTAAAATTGAAATTTCCAGTTTTCCAGATATGAAAAATATTGTTTTTTCGGAAACGATGGAAGGAAATTCTCTTTCCGTTGAAAAACTTGTGCCGGGCGAATATTTTTGGCGCGTAACACCGTTTTTCACTTTGAATGACACGGGCTATGCTTCTTCAAGCAAAATAAGCGCTTTTTCTGTTGTAAAGTCAGAGCAGATTAAGCCGCCTGCGCTTTTGCTTCCTGCTGACGGAGCAAAAATCACTTATTCAGATTCTGCGGAAAGCTCAAATTCTTATGCGCTGCAGTTTGCGTGGAAATCCGAAATTCAGGATGCGGAATATAATTTTGAAATTTCAAGAACCAGGGATTTTTCAGATATTTTTTATTCAGAAAAAATAGAAAAATCAACTTATTTAAAGAAAAATCTTGGACATTTTGCTGGATGGGCAATTCCTGACGGAATTTATTTCTGGCGCGTAACTCGAAATTCAGCAGAACCAGACGATTCCTCGCCTTTGTCGAATGTCCGTTCATTTTCAGTTCAAAAAATAGAGGCGGATAAAAACAGACTTGTATATCCGCCGGAAAATTATTCAGCGGAAGCCGGGCAAATCTTAAATACAAAATTTCTTTGGAAAATCGGCGGCGACTACAAAAATAAACCGTCAAAAAGCGTTCTTCAGATTTCCGCGGCAAAAGATTTTTCAAAAATTGAGCTTGAAGAGGAATCCGATTCGCAGGAACTTTTTTTGAAAAATACAGATTTTTCTGCTGGAACTTATTTTTGGCGCGTTGGACAGAAACTTGAAAATGGCGAAAAAACAGGATTTTCAGATTCACGGACATTGAATATAATGAGAAAAATTCCGGCGCCGGAAATTGTTTTTCCTGAAAAAAATTCCTCTTTGCTGACTTATGCGCAGAAGCCTTGCCGTTTTTCATGGAAAAAATCAGACGGAGCAGACTTTTACAACATCAAAATCTATGATGAAAATGGAAATTCCATTGCGGAAAAATCAGGCTTGAAGGAAAATTCCGTGATTTTTGCGCTTCCAGCTGAAAAATATAAAGTTTCGCTCCAGGCTTTTTCCGAGGAAACTCCTGTAAATCCGTTCCGTTCAAGTGAAATTTCGGAATTTTCATTTTCACTGCGGAATCCAGTTCCCGTTTCTTTAGGTTCTCCGAATCCTGCTGAAAAAATTGACGGACTTTCCGCTGTAAGAAATCCAGTTGTGTTTTCGTGGAAAGCTGGAATTGATGTTCCTTCAAAAACGGAATTTGTTTTGTACAGAATTTATCCCGACGGAAAAAGCAAGAAAGTCTATTCATTTTTGAACCCAGGCGCCGAAATAAAAATTCAGCGGCTTCTTGAAGGAAACTACAGCTGGCAGATTTTGGCGAGCACGGCGGACGGAATTCCTCTTGATTCTTCAAAAAATTTTTTCTCTGTCTCAAAAATTCCTCTGCTGCAGAAACCGGAGCTTATGCAGCCGGAAAATAATTTCATAATCGGAAATTCGTACCTTAGGAAAAATAAATTTGTTTCATTTGAATGGAAAGAAGTTCCCGGCGCAACCGACTATAAATTTTCATTGTATCAGAAATTTCCTGATGGAACCTCGAAATTGATTCATTCGGCAGATACAAAAAGCACTGAAATTCAGATAAAAAAGCAGAATTTTGATATTGGAGATTTTGAATGGTCAGTTTCTGCGTATGCGTATGCAGAAGACGGCTATGAGGTGCAGCATAGCCAGATTTCAACTGGAATTTTTAAAATCAAAGTTGAGCTTCCTGGAAAAATCCGTTTGATAAAACCGGGGAAAATGTATGCAAAATAAATTCTGTTCCATAAGAAAAATAAAATTTCTCTTTTTTGCCGCAGCGTTTTTTCTGCAGCTTTTTTGCATTTTTTCGCAGGAAAATAAAAAAGAAGATAAAAATTTGTTTGAGCAGAAAATTGAATGGGAAAAAGACGAGAACGCATATGGATATAATATTGAAATTCGCGAACTGAAAACCGGAAAAAAATATAATTTCGAAACTGATGAAAATTTTGTAAATTTAAATCTTTCCGCCGGAAAATATGAGTATCAGGTTACGGTTTTAAATCCATTTGGAAGAGTTCAGTCAAAAACTGAATGGAATTCATTTGAAATTCTGCAGGCGAAAACTCCGGAATTTGTAAAAATTCCGGAAAAAGTGGTTGTTCCTTCCGGCAAAAATGAAAAATTTTCCATTGAAGCTGACATTGATAATGTAAATGAGGATACTTCTGTTTTTCTTGTGAACGAAAAAACTAAGCAGAAGGTAAAAGGAACTCTCGTTATTGAAAAATCTGCGGACGGAGCAAAATCTGCGGCGGCGGAATTTCCTAAAGTTGAAGAAGGAGAATGGAAGCTTTGCGCTGAAAATCCATTCAGCCTGAAAAAAGAGTCGCTTTCAATAAAAATCGTTGATCAAAAAACTGAGGAAGCGCGGATTGCCGAAGAAAAGCGCATTCAGCAGGAAAAGGTGCTTCAGGCGCAGAAAGAGGCTGAGGCAAAACTCGCCGCAGAAAAAGCGGAAAAGGAACGCCTTGCAAAAATTGAAGAAGAAAAACGTCTTGCGGAGGAAGCCAGGCTGAAGGCGGAAGCAGAAAAGGCAAGGCTTGCTGAAATTGCAAAGGAAGAGGAAAATAAACGTTTGGCAGAAGAATCGCGGATTGCCGAAGAAAAGCGCATTCAGCAGGAAAAGGAACTTCAGGCGCAAAAAGAAGCGGAGGCAAAACTTGCCGCGGAAAAAGCGGAAAAGGAACGCCTTGCAAAAATTGAAGAAGAAAAACGTCTTGCGGAGGAAGCCAGGCTGAAGGCGGAAGCAGAAAAGGCAAGGCTTGCTGAAATTGCAAAGGAAGAAGAAAAGAAACGTTTGGCAGAAGAATCGCGGATTGCCGAAGAAAAACAGCAAGAGCCGCGTTCGCTCGAAGAAAAATCCGCCAGTAAAAAAGCAAGAAGAATTTTCGGCTTTTATGTTTTGCCGGAAGGTGGAATTTTTTACAGTCCATTTTTCAATGAATTTTCGGATGGAAAAGTCTTGCCATTTGCGGGCGTGAAAATTGGTTTTGCGCCGGAATTGAAGAACGCAAACCGTTTCGGCATAGAACTTGAATCAGACGTTTCCCGCTATTCCATAAAAAGCGCGGATTATGAATACAGCGACAGTTTTAGCTTGCTGAAATTGAATTTATTGTATCAAAGGAGAATTTCAAAAAAAAGCCTGAAGTTGAATTTCCGAGCTGGCGGAAATTTGATGTTCATACAAAATTTCATGGACTACAAGAATTCCACAATTCAAAAAAAAGATGCCGCTTATGGATATTTAGGCGTTCATGGCGGTCCGTCTTTAGTTTTTTCAGCAGGAAATTTAAATATCGAGTCTGGATTTGATTATAGTTATGAATTTATTGGCGGAATGCCAACAGATTTTTTGTCGCCTTTTATTTCAGTGGGATTCAGATGGTAAGAAAAATTTTTTATACATTTTTTATTTTTCTATCTTTTCTTCTTGAATTTTCGTGTTCAGTAAACTGGTTCAACGATTTCAACGGCTTGCGCGACGAGGAATTTTCTGTGGCATATAATTTTTATGCGGAAGAGGAAAATTCAGATTCCGAAAACGACGAATATTTTTCCCGCCGCTACAAAATTGGCGAGCAGTTGACTTCAAAAGAATTTCCGCAGCCAGAAGATGCCGATGTAGTCAATCTTGAGCCCGGAAAAAAACTTCTCGGCTGGAAATTTTACCGTTTTTCAAATGATAAAACTTTGGCAATGCCTGAATCAATTTCTGTGGATGAAAAAGGATATATTTCAAGCGTTTATGTTTCTTCAAATTCCTTTGATTTTGTTGCAGAGTGGGGAAAAACCGCAAAATATACAGTTGAGCATTTGCTGCAGACTGAAAATGAAGAAGAATATGAAAGTTTTGAATCGGAAGAATTTGAAGGCATCGTTGGAGAAAAAACAGCTGCCGCCTCAAAGTCCTACGAAGGATTTTCAGCGCAGTCCGTAGAGCAGAAAACAATTTCAGAGGACGGTTCAACTCTTGTTGAAATAAAATATGATAGAAACAAGTATATTGTAAAATTTGACAAAAATGGCGGTTCTGGCTCAGAAATTCCTAACATTTCTGCAAAATATGATATAGAATTTGATTTGCCTGAAAATATTTTTGACGCTCCAGATGGTTATTGCGCAGCTTCAAAAACTTGGAACACGGAAAAAGATGGAAGCGGCTCCGCTTTTGAAGCAAATGAAAAAGTAAAAAATCTTTCTGTGGAAAATAATTCTGTTGTAACGCTTTATGCTCAATGGAAAGAAGATGGCCACGGAAATTCTGGTGTTGCCTCAAATCCTGTTGAAAATGCAAAGAAAATTGAAATAAAGCTGAATCCAGAATCTTCAGGGAATTTCTCAAAATTGAGCTATATTAATATTTCTTCTTTCCTGCTTGGTTCCGCCGTGAATTTGTCAAACTGGGAGATTTCAAGAAATTATCTGGGAATTGTTTCAGAAAAATGCAGCCTGCTGAAATCAGAAAATATAAGCGATTTGTATTCCGGGGAAGAAAATTCAGCCGTGTATATTTACATTGATGAAAACTGGCATTCCGGCGAGTACGTTTTGAATATTTCGGCGGAATACAACGGAATAGGAATTTCAAAAGAAATAAGCATTGAAATTGAATAAAGCCAGTATGACAAAAAATATTTCTATCTCAAAAATCTGAACCTGCAACATCCTAATAACAGAAAAGGTTTCCGAATAAGATAATCTCGTAGTAAAGCTTGTTAAATGCAAAAAACTACCAATTTAGCTTGGCTAAATGATAGTTTTTGGACGGCGAGAGAATTAAACTCCCAGCACTCTAAAAAATAATCGGGATGACAGGATTTGAACCTGCGACATCCTGGTCCCAAACCAGACGCGCTACCAGCTGCGCTACATCCCGCTGTGTGAATAATACTATATATAATTAATGAAAAAAAATCAATAGCAAAAACTGATTTTTTTCCAAAAAAGTTTGTTTTTTAGTCAAGAAAATCGGCTAGGGTGTCAATTTCCCCATTTTTTCGTTCGCCGATTCCAACTGGCCCTAGTATTTTCACCTTGACCGCGGAACCTGGCTGAATCTTGATTTTTCCAGTTTGTGCTGAAAGTTCGCAATGAAGAAAATTCTCTGTAACGGCATGGAAAATTTCTCTTCCTTCGCCGTTTGCAAAAACAAAAGGCTTTTTTATTGTTTCAAGAACTGCTTCAACAGTTTTTCCCCTGAAACTTTCTATGTATTTGATTTTGCTGTTTTTTGCCCATGCCGAAAGTTCTGCCGCCCTTTTTCCGCTTGTTGACTGTGGAATTTTTGGCTTCATTTCTGCTGCTGCAGTTCCCGGTCTTGGGCTGAAAGGAAATACATGGACCCAGGCGAAACCGCATTTTTTGCAAAGTTCCATTGTTTTTTCAAAATCGTCGTCCGTTTCTCCTGGAAAACCAGTTATTATATCGCATGAAATAAATGGATTTGATTTCGCTTTTTTCAGCATATTGCAGGCGTTCAGAACATCTTCTGCGCTGTACGCTCTTTTCATTAGCTTTAAAATTTTGTCGCTTCCGCTTTGAACTGAAATATGGAAATAGGGCCGTACCCGTGGATTTTCAGCCGCTGAACAGAATTCTGAGTCAACTGACTGAGGGTAAAGGCTTGAAATTCTGAAGCAAATTTTTTCTGTGTTTTCAAGGCATAATTTTAAAAGTTTTGAAAAGTTTATGTGCCCGTTTTTGTATTTTCCGTTGTATTGCGCAATGTTTACAGCAGTGATTACAACTTCGGCTTGCCCGGCGCTTTCTAGTTTTTGAACACGCTTTACAACTTCTTCCGCATCAAGGGAAACAGAGCGGCCTCTTGCGATGTGGATTGTGCAGTAGCTGCATTCGCAGTTGCATCCGTCTTGAATTTTGATTGAAGAACGGCTGTGCGCAAGAAATGAGTCTGTTGCCAGCCGGAACGCATTTTCACTTGTTCCGTTTTTTTCTGATTCAGAGCTGAAAAGACCGTTGTTGAGCAATTCTGCGAATTCTAGTGGAGAAAATTTCTCATTTTCAAGTTCTTTTTTCAGTATTGAAGGAACATCGGCAAGTCTGCTTTTTAATTGGCCTTTCAGCACTGCGATTCGCTTGTTAATATTTTTTATGGCTTCCGGCGAAAGCTGCGCGTAGCATCCTGTTACAATTATAGCGGCGTTCGGGCATTTTTCCAGTACAAGCCGGATGATTCTTCGGTCTTTTTGTTCGGCTTTTTGTGTAACAGCGCAAGTGTTTACTATGCAAAGAACTGTTTCATTGTCAATATCGTTCTTTGCCTGCATCGGCTGTATTATTACTTTAAAGCCAGATTCTAAAAAAGAACGGGCAGCGCTTTCGCTTTCAATCTGGTTCAGGCGACATCCAAGGGTCTCAAATCGTATATTCAATTTTTTACTGAAGTTTTGATGCAACACGGTTTCTTCCTCTTTCGGCTTCAATGGAAGAAGAATTCAATCGCAACGCTTCATCATAAGCATTTGCCGCTTCGTAGTAATTTTTTGCCATTTCTCTGGCGTATCCAAGACGAATCCACCAGCTTGCTATCAGCGGCTCTTTTCTTACTGCCGCAGAAATTGCAATGTCCGCATGCTGGTAACGAGCCTGCCGGATATAAATTTCACCCATATAATAATATGCTGTTCCAACTCGGCTGCTGCTTTCCGGCGCATTTGCGACATATTTTTGAAACTGCTCCATTGCGCCGTTGTTTTTTCCAAGAAAATATCTGGCTTCTCCAAGAATTTCTGTCAGCCTCAAGTCGTATTGGCTTACTTTCAAGCCCTGCAAAGCACGCTGTTCAGCTTCAAGATACTGTTTGTTTTTCACAAGAGCCCAGCACATAACCACATAAGATTCAACTCTGTTTGGATTTTGCGCAAGCTCCTGCTCGCAGACAGCAATAGATTCAGCATAATGTCCGTTGTTGTAAAGTATTAAGGCATCCTGCTTTATATTCTGTGCAGAAATTGAAAATTGAATTGCAGCCAAGAACAAGGCGATTATAGCTTTTTTCATGTTTTTACCTTTTTTATTTAATCATTGTGCAGCGTCCGGTAAAAGTGCTTCCTGGTTCGAGCACAATCTGCTTGGAAACAATATCGCCGTCAACAGAACCGCTTGCTGTTATGAAAATCAAATCTTTGCCAGAAACATTGCCGTGGACTTTTCCTTTTACAAGAATTCTTACAGCATTTATATCAGCATTGACTTCTGAGCATTTGTCAATTACAAGATCGCTTGTGGCGTCAATTTTTCCATTCACTTTTCCGCGGATCATAAATGGCTTTACAAATTTTATATTTCCTGTGAATTTGATTCCCTGTTCGATAACAGTATCAAAAGCTTCATCTTCAAGATCGAAAAAATCAGATTCTTTTACGTCAAACATATTTCTATTTTACATTTGAAAATAACGATAGTCAACGCTTGAAAAAATGAATGGCAAAAATAAATTGAATTTTTTATTCATCGTAAGAATTTTCATTCGACTCATCGAAATTCTTGTCAGCTTTCCATCCTGTTTCTTTTTCCTGCAGCATCTGGGCATCTTCGCGCCCCTGATGTGCAGTCCATTCTGAATATTGAGAAGATTTGTTCTTTTTTACGGCAAAACGATGAGAGTACTGGTCTCTCATCATTTTGTAATATTCGTTGTCGTCCATTATATTCCAATAAAATGATTTTCTGTTTTTTCATGAACATAAGCAATGAAATCTTCAAGCTTCATAGTTTTTTGTTCAAGACCGCTTGACTGTCGGAAGCGAACTGTTACAGATTTTTCATTTTTTTCATTTTCACCAACAACAAGAATGTAAGGAGTCTTGTGTTCCTTTGTAATCATCTTGATTTTTTGGCGCATATTGTCATCGGAAATGTATGCGTTGGAACGAATATCTGCTTGAAGCAACGCATCGTTTACTTCTGCGGCGTAATCGTCAAAAGCATTTGAAACAGGAACTACTGCGGCCTGCTCGAATGCCAGCCATGTTGGGAACGCTCCCGCGAAATTTTCTATAAGAATTCCAAGGAATCGCTCCAAAGAACCAAGAATTGCACGGTGAAGCATAACCGGATGATGTTTCTGGTTGTCTTTGCCAATATAAGTTGCATCCAGGCGTTCTGCGGAAGGAAGCTGGAAATCCGCCTGAATTGTTCCGCACTGCCATTCCCGGCCCAGACAATCGTAAAGCTTGAATTCCAGTTTAGGACCGTAAAAAGCACCTTCGCCAGGCTGAATTTCGTAGTTCAATCCGGCTTCATGGCACGCATCGGACAAAGCTTTTTCAGCTCTTTCCCAAGTTGCTAAATCTCCAACATGATCTTCCGGCATTGTTGAAAATTTCACAACCAGATCATTAAATCCAAAATCTTTGTAAACTTTTTTTAAGAGCTTGCAGAATTTTGCTACTTCAGAAGCAACTTGCTCTTCAGTGCAGATAATATGAGCATCGTCCTGAACAAATCCTCGTACACGCATGATTCCATGAAGCGTTCCTGAAGGTTCATTTCTTACATCATGTCCGAATTCAGCAAGTCTCATAGGCAAGTCTTTGTATGAGCGCAAGCGGCTCTTGAAAATCTCAAGGGCTCCAGGACAGTTCATAGGTTTTATTGCAAAAAGTCTTTTTTCTGACTCTGTTATAAACATATTTTTCTGGTAATGTCCCCAGTGACCGGATTTTTCCCACAAAGAGCGCGGCATAATTGCAGGAGTATTTACTTCCATGTAGCCGTCCCGGCGAACTTGTTTTCTCATGTAGTCCTGGATTACTGTGTAGATTGTCCAGCCGTTTGGATGCCAGAATATTTGACCAGGATCTTCCGGCTCAAGATGGAATAAATCCATTTCAACGCCAAGTTTTCTATGGTCGCGCTTTTCTGCTTCTGCAAGCATGGCAAGGTAGTCTTTTAGTTCATTTGGTTTTTCAAAACAAAGCGCGTAAATTCTTGTTAGCATAGGGCGGTCTGAATCACCGCGCCAGTATGCTCCGGCAATTTTATGCAGTTTGAAAGCCTGTCCGTTTATTTCTTTTGTGTTTGATACATGAGGACCGCGGCAAAGGTCAATAAACCCATCCTGCTCATATGTTGTGATTGTTTCGCCTTCTGGAAGGTCGTTTATAAGTTCAGTTTTGTAAGTCTGGTCTGAAAAAAGCTTCAGCGCTTCTTCTTTTGAAACTTCTCTGCGTATAAAATCATGGTTTCCCGCAATGATTTTTCTCATTTCTTTTTCTACGGCCGGAAAATTTTCTTCTGTAAATTTGGTGTCGGTTGGAAAATCGAAATCGTAATAAAATCCGTTGTCAATAGCAGGACCAATAGCGATTTTTGTTCCTGGAAACAACTTTAAGATAGCTTCTGCCATTACGTGCGCACAGCTATGTCTAATCGTATGCAATTTTTCGTCAGCCATTTAATTCACCTTGCTTTATATTGATAATTTTAATTATATTATCATTCTGCGATTTAATTTACAATAGAATTGATATGCAAGCAGAATTTGAAAAAAAATGTTGATTAAAATTTGACTTTTGTGTTTTTATAAGTTATATTTTAATTAGAAAATGCTCTATTTGGGGGTGCACCGGTTTCGACGGATGTGAGAGTCCGTTGGTTGCATGTAGGTGTGAAGGCGCCTTGAGCTGACAAAAAACTAACTGCAATCTTCAATAAAAAAGAAGAAGATTCTTCTGAAGAACAGTTTGCTCTTGCTGCGTAAGCAGCGGGCACGGAACTCATAGGGTGCTGTTCCTAACTTTGTGATGTTCTGACGCCAACAGGAACTTGTTGCGCATTGTGTTCGGCCAGTGCGCAAGACATTCTGCCGGAATACGGAAAAGACGCTTGTTATGCTGCTACCTTTTCCCGACAATTACCTCGCATAACTAAACATGTAGAAGCCTTCGAGCTGCATACCCGGACGCGGGTTCAATTCCCGCCATCTCCATGAAAGGTTGTCTTGCAAGTCTAAGTATTTGCCGGACAGCCTTTTTTGTTTGGTTTGCTTTTTCAGCTGAATTTCGTCCAGGAAAATTCTGATTATTCTTCACAATTTTTTATATTCTTGTTAAATTTATAAATATGATAAAAGCAGAGATAAAAGACTTGGAATTGCTGGAGCATCTTAAGACTTTGCCTAAAGATGAAATGGCAGTTTTTGTGATGGCGGAAGGGCGGCTTAGAGGGGCTTTTTTCCATGGAACGCGTTTTGTGAACCAGGCAAGGGCTCAGCATAATCTTGGAATTCTTGAAACCATGATTTTTGGCCAGGCGGCGCTTTGCGGTGCGCTTATGTTGCCGCTTATGAAAGGAAAGGAGCATTCTACGCTGAGATATGATGGAAACGGGCCGGCGGAAGGTTTTTCTGTTGAAGCTGATTCAAAGGGAACTGTCCGCGGATATCTTTTCAATGAGCATATACCTGTTGAAAAGCCGCTTGAAAATTGGGATTTAAAGCCTTTTTTAGGAGCAGGAACTTTGTCGGTTTCTATAATCCATGAAGGAGATAAAAATCCGTACACAAGCTCGGTTTCTGTTGACAGTGGAAATATCGCTTTGGATCTGGCTTCTTATTATAACCAGTCGGAGCAGATTTCTTCCGCATTCAACACAGGAATTCAGCTTGATAAAAAGGGCAGGGTTGTTGGAGCTGGAGGTCTTTTCCTGCAGGTAATGCCTGAAACTGGCGGAAAAAGGGGAACCGGAGCTGCAAAGTCAAGCTCGGCTGATAAAGATTCTGACCAGGATTTGATTTCCCGAGCTGAAATGGCATTTAGAACTGCGCCTTCAATAGGTCAGTGGTTCAGTGAAAAAGGAACAATAGAAGATTTTGTTTATGGGCTTTTCAGGGAATTTAAACCGACGATTGCCGTTCGCAGAAATGTGGCGTTTGAATGTCCGTGCACAGAAGAAAGTTATCTGAATTACATAAAGCATCTTCCTGCGGAGCAGATTGCTGATATTAAAAAAAACGGACCGGATCCACTTGAAGTTGTCTGCCGGAACTGCGGAAGCGTTTATTATATTCCAGTGTCAAAGATATAAAATAAAAAAGGAGCTGTTTTTTTTGAAGTGCACTTCAGAAAATTAGCTCCTTTTTTATGATAGAAGTAAATCTTACCGTGATTTCTGCTGGAATTTCTTCAGCATGGCAACAGCGTTTCTTTTTCCGTTGTATACAAATCCGCCGTTCCAATATTCAAGGGCTGCGAACAATGCGTTTCCGCCGTCCTGCGCATCAGATTCCTTTGTTTTGAATGAAACATAATTAGCTAGCTCTTCATAGTTATTTGCATGAAGACAAGAAAGTCGCTTGCGGTTGAACTCATTCCATTTTTCAAGATCCTTGAAGCCTTCGCCTTCATCCTGAACAATAACATGCGCATGAGTAGGGCTGAATGAATACCATACTGTTACTTTTTTGTTTATGTCGCAGTGATTTCCATGTTTTACAGCATTTTTGATTACTTCACTGATCTGCTGTTCAAGAAGATTCAATTCCTTGATTTCAGATGGAGCTGATTGAACAATCAAAAGTGTAAAATATCTAATCTGTCTAAAGTCTGAAGGAAATTCCTTCTTAAGCATATTCGTTTTATCGAACAATGGGTCATTGTCGTCAGAACGTAATTCTTTTACTGTTGGTTCTTCCATAAAAATCTCCTTTTTACAAGAACAAAATAAGCTGGGAAATACTTTTTATTCTTTTACCATTAACAGAGCTTCTTCAACACTGTTTGCAATAGGGAAATATCCCATAAGTTTTGTAAGCTCAATAACTTTTTTTACTGAACCATGAATGTTTGAAATAGAAAGCTTAAGATTCATTTTTTTGATAGTAGAGCAAATGTAAATCAGCGCACCAATTCCAGACGAGTCGATATAGTCAACTTGCTCAAGGTTTATGATGAAGATTTTTACATTTTTTTCAATCATCTTCATAACAAGTTCCTTAAGTTTATAAGAATTGTAGAGATCCATTTCTCCGTTTACATCGATAATGTAAACATCTCCATTTTTTCGTATTTTAAGTTCCATAAGGTACTCCTTATCCCTGTATTTTTATGATCAGAAGGCTCTGGTCATCGTATTGCTGTGTGTTGCCACAGAATTTTTTGATATTATCTTTAACCTTTGCTGCAATATCTTTCCCATTCAAATTGCAGTTGGCTTGAATAACCTTTTGTAAATTATCAATAGAATATTGTACACCTCTTTCGTCAAGACATTCAAGTAAGCCGTCCGTGCAAGTTACAAGAATATCTCCTGCGTCAAGATTTAAGTCAATATTTTTGTATTCAGTTGTTTTTTCAACACCGATAGGCTCGCAGTCTGTTGAAATTTTGCTTATTGTCTTGTCGCTTGCCTTGTAAAGCAGCACCGGATTGATTCCAGATGTTGCAATCTGCGCCGTGTTGTCGATACTGTTGTAGTTTATAAGAGCAACGCTTGCAAAGTGATCCATGCTGTTTTTTTCTGAGCAGATAGTCTTGTTCACCCATTCAAGAAGCGTGGCTGAACTTTGGTTTGTATTTGCCACAAGCCGTATCATTGCTCTGATCATAATCATGATTGTAAGGGAATTCATTCCCTTGCCTGCAACATCTGCCATTACAAAAGAAATTCTGTCTTTTCTTGAAGGAATAATGTCATAGTAGTCGCCGCAGACATTTTCATTTGTAATTGAATATTTTCCAATTGAAAGCTTGCTGATTACAGGCAGTTTTTCAGGAACCAGCGTTTTCTGGAATTTTGTTGCGATGTCGCCTTCCTTTGTAAGCTCTGTATGCTCTGAATAGGCAAGGAAGCTGTTCAATGGAATAAGCGCGGTTGCAAGACCATCGCAGAGATTGCAGGCTGTTTCAAATTCTTTCTTGCTGAAAGGCTCTGAGTCAGGTTTTCTTGCAAGAACAACAAGAGCTACTGATTCTCCCATTTGTTTTACAGGAATGAACATATATGGTCCTACGCGGAGAAAATCCTCCGGACCGTTCTGGAAAATACGCTTGTCTTTTGCTGAATTTGTAATGTTTTCAGCGATGCCTTTTGTGAAGAAGTCTCCGAATACGTTTCCTTCCAAAGAATACTGCGAATATTTGAAGTTTGTTTCAACGCGGAGCTGCTTGTGAGGAATATCGTCTGGAATTTTGTATGGAGGCGGAAAAACGCCGGTAACAGCTTTTACAGCAAGAATGTTGTCAAATTCATCAAGGACAAGAACTGTGCCGCCGTCCGCGCCGGTTTTCTGCACAACAAGCTTATTGAAAAATTCCAGGAACTGAGAAAGAGAATTTTCTTCGTTGAAATAGCTGGAAGCTTTTACGGTAAGCTCCTTGTCATCTTCAATTATGGCTTTGTATTTGTTTTCCAAAGCATCCAAGGCTTCTTTTGTTATTTCATCTGATGCGGAGTTTTCCTCGGATTCTTTTTCTTTTTTAGCCTTTTTTTCCGCTCGTTTTACAGGGTCTGAAACTGCAAGCACGAATGCATAGGCAATCAGCAGGAATTCAAGGACAATCGTTACAAGTGAAATATAGAAAAGCTTATGGTCAAAATATGTGTAAAGCAGTCCTGCTATCAGCACACCTATACATGGGAAAAATATAAAACTAATTTTCGCCGCGTTCCTTATTTTTGCAATCAAAAGCAAAATAAAAAGAACAAGCCCTGCGCCTGCTGCGATAAGAAGCGGAAGATTTACAAATGAATCAATTGAGTCCAACAATATTTAGCTCCTGTTTACATTGATGACTTTAGATTATATTAACATTGAAATATTCAGCCGTCAATTTTTTTTTATTATTATTATCTGCCGATTTTGTGCGAAAAATTACTTATTTCTTTTTTTAGTATATATCTTTTTATGAAATTTTTTATTCTTGAAAGAATTGAAAATTTCTTTTCCTTTTTTATGTCGTAGACAATCTGGTCCAGCGGAAGCTCGTTTCCGAATTTTTTCTTCAGCTCGTCATAGAATCTGATTATCCAGACGTAAAGGTCGCTTATTGTGTTCTTTTTGAAATACTTCATTATTTTGTATTTTTCAATTGTTGTTACAACTGGAAGATATACGTTTTTGAACCATGAAAGAATTGCATCTTCCATTGGAATTTCTTCAGTCTGGTTCTGGTTGATGAAATATTTGTGCGTAAGAATATGGTTGTAAATCACATCGTACTGGCCTGCTGTTGAAAAATCCAGGACCCAGTAGTCTGTTATGTCGCCGAAATTTGTCTCGAAGTAAAAATTGCGCTTTTCATAGGCGATAATCTGCTTCATCATTCCGTTCAGGGTTCTTGCAGGCGAAAGCTTTATTTCAGTTTGAAGGGAAACAACTTCAGCGTCAATGAATTCGACTCCCTTCGCTTTTGCAACTGATACACGGTGGTTTCCATCGCGCACAAAATACAAGCCGCCCAGCTCGTAGACTTTTATCGGCGGAAGGACTATGTCTTTTATTATAGCTTCGTCAACGTGCTCCCAGCGTTCCCTGATAATCGAGCGCTTCGGAAAAAACTGGTTGTCAAAATCCTTGTACCGGCCTTCGCTTCCTACAATTTTATCTATAGGAATAACTTTCATTCCTATATATGTTTCTGACTGCGGCTTTATTACTTTTCTGACTTCTCCAAATGAAATCATCGCGGCTTCCTCCGGTGAAAGAAGATGCTGGATTTCGTTGAAAAGGGCTTTGTTTCTTGCCCTGGAAAAATCGCTTTCTGCTTCTGGCAACATTATTTTTGTTCTCCGTTTTTGTCTGTGTTGAATTCTAGGATATAGTGGGCAAATGCATTTATGACAGTCGTGTCTTCGTATTTTGAGACGCGCTCCTCTCTGTTGTCATAAAGATGTATATGTCCGTGAACCATATATTTTGGCTTGAATATTTTTAAAAAAATGTTGAATGATTTGAATCCGCGGTGGCACGGATCGTCGTGGTCGTGGATTTTGTACGGCGTTGCATGGGTAAGAAAAATATCCGTAAAGCGTCCGTAAAGAATTTTGTTCAGCAGAAGCCGCGGCGCAAGCCCAAGAAGGTGAAATGCCATCTCAAAATCTGTGTACTGGCACAGTCCGTCATTGTAGCGGATTGAACCTGAAATTCCTGTTAAAAGCAGAGGCGTGTCTTTTCCTTTTTTGTTTTTTACTTTGAAATTCTTCATTCGAATATTTCTGAACCCGGCGTAGTTTGCGCCATGGTGGTGATCCTCTTTGAGGGTTTCAAAATGGACTTCTATTGAAGCTGTTGTCTGCGCGCTTGTTGTGGGGCGCGGCGGCGCTGTCATTGTTCCGTGGTAATATTTGAATTCTTTTAAATCGTGGTTTCCAAAGACGAAATATGTCGGCTTGTTGAATACAGTTACAATAAAATCGACATAGTCCATAGGAAGATCCCCGGCGCACAAAATCAAATCCACATCAGGGAAATTCTTTCGGGCGTTTTGATTGTAGATGAGAGGGTCAATCTGATCGGAAACGCAGAGAATTCTCATTTTATTTTTCCGGTCTGGCTGCGATTTCAAGAAGCTGCTGGAGCTTTTCCTTGCCGGCAAGCTCTACAGGTCTGTTTTCTGCAAAAGAAACTGCTGTGCGTGTGAATCCCGAGCTTGCGAAAATGTACGACTTTGTGCAGTTTGAGGATTTTGCGGTTTCAAGAATATCTCTTACCGGAGCGTCTTCGAGCGGCTCCACATCGCGGTAGAAGCGCAGCAGGAAAGACTGTTTCCTTACGTTCATCCAGTCGCTGTTTTTTCCTTCGGTTGCGATAATCTGCACGCCGAATTTTTTTGAGTCGGCCTGAACTGCGTTGAATCCAAGGGCTTTTTTTGTCATGTTCTTGCAGATTTCAATGAATTCTGCATCCGAGCTTGTAAGATAGTCCTTCAGGTTGTCGTTTGCCTCCAGGGCTTTGTATTCGGAAAGCTTCGCCCCGACATCCCGGAATGAACGGTTGACCTTGGATATTGCTTCCCATTGTTCAATCGCTTTGTCGATTTTTCTGGTTTTCTCGTAGCACGCGGCAAGAAAATATCTTGCGTAGAGCGTGTCGTTTCTTGTGCCGTCCTTGTCCAGCTCAATTGCCCGCTGAAGATCAATCTGGGCATTGTCCAGACGGTTTGCCATCATGTAGCATGTGCTACGTTCAATCAGGGCTTTCTGCTTGAATTCGCTGTCGCGCTGAGCCTTGTCAAATGCTTTTACAGCTCCGCCGAAATCTTTTGCGTCCTTCAGGATTTTTCCAAGATAATAATAGCAGGAATATTCTTCCGGATTTAAGTGGATTGCAAGGTCAAGCTCGCGTTTTGCATCGTTAATCTGCTTCGCCTGAAAAAGAATGTATCCAAGCGATGCGTGCGCCTTCGCGTTTTTTGGATTCAGTGTGATGCATTTTTTATAAATTGAAAGAGCTAGGTCTTTTCTGTTTGTCTTTTCGTAAAGTTTTGCCGCGTTGAAATAATTGTCGGAGCAGGCCGGGTCAAGCTTTGTGAGCAGAAGATATTCTTTCAGTGCAGCTTCAGTCTGGTTGTATTTTACAAGAAGAGCCGCGAATTCTTTTCTGAACGGAATTTCTGGAAGGGAAGAGTCAAAAAGCGCGTGCTCATTTACTGTCTTGAATTCAATGAGCGCAAGTTCCCCTCGGTTGTCCGCAAGATATGCTTTTCCAAGGTAGTAATGAACCGCATAGTTCTGAGGATCTTTTGCGACAATCTGCTTTGCAAGTTTTGCCGCCGCCTGGTTTTTCCCCTGCTTCAGGAGTTTTTTCACAGTCTCAAGTTTTTTTGGCATTGCGACAAGCCTTATTACAAGCGCAGCCAAGCCGATGATAATAATCAGAATCGCAACTGAAAAGGCAATAATCATGTTCTAAAGCTCCAAATACAGAATTATTGTAAAGAAAAAAAAGAATATTGAACAGACAGCAGCCGAAAAAATGCGGAATAACAACTGAAAAATAACGGAACAGAATTCCTTTTGCAGTTACTTTTTCTGTCTGGATGTGTTAAAATATAAATGATGAGAAAGAAAAGGCTTGTTTTTAAAATTTTGTTTTTTTTAATTTCGTTGCGCGCGTTTTCAGAATCAGAAGGCGAGAAGCTTTTCAAGACTAACAATCCGGGACAGGCGGTTCCGCTTCTTGAAAAGGATATTTCAGACGGAAATGTTACTTCTGACACTTACAATTTTCTTGGACTTTCATATTTTCAGCTTGGGCAGTATGAAAAGTCGATTGACGCTTTTGAGCGCGGAATGAAATCTGGAGTTTCAAACAGAAAGCTTCTTCTATTTAATGAAGGAAATGTCGCGTATTCGGCTGGAGATTTTTCCAAGGCGGAAAGCTGCTTTTCGCTTGCGCTGGCGGCTTCCCCGGATTTCTACAATGCGCTTTTGAACCGTGCGAATTCAAGGCTTATGATGAAAAAATATTCCGACTGCCTCGTTGACTACAAGCGTTTTGTTCTGGAGCAGCCGGATGACGTTCAGACGCCGGAAATTCAGCGGCTTATTGGTTATCTTGAGCAGGAAATCCAGCGCGAGGAGCAGGAGGCGGCTCGTCTTGCGGAAGAGCAGAAGCGTCTGGAGGAAGAAAACAAACGGCTTCAGGAAGAAATGGCGCGGCAGAAGGCTGAACAGGAAGCGCTTGAGGCGGAGCGCCGGGCAGCCGAAGAAGAAAGAAGAAGAAAACTGCTTGAGGATGTGGCAAATTCTCTTCAGCAGACTGACACAACAAATATGACGGCAGGAGCGGAGGACGTTCTTGACTACGATTACGAAAGTGAGCTTGAGTAGCCGGTTCTTTTGCTCGTGCTGAAAGGTGGGAATATGTACAATTTTGATGGAAAAAATTTTGGAAAAAAAACTGGACTTTCCAAAAAACAGAAAATAATGATTTGCTGCGGCGCGGCTGTTGTTCTGGCTGCGGCAGTTTTGCTTCTTGTCCGCGGCTGCGGCGGTTCTTCAGCTGCGAATAGCAAGCAGGTTTCACTTGCGAATTTTTATTACGACAACGGCGAGTTTGACCGTGCGCTGGACACATTGCAGGAGCTTTTTCTGAAAAATCCGAATGACAAGGAAATTCAGGAGCTGATGAAAAAAATAATCGCGGCAAAAGGCGAAAACTCAAATGAAAGCGGAGCAAGCCCGAACGTGAATGTAAATATTGATACGGACGGACTTCAGTCTTCTCTTGATTCAATGAAATCTGAGCTTGCGCGTACTAACGCTGAAAATGTCCGCCAGCAGAAGGAAATGGCGGAGCTTATGCGGAAACAGCAGGAAAACGCTGCCCTTGAAAAAGAACGCCAGGAACAGCTGAAGGCTCAGCAGGAGGAGCAGAAGGCTCTTGCGAAAGCCGCGGAGGAACAGCGCAAGAAGGAAGAGGCTGCCCGCAAGGAAAAAGAGGCTGAGCTTGCAAGAAAAAATGCCCGCCTGAAGGCTGAAATCGCGGCTGTGAATGATTTTATCCAGCAGGGAAAATCCGCGCTTAACAGCGGAAATATTGATTCTGCCCTTGCTGATTTTGCAAATGCCCAGAAAGCTCTTCCTGTTTCGGAAGGCGAACCTGCGTTTTCTGCCGGAAAAGATTCTGAAATGGCAGGCGCGCTTTATGATGCCTCGCTGAATGCCTCGGATCCGGAGGAAAAGAAAAAACTTCAGGATGCTGCTGTTGAATACGCTTCAAAAGCTGTTGCCCTTGATCCAAAAAACGCTGAAAGCCAGTATATTCTTGGAATGGACGCTTTTGACAAGAAAAATTACCAGAAGGCGCTCGACCATCTTTCAAAAGCCGCTGCGAATGACACTTCAAAAAACTACCTTTATTATTACAATCTTGGCCGGGTTCAGTATATGATGAAAAAATTCACAGAAGCAAAATATTCATTTGCTACAGCCTGCCAGCTGAATGGAAATTTTGCTCCTGCCAGATATAACCTTGGGCTTACGGACAACAAGCTGAACGATACAAAGTCGGCGCTGGCGGAATTCCGGCGGGCTCATGACATTGAGCCGCGGCACGAGCGTTCTTATCTGGAGGAAGGAAGAATTCTTGCTGCTCAAAAAGATTATGCCGGCGCAATCACCGCGTATCAAAATGTTGTCAGAATAAACAGCACGAACCGAGCCGCGCTCAATGAGCTTGGTTCTGTATATTACCAGGCGAAAAAATATTCCGATGCGGAAAGCACATTCCGCCAGTCTTTGGCGATGCTTCCGGCTGGAGCTGAAGATTCAATGACTTGCTATAATCTTTCAACAGTTCTTTTCGAGGAAGATAAAGTTTCAGACGCGCTTTCGTATGCAAAAAAAGCTTATGATTCATGCGGACAGATTAAAAATCTTTCGAGCCGCGCGAATGTAATCTACAATTATGCGCTTATGAGCGAAAAATCTGGAAACACGGACGAGGCAATCCAGAAATACTCGGAAGTTCTTCAGGCGAATCCGAACCATCTGAAAACTCAGATTAATCTTGGTGTTATGTACATGAATATGAATCCGCCGGACACAGAAACGGCGCTTCAGCTTTTTGCAAAGGCGTACGCCCAGGACAAGAATAATTTTGAAGTAAACAATAATCTGGGAAGCGCGTACCTTGAAATTGAAGATTATGAGAATGCTGTGAAATATTTTCAGAACGCGCTTAAAATTCAGCCTAAGAACAATGAGGTCAGATACAATCTGGGGCAGGCTTTCGCCTCTTCAAAGCAGTTTGATAATGCGAAGACAACTTATGTGCAGGTTCTTCAGCAGGATTCCGGCAACTGGGATGCGTATATTGAACTTGCAAAAGTCTGCATGGCTTTGGGCGACAACCAGAGCGCGGAAAAATATCTTACAGTTGTGCAGATAAAAAATCCTTCATTCCGCAAGAACGAGGTTGATTCTTTGCTTGCTTCAATAAATGCCGGCTAGCGCACTGGAAAATTATTCTGTTCTGCGGACTAGGCGGAACAGATTTTCCCGTGTTATTGTGGTAAAGCAAGGCCTTCCGTGCGGACAGTGCGGATCTTCTAGTTCAAGCGCCGCCCGCGCAATTTTTTCTGCGGCGGCATCTTCAAGGATTGTTCCGTCTTTTACCGCGGCTTTGCAGGCTGTGCTGGCGGCGACCGCATATATTAAATCTCTTGGATTAGCTTTTATATCCAGAATTGCGTGGTAAAGCTCTTCTTCTGTGCCGGTCCAGCGTTCGTGCAGGGTTGTGAATTCCCAGCGGCCGTTTCCTTTGTTTTCGCAGGTGAATCCTACTTTTTTCAGCTCGGATTTTATGCTTTCAAGATATTCATCGTCTTTTTTCGAGGAAGTTTCTATTACATAAGGAATTAAAAGCGTCTGCGAAGCTTCGGGATTTTGCATTATTTGGTCGAAAATCATACGTTCGTGGGCTGCATGCTTGTCTATTATGTAAAGCGTGCTGTTTTTTTCAGCAATCAGAAATGTTCCCAGCGCGCTTCCGATAAAATGAAAATCGTTTTTCTGGGTGTTTCCTGAATATGCGGAAATCGCTTTGTCCATGAAATCAGTGATTTTTTTTGTTTTTTCCTGTTTTTCAGAAATTTCAGCGTTTTTGGCTTCTGTATTTGCGCTGAAATTTTGCGCAGGCTCTTCAAACAGCGATTTCTTTTCATAGCTTGCATTTTTTGAAGCGTATCCGGTCCAGGAATTCAGCGGCGTTTTTTTTGCGAGCATTGAAGCCGTGCTGGAAGTTCCTCCAAAAAATCTGGAGCGAAGCCCGAAGCCTCCTCCTGAAATTCCAAAGCTTTTTTCTTCTGAGGATTCGAGCGCTTTTTCTGCAAGTTTTTCCGGTTCAAATAGAAAAGTTTCCGGGGCTTTCTGTATTTTTTCAGCTTGAATTTTCATTGTGCGGTTTGTGTATTCGCTGAAAAATTTCTTCACAGATGTGCTGATTGCATGGTGAAGAGTTGAGATGTCCTTGAAACGCGCTTCTTTTTTTGCGGGATGAATATTGAAGTCAACGAGCGACGGATTTATTGTTATGAATGCCGCGGCTACAGGAAATGTTCCGTTTGGAAAATATCCCTGGCTTCCGTATTCAATTGCCTGGGCAAGGGAAAATTCCTGAATTTTTCGTCCGTTTACAAAAATGCAGGTGTTTTTTTTGTTGCTTCGATAAACTCCTGGTTCTCCGATTACAATTTTGAAAGACCAGTCTGGATTTTTTCCGCCGGAAGAATTTTCAACAATATTAAAAAGCGAAACATTTTCATTAAGTTCCATTGCTTTTACAAAACGTTCCTGCAAAGACTGACCTTTTGGCAAGTCAAGTTTTATTTCTCCGTCCTGAATGAATCTGAAGGCAATTTGCGTGTTAGGAAGCGATTTTTCTACAAATGTGTTTTTGCACATTAAGCTTTCTGAAGCCGGTCTTTTCAGGAATTGCCGCCGGGCTGGAAAATTTTCAAAAAGTCCTTCTGCCTGTACAATTGTTCCGCCGAGCGGAGTCGCCTGTTCAATTATATGGTCTTCCGTTATTGAAGCGCGCATCTTGAATCCGCTGGAAATTATTGAAAGGCGGCAGACTGCTGCGATTGAGGAAAGCGCCTCTCCGCGGAACCCAAGCGTCGTCAGGTTCAGCAAATCTGTTTCGGACGCGATTTTGCTGGTTGCGTGCGGTCTTGCGCAGTTTTCAAGATCTTCTTTTGTCATTCCGCAGCCATTGTCTACGATGCGGATTTTTTCAATTCCGCCGCTGGTTATTTCTACAATTATATTGTCCGCGCCGGAATCTATGGCGTTGTCCATAAGTTCCCGGATGATTGCGTTCGGGCGGTCGATTACTTCGCCGGCGGCAATTTTTCGTGCGACTTCAGGATTCAGTGTTCTTACAGGATTTTCTTTGCTCATTACTGTCTTGTTCCGTGAACTGGCGCTCCGCTGCTTCCAGTTGAATCAACGTCAAACAAATCCATCTGCGGCGGAATATTTTTTTCCGGATCAGGCTGGTTCATAAGCTGCTGAATTTTTCCTTCGATTTTGTCAATTTCTTTTTCCATTCCGCGGGCAAGCTTTATTCCTTCCTCAAAATCTTTTAAAGCGTCTTCAAGTGAAATGTCGCTCCGCTTGATGTCGCGGGCAAGCTGCTCGAGTTTTGATAAATTTTCTTCAAAGTTTGCCATATTTTCCTCTTAAAAAATGTTGTTTTCCTCAGTTTCTTCAATTTTCGCCGTGATTTTTCCTTTTGCAGGAATTATTTCTATCTGCGCGCCGATTTTTACATCGGAATTGCTTCTGATAATTTTTTTTGTGTCTTTGTTTCTTACCATTGAATATCCGCGGTCAAGAATTGTCTGCGGGCTTGCATTTTCCAGAACCGTTACGCAGTTGTCAATTATCTGGCGCGTATCCCGGATTTTTTGAATAATATTTTGAAAAAGCGCGTCTTTTGCGTTGTCGAATCTTGAAAGAAGCGGCTGCTCGATTGAGCGCACCTGAAGCTCCAGGTTCTGCGGATCAAAGTTCTTTACCATCAGCTTTATTTTTTCAATGCGGTCTTTTGCAGAATCGTAGAGAATTTTTGAATTTTGCTGGATGAACTGAATCACTGCGGAAAGTTCCGGCACAACGAGCTCCGCCGCGGCAGAAGGAGTTGGAGCACGCACATCGGCTGCGTAGTCGCTGAGCGCCCAGTCAATTTCGTGTCCGACTGCTGATACAACTGGAATTTCGCTTGAAGCTATTGCGCGTACAACTATTTCTTCGCTGAAAGGAAGCAAATCTTCCAAAGAGCCGCCGCCGCGTCCAACAATTAGGACATCGCAAAGTTTTGCGCGGTTTGCGGTGTAAATTTGCCTGGCGATTGTTTCTGCCGCATCAGAACCTTGCACAACAGCCGGAAGAACGACCACAGAAACGCATTTGTTCCGCCTTTTTGTTATTTGAAGAATATCGCGCAAAGCCGCGCCGGTCGGGCTTGTTACAATTCCGATTGTTCTTGGAAACAATGGCAGCGGCTTCTTTTTTTCCTGGGCGAAGAGTCCTTCCGCGGCAAGTTTTCTTTTCCGGTCCTCAATCATTTTCAGAATTGCGCCTTCTCCGGCAACTGACATTTTAGTGATATTTATCTGGTATTTTCCCTGCGCGCCGTAAACAGTAAGTTTTCCGGTGCATTGAACTTTCATTCCGTCCTGAATTTTAAAGTTCAGGTAATTTGCATAGCCACGGAACATTACCGCGCTGATTTGGTTCGAGGAATCTTTCAGCGTGAAGTAAAGGTGGCCTGTTGAATTCGGGCGGAAATTTGAAATTTCACCTTCGATTGTGAGCTGCGGAAAATAGCCTTCCAGCATATCTTTTATAAGGCTGTTTATTTCCGATACAGAAAATATTTTGTCGGAAGGCATTGATGTCAAATTCATATTCTAATTTTATATATTAAGTTTAACTTGTTCAATTCCTTTACCGATAAGAAAGAGATGAAAACTCTTGTGATTTTATTTGCGGATTTCGGTTCGCTTCATATTTTTGATAAAATTTTTGATGGAAAGTCGGCTTTCGGGCGTTCGCTTGAATGGGCTGAGGAAGTTTGCGCTCTGCCGGAAATTTCTGGAAAATCCAAACAAGCTGAAATCGTTGTTTTTGCGTTTGAAAGAAATGCCCGCAAGTGCAGGGAAGAAATTTCAGCTTCAGGAATAAATGCGGAAGTAGTTGAGCGCGCGGCCTGGTCTGTAACGGAGCTTTTTGAATCTTTTTCAACGCTTTCCAAGGAAAAAAATGCGGATTCCATTGTTTACGCATGGGCTGACTGTCCTTTCCTGAATATTGAGGCGACAAAGGAAATTATTTCAACGCACAGGGAATGTCTTGCCGAATACACGTTTGCCGACGGTTATCCAGACGGCTTGTGCCCGGAAGAAATCGATTCCGGCGCGGCTTCAATTCTTCTTGAGCTTTCAAAAACGGGCGCGGCTTCTATTGGTGAAAAAAATGTTTCAAGGACAAGCGTCTTTGACTTGATAAAAAACGATATAAATTCTTTTGAAGTTGAAACTGTAATCGCGGATGAAGATGCAAGTCTTTTTAGAATCAGCTTTAACTGTGCGACAAAAGGAAATTCTCTTGGCTGCGAGGCGATGTTCAAAAGCGGCCTCAGCGGAAAAACGATAAACCAGATTTCCGCGGAAGCCTGCAGAAACCCGGATGTTCTGAAAACTGTTCCCGCATATTATTCAGTTCAGGTTACTGACAAAGTTTTGTCGAAAGTTATTTATCATCCAGATGAAATGGATTCTCTTGATGGAAAAAGATTTATGCCGCTTGAGGATTTTAAGAAAATCATCCGGAAAATCGCGGATTTTTCAGAAACGGCTGTTGTAAGCCTGAGCGCATGGGGCGAGGCATCTCTTCATCCGGATTTTGTTGAAATGGTGAAGATTGTGCTTGCTGAGCCTGGACTTTCGGTTCTTGTTGAAGGCGACTGCTCGAATATTACAGAAGAAATGTGCGCCGAGCTTAAATCAATTTGCAGTTCCGCGGCTCCAAGAAAAGAAGGCGCGCAGGAAAATGCGGAAATTATGTGGCTTGTTGCTCTTGACGCTTTTTCAGAGGAAATTTATTCAAAAATTCACATTGGCGAGCCAGGAAATTTTGAAAAGTCGAAGGCGGCTGTTGCGCTTCTGGAAAAATATTTTCCGGGAAATGTCTATCCTCAGCTTACAAGAATGAACGAAAACGAGCCGGAACTTGAGCAGTTTTATCGTTTTTGGAGCGGAAAGGACTCTCCTTCAAAAGGAAAACTAACAATTCAAAAATATGACAACTGCTTTGGAAGTTTGCCAGACAGAAAACCCGCTGACTTGGCGCCGCTTGAACGCAATGTCTGCTGGCATTTGCGCCGCGACATGACAATTCTTCTGGACGGAAGCGTTCCTTATGCGCGCGGAAAACAGAAATCAGACATTCTGGGAAATTTGCTTTCTGAAAATATTGAGGAAATCTGGAAAAAAACTGACTCAGAAGTGAAAAAACAAATCAACCATGATTATTCTGGAAAATGTGAGAAATGCGATGAATACTATACCTTCAACTTTTAATGAATATGAAATAAACAGGACAGTGCTTTGGGGCAGGGGAGAAAATCCGGGCTTCCAGCTTGATATTACGGCAATTCTGCTGAACCGCAGCGGAAGCCATTTGAACACTCAGATTTTTGACAGCCTGATTCAGTGCGGTTTCAAGTCAATTATTTCTGTGGAGCCGGATTCTGAAAGTTTTAACATTGAAGAAATTTCACGCCGCTATCCTTCTGTGAAATTTATTATTCCGCGGGAATCTTCTTCGGAAGGAAGCCTTATAAACGCTTGTATTTCGGAATTTGACTCAAAATATTTCATTGTGCTCAGGGACAGCTTTAATATTCCGAAAGGTTTTCTTACAAAAAATCTTGCTGAAAATATCCTGAAAAGCGGAAGTTTCTGCGTTGTTCCGCGTCTTGTTGACAAAAACGGAACTTCAATAATCGTAAATTTTGTTCCTGAAGCCCACAGGGGAAAATTTGTTATAAATCCGGAGCAGTCTGTTTCCGACGGCGCTTCAACGCTTTATCCTTTTGATTTTGTTGGAATTTACAACCGTGAAAAATTTATAAATCTTGGCGGATTTGACTACACGATTTCTTCTTCGTACTGGCAGAATGTGGATCTTTCCCTGCGAGCATGGCTCTGGGGCGAAAAAATTTCAATAACAACGAAATTTCATATTTCCTACACTGAAGATGTTCCTCTTGAAAAAAGCGCGCCCGATATGTCGTACATACGTTTTTATCTGAAGAATATTCTTCCGACTTTCCGAGATGACCATGGAACTGTAAGCCGTTTTGCATTTCCGGGTTTTTACATGAAAAGCAAGTGCGGAATTTTTGAGGCGCTTGGCCAGTTCAGAGATGCGTTCCAATGGATTAAAAAAAATCAATTCAGATTTAAAAAAGATATTCAATATTTAATAGAAAACTGGACAAACTCAAATGAAGAATAAAAATATTCAGGACTTGGCGGTGATAATTCAATGCAGGCTTTCCTCTTCAAGGCTTCCAGGCAAAGCGCTGAAAAAGCTCGGCGGAAAAACTGTCTTCGAATGGACAATGGATTCAATGAAAAAAGTTGAAGCCGGAAATTATATTGTGGTTACAGATGAAGCCTCGTTTCCTAAGCTGCAGCCGCTTGCGCTTTTTCACGGATGGAAAATCATAAAAGGTCCGCTCGAAGATGTTCTTGAAAGATTCTGCATCGCGATTAGAAAAACTGGCTGCAAGACGGTGCTTCGTGCGACCGCGGACAATCCGTTTCTTTTCTATGAGGCGGCTCAGGCTTTGGTTGACGAGTATTTCAAGCAGAATCAAATCCAGAAATGCGATTACATGACCTGGACAGGGCTTCCGCACGGCAGCGGCGTTGAAATTTTCAATGCTGAATCGCTTTTGAAGGCGGCTTCTGAAACGGATGAACCTTATGACCACGAGCACGTCGGACCGGCGCTTTATAACCACAAGACAAAATTCACAAGTCTTTTCTACAAGGCTCCATCGCGTTTTTATTTCCCGGAATTCAGAACAACAATTGACACTCCTTCTGATTACAGACGGGCAGTTTCCGTTGTCGCAAAACTTTCAAATGGAAAAGCTCCTTCTTCTCCGTATTCAACAGAGGAAATTATTTCAGCGGTTTCAGATCCGGACGTTCACGACACAATTCTGTTCTTTCCAAGCACGGAAAAAGGCCATGGAACAGGACATTTAAGAAGATGCCTTGAGGCTGCGAAAAAAACTGAAAGCTTTGTTTATATTCCAGAAAATCCTGGGCTGAAAGAAACTGAATCCATTGTTTCAGAATTTATTGATTCTGGCCTGAATCCAAACCAGATTATCCATACATTTCCAGAACAAAATGAATTTGCGCTTATTGCCGCGGATCTTTTTAAAATGGATGAAGAAACTGCTGAAAAGCTAAGAAGCGCGGCGAACGTTGTTGACATTGACGACGGCGGTGATTTCTGTTTTTTCAGCGACTACCTTCTTGACATAATTCCGTCGTTTGGAATTTCCCGCGAGCCGAATCTTTCAGATGAAGGATTTATTGAAAAACCTTCCGCACGAAAAAATGTCCGCGCGCAGAAAATTGATTCAGTTCTTGTTTCTGTTGGCGGAGAAGATCCCGCCGCTCTTTCGCTCCTTGCCGCCCGCTATTTTTCCAGCGCCGGAAAAAATGTTTCAGTAGTTTCGTCCAGCGCGGAAAATTTCCCGGAAATAAAAAATGTTTCATTTGTAAAGCCAGTTTCGTGTCTCCGCGAAAAACTTTTTGAATATGATCTCGTGGCAACTCACTACGGACTTACGGCTTTCGAGGCTCTTGCGGCTGGCTGCGCGGTAGTTCTTCTTCCAACTTCAAAGCTGCATGAAAACCTTGCAAAAAAATATGGTTTTGCTTCAATTTCTTATGAAGAGCTGAAAAACGGTTCTTCAGAGCATTTTTTTGACAGTCTTGAAAAATTCTTCCCGGAAAAAATAACTGAAAAAATTGTTCAAAAGCAGGAATCTCTTGCGGATTTTGTGAAAAAACTTTCGCACGGAAAAAGATATTCATGTCCTGTCTGCGGAAAATCTGAGAATATTGACGAAGTTGTCGCCAGAACTCCGGCACGAACTTTCAGAAGGTGCGCCGGATGCGGAATTATTTATATTTCCTGGAGCAGCTCGCTTCCTGTGAAATATGAAAAAGAATATTTCTCCGAGCAGTACAAGAATCAGTACGGAAAAACTTATCTGGAAGATTTTGAGTCAATCAAAAAAAACTGCCTAAGACGAATTCAGGAAATAAATGGAATTGTAAAATTGAAAAGAAATTCTTCGCCTAGAATTCTTGATATCGGCTGCGCATACGGACCTTTTCTTTCCGCGGCGCAGGAAAACGGCTGGCAGGCTTATGGAGCGGATATTTCCAAGGATGCCGTTGAATATGTCCGAAGAAATTTGCTTCTTCCGGCTGTTGTTTCGGATTTCCCGGATTTTGACGCGCCCTCTGAATTTGGAATAAACCAGTTTGACGCAGTTTCAATGTGGTTTGTAATCGAGCATTTTTCAAACTTGAAATCAGTCCTTGAAAAAGTTTCTTCGCTTGTAAAAAAAGGCGGAATTTTTGCTTTTTCAACACCGTCCGCTGAAGGAATTTCCGGAAAAACGAATACAAAATCATTCTTTGAAAACAGTCCTTCAGACCATTTTTCAGTTTGGGAACCTTCAAAAGCCAAAAAAATTTTGGAAAAATTCGGTTTTTCTGTTGAAAAAATTGTTTCAACAGGACATCATCCTGAAAGATTTCCTTCCGTAAGAAAAAATGGCGGCAAGAAAGGCGGAATTGTTTTCAGCGTCTGCGAAAAAGCCAGTCATTTTTTTAAGCTTGGAGATACTTGCGAAATTTACTGCAGAAAAATTTAAAGATTATAAAAAGGAAAAAAATGTCAAAGCCTTCAGTGTTGATTTTAGGCGCAGGATTGATGCAGCGCCCGGCGATTCTTGCTGCGAAAAATTTAGGATTCACGGCAGTTGTTGTGGATGCAAATCCAGCCGCGGAAAGCGTTCCTCTTGCGGATATTTTTAGAAAAA
Source organism: Treponema sp. (assembly GCA_050873685.1). Lineage (GTDB taxonomy): Bacteria > Spirochaetota > Spirochaetia > Treponematales > Treponemataceae > Treponema_D. The sequence continues at coordinate 100,702 of JBNMJH010000002.1, forward strand.
TAGATTTAAAGAATAAAGATGAAATTTATTCCTATGCGAAAGAATTGAAAGAAAATTCAGATTTAAAAGGAATTTTCACCGCCGGCACGGATTTTTCAGCATCAGTTTCGTTTGCCGCAGAAAAACTAGGTTTTCCATGCCATTCCTATGAATCAGCGTTGAACGCCACAATAAAGCCTCGTATGCGAAAATGTTTCGACCGCAGCAAAGTTCCTTCCCCGGAATTTTTCAGCCTTTCCGGCGCAGAAATAACAGAGGAAAATGTGCTTGCGGCGGCGGAAAAACTTTCTTATCCTTGCGTTGTAAAGCCTGCCGACAATATGGGCGCCCGCGGCTGCCGGATGATTCGCTCGGAAGACGAAGCGTGGAAATCCGTAAAAATCGCCGCGGAAAATTCCCGTTCTTCAACAGTAATTATTGAAGAATATATGGACGGACCCGAATTTTCAATTGATGCAATAGTTTACAAAGGCACTTTGACAATTACAGGATTTGCAGACCGGCACATTTTTTACAAGCCGTATTTCATAGAAACTGGCCATACAATGCCAACTATAATTGAAGAAAAAAAACGCCTTGAGCTTATTTCTGCATTTGCAGACGGAATTCACGCATTAGGCTTGACCTGCGGCGCTGCAAAAGCAGATATAAAATACACTGAAAAAGGTCCTCAGATAGGCGAAATTGCCGCGCGGCTTTCTGGCGGATATATGTCTGGCTGGACTTTTCCGTATTCTTCCGGCTTGAATTTAACGGAGCAGGCTTTGCTTGTTGCCACAGGAAACGAACCGGAAAAACTTCTGGAAGGCAGAGTCCGGCTTGATGTTGAAAATAAGAATTTTGAAATTTTCGACTATCCTTCAAAAAATGTCAGCGCCGAGCGAGCATGGATTTCAATTCCTGGAAAACTGAAGGAAATTTGCCTCTGCAAAAAAAATGCGCCCGTCCAGGATATTTTTCCACGGCCGGTAAAAACTGGCGACAAAGTTGATTTCCCGCGCAACAACGTCCAGAAATGTGGAAATGTTATTTCAAAGTCAAATTCCTATGCAGAAGCCGTTTCTTCATCTGAAAAAGCTGTTTCAGAAACTTTCCTGCGCCTTGAGCCTTGCAACGCTGACACGGATTTTTTTCTTTCCGGAAAATTTCTTCCGGACGAAAAAGGTTTTCCGCCGTCCGCTTTCAGTTCATTTGAAAAAGTTGCAGGCCTGAATTTGGCTGGAAAAATTCCTGCTGATTTTCCGGTTTTAAAAGATGCTGAAAAATTTCCAGCTTTGAAAGAACTCCTGTCGCTGCCGGAAAAAGACTGGTCGCACCAGACAGCGCTTTCCGCAGCGGAAAAATTTGATTCAGTCTGCAGAATTCATCCTGAAATGGACCGCGCTGTTTTCTGGAATGCGTTTTTCCGCGGCGGACTGCAGGGCGCAATTTATATTTCAGATTCCTGCGCAGATTCCGAAAAATAAAATATGAAAAACGAAGTTTTTTTTAAAATAAAATATTTTCTGATTTTTCTTCTGGCTTTTTCCGCTCCTCTTTCTGCAGAACAGCATCTTCTTGAAGAAAAAGCTTCTGAAGCAGGAATGACGCTTTACTGGGACACGCTTTCCTCTTCTGGAATAATAGAAAAAAATGGGCATCAAATATCTTTTCAGGCGGAAAATCCGCTCTGCATGCTCGACAGCTCAGCTCTGATAATTACAGATGCGCCAGTTTTAAAAGATGGAAAACTCTATGTCACGGATGAATTTATTTCTTCCGCGGAAGAATATTTCAAGTCAACAAGCAGCGCCGACGGATTTAAAATCGGAGCGATTCTTATTGATCCTGGCCATGGCGGAAAAGATCCCGGAGCTTCAGGAACATTCAAAGTCAATGGAAAAAATATAAAAGTCCAGGAAAAAGATGTTGTTCTTTCAATTGGAAAAATGCTTTATTCAAAACTGAAGTCGGCGTATCCTGAAAAACAGATTATAATGACCCGCTACGGCGACACTTTTCCGCAGCTCAGCGAGCGCACAGACATTGCAAACAGCGTAAAGCTGGCTCCAAAAGAAGCGATACTTTATGTTTCAATCCATGCGAACGCTTCCTTGAACAAGGCTTCCAGCGGATATGAAGTCTGGTATCTTTCTCCGGGCTACAGGCGCACTGTTCTGGATAAATCTGCTGCGGAAGGCGACAAGTCGCTTTTTCCTATCCTGAATTCAATGATGGAAGAAGAATTCACCACAGAAAGCATTTTGATTGCGAAATTCATCATGGACGGTCTTGAAGCTCAGGTTGGAAATCTTTCAAAAGCCCGAGGAATAAAAGCTGAAGAATGGTTTGTCGTGCGGAATGCGAATATGCCAAGCGTTCTTGTTGAAGTAGGATTTGTTACAAACGAAAAAGAAGCGCTGAATTTAAATTCCGAGCCTTACTTGCAAAAAGTAGCGTTAGGAATTTATAATGGAATAAGCGCATTTGTAACGCATTTTGAAAGATCCAGAGGTTTTATTTATACAAAATGAAAATTCCAAAGCTAGAAAAATCTTCATATTTCATACTTGCATTTATTTTTCTCTATTTTTTTGTTTCGCTGATTCTTTGGTTTGTAAAATTTCCAGGTGTACGCAGAACTTTTATTTTCCAGGCTTCAGATTCAGACAAATTAAGGCTGGAAACACGCTTCGAGCCGGTAAATCCGCCGGAAGGAAAATATAACTATTATATCAACGAGCTTCTTTTGGGGCCGATTTCAGAGCATTGCAGAAAAATTTTCCAGGCTGGAACAAAAGTTTTAGGCTGCACCAAGAAAAACGACACATTGTATGTGAATCTTTCGCGTGAAGTGCTTCAGGCAGATGCTTTTGAAACTGATTTCAAGGCTCAGACGGAGCTTTTTAAAAAAAATGTGCTCAGAAATTTTTCAAATGTAAAAAAAGTGGAAATTTTCATCGATGGAACAACTCCTTTCGGTGACTGATTTATAAAAATAGATAATTTGATTTAGCTTTTTGCGTTGACAAAATGAATCGCTTGAACGATAATAATGTTTATACAAGGCTACATCGAATTATTAAAAGGAGCTTCTTATGAAGAGGACTTTTTCAATTTTGGCAGTTGCTATGCTGCTTGCTGGTGCTAGTGCTTTTGCAGAGGAAAGCACTCTCATCGATTTTACAAAATTGTCTGCTGACTGTGTTTCAGATGAAGATGGAAACCCGACACAGAACAGCCGCACAGTAATGGATTTTTCTACTTCTGCTGGTGCAACATTTACTGCAGATCAGAAGGATCTTATGAAAACTTCACTTGCACTTCCTGAATGGGAAGTTAGTTTGAATTCTTCAGCACGTACAGTAGAAAGTCTTGGACTTTCAAAAGTAGTCGCAGCGCCTGTAAAAGAAAGCGCTCAGGTTCCATTCGCTGGAAGCGAAGTTATGGGTGTACGCATCGTTTTCCCTGAAACAAGCTCAAACGCTTATGCATATATTCGTCCGCCGTTTGAGATTCCTGCATATGAAAGACTTGCTACTGCTGATGAGAACGGTGTTCGCCAGGAACCAACTGATGAAGAAAAAGCTTCTGGAAAGACACTTTTTGAAGATGACTACGGCGTTGTAAAAAATGTAGGAACACTTAAGTCTATCAAAGTAACAACAATGGGAATGAACTATCCGGAAGGACTTTATGTTCTTCTTAAGGACAATGACAACATCGAGCGCCGCTATTTTATGGGCTACCTTGGATTTGACGGCTGGAAAGAACTGATTTGGAACAATCCGCAGTATATTTCTGAAATTCGCAACCGCGAAATCCGTGTATATCCAATTTACCCACGCGGACTTCCTTTTGTAAAGTTCACAGGTTTCCAGGTAACACGTGATGCAAACCACATCGGTGGAAACTTTATCGGTTATTTCAAGGATGTTTCTATCATTTACGATAAAGCTCTTCTTACTTCTGACCGCGACATTGCTGATGAAGACCTTTGGGGAATCATCACAAAGAAGGAAGATGCCCGCCAGGCTGCTGAAATGGAACGTTTCGGAAACAAGCAGGTTGACCGCTTCCTTGAAAGAGCTAAACAGGCTACAGAAGATAAATTTGCTTCTAGCTTGAGCGAAGATTCAAATTCTAATGCTCAGACTACAGGCTCTGGTTCTTCTGCTGATGCAAAATAATTTTAATAATTAGTTTTGTCAGACCCCTCCTGAAAATGGAGGGGTTTTTGTTTGTAAAAAACACTTTTTTGTCTTACAATTTATATATGAGCGAAAATATAACAGACAATCTTTATAAGAAAATTCCTGCAAAAAATAAAATTCAAGAAATTTATTCACGGTATACGCCAGTTTTTCAGTCAATTATGGAAAATATCAAAAAGCGAATTCAGGATAATATAAAGCTTACGTCGCAGCCCACGTATAAATCTCGGATAAAAAGTTTTGATTCATATTATAAAAAGGTTCTGCGCCAGCATCCCGATGAAGCTGTTGAGTCGGAAAAACTTGTGTGTCTAACGGATATGATGGGAATCCGTATTATCTGTACTTTTCTTGAGGATATTACAGATGTTCAGGAGCAGATAAAATCGCTGTTTAAAGTTACTGAAGTTGAAATAAAAGGCGCTTCCCAAAGTTATAAAGAATTTGGCTACGAATCGGTTCATGTTCTTGTGTCTGTTCCTTCTTCCTGCATCCCGGAAACTCTGCCGGAAAATGTTCAGCTTCCAAAGGAACTTGTCTGTGAAATCCAGATAAGGACAATTCTTCAGGATGCTTGGGCGGAAGTTGAGCATGAGCTTATCTACAAAAGTGAATTCACTCCGTTTGATATGCCGCTGAAACGCAAGCTTGCCTCGATGAATGCTTCATTGAGCCTTGCGGATATTATTTTTCAGGAAATCCGCGATTATCAGAAAAAACTTCAGAATGAAATGATGCAGAGAAGGTTATCGTTTTACGAAAAAGCTGATGATCTTACGGTTGTTGACGGCGAGAAAACTTCTGGAAAGGAAAAGAATCTTGAGCGCGTGAATCCATACGTCCGGGGAACAATTGATGATATGCTGCTTCAGGCGATTCATGCGCACAATACAGGCGATTTAAAAAGCGCGATAACAATTTATACGCAAATTATTGAGTCAAAGCCGGAGCCGAACAATATTGTGCTTTCTGTAATTTTAAAGCACCGAGGAATGGCATATTTTGCTGAAAATGATTTTGAAAAAGCGCTTTCTGATTTTATCAAGTCTTATGAATTTGACAAGAAATCATTCCGTTCGGCCTATTATGTTGGAATTGTGCTTTCAATAAAAAAAGATTACGCGGAAGCTGTGAAATGGTTTACAATTTCACTTGAAATAAATGGAATTCAGAGCCATGCGTTTTACCGGCGCGCAGTTTCATATTTTGAGATGGGCGAGTTTGAAAAATCAATGAATGATGTTGTTGCCGCGGAAAAACTTGGGCTTGAAGATTCCGGCCTGGAAACCTTGCATTCAAAACTTATGGAAAAATTCGATATGAAAATGTAGAGAAATATTTTCGTATGCGCTGTTATTTCATTTGACATAATTCTGCAATTTTGATAAACTATAAAAACTTATTGGTATATGTCTCCTTCGTCTAGTGGTTAGGACATCGGGTTTTCATCCCGACAACAGCAGTTCAATTCTGCTAGGAGATGGAAGTCCTTGTAATGAAAGTTGCAAGGACTTTTTTTTTCTTCATGAAGTTGAATTATGGAACACAAGAATATTCAGGATTATTTTTCGGCGGAAGTAATTGCGCAGATAAAAGCGGCCGTGAATGAAGCCGGCGGAAACGAAGTTTTTTTTTCGGGAAAAATAGATGACAAAGGAATTGTTGATTCAGTTGTTGCCGCGGCAAAAGGTAATTCTCATTCAGTTCCAGTTAATTTTCATGAGGCAAGAAACGGCCATGTGCTGATTCATAACCATCCTTCTGGAAATCTTGTTCCTTCAGATGCGGATATAAATGTCGCCTCTGCGGCTTCTGAAAACGCGCAGGGCTTTTACATTGTCAACAATGAATGTTCTGAAATTTATGTTGTTGTAAAGCCGGTTGTTCAAAAACCTGTTTCTTATATTGATGTTGAGGCGGCTGGAAACTATATTTCTGACGGCGGGCCGCTTTCTGTGATTTCCAAGAATTTTGAAGAGCGTCCGGTTCAGGTTCATCTTTTGAAAAAAATTGCGGAGGCGTTCAATAAAAATTCAATTGGAGTTTTTGAGGCTGGAACCGGCGTTGGAAAATCCTATGCTTATTTGATTCCGGCGATTTTGTGGTCGCTTAAAAATAATGAGCGCATTGTTATTTCCACGGGAACAATAAATCTGCAGCAGCAGCTTTGCGATAAGGATTTGCCGGCCGCGCAGAAAATTATCGGTGCGGATGTGAAATTTGTTCTTATGAAAGGAAGGCAGAATTTTGTTTGCAGAAGGCGTTTTGCAGAAGCTTCTGCCCAGCGCGAGCTTTTTGGCGATGACACGGAAATTTTTGACAAGCTTTCGGAATGGATTTCAAAAACTTCAACAGGAAGCAAAAGCGACATAAGTTTCATGCCGCCGGATTCAGTCTGGACAAGAATCAACTCGGAGAGCGATGCGTGCATGGGAATGCGCTGTCCGTTTCATTCTGAATGTTTTGTTATGAAAATGAGGAAAGAGGCTTCCGGTGCGAACATAATTGTTGTGAACCATCATCTGCTTTTTGCGGACATTGAGTCGCGTCTGCATGGCGCTGGATATGACGATGTTGCGGTTCTTCCGCCTTTCCGGCGTCTTGTTTTTGACGAAGCCCACGGAATTGAAGCTGCGGCAACAAGTTTTTTCAGCGAGAATTTCAACCGTTTCAAGCTGATAAAGCAGCTGAACTTGCTTTACCGCAAAAGAAAAAATTCTGAGGCTGGATATTTGTGCACAGTGGCGATTCTTTCGAGCAATGAGGACAAAGCGGCGTTTGCCTATGAAAAAGTTGTAAAAATAAAGAATGACATTGTGAATATGGAAACCGCGGCTTTTGATTTGCTTTCGGAAGATTATACGCTCCGGCTTTTTGAGGGGAACGCGCGGAACTTCGGGGCGTTGATTTCTCTTTGTTCAACCTTGGCAAAAAGCATAGATGATTTTGTGGGGCTTTGCCGGGATGTTATGGAAGGTGTGGGCGAGGACGATCGCTCAGTTCCGGCTTATTTTGAAACAAAAGTTATTTTGCGCCGCCTGGAGGATTCTGCGGTTGTTCTCCGTGATTTTTCCGCATGGGATGAAAAGAAAGACAAAGTGTTTTGGATAACAAAACGAAGCCTTTCTAAAGAGGCCGCTTCAGGTGAAGGAAATTCTTCCTATGTGATTTTAAACGAAACACCGCTGGACATTGCGCCAATGATGAATGAAGGTGTGTACGAGCCGATGAAAACTGTTGTCTGCACTTCGGCAACCTTGAAGACAGGACGGGATTTTAATTACTGGCTCCGGCGTTCAGGTGTTGCTTTCGCGGAAAAAGAACGTGTTTCCTTCGGGGAATTTCCTTCGCCGTTTCCGTATGAAAAAAATATGCTTTTTGCCGTTCCGAAAGACGCGCCCTTTCCTGATGAAATAAATTTTCAGCCATGGATTGAAGCTGCTGTTTCAAGGCTTATAAATGCCTCGGATGGAAGAACTCTTGTTCTGTTCACTTCCTATGAATCTTTGAAAAGCTGCTATAATTCTTCTGTCCGTCATTTGAAGGGTTTTGACGGTGCGATTTACAAGCAAGGTGATGATGACAACGGTCGGCTTCTAGAAAATTTCAAGAAAGATATAAAAAGCGTCCTGTTTGCAACTGATTCATTCTGGCAGGGAGTTGATGTTCCGGGAGAATCGCTTTCCCAGGTCATAATTGTTAAGCTGCCTTTTACAGTTCCAAACGACCCTGTTTTTACAGCGCGCGCGGAATCAATCCAGAAAAGGGGCGGAAATTCATTTATGGAGCTAAGCGTTCCTGAAGCCGTCATAAAGTTCAGGCAGGGAATCGGAAGGCTTATGCGCCGCAGCTCCGACAAAGGCGCGGTTGTTGTTCTTGATCGCCGGATTTATGAGAAGCGCTACGGCTCGATATTTCTTGCTAGTATTCCGCAGTGCAAGCGGCTTTACGAAAGCCTTGAGAAACTATGCAGTTCATTGTCTTCTTTTATCTTTAATTGACAGATGAATTTTTTGTATATAAAATAGAAGAATCACAGTTTTTGGAGCCGATTTTGTATAGTTTTTTAACATTGTGCTGTCTTTTGACAGCTGTAATTCCTGCCGCGGTATTGAACATAATTGCTTATCCAGTGAGTCTGAAATGGAGCCGGAAAATTTCTGACTATATTGTAAAAAAGCTGGCTCCACGGGTTTTTTCAATATTGAACACGTACAGACATTTTCATTTTTTCGGGTACAATGATTCAAAAAAGCTTCTTCCAAAGCAATATATCATAATTTCAAACCATCAGAGTCTGATTGACATTCCTTGCTATATGAATTTTTTGCGTGACAAGGAGTTGCGTTTTGTGGCGAAAGATAATCTTTCAAGGCATATTCCTCTTGTTTCAGAAATGCTCCGCGCGCAGAAGCACTGCATGGTTCCAAGAAAGGGAAGCCCCATGGTTGCAATGAAAGTGATTGATGATTTTGGAAAGCAGGTTCTGGCGAACAACCAGATTCCGGTTTTGTTTCCAGAGGGAACACGCACAAAGAACGGCAATGTTGGAAAATTTTATTCCGCGGGCTTCCGTAAGCTGAACGAGGCGACCGGGCTTCCAGTTGCTTGCTGCGCTTTGGACGGCGGCTATCAAATCCGGGATATGAGAAATATTATGAGCAACCTGCAGAATGGCTGCTACCGCGTAAAAGTTCTGAAAGTATTTGATTCTCCAAAGACAAAAGAAGAGGAAGTTAGAATTCTTGATGAAAGCCGCATTTTGATTCAGAAACAGCTTGAAGAATGGCGGAAAATCCCGACCGACAGAATGTAGAGCGGATAAAACAAAAAAGGACTGGAAAACCAGTCCTTTTTTTATTGGTATGAATAAAGGATTATTTGAAATCCTTTGGACGACGTTCTGTGCGTTTGCATTTTGAGCATTCAGCAATATTCTTAAGTCTTCCACCTTCGTACAAAGTCTTCATAACAATTTCGCCACCGCAATCAGGACAAATGAATTTCTGTGTTGCAACTGTAGTACGGGAGTTTTTACTTGCTCCAGCCATGGGGTTCCTCCATAAAAAAATAATACGTATTGAAGATTATAATATTGAAAAGTAGATTGTTAGTCAATTAGTTATGATTCTTAAATTTTTATCTATTGACCAAACGGAAGCCATTTATTAATATATTTGTCAAGTTAACTTAATTTGGGGGTTCCCTTTGGCAACTAAAAAAACATCTGCAGAGAAACGTCATGCACAGAGTGAAGTTAGAAGACTTCATAACAAGGCTATTAAAAGCACTTGCAAGACATACGCAAGACAGTTTGTAGAAGCTGTTCATGCTAAAGACCAGGCTCTTGCTCAGTCTAGCCTCAGAACACTTGAAAGCGAGCTTGACAGCGCGCGAAGCAAGGGTGTTCTTACAAGAAACGCTGTTTCTCGCAAAAAGTCACGCATGGCAAAGCTTTATAATGTTACTTTTGCTTCAGAAGCGGCTAAATAACTGGATAAGGCTGTTTTTGTCAAAAAATCCAGTTGGAGTTAATCCAGCTGGATTTTTTTATGCGCAAATATTTTAGCAGGAGAGCTTTTGATGTCTTCGGATAAAATTACAAAGTATAATCTGGTTGAAGCGATTTATCAGAAAACTAATTGCGAAAAATATGTGGTTCAGGATATTGTTGAAAAGTTTCTTGCGGAAGTAAAAAAATCCCTTGAAAATGGCTCTACAATTGAATTGCGTGGCTTCGGCACATTTGAGCCAAGATTAAGAAAAGGCCGTTCCGCGGCGAGAAATCCAAAAACCGGAGAAACTCTTTCTGTTGCGCCTCACTATGTGGCGGCATTCCGTTCTGGGCAGGAATTGAAAAAAGCCCTTTGGAATCTTGAAATAAAAAATAAGGATGAGTAGATTTTATAACCATTGGTTTGACATTCATTCTTATAATGTTATAGAATAAAGCGATTATGGCAGAATCAGAAAAACTTGATGAAAAAAGAACTCTTACAGTGTTTGGACCAGAAACAGAATTTGACGGCGTTCTTGAATTCAGTGATGATCTTATTATTACAGGCAAGTTTAACGGTCGCATAAAAGCCACAGGAAACCTTGAAATTGCGCGCGATGCAATCTGTACAGTGGAAAAAATCTCTGCTAAATCAGTTGTCATTTCAGGAAACGTGACAGGTGATATAGACGCTTCGGAAAGAGTTGAAATATGTAATGGTGGAGTTGTAAAAGGAGATATTGTTACATCCCGCATACGAATTGAAAACAACGTTGAATTTGAAGGTGAGATAACTATGCTGGATTCTGTTCCGGAAGAAAATCTTTTTGCTTCGGCTTCATCTGAATATAAGCAGGCGATGGTTCTTAGGACTGACATTATTGAATAATTTTAATGGCGGAGTTTTTTGTTAGGCCGCCTTATTGACAACAATTCATTTTTTGAGTAATAATCAATATACATCCTTTCTTTTTTAGGTAAATCAAATTACAAGACTTTTTTCAAAATCATATAAACAAAATATTTTAAATGGAGTGTTTTATGGCCCTTATCAGACGGCGAAAAAACAACGAAGAAAAAGAAACTGAACAGCAAGAGGAAAATGTTCAGAACCAGTTGGAATTTGAAGCTCAGCCGGAATCGTACGCGGCTTCTGATTCTATTTCATCAGAAAGCGATGACTATTCTTCAGAGGAACAGTCATATGAGCCTGCGGAACCATCAGAATCAGAATCTGAAAATGAGGAAAATTCCGAGGCTGGAGAAGTTCGCAAGCGGACTGTAAAAGTTGTAAGACCGCGTAGAAAAGTTGCTGTAAAAGTTGAGCGGACTCAGTCTCAGGAAGAAAATTCTGAAAATACTGCTGAGCAGGAAAATAACAATCATACAAACCAAAGGTATAATAACCGCGGCAACGGACACCGTATGCAGAACAACAGACGGGGCGGATACAACTCTATGCACAGCGAAATGCCTGTTCCTACAAATGCGATTGATCCTTCTGTAATGCAGCCGTTTGGCGACGGAACAGACGAAAATTCATCGAAACCACGTCTTCTTATCAATGACTTGACTGCAATGGGAATGCACGAGCTTCGTGATTTGGCTACAAAATATGGTTTCAATCCAGATGACCTTGCTCCAATGAAAAAGCAGGAGCTGATTTTTGTTATTCTTAAAGCGCATACAGAGCACGGCGGAATTATTTTCGCTTCCGGTGCCTTGGAAATTCTTCCGGATGGATATGGTTTCCTGCGCTCGCCGCAGAACAGTTATCTTCCAGGTCCTGATGATATTTATATTTCACCAAGCCAGATTCGTCTTTTCAACTTGAAGACAGGCGATACAGTTTACGGACAGACCCGCTCGCCGAAAGAAGGTGAAAGATTTTTTGCTCTCTTAAGAATTGAAACAGTCAATTTTGATGAGCCGCGTGTTGCGCAGACAAGAATTCCTTTTGAGAATCTTACAGCGCTTTATCCAAAGGAAAAACTTCGCCTGGAAACAATTTCTACTGAAGTTTCATCGCGCATTGTGGATTTGTTTGCGCCGATAGGAAAAGGTCAGCGCCTTCTTATTGTGGCTCCGCCTAAAGCCGGAAAGACAACATTGATGCAGAAAATTGCGAATTCAATTACGACAAACCATCCTGAAGTTTATCTGATTGTTCTTCTTATTGACGAGCGACCGGAGGAAGTTACGGAAATGGAGCGTGCAATCAAGGGTGAAGTTATTTCTTCAACGTTTGATGAGCAGGCAACGCGCCACGTTCAGGTTGCGGAAATGGTTCTTGAAAAGGCGAAGCGTCTTGTTGAGCACAAAAGGGACGTTGTTATTCTGCTTGATTCAATTACTCGTCTTGCGCGTGCGTATAATATTACAGTTCCGACTTCTGGAAAAGTTCTTTCCGGCGGTGTTGATTCTAACGCTCTGCACAGACCGAAAAGATTTTTTGGTGCGGCCCGTAATATTGAGGAAGGCGGCTCTTTGACAATTATTTCAACGGCGCTTGTTGAAACTGGAAGCCGTATGGACGAGGTTATTTTTGAAGAGTTCAAGGGAACTGGAAACAGCGAAATTGATCTTGACAGAAAACTTGCGGAACGCAGACTGTTTCCTGCAATCAATATTAAAAAGTCTGGAACAAGACGCGAGGAACTTCTTCTTTCTGAAAACGAGCTTCAGAAGCTTTGGATTTTGCGGAAAGTGTTTGCGCCTATGGAAGATGCGGAAATTCTTGAGCTGATTCTTGACAGAATGAAGAAGAGCAAGACAAACGACGCATTCCTTGCAAGCATGAATGTTGGAACTGCGGCTTCTGACTGATTTTGAAAAACGTAAATTTATATTGATTAGTTTTTCTAAAATTATTATAATATAAAAATACTTATATCTAAATATTGTAGGTTGTGGTAATGGAATGAGGCAAGGCTCTGCATTACCGGGCAACTACAGTGGGAGTAAAAGATGAAAAAGGGAATCCACCCGGAATACAAACTTACAAAAATTACTTGCGTTTGCGGCAATGTGATTGAAACTCGTTCAACAGTAGAGAATATCAACGTTGAAATTTGTTCAGCTTGCCACCCGTTCTATACAGGCAAGCAGAAACTTGTTGATACTGCTGGTCGTATCGACCGATTCAACAAGCGCTACGGAATCAAAGAATCAAAATAAATTTTGTTTATACATAAAAAATGATTTTGTGAGAACTGCCGTTTTTGCGGCAGTTTTTTTATGGGGTTTTGATTTTTTTACTTATCATCATTCATGAATAGCTGGAAAACAAAAGTTGTCTGTTTGACTGATAAACCGCCCCATCTGAAAAAGTCGCAAAAATTCCAGATGGAGCGGAGCTGTTCATAAAAGCCTGCGCTTATGCTGCTACATTTACAGTTTTGCTGACAGCTGATACAGCGGACTTAAGCTTTTTCTCGCCGGAACTGTATCTTGTACGGATTACGATTTTGTAACCGGCTTCCGTAATGTTGTCCGGAACATAGAATTCAAGCGTTTTAGGCTTGTTGCAGCTGATTGTTTCGGATGCAACTTGAATCCATGAAGACTCGTCTTTGCAGATGCTGCCGTCGGTTTCAAGCGGAGCGAACCAGATTCCGGAATCTTCGCCTATAATTTTGAGCTTTGTGCCTGTAATGCGCACGCCTTTTCCTTTTAGCAGATTGCGCTCTTCATTCTGATTGAAGGTGTTGACAATTTTATCGATTGCAGGACTTGAATCTGCAATAATAACCTTGTCAACTTTAAGGCTGTCCACTGCTTCCTGAGCACGGGCGCTTGGGGTAAAGTTCAGCTTGAAGCCAGGAATGCTTGATTCACCCGGATTTTCTCCGCTGACACTTCCTGCAACGCTGATGTACATTGTGCCAAGTCCAAGAACGTCAATTGCCTTTGCATTCTGGCAAGACTTTAGCATTTCATCTTTCAAAAGATTTGCAACATGCTGAATCATGTAAGGACTTACGCCCGGATTCTTTTCTGAGATTGATGCGATTAAGTTTTCAAGAGTTACTGTGTTTCTTGTAACACGTCCAATAAATGAATTCTCTTCTGTAGAGAGCTGGTTTTTACGCAGAGTCACGCTTAGTATGCTGTCTGCATTTTTAAAATTTGAATTAGCCATAGTATTCTATGCTCCTGTAAATGCGGTGATTGAGCTTGCCAAAGCATCGGAATCACCATTGAAAAAAAATTGATTTTGCCAAAGCCGGACCAACGGAGCGGCGGAAGACTAAAAACTTTAGCGGCAGAGCATTCTGATTTTCCCTGCACTGCGCCAAGCAAAAAAAGTCTTTGACATGAAGCATAGATTTATAGTAAAATAGAATAATCAATTTTGGATTCTACTATAAGAATCTATGCAAGGCTTCTGTTTAACGCCAATTAAACGGAAGCTTATTTTTTTGCCCAAAGGCCATTTAGTTACCTCCTAAAAAAGTCAATGAGAAAGTTTCAACTTTCGATTTGACTTTTTAGCCGCTTCGTAATGAAATGAGAAGTGGCATTTTATAAAAAAGTTTGCAACACAAACTTTAGGTAAATAAAAGCCGCGCTATTTTAACGGTTTTTATTTACAATCCTCCTATAAACTGTTTATTTTGAGCCGTAACTTGCGGCGCAAATCTCTTCATAAAGTTTTCTGTAAGAATTTTGTGGTTCTGGCAATAAAAGAGCGCAAGAGATATCTGGTCCTTGCTCATACAAGAGCTAAAATCAAAATCTCCTGCGTCTTGTGCATGCAAAAGCTCTTCCTCGCTGAACACAAGCAGAGATGTAAGCAAATCCGCTATGTTTTCATGAATACTCATCAGAACAGATTTCACAACCGGTTCAAGCTGTTCAAATGCTGATACTCCGAGGTTTAAATTAAAATAGTTAATCAGACCCCAGTGTGAAATTTCATGTGCAATTGAATAGAGCGCGCCGCGGTCTCCATTGCGGGCTCTTTCGTAAACAGATTCCTTTATGCCAATCTCATGGCTGTTTGAACAATGCCTATAGTACGCCTGAACGCTGTCCTTGCAGCTCCAGTCAGAATCAGCAATTACATTGAACTCAAAATGCGCGTCAGCCTGCGAGATTTTGTTTTCCGCAATGCTCAGCGCTGAAAAACTCTGTGTGGAGTCAAGTCCGAAAAACTTTTTGAACTCGACCGCCATCTTCTTAAAATCCACAATCATCATCAAGATGACTGTTCCAACCACTGAAATCTGTTCCGCCATTTCAACTCCTTTTACATAGGCCCAGCTTCCGATTTAATTCTTTGCAGACAATCCTTTATTTCTGCAAGCTGTTTTCTGTTCATCTGCGACAAGTCATGTGCAAACTGAACCGCTGTGTCCACATATTCAGGAAGAATTTCCTCCTGAATACCCGAAAGGCCGATTTCGACCTTTTTCCTTGATTCTGCAACAAGACGCGCAAACTCAAGCTTTTGTTCCTCTGAAAGGCTGTAAGCCTTGAAAAGGTTTTCTTTCATATCTTCCGGCGCAGTCCTTTTGCTGTTTTCAATTGCCGAAAGATAAGCCGCGGAAAGACCAATCTTTTCCGCCATATCGCCTAAGCTCTCGTCGCAGTCAATGCGAATCTTTCTAAGAAACTTTGCGATTTCTGTAGCCATACTTTACCTACCCGTTTTACGGCGAAGCCCGTAGGATTTTTTATTAGCAAGGCGGCTTGCTGTTTCCGCCTGCCCCTCCAACTTGTCCGTAGAATATCACAGTTATTTTATACTGTCAATACTAAAATATTAAAAATATTTACAAAATGTGAATGGTAATTAATCTGTTGTGTATGGAACGGCAGTTCTGCACCCTGTGGAATGGCCTATCCACAGGCAGTGGATAGGCGATGGTGCAGTGTGTGGAATGGACTATCTGCGGAATGAAGAATTGCATGGAGATAATTAATGTGCAAGTATATTTTATGAAACCGTGATATTTTTCCGCCCAAAGATATACAAATTTGTGGTATAATTTTTTTGAAGAAAATGAACGAATCTCCGCGCGGATAAATTGTAGTGTCGTTATTTTGCACTGTAGAATGATATAATATCTAATCGTTTGAGGACATTTGAATATGAAGAGCTTTATTTCTGAAGATGACATTGAACAAGCATTGCTGAAAAAATTAAAAAGAACGCCATTTAATTATGATGTAATTGCTTGCAATCCTAGTCTGGAAGCTCAGGATGATGCGGATAATGGGCCTCAAAGAGATTCTGTGGAACAGTGTGTTCTTCCTTCTGTTCTTAAAGAATCTTTAAGTCGTATTAATCCAAGTATAAGCGCAGAAAATATAAATCATGTTGTAAAAGAGCTTTCTAAAAACTTTACGGGAACTGATATTGTTCAAACAAATTACGCTTTGTATAAAAAAATCCGTGAAAATATACAGGTTACAGAAAAGCGAAACGGCAAAGAAACTTTTGATTTTGTAAAGCTCGTTGATTTTGAAAATCCAGGAAACAACACTTTTACTGCTGTTTCTCAAATGTGGATAAAAGGTCCGTTTCAGTACAGAAGACCGGATATTTTAATTTTTGTAAACGGTCTTCCTTTTGTGTTTATTGAACTTAAAAATGAAACCGTAAAAATTCAGGAGGCATATAATAAAAACCTTGCTGACTATAAAAAAGACATTCCAAACCTTTTTGCATTTAATCAGATTTGTGTGCTGTCGAACGGACGAAAAACTCGGCTTGGCGCCTGGAATGCTGATTATGAATTCTTTTTTGAATGGTTAAAGGCCAATGACGAAAAAGAAAAAATCAACCGCAAAAAGATTAATGAAGACGGCATATCAATTGAAATTTTTGCAGACGGCTTGTTAAAAAAAGACAGGCTTATCGACTACATTGAAAACTTTATTTTATTTGATAATCAGAAGACAAAAATTATTGCTAAAAACCATCAGTTCCTTGGTGTAAATAATTTGTTCAGACAAATGGAACGGCGGAAAGAACTTAAAGGCAAGCTTGGTGTTTTCTGGCATACACAGGGGTCCGGCAAATCTTATTCAATGGTAATGTTTGCCCGCAAGGTAATCAGAAAAATTGAAGGAAACTTTTCTTTCCTGGTAATTACTGACCGCAACGACCTTGATACACAGATTCATAAAACTTTTGTAAGAACAGAAGTAATAAAATCCAGCGATGCAGTTCAGCCTGCAAACAGTGAAAAGCTCCGGGAATATTTAGGCACTAACCAGCAGTTTGTATTTACCCTTATACATAAGTTCCGTTATGACAAAAAGAAAGATTATCCGGTTCTTTCAACTCGAAATGACATTATTGTAATGGTTGATGAAGCGCACCGTACCCAATACAAAGACCTTGCGGAAAATATGCGCTCTGGCCTTCCAAATGCAAATTTTGTCGCCTTCACCGGAACTCCGCTTTTGGGAGCTAAGCGGCTTACAAACCAATGGTTTGGAGATTATGTATCTGAGTATAACTTTGCGCAGGCAATTGAAGACGGCTCAACAGTACCTCTTTTTTACAGCAGGCGAGTTCCGGAAGTTGGATTGCAGAATAATTTCCTTGACGATGATGTGGTAAAAATTGTTGAAGATGAAAATCTTAATGACAGAGAAGAAGAGGCTTTAGAAAATTCAAAATCAAAAATCATAGAAGTTTTAGACCGCGATGACCGCCTTGAAAAAGTCGCGGAGGATATTGCCCATCACTTTCCGCGCCGTGGATTTTTAGGAAAGGCAATGGTTGTTTCTGTAACAAAATACACAGCCGTAAAAATGTACGACAAAGTCCAGAAATACTGGAAAACTGAAATTCAGAATCTTTATAGCGAGCGAAACTCAATTGACCCGAAATACAAGGAAAAACTGAAGCAGATTAACGGAATGATTGATTACATGGAAAAAACAGAAATGGCAGTCATCATTTCAGAAGAAGCTGATGAAGAAGAAAAATTCAAAAAGAAAGGACTTAATATAAAGCCTCACCGCGACTTAATGAATGCGATTGACAAAGACGGAAACGACATTGAAGACCGTTTTAAAAATGCCCATGACCCGCTGCGGCTTGTATTTGTCTGCGCAATGTGGCTTACAGGTTTTGATGTTCCAAGCCTTTCAACTTTATATCTGGACAAGCCGATGAAGAGCCATACTCTTATGCAGGCAATTGCACGTGCAAACCGGGTTTATCCTGATAAAACCGCAGGAATTATTGTTGATTATGTAAATGTATTTAAATACATGAATGATGCATTGGCAGAATATGCTGTTGGAGATGATGGCGGAGATTTTCCTGCAAAGGATATTGATTCGCTTGTTATTACGCTGGATGCTTGCATAAATGAAGCAGACAAGTTTATGTCTTCTATTAACGTGGACTTGGATCAGATTATTTCTGAAAAAGAAACATTCTCTAAATCTCAATTGATTCTTGATGCTTACGACAAAATTGTAGATACAGATGACAGGAAAAATAAATTCCGCGTTCTTACAAATACAATGCTTAATCTTTACGAAGCAAGCAAGCCGGAAATTTTTGAGCGTACACCAAAGTGGGGAAACAAAAAGTTCGCTCCGTTAAAGTATCTTCATGATTTATATATGAACGATATTGACCAGGAAAAACTTGACAAGGCAAAAGAAAGATTAAGCGACATTCTGGATAAGAGTATTTTAAGCCGGAATCCAGATTACCAGATTCACGAATATAAAGTTATTGACCTTTCTAAAATCAATGTTGAGGAACTCAGAAAAGAACTTAAAACGGCGCAATACAAAGCAATTGAAATAGACGACATAAAAACTTTTATTGAAGCCGCGCTGAAAAAACTTATTGAGCAGAACAAAGAACGCATTAAGTTCAGCGAGCGTTTTAAAGCAATCATTGACCGCTACAATGCAGGCGGAAGTGAAAACGAAGACTATTACGAGCAGCTTCTTGAGCTTATGGAGCAGCTCAAAAAAGAATCGGAGCGGGCAGGAACAGAAGGCCTTTCAGAAGAAGAGCTTGAGCTTTACGACCTTTTAATCAAGGGTAAAAAACTTACAAAAGAAGAAGAACAGAAAGTAAAGCTGGCTGCAAAACATCTTTTTACCACATTAAAGGAAAACAAGGAAAAACTCTTGATTGTAGACTGGTACAAAAACGAGCAGCCAATAAAGAAAGTTCAGGATGTTATAGAAAAATCTCTGGATAAAGATTTGCCGGAAGCCTATGACAAGCCTTCTTTTGAAGCAAAAACAAAGCTTATATTAAATCACTTTGTAGATATGGCAGTGCAAGGCTACGGCTGGATTGTAGCATAAGGATTAAAAACGGAGAAATGAAATAATGTCAGATTGAAAGATTATTGACAAATCATATAGATTATTTTATATTAAGGGTAACAAGACCCTGCACGCCTCTTAATAATGCGTCTCACGTAGGGTTATTTTTTTGCCCTTTTGAAATTTTATCAGGAGGACAAATTGGTATTTTCAAAACCGCCTAGAACACCAGAATATCTTGCCCATAAATTAATTAAAAATGGACTACAAGGTATTAGCGAGCAAGAACTGGCAAAAATTTTTCAATCAATAAATTATTACAAATTACGCGGATACACATATCCTTATCAAGATAATTCCATAGCAGATGCTCCTTTTTTACCTAATGTAAAATGGTCTTATATTTGGAACGATTACATTCTTGATTCAAAACTTCGGACACTGCTGTTTTCCAGTATAAGTTTTATCGAAACTGCATTAAAAACTAGAATGACTTTGGTGTCTTTGACAAAAGGAATTCTTTGGTATAAAGACAATCATTTATTCAGAAGTCAGAAAAATTTTTCCTCTGATTTAGCTTTTTTGCAAAGCGATTGGGACAGGGCTTCCGAAGAGTTTAAAAATCACTATATCAATACATATCCTGAATCTCCTGAACCACCAGCATGGATGATATTTGAAACCTCAAGCTTTGGACCGATAAGCAAGTTTTTTAAGAATATGAAGCCTCAGTTATCAGAAAAAGAAAGTATCTGCAATTATTTTGGTTTTGCAAAAACTGATGCCGATAAACTTGCGAACTGGTTCCAGACAATAAATATTGTAAGAAATATTTGCGCTCATCATGGACGGCTTTATTCTCGGCAGTTAACAACAGCTCCTCATTTTTTAACTCCCATAAAAGGAAAGTGGGTAAGCAGGTGGCAAAATCCAAATCGAATATATTCTGCAATATGCATTATTCAGAACTTTTTAGATATTTGCTATGAAGACAATTCATTTTCTAAAGATTTAAAAGAACTGATGAAATTGGCACGTTCAGAACAATTGCCTTCAATGGGTTTCCCAAGCAATTGGGAATCAGAACCGCTGTTTAATTAGGAAGCATAAAACACTATTTGGAGAATGGATTTTATGGAACGCCGCGGAAGTGGAGAATTTGTAATTGATACTTGAGAATGGAGAATTGAAAGATGAAATTGGAAAATTGTGTCATGCTGAACTTGATTCGGTATATCATGAAAGTAATTTGAAGGGATTATTTTAACTATGGAACTAAACGAAATTGAAAACGGAGAAAGCCGTATATTAGAATTCAAAAAAGAACTTCCAGAGGATTCTTCAAAATGGATAAAAACCGTTGTTGCTTTTGCAAATGGTGCTGGTGGAAAACTTTTAATTGGAATTTCTAACAAAGGCGAAGTTATTGGAATTCCACAAGAAACAGATATATTTTCTCTTAGAGATAGAATCAGCGACACAATCGCTCAGATGTGTGAACCGCAGATTATGTTTGATATTTATCAGGAATCTGTGCAAGATAAAGTAATTGTTGTCGTCGAAGTTTTTCCAGGAAATGATACGCCGTATTTTATAAAGTCATTGGGAAAGGAAAACGGAACTTTTATTCGTCTGAATGCAACTACACGCAATGCAGATTTTACAACTTTGGATGAACTGGAACTTAGAAAAAAGCGAAGATACTACGATGAGCTTCCAATGTCAGAACTTGAAGTTACAGATTTTGATATTGAATATTTATGTTCAGATTTTTCTTCCAGAGCAAAAGCTCAAATAACAAAAGAAAATCTTTTGAATATGCATTTGATTCAGAAAATTGAAAATAATTTTGTTGCTACAAAGGCTTATGCAATTTTCTTAGGAAAACACGACTACCTTTCAAGAATTCAATGCGCAAGATTCAAAGGAACAGAGAGAGTTCATTTTATTGATAAAAAAGATTTTGAAGGCCCGCTTCTGGAACAGATTGACGGAGCATATAAATTTGTTCTCGGTCATATAAATATGGCAATTGAAATTAATGGCATTGTTCACGATGAAATTTATGAACTTCCTGTGCAAGCAATTCGTGAATTAATTGTTAATGCAGTGATTCACAGAAATTATATGATGAGCTCCAGTGTTCAGGTTGCCGTATATGATGACAGAGTTGAAATTTCAAGTCCCGGCTGTTTGTACGGAAGTTTGACTTTGCAGGAAGCTCTTGCAGGTCGTTCGTCAATCAGAAATAAAATCCTTGCCAGCGTTTGTGAAAAACTGAATGTAATTGAAGGCTGGGGAACAGGCTTAAAAAGAATTATTGATTTTTGCAAGGAAAAGAATGTTGAACCGCCAGTTTTTGAAGAAATTGGGGATTTGCTTAGGGTGAATTTTTACAGGCCAAGTTATAAAAATGAAAGTTTAAATGATAGTATAAAAGAAAATGATAGTTTAAATGATAGTTTAAATGATAGTTTAAAACTTTCAGATTCAGAGAAAAAGGTTCTGACAGAAATAAGGAAAAATCCTTCTGTAACCGTTTTGGATTTAGTCACAAAAACAAATCTTTCTGAACCAACAGTAAACAGAGCCTTAAAATCTTTGAAAGAGAAAAATATACTAAGAAGGGAAGGTTCTAAAAAAGACGGATTCTGGAAAACGGAGAAATGAAATATGGAAAATTTTTCATTAGATAAATTCAACCTTGAACATACAGAATGTGATTTTAAACGCGAAGTTGAGCATAAGAAAACTAAAAGCTGGCTCAAAAGCGTAAGCGCCTTTGCTAATGGAATTGGCGGTGCATTGATTTTTGGAATCGATGATGAAAACCACCAGTATTATCCTATAGCCGATTTGCAGGGCGAAATTGAATTTATTACAGAATGTATCAAAGACAGAATCTCTCCCATTCCAGAGTTTGTACTAAAACCTGATACTGTAGACGGAAATACTGTTCTTGTCCTTAAAGTCTCCGGCGGATTAAATACACCGTATTATCTGAATGAAAATTCAACCAAGATTACATTCATCAGAGCAGGTTCTTCTTCGGTTCAGGCAGACACTCCGATTTTACATGAACTGATTTTAAAAGGCACAAACAGAACCTGGGATACGCTAAAATCAGAATATGAAGCAAAAGATTTTAGTTTTACTTATTTTGAATCGTTGTATTACAACCGTACGGGAAAAAGAATCGAACCTCAGGATTATTTTTCTTTCGGGCTTAAAACAAAAGACGGTTTTTTGACAAATGCAGGCGCTTTATTTACCGATGTATGTCCTTTCTTCCATTCACGCATTTTTTGTACAAGATGGAACGGACTTACCAAAGCGCCAAGTTCTTATGATGCAATTGACGACAAGGAATACAGCGGAAGCATTTTACAGCTTTTGAATGACGGAGAAGGTTTTATTAAACTTTACAACCAGAAAATCTGGTACAAGCTCCCGACTACAAGAGTTAATAAAGAAAGTTTCCCGGAACGCGCCATTCATGAAGCAATGGTAAATGCGCTTGTTCATCGTGATTACGGCGTTTTAGGCAGCGAGATTCATATTGATATATTTGACGACCGCCTTGTAATTCAAAATCCCGGCGGAATGTATGACGGAATTCCTGTACAAAATCAGGAACTTGAAAACGTTGTTTCAACAAGACGAAACCCGGTAATTGCAGACCTGCTTACTAGAATGGATTTTATGGAACGCCGCGGAAGTGGATTTAGAAAAATTCTTGATGCAGTAAAATTCGCGCCGAATTATACAGAAGAAAATCTTCCTGTGTTCAATTCAAATCCGTATTCATTTAGTGTTGCTTTTAAGAATATGAATTACGGGGTTGAACCAATGGCGGAAGAAAATACACAGAAAACTGACCTGAATGTCGGTGTAAATGTCGAAACTGTGGAGAAAAACTGTGGAGAAAATAGTATAACTGTGGAGAAAAGCTGTGGAGAAAATAAAAATTCTGTGGAAAAAATATTGTCTGCAATAAAAGAGAATCCCAATATTACACAAGTAGGTTTGTCAGAAATTGCAGGTCTTACAAGGCGCGGAATTGAATATCAGTTACGCCAGTTAAAAAACAAAGGCTTAATCCGTCGTGTCGGCGCAGATAAAGGCGGCCACTGGGAAGTTGTAACTGGAGCAGAGAATAAAAACAAATAATTTGAAGGGATATGTTTTAAATATGAAAATAGGTGAATGCTTTTTTTTGAATCCAGAAAATAATACAAATAAATACACTGATTACATCAATTATATTGATACTTCCTCAGTAACATCAGGAAAGCTGGAAAATGTCCAATATCTAGATTCAGATTTTCCTTCTCGGGCTAATAGGCTTATTATGAAAAATGATATTTTATATTCATCTGTGCGTCCTAATTTGAAACATTACTATTTTTATAAAGATGAATATCCTCATTGTGTTGGCTCAACGGGATTTATTATCCTTAGAAAAAAAAGAGATTCTAAAATCAACGAAAAATTTGTTTATTATTATTTGTCTACAAACACGATATGTAAACATTTTAGCAATATTGCAGAACTTTCGCAGACAACATTTCCATCTATCTCTGCAAAGGATATTGCAAAAATAGATATTCCAAATTTTACTTTTGACCAACAGCAAAAAATCGCCAATATTCTTTCCCGCTACGACGAAGCAATAAAAAACAACAGCAAACGCATAAAGCTCCTGGAGCAGATGGCACAAAACCTTTACAAAGAATGGTTTGTAAGATTCCGCTTTCCCGGCTGGCAAAATGCAGAATTTGAGAATGGAATGCCAAAAGGATGGAAAATAGAAAAACTTGGAAATTTAGCAAATATTTCAACAGGAAAATGTAATAGAGAAGATGCAGAAGAAAATGGCATTTATCCTTTGTTTGATAGGTCTCAGGAAATAAAACGCAGTAATGATTGGATAAAAGATTGCGAGGCAATAATTGTACCAGGAGAAGGCACAACTTTTATTCCAAGATACTATGTCGGTAAATTTAACTTGCATCAAAGATGTTATTGTGTTGAACCAAAAATTGAGAAAACAGGAAAATTTTTATTCTATACGTTGATGATGAATCGTTTGTATTTTCTTTCAGTGGCAACTGGTGCAACTGTTCCATCTTTACGATATAACAATTTTTCTACAATGAAGTTTATTATGCCTGAACTAAGTTGTATCCAAAGATTTGACGATTTCGTAACAAGTTGTTTTTCGCAAATTGAAAATCTAGCAAAACTAAATCAAAACCTCGCAAAACAGCGTGACTTGCTTTTGCCAAGACTAATGAGCGGAAAGCTGGAGGTTTAATATAACTGGTTCAGTTTTGAATTTTTAAATTGCGGCAAGGATTGCTGCGCCTGTTTTTTGCAAAGCAAAAAGCCGCCCAAAATAAAAAGAATCATAGGGGAAAATAAAAATGACAGATAAAGAATTAAAACAGCTGCAGGACAAGCTTTGGGGAGCGGCAGACATTTTGCGGAGCGGCGCTCACCTGGCGGCAAATAAATTTGGCCAGCCGATTTTAGGTTTAATTTTCTTGCGCTATGCTGATATTCTTTACAAACAGCACAAAGAAGAAATCGAAGCAGAATTCAATGCCTTAAAAGGAACTCGCCGCGAAAAAAATATCGAATATATAGCCATTGAAAAATGCGGATTTTTTCTGCCGGAAGAAGCAAGCTATGCTAAAATCAACGCAGCTCCAGACACAGCGGAAAAAGCAGTTCTTGTAAGAAAGGCAATGGAATCCATTGAAAAATACAACAGGCAGATGGATGGCGTTCTTCCAAAGGAAGTGTACGGCCAGCTTGTTCCAGAAGAAGAGCCGGATTTGTTAAGCCGCATTATGCGAATCTTTATGGATATTCCGGAAGATATAAGCATTGATTTGTTCGGTCAGATTTACGAATACTTTCTTGGAAACTTTGCCTTGGAAGAAGGAAAAGGCGGAGGCGCATTCTATACTCCTGCAACAGTTGTCCGATATATGGTTGAAGTTTTAAAGCCAGAATATGGAAACAAAAAGTTCCTGGACCCTGCGTGCGGTTCCGGCGGTATGTTTGTTCAGGCAGCCCGCTATATGCATAATCACAATAAAAATGCCGCGACCGATGATATTATGCAGTTTGTGTGCAACGGAGTTGAAAAAGAACCGGACACTGTAAAGCTTGCAAAAATGAATCTCCTTTTGAATAATATTCGCGGTGAAGTAACAGAAGCAAACTCATTTTATGCAGATCCTTATGACGCATACGGAAAATACGATTATGTAATGGCAAATCCGCCGTTTAATGTTGATGAAGTTGTTTACGAAAGAATCAAAGACGACAGGCGTTTTAATGAATACGGGCTTCCAAAAAACAAGTCAAAGTCAGGTAAAAAAGACGATAAAAAAGAAACCGTGCCAAACGCAAATTATTTGTGGATTAGTTATTTTGCCACAGCATTAAATGAAAATGGAAAAGCCGCTCTAGTTATGGCAAATTCAGCCAGCGATGCGGGAAACAGCGAATACGAAATCCGCAAAAAGATGATTGAAAAAGGAATCATCAGCCAGATGGTAACATTGCCGAGCAATATGTTCAGTACAGTTACGCTGCCTGCAACTTTGTGGTTCTTTGATAAAGAAAAATGCAGTTCACCTAAAAAAGATGAAATTTTCTTTGTTGATGCCCGCAATGTATTTACTCAGGTAGACCGCGCCCACAGAAAATTCAGTGACGAGCAGATTAAAAACCTTGGAATAATTACAAGGCTTTATGAAGGAGACACTCAGGCGTTTACAGACTTGATTTCTGAATATCAAAAAACAATTGATGATGCAAAATCAAAACATGATACAGCAATTGAAGATGAAAATAAAAGTTTTAATGCTTTTTTCCCTGATTTTGAGAAAATGATGAAGGACAAAAAGAACGGCGAAAAAGAGCTTTCAGCAAGTAAAGAACGTCATCAGCTGATTCTTGATAACATTGAAACTGAGTATAAAGAAACAGCAGAATACTTTGCTTCTCAAATAAACTGGCTTAAAGAACGGTTTCCGGATGGAAAATACCAGGATGTAATCGGACTTTGCAAAGTTGCAAAACTTGAAGGCGAAGACGGAATTATAGACCAGGATTATTCATTAAACCCTGGCCGCTATGTTGGCGTTGTTATTGAAGATGATGGAATGACAGAATCAGAGTTCAAAGAAACAATGCTTGGAATGAATGAGGAGCTTTCTAAATTGAACAAAGAGGCAAAGCAGCTGGAAAGCGAGATTGAAAGCAATTTGAAAGGGTTGTTTGGCGAGTAAAAATAAGGTTTAGAACGAACTTGAAAACGGAGAATTTGCCAACGTAAATTGCTTAACGGCGATTTCAAAAAAGGAGCAGTCAATATGTCAAACGAACTTGTAAAACAAATATCATATATTCTCTACAGCGAGCCGGAAGAAAATGTCAAAATCAATGCTGTTATAAAAGATGAAACAATCTGGCTTACTCAAAAAGCTATGGCGGAATTGTTTGATGTGAATGTTCCAGCTATTTCAAAACATTTGAAAAATATCTATGAAGAAAATGAGCTGATTGAAAAGGCAACTATTTCCATTTTGGAAACAGTTCAAAACGAAAATGGACGCTCTGTAAAAAGAAATGTTACATACTACAATCTTGATGCAATTATATCAGTCGGCTATCGGGTTAATTCTGCAAAGGCAACAAAATTTAGAATTTGGGCAACTGGAATTTTAAAGGAATATATCAAAAAAGGTTTTGTGCTTGATGATGAGCGATTAAAGCAGGGCGAAACTGTATTTGGAAAAGATTATTTCCGCGAACTTTTGGAACGGGTTCGTTCTATTCGTGCAAGCGAGCGGAGAATCTGGCAGCAGATTACTGATATTTTTGCAGAATGTTCCATTGACTATGACCGTAATTCTGAAACTACAAAGCAGTTTTATGCAACTGTTCAGAATAAGTTTCATTATGCAATTACCGGGCAGACTGCTGCAGAAATTGTATACGACAAAGCCGACCATACGAAAGAACACATGGGATTAACAACATGGAAAAATTCTCCAGATGGTCGCGTTTTAAAAAGTGATGTAAATATTGCAAAAAACTATCTTTCAGAAAAGCAAATCCGCCAGCTGGAGCGTGCTGTGAGCGGTTATTTTGATTACATTGAAGATTTAATCGAACGTGAAATCCCATTTAATATGAAACAATTTGCAACCAGCGTAAATGAATTTCTTGAGTTCCGCAAATACGACATCCTTGAAGGAAACGGAAGAATTTCCCGAAATGATGCAGATAATAAAGCTTTTGCCGAATATGAGATTTTCAACAGGACTCAAAAAATAGATTCTGATTTTGATAAGATGATAAGAAAGATTGAGAAGAAATAGGAGCCAAACCAAAATGCCAAACATATCAGGAATCATAAAATCCTTGCAGAATATTATGTGAAAATATCCGGGCGTTTGGGAGTTTGCTTCTCTTAAAGAATGATGCTAGCTATATTTTTATAATGTAGTTTTCTTTTTATTGGAAAATCCGCGGAATCTGTGTTAATCTTTTGGCATGGTAGAAATGTATGTGCTGAACGAGCTTGCGGCTTTTTCTAAGTACGGAACGCTTACGGCGGTGGCGGAAAAACTTGCGGTTTCGCAGCCGGCGCTCAGCCGTTCTATGAAGAAGCTGGAAAATGACCTGGGCGTGAGTCTTTTTGACCGCACAAAAAACAAAATCACTTTGAATGCGAACGGAAAGGCGGCCGCGGAGCTTGCGAAGAAAGTAATTGAGGCGGAAAAGAACTTTGAGGAAAAAGTTGTTGAGTACGAAATGAAGCACCGCGTTTTCAGTTTTGGTTCGGTTGCGCCAATGCCGATTATTGAGCTTGGCCCGATTATTTCCCAGGTTTTTATGGGAATGACTGTGAAGCACGAGCTTACGGATAATGAAAAGGTGCTTTACAAGAATCTTGATTCCGGCGCGTTCAGAATGATTGTTACAACGCAGCCTCCTAAGAATACTGAAAAATACTCATTTCACCAGCTTTTTGAAGAGGATTTGTACGCGCTTCTTCCGAAGAGCCACCGACTTGCAGACAGAAAAGAGGCTTCCATAAAAGAATTTGACGGTGAAAAATTCCTTGTGTACAGCAAGATTGGTTTCTGGTACAACATAAAAAAACAGCTTATTCCGAAGTCAGAATTTTTTGACCAGAATGATATGGGCGCATTGAGAAATTTAATTTCGCTTGCAGAAATTCCGGCGTTTGTTACAAATTTTTCAAGCCGGACATATAAAATTCCTGAAAACCGCGTGATGGTTCGCTTTACCGACCCGGAGCTGAACGTAATGTTCTACTGCGTATGTTTGAAACGTTCCGAGCAGGATTTTGCCGCATTGTTTTCACAGATTGACTTGATTTACGGAAAGAATCCGCTATAACAAAAACTTATACTGGCTAAAAAAAACTTCTATTTTATTTATTCTTATTCCTCTGATATTTTATTCGTATGGATGCGTTAGCGCTGGTAGGGGCGCGCTTGGCGCGTTGTGGCTGTGGAGCGTATGCGGAACGGGCACAATGGAAGCGAAGGCTGGAACCCCGAACATAGCGACCGCGGTTGAGCGGAGCGAAATCGCGGGAACGCCCGCATAAATTTTTGGAGGATTCTATGGATTTTGTTACGCTGAACAATGGCGTGAAGATGCCTATGCTTGGATTCGGGGTTTTTCAGGTGCCGGACGGAAATGTTACGGAACAGGCGGTTTATGATGCGGTTTGCTCGGGCTACAGACTGATTGACACGGCGGCGGCTTATCAGAACGAGGAGTCTGTTGGAAGGGCGATTCGGCGCGCGGTTTCAGAAGGGCTTGTGAAGCGCGAGGATTTGTTTGTCACGACAAAGCTTTGGGTTCAGGATTACGGCTATGACAATGCAAAAAGGGCTTTTGAAAAGTCTTTGAAGGCGCTTGGGCTTGAGTATCTGGATTTGTATCTTTTTCATCAGCCGTTCGGCGATTACTACAGCTCGTACCGGGCGATGATTGATTTACAGAAGGAAGGAAAAATCCGCGCGGTTGGCGTGAGCAATATGTATCCGGAAAGGCTCTGCGATTTGTGCGAGAATTTTGATGTTGTTCCGGCGGTGAACCAGGTTGAGCTGCATCCGTTCTTTCAGCAGGAGAAGGCTCTTGAAAACATGAAGAGCTACGGCGTTGTGCCTGAGGCTTGGGGACCTTTTGCGGAAGGAAAGCACGGAATTTTTGAAAATCCTGTTTTGTCTGAAATTGCGGCGAAGCACGGAAAAACGGTCGGTCAGGTTGTTCTGCGATGGAACATTCAGCGGGGAGTTGTGGTGATTCCGAAGTCGGTGCACAAGAACCGAATGGAAGAGAATATTGCGGTTTGGGATTTTTCGCTTGACGGCGATGATATGAAAAAAATTGCCGCGCTCGATATTGGGCACAGCGAGATTGTGGACCATTCCGACCCGGCGTTTGTAAAAATGATAAACAACTGGAAAATCCACGAGTAGGTTGAGTAGATTCTGATTTTTTAAGGGGAAAATATGAAAAAAGATTTGTTTAGATTGGCTTTTTTAGGTGCGGTGCTGGTTCTTTTTTGTTCGTCTGCTTTTGCGGTCTCAAAGAATTCTGCTAAAAACAATGGCGGCTCAAAAATTCTTGTGGCATATTATTCGGACACTGGAACAACTGAAGCTGTCGCAAGAAAAATCGCTGCTTATATTGGAGCGGACTTGCTGAAAATTGAAAGCGAAACGCCTTATACAAGCGCGGACTTGAACTATGGAAACCGTAACAGCCGTGTGTGCAAGGAGCATGATGCGATTTTCGGCGGAAAGGGAAACGGTCAGGCGACTGCGGAAGATATGAAAAAAGTGAATGCGAAAGTTGCGGCTTCTTCGGTGGTTGACATGAGCGGCTACAGCACTGTTTTTGTGGGCTACCCAATCTGGTGGGGAATGGCGGCATGGCCTGTGAACGGCTTTGTGTCCCAGAATGATTTGAGTGGAAAAACTGTTGTTCCGTTCTGCACTTCGGTTAGTTCGGGTTTGGGAAACAGCGGAAATGTTCTTCGCGAGCTTGCGGCGGAACACGGAAAAAGCACTTGGCTTTCTGGAAAACGGTTCGGAACAAGAGCTGGCGACCAGGAAGTTCAGGCTTGGGTTGATTCGCTCGGAATAAAAAATTAGAAACGGCTTGAAACTTGCTGAAAAAAAAGGCGGCATTTTATGAAAATGAATTTTATTGGTGCAAAAAATATTTTTTTGACGGCGGTGGCTGCGCTGGCTTTGGGAAGCGGCGTTTTGTATGCTGAAAAACCGCTCAGCATACAAAAACAGGGATTTTTTGCTTCGGGAGGAAGTGTAACGGCTCCGCTTCCGGGCGAGTATGACTATAAGACAAACTGGCTTTCGTCAACGCGCGAAGGAAATTCGGCGCACGTTGACCATGCAAGCACTTTTTACCAGATTCCAGCAAAGGAAAAGGCTAGCCCTGTTGTTTTTCTGCACGGCTACGGACAGAGTAGAACAGGCTGGATGACAACTCCGGACGGTCGGGACGGCTGGAGCACATTGGCTTTGCGGAACGGCAGGTCGGTTTTTCTTGTTGACCAGCCGCGCACAGGTGAAGCAGGAAGCTCTGTGAAAATGACAGCAGGCTTTCCAGACGTAAAGGCGGATGACCCGTTTGCGTATCTTCCGGGCGACCAGGCGTGGTACACGCATTTTAGAATTGGCCGCATTGCTCCTGAGCGTTACGAAGGAAGCCAGTTCCCTGAAGGAGAAGAAGCTCAGAATCAGTTTTTCCGCCAGATGACGCCGAACACTGGAAGCTACGATGAAAAGCTTTTTGGCGGATCGCTTAGCGCAGTTCTTTCGGATGTTTCAAAAATGACTGGAAAAAAGGCTGTTTATGTTACTCATTCACGCGGCGGACGGGTCGGCTGGCAGACAGACGCAGAAAACATGGCCGCGCTGGTTGCGATTGAGCCGGGCGGAACTCCGCTGGTTGGTTCTGAAGAGTACAAGAAATTTCTTGACGCAAAAATTCCGATGCTTGTGGTGTTCGGCGACTACATAGGCGAGCGCGGTCCGGAAGAAATCAAGTCAAGCGAATTCTGGAAAAATGTGCGAGACCAGGCTCTGGACTTTGCGGAACATTACCGTGCGGATGGAGGCGAGGCTGAAGTCTGGGATTTGCCTGCAATGGGAATTACCGGCAACAGCCACTTTATGTTTCAGGAAAAAAACAACGTGCAGATTTGGGAGCTTATTGAAAATTGGCTCAAAGCGCACAAACTTTAGATTTTTAAAAGTAGAAAATCTTTCTAGAAAAAGGTATCGTTATGGAAAAGATGACAGATGACATTCATAAAAAACTTGAAGACTTGCGTTCATATCTGCATTCTCTTGGAAGTGTGGCGGTCGCTTTTTCAAGCGGTGTGGATTCTACTTTTCTTCTGAAAATTGCGCACGAAGAGCTTGGTGAAAATGCGGTCGCTGTAACTGCGGTTTCGTGTTCATTTCCAAAACGGGAGGCGGACGAGGCTTCTGAATTCTGCAGAAAAAACAAAATCCGTCAGATTACTGTAGCTTCCGAGGAGATGGATATTCCGGGCTTCCGCAAAAATCCCGTAAACCGCTGCTATCTTTGCAAGAAGGAACTTTTTACAAAAATAATCGGACTTGCAAAGGAAAATGGGCTTGCTGCTGTATGCGAAGGAAGCAATATGGACGACAACGGTGACTACAGGCCAGGCTTGCAGGCTGTTGCGGAACTTGGTGTAAAAAGTCCGTTAAGAAAATGCGGTTTGTACAAAAATGAAATCAGGGAGCTTTCAAAGGAAATGGGGCTTTCAACTTGGAACAAGCAGAGTTTTGCGTGTCTTTCAAGCCGTTTTGTTTACGGCGAGGAAATCAGCGAAAAAAAACTTTCCATGGTTGACAAGGCGGAGCAGTTTCTGATTGACATGGGATTCAGTCAGGTTCGTGTGCGGATTCACGGTGAAAACCTTGCCCGGATTGAAGTTCTTCCGCCGGAGTTTGAAACTCTTCTTTCTAGCCGGAATATTATTGAAGAACGTTTCCGCGGATTTGGTTTTGCGTATATCACGCTGGATCTGCAGGGCTACAGAACCGGCTCTATGAACGAGGTGTTGAAAAAATGAGCGGCATTGCTGGAATGAATTTTGCAGATTTGGACACAGAGCGAAAATCACGCACAGGATTTCCTGAAACAGTGTTCTGCCAGGGAAAAAACGATGCTTTTCTTGCGGAAATTTTTTCGCGACTTTACAAAGCGAACGGCGAAGTGCTGGGAACAAGGGCGACTTTAGCGCAGTACAAAATTGTAAAATCAGTTTTGCCGGAAGCGAAGTATGATGAAATTTCAAGGCTTATAAAAGTTCAGAAAAGTCAGAAAGAAGAAAAAGAACTTATTGGAAACATTGCAGTCTGCACAGCTGGAACTGCCGATATTCCTGTTGCGGAAGAAGCTGCTCAGACTGCGGAGTTTTTTGGAAGCCGCGTTGTGCGCATTTACGATGTTGGCGTGAGCGGAATCCACAGGCTTCTTTCCAAAGTTGAATTGCTTAATTCTGCTAACTGCGTTGTTGCTGTTGCCGGAATGGAAGGTGCGCTTGCAAGCGTTGTTGGCGGACTTGTTTGCGTTCCGGTGATTGCGGTTCCAACTTCAGTTGGCTACGGCGCAAGTTTCGGCGGAATTTCAGCTATGCTTACGATGATAAATTCCTGCGCGAACGGAATAAGCGTTGTGAACATAGACAACGGCTACGGCGCAGGCTACATTGCCACTCAGATAAACCGTCTTGCGGAAAGGTGAAATTTAAAATGAAAGGCTTGTATCTTGAATGTGCTTCTGGAATTTCTGGTGATATGGCGGTCGCGGCGTTGATTGATGCCGGTGCAGACACAAATGCGCTGAATGCGGCTCTTAGCTCAATTCCTGCAAGCGGCTTTAAAACTGAAATTTCACGTGTGAAGAAAAACGGAATTGACTGCGCGGATTTCAATGTGATTCTTGACAGCGCGCACGAAAACCATGACCACGACATGGAATATCTTTTTGCTCATGAACATCACGACGGACATTCTGAACATCATGAAGAAGAACTTTCTCACGGAAATCATCATCACCACGAGCATAGAAATCTTTCCGATGTGCTTTCAATCATTGAAAAAACAGAAATGGCGGACGGAGCAAAAAATCTTGCGCGGAAAATATTCCAGATTCTGGCGGAAGCAGAAAGCAAGGCTCATGGCGTTCCTGTTGAAGAAGTTCATTTTCACGAAGTCGGGGCGATTGACTCAATTGTTGATGTGATTGCGTTTTCTGTATGTTTTGAAAGTCTTCATGTTGAAAAAGTTTTTATTCCGGTTATGAATGAAGGAACAGGCTCAGTCTGCTGCCAGCACGGAATTCTTCCGGTTCCAGTTCCGGCGGTGGCAAACATTGCGGCGGAATATCAGCTTCCGCTTTGCATAATGGATGCGCATGGAGAATTCATAACGCCGACAGGTGCTGCTTTTGCGGCTGCTGTAATAACGGACAGAAATCTTCCGGAATCGTTTACAATAAAAAAAATCGGCGTTGGTGCTGGAAAGCGGAGCTACGAACGGCCGAGCATTCTGCGTGCATTTATAATAGAAGAAATAAGTTCTTTAAGCTCAAATTCAGATTCAGTTTGCAAGCTGGAAACAAATATTGACGATTCAACTGGCGAAACTCTTGGCTTTGCAATGGAGGAACTTCTGAAAAACGGCGCGCTCGACGTGCATTTTATTCCTTGCTTCATGAAGAAAAACCGTCCGGCGTATATTTTATGCGTTCTTTGCAAGCTTTCTGACTGTGAAAAAATTGAAAAAATAATTTTTGAGCACACTTCCACAATTGGAATCAGGCGTAGCGTAATGAGCCGTACAGTTTTAAACCGGAAAGAAATTCAGCTTGAAACGCCTTACGGTAAAATTTCAGCAAAAGAAGTTCGCGGAAACGGAATTCACCGCATTTCACCGGAATATGAATGTGTTGCGCAGATTGCCCGGAAATCTGGAAAGCCGTTCAACGATGTTTACAATGAAATTTTAGGCTTGTGCCAAAAACATAAGTCTGAAAATAAATAAATCAATAAAATTTGGAGGAAATCTATGGCATGTTTTACAGTTCCATTGGCAGAAGCCGTTGTTATTACAGCGGCGGAGAAAATTTTTCTGCGGAAAAATGCGGATTCAGTTGCAAGTCAGTCAAAAAGCCTGAAAATTGAAAGTCTGCGTGAAAAAATCAGGATTCTTGAAAAAATGCTCTATGGAGGAAGTTTTCTGCTTGCCGCAGAACATCTTTACCACGGAGAAATTTCGTTTGTTCCGCCTTTCTTGACTGCGATGAAAACTCCTTCTGAAATTCCTGTGATGCTTCATGAAATGG
The DNA here is from genome assembly GCA_050873685.1 of Treponema sp. Taxonomy (GTDB): domain Bacteria; phylum Spirochaetota; class Spirochaetia; order Treponematales; family Treponemataceae; genus Treponema_D. The sequence goes on from JBNMJH010000002.1 coordinate 135,130, forward strand.
CGACTGTTGGCGTTGGAATGGCGGCGGCGGTTACAGTGGTCTGGGGAATTGCGATGGGCATTTCTGTGCTGGTAAAAAAACTTTGCGCCGGCTCAAATAATCCTGAAGTTTCAAAACTTTCCGGAGGACTTGCCTGATGTGTCTTATAATTACAATTCTTGCAGCGGCTGGTTTTTCAGCTGCGTATATATTTTCAGGAAAAAATAGCCCGGCTAAGAAAAGCGTGTTCACTTCAATGCTGATGTTCTGGTCGGCAGCAATTATGTGGAGCGTTGATTCCGTTGCTTCCGTTCTAGGCGGCGGCTCGTTCTTTGACATAAGCGTTTCTGACACGATTCTGGGCTTTATAATTCTTGCGCTTGGACTTTCAGTGTTCGCCTTTCTTTCTGCACGTGAAAGAATTGCAAAAAAGGCTGAAAACTGAAATTTCATTCTGGCTTTAATTGGAGAATAAAAATGAAAAGAAAAATATTTTTTGTTTTTGCATTAACTTTCTTCACTATTGGATGTATTTTTTCTGCGCCGAAAAAGACGGAAGCTACAAAAGGCGATATGTCGGTTGTTCAGCAGATTGATGTTTCAAAACTTCCGCACAAAACAGATGATAAAAATGCGCCTGTTGTATATTTTATCCGCGATATTTCATCGGCTGGAATGTTGAAGGCTTACAACGCTCTCGGCTGGACTCCCAAAGGAAAAACCGGCGTGAAAATCAGCACGGGCGAACCTCCTGCTTCAAATTATTTGCGTCCGTCTTTGCTCAAGGAAACTGTTCAGAAAGTGAACGGCATAATTGTTGAAAGCAACACAGCCTACGGCGGAAGCCGCGCCTCTAACGCAATGCACAGGCAGGTTGTAAAAGACCATGGATTTCTTGAGATTGCGGATTTTGACCTTCTTGACGAGGAAGGCAGCGAGCCGATTCCAGTTCCGGGCGCAAAAAGGCTTGTGAAAGGCGATTTTGTCGGAACACATTTCAAGAACTACGGTTCATATCTTGTGATTTCTCATTTCAAAGGCCACGCGATGGCTGGATTCGGCGGCGCAATCAAAAATCTTTCAATTGGATTTGGAAGCGGGCAGAGCACAAAGGAAAGCGGAAAAGTTTACATTCATTCAGGCGGAAAGCAGACCAGCGGTTCTATTTTTGGAGAGCAAATTCCGTTTCTGGAAGCGATGGGAGAAGCTGCGAAAGGTGTTTGCCAGTATATGGACGGCGGAAAAAACATCGCGTTCATAAATGTCCTGAACCGGCTTAGCGTTGACTGCGACTGCGACGGAAATCCTGCCGAGCCAGATATGCACGACATCGGAATTCTGGCTTCGCTTGATCCGCTTGCAATTGACCAGGCTTCAATTGATATGGTTTACACGGCTCCGGATTCTGCGTCGTTAAGGCAGAGAATTGAGTCGCGCCAGGGGCTTCACACTCTTGATTATGCGGCGGAAATTAATCTTGGAAACCGAAATTACCGGCTTGTGGAGATAAAATAATGATTGAAACGCTGCATAGGGAAATTGTCTATTTATGGTATTACTTTGACTTGCAGCTCAGGCAGATTTTTATTTACTGGGCGGCAGGAATTGTAATCGGCTCATGCATAAGCGTGTTCGCAAAGAACTGGATTCATCTTGCGGCGGAGAAAATCGGGCAGAAAGTTCCCGGAATTTTAGGACTTTTCCTTGCAAGCGCGCTGGGAATTGCAAGTCCTCTCTGCATGTACGGCACAATTCCAATATGCGCGGCTTTTTCACGCAAAGGCATAAAAGACGATTTTCTTGCGGCGTTCATGATGAGCTCAATTCTTCTGAATCCGCAGCTGATAATCTACAGCACGGCTTTGGGCGGCGCTCTTCTTGCGGTCAGGATTCTTTCAAGCTTTTTCTGCGGAATTGTCGCCGGTCTTTTAGTGCGGATTTTTTACTGCGGAAAAGGAAAGAATTCTTACTTCGATTTTTCTTCATTTGACGACCCTCACAGCCACGACACCGACCCGAACCTTTTCTTCCGTCTTCTAAAAAATATCTGGCGGAACATAAAGGCGACCGGCCCGATGTTTTTGCTCGGAATTGTTCTTTCGGCTCTTTTTCAGCGTTACGTTCCGGCGGAGGCGATGGCTTCTCTTTTTGGAAGACAGAACGAAGGTTTCGGGCTTTTAATGGCGGCGACAGTCGGAGTTCCGTTGTATGTTTGCGGCGGCGGCACAATCCCGCTCATTCAGCAGTGGCTTTCAGACGGAATGAGCGCAGGCAGCGCCGCGGCTTTTATGATTACAGGTCCGGCTACAAAAATCACAAATCTTGGCGCGCTGAAAATCGCCCTTGGAGCAAAACATTTCGCGCTTTATCTTGTGTTTGTGGTTTTCTTCTCGCTTGCAACAGGATTCGTCGTGAATTTGGTTCTGCAGCCTTAAAAAGTGTTTCCAAGCCGCATTTTTCTTCGGTAAAAAATGAAAAACACAGTGTTCAGAATAATTCCGAAAACTGTCGCGGTCGGAGCGGCAAGCCCAATCATTGCAAGGCTCGCGTCCGGCTGGATAGACATTATGTATGACATCGGAAGGCGCACCAGAAATGACTGCGCAAGCCCTTGAACCAGCACGAGCATTGTCGCGCCGTGTCCGTTGAAATATCCGATGTAGCTGAACAGAACTGAAGTTACAACAGCCTCGATTGCAAAGCCACGCAGATATTCAAACGAACGTTTTATAACGGCGGCATTGTCCGTAAAAAGCGATGAAACAAAGTCGCCCTTGAAGAAAATAAGAATGAACACAAGAACACCAATCACCGCGCCAACCGCCATTCCTGTGAGCATTGAGCGGGTCGCGCGCTTTTCGTTTCCGGCGCCCACATTTTGCGAGACAAAGCTCGACATCGACTGCATCAGCGAGCTTGGAACAAGCATTACAAACGCTACAATTTTGTTTGCTATTCCGTATCCGGAAGAAGCCTCCAGACCAAGCCGGTTTATAAAAGCCACAAGGCACATGAATGAAAACTGCGTAAGAAGTTCCTGGAACGCAATCGGCGAGCCGATTTTTACAACTGAACGGACTTCTGAGTTGATTCTGAAATCGCTTTTTTTTACGGAAACAAGCTTTTTCTTCCTTATAATTACAAGTGAAAGAACTACAGAAACTGCCTGAGCCGCAACGGTTGCAAGAGCTGCGCCGGCAACATTCATTTTTAAGCCGGCAATAAGAAGCAGGTCGCCCAGAATATTTACGGCGCACGCAATCGCCACGAACAGAAGCGGACTTTTAGAATCGCCGAGCCCGCGGAAAATTGCGCTTGTCAGGTTGTACGCAAGAATGAATACAAATCCCGCGCCGCAGATTCTTATGTACTGAACTGTAAGGTCAAGAGCCTCTGCTGGAGCTTGCATCAAGATTGCAATCGGACGCGCAAACACAACAAGCACAACAGTAAGCGCAATTCCAACAGCTAAAAAAAACACAACTGCGCCGCCAATCACCGCGCCGGTTTTTTCGCTTTTCTTTTCACCAAGATATTTCGCAATCAAAATAGTAACGGAAGTGGCAAAACCCGCGAGAACAAAAGTAAAAAGGTTCATAATATTCGAGCCAGTTGAAACACCGGAAATTCCTTCGGTAGTTCCGAACCGTCCGACAACAAGAATATCCACCGCGCCATAAGCGGCCTGAAGAATCAGCGCGCCAAGAATCGGAAGCATGAAGCGCAGCATCTTCGGAAGAATAGGACCGCAAGTAAAATCATTTGCGGTCTGCAAAGTTTTTTCATTATCCATGACTATATTTTATTCAAGTAAAAAATTGTTTCAATGGGGGGGCTTTTTATAAAATAATTGAATCTAAAAAATCAGCCAGTTTTTTCTGCTGTTCCTTTGTAAGCCTGCTCCAGCGTTTTAAAATATCAAGCTGTTCCTGCGTAAGTTTTTCTGAAAAACTTTTATCCTCAAGGAAGAATTGAGAAAGAGAAATCCCGAAAGCATTGCAGATATGTTTCAAGGACGGAACTGAGGGAATAAGTTTTTTTCTATACCAGGAAGAAATAGTAGACTGCGGTAATTCTGAGCGTTCTGCAAGTTCGTATTCAGTCCAGCCTTTTTCAATCCTCATTTCTGTAATTCTTTGAAGTATGTCCATAGTTTTATCTTACGATTATGCGTTATTTATACTTCAAAAAGTCGTTGCGTTTTAATATGAATTGTCGTATAATTATTAACGAATGTTCAATGTAAATATTATTATTAAAAATGTTTGAGTTCAAAAAATTCAGGAGGGAAAATCAATGAGCAAAAAAGAACTTCAAGAATTAAATGCAAATCTTGTTCAGCATTTTAAAGAAACCGGTGTAAAAAATGCGTTGTATTATGAACCGCTGTTTGATTATTATTGGGCTCAGAAAGATAAAATCGGTCTTTGCAATCTAGAATCTTATGATAAAGAAATTCAGGGAATAAACAAAATTTCGGCTGAAAGAATTCTTGATTATTGGAGCAATGCCCCGACAATTCAAAAATCTCTGAAAATATTCCAATCTATTAACTGGAAACTTGAAAATGGAACTTGTATCACAGAAGAACAAATAAAACAATTTGATAATAAAAATTTAGAAAATGCAATAGATGAAATGGGCTGTAATTTATATTTCAATCTTAGATTGACAATTGGTAATCAGGTAAATGAAGACAAAAAAGGCATTGTGGATTTTTATAATGACCCGTTTTATGCAAAATATTTCCAGAATTTCATAAAAGCTGCTGAATTAAAAATGCTGATTATAACAGGCGAAACAGGTGTGAATATTCTTAATAAAATCTATCCAGAATTAAATCTAATTTGGTCAGATGAAATGCAGTCAAAATGGTATGATGGTGTTCTTTTCTGCCCGATGCAGCATCCCTCACGAATAAGCTATAAGAAAATAACTGGTGATTTGAATTATTTTTTTGATGAATACTTTTCAAAAATAAAATAAGGACAATATCTGTGAGTATTGGCAAAAAAATTCTTTTAGGTATTGTTACAGTCGTAATTTGGTTTGTTCTCTGTTTAATAACATGTGATATGAATAATATTGTTTTCGGAGTTGTATTCTTCTCTGTTCCGCTTGTTTCTTTAGTGCTGGTTGTTGTTGGAACTATAAAATTTTTTAACTTTATGAAGAAACAAGAATTTTCAGAAACAGTAAAAATCAAACGAGAGCTAAGAAAATAAATACTTTATTTTTTTGGAAAAAGGTAAAAAATGGCCTCTATGTTTGGAGGTTCTGCAGCCTAGAACGTTACAGACTATATTATACAGACTTAAATAGTTTTATATGGAGAAAAACAATGAAAAGAAAATTATTAATATTGTTATTATTGTGCTTGTCATTTTCTGCATTTTCAGAAACTAATGATATGGAGTTAGAATCTGAAAAGTCAACATTGAATTTAGCAAATGAATATTATGATTTTGGTGATTATGCAAATGCAAAAAAAAACTATATAAAAACCATAATGGCGGGCTCGTATAATGGTACTGTTTTTTACAGATTGGGGTACTGTTTGGAAAGTCTTCAGGAAAATAATTCTTTAATGAAAAAATGTTATGAAGCATCATATTATTGCTTCTGTAATGATTCTGAGAATGACAATCCATATTTTCAGAAAAGTGAAAGCAAAATTTCCCAATTTAACTTAAATAACAATATATCAGAAACAGATTTGAAAAAAACTATTTCTAGCATAGTTTTTGATAATTTTTGGAATATTTTACAGAAAAATTGGGTTATTTTACTGATAATTGGAATTATTATTTATATTGGTGCTTATAAATTAGCAAAAAATACAAAGTGTGTAATACTTTATGGTTGGAAAGATGTAATTATGATAGGCATTGGAGTTTTTTTCTTTATTTGTTTACAAGATGCTATTCAAGATGACCCAGTGGGAATATTTGTTCCAATGATATTCTTTTTTATTAGTGCATTATTTTCGTTATTAGGTAATATACATGGAAGTGGTTATGATGGAATTGTTTATGTTGTGCTGTACACATTAGCTTCATTGATTGCAAAAATAGTATTGCTTGTTGTTATTCCATTGGTTGCGATATTATGGCTTCTAGCTGCATCGTCTGGAAAAAAAGATAATAGATACAAAGATGGCACAAAAAATAATGTACGAACAGCTAATATTGCATTCGTTTCTGCCATATTAACTCTTTTATTCAAACCTCTGATAAAATCAAAAAAGGATTTAAAAAGCTGATATACTAGAGAATCTGTTATTTTTCGTTAGCAACATACAGGTGATGCTGTAACTTTTTTGAGCAATCTGCATTAATAATTCTCACTTGTGAGTTTACAGCGTGATGGATTGTAGAGGTTTCTCTGCTAGTGCTAAGCTCCAGAGCGGAATCATATCCTGTGAATTTGGATAAAATACTATTGGCAGCCCCAGTGGCTTTGATTCGTCATAAAATGTCTGTCTCAAAAAGAGGCAAGCAACCTTTTTATTACCTTTAAAGTATTGAAAATCATTTCCCCATAAGCCAGTCGAGAGCGTTCAGTTTTTTTATTCCGTTATAATCTGCTTCTGGATCTTCATCGAGAGTGAGCAGGTATTTTGGATAGTTGTCTTTTATTGCCCTTAGGGATTTTAGCTCTCGTTCTAGCGTTGCATTGTCGCGGACTGTGGCGGCTACCTGAAAATAAGAGTTTCCATCGCTGTTGATTGCAACGAAATCGACTTCCGCATTGTCTATTTTTCCAATGTAAACTTTATATCTTCTGCGCAAAAGTTCAAGATAAACAACATTTTCAAGAATATGTCCAGCATCCATTGCCTTTTTTCCAAGAATGGCGGAACGGAGCGCAATATCAACTATGTAGTATTTTTCAAGTGATTTTAAATATTCTTTTCCTTTTATATTGTAGCGTTTAACTTTATACATAATGTATGTTTCGCATAAAGATTGCACGTATTGCTCAATTTTTCTTGAATCTGTTTTCCGGCCGTTGCTTGTCATTGTGTCGGCGATTTTTTTGCTGGAAACTTCAAGACCGATATTGTCGAACAGAAATTCAGCGGTGCTTTGCAGCATGGAAACATCCTGTACTTTTTTTCTAGAAACTATATCTTTTAAAAGAATTGTATTATAAAGGCTTTCAAGATATTCGCCTGTATTTGCGCTGTCTAAAAAAAGTGCGTAAGGAAAAGAGCTTGTTTCCTGATATTTTCTGTATGCAAGCTGAAGATTTTGCTGAAGTCCCGATGCTTCTGTAAATTCCTTGAATGAAAACGGCTGCATCTGAATTTCCACGTACCGACCGGAAAGATAAGTTGCAAGCTCTCCGGAAAGTATTTTAGAATTCGAGCCTGTTATGTATATGTCGAGAAGCGGATTCATAAAAAAACTGTCAATAACTTCCTCAAAATGTTCAACTCGTTGTATTTCATCGAAAAAGAGATACATTCTTTTATGGGGAAGAATTTTTGATTTTACAAAATTATAGAATTCGTCATTTTTGCATAGATTCTTAAATTCATACTCTTCAAAGTTGATAAAAATTATCTGGCTGTTCTGGACGTCATTTTTAAGAAGGAAATTCTGCCATTGTCTTAGTAGAGTTGATTTTCCGCAACGTCTTATGCCTGTAATAACTTTTATAAGCTGCTTGTCCTTGAAAGTTGAAAGCCTTTCAAGAAATTCTTTGCGTGGAATTTCAGTATTATTTTCCATAGTTATTGCATTTTATTGCAAAAAGTTTGATATTTCAATAAGTTTTTGCATTTTAGTGCAAAAAGTTTATTTTTTTAATAAGTTTTTATATTTTGCTACAAAAAGTTGTTGTGCGAATGTTGGAAAATCAGATTCCTTGTTTCCGCTTTCTTTGTTTGTGTGCTTAAACGGCGTTTTCACCATAACAAAAACGCATAGCCAGCGGGAAAAAGTTCTATTGTACTTTTGTTTTTGCTGATTTTATTATTCAGCTATAAATCTTTTGTGGAGGTTGCAATGAAAAAATCTGTAATTTTTATGTTGGTTTTTCTGCTCTCATCGGCGGTTCTTTTTGCAGGTGCGGCGGTTGTTTTTTCTTCCTGTTCAAGCGCAAAAAATATCGCGGCGGAATCGGTTCAAAATAAGGCGAATGATTCTTTTTCAAGGGAAGAAATGCCTTTTCCTTTTGGCGATGATGTGAGCGCGCGTTTTACCGGAACTGTCTATTTCAAGAATATGATTCAAAAAGACGATGTTTACAATTTTCCGGTTACAAACACAATAACTTTTGCTCCGGGTGCAAGAAGCTCGTGGCACGTTCACGGCGGAATGGAAATTCTTGTTGTCGGCGGAAAGGGCTTTTATCAGGAGAAGGGAAAAGAGGCTCAGATTATACGGAAAGGCGATGTTGTGCATATTCCTGCCGGTGTCAGCCATTGGCACGGCGCTGCGGCGGATTCGTGGTTTCAGCAGATTGTGATTTACGACGCTGGCTGGAAAAATCCTGTTCATGGAAACGCTCATTCTGAAACTGTTGACGATGAGTATTACAAGGCGCTTTCTCTGCCTGAAAATTCTGAAAACTATGCAGGGCGGAAAATCACTTCGGCGGACAGTTTTACATTTGGAAACGGAAAACTTTTCAGCTCTGAAAATTTTTCCGGCAAAGTATGGCTTTCCGATGTTCTGGATTTCCCGAACGAAGCCGGCGCGCCTGGAGTTCACAACGTTGTTTTTGACAAAGGCTGCTACAACAGCTGGCATTCGCACGCCGGCGGCCAGGTTCTGATTGTTACGGACGGCACTGGCTACCATCAGGTTGAGGACGGCGAAGTTCAGGTTCTTCATCCCGGAGATGTCGCGTTCTGTCCGCCGGGTGCAAGGCATTGGCACGGAGCGTCGGCAGATTCAACATTTGCTCATCTTGCCGCCAACACAAACCCAGAAAAAACTGGCGTAGTCTGGGGCAGTCGGATTTCTGCGGAAGAATACAAAAAGCTTCCAAAAGAGTAAAAAAATTGCAAAAACTTTTTAAGAAGGCGGGCTATGTGTCCGCTTTCTTTGTTCGTTAAGATTAATTTATTCTTCTTTTCTGTTTCTAATCATTTCTTTTTCTGTGATAACTTTGTTGCGGTAAACCAGGTTGTTGCGTTTTGTAAAGCCCTGTTTTTCCCAGAAGGCGTTTCCGGTTTCGTTGTCGCTGAACACAACCAGAGCGACTTTTGCGATTCCCTGTTTTTTAAGCGAGTCAATCGAGCGGGCAAGAAGTTCTGTTGCGATTCCGCACTTTCTGAATTCAGGCAAAACTGCGGTGTGGTAAATGTAGCCGCGCCTGCCGTCGTGTCCTGCAATGATTGTTCCTATGGTTGTTCCGTTTTCCTCAGCAATAAAACAAGTCTTTGGATTCCGCTTTAAAAACCTGATTATTCCTTCTTTTGAGTCGTCAATATTGTTCAGTCCCATTCCGGGAATATTCTGCCAAAGCGCAAGAATTTTTTTCCAGTCGCTTTTTTTTATTTTTCTGATTTTCATTTTCTATTCCACCTCAAAAAAAGTGTTCGCGTAGAGCGGCATTTTTGGCATTGCGGTGTTCCACAGTTTCTTGAACTCTTTTACAGGAATTTTTCTGTTGTAGTGCGGCTCGGCGCAGTTTGCAAGTTCGGAAAGCGATTCCGCGATAAAAATATTCTGTTCATCGTAGCCAACGACCGGAACATAGTGAAGCCAGTTTTTGTCCGGGCGGATTTTTATCATAACAATTGCGGGGTTGCCTTTTGCAACTGCGTTTTTAAGCGCGCAAACATTTCCCCGGCAGTATTTTACGCGCAATCCTTTTCGCTGAAGAAACTCGCGGATTCCCTTTGGATAAGCGTATCCGTTTTTCATCTTGAAAGGCATTTCCGCATATGTAGAATTTCCTTCCGCCGGAATGTCAAAGTGGCGCAGCACGAATGCCGAAGAAAATCCCGAGCACTTGAATCCATCCTGAAAGTCAATCCGGTTGTGTTTTTCAACAATAAATCTTTCATCTTTTGGCTTTGCGCCGAAACAAAAACTCAGCCGCCCCATCAGCACAGCATCCACCGCCGTTGTAACAATAAAATAGATGAAAAACGAAATTGAAATTATCAAAAGCACGATTGTGCAGTAGTCAGCCCATGCTTGATCTGACCAAATTTTTATCATTCTCAAAATTCCTTCAGTTCGTGGATATTTCCTTTTCCGGATTCAAGCTGGTCTATGCTTTTCCTAAGAAATTTCATGTTTTTTCCCTTTCCCTTTATCCTATTTTCAATCCTGAGCGCCGCCTCGATGTGCATTATCCAGTGGCGGGAAAACGGCATTTGGATTAGGCCGCGGAAGTCTTTGGCGCACCAGTAGTCAATGAGCCAGTAGGCGTTTTTGTTTGCGCTCACAACTTGAAGGTTTTCAAGATTTTTTCTGCGGTCGCCGGGGATTTTTGTTTTCAGTTCCGGGTAGATGAGCGCGCAAAGAATTTTTTCAGTGCTTTCCTTGACTTCGTGGATATAGTTCTGAAGCTCCGTAAGGTTCAGCCGGCTTGAAAAATCCGCAATTTCCTGTCCGGAAAGCTCGTTTCCGGTTGTGATGAGCGGGCTTTCCGTTCGCTCCTTGTAGTTTCCGCTGAAGAAAACCTGCTGGTCGTCCGCAATCAGCGTGTGTGCCACAATGTCTTCGATTCTGAAAATGTGCCACAGCGAGTATGCGATTGTCTTTGAATGGAACCCTTCCGCGTTTATGAAAGGAATTGCGCAGAAGTCGCCGCGGCTAAGCTCCCTGAAAAAACGGTCAGCGGTCTGGAGCAGTTTTCCGCGCAGCTCAAAAAGTGTTCTGATTCCGTCTGAAAAAGTTTCTTCTTTTTTCAGCTCTGCCTGCATTTTCTTGTTCAGTTCTGACCATTCCCGGTTCATAAAAATCTTCCTTTCTGTCAGTCGTCAGTCTATCTGGAGGTCTGTTCTTCAAGCCAGTCCACGAATTCCTGAATTGTTTTTGTGAATTCAACTTTTGCCGTGGAATTTTCCAGAACAAGGAATTCTGTAAGGCCGTATCCTTTTCCGTTGTCCGCCCAGTCGTATGTGTAGCCAAGTCGCGTCCAAGGATATTTTGTTTTTCCTATATAATAAGATGAAATAATGTTTTTGCAGAACCAGTCTGAAAGTTCGTTGAGCGCAGAGCCGTCCAGAACATCTTCTGTAACCTGCTTTGCTGTGTCAATCTGGTATGCCGGCCGTCTGATGTCTTTTGGGTCTGTCCAGAATGCTGAAATGTGAGTGTAAACTTTTTCCAGCGGAATTCCTAATAGCTGCTTGAATCTTAGCGGCCAGTCGGTAACGTTGCGGCTGTTGTTTTTGTACCATTCTTCTATTTCCTTGTCGGTGAAAGTCCACGTATGCCCGTAAATGAATTTTACATCTTCTCCTTCCTTGTATAAATCCGGATATTTGTTCATCGTGAGCATAAGAACTTTTCCGTTTTTCCATGAAACAAGAGGCTCGTCTTCTTTTATGCAGACCAGCTGGTGAATTTCTGACGGTTCTGCAATCATTGAGTCTATTACGGCATTTTCGTAAAGCTCTTCATTCGACTTCTGCTTGTGTGAGCATCCTGAAAAAATTGCTGTAAAAATGCAGACTGCCGCGGCCGCACGGATAAAAAGATTTTTTCGTGTCATTTTATATTTTCCATTTTAATAATTTGGTTTCGTTTACATCTTGAAGTATAACGGCTGGAACTTATTTTGTACAAGCTAACGCTTCAGCAGTTTCCGTTCAGTTTTGAGTAAATGAACGTGTCTTTCCAAATTGGTTTTCCGTCTGAATCCTTTCTGAAATAAATGTCTTTTCTCAGATGTCCTTCGCGCAGGAATCCGAGCCGCTCCAGAAGTTTCCACGAGGCTGTGTTCAAGGGATCGCAGTTCGCCTCAATCCTGTGAATTCCTTTTGAAAAAGCGTTGTTGCAAAGCGCAATGCAGGCTTCGTAAGCGTAGCCTTTTTTCCAGAAATTCCGGTTCAGAACGTAGCCAAGCTCAAGCGTTTCACATTCACGCTTTCCAAGGAAAATATTTCCAATCATTTTTCCGGTGCTTTTAAGCTCAATCGCGAAAATTTCATCGGAAGAAATCCGCCATTCAAGATTCTTTTTTGTTTCTTCCAGGCTCATCGCGGTGTACGGCTCAAAGCGCACAACTTCCTCGTCTGAAAGATATTCATGCAGGTCTCCCAAGTCTTTCTCCTCGTGCTTTCTGATTATCAAACGTTCCGTTTCAATTATTCCGTTCCGCATTTCAAACTCCTTTCGTTTACATTAAACTGATTTTTCCGGTTAAATCAACTGCGGCGAATTGATTAAAAAAATATAAACTGAGTGTTTTTTATATTGCAAAATGCCTGCAAACGGTGTAAAACCGAAATACTGGCTCAGGAGGCTGAATATGTGGCTTTTGTTTGCTTGCGGCTCGGCGGTTTTTGCCGCGCTCACTTCGGTTCTGGCGAAGGTTGGAATTGACGGAGTGAATTCAAATCTTGCCACGGCAATACGCACTGTTGTGGTGCTTTTTATGGCGTGGGCGATGGTTTTTATTACGGACGCCCAGGGAGGAATTTCTTCAATCGGGAAGAAAAGCTGGCTTTTTCTGATTCTTTCAGGGCTTTCAACCGGCGCATCGTGGCTCTGCTACTACAAGGCGCTCCAGGCAGGAGAGGCTTCAAAGGTTGTTCCTGTTGACAAGATGAGCACCGTTCTTACGCTTGTGCTTGCTTTTGTGTTCCTTCACGAAAAATTCAGCGTGAAGTCTGCCGTGGGAATGGTTCTGCTCGCCGCGGGAACTCTTGTGATGGCTCTGTAGGCGACGGCTCTGCGCGGAATCCGCTTATCTCAGACGGAGTAAATTTTGCTGAAAAAAAATCCTGCAAAAATCCATACGTATGACACCACCGGATTCATAAGTATGACGGTTCACGTTCATAAGCATGAACAGCTTCGGGAATAAGTATGAAATGATTTGTGCATACTGATTTAAGCAGAGTCTTATAATATGTCCTTTTGCATTTTTATTTTTCAAAAATTATGCTTTTACAGTTTGAGACTGTTTCTGCAGTTCTAGAACTTTTTCCAGCGGAAGACTGGTGTATTTTGAAACAGACTGAGGAGACAAGTTGTCTTCCAGCATTTTTTTCGCAGTTTCAATTCTGATTTTTTCGGAGGTTTCCTCACGAGCCTTTTTTGCGGCCAAGTCTGCCTGCATTTCAATTTCATCCTGCCAAGTCATAAATTCGTGCCTCCAACGAGCGTTCATTTTGATTCGTTCAACGATTGCGGAAATCTTTTCTGAAAAGCTTGAGGCTGGCTCTTTTCCGCAAAGATACTTGAAAAAAGACTTTAACTCTTCGGATTTCATTGTATCATATTTTTCAGCGTTGAAGAAGATTTTATGAGTTCCGTCGTTCATTTTGATTTCGGGATTTTCCGCGCAGGTGTTTTCGAAAGTGTAGACAGGCAGGTTGAATCCAAATGCGTCGCCAAGGCACAGGAAGATGACATAAGTTTCGTTCAGGTTCTTGTATTTTGTGCCTGCAAAAACGCTGTCAACGTCCATAAGCCCCTGATAATAGCGTGTTCGTATTGGAAGAGAGAGCTCCTTTTCAACAGAAGTTTGAATTTCAATGTCAAAACAGCGGCCGGTTCCGTCCTTTACATAAACGTCCAGGCGGATTCCCTTGGAGTTGAAATCAGATTTCATCGTCCGTTCTGTTTCCGGCATTTCAATTCTGTCGATTTTGATATTCAGCAGAAGCTCAAGCATCTCTTTGCAAACGTCGGGATTTGTCTCCATGACCTTACAGAAGATGTAGTTGTCCGCGAATGTGAGCCGCTCCCATTTTTCCGCAGGTGTAAGATTTGTTTTTTCATATTCCATAAGTGCTCCAGTAAATTAATTTTGGGAAATTTTCTTCCTGCTATATTTATTGTAAAAAAATTGCAGAAACGGAAATGAAATGCAGAAAAAATTTGTAAAAAAGTGATTTTTTTTGAAAAATAAAACTTCCGGCGGAGAATCTTCACTCCTTAATGCCTGCAGCAAAAAATTAGTAGACCGCTTGACTCCGTGTTACAAACTAAAAAATAGTCGGATAAACTGTATTCTGCCTGGGCACCTCCCACAGTAAAAATTTCCTTACCACAATCCGCAATTGGGCGTTATAATGTTCGTATGCGTAAATGCCTGTTTGCTTTTGTTTTTGCTTGTTTTGTCGTTTCGGGATGCCAGTTTTCTTCTGATTCTTCTTCCGCTGTTCTGCCGCGCGTCCGTGATGATAAAATTCAGCTTCCCGGTTCGGCGCTCGCTCTGGACATGGTCAGCGTTCTGAACACAGATTCGATTGTTCTTGGCCAGGATGTTGAGTCTCCTGTGAAAACGTCGGCGGTTCTTCCGTTCAGCATGTCGAAGTTTGAGGTGAGCTACAATGTCTGGCATTTTGTGTACAAATGGGCTGTTTCAGATTTGCGCGGTGAAAATAAATACGTTTTTGAAAATCCGGGCGCGGAAGGTCAGTACGGAAGCCTTGGAAACAGCAGGCTTTTCAACGAGGGCGGCGAGCCTTTTGACGAGGGAATTCCTGTGTGCGGAATAAACTGGCGCGATGCGGCTGTGTGGTGCAACGCGCTTAGCGAGCTGTGCGGTCTTTCTCCTGTTTACTGCGCGGATTCAGAATTCTGTGTTCCATTAAGAAATTCAATTTATGCAGAAGGAAAAACTCCTTCAAACTGTCCGCTTCCGTTTGGAAACGCAAAAGAACCCGATATGAACAGCCTTTCAAAAGGAAAAATCGATAATCCTTATGTGAACAAAAACGCTGATGGTTTCAGGCTTCCGTATCTTTGCGAGTGGGAATACGCCGCCAGAAAATGCGCGGACGGTTCTTTTATCAGCGGAAGAAATGCTCCCGGCGACAAGACTGGCCCTTGCAGCGGAAATTCCGCTCCTTCTCTTATGGACGAGATTATGGGAATAGAATTTGTTTCTCCTTCAAAAGAGGCAAAAAATTACGGCTGGCACATGGGAAATTCAAGCCAGAACGGCCCTGAAAAAACTGCCGCCGGATGGGATGACCGCAACTCCTCGTGCAAAATTCCTTCAAACGGCGGAATGAGAATACACAAGCAGGGCGGAAAAAATCCTTCGGAGCTTGGGTTTTACGACCTTGCCGGAAACGCCTACGAATGGTGCTTCGATTTCGCTTCTCCCTACGACTGGAAATATGAGGTTTATCCTTCAAGAAGCATGAAACAGGGCGGCTACAACGCTTCAAGCGCGTATTTTGAATCCTGCTACCGTCGCGCCGACCCTCCGTATGTGAAAACCGGCGGCCTCAGAATTTCAAGGAATCTGTAGAAAAATGGAAAAGAAATTTTTGTATGAGTATGGCTCGCCGCTTGGAAAGATTTTTGTTGAAAGCGACGGCGAATTTCTTACAGGGCTGTGGTTCGGGCATTCCAGCGATGAAAAAAAACATTCAAGGCTTCTTTCAGGTGCTGCGGTTCAGAATATTTTCGGCGGGAAAGCGGATTCTGTTTCTTCGGTGGCGGAAACCTGCCGCTGGCTGGATATTTATTTCAGCGGAAAAAATCCTCCGTTTGTTCCAAAATTCAGAATTGAAAATCTTACGCCTTTCAGAAAGCAGGTTGTTCAGGAAATGTGCAGAATTCCTTACGGAAAAACTGTGTCTTATTCTGAAATTGCAAGAAATATTGCGGCTGCAAACGGAATTCCGCGGATGTCGGCGCAGGCTGTTGGCGGTGCGGTCGGGTGGAATCCTGTCTGCATTGTTGTTCCCTGCCACCGGGTTGTGGGTGCAAACGGAAATCTTACGGGCTACGGCGGCGGAATCAGGAACAAAATCGCTTTGCTCCGGCTTGAAGGTGTTAAGGCTGAAAAATTTGCCCTTCCAAAAAGCCGGAAATTTATATGACTATATTTCAAAGTCGAGGCACGCGCGGGAAACCGTGAACGGCCGCACTTTTGAGTCCGCGACTGCCACGTGTTCCGGATGCTTCGCATAGTTCTTGAGCGCGTCCGCGTTTTCAAATGTTGAGTCGAGCATAAGGTCCGCGGTTGAGGAGGCGAGCCTTCCTTCTGTGTTCACCTTGATTTCAACAAGCCCCGGAATTTTTCCTTTCAGGTTTTCAAGCCCGGTTTTGATTTCCTTTTTGATTTTTTCTTTCTCTTGCTCAGAAAGCTCCGGCTTCAGTGTCCATAAAATTACGTGTTTTACCATTTTTTCCTTCCTTTCTTACGATTGATTATATTATGAAATTCAGTTTTCTTCACTGGCATTCCAGACAATTTTTGCGCTTCCTGAGTGCCAGTTTTCATCCCAGCCTGAAGGTTTCTGCGGCGCGGCGCATTTTATCGTAAGGTTTCCCGGTGTTTCTGAAAATGCGTTTGCCCCGATTTTCTGTACATTCAGCGGAATGAAGATTTCTTTTCCGAGTCCGCAACCACTGAACGCTCCGCTTCGTATTTCTTTTACTGCCGTGGAAATTTTTGCGCCTGCTATATAGTTTTTTCCCGCGGCGAAGTTTTCCGCGATTATTGCAACGGGCTTTGCGCCGTGGCTTCCGTCGTCATATTTTTCCGGAAGTTCTATTGTTCCCGTGTTGAAGAATGGTTTTTCCGCAATGTAGCACTCCGAGCTTTCGTTGTAGCGGAAAAGATATTTTTCCGTGTCGTTCAGAAGTCCGTCTGTGTACCAGTCTTTTTTCTCCATGCGGTTTCCGTAGTTGTCAAAGTTGTTCAGATATACGATTCTGCCTGCGTTTTCTTCTGAAACACCTCGAAGGTAGCAGAATTTCTGCATTCTGTTGTTTGAAACAAGAACTGGAATTTCTGTTTTTGTGTAGCGCAGAAAATGCTTGTTCATTCTTGTGCAGTTCGGCGCGTTTATCTTGTTGCTTGTTATAAATGCTTTTGAGCCGTTTTCTGTGGTTGCACCGCTTATTTCTGCAAAGGTGAAGCCGTTTCCGCCGCTTTGGAAAAGAGTTCCTTCAGATTTCGGCGTGTATTCGTCGTTGTAGTCGTTGAAGTCTGTGTCCAAAATGTTTCCGTCTATGCGGATGTCCTGAAAAATTATGGTTGAATTTTTGTAGATTCCGCTGTTTTTTCCCTGGATGTTTATTGTGTTTCCGCAGACTTCGTTTATATTTAAAAAAAGTTTTTCTGTCTGCGCTCCTGAAATGTTTATTGTGTTCCCGTTTGCGCTTCCGTTTGAAAAATCTATTGTAGCCGCCGCTATTGAACCTGTGTATGCGCAGCTTATGTTTACTGTGTTCCCTGAAAATTCAGGCTGAATTCTTTTTTCCGGGTCTGTGCTGCCAGCAAAAAAAATCGTTCCGCCTATTGTGCCTTTTGACGGCGAGGATAAATTTATTGTGTTTCCCTTGATTTTTACGTATGGGCGAGTTTCAAACATATACATTCCGCCGGAATCTTCCAGCTCGATTGTGTTGTCCTGCACGTTTATGTTTTTTCTTCCGTCCTTTATGTTTCCGCCGAATGTAAAAAGCTTGCTCGGCAGGTCTTTTGCGTAGAAGTAGTTTCCGCTTATGTTCACGTTGAAAATGTTGTCTGAGTTGTCGTAGCCGACTGTGAATGTCATTACGCGTGTTTTTGCTTCGTCAACGTGCTTGTCGCGCATTGAGTACACTTTGTTTCCTGTGAAATTCACTCCGTCGATTTTTTCTGTGTCCTTGTAGTTTACGGCATCTTTTGTCAGCGTGAAAATTCCAATCTGCTCGTCGTGGCAGTTGTGGTACAAAGTTGAATTTTTTACGGTTCCGTTTGAGCATTGTCCGCCGAACATATCAAGAAAGCCGACATTTGCTCCGCGGAAAACGCCTGCCATGTTGTACAGAAGGCAGTCGTCCACCGTAACGTTGTTCCAGCTGTCATAAAAAGTTACCGAGGTGAACTGCTTGTCTGTGTGGAGGTCGCAGTGTTCTACATAGGGATTTGCCTGGTAGCCCGCAAGCTTGGTTTTATCGTTTATTATTTCAAGACCGCCTTTTTTTTCGTGCAGATATTCCTCTCCGCCGAAGTCGTAGATGTCCGCCGGATTTTCCATGTTTGAAGGGTAGAGCGCTTTGTCCCTTACATGGGAAGTTATTATGAATTCGCAGTTTTTCAGCGTTACGTTGGAGCACTGTGAAATTTGTGCCTGCCGCGAAAACCACTGTTCGTCCGCCATTGTTTTATTGCATGAGCCGCGCGCAACATAGTTTATGTCTGTGTAAGGCCCGTATTCCGGGTCGTCTGCATTGTGCCAGAATGTCCTGCGGCTGTCTAGCTCCCTGGATTCTAGAGTAATTCCTTCTACAAGCACATTGTCCGCCGGACCCATTATGTTCAGCGTTCCGCAGTTTCCGTTGTCTGTGTAAAAAAATGTTCCTTCAAGGCCGGCTCCAGAAGAGCCTGCTTCGTCTGCGTTTTCCGCATATGAAGATTCAAATGCTTCAACTTGTTCCGGCTTGATTTCCCTTCTTGTTGTTTCGCCTTTTAAAATATAGTTCTGCAGAAGTATGCTTATGTCGCTTGCAATTCTGTAGTTTCCTTTTGGAACGAAAAGCGTGGCTGTTTCATTTTTTGAATTCCTGCTTGTCTCAAGAATTGAATTCGCTTCTGCAATGCGGGCGGAGTCATCGTTCAGAAAATAGTCTTTCCAGCTTCTTTTTTCTGTTTCCTCAGGATTTTCTGCCTTGAATTTGTTCCATTTTTCAGAGATGATTCCTGTGTCCTTTGAAAGCGCCATAACTTCCTGAAAGAACTTGAAGTCTGTTTTTTCTTCCGGAGTTGTTTTTGAATCTTGCCAGTTTTTCTTGTATTCTTTTATTGCTTTCTGGTATTCCCGCCATTTTTTGTATTCGTTCCATTTTATCTGGAAGCAGTTTCCAGCTCCAAGAGAAACTAGATTCAGTTTGTTTCCCTGAATTTTTATGTTGCACCACTGTCCGGACGCCGTTTTTATTGAGCCGAACTTGTAAAGCGCCCGGTTCGAGATTTCATATACTGCCGAGCCGCCGTCTTCTTCGGTGTAGTAGCCTTTTGTGCGGATTGTTGTTCCAATTCTGAAAGTCCGCGTTTCGTTGAAAAGGTCTGTTGCTTTTTCAACAGTGAAGTCTGTTCCTTCCGTGAATTCTGCTTCCTCCACGGATTTTTTTACAATTCTTCCATAGACTTCAATTCTTTGTCCTACCGGCGTGAGCGTGAACCACTGGATTTCCTCGCCGTCCTCCAGAAAGTTCTGAAGCTGCTTGTATTCATTGCTTTCTGTGAATTCCCCGTCGTTCACTATTTTTGTTACAGCCGCCGGATTGTTGAAAATTTTTATTGTTTCCGCAGGAATTGTGTTCGGCGGACATTTTATTTTTGCAATCTTCGCATTGGAAATGTTCGGAGTTCCATCCATTCTTTTGAAGCCTTCCGTGCTTGCCATTTGAAGGGCTGGCGAGTCCGCCGCGGCAAGAAAAATCCATGGGTCCGGTGTTTCATTTTTTCCGTCAGCATTTGTTTCATATTCAAAATCGCCTGCCGGGGTTGCCTGCGCTGTCTGCCGTTCAATTTCGTTTCCGTTCTTGTCTCGGACAATAAGTGTGAATGTATACAGCGACTGCTTTATTTCTTTTTCGTTTGAAACTGCGTTTTCAAGGTTCTGGAATGTGTGTTTTTTTTCACCCGCTTGAATTTCAATTTCTTCGCCTTCGCCGTTTTTAAGAAAAACTTTGTATTCAGAAGAAAGCGGCGCCCAGTTAAGCGTTACGCATTTGTCTCCGCCGGCCGCGTAAAAATCTTTTACAAGGGAAACAGATTGGCTTTCTGTTCCGGTCTGCCTGTTACCCCCCCCCTTGATTCCCGAGTCGTCGGTGCGCAGATCGTTTGCGCAGCCTGAAAAAAACATTGAAATAATAAAAACTGCTGAAAAAAACTTGTTGACCATAAAAATATTTTACAGAACAATAGAAAATATGGCAATTAAAGAAAATAAATTTGAAAATTTGCTGTCGGGAAGAACAAAGCTGCTTTTGGTTTTTGCGGCGTTTTTTTTGCTGAATGTGAATGTTTTCGCCGCGAAGATTGTTGCAGGCGCAGCTCCGCTTTTTGTTTCCGGTCTTGGAACTGAAATTAAAGATTCTCAGGTGAACGCCGAGGTTTCTGTTGCTGAAAAAAATGGTTTTAATACAGAAATGAAGGTCTGCGGCAGTTTCGGAGTGAACGTTTTCGCCTTGTACCAGCTGCCGTTCTTTGAAAAAATAGGAATTCAGGCGGATTTTTCATATTTGAATGCGAACGGCTTTACTCAGAAAATTGATTCAGTGAGCTACAAATATTCATACAAGTCAATTGAGCTTGCGCCGCTTGTCGTTTACAGCGACCGTTACAAGCTTTTTGCCTGGAGCTGCTTTTTGGGACCGAATTTTTCATTTCCGCTCGGCAGCCTTGACTATGAGTTCAGCTTTGTTTCGGATGAAAAGAAATCTTTTGGAATAAAAACAGTCTGCTCAGCTGGAATTTCAGCAGGCGCGACGGCAGGAATTTCCCTTGGAAAAACCGATATTTTCGCGTCGGCAAGATATATCTGCGATTTCCAGCCGGTCGCAGCGGATTTGGATTCCGGCTCTTTCATGCTCCGCCGCTGCCTGGTTTTCGGCCTTGGCGCGCGGTATCTTTTCAGCTTTTAGTAAAGCTTTATTTTCCATAGACGGTGGCATTTAGTTCCCTCAAAATCTTTCGGAATTGATTTTTGGGTTTCCTCTGTGCACTCTGTGTTTTTCGGAAGTTTCGAGTCGTCAAACTGAAGTTTTGTGCTGTTTGTGCTGAAGTAGAGCGTTCCGTTTGAATTCAGAAGCTTGACGCAGTGTTCAACGAGCGCCGGCCAGTCGCGGTTTATGTCAAGGATGTTTTCTGTCGATTTTGAGTTGCTGAATGTAGGCGGATCAAGAACTATTATGTCGAATTTATTGTCTTCCTGAATTCCTGCGGATTTTTTTTCAAGCCAGGCGATTGCATCTGCCTTTGTGAAAACATATTTTTCCGGCGAGGAAAAGTTGTTCAGCTTCATGTTGTCCTTTGCCCATGAAAGATATGTGTTTGAAAGATCAACCGATTCAACATAGGAAGCGCCTCCGTCCGCCGCGTACACAGAAAAACTTCCTGTGTAGCAGAAAAGATTCAGAACGCGCTTTCCGCCCGAAATTTCCCGCACTTTTTCCCGGAGAGGCCTGTGGTCAAAGAAAAGTCCTGTGTCAAGATACGTTGAAAGGTCAATCTTGAAAATATGGTTCTGCTCCTGAACATTTCCTTTGATTGTGTTCATGGAATGTTTTTTTTCGTACTGGCTTGTGCCTTTCTGCGGCTTCCGCTCTTTTTTTACAATGTGGTCCACCGGAATTCCAAGAACGACTGCCGCCGCCTCCGCCATTTTTGAAAGCCAGGTTTCTTCCTCGTCCTCCGCTTTCTGGTAAGGACGCTCGTAAAGGTAAAGAACCGCGAACCGTCTTTGCGCGGCTTCCGGCTCGA
This sequence comes from Treponema sp., assembly GCA_050873685.1. Classification (GTDB taxonomy): domain Bacteria; phylum Spirochaetota; class Spirochaetia; order Treponematales; family Treponemataceae; genus Treponema_D. The sequence goes on from JBNMJH010000002.1 coordinate 156,691, forward strand.
CCTGCGGATCGTTCGCCGCAATGCGTTCGTTCTGCTTCTGCATGAATTCAGCGCACTGCTTTGCGTTGTGGATGTTTTCCGGAAGAAATTCGTATATGTCAAGGGAAACTGGAATTTCTGGAATGTCCCTGTCGTAGAGCCTGTAGCAGGAAATCTTGTTCTTTCTTGCCCATTTTCTAAGCTCCTTGTATTTTTTCTTCAGGCGGTTTGAAAATAGTTCAGCCTGGTATTCGTTTTTGTTTTCCGCTTTGTTTTCCATGTGAAGAATAGTAGCACGCCGCAAAAATGTTTGGAATACGGATTGAAATTATAATTCATTTTTATAGTTGCCCGCTGAAAAACTTTGTGTTAAATTGTTTTCATCAGAATATCAGAGGTTTTTTATGTCTTTAAACGTAATTGTCGGGCAGTCTGGCGGTCCTACTTGTGTAATTAATTCAAGCCTTGCTGGAGTTTTCAAGGCTTCAAAGGAACTTGGCGCCCGGAAAGTCTACGGAATGCTTCACGGAATAAAAGGGCTTCTGAACGACGAATATGTCGAGCTTTCTGAAAAACTCAAGGGCAACATTGAAATTGACCTGCTGAAGCGGACTCCTGCGTCATTTCTGGGCTCGTGCCGTTTCAAGCTTCCTGAAATAGAGGAAGACGAGGCAATCTATAAAAAAATATTTGAAAAGCTGGAAGCGCTTTCCGTGGGATATTTTTTCTATATCGGCGGAAATGATTCCATGGATACAATAAAAAAGCTCAGCGACTATGCGGAAAAGCTCGGCAGCGGAATTCGTTTTGTCGGCGTTCCGAAAACTATAGACAACGACCTGGAGATGACCGACCACACTCCGGGATTCGGAAGCGCTGCGAAATATATTGCCACAACGCTGAAGGAGCTTGTTTGCGACTGCCGCATCTACGACTGCGAGGCTGTTACAATCGTGGAAATAATGGGAAGAAACGCCGGATGGCTTGCGGCTAGCGCGGCTCTTGTGCGCGGCGAGGACTGCGAGGGCGTTGACATGATTTTTCTTCCGGAAAAAGTTTTTGATGTTGAGTTTTTCATGCGGCGGGTAAAGGAAATTGTCCAGAAGAAGAAGTACTGCGTTGTGGCGTTGAGCGAGGGCGTCAGGCTTGCGGACGGAAGGTTTGTCTGCGAGCTTTCATCCGAGCAGGCTGCTGTTGACGCGTTCGGCCATAAAATGATGAGCGGAAGCGCGAAGTATCTTGAGACATTGATAAAGAACACAATGCACATAAAAGCCCGGGCAATTGAAATTTCAACGCTGCAGAGGTGCGCAAGCCATTTTGCGAGCCTTACGGATATTGAGGAGGCGTTCAACTGCGGCGAGGTTGCTGTTCACGCCGCGGTTGCAAATAAGCAGACTGGAATAGTTGTATGTATGCGCCGCGAGTCGGATGTGCCTTACAAAATTTCATACGAAACTGCCGATGTTCATAAAATTGCGAATGTAGAGAAAAAAGTTCCTCTTGAATGGATTACCGACGACTACATTGCCGATGAGGCGGTTCATTACATCCGGCCGCTTATTCAGGGCGAGCTGAATCCTATTATGAACGATGGACTTCCGCGTCAAATAAGGTTGTAACTATAAGTAAAAAAGTTTATATTTAACTTTATGAACTTTACTGAATTTAATTTAAATGATGATTTGTTGAAAGGATTAAAAGCCGCTGGCTATGAAACTTGCACGCCTGTTCAGGAACAAGTTTTAAAGATGTCGCAGGATGGTTCCGATCTTTATGTACAGTCTCAGACTGGAACTGGAAAAACTGCAGCTTACCTTGTTGCTATAATACAAGAAATGCTTTCAAAAGAAGAAAAGAAAGGAAAGAAAGCTTTGGTTATGGTTCCAACGCGGGAACTTGCGGTTCAGGTTGAAGAGGAAGCGAAGACTTTGTGCAGCGCTTCAAGGCTTAAGACTGTCAGCGTTTACGGCGGTGTAGGATATGAAAAGCAGATTTCCGCTATAAAGCGCGGCGCCGATATTGTCATCGGAACTCCAGGCCGGCTGATTGACTTGTGTGAAGGCGGAAATTTGAGCCTTGCTGATGCGGCTTTTGTTGTGTGCGACGAAGCGGACCGAATGTTTGATATGGGATTTTACCCGGACTTGCGGAAAATTCTTAAGCTCGTTCCAAAAAGCGAGGAGCGTCAGACGATGCTTTTCAGCGCGACATTGAATACTTATGTAAAAAATCTTGCATGGGAATACACACGCGACCCTAAGGAAATTGAAATCCAGGCTGAAAATATAACAGTAAGCGAAATTGACCAGGAGCTTTTCCATGTTTCAAGCGATGAGAAGATGAAGCTTCTTATTGGAACTTTGAAGAATGAGAATCCTTCCAGCGTTATTGTTTTCTGCAATACAAAGCGAAGCTGCGAGGTTGTTGCCAAGCGTCTTGAGTTGAACGGAATAAAAGCAGGATTTATTATCGGTGATCTTCCGCAGTACAAGCGTCTGAAGATTCTGAAGGATTTTAAGGATGGCGAGCTGAAAGTTCTTGTGGCAACTGATGTTGCTGCCCGCGGAATTGATGTTGATGCCCTGGAAATGGTTATCAACTACGACCTTCCGAATGAAGCTGAAAACTATGTTCACCGGATTGGAAGAACTGCGCGCGCGGGAAAATCTGGAAAGGCTTATACTTTCTGCTCCGAGCAGGATGTTTACAATCTTCCGGCCATTGAGCGCTATATAGAAATGCAGATTCCTGCTAAAGTCGCATATCCTGAGCAGATGATGGAAGATAAAAGCGCGGGAATTTATATTAAAACTGAATATCAGCATGACGACGAGGATTTCCATGGCGGCAGAAGGTCGGAGCATTCGCGTTCTTACAGCAGGAATTCTGATAGAAATTCTGAAAAGCGCGGCGGCAAATTTGAGCATGGAAAACGAAATTCCTCTTACGGCGCAAAGAATGAAAACAAGTCGTACAAGCGCAATTCATTCAAGGATAAGAAAATCAATCCTGATGAGCTTGCGGGAATGTCATATGAAGAGCGCATGAAGCTTTACAAGGAAAAATACGGCTCTGGAAAAACTTCTCGCGGCTCGGAATTTAAGAAATCTGGCAAGCCGGGATATTCAAAGTCTGGAAACAAAGACTTCAAGAATAAAAACTATAAAAAGACTTATTCCGGCGCAAAGCCTGTTCAGAAAAAGCCGGAGGCAAAAAAAGGTCTTTGGGCTAAAATCAAGTCTCTGTTTGGTAAAAAATAGCGAAGAAAGGATTGTAAATTGATTACTGTAAACGATGTTAGTGTAAGTTTCAGCGAAAAACCGCTGTTCAAGGATGTAAACCTTAAGTTCACAAATGGAAACTGCTATGGAATTACCGGCGCGAACGGTGCTGGAAAGTCAACATTTCTTAAAGTTCTTTCCGGGGAAATTGAGCACGATTCCGGAACAATTTCAATATCAACCGGAGAAAGAATGGCTGTTCTTAAGCAGGATCACTTTGCCTATGATGATTATTCTGTAAAAGACACAGTTATGATGGGCTATCCAAAGCTTTACGAGCTTACAAACGCAATAAACGAAATTTATGCGAAGGAAGATTTTTCTGATGAGGATGGAATAAAGGCTAGCGAAATGCAGGCTGAATTCGGCGAGCTTGGCGGCTACGAGGCTGAAAATCAGATTGAGCAGATGCTTTCAGGCCTTGGTCTTGAAGAGGAATTCCATGACAAAATGATGAGCGAGCTTGATGAAAGCCAGAAAGTCCGTGTTCTTTTGGCCCAGGCGATTTTTGGAAACCCGGACATTCTTCTTCTTGATGAGCCTACAAACGGTCTTGATATTGAGTCTATTTCTTGGCTCGAGGACTGGCTTCTGAATTTCGAGAATACGGTTATTGTTGTAAGCCACGACCGCCATTTCTTGAACACAGTCTGCACTTATATATGCGATATTGACTACGGGAAAATCACCCAGTTTGCGGGAAACTACGATTTCTGGTACCAGATGACGCAGGTTCTGCAGAAGCAGGCAAGAGAACAGCAGAAAAAAGCAGAGGACAAAATGAAGGATTTGAAGGAATTCATTCTTCGTTTCAGTTCAAATGCCGCAAAATCAAAGCAGGCTACAAGCCGCAAGAAGATTTACGATAAGCTCGCCCAGTCTGTGGAGGAGCTTCCTGTTTCAACAAGAAAATTTCCTTATGTGAATTTCAAGCCGGACCGTGAAATCGGAAACAATGTCCTTGACATAAAGTCGATTGACTACGAGGAGGATGGCGTTCAGCTTTTGAACAAATTCAGCCTGAATGTTGGACGAACTGACAAAATCGCTTTTGTAGGAATTGAGCATAATTCTATTTCCGCATTGTTCGACATAATCAACGGTGTAAAGAAGCAGCAGGTCGGTGAAATCCTTTGGGGACAGACAACGAGCCACACATATCTTCCGCGCGACAATTCAAAATATTTTGACAACGACTATAATATCACAGAATGGCTGAAACAGTATTCCAAGGAGCAAGATGATGCTTATGTACGCGGATTTCTGGGAAGAATGCTTTTTAGCGGCGACGAGTCATTGAAGAAAGTGAAGGTTCTTTCCGGCGGCGAGAAAGTGCGATGTATGCTTTCAAAACTTATGCTTTCCGGGGCAAATGTTCTTGTTCTTGACGATCCTACAAATCATCTTGACCTTGAAGCGATTCAGTCTTTGAATGAGGCTTTGATAAGTTTCCCTGGCGTTGTGCTTTTTACGAGCCATGACCATGAATTTGTTCAGTCGGTTGCGAACCGCATTGTTGAAATCACGCCGAACGGAACAATTGACAAGATGACTTCGTTCGATTCGTACATTTCTGATGAATCTGTTACAGAGCAGCGCAAAAAACTGTATGAAGGCACAGGCAAGAAAATAAAATTCAGATTTTAGGTTTGCTGCTTTTCTGCTGAATTCCAGTTTCATTGTGAAGCGAGGAATTCAGCAGGTTAGTCCGCTGTGAATTTTTTCAGCATTGTTGAAAAAAAGTCTTTCATCTTCTCTTCAGAGGCTTCTTTCTGAGGCTCGTGGTATTCAACTAGGTTTGCTGGAATTTCATCAAGAAATCTGCTTGGCTCGCATTGCACGATTGCCTGCATTTTTCTGCGTTTCTGGCATGAGGAAATCAGGAGTTTTTCCCTTGCCCTTGTGATTGCCACGTAAAAAAGACGCCGTTCTTCCTCTACGTTTCCGCCGTTCTCGTCAACGGAGCGCTGGTGAGGAATAAGTCCTTCTTCCGCGCCTGCAATAAAGACCACAGGAAATTCAAGCCCTTTTGAGGCGTGTATTGTCATCAGGTTTACTTTTCCCTTGTCATTTTCATCATCGCCGTTGTCCCGGCTCATGAGTGTTATTCTGTTCAAGTAGTTGAAAAGGCTAGGATTGATGTTGTCTGGATCGATTTCCCAGCGTTCCATCATTTCCAGAAGAAGCTCGATGTTCTTCAGCTTGAATCGAACTGCTTTCTCGCTTTTTGAATATTCAGTTATAAGATAGTCCTTGTAGTTGATTTCTTCAGCCATTTCACGGACTTTTTTTGAAAGACCGCGGCCGCTCAGCATTTTTTGCCGGCTGGATTCTATTAAATTCACAAAATCCTGCAGGTCTTCTTTAAGGTTTTCGCTGGCTCCGCCTTCTTCATCTTGTATGAGCGAATTGATTGCTGTCCATAAAGTTGAGCCAAGTTTTTCCGCCTCGTCGTTTATTACTTGAATTGCGGCTCGTCCGATTCCGCGGCGTGGAACATTTATAATCCGCAGAAGATTTATGTCGTCATCGTGGTTTGCGATTACGCGCAGATAGCTGATTATGTCCTTTATTTCTTTCCGCTCGAAAAAACTTGTTCCGCCGCTCATTGTGTACGGAATGTTCGCCTGAAGGAACGCTTCTTCTATGTACCGTGACTGCGTGTTCGCCCTGATTAAAACTCCGAAGTCATCGTATTTCTTTCCTTCTTCCATTGCGATTCCCTGTATGCTTTCCGCAATGAAATTCGCTTCGTCGGTTTCGTTTTCAGGCATGTAAATTTCAATTGGTTTTCCTTCGCCTTTGCCTGACCAGAGCTTTTTGTCTTTTCGGTTTGTGTTGTGTGAAATAACGCCGTTCGCCGCGTCAAGAATTGTTCCTGTGGAGCGGTAGTTCTGTTCAAGCCGGATTTCAGTCACGTTGAAATCCTTCTCAAAATTCACGATGTTCTGGTAATCTGCGCCGCGCCAGCTGTAGATTGACTGGTCATCGTCGCCTACAACCGCGACATTCTCGTCTGAAAGCAGATGCATCAGCTCGTACTGCTGGTGGCTTGTGTCCTGGAATTCATCGACCATTATATATTTGAATCTTTCCTTGTAGCGCGCAAGAACATCCGGATTTTCGCGGAAAAGTTTTATCGGCAGAACAATAAGATCGTCAAAATCAACGGCGTTGTAAAGTTTCAGGCCTTCCTGGTAGCAGTCGTAAAGCTGGCGGTACATATCATTTTCTGTCTGCCAGTTTTTTCTTCCGGTTTTTATATTTGAAAAAATCTGGCTGATTTTGTAGATATCAAGCGCGTCCGGCGAAAATTTCAGCTCGCGCCCGCATTCTTTTATAAGCGCGGTCCTGTCGGTTTCGTCATAAATTGAAAAATTTTCCCGGTAGCCAAGTTTTTCTATGTCCGCCCTCAGGACTTTTACGCCGAAAGCGTGGAATGTTGAAACCGTAAGGTTCTGGAGTTTCCGCTGCGTAAGTTCCTTCACGCGGTCAGACATTTCTTTTGCCGCCTTGTTCGTGAAAGTTAGCGCAAGAATCTGGCTTTGCGGAATTCCCAGGTCAAGCATATGTGCAATTCTGAACGTGATTACACGAGTTTTTCCGCTTCCTGCTCCTGCAATGATAAGAATTGCGCCGTTCACTGTTGTAACAGCTCTGTATTGTTCAGGATTAAGTTCTTTTTTGAGTGTTTCCAAGTCTAAAGCCATAGAATGAAAATTAACATTCTATTGCGTTTTTATCAATATTTGTTAAAATTGAATAGATATTTTCTTTCACTTTTTTGAAGGAATAATTAAAATAAAATCCGAGGATTTATATATGAATACTGCTGTAAGCGCATTTCTTTCAAGACACAATTTTTCAAGGCATATTGATGTGAATTTTGTTGCCGAGTCAATTCTTGACGACATGAACCGCGGGCTTTGCGGAAAAAAAGCCGATGAGGATATGATTCCTACTTGGTGTCTTCCGCCGGAAAAATCAATCACAAACAAAAATGTCATTGTAATTGACGCCGGAGGAACAAATTTCCGTTCAAGCCTTGTAAGTTTCGATGAGAAAGGAAACGCTTCCATTTCAAATATGAAAAAAACAAAAATGCCGGGCGTTGAAAAGGAACTTTCCAAGAAAGAATTTTTCGATGAATTTGCAAGCAACCTTGAGCATTTGAAGGGCTTGGCCGATACAATCGGGTTCTGCTTTTCTTATCCAATGGAAATAACAAAAGACGGCGATGGAATTCTTCTTGGCTTCTCAAAGGAAGTGAAAGCACCGGAAGTTATTGGAAATGCAATTGGAAAATGCCTGAAAGCGGCTCTTGTTGAGCACGGTTGGAAAGAACCGAAAAAAGTTACAATGCTGAACGACACGGTTGCCGCGCTTTTGGCAGGAAAGGCCGCCGCAAAAGGTTATCCTTATTCTTCATATGTTGGTTTTATTCTTGGAACAGGAATGAACGCTGCGTATATTCAGCCGGAAATTCCTTCCAGAAAAGATTTCAAGAAGCAGATTGTTGTGTGCGAGTCTGGAAAAACAAAGAATGTGATTCTTTCAGATTTTGACAAGGCTTATGATGCGAAATCCCAGAAGCCTGGAACATTTTTTATGGAAAAGCAGTGCGCCGGCGCATATCTTGGAGCGGTCGCGCTTGAGATGATGAAATCAGCCGCTCAGGAAGGGCTTTTTTCTGATGAGCTTGCCTCGGCAATTTTGAATATTGAGAATTTCACGACAATAGAAATGAATGAATTTCTTCATGCTCCGTACAGTGAAGGAATTTCTTTTGGCAAATTTGTTGCGGAAAAACACGGAACTCAGGAAGATTATGATATTCTTTACGAGCTTTTTGATGCTCTTGCTGAAAGATCTGCACGTTGCGCCGCGGCTATTCTTACAGCGGCTGTTGTTCAGAGCGGAGAAGGAAAGCATGCTTCAAAGCCGGTCTGCATAAACTGCGACGGTTCGACTTTCTGGCTTACGTATAAAATTTCTTCCCGTGTACATGGCTATCTTGATGAAGTTTTAACTAGACAGCGCGGCCTTTACTGGCATATTGTATGTCTTGAAAATGACATCACAATTGGAACTGCGATTGCGGGTCTTGTTGAATAATTTTTTGGGGGAAAATCGTGAAGGCAATCGGAAAATCAATAGTTCTTCTCATGCTGATTATCATAATGGCTCTTGGCGGTCTTTTATGGTTTGACTATCTTGGTGTTGTCCACATGAAGTCTGTTTTTTCTCCGCTGTATAAACTCATCGGAAAAGAACCTCAGACTTCTGTTACAGCGACTTCATCTAATCCGGTTGCCGTGGATTTGGATCAGGACAGAATAAACAAGCAGCGCGAGGCGATTGACTTGCGTGTTGAGGAACTTGACAAGCGTGAATCCGAGATTTCGCAGAAGGAAAAACTCAACGAGCAGATTGCGTCCGAGCTTTCAAACCGCGAAAAATCCCAGGAAGAGCGAGAAAAAACATTTAACCAAACATTGAAACAGTACGATGATAAAAATGTAAACATAGAACAAATTGCTGCGAATCTTAACGGAATGCGTCCTGAGGCGGCGGTGAATATCTTGCTTGCCATGGACGACCAGACAGTTATAGATGTTCTTCGCAAAGTCGAGGAAATTGCAGCCCGGAACGGAACTTCTTCCATGGGATCGTACTGGCTTTCATTGATGCCAGCCGCACGCGCCGCTGAAATACAGCGGAAAATGCTAAGCAAACCTGATTCCCTGAAGTAGCTTGCAAAAGGCAATTCGTTCATGTTTTCTGGAGGAATTGCCATGCAGCAATTGACTGTTCAAAATCAAGCTGATTTCTTAAAACTGCAGCCATTAGCTCCGCAGGAAAAATCTTTTGGGCAGAATGATTCTTTTTCGGTTTCAGCTTCAAAGAAATCTTTTTCGGATTTTGTGAACGAAGCAAAAATGAGCGCAGAAAAATCTGCACAGGCTGGAAAGACTGAAAATTCTGCGCAGACAGTTTCTGTAAATGAAGAAAAAACTGAAAATTTTGCGGAAACTGCGGAATCTAAGAAAGAAGAGCTGAAAACTGAATCTCAGGGCGAGAAAAAAAATCTTGCCGTTCAGAAAAAAACATTTTCAGAAGAGAGAAAAACTGGAAAAGAAAATGTTTCTTCTGTCGCAAAGAATGTAAATTTTGAAAAAACTGAAAATTCAAAGAAAACTGCTTCCGCTGAAAAAAAATCAGATTCTATGCGGAATTCTGCCGGCAAGACAATAAAAAAATCAGAAAATAAAAATCCGAAAAAAGAAAACGAGCTTGAAAACTCTGAAAAAGCAGAAAAGCATTTTGAAACCGAGGATTTTGCATTGCAGAATTCTCTTTCTGCTCCGGAAAAATATGTTGCGCTGAAAAATGAAAAAAATGAAGCGGATGAATTCAACCTAAGGCTTTCGGATTTTTCAGAAGAAGATTCTGAAAATACCGGTTCAGCCGGCATGAAAACTGCAAAAACTTCATTTCTTGACAAAGATCAGAAAATTGTTGTCCGTGATTTCCGTACGGAAAATTCAGAGAACAGCGCGGAGCCTAAACAGGAAAAAAAATCTGCTGAAATTCTGGAAATCCGCCGCGATGAAAACAATAATCCTGAGCTTACAATGGATTTTGCCGCGAAAGCGCAGCAGAACATCACTTCTTCAAGCAGCCAGGCGGCAAGCTCGTCCGGCTCTGATTTTCAGGCGATGCTTTCAAATCAGATTCAGGAAAACGCCGGAGAAATTGTCAAGGCGGGAAATATTGTTCTGAAGGATAACGATGTCGGCTCGATAAAACTGATTCTTCATCCTGAAAGTCTTGGAAATGTGAAGATTGACCTTCATCTTGATGAAAAAAATATTTCTGGAAAAATTATTGTTGCGTCCCAGGAGGCTTTCAACGCATTCAAGGAAACTGCTGAAAATCTTAAGCAGGCTTTTGCTCAGAGCGGATTTGATTCCGTGGGGCTTGAGCTTTCTCTTGCGGAGCGCAACTTCGGCGGAAATAATTCCGGCGGAAACCATAATAATCCGGCCGCTGAATTTGCCATGCGCAAAGTTTACGGAGAATTCAATGCTTTTTCCGGAGACGAAATTTCCGAAATGGAAATTATTGAAAATTCTTCAAGGAATTCTGTAAACATCGTTGCATAAATTCCGATTATAAAAAGGAGCTTCTGAAAATCTTTTGGAAGCCTTTACAAAAAAAACGGATTTTTCCGTTAAAGAGGTGCTGAAATGGAACTGAATGGACTGAACACAACCATGACATCAAGTGAAAAGTTTGCTGTTGACAATGCGGTGAACAATTTCAACAAAGCTAACACTGCGAATGGACGTACAGCTACTCAGCAGCTGGGCAAAGATGATTTTCTTAAGCTTCTGATTACCCAGCTTACAAATCAGGATCCTACAAGCCCGATGGAAGATACACAGTTTATCTCCCAGATGGCGCAGTTTTCATCGCTTGAACAGATGACAAATATGAATGAATCGTTCAACAAGATGGCTGGCATTATAAATTCATCACAGGCAACGGCGACTTTGGGAAAAACAGTTGAGATTGACATTGGTGATTCAACAGCCCAGGGCGTGGTTGAGGCGACATCTTTTGGAGCTAATCCGCAGGTAATGGTGAACGGCATGTATTATGACATGGCGAAAATAAAAGCCATTTACAATTAATCAGGTAACTAGTCAGCAGGAGAACATAGATTATGATGAGATCACTTTATTCAGGTGTTTCAGGTTTGCAGAACCACCAGACAAGAATGGACGTAATTGGCAACAATATTTCAAACGTGAACACAACTGGTTTCAAGCGCGGCCGTGTGAATTTCCAGGATATGATCAGCCAGCAGGTTGGCGGCGCCGCAAAGCCTACAGAAGAGCTTGGCGGTGTAAACCCGAAGGATGTTGGTCTTGGAATGACGATTGCGACAATTGAGCAGGTTTTTACACAGGGAAATCTTCAGTCTACTGGTGTTTCTACTGATGTTGCAATCCAGGGAAATGGATTTTTCATCTTGAAGGACGGCGAGGAAAGTTTCTATACTCGCAACGGACAGTTCGGACTTGACCGCGACGGAACTCTTGTTAATCCTGCGAACGGACAGCGTGTTCAGGGATGGATGGCTAGAGACTTGAACGGCGAGCAGATTGTGCAGACAGCGGCGACTCCTACTGATTTGGTTGTTCCAGTCGGCTCAAAAGATCCTGCAAAAGAAACTGCGAATGTGCGTTTTGCATGCAACTTGAATAAAAATACTCCGGAAATTCTGGAAGGCGCAAGCGAAAGCGACATTGCAAAAGGAACATGGGGAACTGAACAGAAAATTTACGATAGCTTCGGAAATGAGCATCTTCTTTCTGTTTCGTTTACAAAAGTTCCCGGTGTTGCAAATTCTTGGCAGGCAACAGTGAACGTTGATGCTGACAATGCGGATTTTACCCAGACTCGCATTGGTCTTGGAACAACAGACGGAGTTCAGAACACTTTTATTGTTAATTTCGATAACTACGGCCAGCTTGCAAGCGTTGAAGATTCTTCCGGGAATATTTCAAACCAGGAAGGCGAGATTGTTCTTCAGACTTCTTTTACTGTTCCAAACGCGAATGCTGATGAGAATGGAAATCCATACCGCCAGACATTCAATATCAACCTTGGAACAATTGGCAGCATGAAAAATACAATCACCCAGTCTGCGTCAAAATCTACAACAAAAGCATATAGCCAGGACGGATATACACTTGGATATCTTGATAATTTCAAGATTGACTCAACAGGAACTGTTACAGGCGTTTATTCAAACGGAACAAACCGGGTTTTGGGCCAGATTGCGCTTGCAACTTTTGCGAATGACCGCGGCCTTGAAAAAGCTGGAAACAATACTTATGCGGAAACAAACAACTCCGGCCAAGCGAACATCGGCGAATCTGGAGTTGCAGGAAAAGGCTCGTTGCTTGCCGGCGCTCTTGAAATGTCGAATGTTGATCTTTCTGAGCAGATGACTGATATGATTGTAACTCAGCGTGGCTTCCAGTCAAACGCAAAGACAATCCAGACAGCAGATACGCTTCTTGAAACTGTTCTTAGCTTGAAGCGATAAACATCTGAGCGGGTAGCATAGTTAAAGGGCGGCAAAATTGCCGCCTTTTTTTTAGTTCTTGAAATTTAAATTTAAGCCTGCGGACCAGTAGTTTGTTTTTACATTGTAAGCGCCATTCAAGCCAATCTGGAATTTTCCGAGCGAAATTCCAAGCCCGCCAAAAAATTGTGTAGAAATATTGTCTGCCGCAAAATCTTTTGTCTCGGATTTTTTGTCGGAATCGCTCAGAACAGACTGAAGTTTTCCGTCAGCATATGTGTTGTATTTCCAGTCGTATTCATTCACCGTTTTTGTCATGAAAAGTTTTGTTCCGATGTATGGCTCAAAAACAAGAAGTTTCTTTGAAATCTGCGCCTGCGCGAAAATTGTGTGGGTTTTTGATAAAATATTTATTTCACCTGTTAAATCTGCGCTGTAGATGCCGGAATTTCCTTCGATTTCATATGAGCTGTTTGTCTTGAAATTCTTTTTCGCCTCAAAGTCAAAGGAAAGTGAAGAGTAAATATAGCCGCCGCCAACGCTGAATTTCGGCAGGAATGTGCTTCCCTGGAAAATTGCGTATCGCAGGTCAACGCCGATTGTAGTGTAGGCAAGGCCTGCTTTGAAATCATCAAAAGTTATATCTTTTATAACACCGTTGAAAGTTGTTGCTCCATGGATTCCAATGTCGAGCGGAAGAATAATTCCTCCAAGCCTGAACGTGAATGCCGCCGCAGGAACTGGAATTCTTTCAGGAAGCGAAAAATCTATGCTGAAATTGTCTGTTGCATTTCCCGCTTTTAAAGTTTCTGAAATTCCGGAAGAAAAATCATCCGCCGCATTTTTCAAAGTTTCAGATTTTATAAAAGTTCCAGAAAAAGAAACTCCGGCTGTAAAATGCATTGGAATTGACGAAATGAATTTTCCAATGAACGCATCCGGCTGAGTGCCAAGCAGCGATGAATTTTCAGGAAGAATTTCTGAAAACATATCGACAGTTTCTTCTAGCGCGCCTGAAATTTTATTTCTTCCGCTTTTTTTTGTTTCTTCAATTGTCTGCGCATTTGCCGCTGCAAGAATCGTTGCAGTTAAAAAGAAAAGAAATAGCTTTTTCTTCATACATTGCTCCTGTAAAAGAATAAATTCTAAGCATGATTTTTTTGCATTTTACTATATTTTTGTGGAAAGTCAAAAGAAATAATGAATGAATTTGCTATCAAACTGCTATCACTAGGAAAATAAAAAAGGCTAACTCCTTATATTGTAAAGAGTTAGCCTATGCCACCGGTTGGAATCGAACCAACGACACGCAGATTTTCAGTCTGCTGCTCTACCAACTGAGCTACAGCGGCGTCGTGATGTTTTTAATAATATAGAAAATGAGTTTTTATGTCAACACTAAAAAGCTAAAAAATTAAAAAAAAAATAAAAAATCTTTTTCTTGTTAGATTGGAATTTGTAATTTATAATGAAAATATGAAATGGTTTGTTTTAGCTGAAAAAAGTTTGTCTGATTCATCTCTTGCAGAAATTCTGCGGGAAAAATTTCCTGATGCGGATGTTGTTTTCAAGGCGGAAAAAGATTTTTCTTTGGATTTTGATTTTCTTTCAGAAGTAACGCATTCTGTGGTTTTGCTTTCCTTGAATGAAAATCAGAAAATTTCTTGTCTTGCGGGCTTTTTTGCAGGACAAGGCGCAAAAATTTATACAACAGACAAAAATCCCGGCCATTTCTTTCTGGATTCTGGATTAATCCAGTCATTTGAAGATGAAAATTCTTTAAATTCGTTTATTTCTGAAGCTTCATCGCAAATTCTGCAGGAGCAGCTGGAAGAAGATTCGTTCAGCTATCTTTTTGAGAACGGCTATCCGTTTGATGGTGATAATTTTGCTCATTATATAGAAAAATGGAATGAAAAAATTTGCCGTTGCTATGTTGATGCTGGCATGGATGTTAATATTTCTGATTCGGAAGGAACTCCCATGCTGAATATTGCTGCGCGTTCGGACAATATTGAAGCAGTGAAGTGGCTTGTTTCATGCGGCGCAAGGCTTGATTCTGTTTCAAACGACCGTGGATATACGGCGATTATGGATGCAGTCTGGCGTGGAAATGCTGAAATGACAAAATTTTTCATTGAAAAAGGCGCGGAGCTTGATACGATTAGCAAGGACGGTCAGACAATGCTTGTTCTTGCGGTTGGCGCTGACAAGACTGAAATTGTAAAAATGCTTGCAGAAAATGGCGCTGATCCAGGCATAAAAGATGGGATGGGAATGTCTGCTTATGATTACGCGAATCTTTTTAAAAAAACAGAAATTCTTTCTATCCTTGAAAAATATCATAAGAACAAATAGAATAATTCTATGAATTCTAAAACTGACGGTATTTTAAAGATTGCGTTTGCTGGCGGTGGAACTGGCGGACATATTTATCCTGGTCTTGCTGTTGCTGATGATTTCCGGGCTCTCTGCAGAAAAAATGGAAAAACTGCCCAAATTTACTGGATTGGCAATTCCAAGGGAATGGATAAGAATATTGTAAGCAAAAATGTTGATTCTGAAGGCAGAAAATCTGCTGATTTTTTTTATGGAATTCCAAGCGGAAAGCTGAGGCGATATTTTTCATTTCAGAATTTTCTTGATATTTTTAAGATTTTTGCTGGATTTGTAGCCTCTTTTTTTATTCTTCTGAAAATAAAACCGTATGTGCTTTTTTCAAAGGGTGGATTTGTGAGCGTTCCGCCTTGTCTTGCCGCAAAAATTTTAAAAATTCCTGTTTATACGCATGAATGTGATTTTACACCGGGGCTTGCAACAAAATTGAACAGCCGGAGCGCAAAGCATATTCTTCTTTCGTACAAAGAAACTGAATCTTATCTTGGTGAAGCTGCAAAAAGAAAAGCTGTTGTAACTGGAAATCCTGTGCGACCTGTTTTTTATTCTGCGGATGCGGAAAACGGCTTGAAATTCCTTGGAATTCAGAAAAAAACAAAGCCTGTTCTGCTTGTTGTGGGCGGAAGTTTAGGCGCAAAGCAGCTTAATAATCTTGTCCGTGAAAATATCCGGTGGCTTTGCGAGAATTTTACTGTTGTTCATCAGACTGGTGAAAAAAATGCTTCGGATGCAGAAATTCCAGATATTCCTGAAGAAATAAAATCTAGCTATAAGCCGTTTTCTTTCATTTATAAGGAAATGCCGGATGTTATCGCCTGCGCCGATATTGTTGTTTCCCGCGCAGGAGCAAATTCAATCTGGGAATGTTCGGTTCTTTCAAAGGCAATGGTTTTAGTTCCGTTGTGCGGAAGCGGAACCCGCGGCGACCAGGAAGATAATGCCGCTTTTTTTGAAAGGCATGAGGCGGCGGTTGTTCTTGGAAGAAATAATGCTACTTCTGAAAAACTAAAGGCTGCGCTTGAAACATTGCTTGACGGAAATGTTCGCAAAAAATATTCAGAAAACAACGGAAATCTTTCACGAGGCATCCGTCCTTCTGAAAAAATTGCAGAATTGCTTTATAAGGAGAGTTTATGACTATAGCGCCAATTGATATTTGTTTTTTAATTGTTGTTCTGGTTTTTGCAGTTGCGGCTTTGATGAAGGGCTTTGTAAAGGAGCTTTTTTCAAAAATTTCTGTAATCGGCGGCCTTGCTGTTGCGATTTTCTTAGCGCCTAAGCTTGATGTTTATGTCGGCCAGACAATCACAAATTCAGCATTGTCTATTTCTCTTTCTTTCTTTTTGATTTTTATAGTTGTTTTTCTTGCAATTTCAATTATTCAGCATTTTGTTGCAAAAATTTTTGAAGGCGAGATTATGAAAGGACTTGACAAGACGTTAGGCTTTCTTCTTGGGCTTGCTGAAGGGCTTGTTGTTGTTGTGTTTGTTATTGCCGTTTTGAAAGTCCAGCAGTTCTTTGATTTTTCTGATATTTTCAAGGATAGTCTTTTTTATAGATTTCTTGGAAATATTTTCAATATTCCATCTGATTATTTCAAAGGTTTTTCCGCATAAATGTATGACAATTTGCTTTATCAAAATGTTGCTTCTCTCTTGTCTTCGGATATTTTAAATGGAAGTTTGCCGGGCGCAGTTCTTTTCAGCGGTTTTCATGGCAGCGGAAAACTTACCTGCGCGCTTGAAACTGCAAGAATTCTTTCATGCACAGGTGAAAAAAAAGGGCATTGGCTTTGCTCTTGCCCAAGCTGCCTTCAGCACAAGGCTCTTGTGAGCGGAAATCTTCTTCTTGCGGGACCTAGGGATTGTACTCCGGAAATTGCAGCTTCCAGCCGGGCGTTTTTGAATGCAGTTATGAATTCTTCAAAGCATTTGGTTGCTTCCCGATATCTTTTTGTTCGGAGTGTTCGCAAGCTGACTTTGCGTTTCAGTCCGGTTCTGCTTGAGGGCGATGAAAAACTGAATAAAATTGCCGCGGTTATAAATTCAATTGATGAAGAGCTTGAGCCGATTGATTTTCCGCATGAGCTGCCGCCGTTTCAGGCTGTTCAGAAAGCTGTTGAAAAAATAATTCCTCTCTGTGAAAAACTGGAGTCAGAATTTTTGTATGATTCAATTCCAGTTTCGCAAATACGAAATGCGGCTGCCTGGGCAAGATTGAAAAGTGTTTCTGGAAAGAAAACGATAATTATTGAAAATGCGGACCGTATGCTGGAATCTGTGCGGAACGCTCTTCTGAAAATTCTTGAGGAGCCGCCGGAAGATACAGTTTTTGTTCTTACAACTTCCCGAAGAAATGCTGTTATGCCGACAATTCTTTCCAGGGTAAGAACTTATAATTTCAAGGAACGCAGCCTGGCGGAACAGAAGGAAGTGATTTCCCGGGTTTTCCATAATGATAATTTTTCTGGAACAATCGACGATTTTCTGCTGACTTTTTTGCCTGTTGCTCCTGATAAAATTCATGGTTTTTCAAAAGAGTTTTATTCTCTTGTTGCAGAGTCAAAAATTCCTGACTGCGCTAAAATTATAAAAGACTGCGGAAATTTTGAGCCACGGATAATATTGAAAATTTTTCTTGCGGAAATTCAAAATTGCGCAAAAAAACTTTTTTCTTCTCCGGCGGGCGCAAACGCTGCGAAAGATATTTCAGAAGCAGTTCAAACATGCTGGAACAATGTTACGGTTTACAACCAGTCTGTAAAATCAGCGCTGGAAGTTCTTGTCCGCGATATATCGCGAATTAATAAAATTCATGGGAATATTTTAAAATGAGCAGATATGTAGAGCGCGTAATCGATATGCTTCCGAAACTTTCCTCTGATGAAGTAAAACGTGTGCTTCTGGAAGTTGCCGGTGAAAATTCAATGATGACCTCGCTTTTGGAGTCGCTTTCCGCCGGCTTGATTCTTGTTGACAAAAAATGGAATGTGCTTCAGATAAACAAGGCTGCAAAGAGAATTCTTCGGATTTCCTTTGATGATGAAAAAACAGAAGAGCAGCAGCTTTTCAATTTAATAGAAGAAAATGAAGAAATTTCGGACTGGCTTCGTAATATTGCGGATTCTCAAAAAACGAACGTGCGCGATGAATTTTCAGTTTCCAATACAGACGGCTCCGTGAAATTTCTTGCTGTTTCGGTTTTTTCGTTTGTTCAGAAAACTGAAATTTGCGGAAACATAATAAAAATTGAAGATATAACCCAGCAGAAAGCAAAGTCTGTGCTTGACCGCCGGCTGGAAAACATGGAAGGACTCACGAATTTGGCGGCAGGAATGGCTCATGAAATAAAAAATCCGCTTGGGGCGATTTCGATTCATATTCAGCTTGTGCAAAAGGCGGTCAGCAAAAAGCGTGAAGGCGACGGGCTTCTTCCAGATAAAAAATTTCTTGAGGACCACATTGATATTGTCAACGATGAGATAAAAAAACTGAATGATCTTGTAATGGATTTTCTTTTTGCGGTCAGGCCTGTGAATGCAAGGCTGGCTCTGTGCGATCCTGATGAAATTCTTTCCGGAATTTGCGATTTTATTTCTCCGGAATTCAATAAATCCCACGTTCTTATAAAAATGGAGCTTTCTGAAGAAAAAAAACGCGTTATGATTGACGAAAAGCTTTTCAGGCAGGTTATCATAAATATCGCGCAGAATGCGTTTTATGCAATCAAGGCGAAATTTCCGCTTTGCGAGGAAGAAAATGATTCAGAAAAAATGCCTGGCCTTGTTACATTTGGAACTACAGTCATAAAAGATAATTTTGTGGTTTCCATTTCGGACAATGGAATTGGAATGGATTCTGACACGCTGGGAAGAATTTTTGAGCCGTATTTTACTACAAAGGCGAACGGCACCGGGCTTGGAATGACAATGTCCTATAAAATAATAAAGGAATTTGGCGGAGATATTCAGGTAAAGTCAGAGAAAGGCAAAGGCTCTGTTTTTTTGATTTCAATTCCTTTGCCGCAGACAGAAACAAAGCTTTTGAGGTAGCGCATGAAATTTACAATTCTTGTTATTGATGATGAGGAAAATATCCGCAATGGTCTTGCCGCGAATTTTGAAATGGAAGACTACAATGTAAAAACTGCGCCGAACGGAAAAGAAGGAATTGCTCTTATCGACAAAGGAGATATCGATCTTGTAATCACAGACTTGCGGATGGACGGAATTTCCGGTGAAGAAGTTGTGCGCCATATTGCTACGGAAACTCCAGGAATTCCTGTTATTGTCCTTACCGGCCATGGAAGCATTGATTCTGCTGTAAAAGCTATGCGTGACGGAGCCTATGATTTTCTTACAAAGCCGCTGAATCTTGACCAGCTCAATATGATTGTGAAACGCGCCTTGGAGTCGCGGGAACTTTCGTTGCAGCACAAAATGCTGAAGCAGGAAGTTGAGGAAAATCACAACAAGATTATGATTGGAAGCAGCCTGCAGATGAAAAAACTCTACGAGCTGATAAAAAAAGTTGCTCCTTCAAAGGCGAGCGTTCTTGTGACTGGAGAAACTGGCGTTGGAAAAGAGCTGGTTGCAAGGGAAATCCACAACAACAGTCCGCGCCGCGACAAGGAAATGATTGTTGTGAACTGTTCTGCGCTCAGCGAATCCCTTTTGGAGTCGGAGTTGTTCGGCCACGAGAAAGGCGCGTTCACAGGTGCTGATTATCTGAAAAAAGGCCGTTTCGAGCTTGCGCACAAAAGCACGATTTTTCTTGATGAAATTGGAGAAATAAACGCATCCACCCAGGTTAAGCTTCTGCGTGTTCTGCAGGAAAAGAAATTTGAGCGGGTAGGCGGCCAGGAAACAATTGAAGTTGATGTCCGCGTGATTGCCGCAACAAACAGAAATCTAGAGGAAGAAGTAAAAGCCGGCCGTTTCAGGGAAGATCTTTATTACCGGCTGGATGTTGTTCATCTGGAAATTCCTCCGCTGCGTGAACGGAAAGAAGATATTCCTGAGCTGATAGAATATTTCTTGAAAAAATATTCTGAAAACGGAAATCTTTCAATTGAACAGAAAGCTAAAGTTTCTCTGTTTAAATATGACTGGCCTGGAAATATACGGCAGCTTGAGCATTGCATTGAAAGCGCCGCTGTCCTTTGCACCGATAACGTTATCCGGGAAGAAAATCTGCCGCCGGAAATTGTAAAAGCCGCTGGAAAAACAGATATTTCCATTCCAATTGGAATTACACTTGAAGAGGCTGAAAAAATAATAATAGAGCAGAATCTTGCCGCCAACAATGGAAACAAATCCAAGACTGCTGAAATTCTTGGAATAGAGCGCAAGACGTTAGCCAATAAGCTCCAGTAGTTTTTTGAACGCAGAAATAAGTTCCTGCGTTTTTCTTTCCGCAAGTTTCTGAGTCTCTGGAAATCCGTTGAAATTATCAGGATGATACTTTTTTAAAAGTTTTCTGTACGAATCTTTCAGTTCGTCTGATGTGCATCCAGGCTGTAGGTTAAAAACTTTATAAAGATGTATAAAATTTTGTACACTTTTGACTGAAATATTATCCTTTTTATTATCTTTTCTATCTTTTTCCTTTGATTTTTTTTCGTTTTCTTTGAAAGAAGTTTTGTTCCCGCTTTGTTTTTCAGCGTTTTTTTTCTCCGGAAATTTTCCGCTCTCAATTGCGTCTTTCAGCATTTCCCCGAGCTTGTCGTATTGCGATGCCAATATTTTTACCTTTCTAGATAATTGTGCCGTCTGGAATTACAGCGCCTTTTCTGATTACGATGATTCCGTCCGCCGAATAAAAATTTCCGTGGTCACCGTTTTCATAGTTTCTTCCGTCAGCGTTTATTCGCACGTTGTTTCCAATTCTTGCGTTTTTGTCGATTATTGTCCGCGAAATGAAGCAGTTTTTTCCGATTCCGATTGTTGGAATCCCTTTTTTTATGTCCTCTTTTTTTTCTTCGGGATTCTGGTAGAAATCAGCGCCCATCATTATTACACCGCTCAGCTCGGTTCCGTTTTCAATAATTGAGCGCACACCGATTATTGAGCGGCTCAGCTTGCAGTTTGTTATGACGCAGCCTTCGGATGTCAATGTGCAGAAAATTGTCGCGCCGTTTATTTTTGAAGGCGGAAGATTTCTCATGTGAGTGTAAATCGGCTCGTCTTCGTTGTAAAAGTTGAATTCCGGGTCGATGTCCGTGAGTTTTATGTTCGCGTCGTAGAAACTTTTTATTGTTCCTATGTCTTCCCAGTATCCGCTGAAAACGTAGGCGTTCACAATGTAGTTTCCGATTGAGTTTGGAATTACTTCTTTTCCGAAGTCCTTTGAGTCGTTTTCTGCCAGAACGGCTTCAAGCGTGGATGCGTTGAAAATATAAATTCCCATTGAGGCAAGATATTCTTTGTCCGGGTCGGGAATGCTTGCCATGAGTTCAGGAGAAATTTTCCATTCAGAAATATCTGTGCCAGGCGCAGGTTTTTCTTTGAATTCAATGATTCTGTTTGTATCGTCAGTTTTTACAATTCCAAATCGGCTTGCGTCTGTTCTATTTACAGCTGTTGTTGCTACAGAAATGCTTGCGCCCGAGCGTACGTGCGAGTCGAAAAAATCCCGCAAGTCCATTCTGTAAAGCTGGTCTCCGGAAAGAATTATATAATGCGTTGGTTTCTGCGCCTTGAAATGCGACATGCTTTTTCTTACAGAATCCGCAGTTCCCTCGTAGAATTTGTCATTTTCAAGAGTCTGCTCGGCCGCAAGAATTTCTACAAAACCTGAAGAAAATCGGTCGAAGTTGTAAGAGTTTGTGATGTGCAGATGAAGTGACGTTGAGTTGAACTGCGTAAGAAGATAAATCTTTTTGTAGCCGGAATTAATGCAGTTTGAAAGCGGAATGTCCACGAGCCTGTATTTTCCGCCGAAAGATACAGCCGGCTTCGCCCTTTCTTTTGTAAGAGGATATAATCTTGTTCCTTTTCCGCCGCCTAGAATTAATGCCAGAACCCGCGGTTTGTTTTTATCATGCAACATCATTTCATATTATAAAACAGAATTCGCTAAACCGCAATTTCCATATTCCGATAATAAAACAAATGGATGGAATTTTTTTCTCAATTTAAAAATTCTTTCTGTTTGGAGGTAAAAATATGATTCGCGGATGGTACACAGGAGCAAGCGGAATGAATGCCCAGCAAAACCGGCTGGATGCGATTTCCAATAATCTTGCGAATGTAGACACAGCAGGCTACAAAAGGGACATAACTGTAAGCAAGTCTTTTCCAGAGCTTCTTTTAAGACGCACAAATCTTGATGGTGTCTATGAAACACCGTTTGGCTCTGCGGAAGCGGCTCCTGTAATCGGAAAGCTCGGCCTTGGAATTGAAACGAATGAAAACTATACGGATTTTGCGCAAGGCTCGTTCCGCCAGACAGACCAGAATACGGACGTTGCTTTTGGCGGAAAAGGATTTTTTGCCGTTCAGACTCCTTTGGGCGAACGTTACACCCGCGACGGAAATTTTATAATCGGAAAGGAAGGAATCCTTGAAACAAAGGACGGTTATCCAGTTCTTGGCGAAAAAGGTTTCATCCATGTTGAAAATGATAAATTCACAGTAAATGAAGACGGAGTTATTTCTTCCCAGGAAGATTCTGAAGTGATTGACCGGTTCAAGGTTGTCCGTTTTGACAATGAGCGCTACTTGAAAAAAATGGGAAGCAATCTTTATTCGTCAAACGATATTTCAGGGCAGGCTCATATTGCGGAAGGTTCTGAGCGCCCGAAATTTCTTCAGGGATATATGGAAACTTCAAATGTCAATGTTGTGAATGAAATGGTTCAGATGATAGAAGTTAACCGCGCTTATGAAGCGAATCAAAAGACAATTACAAGCGAAGACAGCATGATGGGAACCTTGTGGACAAAAACAGCTGTTTACAACAGATAGCGGCGGAGGAATTAGAATATGGTAAGAAGCTTGTGGACTGCGGCAACTGGCATGAACGGCCAGCAGGCTAATATGGACGTAATTTCAAACAACCTTTCAAATGTAAATACAACAGGATATAAACAGCAGCGCGTGGAATTTGAGGACTTGATTTATCAGAATGTAAAGCTGGCAGGAACACCGGCCACGGAAGACACAGTGACTCCGGTTGGAATACAGCAAGGTTCGGGTGTAAAGCTCGCGGCGACGCAGCGCATTATGAAACAAGGCTCTCTTCAGAATACAGGCGTTGACACAGATGTTGCGATTGTCGGCGAAGGTTTTTTCCGCGTGCAGAAATATGACGGAAGCTATGCCTACACGCGCGACGGCTCGTTCAAAATCGACTCGAACGGTCAGCTTGTAAATTCAAACGGTCTCCGCGTCCAGCCGGAAATAATTCTTCCGGAAGGCTACGATGTTTCAACGCTGAACATTACCCAGACCGGACGCATAAGCGTAAAAGTAAACGGCGGAAACGAGCCTGTTGAAGTCGGCCAGCTGGAACTTTTCCGCTTTCCGAATTCAGTCGGTCTTCAGGCGGACGGAGACAATCTTTTTGTTCAGACAAACGCGTCGGGCGAAGCTTTCGGCGGACGCCCAGGATATGAAGGTTTTGGCGACACTCGGCATAAATTCCTTGAACTTTCAAATGTTTCCGTTGTGAACGAAATGGTTCAGATGATTGTTTCCCAGCGCGCCTACGAGTTCAACAGCAAGGCAATCCAGACATCCGACACGATGCTTTCAACTGCGGTGAATCTCAAGCGCTAGCGTTAGCTGAAGTCAGTAAAATTGCGGGCATGAACTGAACTCAAAACTGTATGGTTTTTTGGGCTTCAGTTCACGAGCCCGCAACACCCGCTTTTTTAATTTATTCCTAAAATCCAGCTTTAAATCCGCCGAAAATAAATCAAGAGGCAAAATATGAATATTGGTTTGGTTAATGGATTTTCAAATATTGCAAATGGTGAAGGAGCTTTAAAAGCTTCGGAAATGAATTCGGATTTTTCAAAATTCCAGGATTTGGTGAATTCAATTCAGAAAAAGGAAAAAAACTCAACAATATCATCAAGCCAGATTCTTCCAGAAGGCAAGCTGAACGGCGATATTTCCACAGGTTTTGCCGGCGCTTTCAAATCCAAGAATGACGCTCACGCAAATCCAAGCGGAGCCGCCGCAAACCAGGCGAACAGCCACGTTGTCCAGAAAAAAATAGATAAAACTTCAAAGCTTTATGAAAAATCAATGGAACTGGAAAGTTATTTTCTAAAGCAGGTTCTTTCTTCCATGCGGAAAACTGTGTCAAAATCTGCGCTTGGCGGAAACGGCATGGCAGGGGAAATGTACGAGGATATGCTTTTTGACGAGTATGCCGCGAGCATGACAAAAAATGCCGGATTCGGGCTTGCTGACCAGATTTATTTGAGCCTCGTCTGATTTCCATTTGTTGAACTAGATTACTGTTTGTATTAGAATGAAAATATGCAAAATTTATCTTTGCCTGAAGATTTGAAAAGCGTTCATTTTCATTTTGTCGGAATAAAAGGCACCGGCATGGCGGCTCTTGTTGAAATTTTCTTTAAAAATGGAGCTGTTGTTACAGGAAGCGATGTAAGTGAACATTTTTATACAGATGAAATTCTGGAAAAACTAGGAATAAAAGTTCTTCCGTTTGGCGCTCAGAATATTACAGATTCAGTTCAGTTTGTAGTTTATTCTTCCGCCTATAATCCTGAAAAAAATCCAGATTTGATTGCCGCGAAAAAAAAGGGCGTTCCATGCCTTCTTTATACGCAGGCGCTTGGCGCATATTCTGAAAAAGCGTATTCTTGCGGAATTTGCGGTGTCCACGGAAAAACTTCCACAACAGGACTTGCTGGAACAATTCTGAAGGAACTTGACCTTCCTGCGCAAGTTCTTGCCGGAAGCGTTATAAATTCTTTTGGAAATACATGCACTTACACTTCAGAAAACTGCGCCGGTTCCGAAAATCATTATTTTGTTGCTGAAACTTGCGAGTACCAGCGTCATTTTATGTCGTTCTGTCCTCAAAAAATTGTTCTTACTTCGGTTGAGCCTGACCATCAGGATTATTATCCAACTTATGAAGATATTCGCGCCGCTTTTGTTGATTACATCTGCAAGCTTCCTGAAAAAGGCCAGCTGATTTACTGCGCGGATGATTCTGGCGCTGTGGAAACTGCTTTTCTTGCAAAGAAAAAACGTCCTGACATTTCGCTTGTTCCTTACGGCGAAAACGCAGATGATGACTACAATCTTGAATTTGAAGAAGTTTCCGGTGAAAAAAATAATTTTAAGGTAAAACTTCTAGGCTCTCTCTTCTTAAAAGTTCCTGGAAAGCATGAAGTTCGTGATGCGGCGGCGGCTGTTGCGTTGTGCTGCGAGCTTTTGAAAACTTCCGGGAAAAATCCGGTTGATTACGTTGAAAGCATAAAGCGCGGCCTTGAAAATTTCAGCGGCGGCCGCAGAAGAAGCGAAGTTGTTGGAAAAGGCATGACTCAATGCGGAAATTCTGTTGTTGTGCTTGATGACTACGGTCATCATCCTACTGCGGTAAAAACAACTTTGGCGGGATTCAGGGAATTTTACAGCGGAAGAAAAATAATTGTGGATTTCATGAGCCACACTTATTCAAGAACCCAGGCTCTGCTGAAGGAGTTTGCTTCATCATTTTCTTCTGCTGACGAAGTTGTTCTTCATAAAATTTATTCTTCCGCGCGTGAAAATCCTGCGGATTTTGAAATAACAGGAAAAACATTGTATGAGGAAACTTTAAAGCATCATGGTAATGTGCATTATTTTGAGGAAATTCTCAGCGCAAAAGATTTTGTTCTTTCTGAACTTAACAAGCCTTTAGATAAATCAAAATATCCAGACGGTTATCTTTTTGTCACAATGGGGGCTGGAGACAACTGGAAACTTGGAAAAGCAATTTTGGAGCAGCTAAAATGACATCGATGACGGGCTATGCCTACAATGAACAGTCAACAGAGAACGCCGTTGTTTCTGTTGAAATAAAATCTGTGAACTCACGTTTTCTTGATCTTTCAATTAATCTTCCCGGCTATTTGAACCAGCTTGAAAGCTATTACCGCGCTAGAATTTGTGAAAAAGTTCTCCGCGGAAAGGTTGATGTCAATATCCGCATAAAAGAGCTTGAATCCGACACGGAAGTTATTGCCGATGCGAATGCGGCAAAATCCTACCAGAATGCCATAAAAAAAGTCTGTGAAGCTTGCGGATACGATTCAAGGGATATTCCTCTCAGCCTGATTATAAGTCAGCCTGGCGTTCTGAACATCAATAAGGTTTATGACATTGAGAAATACAAGAATTTGATAGAACCGGCGTTCAGCGCAGCCTATGCGAAATTTATTGAGGACAGGACAAGGGAAGGTGAAAACCTAAAAATCGACTTGCTGGAAAAACTTTCTGTTCTTGATGAGTGCGCTGCGTTCTTCAAAAGCTGGCAGCCAAAAATGGAAAGTCTTTTCAAGGAGACAATTCAAAAGAAATTCAATGAGCTGCTTGGCGAAAATGCAGACGAGAACCGAATAATGTCGGAAACGGCCGCAATGCTTGTAAAATATACAATAAATGAGGAAATTGTTCGTCTGCACAGCCATCTTAAGGCGATGCGCGATGAAATAAATTCAAATCCTGTTCCAGGAAAAAAACTTGATTTTATCTGCCAGGAAACAAACCGCGAGATAAATACAATCGGAAGCAAAAATCAGTTCAGCGAAGTCGGAGCCATGGTTATAAAGGCGAAGGATTCTCTTGAAAATATCCGTGAGCAGGCAAAAAATGTGGAGTAAAAAGATGAAATTGAATAAAGATGTTCGTGTCGCAATCAGCGGAAAATCAGGATGTGGAAATACAACGGTAAGCACGCTTCTGGCTGAAAAACTTGGTGTCAAGCTGATTAACTATACTTTCAGACAGCTTGCGGCAGAAAAAGGACTTACGCTTGCGCAGGTTATTGAAAACGCAAAAACTGATGATTCCTACGACATTTTTGTTGACAACCACCAGGTGGAGCTTGCGAAAGCTGAGCCTTGTGTTCTTGGAAGCCGTCTTGCAATCTGGATGCTGAAGGAAGCCGATCTGAAGGTTTATCTGTATGCGAGCGATGAAACGCGTGCCGCCAGAATTCTGAACAGGGAAGGCGGCGACTTGCAGAAAATAAAAGATTTTACAGCAATGCGCGACAGCGAGGATACAAGACGCTATAAGAAAATCTATGGCATCGACAACAACAGTTATGATTTTGCAGATTTGATAATTGATACATCAAAATACAATCCAGAGCAGATTGCAGAACTGATTGCAGCCGAATTAAAAAAACGCGGATTTATTTCCGAGTGATTTAATGCTGAGCGCAAAAAAAAGGCTGCCTGTGAAACTTAAAAATTCCATGGGCAGCCTTTTTGTTTATTTTAAAAGATTAGTATTTGCTGTCTGCAAAACCAATCCAGCCGTCTTTTTCAACTAGCGCTTTTTCAAAGTCGTCCAGCTTGAAAGGGTAGCTTTTTGAAAGGCTTCCGGCAATAAGCTTTACTTTTGCTGTTCCATCTTCATTGAATACAACTTTGCATTCTGTATCTTTGTCAGCAAAAGTGCGGAACATATCTTCAATAGATTTTTTATCCATTTCAATTGCCATCATTCCGCAGTTGTACATATTCTGCCGGAAGATTCGGGCGAAGTTTGTGGCTACAACAACATAAATTCCGTTTACTTCCAAAGCCCACGGAGCATGTTCACGGCTTGAGCCGCATCCAAAATTTTCACGGGTGATAATAACTTTCTTTCCTAAAACATCTGTTTTTGGATTAAAGCCTTCAAGCTTCAAGTCTTCAAGAAGGTATGGCTTTAAAGCCTGCTTTGAGATTTCAGTAAGATATTTAGCTGGGATGATTTCATCTGTGTTGATATCAGAACGATCAAGGAACAGTACGCTTCCGCCAAATTGTTTCATTTTTTTCCTCCAGTTATTTATACAAAGGTGAATTAGTAATAGTTCCGGCGATTGCAGTTGCTGCTGCTGTTGCTGGACTCATCAGGTGTACCATACCACCTTTTCCCATTCTTCCATTGAAGTTACGATTTGTTGTTGAGGCACAGACTTCTCCGTTTGCAAGAACTCCGTTGCTCATTCCAAGACATGCGCCGCAAGTCGGGTTTGTTACGCAGAATCCTGCGTCAAGGAAAATGTCTATAAGTCCTTCATCAACAGCCATTTTGTATATTTTTGGTGTTGCCGGGCTTACAATTCCTCTGACACCATGCGCAATTTTATGTCCCTTTAAAACTTTTGCAGCAATCCTAAGATCGCTTATGCGTCCGTTTGTGCATGAGCCGATATAAACCTGGTTTACTTTTGTTCCTTCCATTTCAGAAATTTTCTTTACCTGGTCTGGCTTGTAGCCAACTGTGCATACAGGTTCAAGGTCAGAAAGGTCATAAGTGTAAACTTTTTCATATACAGCATCTTCGTCAGAACGCCACTGTGAGTAATCTTCTACTGCAGCTTCTTTTGTCTTGTATTCATCTTTGATGAATTCCCAAAGATAATCAACTGTTTTTTCATCAGGATAACAGATTCCAGAAGTTCCGCCGGCTTCAATCGCCATGTTGCAGAGTGTCATTCGGCTTTCCATGTCGAAATTGTCAATTACCGGACCTGTGAATTCCACAACGCAGTTTGTTGCTCCGTTCACACCGATTTTAGAAATAAGGTAAAGAATAACGTCTTTTGCATAAACGCCTTCTTTTAATGTTCCGTTCAGAACGAATTTTATTGATTTCGGCTCGCGGAAAGAGCAAACGCCTTTTAGAATTCCAACTTCAAGATCGGTTGTTCCAACACCAGCGGCAAAAGCTCCGAATGCGCCGTGCGTGCAGGTATGGCTGTCGCCCATTATAACTGTGAATCCAGGGCGTACAAAGCCTTTTTCAGGGAAAATCGCATGGCAGACTCCATTCTGTCCGATATCGAAAAAGTCCTTGATTCCGTTGCGGAACGACCAGTCGCGGAGAATTTTTCCCTGTTCTGCT
This sequence comes from Treponema sp., assembly GCA_050873685.1. GTDB lineage: Bacteria > Spirochaetota > Spirochaetia > Treponematales > Treponemataceae > Treponema_D. The sequence goes on from JBNMJH010000002.1 coordinate 185,540, forward strand.
GTCTTGCTGTCTTTTGCAGGTGTTACATGGTCGATTACAGCTTTGATTTTTGTATTGTCAAAAACTTTGTCCTTTCCGCGCTCAACTAAGTCATTGATTGCGATAGGCGTTGTGATTTCATGGCAAAATACTCTGTCAAGCTTTAAAACGTAAGTGTTCGGAAACGGTGTGTCTACAAGATGTTTCTCAAAAATCTTTTGTGCAATGGTCTTTCCCATGGTTGATTTGTTCTCCTATAAAAATTCAGTTTTTTTATCAAGAAACTGAAAATCAGAATCTTATTATAATTGATTAAGAATCTATTTTCAATATATTGTGTTTTGCGGTTTTCCTTTTATCCATGCCGCGAAATTTTCTTCCCCGATTTTTAGGCATCTTCTTCTTGTTTCGAGCGGCGCCCATGCGATATGCGGCGTAAGAACACAATTTTTCGCGCCGAAAAGAGCGCATTTCTCCGTCATAGGCTCTTCTGCAAGCACATCTGCTCCGTAGCCAGCGATTTTTCCGCTTTCAAGCGCTGATTTTATATCTTCCTCGCATACAAGTCCGCCTCGTGCCGTGTTTATTATATAAACGCCGTCCTTCATTTTTTTTATGGAATTTTTATTTATAATTTCCGCGGTTTCAGAAGTGAGCGGAGCGTGCAGAGAAATTACATCAGATTTTTCAAAAAGTTCTTCCGCCGTAACACAATTTTTATTTTCATTCAGTCTGTGAGGGCAGACCAGGACTTTCATTCCGAAAGATTCTGCGATTTTCTCAACTTTCCGGCCGATGTTGCCGTATCCAAAAATTCCAAATGTTTTTCCTTCAAGTTCGGTCAGAGGTTTTTTCCAGTAGCAGAATATTGTAGATTTTTTCCAGTCGCCTTTTAAAACTGATTCATTGTGCAGCGCGACATGATTTGTGAAGCTTAGCAAAAGCGCGAATGTATGCTGCGCGACTGCTGATGTGCTGTATGCCGGAATATTTGAAACTACTATTCCTGCTTTTTTTACAGCTTCAATCTGGATAACATTGTATCCGGTTGCAAGCACGCCTATATATTTTAGATTCGGGCATTTTTCAAGGAGCGCCGAATTTATGTTGATTTTATTAATTAAAATTGCGTCAGCGTCGCCGATGCGCTCGGCGGCAAGATTTTCCGGAGTATTCTGATATACAGTTACTTCTGCATAAGACCTAAAAAAATCCCAGCTTAGATCACCGGGATTCAATGCTTGGGCATCAAGTATTACAAGTTTCATTTTATGCTAAAACTTCAACACCTGCGCTTGCAATTGCTTTATTGATGGCATCCTCAATGCCTGCTGTTCCTTCGTCAAAATCAACAAGAACCTGTGATTTATCTGGATTTGCAACAACATTTGTAACGCCAGCCACACCTTTTACAGCTGAATTAACTTTTCCAGCTGTATCCGGATCAAACATTCCTGCTACATATATTTTTTTCTGCATAAATAACTCCATTAAGTAGTTATAATTAATTATAAGACACAAATTGTGATAATTCAAGAAAAATATTAACTGGAAGCAGTTTTTCCGAGCTGGCCGCAGGCTCCTCCGATTTTTCTGCCTCTTTTTGTTCTCAATGTTACATTCAAGCCGGCGTCTTCGAGCATTCGCACAAAATTCCGTACTTCTCCAGGTTCAGGCTCCTCGAAGTTAAGGCCCGGAACAGGATTCCATGGAATAAGATTTATGTTTACATTGATTCCCTTTGCAAACTCAATCATTCTGTCTGCGCTTTCGCGGCCGGTGTTCTTGTTTTTTAGGAGCGCGGCTTCCAGAGTTACGCGTTTTCCAGTTTTTTCAGCGTAGTATGATATTGCTTTTTTCAGCTCTGAAAGCGGATTTCCGTTGGCTACCGGCATAATAGATTTTCTTAGCTCTTCGTCAGCAGTTGTGAGCGAAACCGCGAGCCTTATGTGCGGGCCGTTGTCTGCAAGGTCGTAGATTCCTTTTACAATTCCAGATGTTGAAAGAGTGATTCTTCGCCCCGAAAGATTTCTTCCGCGCGGATCTGTAAGAATTTCAATCGCTTTTCTGATTCCTGGAAGATTCTGCATCGGTTCGCCCATTCCCATGAACACAATATTGTCGAGGCGGCCGCATTCTTTTTCAAGGAACAAAAACTGCTCAACAATTTCGTTCGGCTCAAGGTTTCTTGAAAGTCCGAGAGTTCCGGTCATGCAGAAGGCGCATTTCATGGCGCAGCCTGCCTGGCACGATACACAGGCTGTTTTTCTTCCTTCCTTGTCTGTGAGAAGAACTGTTTCGACCGCATTTCCATCGGAAAGCTGAATCTGAAGCTTTATTGTTCCATCGGGATCTTTTAAAACCTTTGAAACTTTTGAAGAGCGGAGAAGAGCTGTTTCTGAAAGATTTCCGCGGATTTCCTTTGAAAGGTTTGTCATTTCCTCAAAAGAATCTGCGCCGTCTCCAATCCATTTGAAAATCTGAAGCCCTCGGAATTTCTGGCTGAGAGAAAGTTTTTCTGTTATTTCTTCCGGCAAAAGTCCGGCCAATGCAATTTTTTCCATATTTCTGTCTTATTTTTTTAAGTTTTCAAGCATTTCGTTCACCGCGGAACTATGAATTTCCTGGGCTTGAAATGCTTCGAGCGTTTTTATCGCTTCTTCTTTTTTGTTCTGGCGGACATAGCAGTCGGCAAGATCAACGTAAAGCCTGAAGTTCTTTGTGTCATTTCTTATAAGGGTTCTGAATCTTTCTATTGCCTCGTCGTATTTTTTCTCGCCCTTGCAGATTAGCGCCAGGCCCATTGCCGCATAGATGTCAAAATCAATGTCCAGCGCCCGGTTGTAGTATTCTTCCGCGCTTTTGTAGTCGCCCATGTTTCTGAAGGCATCGCCAATCCGCGTGAGGATAACTTTGTTTTCAGGATCGATTTCAAGAAGCTTGTTCCAGTAGATTATTGATTTGTCCTGCTGGTTCATTCCCCGGTAACAGTCCGCAAGCCCGAAGAGCGCGTAGAAATTCTTCGGGTCCATTTCAAGCGCTTTCTGAAAATAAAAAATTCCTTCGCTGAAAGTCTTGAGCTTTCTGTGGCAGTTTCCTATTGAAGTGAGAATTCTTATGTCAACATGCTCTTTGTTCAGTTCAAGCATTTTTTTCCAGTAGAAAAGCGCTTCGTGGTATTTTTTCAAGTCGTAGCTCAGATGTCCGAGCCCGACAAGCGCATAGGCATTCGTTTCCTCGATTTTAAGAATTTTCTGGTAAAGATCCGCCGATTTCTTGTACAAGTGGATTTTCCGGCAGGCGTCCGCAATTCTTGTGATTACAGTTATGTTTTTCTCGTCGTGGACAAGATATTTTTCCCAGATTTCAATTGCTTTTCTGAACTGTCCCAGCGATTTGTAGCAGTCTGCAAGCCCGAAGAGCGCATAGCTGTTGCCCGGATGAAATTCAAGGCATTTGTTGTATAATCTTATCGCCTCTGGAAAATTTTCCATTTTGCGCTCTGTGTCTCCCAGTCCCACGAGAGCGTAATTGTTGTTTTCATCAGCCTCAAGAATTTCTTCAAACAATTTTTTCGCTTCGTCAAGCTCGTTCGATTTCAGTTTCTGGTAGCCGTTTATCGAAAGCTCTGAAATTTTTGCGCTTTTTTCGTCTTTTCCGGAATTCTTTTCGTTTTCAAGAGATTCAACGGAAAAAGTTAATTCTGGCAAGGGAAGCTCGGAAAATGGCTGCTCCTTTAAATTTTTGCCAGAGTGTTCATAAAGCTGATTTCCCATATTTATTCCTTTAGAAGAACGGAAATTATTTTCGCAATTTTTTCATAAATTGCTTCGCTTTTTGTTTTGTTGTGAGCCAAAATATATACTTTCAAGGCTTTCAATGTTTCATTCTTCTTTTGATAGATGTCTCCAACTCTTGTCAAGCCGTCGGAATAGCCTGTTGTAATGAAAATTCTTCTTGCGTCCTCAATTTTTCCTTTGTTGAACAGTTCGTTTCCTTTCCTGTTTAAAATTGCTTTCTGCCCGGAAGACAAAGATGAAACTGGATTGTCTGTAACTTTTATGAATCCATCAGAATCTTGTTTTCTATCGATTTCTTCCTTTAGAGATTCATTCATTAAAAAGCGTATTCCTCTTTTATTTTTACTTGCTGAAATAATAAACTAAAAAAATAGTTTGTCAATTGTCTGTACTAAAATTTTACTTAATTTCATACTTGTAGAAGTCCACGATTGAGCGCCCGTAAATTCTTTGGTCGGTTCTTTTAAGGTTTCCGATTGAGTCCGGCATAAAGTGTTCTTCCGGACGGTGAACCATAATTGTTCCGGTCTGCTTCAGAATTCCTTTCTTGTCTGCCTCCAGAATCAGCTGCTCGTGGAATTTATACGGAAACGGAGGGTCAAAGAAAATGTAGTCGAAGCTGTTTCTGCAGCGTTTTATGAAATATTCAACAGGCATGAAATGGCACTGGATTTTTACTCCGCATTCTTTTTCCGTTACAGAAACATTTTCCAGGACTGTGCTGATTTTGATTTTGTCCTTCTCGCAAAGCTCAACGTTTGACGCGCCTCTTGAAACTGCTTCGATTGCAATTGTTCCGGAGCCGCTGAAAAGGTCGAGCCACGATTTTCCGCTTAAATCTCCAAGAACTGCGAAAACCGACTCGCGCATTCTGTCCATCGCCGGCCTGATTATTCCGTCCGGGCATTTTATAACTCTTCCTTTTAGTTTTCCACCTGTAATTCTCATAAAAATCCTATTTCTGGTTCAATGACCAGAAAATTTTATCATGTTTTAAAAGTTTGTTTGATTCCGCAAAATCAAAAGCTGTTTTTCCGTCTGTTGAGTGCAGTTTTTTCAGTGCGCCGTTGTCAAGAAGAAATTTTATTATTTCTGTATGTGAAGAATATTCCGCGGCGTACATCAGCGGCGTTCTGCCTTCGTAAAAACGGTTGACAGGAACTTTAAGCCCGATGAAAATTTCCGCCTTTGCAACAAGAATTTGCTCTTCCGCTGAATTTGAAGTTATCGCCAGAATGAACGCCTTGAACAGCTCGTCAGAATTTTCCTTGGAAGCCTCGGCGATATGCCTTAAAATTTCAGGATTTTCAGAATACGCCGCGGCGAGCATAAGCGCGCTTGAACCGTAATTGTTTTTCTGAAGCGGATCAGCGCCGGCTTCAAGCAGAAGTTTTACGGTTTCCGGGTTGTTCTGGTATCTTGCCGCGTTCATAAGGGCGGTCCAGCCGTCTTTGTCTGAAAGGTTTACGTCTGCCCCTGATTTTATAAGAAGATTGATTTTTTCAGTCTCACCGTTTTTTGCGGCTAGCATAAGCGCGGTTCTTCCGTTCTTGTCCTTTTTGTCCGGGTCTTCAATTTTCTGGAAATTTTCATTTTCATTGTTTTCCTCCGGCTCAGGAATTTCTTCCTGGACAACAAAGTCAAACAGCGAAACTTTGTCGTATTTTTCCATGTCTATCGGTTTTGAGGCAGGAATTTCAGCTTGCTTCTGCTGTTTTTCCAGTTCTTTCTGAAGCTCCTCGTTTTTTTTAAGTTCAAGAAACTCCTGTTCCTTTCTTGCTTTTTCCAGCTCTTCTTCTTTTTTTCGTTCCTCTTCCTCTTTCAGCCTGCGCTCTTCTGCCTCTTTTTCCTGCTGAATAAGTTTTTCGTTCAAATCTTCAAGGAATTCAACATAATCCTGGCCTTCCTGGTAGTTCTCCGGTTTTCCTACATATTTTGCAACGCAGTCAATGGCTTTTCTGTTTTCAAATTCCTTTGCGTATTTCAATGCGCTCTTTTCATTTTTATCTTTCCGGTTGAGCTCTTTCAGCGCCGTCCGTGAAGTTACTGTCTTTTCAAGAATTCTTTCAATGACTTCAGTCCGCTTTGAATACATGCAGGCGTACATCAGCGCGTTCTGTCCGTTTTCGTTTTCTTTTTTTACAGGAATTCCAGCCTTCAGCAGAATGTCAACAACAGAAAGCTCCCGGTTGTACATTATTGCCCGCATAAGAAGGGTGTCATTTTCCGCCCCGAAGCTGGCCGCGCTCATTTTCGGGTCTTTTTTCAGCGCTTTTTTTATTTCTGCGGCGGAGCCTCGTTTCACAATCAAGTCGTATGCGTCTGTTCTTGTCGGCGCGCAGAAAATATTGGCGCCAAGCAGAATCATTGCCGCTAAAATCAGGATATTTTTTTTCTTTGTGTTTATTTTTGAACCTTCGTGCTGTCTGCCGTTATAATATATGGAAAAAAACATACTGTATAAGTATAATGTGCGCTCTTGCCGCGGTCAATTAAAAAATCGGGCTTGTCAGGCTGAAAGTGCAATTGACTTTGTCCGTGAAAAAATGCTATTCTTATAAAACACCACTTGAGGCTCGTAGAGCTTCCATAAGTCCATAAGGAGACAAAAATGAGAAAGTACGAATTGATGACTATCTTCCCAATTGATGAAGAGAAGTCAAAGAAAGCCGTTGAAGAAGTACGCGGCACACTTACATCTTTTGGCGCAGAAATCGAAGAGGAAAAACTTTTCGGCGACCGCGACCTTGCTTACGAGATTGCAAAGGAAAAGAAAGGACATTTTGTTCTTTTTACTCTTAAGCTCAATCCAGACAAGATTGCAGAAATCGGAAAGGCATTCAGAATTCAGAAGAATCTTTTGAAATACCTTTTCGTTAAACTTGAAGAAAAATAGCAAATTTGAACCGGGGTAACAAGAATGGCGACAGACCTTAATCATGTTGTTTTAGTAGGAAGATTGACTCGAGACGTTGGAAGCGATGAGCGTTCCTTTGGTTATGTGGCAAACGGACAGGCTAGGGCAAATTTAAGCATCGCCGTAAATCGAAGCAGAAAAGATTCTGCCAGTGGAAACTGGGTTGAGGAAGCGAACTTCTTTGATGTTACTCTTTGGGGCAAACAGGCTGAAAATTTAAAGCCTTATCTTACAAAGGGAAAGCAGATTGCTGTGGATGGCTATCTAAAGCAGGACAGATGGCAGAAAGACGGACAGAATTTCAGCCGTATTACAATTGTTGCGAACAATGTCCAGCTTTTGGGTGGAAGAAGTGATGGCGGGCAGAACGGAAACAGTTATGCTGGGGGTGCATCTAACGGATTCCAGCCAAGAAGCAATGATTTCGGCCAGCCAGCTAATGCGCCTGCTGCAAATTTCGGCGGCGATTCCTTTGGTGGAACGGAAAGCGATTTTCCGGAAGATATTCCTTTCTAATTTGGAGTAAAATATGTCAGAAGAAACAAAAGATATGTATGAAGAAAACAAAGATGTTGCAGAAAAAAAGCCTGCTGTAGAAAATGAAGGCCGCGAGGACGAATCTCGTGACAACGGCCGTGGAAAAGGCAAGACTTTTTTCCGCAAGAAGGTTTGCCGCTTCTGCGCAAACAAAGCGAAGATTGACTACAAAGATTCGGATGCTCTCCGCCGTTTTACAACAGAGCGAGGCAAGATTCTTCCACGTCGCATAACAGGTACTTGTGCAAAGCATCAGCGTGAGCTTGCTGGAGCAATCAAACGTGCGCGTGCGATTTGTCTTCTTCCGTTTGTTGCGGAGTAATAATCTGAGTGCCGGAATAATCCGCATTTAGTAAAATCAAATAAAAATTCTGGAGCCAACGATCCGACTCCTGGTGACGCTGGTTCCGCAATAATATTCAAGAGGAGCTTGAAAAATGAAAGTTATTCTTAATGAAGATGTAAAACACCTTGGCGAAGAAGGCGATGTAAAAAATGTAGCAACAGGATATGCTAGAAACTATCTTCTTCCACGCAATCTTGTTGTTGTTTACAATGAAACAACTGCCGCTATGTTTGAAGCTAGAAAGGCTGAAATTGAGGCCCGCAAGGAAATTAAGCGTCAGAATGCAAAGAGCTTGAAAGAAAAACTTGAAGCTGCTGAAATTTCAATTGAGATGCCGGCTGGTTCAAACGGAAAGCTCTACGGTGCTGTTACAGCTTCTGTAATTGCTGAAGCTTTGGCAAAACTTGGCTTTGAGATTGAAAGAAAGCGCATTGAAATTCCTGGACTTACAATTAAGAGTGTTGGAAATTATCATGCTGCTGTAAAACTTTATGAAGCTGCTGTTGCAGAAATCAAGGTTTCTGTAAAGGCTCAGGAAGTTGCTGGTTCAAAGCCTGCCGCAGTAAAAACTGAAAAGGTTGAAAAAGCTGCTGAACCTGCTGCTGAAGAAGCAAAAGCTGAGTAGTTTTTTTTCTGGATATTTGCTGAAATTTCAAAGGCGATGGCTGATGGCTCATCGCCTTTGTTTTTATAGGAGAAAAAATGGCTGTTGATTTGAAAGATAAAGTTCCGCCGCACAATCTTGATGCGGAACAGGCGACTCTTGGAGCGATTCTTTTTGACTGGGATGTAATGAGCGATGTCGCAAGCCGTATTCGTCCTGATCGTTTTTATTCGCTGCAGAATCAGATAATTTTTGAAGGTCTTGTTTCTCTTTTAAAGCAAAATATCCGCGGTGACTCAATTACTCTTATAAATGAGCTTACTAAGCTTAACAAGCTTGAGCAGGCTGGCGGTGCGGCTTATATCGCCGGATTGACCGACACAGTTGCAACTGCCGCGAATATAAATTTCTACATAGATATAATTTTGGCCTGCGCATCCAGGCGCGATCTCATAAAACTTGCCACGGAGCTGCGCGCATCCGCGTTCGATGATTCCAAGCAGGCAAATATGCTTCTGGAAGAGTCTGAAAGGAAAATTTTCGCCCTTACAGAAAATACAGAAACTTCCAAAATGTACAATATGCATCAGGTTGTAAATGAAACGATGGATATTATTTCAAAACGCTGCCAGAAGAATGAGGAGCTTACAGGAATTCCTTCCGGCATTGCGAGACTTGATTCAATGACAAGCGGTTTCCAGAATTCTGAGCTTATTATAATAGGCGCGCGTCCGTCAATCGGAAAAACTGCGTTCGCGCTTTCAATGATGCAGACAATTGCTGTTGAAAAGCAAATTCCATGCGGTTTCTTTTCTCTTGAAATGTCATATCAGTCAATCGGCCAGCGTCTTTTTTCTCAGGTTTCAAAAATTCCTAGCGGAAAAATACGAAGAGGTGTGCTTAGCATGGCTGAGCTGCAGAGAATTCAGGATGCTGCCGGACGCTGTTATAATTCTCCATTGTACATATGCGACACTCCGAACATGGGGCTTCTTGATTTGCGCGCTTCTGCCCGGCGAATGGTTGCTAACAACGGTGTTCGTATAATTTTTATTGACTACATCGGACTTATAACTCTTGACAATCCAAGCCAGAATACATGGGAAAATGTTTCTGAAATTTCAAAGTCACTGAAAGCCCTTGCCCGCGAACTTGAAATTCCTATTGTTGCTCTCTGCCAGGTTGCTCGTGATGCGGAAGGCCAGGAGCCGAACCTTGCCCAGTTACGAGGTTCTGGTTCTATTGAGCAGGATGCGGATGTTGTATTGTTCCTTCATCGCGACAGGAAGATTATGGATGAGGAAAATCCTGTGCAGGAGGCAAAATGTATTGTTGCAAAGCAGCGCAACGGTGCAACCGGTGAAGTTGAAATGATGTTCTTTCCTGCTATTACAAAATTTGAAAACAAAGTTGCGGGCGGTGAAGAGTAGTTATAAAAAATTTAAAAAAAATTAAATATATTTTTAAAAGTGCTTGACTAAAGTTAAATATCTGTATAATATATAAACATCAACAAGCGGTAGTCATATAACGGCTCATTATCTCAGCCTTCCAAGCTGATGACGAGGGTTCGACTCCCTTCTACCGCTCTTAAAAAGGATTCCAAAGTATGGAATCCTTTTTTTATGGGCAACAGCAGTTTTTTCTTTTTCATAATGTGCCTGTTTAGGACGTTCAAACTCTAGTTATTTATTAATTTATGTATTATAATAAAATAATGGAGGAAAAAGATGGAAAAACTTTTTCATATAAAAGAAAGAGGTTCGACTGTCAGTAAGGAAATTATTGGCGGAATCACAACTTTTCTTGCTATGGCTTATATTTTGGCTGTAAACCCGGGAATTCTTTCTGGCGCTGGAATGGAATTTAATTCAGTGTTCACAGCAACTGCGGTTTCTGCCTGCATTGCCACTCTTGTAATGGCTTTCTGCGCAAATCTTCCTGTTGCGCTTGCTCCGGGCCTTGGCTTGAATGCGTTTTTTACATATTCAGTTGTTTTGGGAATGGGCTGCACATGGCAGTTTGCATTGACAGCTGTTTTTGTTGAAGGAATAATTTTTATTGTTATTTCTATTTTTGGAATCCGCGAGGCGATTATAAAGTCTATTCCGGCAAACCTGAAAAAAGCTGTAAGCGTTGGTATTGGTCTTTTTATTACAATTATCGGGCTTTCAAATGCTGGAATCTGCACAACATCAACAGGAACATTGATAGGGTTTGAAAATTTGAATCTTCTTCATCCGACTGCGCTTGTTTTTGTAATTGGTCTTCTTATTACGATTTTGCTATGGGTTCTGAAAGTTCCTGGCGCAGTTCTTATTTCAATTGCAATAACAACAATAATCGGAATTCCTTTTGGTGTTACAACAGTCGCAAAAGACTGGACTCCGCTTGCAACTCCTGCGGCTCCATATCTTTTCAAGTTTGAATGGGCAAATGCGCTGTCTATAAAGTTTGTTGTTGTTCTTCTGACATTCCTTTTTACAGATTTGTTTGATACTCTTGGAACTTTGATGGGTGTGGCTGAACAGGCTGACTTGAAGGATGAGGATGGAAACATCAAGAATGCAAAGGGCGCTCTTATGGCTGACTCTATTGGAACTGTTGTTGGCGCTTGTCTTGGAACTTCAACTGTAACTTCATTTGTTGAATCAACTTCTGGTGTTGCGGCTGGCGCAAGAACTGGACTTTCTTCTGTTGTAACAGGACTTTTGTTCCTTGCAGCGTTGTTCTTCAACCCTGTATTTGCAATTATTCCTGCATGTGCAACAGCACCGGCTCTGGTTTTTGTAGGCTTCCTCATGCTGAAAAATGTAAAGGGAATTGATTTTGAAGATCCTACAGAAGGAATTCCTGCGTTCATAACAATCATGACAATACCGTTCGCATATTCAATTTCTAAAGGAATTATGTGGGGAATGATTGCGTATGTATTTGTAAAAATTGTTGCAAAAAAATACAAGGAAATTCCTGTTGTTACAATGATTCTTGCAGCTATTTTTGTTGGCGACATTATCTTTGAGGGCGTAAAAGAAGCTGATTCAAAGAAAGCTACAGCGCCTGTTGAAGCGTCTGCCGAAACTGTTGAGGCTCCGGCCGCCGCGGTAGAGATTGTTGCTGAATAAATTTAAGTTTTCAGAATAAAATTTCTTTAAAAAAAGCAGTTGTCTAAAAATGTTTTTTGGGCGGCTGCTTTTTAGGATTTTAACATGATTGAAAAAAAATACATACGTCCGACATGGGATGAATATTTTATGGAAGTAAGCCGGACTATTGCAAAGCGTGCTACTTGCGACCGTGGAAGAAGCGGATGTGTTATCGCACGCGACCATCAGATTCTTGTTACTGGTTATGTCGGCTCACCTGCAGGGCTTCCTCATTGCGATGAAGTCGGGCATTTGCTGAAGAAAACAATCCATGAGGACGGATCTGTTACAAATCATTGCGTTCGTACCGTTCATGCGGAGCAGAATGCAATTTGCCAGGCGGCGAAAAGGGGCATTTCAATTGACGGCGGAACTGTTTACTGCAAGATGACGCCGTGCCGCACTTGCGCAATGCTTTTGATAAACTGCGGCATAAAGCGTGTTGTATGCGAAAAACATTATCATGACGAGGAAGATTCATTGAAAATGTTCCGGGAAGCGAATATTCTGATTGAGCATCTGGAAGATTCTGTTCAGACTTACGAGAATATGTGATTTTTTTAGTATTCGTCGCTTTCTATTTGTGTTTTCATTTTTTTATATTCAGAATTTTCATTGCTTTCAAAATATGGCTCTAATTTTTCAGCTAGATTTTCATTGCTGAGCAGTTCCGCAATAAGTTCAGCCTGTTTTTTTGTATAAAAATACTGAATTTTTATAGATTTTTCGCTTCCAGCCGCTTTTCGGCTTTCAAGATTTTTTACCGGCCACACAGTAATCGTAAAATATGGTGAATTATCATAAAATCTGTAGCCAAACTGGATTTTTCCATTTCCATAGGCATCAATCATTGTAGGAATAGTTCCCCATTCAATCCGCGCTGGCTCTTCCCCGTATTTTTTGTAGGTTTTTCCTTTTTTTGAAAGCTGGCGGGCATCGAATTCTTTAATATATTGTTTCACATTTGATTTCAGTTTTTTTCTTGTGGCTTCATTTATGAAAATATAATAAATCTGATGGTAGTAGTTCGCCTTGAATCCTGCCATTTTCAGGGATGAATTGAAACAGGCTGTTCCTTCGCCAGGCTCTAGCTTGAAAAACTGGTTCGGCGCATAATATGAAAAAGTTCCGCATTCATAGTTGAAATTCTTTCTTGAGAAAAATCCCAAGGCTTTGGCTTTTGTTTCTTTTTGTTCTGTAAATTTTTTATCTGAAAAAATATCATTTTCTGATCTTTGCGCATAAAAAACAGCATTAAACGCAGAAAAAATAAATAAAACGAAGAATTTTTTACCGGTTTTCATATATTTGCATCCTTTTTGTTTGTTTTCTAAATAATTACAGCAGTTTAAAAAAAATATCAAGATACTGTACATTGTTAAAAAAAAATGTTAGTCTATGCTAACTTTAATATGATTGTGAAAAATGGAGGTTTTTCATGAAAAAATTATTCGCTTTTGGATTTGCCGCGGCTTTTGCTGCGTCTGCATTGTTTGCTGATATTTCTGTTGGTGTAAGCGGCCGTGGTGCAGCCCGCGCTTTCGATTTTACTGGCTACAAAAATGACTATGACAGTGATGCTGTCGCGTCTGAAAAAGACGGTTCTCATTCATTTCCTGCCAAAACGTTCGCAGAATTTGTTCACGACTTCAATTTCAGCGCTTCAACAGAAGACAATAAGCTTGGTTTTAATCTTGACTTGGAATTTGTTGTTGATTCTGAAGGCGGTATTGATCCTGCAAATATAACTATTCCTGACCAGGCTAAGGTTTGGTGGCAGCCTGCGGAATGGTTTCTGGGTCAGGTCGGAATGATTGAGGTTGATGACCTTCGTGGCTCTGTTGGCGACTGGGGCGTTGACCGCCGAGACATCGGCTCTTTGGATGAAGATGCGATTTTTGACCGTTTTTATCCACAGGCTGGCGTTGCGCTTTCTTTCTATCCTGTAGAAGGTCTTTTTATCGGCGCTACATTTGATGCGTATAAAGGTGATGAAGAAGTTGGCGATTGGGCTGAAAATTTCTACAAGGGCATAAACGTTGGTTTTGGCTACACAGTTGATGAAAGATTCCAGATTAAAGCTGCATATTTTGGAGCAAAAGATCCTAAAAAAGCTGGCTCTGATGATGAGCTTGAAAACGATGACTTCAACGGAAAACTTGAATTTGGATTCGACTGGGATATCAATGAAAGCAATGTTCTTGAAGTTGGTGTAAAAGTTCCGCTTTGGTCAGACAATGACAAAAGAAAAGAAAATGAGGATGATGGCTATTTGATTTCTGCTGTTGCAGGTATTGCTGGCGAAAATGACAACATTTCTTATAAGGGCCATGCAGGCTATGTTTCTATGAACGGCAAGGATAAGGACGGTGACTTAAGCTATTATCCGGTTATTTCTCTTGATGCCGGCGTAGAAGTTGCGTTTGACAAATTCACACTTGGTGCTACAGCGTGCTATGGCGGAGTATTTAATAATCTTGGTGACAAGAATATTAATGTGAATTCATTCGGCGCAGAAATCTACCTTAAGAAAGATGTTGCCGCTGACTGCTTCGTTTTTGCAGGCATTGCTGATTCTCTGGTTATTACAGATTTTGAAGATACTGTAAAAAATACTGTAAACAGATTCTCTATTCCGCTTGGAATCGAATACGCATTCTAGTTCCTGAAGAATCTAGTTGCTGAAAACAAAAGGCTGCCGTTTGAAGTTGATTCATTCCGGCAGCCTTTTTGTTTATTCTTTGTTTCTGTTATTTTGAAAGGTTAGCTTTCAGCCATTCCTTGAAAGTTTCGTAGCTGTTTTCCATTGGAACGGCCATATCCGGAAGATTCATTACAGCCTGCAGTGTTTCTGGAACAACTGGTTCCCGTCCTGTTGCCTCGGAAACAATTGAGCCGAACTTTGCAGGATGAGCTGTTTCAAGAATAATTCCAACTGCATTTTTGTTTATTACTTCATCTGCCCATTCCGGAAGGTTTGGTGTAAGTCCAGGCTTTGAAATGTCGTTCTTCACGCCGTTTTTCAAGGTTTCAAGCCCGCCGTTGCGAATATCATCCCAGGCTTTCCACCCAATAGCGCCGTGAGGATCAATTGTGTAGCCAGTGCGTGCGTTGCAGTCTTTGATTGAGGCCATAATTCCATTGTTGTCAAGCCAATAAGAAGCCATCATTTTGCGGACTTCATCAAGAGAATACATAGCCGTGATTCTTTCATAGTTTGAAGGAGCGCCAACATCCATTGCGTTTGCGTAAGTTTCAACAGAAGCTCGCGCATTGTAGTCGCCGGTTGCAATCCAGTCTGGAATTGTCTTGTTTGTATTGGTTGCAGCAACAAATCCGCGGATTGGAGCGCCCATTTCTTTTGCAATTAAGCCTGAAGTAAGATTTCCGAAGTTTCCTGAAGGAACAATGCAGATAATAGAAGCATTGTCGAGTTTTGTGTCAAGCGGCGCACGGTTTCTTACAACAAGGGAAGAGTACATATAGTAGAAACTTTGCGGCAGAAGCCGAGAAATATTTATTGAGTTCGCAGAAGAAAGCCGGAACTGTTTTCTAAGCTCAGCGTCTGTGAAAGCTGTTTTTACAAGTTTCTGGCAGTCATCAAAAGTGCCTTTTACTTTAAGCGCTCGTACATTTCCTGTGAATGTTGAAAGCTGTTTTTCCTGAATCTTTGAAATTTTTCCCTCTGGATAAAGAATTGTAACATCCAGCCCAGGAACATTGTGAAAAGCCGAGCCTACAGCAGAGCCTGTGTCTCCGGAAGTTGCAACAAGAATATGCAGGGTTCCGTTTTCAGATCTGTTGAAATAAGACATAACCCGAGCCATGAAACGCGCTCCGAAATCTTTGAAAGCGCAGGTCGGACCGTGAAAAAGCTCAAGAATATATGCAGATTTGTCTACAGGAACTGTCTTTGGCGTAAAAGGATATGCGTCCTGGATAATCGCCATAAGATCGTCATCAGGAATTTCGCCTTCAACAAAAGGTTTTGCCATGTTGAAAGCAATGTCCCTGAAGCTTGGCTCCGGGTTTTTATTGATGAATGAACTGTCAAGCTTTGGAATGCTTGTCGGGATGTACAATCCGCCTGTTGCGGAATTCATTCCGTTCATCACTGCTGTTCTAAAGTCTGTTGAAACAGAGCTGTCTCTTGTGTCTGTGTATTTCATTTTTCTATCCTTTTTACATTCCGTAAATTATTGCATCAGCTGTTTTTTCGGCCAGAAGTTTTCTGCATTTCTGCTCGGCGTTCCATTTTGTCTTGTCTGTTGCAGATTCTTCAATGGATGTCTTGTAGATTACATTTCCATTTTTCATGTCTACGCATGTAATGTCCGCAACAAGTTTTACAGTTGCAGTTGAATTTTCTGCGTTCTCAACTGCTGGCTCAGCGTATTTGAATGAGCCAATCACAAGGAAATTGTACATATTTCCAACAATATTGTGGTTTGCAGTGTAAAGCTCAGAAACCGGTTTGCTGAAGTATGAAGTGTCGCTTACCGGAGAATTTCCTACGCTCACACCTGCGTTTCGGAGAGTCTGCAGCAATGTGAAGTTGTTTGTTGTCGGCCGGCCTTTCTCGTTGAAATCATATACGTAAAGAATTCCATACGGATATGTTACGTAGCTTGATTTTACAACAAAAGGAGCTTTTACAGCCGCATTGAATGACGCCTGCACAATATTTGAATTAGAGCTTATTGGCGTAGGATAGAATGTAACTTCTCCTTTTACCGCGAAACCTGTTTTTTCAGGCTTGAAAAAGATTTTTCCTTCAGAATCAGTTTTCAGCTGAATATTGTTGTATGTTATTGAATCGTTTGTTCTTGCGGAAGGATATGAAACTGTTATGTCCAGATTTTTTTCAGGACCGTCTTTGCCGGTTACAGCCACAATATACGGAGAGTCAAAATTCTTGTTCGAGTACACAGTTTTAGGAGTTGATATTACTTTCAGCTCAAGGGAATCAACAAGCTCCTTGAAAGCTATTTCCTTCTGGTTTGAAGTGTTCTGCACAGAAATCTGCTTTGGCTCTTTTTTTATTTTTTCAGACGCAGGAATTTCTTCTTCTATAATTGTCTCTGAATCAGAATCTGCGATTTCCACAGCTTTTGTTGTTGCGCATGACGCAAGAATTGAAAGGGTTGCTCCGATAAATAATAATCCAGTAATTTTTGTCTTAATCATCTTTTATTCCACAAGCGAAGTGGGACTCCTCCAAATTTTTAAATTTATGTAATTATATAGTATAACAATCAATTTCACAATAAATTACAATATATTTTCTTTATTATTGTGTTATTGAAAAAAAATCTAAAGAATTATCCGCTCAACTCGGCTTGAAACGGAAGTCATTACTTCATAGCTGATTGTGCCGGTGGCTTTTGCAATGTCATCCGCATCGCAGAAAGCTCCTTTGTCCTTCGGCCCGAAGATTATGGCTTTGTCCCAGCGTTTTACTTCTTTGTTTCCATTTCCGATGTCAACCATGCATTGATCCATGCAGATTCTTCCGACAACCGGATAAGGTTTTCCGTTTATTGAAACTTTCAGCCCGGGAGAATTTCTTCTTAAAAGTCCGTCGGCATATCCTATCGGCAGAACAGCGATATCCGTTTCTTTTTCGCATGTCCATGTGCGTCCATAAGAAACCGAGCGTCCTGGAACAAAATGTCTTATTGCGGCGACTTTTGTTTCCAGCTGCATTACCGGTTTCAAGTCAAGGCTTATGTTTTTTGACTCAAGATATGATTTTGTAACTTCATCCGCGTAATATCCGTAAAGAATAATTCCCGGCCTGACCATATCAAGCTGATATTCGGGAACTGCGATTCCTGCCGCGCTTGCCGAGCAAGTTCTGATTCCTGGATTTATTCCGGCTTTCTGGACTTTTTCGACTGCGTATTTGAACTGCTCAAACTGTTTTTTTGTGTACTCAACGGCGGCTTCTGAAATTCCGTCGCTTTCGGCAAAATGCGTTATCATTCCGGCAAGCTTCAGTGATGAGGAGCCGCTGATTTCAACGGCGAGGTTTTCTGCTTCTTCAGGAAGGCATCCGATTCTTCCCATTCCTGTGTCAACAGCAAGGAAAACTGGATATTTTTCTTCTGTCATATCGCTTGCAATTGTGTTCAGCTCCTGAATTACTTCTGAATCGAACACAAGCGGAATGATTTTGTTGTCCACAAGCTCCTCGAATTCTTCTGGGCAACACGGAGAAAGCAGCAGGAGATTCGCTTTTATTCCCGCTTCGCGCAGCTGGATTCCTTCTGAAACTGTAGCGATTGCAAGGTACTCGGCGCCCATTTCCTCCGCGGTTCTTGCGCTGTTCACGGCGTCATTTCCGTATCCGTTCGCTTTTACCGCGCAGCAAAGTTTTACGCCTTTCCGCAGGTTTTTCTTGATTTCCGCAATATTGTGGCGCAGATTTTCTGAATATATAATTGCTTTTGTACAGCGCATTTCTTTCCTCTGAAAATTATGTTGAAGTTGATTTTTATTTTAAAGTTCAAGAAGCTGCTTCGCTTCCGCAACAAGGTAAAACGAGCCTGTTATTAGAACTATGTCTTTATTTTCGGCTGATTCCAGCGCTGAATTTATAGCTCGTCCAACGTCTTTTTCAATTTTTCCGGAAATTCCGTTTTCTTTTGCAGCCTGAAAAGTTTTTTCTGCGTCGCAATGCCTTACGGTTTTTGGCTCTGTAAAAATTATTGAAGAAAATTTTTCCTTGAAAAGCGGAACTATGTCTTTTATGTCCTTGTCGCCCGCGCAGGCAAAAACAAGATTCTCTTTTTTTCCTGGAAAAACAGAATTCAGCGTTTCTATTGTGTTTGAAATGCTTTTTACCGTGTGTGCTCCGTCAAGAACAATATTTCCGTGGATTTCAAATCGCCCCGGAAGAAATGCCTTTGAAAGTCCCCTTGATATTTTTTCTGATGAAATTTCTGGAAGCGCTGTTTTTATTGCTTCTGCCGCTGTCGCCGCGTTGAAAGCCTGGACTTTTCCCAGAAGACGCAAGTCCGCTGAAATTTTTGTTTCATCTTCATTTTTGTTTCCGCTGGAAGCAAGGTCTGGAAGTTCAAATTCCACGTGCATTGTTCCGTTGCTGTTATATTTCCATAAAAGATTTTTCGTTGTGTTTTTCACGAAAATACATTCAGAGCCGGTTTCTGCGCATTTTTTCTGGAAAACTTTATTGGCTTCCGCGTAGTTTTGCGGTGCAATTACAGCCGGAATTCCCTTCTTTATTATTCCAGCTTTTTCCCCGGCGATTTTTTCAATTGTGTCGCCAAGAAATTCCGTGTGCTCCAGCTCAATCGGCATGATTACGCTCGCAAGCGGCTTTACAACATTCGTTGAGTCAAGCCTTCCGCCGAGCCCGACTTCATACACAGCAAAATCGCATTTCGCATTTTTAAAGCACAGAAAAGCGAAAACTGTAACAAGCTCGAACCAGGTCAGCGGACGTTTGCCCGGAAGTTCTGAGATCGGAATCGAATCCACAAGCTGAGTCAGCTCATCCGCCGATTTTTCGTAAATTTCATCTTCAAAAAAACTGTGCGCCGTTCCTATTCTTTCCCGGAAGTCGGTTATGTGCGGAGAAGTGTATACGCCGCATTTGAAGCCTGCTTCCTCGATTATGCTGGAAATCATTGCGGAGCAGCTTCCTTTTCCTTTTGAGCCGGCTACATGGATGCAAGGAATTTTGTCCTGCGGATTCATAAGTTTTCCGCACAAAAATTTCATTGAGTCAAGCCAGAAAATTCCTTTAGCCTGGGATTTTTCAAAATTCAGATAGTTGTCAAGCCACTTATGGAAGTCGATTAAAGTCATGCGGTAATTCTAGCGTTTTTTTTCAGCCTTGTTAAATGCTGTTTTTTTTAGTAGTATGAATCTAGAGTTCTTGGCTCGGAAACAATAATTGAAAACTAACTAGAAACAGAGGAAATAATGGCAGAATCAATAAACAGCGCGACTTACGAGGCTGCGCTTGAGACAAGCAGAAAAATTGAAGAAGATATTGTGAAAAATCCAAAAAAATACAGAGTTCTTACAGGCGACCGTCCTACAGGAAGGCTTCACATCGGGCATTACTTCGGCTCGCTTCAGAACCGCGTAAGGCTTTCAAAGCTTGGCGTTCCTACAATGATTCTTATTGCTGACTACCAGGTTCTTACAGACCATGACGCATACCAGGAAATCAGCCAGAATACGAAGCAGCTTGTTATTGATTACCTTGCGGCTGGAATCGAGCCTGGTGAAAATGTGATAATTTATCCTCATTCATATATCCCGGAGGCGAACCAGCTTATGATTCCGTTCCTTACGCTGGTTTCAAACGCGGAGCTAAGCAGAAATCCTACTGTAAAGGAAGAAATCCAGGCGGCCGGACTTACAAATGTAAACGCAGGAATGTATACGTATCCTGTTCATCAGGCTGTTGATATTCTTTTCTGCAAGGGAAATGTTGTTCCTGCAGGAAAAGACCAGCTTCCTCATGTTGAGATGGCGCGAACAATTGCAAACCGCTTCAACAAGAAATTCTGCGCAGGCCGCGACCCGATTTTCCCGCTTCCGCAGGTTCTTCTTTCAAAAACTCCGAGCATAATGGGGCTTGACGGAACCCAGAAAATGTCAAAAAGCCGTGGAAACGCGATAATGCTCTGCGCAACAGAAGATGAAACTGCAAAGCTCATAAAAAAAGCGAAGACAGACGGCGAGCGGATGATTACTTATGATCCAGAGAACCGCCCGGAAGTTGCAAATCTTCTGCAGCTTATTTCTCTCTGCACAAAAGAAACTCCTGAAGAAGTTGCGGCAAGAATCGGCGAAGGCGGCGGCGGAATGCTTAAGAGCGAGCTTACAGTTGCGCTGAATGAAACTCTTCGTCCTTTGCGCGAGAAACGTGCTGAGCTTGAAAAAGAGCCTGCATACATTCAGCAAGTTCTTCTTGACGGTGTAAAAAGGGCGCGCGCTATTGCTGAAAAAACTCTGGAAGAAGTCCGCGAAGCGATGAACATGAAAATTTAGCGTTTCATTTCAAAAAATATGACAAAAGATGATTTGATTCTGCTTATCAATACAAAAAAAGAGTTTGAGTTCACTTACAACGGAAAACTTTACACAATGACGTACGGCTCGGATAAAAAAGGCAGCTACATTGCGCTTGGCCGTCTTTATGAGCCTGTGCGTTATTATTCATTCGGTGAAATGATGAATGAGGCGAAAATTGAAAACCATTTTTTCAGGGAGCTTCTGGAAGTTTTGTAGCTTTACGGCTGGATTTTTTTTCAGTCCGGAGAATTCAGTTCCATGAGCATTTTATGCGCTTTGTTAAAAAATTCCGGTTCTATTATTTCATGAAAATTTTCCTGGATTCTGTCCAAGTTTTTTTCAAGTTCAGGCAGGGAATCGCAGCCTCCGAATATTACTTCGCAGAAACCTTCCTCGCGGTGCTGCCTGGCTTTTTTGTTCAGCATTTGCCGCACAAAAAGAACGCTGTCGAAATCTGACAGTTTTTTCAGCATTTCAGTTGCAAGAACAGGAAATTTCAGGTCGATTACGTATTTCAGACTTGGATTTTTTTCGTTTTGTGAAAAAGCCACGTCAAGCAGCAGTTCCTCGATTGTTTTTCCGCATGCGCATGAAATTGCCGGCGTAAGCCCCGAAAGCCTTGGATTCACTTCCAGCACGTGCCATTTTTTGTTGTGGAAAACAAGGTCGACTTGCGCAGTTCCGCACAGATTAAGTTTTTCCGCAAGCCGGCTCATTGTTCTGTAAAATTCCGGCAGGTTGAATTTTTCATTGAGAACAGGCCCGATTTTTACGCTTTGTTTCGGGCTTGTGATTCCATATTGGTTTGTTGAAAACAAAAACGGCGGAAAAACAGTGTAGTTTCCAGGTGTTCCATGAATTTCTGTTCCAAACTGCTGGCCGTCAAGAAATTCTTCCACAAGCCTGTCTCCAGAATTCTTTTTAGACATAAGAATATTTTTCGCCATTGGAAATGTTGAAACAACATCCATTCCGTAAGAGCTAAGCCCAAAAGTGTCTTTTATAATCACAGGAAAGTTCAGTTTTTTTATTTTTTCAAAAATAATTTCCTGGTACGGATTGTTCAGAATTTCCTGGTGGCTCCGTTCTGTCCTGAAAAGTTCGTGGTGAACATACACGGATTTTGCCGCCGGAAATCTGTTTTCAAGAAAAAAATCCCTTGAACGCCGTTTGTTGAAGCATATCAGCGCGCTTTCCAAAGGATGGCATATTGTTTTTATTCCATGCGATGAAAGAATTTCGCCGATGAGACAGTCCTGCAGGGGAAGCCAGTCGAACGGCTCGGTCCAGAAAGTCGCCTGAATCGCAATATCCGGTTTCAAATTCAAAATTTCTTCAGCGATTTCTCCGGCTGATTTTCCTTTAAGTTCCAGATGCTTTATGATTTTATTTTCAGAATTTTCTGAATTCGGTTGATTTCGACCGATTAAAAAAGTTCCTGGAAGCTGGTATGTTAATATTATTTCTAATGATGTATATTTTTTTATACATTTATTATAATTAATTATACTACTTAAAAATTCTTCTATTTGAAAATCTTCTTTTTTGAATTTGTTTGTGTTTGTGCTAAAGATTACGATTCTCATAAATTTTTCCAGCTATTTTCAGGAGCGTGGATTTCTCATTCTGCGCAGGATCTTCGATTACAGTTTCAAAAAGCTCGTTTAAGATAATTCCAAGTTCTTTTCCGCTTGGAATTCCAATTCCGATAAGGTCTTTTCCGTTTACAGCAAGGGATTTCAGGCTGAGCGCAGATTTTTTCTGTTCCTCTTTTTCAATCCGCTCCTTGAATTCCAGCAGAAGTTTTGCCGTCTGGCTTCCGTTCAGCTGAAGAGGCTGGTTGTGCATTCCATAAATATCTGCCAGTCTCAGGTCGAACAAATCCTCTACATTTTCCGCCTTGACTTTTACTAGAAATCGTCTTACGGCCGAATCTTTCCAGGTTGGTTCGTAGTTGAACATATGGTTTTCAATAAGATGGCATATATTGCCGATTTCCGCGTTTGAAAATTTCAGCCTGAAAAGCATTTTTTTCGCGATTTCTGCTGAATATTGCTCGTGCCTGTAAAAAGTGACTGTTTCGCCTTCCGGTGTCTGGAGCATTTTTTTTGCCGCCGGTTTTCCGATATCGTGAAGGAGAGCCGCGAGCCGCACGTTGATTTTTTCTTTAGGAGCGCCGTCGCATGCGTAAAAAAGGTGGTCCAGCACGTCAAATTCGTGGAAGCCCCGGAAATCTTGCTGGCTGCAGCCGCGGCAGACGTCAAATTCCGGCATGAAAATGTGAAGAATCCCCGTTTTTTCCATTATTTTCAGTCCGTCAGAAGGTTTTTCAGCCCGCATAAGTTTTAAAAGCTCATCTCTGAAACGTTCCAGCGACACGCTTTTTGTTTTTTCAAGAATTTCCGGCGCGCTGATTGCCTCAAGGGTTTTTTCCTCAATCTTGAAATTCAGCCTTGCGGAAAAACGTATTGCCCGTATAGGCCTGAGTCCGTCTTCCAGAAATCGTTCGTGCGGATTTCCGACAGTTCTGATTGTTTTGTTCTTTATATCTTCGTTTCCATTGAACGGATCGATGATTTTTCCGTCTTTCAGGGAGGCCGCGATTGCATTCATTGTGAAGTCCCGCCGGCTCAGATCTTCGTCAAGGTTTCTTGTGAAGGCGACATTGTCGGGGTGCCGTCCGTCTGAATAGTCGCTTTCCGTCCGGAATGTTGTGACTTCAACCTCGCTTTTCATGAAATGGACTGTGACTGTTCCGTGCGCAATTCCTGTTGGAATCACCTTGCGGAAAATTTTCATCACTTGCTTTGGCTCCGCGTTTGTTGCCACATCGTAATCTGAAGGAGTTTTTCCCATCAGAACATCGCGGACCGCGCCTCCAACAAGATAGGCTTCAAATCCGTTCTCTTCAAAAACAGAGTTCATTTTCTGCAGTACAAAAGGAATTTTTATTTTTTTCATGGTATACTTTTACAATGAAAAATTATACTTTGCAAAACCGTCAAAAGTCTATACATATTGTAGTTTTTACAGGAGGAGCTTATCCTGCGCCCGAATTGACTGAGCTTTACTGGAAAAACTGCGCCTCGGCTCCTGAATATGTTGTCGCCGCCGATTCAGGGCTTGATGTCTGCCTTGAATATAAAAATTATTTTGCCGGCCGCCATGATTTTTCGCCGTGCAGAATTCTTGGCGATTTTGACAGCATTTCTTCCCGGGAAATTCTTTCAGCCTTTCCAAGTGAAATTGTGGAGTCATTTCCGCGTGACAAGGATTTTACGGACACAGAGCTTGCCCTCCGTTTTTCTTTCGGAAAAGCCGCAGAAGAAGGGCGGAAGCCTTTTATAACTTTAGTTGGCGGCGACGGCGGAAGGCTCGAGCATCTTTTTAATATCGTGAACACTTTCCGGACTGATTTTCATCCTGATTTATGGCTTGCCGAAAAACAGCAGCTTGCGTTCCTTCAGCCAAAATCAGAGTATTTTTTAAATAACCTTGGAATTTCAGACAATGTTTCGTTTGTGAATATTTTCGGAAAAGGGCGGAAAATTTTTACGGAAGGCTTGAAATGGGAATCCAGCCTTTTTGCAGATGGTTTTGTTCCCAGCGTGAGTAACAGAATTTCAGAGGAAAATTTCAACGCTGGAAAGCCTGTTTTAATAAAACCTAAGGCTTCGGGTTTTTTGCTGATTTTTCCTTTTTCAGCAAATATTTCTGCTTTAAATTCCTGAGGAAAGTATTGCGGTGGCGCGCAGCAGAATCAGGAACACGAGCGAGTACAGCGCGGAGAACGCGATTGCAATCATTTTTGCCGTGTAGAAAAGCCTTTTGCCTTTTTTTCGTATTATGCAGAAAATTGAAATAATGAATCCGGTCAGGCTGAATACTAGGAGCGTTGTGGCGGTGAAGGCGGCCGCGTTCAGAATGATTTTCTGGTTGGAGTCAAGAAAAAGCTGGTAGTTTCCAATTGTATACAGAACCAGCAGGACGGTAAGAAACAGAAAAAGGAACAGAACAGTGCGGCTTGTAAGCTTGAAAAGCAGCGAAAGTGAAATTTTTTCAGCATTTTTCTGTCTTGCAGTTCTCATAAACCCTAGTTATACTAAAAAATAGGATTTTTTCAAGTGAAAAATCCGCAGGAGAACAATGAAGGAATTTTTAAAAAATTTGCTCGTATGTTTTTTGATTCTTGTTTTGTGCGGCGCGGCTGTTTTTTTTATCGGATGGACATCAATCAGGGTTTCTCCGGACTGTGTTGGAATTGTCAAGTCTAAGACTGGCGGCGTGAAGAAAGAGCCTGTGCTCGCAGGAAAATTCTCTTGGAACTGGGAATTTCTTCTTCCCACAAACGCGAAGCTTGAAATTTTCCAGCTGAAGCCATATCTAGTGAGCAAAAACATTTCTGGTGCGCTTCCGTCCGCCGAGCTTCTCAGCGCTCTTGTGAAGTCTGCACCAAATTTCAAATACAGTTTTGACTTCGACTTTTCAGTGAATATTTCCGCGGAATCAATAGAAGCGCTTTACGAAAGTCTTGTTTTCACAAACCAGGAAGGGCTGGAACGCTACATCAGCCAGTCATGTGATTCCGCCGCGAAAATTCTTTCCTCGGAAATAATGAAAAGGCTCGAGAATGATTCTTCATTTCAGCCGGAGACTCTTACCCAGGAAGATTTGATGAAACTTTCCGATTTAAACGGAAAATTCAAAGGAATTCAGTTTTCGTCTGTCTCGCTGAGCAAATGTTCGTATCCGGATTTTTTGATGTATAAAAATATCCGTTCCGCATTTCTTTCTAAAATAAAAGATCTGTCTTCCGCGCTGGAAAATTCTTCTGATTCAGAAGATGACGCTGAATTTCTGAGCCGGCTTAAAAATTTTTTTAACAATCAGGATTAAAAATGAAAAGACTTTATGCTATCCGCGGCGCTGTCTGCGCTGAAAATTCAAAAGAATCAATTTCCAACGCAACTGTGCGAATGTGCTCGGAAATTTTTGAGAAAAACAAAATAAATTCATCCGACATTGTGTCAATGCACTTTACGCTCACCAAAGACTTGAACCGTGCGAATCCGTGCGCGGCTCTTAGAAAAGACTATAACGGAATTGATGTTTCCAGAATTCCGCTTTTCTGCAGCCAGGAAGCATACGTCAGGGGCGGGCTGAAAAAAGTTATACGTCTTCTTGTTTCTGTTTATCTTGAAGAAAATTCTGTGCCTGAGCACGTTTATCTTGGCGGCGCGGAAGTTCTTCGCCCGGATTTCTGCGGAAAATAGATTTTTTTTTGAAAAAATTGCTTTTTTGCTATTGACCTTTTTTTTTATTTTGTATATTCTAATATCACGTTGCGCAAAACAACGGAAATTGCTGCCTTAGCTCAGCTGGTAGAGCACGTGATTTGTAATCTCGGGGTCGTGGGTCCAAATCCTACAGGCAGCTCTATAAAGGGAAGTTGGCACAGTGGGACTGCGGGAGACTGTAAATCTCTTGGGCAACCGGATGGGGTTCGATTCCCTGACTTCCCAAGTCAAACGAGCAAGACTTTCCTTGCTCGTTTTTTTTATTTATGCTATTTTTTTTGCTTTTGCTGATGAAAATCAGGGGGTAAAAGTATGAAGGCTAAGCGTATTTTTCTCTCTGCCGCCGTGGTTTTAGTTTTATTCTGCGTTTGTTTTTCCTTTGTTCAGGTTATGCCGGTTTCTTCTGAAAAAAACAAAACTGTTCAGCGTATTGAAGTTCCATCCGGCTCAACTGCAAGGCAAATTTCCAATATATTGAAAGAAAAAAAAGTTATCCGCAGCAGCTCGTTTTTTTATTTGTGCGCGCGTTATTCTTTTGCGCGTTTTGTTTTTACAGGAAGCACGGCTCCTTTTTCCTTGAAAAGCGGAGTTTACAAAATTTCAAATTCCATGCGTTATGCGGAAATCTTCAGAATTCTTTCTTCTGGTCAGCAGGAGTATATACGGGTTTCATTTCCGGAAGGCTTGACGATTTCAAAAATTGCAAAGAAACTCGCTGATTCCGGTGTTTGTTCAGAGAATGAATTCACTTTGGCTGCGAAAAGCAAATCTCTTCTTGCCGAATATAAAATTCCTGGCGCCTCGTTCGAGGGGTTCTTGTTCCCTGACACATATTTTTTTACGCCTAAAATGTCAGGAGAAGATGTTGTAAGGCAGATGGCTGGCAATTTTTTTGAGAAACTTGGGTCTGTGAAGGGGGCTTCTTCCCTTGACATGGATGAAATTTACAAGGATGTTGTTCTTGCTTCGGTTGTTGAGCGCGAATATAGAATTGAAAAAGAGGCTCCGCTGATTGCAAGTGTTTTCAGAAACCGCCTTGACCATAATATCGGGCTTTATTCATGCGCTACAATTGAATATATTCTTACTGAAATTCAAGGCAAACCGCATCCGGATGTTATAACGTATGCGGATTTGGCGATCGACAGTCCGTACAACACTTACAAATGGGCAGGACTTCCGCCCGGACCGATTTCAAACCCTGGGCTTGTCGCGCTTGACGCCGCGGTAAATTCAGCCAAGACGGATTATTATTTCTTCAGGCTTGTTGATTCAAAGTCTGGTCGACATGTTTTTTCAAAGGATTTTTCCACTCATGTAAATGAAGGATATATTTACAGCACAAAAAAGTCTGGAAACTAGGTTATGGCGGGTTTTATTTCTGCGGAGACGATAGATGCGGTTGTAAATTCAGCGGACATTGTCTCTGTAATCGGCGAATATACAAAGCTTGAGTCTAAAGGAAACGGGGATTTCTGGGGATGCTGTCCGTTTCACGGGGAAAAAACAGCTTCTTTTCATGTTGACAGCGAGAAGAAATTTTATCATTGCTTTGGCTGCGGAGCCGGCGGAAATGTGGTTAAATTCATTGAGGAGCAGGAGAAGATGTCTTTTCCTGACGCGGTTGAATTTCTTGCGAAAAGATTTGGGATTCCTGTTAAATACGAGGCTGGGCAAAGCGCGAAACCTGATCCGGCTTTGAAAATCCGGGAGGAATACATTGAGCTTTATGAACGGACGGCTTCGATGTTCCATTATCTTCTGACGGAATCTGAGCAGGGCAAGTTTGCTTTGAAATATATAACCGATCGCGGGCTTTCCATGGAAACGATAAAAAAATTCAAGCTTGGATATTCTCCGGCGGACCGCACGTGGCTGAAGAAATTTTTGCTGAAGAAGAATTTCAGCAGCGAATTTCTTGAAAAGTCCGGTTTGTTCAGCAAAAATTATCCAAATATCGCTTTTTTTTCAAACAGGCTGATGTTTCCGATATTCAACAGGCAGGGGCAGGTTGTGGCTATGGGCGGCCGGCAGCTTGACAAGAATCCTGACAGTCCGAAATATCTAAATAGCGGTGACCTGATTCAGTATAAAAAAGGTGAGACTTTGTATGCGTTCAACTTTGCGAAAAAATCTATAAAGCAGAACCGGAAAGTTATATTTTGCGAAGGATATATGGACTGCATTGCATATCATCAGTGCGGAATTGAATTTGCGGTAGCGCCTCTTGGAACATCTCTTACGGAGGATCAGATAAAAATAATCCGTCCGTTTGTTGACGAGGTTCTTCTTTCGTTTGATGCTGATGGAGCCGGCCAGAAAGCTACTTTGAGGGCTATTCTTATGCTAAGAAAAGCGGGGCTGTCTGTCCGTGTTATAAGGATTGAAGGCGGAAAAGATCCTGCTGAGCTGATGCAGAATTTCGGTGAAAAAATATTGACGAATGCGGTTTCTGGTGCTATTATAGATAGCGACTTTTTACTATCTAAACTAGGGAAAGACTATCCTGTTGATACTCCTGAGGGAAAAACTAGAGCCGCGCTTGAATATTTTCCTTATTTGGATTCCCTTCAGTCAGATATGCTTAGAGAGTCTTGTCTTGCGCAGTTGTGCGAGGCATTCAACTTGAAGCCGGAGGCCGTGAAGAGGGATTTTATAAATCGTGGGCAAGCTCGTCAGCGTCTTGAAAACCGGCAGCCAAAAAATATTCCTGTAAATCAGAAAATAAAACTTAATGCAGAATTAAGAAGTCTCTTGGCGATAATAGCCGACCTTGATAAATATGCGCTTGTGCGCAATGAGCTGACTCCCGATGATTTTGAGGATTCTTCCGCGCGAAAGCTTTTTGTTGCGCTCGAGGAGTGTTTTAAAGAAAATTCCTTGTCTTTTACAACGTTGCTGAATCACTGTGATGATGAGAATCTTTCCAACTTGATAACCAGTGCGGTTTCTCTTGGAGAATTCAGGGATAACACCGAAAGTGCCGTAAAGGATTCAGTTCTGCTGCTTAAGTCAAGAAGTCTTGAACGCCGCAGGAGCAGGCTTATGGAACAAATTCGCAGTTTCAATTGCTTGACCGTGGATGACGAGGCTGAATTTAAAAAGCTTCTTGCGGAAAAAATTGAGCTTGATAATAAAATAAAGTCTTTGAAAAAATAAAAGGTGCAAAATGGATCAGGAAGTAAATCCTTATATTCAGAAAATTTTAGATTATGCAAAGGGTAAGGCGGAAATTACTTACGATGAAATCGGTGTTCTTGTTGGCCGGGATTTTTTGAATTCCTCGGACATGGAGCAAGTTCTTCAGCTTCTTGCAAAGGAAAACATCGAGGTTGTGGAGTCTGGCCTTGATCTTGATGATGAAGAGGAAGAAGATGAGGATATTTCTGTAGAAGATGACGAGGATGTTCCGGAAAGTGAAGTTCTTGACGATGAGGATATTGTCGATGATGCGGAGCTGTCTGGCAAGGATGATAAAATCCAGCTCGTGAACGGTGACAAAGATTCAAGCATCGATGATCCTATCCGGCTTTACCTGCGCGAAATTGGTAAGGAAAATCTTCTTACTGCTGAGCAGGAAGTAATTCTTTCAAAGAAAATGGAAGACGGAAACAATATCATCAAGGATGTTGTCTTGAAATCCGGAATTATGATTCCTGAATTTTTCGGTATCGCGGTAAAAGCCTTTACAAGAATAGACCAGCACGAGCCTGGCAAGGCACGAAAGGAAATCAATGAGGAGATGGCTGAAAAACGCCGTCTGAAAAGCTGCTACGGTGAATATATAAAGCCTGTGCTTCAGGAAATGAAGCAGTATATGGCTATCAAGGAAAATCTTTACAGAACGGAGCAGTCCAGCAGAATTTTCAATGATCCGCAGCTTGTTGCCTTGCGTGAAAAAATTCAGCCGCAGCTTATGAAAATTGAAATTCAGAGCGAGGAGCTTGACCGTTTTACACTGAAATTCCGTGATGCAAAGAACAAAATTGAGGAATTCCGCCAGAAGCAGGAAAAAAAGATGCGCGAGCTCAGAATTTCTAATGCTATAGAGCTCCGTGCATTGGGCCGTCGCATTTCTATCCGCTCTGAAACTGCGAAAATCGAGTCTGAGCTTAATATGACAACGGATGATATCCGCGATATTTACACTCAGATTCAGAAAATAGACCGCAAGCTCAGCAAATTTGAATATGAATTTGAAAATACAATAGACGAAATTCTTGAAAAAGCCCAGGAAATCAAGCGCGGCAGCAAAATGATGGAAGACGCGAAGAACCGTCTTATAAATGCGAACCTCAGGCTTGTTGTTTCGATTGCTAAAAAATATACGAACCGCGGACTTCAGTTTTTCGACCTTGTTCAGGAAGGAAATATCGGTCTTATAAAGGCTGTTGAGAAATTTGAGTACAGAAAAGGATTTAAATTTTCAACTTATGCAACATGGTGGATCCGCCAGGCGATAACTAGAAGCATTTCTGACCAGGCGAGAACAATCCGTGTTCCGGTTCATATGATTGAGCAGATCAACAAAGTTGTCCGTGAGTCACGGCAGCTGCTGCAGAAACTTGGCCGTGAGCCTACCGATGAGGAGATTGCCCAGCAGCTTGGCTGGCCGGTTGCGCGTGTTAAGCAAGTGAAGAATGTTGCGCGTGAGCCGATTTCCCTGGAAACTCCGATTGGCGAGGAGGAGGATTCTTCGCTGGGAGATTTTATTGAGGACAAGGAAGTTGAAAATCCTGCGACACAGACATCATACAAGCTGCTGCAGGAACAGTTGCGTCAGGTTTTGGGAACTTTGCCGGCACGCGAGCAGGAAGTTCTGAAGATGCGGTTCGGCCTTGACGACGGATATTCTCTTACATTGGAGGAAGTTGGACTTTATTTCAATGTTACTAGGGAACGAATCCGCCAGATTGAAGCGAAGGCTTTGCGCCGTCTCCGACATCCTCGCCGTGCGAACGGGCTCAGGGATTATATTGAAAATTAATCTCTGAATTTTTGAAAGATGAAACTTGTCTTGAAATGTCCTAAAAAACTATTTTTAAGGTCGCTTTTATAGACATATTTCATTTTTTTCTATATATTTTAAAGATACATCAGTAATTAAGGAAAACTTATAATGGTAACAACAGAAATCTTTGACCGGTTGAAAAGTCTTCAGGTGATTCTTGGCCGCAAGTACGAGCTTGAATCAAAAATTGATGAAGCGCCAAAACAGTTGACTTCTCAGGATGAGCTTCTTGCCCGCATTAAGAAGGAATATATTGAGAAAAACAGAGATTATGAAGCTGTAAAAGAAAGGGTTGGACAGCTTAAGATTGAACTTGATGAAGCTGTTAAGCTCCGTGAAGACGGTGAAAAAAATATGGACAATATTACAACACACCGCGAATACGAGGCTTTGGACAAGCAGATTTCTGAGGCTTCGGCAAAAGAAGCTGATCTTCGAAGGGAACTTCAGAAAGAAGAGAAGACTTTGGCTGAACTTAATGATATTCTTAAGACAAACGAAGCCATTATAAATTCGACTGAAACAAGCTTGAATGAAAGCAAGAAAATTTTGGATTCACAGTTGTCTTCATTCAAATCTGAAATTGAAGAGCTTAAAAACAAAGAAAAAGAGATTGTTCCAGGTCTTGACCAGGAAATTCTTTTTAAATTCCAGAGAATTATCCAGCGTAATGCGGAAGGTATTGTTGCTGTAAAAAACGGCGTTTGCACTGGATGCCATATGATTCTTCCTGCGCAGTTTGCAAATGAAGTGCGTGAAGGTGAAAACATTCTTTTCTGTCCGTATTGCAGCCGAATTCTTTATTATGAGGCTTCTACAGAAGGCGAACAGATTACATATTACAATGATACTGGAAGTCTTGCAGATTCTGACGATGAGCTTGAAGATGAATTTGAGGATGATGAAGATTCAGACGCATCGGAATTTATTGATGACGAAGAAAACGGAATTATTGATGACGATGATGATTTGAGTGATTCAGAGTCTGATGAATAAAAATTGGAGAATGTTTTCAATTTTTTGATTTTGTTTTAATACAGACGGGAAGTAACC
The DNA here is from genome assembly GCA_050873685.1 of Treponema sp. Classification (GTDB taxonomy): domain Bacteria; phylum Spirochaetota; class Spirochaetia; order Treponematales; family Treponemataceae; genus Treponema_D. Next base: position 217,284 of record JBNMJH010000002.1, read on the forward strand.
GCGCCGCATTCTTTGATGATAAAGATTTTCGGTGAGGAAAGTCCGGGCTCCACCGGAAAAATGCCGGATAATAACCGGGCTGACATGGAAGATGTATTTTTATGCATATCCCTTGTCGGACAGAAAGCGCAGCAGAAAATAAACCGCCCGCAAGGGTAAGGGTGAAATGGCGGTGTAAGAGACCACCGTGTATCTGGTAACAGATTCAGCAGGCAAGCCTCATTTGGAGCAAGACCGCATAGAAGTTGGTTTCCGGGCTGTATACTTCGGGTAGGTTGCTAAAGCCATTTGGCAACAGATGGTTCGGATAGATGGTTACGGACTGCATAGCAGTTGACAGAACCCGGCTTATTTTCCCGTCTGTTTTTTATAGAATTGCATTATGGATAACGGAAATATAATAAGGCGAAAAAGCAATTTTGCAAGAAATCTCATTGTTATTGTCTTTGGCATTGCCGCAGTTATCTGTATATCATATTTTTTATTTTCAAAAATTAATTCCAGAAGGGCTTTTTCCGCAAACAAAGGAACAATTTTGAATGCGTGGAAGGAATACGACTATAAGGCGGTGTATGAACTTTCTCAGCGTATTCTTGATGAAAATCCGTTTAATACTTTTGCGCTGACTTACCATGGCTTTTCGAGTTTCTATCTTGCGGTTTCCTCGCTTGATTCTTCTAATGGGCAGATGTTTCTTGATGATGCTATAAATTCAATACGGATTGCTCTTATTTATGCAAAGAAATCTGCTGTCTCTCAGCTTGAGTATATGCTGGGAAAATGTTATTTCTATAAAAATACAGTTTCAACGTATTATTATTCTGATTTGGCGGAAAAATATCTTGTTGCCAGCAAGGAGCATGGCTATAAAGCTGATGATATTTCTGAGTATCTTGGGCTTTGCTACGCTTCGCTTGGAATGCCGCAGAAAAGCATTCAGTATTTTACAGAATCGCTTCTGGTGCGCGAGTCTGACTCTCTTCTGCTTTCAATTGCTGAACAGTATTATAAGCTTGGGCAGGCTTCTGTGGCAAAACAGTATCTTTACCGCATTACAACTTCCAGCAAGGACGATAATCTTGTTTTGAAAAGCATGAATCTTCTTGGGCTGATTTATATTGATGAAAACAAGCTTGATGATGCGCAGAAAGAATTTGAAGGTATTTTGCAAAAAACTAAAAATTCTGGTGACGCATATTATGGACTTGGTGTAATATATGAGAAGAAAGGCGACTTGGTGAAAGCCCGCGCGGAATGGCGGAAAGCTTTGCGTGTTCAGGTTAGTCATCAGGGCGCTTTGAAAAAAATGGCAGACTACAATTAAATTAAAATAAATAGGGAAAATCCGGGAGGATTTATGGGATTTTTAGATAGATTTTCTACTGACGTTGGAATTGACCTTGGCACTTGCAATACTCTGATTTATGTTCGTGGCAAAGGCATTGTTATTGATGAGCCGACTGTTGTTGCGGTAGAAAAAGGCACAAAGCGAATTCTTGCGGTAGGTTCAGAAGCAAAAAATATGCTTGAGCGTACTCCGTCGAATATTATTGCAATCCGGCCTTTGGCGGACGGTGTTATTGCTGATATAGACAGCACCGAACGAATGATAAAATATTTTATCCAGAAAATTATTCCAAGGAATCAGATATTTAAATCTCTTAGAATGAAGGTTGGAATTCCGTCTTGTGTTACAGATGTTGAAAGAAGGGCGCTTATTGAGGCTGCATTGAAGGCTGGTGCAAAAGAGGTTGAAGTAATTGCTGAATCTCTTGCGGCTGCTATTGGTGCAAAAATTCCTATCTACGAGCCTGCCGGACATATGATTTGTGATATTGGCGGCGGAACAGCCGAGGTTTCTGTAATTTCGCTTGGTGGAATGGTTATCACAAGCTCTATACGTGTTGGCGGCGATAAATTCAACGAGGCTTTGGTTAAGCATGTGAAGAGCGTTCACAATCTGATTATTTCTTTGCAGGCAGCTGAACGCTTGAAGATTCAGATTGGAAATGCTTCCGCTGACAAGACTATTGAAAAAATGGAGCTTAAGGGAACTGACGCAATCACAGGACTTCCGCGACGGCTGGAAATTGACAGTGTTGAAGTTCGTGAAGCGCTGAAAGAGCCTGTGAAACGCATTGTAGAGGAAATAAAGAGCGTAATAAGTCAGACTCCTCCGGAACTTGCTTCAGATATTATTGACCGTGGAATTGTAATGACTGGCGGCGGTTCTATGCTGAAAGGTCTTCCAAAGCTTATCTCGAAGGAAACAGGTGTTCCTGTAATTCTTGTTGAAAATCCTCTTGAATGTGTTGCTCTTGGCGCAGGCGAGGCTTTTGAGCTTTTCAGGGATATGTCATCAGACCGTTCTGTTTATGACAGTCTAAATGACTAAGATATATGGCAAAAAAAAGTAAATTTTCCTTCAGGCTGCCAGAACTTTTGCTCGTGGTTTTTGTGCTCATTTCAGGAGTGCTTCTGGGCTTTAGTTCTGGAAGTTTTGTATTGAACTTTAAAAAAATAGGTTTTACAGTTTTCTCTTCAGTGCAATCCGGCGTTCACAAGGTTGTTGATGGTGTTGGAAGCACTTTTGGTGCGGTGAAGGAACTTGCCCGGCTAAAAAAAGAATATGCTGAGCTTACAAAAAAACTTGAAAACTATGAGCAGATGAGGCGCTCTAATGCGGAAATCCGCAAGGAAAACGAGCGTCTTCTTGAACAGTTGAATTTTACAACTTACCTTGAGGAGAAAAATTATCCAGCCCAGATTATAAGCCGCGATGCTGATAATCTTTATGCGTATTTTACAATTAACAAGGGAAGCTCATCCGGCATAAAAAAGAATATGAGCGTAATTGCTTATCAGAATGGAAATTCAGGCCTTGTTGGAAAAGTTGTTCAAGTCGGTGCGTTCACAAGCATTGTAATGCCAATTTATAATATGAACTGCACAGTTTCTGCAAGAATTCAAAACACAAGGGATTTAGGGCTTGTAACAGGCAAGGGGAAGGAAGATCTTCCGCTTTCAATGAACTACATAAAGAAAAGGGTTCTTGAAGAGCTTCATTACGGCGATGTTGTTGTAACTTCCGGGGAAAACAGCAACTATATGCGTGATTTGCCGATTGGTACTATTTCAAAAATTTCAGTCATTGACTACAATTCGTCGCTTGACATAGAGCTTGCTCCGATTATTGATTTTTCAAGGCTTGAAACGGTAGTTGTTGTTGATATCCGAGAGATTAATGATGCAAGAAAATAATAAGGAATAAATATGATAAAAGTTTTTTCGGTTTCCACATTGATTTTGTTTATTCTTGCAATGATTGAAACAGCGATTCTGTCGAATCTTTCTTTTCTTCCTGCGGTTCCGGATCTGGTGCTTCTTGCTTCAATTTATATAGCAATGATGAATGGAAAAACTGCTGGCGTGCTTGCTGGGTTTGTGTCCGGCTTGATTCTTGACTTTATAACAGGCTGCCCGTTTGGATATAATTGTCTTTTGCGGACTATTATCTGTTATTTTGCGGGATTTTTTAATAAGAATCTTAATTTCAAAGGAATTTTCATTCCGTTTTTAATCGGATTGTGCGGAACTTTTGCAAAGGTTTTTGTTACTTGGCTTATTTCCTTGTTCTATCAAAATACAGTTGTTACTTATTCCATAGTTTCTGTAAGTTTTTTCGCTGAACTTCTGCTGAATTCCCTGCTTGCTCCTGTTATTTTCAGAATTTCAGGTTGTTTTGACAAGTATATCGTTATTGATAATATTACTGGAGGAGCTTTTTAAGGAAGATGGCTTTATTCAGACATACAAAATTTGCTAGAAATTCTTCAATTGATAAAAATTCCCGCATAATGGTTCTGCTTTTTTTGCTTTGCGCGGCTTTTTTGATTTATGTTTACAGGCTTTTTTCTATGCAGATAATTAATGGTTCTGAATATCGAACTCAGTCGAAAACAATTTCAAGCCAGGTTACCACGATTCCTGCCCAGCGCGGGGAAATTTTTGACCGGAATGCAATATTGCCTATGGTTATCAATACGGAATCTTTTGCGGTTGAAATTACTCCTGGGGAAATTCCTTTCGGCCATTACGATACGGTTGCTACAAAGCTTGCCGGAATGCTTGGAATTTCAAAATTTGACATTGACAAGAAAGTTCCGAAAAATTCAAGGCGCTCATTCAATTCATTTCAGATTAAAACAAATGTGCCTTTTACAGTTATTTCAAATATAGCTGAAAATATAACAGATCTTCCCGGCGTTTCATGGGTTTCCAAGCCGATAAGAAACTATGTTGAAACAGGTTCTCTTTCTCATATTGTTGGCTACGTTGGCGATATTACGCGTGAAGAAATAAATGTTATGTACAATAAGGGCTATACAATAAACAGTATTGTCGGAAAAACTGGCATTGAGCGCCAGTACGATAGTCTTCTGCAGGGAAAAGATGGCCGCGAAAGCAAGACTGTTGATGTCCGCGGAAGGATTATTTCCGATATTCCTATTGTTGAGCCGCCGCAGATGGGAAAGAATCTTGTGCTTACAATTGACTCTGAAATTCAGACGCTTGCAGAAAAAACGTTGGGAAACCGGGTAGGGGCAGTTGTTGTTTTGAAGCCTGCAAATGGTGAAGTTCTTGCAATGGTTTCCTATCCTTTTTTTGATCCGAACCAGTTCAACGGTGATGATGCTGGAAAATATTACCAGACTCTTGCTGAAGATATAAAAAATCAGCCTTTGATAAACCGTGCTGTGAATGCGGTCTATCCTCCGGCTTCAACTTTTAAAATAATTATGAACACTGCTATGCTTGCAGAAGATGCTTTTCCGCCGGCAAAAAAAATAGAATGCAAAGGTTTCCTTGATTATGGAAACAGAAAATTCCATTGCCACGTGCATGAGCCGGGGCATGGCTGGCTTGACATGAAAAACGCTCTTGCTCAGTCCTGCGATGTATATTACTGGACAATCGGACGGGATTACCTTGGAATCAGTAAAATTGCGGCTTATGCAAGGGAATTTGGTTTTGGCCAGAGCACTGGAATCGATTTGCCTAGCCAGCAGTCAGGTTTTGTTCCTACATCAGAATGGAAAGAGCGTCGTTACCATGAAAAGTGGCTTGGCGGCGACACAATGTCTGCCTCGATTGGACAGGGATATCTTCTTGCTACGCCGCTGCATGTTGCAAATATGGCTGCTATGGTTGCAAACAGCGGTGTTGTCTACAAGCCTCATCTTCTGAAGGAAGTCAGGGATCCTGTTTCAAATGAAGTTATAAGGGAAGTGAAGCCTGAAGTTCTTTTAAAGTCTGATGTTTCTTCTGATGTCTGGAAACAAGTTCAGGAGTCAATGCGCTATACAATTTCAGATGGAACGCCTCAGTATCCTATGCACAACAAAGTTGTAAAAGCTGCTGGAAAAACAGGAACTGCCGAAGTTGCTCCATACAAAACCAGCTGGCACTCATGGATGGTCGCTTACGCTCCGTATGACGGACCTGCAGAAGATCAAGTTGTTGTGGCCTGCATTGTTGAAGCTTGCAATCCGTGGGAATGGTGGGCTCCGTATGCGACAAACATAATACTTCAGGGAATTTTCGCTAAGCAGACATACGAAGAAGCCGTTCAGGCGCTTGGTTTTAATTATCTTATAAGAAACAGGGCAAGACAGGAATAAAAAATGAAAAAAAGTTTTCTTGAGAATTTTGATTTTGTGTTGATTTTCAGCGTTCTGATTCTTGTTGGTCTGGGAGTTGCATTTATTTATTCGTCTGGAATTAATTCATCGGGAATTCTTGTTACAAATGAATATATAAAGCAGATTATCTGGGCTGGCATTGGCTTTGTTTTTATGATTTTTTTCACATTGTATGATTATAGAAAACTTAGCCGCCATGCAGGTTATTTTTTTATTGGATTTATTGTTTTGCTGCTGTTCACACGTTTTTTCGGGCGTGAATCTCATGGCGCAAGAAGCTGGCTCGGAGTTGGTGAATTTGGTTTTCAGCCTTCGGAATTTGGAAAGATTTTTTATGTTCTGATGCTTGCAAAATATCTTGATACTTCTATAAATGAAAACCAGCTTAAGCGGATGGTTGTAGCGCTTTTTATTTTTTTGATACCTACTGGGCTTATTTTGATTCAGCCAGACCTCGGCACAGCTTCTGTTTATATTCCAATCTTTTTTATAATGTGTTTTATTTCAGGAATTCCAAGCCGCTATATAATTTTTCTTCTTGCAACTGGTTTTTCGATGATTGCCTTTACAATTCTTCCTGTTTGGAATGAATTTATTGCGCACAATTCTTTTGCCGTAGCCGCAATTTTTGCAAATTTCAAGCTTAAGCTGATTCTTATTTTTGCCACAACTTTGATTTGTCTTCTTTGCATTGTTGTACGCAGATATTTTCATTTGGCCCATTATTTTTACTGGATTGCTTACGTTTTTGCAATTCTTTCGTTAGGACTGATTTTTTCGTCTGCCGGTGAGAAAATTTTAAAAGATTACCAGATAAAACGTCTGATTGTTTTTATGGATCCGAATGTTGACAGGCTTGGAGCGGGCTGGAACATTATCCAGTCAAAAATTGCAATCGGCGCTGGAGGACTTTTCGGCCGGTCGTTTTTGCATGGAACGCAGAGCCATTATCGTTTTCTTCCTGAGCAGTCAACAGATTTTATTTTCAGCATTCTTTCCGAGGAACTTGGTTTTGCAGGCGGAATTCTAGTTTTTGTTTTGTATTTTATAATCATGCTGCGTGCTATTGTCATAATGAAGAATTGCGCGAACCGTTTTGGCTCATATATTGCCGCAGGTTTTCTTGGAATGTACATGATGCATTTTTTTGTAAATGTCGGAATGGTTATGGGAATTATGCCGATTACCGGAATTCCGCTGCTTTTTCTTTCTTACGGCGGAACTTCGTTGCTGACTGCAATGACATCAATAGGAATCCTGATGAGCATAAACAGCCGAAAATATGATTTTTCATAAAAAGTAGAGAAGATTTGAATAAAAAGAAAGAAAAAAGGATTATTTGTTGTGTTTTGGTAGACAGAATACATATTATAGGAAGTAATATTTTGCCATTTTTTACGCAGTTTTAATAAAACGGAAGCCTTTTTACAAAAGCTGCTGAAGTTTTTCCCGGATAAATTCGCTTTTTTCTTTCAGCGTGATATTTCCTGTGTTCAGCAGAAGTATGTTCGGGCGTTTTGAATCCAGCGAAACAGAGCCTGCAGAAGTTCTGATAAGCTTAAGAACTTTTTCAATTGAAATGTCTGATACTTTTGCAAATTCAATTGTTGCTTTTCCTTGATGCTCTTTTATTGAAGCGATATTCAGCTTTCGGCAGATTATTCTGATTTCTGCGAGTGAAAGAAGACTTGCTGCCTCATCCGGAATTGGTCCGAACCTGTCTTCAAGCTCCAGGTAAACGCTGTCAAGTTCATCGCGTGTCTGGATAGATGCGATTTTCTTGTAAATTTCCATTTTTGTCTGAGGATTCTGAACGTACGAGTTTGGAACAAATCCGCTGTATTCAAGCTCCATAAGAACTTCGGGAATTTCCTTGTATTCTTCTTGCGCCATGAGCCGGTTTACAGCTTGGTTCAAAAGCCGGACGTAAAGGTCGAATCCGACAGAATATACGTTTCCAGACTGATCTCTTCCCAGAAGATTTCCCGCGCCTCGGATTTCCATATCTTTCATGGCGATTTTAAATCCGCTGCCAAGTTCTGTGAAATCGCTTATAACTTGAAGGCGTTTCATGGCGATTTCGCTTAGCGACTTGTTTTCTGGATACAAAAGATAGGCATAGGCTTTCTTGTCGCTTCTTCCGACTCGTCCGCGGAGCTGGTAAAGCTGTGAAATTCCGTACATATCAGCGCGGTCAATAATTATCGTGTTTACATTTGGAATATCGATTCCGTTTTCAATTATTGTGGTTGCGACAAGAACATGGAAACCGCCGAGCTTGAAGCGTCTGAAAATATCGTCCAGCTCTTCGCTTGACATTTGACCGTGGGCAACTTCAATCAGCATTTCAGGAAGAAGCCGTTCTAGTTTGATTCTTGTTTCGTTCAGTGATTCAACTCGGTTGTGCAGGTAAAAAACTTGGCCGCCCCGCTCTATTTCGCGCCTGATTGCTGAAGCGACTTTTTCATCAGAATATTCGTCCACAATTGTTTCTATTGGTTTTCTGACTTGAGGCGGCGTTGTAAGAAGGCTCATGTCGCGGATTTTCAGGAGGCTCATGTGCAGTGTCCTTGGAATTGGCGTTGCCGACATTGAGAGGCAGTCGATGTTGTTTTTTATCGTCTTCAGGCGCTCCTTGTCTTTTACGCCGAAACGTTGCTCTTCATCGATAATCATCAATCCAAGATTTTTGAACTGAACATCCTTTTGAATGATTCTATGCGTTCCGATTATTATATCAATTTCGCCAGCGGCTAGTTTTGCAAGGATTTGCTTTGTCTCTTTTGCGGAAACAAAACGTGAAAGATGCGCGATTTTTACAGGAAAATTATTGAAGCGCTCGACACAAGTTTCATAGTGCTGTTCGGCAAGAATTGTAGTCGGTGCTAAGAATGCAACTTGTTTTCCGCCCATTACAGCTTTGAAAGCCGCCCTCATTGCAATTTCTGTTTTTCCATAGCCAACATCGCCGCAAAGAAGCCGGTCCATAGGCTGCGGTTTTTCCATATCTTTTTTTATTTCTTCTGTAACTGTAATCTGGTCAGGCGTGTCTTCGTATGGAAAAGAAGCTTCAAACGCCGCTTGCCATTCTGTGTCTTTTGGAAAAGGAAAACCGTAGGATGCTTGTCTTCTTGAATAAAGGCTTATGAGTTTTTCCGCAAGATCCTCGACTGATTTTTTTACTTTGTTTTTTCTGTTTTCCCAGGATTTGCTCCCGATTCTGTCCAAAGTTGGCTTTTCGCCTTCATTTCCTATGTATCTTTGAACAAGATTCAGCTGTTCAATAGGAACGAATACAAATTCCTCGTCTGCATACTGAAGTTTTATGTAATCCCGCTCGTTTCCAAGCGCCTTGATCCGGTCAATTCCATGGAAAATTCCTATTCCGTAATTTACATGGACAACATAATCGCCTGGACTCAGTTCCACGAACGTGTCAATCGCCTTGCTTTTTGCCTTATGCAAGGATTTTGGAACATATTTTTTTCTTCCGAAAATTTCATTTTCCTGGATAACTTTAAGCTTTATTTCAGGAACTACGAAACCTTCAGAAATAGATTCGGCGATGATTTTCAAAGGATTTTTATCGCGCTCTGAAAATTCTTTTAGAATTTCCGTGATTCTCAACGCCTGGTTCTGGTTGTCCGCAAAAATAAAAATATTCCAGCCGTCGTCAAGCTGATTTTTTAGCTCTTCCTTCAAATAATTGATGTTTCCAAAATAGCTTGTGGCAGGTTCGCTTTCAAGTTTTTTGTATGAAGTTTTTTCTTCTGAATTATTTGTTTCTTCCGCAGATGTAAGAAGCGTCCTGAAATATATCCGTTTTTCATGTTTTTTTATTATTTCATCAAAGTTGAAAAGCAGGTCCTGCGGCGGAAACACCGGCAGTTCTAGGCGAGCCTTTCTGTAAAGTCCGGAAAATTCCCGCTGTATGCTTTCAATTGCATTTGCCTGGCGGTCAAAGTCCAGGTAAAAAATTTGAGAATTGCTGTTTATGTAGTCAAAAATTGAATACTGTTTATCCCAAAGCATTGGGTAAAATAATTCTTCGCCCTCGCCTGCTCCCGCGGTTTTCAGCTTTTCAATTAATTCCTTTCTGGCTTCCAGCGCTTTTTCTGAAAACGGAATTCTTGGATTTTCTGGATTTTCCTGTAAATTTTCTGTTATTGAATTTTTGTCATATTCAGAGAAAATTTTTTCGAGTTTTTCAATATATTCCGGAGTCCAAATGACTTCCTTCATCGGGTAAATTATCGCGCTGTCAATGTTTTTTATAGTTGTCTGGTTGTCCGCATCGAATATTTTTATTTCTTCAATCTGGTCGAAATCAAAAATAATTCTTACCGGATTTTCTTCTTCCGGAAGAAAAATATCAAGAACTTCGCCGCGGAGACTGAATTCACCTGGAACTGTAACGCGCGGAACCCTTGTATATCCGTTTTCTGCGAGTTTTTCTGAAAGATTTATTGTGTCAATCTGCTGCTTTTTTTCCAGCCCGAAGATATGTCGCCGTATGTATTCCGGCGGCGGAAGCGGAGAAAGCATAACTCGCAGCGGAACAATGAAAATTTTCGGCTTGAATTTCATAATATCCGAAAGGTTTGGGTTTTTGTATGCCATTTTTGCGAGTGCGCCTGCCCTCTGCCCGAAAATTCTTGCGCCGGATGCTGCTGGCCGGTAAGGAACTGTTCCCCATGCGGAAATTATGGTTGTTTCAGCCTCGCTGAACGTTGTGGTTAAATCTGCTTTCAATGAAGCGGCTTCTCGTTCACCCGGCACGAATATAAAAATGTCTGCCGAATCAGATGAAACAGAAGTTATGTTTCCGGCGATTTTAGAGCCGAGCCCGGACTGACCGTAGGTTAAAGTCTGGAGCAGCTTTGATTTTTTTAAGTCTGAATAGTTTCTTATGAAAAAACTGTGCAGCGAGCCTTGAATTCCTCCAATGTTTACAGGATATTCAATATTTTCGTTAAACAGGCTGTTTACAGTTTCCTTTTCCAGCGGCCAGTTTTTTATTAAATTATAAAGTGAATTTGCAGATAATGTATTCATAAGTATTTGCCGATAAATAAAATAGGAAGTTCCAAATTGAACTGCACTTAGGGAGTATGAAATTGAAACGACTTTTTTCTATTATAGCAACTTTGCTGATTTTTGGACAGACATTATTGGCCGCGGAAGAAAATGATTTTTCAAAATATGACGGCATGGCCGTGTCAATAAAATATTATGACCGGACAATGTATTACCCGGAAAATCCTGATACGAACCCGATTTTTGTGCATATTTCCATAAAAAACAATTCCACGGAAACAATGCGGTTCAAGCTCGCCGATGACCGAATGTTCAGCGTTGATTTCAACTGCTACAACGTGAAGAATTTGCAGCTTCCGCAGACAGAAAAGGCAATCAGAAAAAGAACAACGAACCAGACTGTTTATTTCAGGGAAATTTCACTTGAAACCGGCGAGGAATATTCTTTTGTTGAAAATTTGAAGGATTACATAGAAATTTCAGAACCTTCAGTTTATTATGTTGAGCTGAAATTTTATCCGGAACTTTACAAGTCAAAATATTTGAATGTAGCTTCAAACCGTCTTTCGCTAGAAATTCGTCCGTCGCCTTCTGCGGCTTCATCTTCTATTCTTCCTGTAAAAAACAAGTCTGCCGAGCTTTTGAAGCCGGAAGAAATTTCCCCGGACAAAGTTGTTGAGCAGACGATTATTGCCCGCCAGAAATCTTTGTGGGATCAGTATTTCCTGTATTTAGATGTTGAGGCTATGCTTCAGCGAAACGCATCTGCAAAACGCAAATATATTTCCTCTTCTGCGGAGGAACGCGCAAGAATGTTGAAAAATTACCGCGCAGATTTGATGCAGTCCAGAATTGACAATGATATTGTTGCCGTTCCTGAAAAGTTTGAAATTGAAAGAACAGTTTATTCAAAAGTGGAAGGAACTGTAACAGTTACAGAATGGTTCAAATATCCAAATTACCGTGAAAAGAAAAGCTATGTATATAAAGTTCGTCAGCGTGAAGGCATTTGGCAGATTTATGATTATACTGTAACTAATTTAGGAACTGAATAATGAAAATTTTGTTGATTTCTGATGACAAGAAAATTCTTGAAATTCTCAACAGCGAGCTTTGCAAAAATGGCTATGATACAATAATTTATCATTGGTTTTTGAAAGCTTTGGATAATTTTGAAGAAATAAGTCCTGATTTTTGCATTTTGAATGCTTCTGATTATCCGCGGCACTGGAAAATCCTTGCGCAGTTTGCGAAAAACGGGCTTTTAAGAAATCAATGCAGAATAATATTATTCTCGGCGGAAAATTTTTCAGAAGATGAAAATAAAAAAGCTGAAAAACTTGGCGTTTTTGGCAGGATTGAATCTGCGGATGAAAACGGAATAAAAAAACTTCTTGAATTGCTGAAAAAGAATGAAAAAACAAATTCAGATGTGCAGCCTGCAAAACTTCCTGAACGGCCAAGAAAATCGCTGCTTGCTAGAATTGAGGCTATGAACAATGAAAAGCAAGAAAGCTAAATTTTTTTGCGAGAATTGCGGCGCTGAAGTTCCAGAAAACGCAAAGCTTTGCAAAACGTGCGGAAAATTTTTTATTTCTGTAAGATGTCCCAACTGCGGAAGAACAGGAACCAGCAAGGAATTTAAAAAAGGCTGCCCTTCCTGCGGATATGCTGCAGGAAAAAACAGTTTTTCAAATTCTGCTTCAGAAAAGACATACAGCAATTCTGTTGCATTGAGCCAAATTTTTGCCCATGCAGGAAGAAAATTTGGCAGCGGGGGGAAAAAAAATCACGAAACATCGCTTCCCGCATGGATTTATATTTTGACATTTGGAATGCTTCTTGGCGTAATGATAGGAATTTACAGCTGTATAAAATAATTTGTATTGACGTTAATTTAATATTTTGATAAACTACTTTTATTCATTTCTTATGCCCGGATGGCGGAATTGGCAGACGCGCTAGGTTCAGGTCCTAGTGGAGGCAACTTCTTAGGGGTTCAAGTCCCCTTCCGGGTAATTTTCTTTCTGTCTATTTTCTTATTGTATATGGAGTTAGACAATAAGAATTTTTATTCATCCCAAAGCATCGTTTCTTATTTTCAAGATTGGAAAGACAACTTTTCAAAACTTTTCGATAAGATTCCCGATATTTTTTAAATTAAATGTAAAATTGACTTTTGTCAATATTTTTTTATCGGTCTATTTTTCAATTGCTTTAATTCATTCTTTTTTTATATGAAAATATAAAAAAAGAGGTATGAAAGTTGAGTTTTGCTAACAATTTGAAAATGGAATGTTTTTATCGTGGAATTTTTCTAAAAGATCTTGCGGAGAAAGTTGGGATAAATTACAGCACCATAATGTCTTATAGCAACAAGGATGTTATTCCCAAAGCTGATATTGCTGTAAAAATTGCTAAAGTTCTGAATGTTTCTGTTGAGTATCTGGTTACCGGGGATATTTCTGATATTTCCTCTACGGACAATTCATTGCATCCTCTTTTAAATGATTTGAAAAAAGTTGATCCAGTTTTTATCGAAATTCTTGTCAGATTGATTCATGAGTTGGCGAAAAAAAATGAGCTTTAAAAGCTGAGGAGACTTTATGAATAGTTATAATCTGTGTGAAAAAAAATCTGGCTGGTATGTTTGTTACCGCGATTATGAGGGAAAAAAACATCAGAAACTGCTGAAAAACTGCCGGACAAAACAGGAAGCTGAGAAAACCGCTTCAAAGCTTTCTATCTGGGATGAAGACCAGTATCTTATAAAAAATATCGCAGGTGATATGTATCTTCCGGACAGCCAGCATTTAAAACGGTTGACTATGCTTGGAAAAAAGTTTGCGGCTGAAACTTTATATCAAAAACGCTATCAGATTGAGATTATGCTGAAGCAGTTTGGTGAATGCGACATCAGGAAGTTGAAGGTTCGCGATGTTGAACTGTTTTTCATGAATGATGACAATCATTCCGGTTCCTGGAAAAACAATGTCCTGGACACTTTTGTTACTGTTTATGACGAAACAATATGGAAATGCAGCACACAGGTTCAGAAACCGCATTTCCAGCGGTTTGCGCGCAACACTAAAAAGGCTGATGTTTTTACAATGGATGAACTGAAAAGAATCTTGAATCCGGCAGCATGGAAAGACTACGCGGATTTTCTTGCATTTTATATAATTGCTTCCTGCGGACTACGAGTTGGAGAGCTGCGGGCTGTCAGAGTGTCCCAGATATTCTGGGAAGAAAAAATTCTTCTGGTGAACGGATTCTGCAAAAATGATGGATTCCGTACTAATTATAATAAAAAAGGCTCTGATGAAAATAAGAAGACGCGTGTTGTTCCATTGTCAGATAAACTGATTTCAATGCTGAAAAACTACATTGTGGAAAACAACAGGAAATTTGACGATTTTCTGTTTTATAATCATACTGGAGAAAAACCTGTGGCAAAAGAGCATCTTTGGCGGCAGTTCAAAAGGGTTTTGAATGAAACAGGCGTGTATGATCCGAACAGACGACTTATACCTCATTCGTTGCGTTTTACATATGTAACTTTTATGAGGACTTTCCTGGAGTCAGAGCAGGTTCGCCGCATTGTGGGGCATGCGACAATGGACATGACAGATTATTATACGCGTTTTTCTCTTCAGAATGAGATTATTGGAATAAAAGATTCATTCTCGGCTGTCAATATGCTGTTTTAAATGGCTTTTTGGCATCTCTATTGACTAAAATTAGAAATCAATATATTTTCTGAATCCGAAGACTTTTAGGGGGCTTCGCCAGCTGTTAGAGATAACAGTATTTTTATGGAGTTTCAGTTCTGAGGCTCCATTTTTTTTGCCTTGTTATTTTTATTGATTTTAAATAAACTAAAAAAAATAACTAAAATCAGATTATTGGAAAATAATCTGTGGAGGCGCTCCCCTAAAAGGTTTATCAATTTTATAGTTTCAGTTTTTATAGCCGTGTTTTGTTTTGTTTCGTGTGATTTTTTTGCAGACGGTGATAATGAAAGAAGCGAGCCAGCACTTTCTTATTTTAGAATAAGCTCAACATCTGCTTCTGTGAAAGTTGGAGAAATGAGCTATGTATATTTTTCTTATTCTCCTTCTAGTGCTGATTTGAATCCGAAATTCGATTATGAGGAAACTTATTTTTCTATTTCATCGGTTACAAACAGCGGTTTCGTGATTACAGGCAAAAAAGAAGGCCAGTCTACACTGACTGTTTCTTCCGGAGGCCGTGCCTGTACATGCATTGTCACAGTTTCCGGATATTCAGAAAATTATGTGGACACAAGCGAGCCTTATATTTATTCGTCAACAAGCATTGTTCAGCTTTCTTCAAATTCTTCTGAACGCATCCATGTGTCGCTGTATAATGGAACGGTCAGCGACAATCTTAACTATTCATGGTCAATAGAAAATCCGTCTGTTGCAAGCATTTCTTCCAATGGTCAGTACTGTCTTATAAAAGGTCTTTCTGAGGGATATTCCAGAATAAAAGTTGCAAATTCCGCCGCAACCTACCCTTACTACATTGGTGTTTATGTCATAGATGATCCTACCAGGACAACTTACATCACAAGCCGTGACAACATAAAGACGGTTTATGTTAATAAAGGTGAGGAAAAAATTTCTGTTGATTTGGAAAATCCTAAGTCGGATCTGTATAAATCCTATTTTTCATGGGAAATCCTGGACGGCGACAAAGACTGTGTTTCTATTTCTGCAAATCAGAATGAGTGTCTCGTTGCGCCTCTGAAAGGCGGAGAATGTACTATCCGCGTGACAAACAAGGAAGCCGACAATAATATTCCATTTGATATTCTTGTGAGAAGTATAGAAATTGTTGATTCTGCTTATATTGTGCCGTCGCAGCCTGATGTGGTTATTATTGACGGAGATTCTGAGCAGGTTGTCACTTCAACAATTGCAGGCTTGACAGCAGAAAAGGACTATTCTGTTTCAGATTTTACATATGAAATAGAAGATGATTATTATGTTGAGGCCTGGTCATTTGGAAATCAGATATCGCTTAAGGGCCGTCATAACGGCTCTACTTCCATGCTTATAGGTCATCCTTCATGCCAGAAGAAAAGACAAATTTTGATTGTCTGTGAAAACCAGAAGGCAGATGCTGTTGATGCAAGCTGCTATATCACTACAACTCAGAACTATATAAAAACAAAAGTCGGTGCAGAAGAAACAAAAGTGAAAGTCACGCTGAAAGGCGGATCTTCCGGCGATGAAAGAAAATTTCATTGGAACATAAAACAGAATCCGTTGGACGGTCAGTCAGATGTTATTTCTGTTACAACAACTAATGACAACACCTATGAATCAGGGCGCGCCGCATTGAGCTCTGCTGAAGGTGTTTTAATCATAAAGCCGCTTTCTGTGGGAACTGCTTCTATCACAGTGTCAAATTCCAAGTCTTACTATCCTACTGAAATTCTTGTTAAAGTTCTTGATTCTTATGCAGTGCTGGAATCAACTTTGTATTTTACAGGTGATGGAATTGTAAAATTTCTTAACAGTGAAACTGCTTCTTATAAAGTAAGCCTTAACGGTGATTCTAAAAGCAAGACTGATGAATCCTCTATTTCATGGGCAACTACCAGCCCGATGCTTGATGTAATCGGAAATGAGACAGTTGCTGAGCTTAGATCACGTGCGGAAGGCTCTGCTATTCATAATATGACTGTAAGCCATCCTAAAGTAGAAACGCCAAAAGAAGTGCTTGTTCTTACAGCGGATACTCAGGAAGAACTTGATGCAATCAAGGCGTTTTATTCAAACAAAACTTATTACAGCGTAAATGTTGGAAAGTGTGTAAATATATATACATCATCAGTAGGTTTCTACAATGAATCTGGAGCAGAGCTTGATTTTTCAACAGTTTCAGGCCTTTCCTGGTCAAGTTCCGATCCTTCGGTTTTTACTATTGAAGCAGATGTGAATGAGCCGCTTACAGGCGTTGTTTCTGGCAAGAAAGCTGGAACAGCGACTGCGACAGTAACTTATGGAGACACCTCAGCTTCTTTCCATGTTACTGTTTATCCTGAAAATATTGAAATTGGAACTGTGGAAACTTCGGTTTATTTTTCAACATCTCAAAATGTTGTTGTCATTCCAAGTATTGGCGCAACCACAGGCATTTCTGTTTCAGCCATAGGAATGAAATCATCTGACTACAAGGATATATCATGGTCAAGTTCAGATGAAACTAAAGCGACTGTTGTAGGCAACGGAACTTCTGCTACTGTAACAGCTGCAGGAGAGGGCGAATGCGTGCTTTATGTAAAACATCCGCTGAGTGAAAATGAACTGAAAATTTACATACGTATTGGGGAAAAATATGTTACAACTTCGCCGGCTGTGAAATACATATCTGCAAATACAGATATTATAGTTCTGAAGAAAGATTCTTCACCTTATGTTTTGAAGGCTTATCTTGTCAATGGAAATGATGCGGATAAAACAGGTTTCAGTTTTGAAATAGAAGACGAAAGCATAGCCTCTCTTATTTCAGGGTATGCAACTGGAGAAGCTTATATAAAACCTGTTGGCGGAGGCCAGACGGAACTTGTTGTTTCCCATGAATCCACGGCAATAAAGAGGCATATTCCTGTTATTATTGGAAACACAGATGAGGAGCTTGCTGGATTTAAGTATCTTACAACTTCCCAGCCTGTCATCACATTGATAGAAGGCAGCACCAAAAAGGTTTCTGTAGATATTGAAAATGCGGATGATGTAGTTCTTTCCGGGTATGCATGGACCAGCACAGATAATTCTGTTGCCGGAATTCAGGCTTCTGCAACATCTACAGCTGTGATTGTCGGCAATGCGCCTGGAACTGCGGTTATAACTTGCAGGAACGAAAGCGCAGGCTGCCGCTATGGCGTTGAAATCATTGTTCAGG
This sequence comes from Treponema sp., assembly GCA_050873685.1. GTDB lineage: Bacteria > Spirochaetota > Spirochaetia > Treponematales > Treponemataceae > Treponema_D. The sequence continues at coordinate 234,959 of JBNMJH010000002.1, forward strand.
TTCTTGATGCCGCCGTGGTTGCAAAGTGTCCTTATATATCCGTATCCCAGCCTGTTATTGAGCTTACAGTTTCTCAGTCATTTACAACTGTTACCGCTGATCTTATAGGCGGAAACGACACAGACCTGATTGATTTCACATGGACAAGCGATGATCCTTCTGTGATAGAAGCCTACGGACAGAACGGAGTCGGAAAAGTAAGAGCAGTTGGTCCAGGAATAACATATCTTCGCGTGAGCCACCCGAAAACACCTTATGACCAGCTAATTATGTGCATCTGTTCTGAGGCTGTAACAACAGACTGCTCAATAAGCGTAAGTTCCGGAAACATAATGAGCATTCTTCCGACCGCAGCGGACCAGACAATAACCGCGACACTTGTGAATGGAACAGCAACTGACAAATATAATTTCAACTGGTCCCTGGATGTATATGATATTGTTGATATGACTTATTCAGCAAACACAGCAATAATAACGCCGCTTAAGGAAGGCATTGCTCAGCTTACAGTTCATCATCCGAAATCTCCTTACGACCAGGTTGTAGTCATAAAGGTTCAGCAGTATTCTTCATTTGCGTTTGGAGATACTTCAAAGACTATAGTTGCCGGAAACACATCATATGTTTCAATGCAGGTTCCAACAGCCAATGTGAATACAACCGTTGAATATTCTGTTGACAATCCGCAGATTGCGACAGTAACAGGAACAAATGCGGTGTGCGCAATAACAGGGCTTCAGCAGGGAACTTGCGTAGTTCATGCAAAAATGAAAGCAGGAACTGTAACATATGCAGAGACAAAAACTGACCTTCTTGTGAATGTAACTCCGGCCGCTGAAATTTCTTCGTATATTTCCGGAACGCAGACAATTTATACAATGGATATCGGAGACTCGAAGACATTCTCCGCCTCGCTTATTGGAACATCAAGCCCGGCCACAGATATTTACAGCCTTGAATGGACCTCAGGAAATCCTTCCGTTTTAAAGCTCGCCGGCGCCCAGAAAGATTCAAACGGAAACTACAAGGCAACCGGCGCGTCCGTTTATGGAACAGCAGTTGCTTCCGGCGAAACAACTCTGACAGTTCATCATCCAGATGTCGCGGCAGATCTTGTTTACCATATCATTGTTTCAGAGGAAGGAGAGCATACTCTTTCAATCAATAAAACTTATGTAACTCTTGACAAAGGCGCAAAAACCGAACTCACCGCAAAAATTGACAATGGAACCAGCGATGAGTATAAAAACATAGCATGGAGCTGCGACAAAGTCGGAGGCAATGAAATAGTGCGGCTTCTTGCTTCCAGCGGAAAGACAACCGCAGTATATGCCGTAAGACCGGGAACAACATATGTTTACGCTACAACAGCAAACGGCCAGTGCGAAAAATGCCAGGTGACTGTAAACGAAAGCAAGACGCTTTCATTTGGATACAGCACAGTAAAGGTTCAGCCTGTGGCAGAATACGCCCGTGATATTGAATACACGATGTTTCCTACAGATGCGACATTGAACTGGAAAATTATGACTTCAGACGGAAAAGAGCATTTCACTGTGTCTAACAACGGAATCTCAGATGCGGCTAACGGAAAAGGTTCTGTGCGGATAACAGGGCTTTCAGAATGTGCCTCATCTGTGCAGGTGTACTTTTTCAACTCCTACGGAAGCTCCGCGACTTTGAATGTGATGTGCGGCTGGGATTATGATTTTACCCTTCTTGCCACGCCGAAAATAGACGGAGAGCCGACTGGCGAGTATACAATTGGATATACAGTCACGCCAAGCGGGTCTGTCTTTGAAATTCCGGACGTGGACTGCGCTGTTATAACAGAAGTCATAACAGAAAAGACAATTGAGCAGCGGAAAGGCTATTTTAAAATTGTTCCACGTACTGATACAAGTTCCGCCGGAGAAGATGTTGTGATAACGGCCAGAAATCCAGTGAACAATGCGATTGTAGGCTCAAAGAACATAAATTTGAAGTTCGGATACAAGAACATTCCTGTGAGCCTTGAAATCTTGTCAAGCGACGGCTGCTGGAGTGAAGTCAACAATGTTACGAACACAATCTATCTTGGCGATGGAGAAACAGTCAGCTTCAAGGCCATTCTTGGCGGAAAGAATTCTGTAAAAAGCACTGTTGGAAAGGTGGCTCCCAATAATTCAAACCACTGCAAAGTTCAGCAGGACAATCAGCATCTGGAAAAATTCATGCTCAGTGAAACAGCGCCGGTTGATTATACAGAACAGCAGTACAGAATTGAATGGGCAAAGATTCCAGTATTCTATTCAACTGGCTATAAAAACAGTTATAGCGGAGTAAAGCTTCTGAACTTCAAGACAGATTTGAAATGGCTTCATTATGAGGTTAATCATCATTGGATAGAATTAAATGGAGACCATAATAATTATAATGACCACTGGGGACTTGTATCTGATGATTACTCTGATATAGCCTTTGAAACAGGAAAAAAAGGAGCAGATGTTGATGATAAAAAGTGGCTTTGCGGGGACTCAGAAGACAACTCAGCGCATAAGTCAATAGGCTCTTCAACATACTGGAGTCTTGTTGAAAATCCTGATGAGAAAGGAAAAATCTATTCAGTGGATGAATTTAAAAAAATCGCGCTTTATTATATTCAGCCAGATCAGAGTGATGCGACTGATGAATCCTGCTGGAAGTGGAAAGGCAGCACAAAACAAAGAGGAGATCAGGTTGGTAGGCATAATGATTTTGCAAAATCTGTTTCTATACTGGAAACCGCAGAAGACGGCACTGAAAAAGCAACAGGCATTATGAGTGAAACTGTTTCTGCAGTTTTGGAACCTTCAACAGATACAAGCTATACAGAAAAAGAACTTGGAAACATTATTGTCAATGTAAAAAATGCTTACACAGGAATTGAAATTCCTGTCGGCTATACTGTAGTACTTAGAACAAGAAAATGTCTTAAGACGTACAGCGGAAAGTAAATTTTTTATAAAAAACCGGGTGTCTGCAAAGGCGCTTCGGTTGACCTTGTAAAATTTTCTGTGTAAATGGCTGACAAATCTGTTCAGGTCTTGTCGGGTTTTCTTCTTTTTATAGTTCATTGTCATACACAAACCAAAGGTAAGGCTTGAAATATGACTTGAATTTATTAATGACAGCGGATGAAACTCCGTATCTGCCTTTAATTATATGGTTGAATGTGATGTAGTTGAAATCATGGTCTTTTGCAAATTTATAAAGCTCCTTGTTGTCATACATTTTCTGAAGCTTCCTAAAATTTACAGTCCTTTTTACATCATACGGTTCTGTCGGTGCTGAAAGTTTTATTTCAGCAGGCATAGGATCAGAAATCTTGTAAAACCAGTTGTCAGGAAAAACAATGTGGCGCATTTTGTAGACATCCTGTGTTCCTGCGAATTTCAGCTGCCCTGTTCCAAGATGAAATAAATAAGTGAAATGTATGGAAGAATTCAGCTCTGTCCGTGTAAATTCTGAGAGTTTACGTTTGTCGATTAAATCAAGCAGAAATTTCTGTCCGTAGGATAATTCGTTTTCTTCCACATATAATTTATGCATAATGACGCTCTATTTAAACCTTACTTGAAAATCAGTTTTTTGAAAAGTTCAAATCGTAGTTTTTAATAAGTTTTATCCAGGATAAACTTACCGGTTCAATGAAATTTAACGCATATTTGAAGTATGACTTAGTGATGCAGCTTGTGCTTATTATGACTCCGGTCTGTTTAATCTGCCTGCCGTCAGCAACGCAGCAGAAACTTACAGTCTCACCGATTCTTGCAAAGCTTCTGCTTCCAATCAGAAGAATTCCATGAACGCTTACATTGCTGGCGATACATTTTATGCAGTGTCCATTATGAATAAAACAGCAGTCCGGCTTGTCCAGCCCAAATTCCTGCCAGTGGTCAAGTCCTATCTCAAAACGTTCCTCACTTCGCTTATCTGATATTTTATCCAGAGCCATGAGCTCCGTAACTTTGAACGCAAAGGACTCTGGCAAAGGATCATCAAAATAACAGCAAAAATAATTGCTTTTCTCAGTAATCTTTTCAACATTGCAAACAATTTCAAGCTCCTCGCCGGTTTTAAATTCAATCACAAGAATATATAAGTCTTTCTTTAATTCTGATGATGTGTAAATCTGAATATAGGTATCTGAAAAAACAACGGGCGCAACAATATTTCAAAAACAAATTTTTTATGTCAAGAAAATTCAGAATTTCATTTTTTTGTTCCATGTTTTTTTTCCCATTTTACATCTGTAAGTTTTTCAAGCGGATTGTACAAGCTCCATAGCCTGTTTATTGTTTCTCTGGTATTGCATTTTTTCTTGCACTGGAATGAAAGCTCCCAGAAAAATGAAGCCGGAAGCTCATAGACTTTGCCTTTTGTAGCAGCATTGAAGTAGTCCATGTTTTCCTTGAACAGATCAAAAGCTCTTCCCCTGAGCTGTGTTATGACCGCAAGCTCCTTTGAAACATTTGGAAAACTGCATATATTCTTGAAATTTGTAACAGCAGGGTCAGAACAGATATAAAGCCGCCTGTGGTTGTGGTATGTGTAATAGAGAATGACAGGATATTTTTCGTCAAGCAGGATATAAACCTCATTGTCTATAATCTGCTCGCCAAGAAAAAAGCCTTCTGCATAGGTTGTGAAATATTCATCTTTAGGAATCCGGATTCTTACAGACATAGACATATTTTAGTTTAGAATTAATCTAAATGCAAATACTTTTTTAGATTTATAAAAAAGGCATTCTCTATAAAATTTTGAACGCTATTAATTCTATGGCAGAAAATTACATTTTGTGCTATAATATGTATATCTTTGGAGGATTATACTTTGCGTGCAGTTGACTTCTTCTGCGGAGGGGGTGGAATGACAAACGGACTCATTCAGGCAGGAATAAATGTCGTTGCAGGTGTAGATTTAGACCTGGAAGCAAAGGCGACTTACGAAGCAAATAATTCTCCCGCTCGTTTTGTAAATGAAGATATAACAAGACTCCCCCTTGATTATTTTGAAAAGGAATTTGATGTCCATCCAAATGATGATGAAATGATATTTGTTGGCTGCAGTCCATGCCAGTTTTACAGCATCATCCGTTCATCAAAAGAAAAATCCCGAAAAACAAAAGACTTGCTCCTTTATTTTGAAAAATTTGTCGAATACTATAGACCAGGTTATGTTCTTGTAGAAAATGTACCTGGAATTATGAGCAACAGGGAATCAATACTTAATGATTTCTTGCAGAAACTTGAACAGCTGGGTTATGGAAACAGAGAAAATGGCAGATGCGTTTATGATGTTGTGAATATGAAAGATTATGGTATTCCGCAAAACAGACGCAGGTTTTCTCTGATTGCAACTAGACTCGACAGACAGGTTCATTTGCCTGAACACGAAGAACATATTGTTACTGTTAGAGAAGCAATAGGCAATGAAGTAGATTTTCCAAAAATCCCAGCTGGATATCGGGATGAAAATACAGTTCGTTTCCATACGGCGAGAAGTCTTTCCGAAATTAATTTAGAACGAATCAAAATTGTTAAAAAAGACGGTGGAACTAGAATGGCATTTAAAGACAATCCAGAACTACAGTTAAAATGCTATATTGGTCGAGATAATTCTTTCAGAGATGTATATGGACGTTTATATTGGGATAAACCTTCATCTACTATAACTACGAAATTCTTAAGTTTTACAAATGGCAGGTTCGGACATCCAGATCAGAATAGATGTATTTCTGTAAGGGAAGGAGCGCGGTTACAGAGTTTTCCTAATGATTATGAATTTAGAACTAAAAATATACAGACTGCTGCTCGGTTGATTGGAAATGCGGTTCCTCCAAAATATGGAGAGAAATTAGGTCTGCTTTTACAGGAGATTAACAATGTCTGATGAAAAGAAAACAGAATTAGAAATGACTTTTGATCCAAATACAATTTCTCATCTTGGAATTCAAATGTATTCAACATTGCCGCCTGTTATAGCTGAATTGGTTTCGAATTCTTATGATGCAGATGCCAATAAAGTTATCCTTATTCTTAATGATTCTGATGTAGCAAATAAAACAATTTCAGTAGAAGATAATGGGCATGGAATGACCTTTAATGAAATCAATAATTGTTTTTTAGTTATTGGAAGAAACCGTAGAGATGGTGACGCGAAAAACCAAAAAACTCGTTCTGGCAAGCGATTTGTAATTGGTAAGAAAGGTATTGGCAAACTCGCTTTTTTTGGTATAGCGAAAACAATTGAAATAACAACAGTTTCAAATGGTTTGTTAAATTCTTTTATAATGGATTGGGAAGAATTAAAAAATAGTGATAAAGTATATAAGCCTTGTATTATAAAAAAGAATGAAAAAACAAAATTACCAAACGGAACAAGATTGACGCTTTCAAATATAGCTAGAAAATCATCTTTTAAGCCTATGGATATAGCTATTCGTCTTTCAAAAACATTTTCTGTTTTCGATAAAAAAGATTTTAATGTTGTTATAAAGTATAACAATGAATCTGAAATTGAAGTTGAAAATAAACTTCGGTTTGAGAATATAAATATTTATAAAGAATGGGATTTCCCTTTCAATGACAAAGAATTTAAATATGATTATTCTGAAAAAACTAAAGTCAATGGAAAAATCATTGCTAGTACAACAACGATACCAGAGAACATGAGAGGTATTGCTCTTTTTTCTAGAGGAAAGCTTGTAAACGAACATACTTTTTTTGATGTGACAGCAACAAGTTTTGGATATTCTTATCTTACAGGCTGGCTTGATATTGATTTTATTGATGAATGGGAACCTGATGTAATTTCTACAAACAGACAATCTCTGAATTGGGAAGATGAGCGTTGTGATGAATTAAAAAAATATCTGGAAGCTATTATTTCATTTGTTTATAAACAGCGTCGAGATTTTATTGAAATTGATAAGAAAAAAGATATAAAGAAAAAAACAGGTGTTGATATTGATACATGGGTTGAAGACCTTCCAAAACATGATAAATCTCTTGCAAAAAAACTAGTAAAGGCAATAGTTTCAAATGATGGTATTGAAAATGATAAAGCCGCTGAATTAGCAAGCTTTGTGAAAGATTCATTTCAGTTTACATCTTTTAAGGAACTTGCCGAAGAGATGGGGGAAAATGACGCATCAAATATAGAGCTTCTGAACTTACTTAATGAATGGAAAATAATAGAAGCTCGAGAAATGTATAAATTATCAGAAGTTAGAATACAGACTATAAAACAATTTCAAAGTAATATTGAAAATGATGCTAAAGAAGTTCCAATTATGCATGATTTTTTCAAGCAATTTCCTTGGTTGCTTGATCCTCGAATAATGAATTTCCAAGATGAAGTAACATATTCAAAACTGCTAAAAGAAAAATTTTCTGATATAAATGAGCCTGTCGAGAATGACAGACGAATAGATTTCCTGTGTCAAAATTTTGCTGGAAATCTATTTATTATAGAGTTAAAACGGCCTGGCAAAGTGTTAGGTCAGAAAGAATTAAGCCAAGCACTTGCATATAAAACTTTTATTAAGAAACACTTGGGAAATGAAAATCTTTATACGATAAGTTGTTTTATAATTGGAAAATGTCTTTCTAGTGATGATGTCGTACAGGAAATGGCGGAATCTTATAGAAATTCAAATTCCGTAATTGTAAAAACTTATGATGAATTGTTAGCCTCTGCGATTAATTATCATAAAGAATTTATTTCTAAGTATGAAGAAATAAATAAAAGTAGGTGATAATAAATGGTTTTTAGATTATGTGCATCAATCTGTCTTGGAAGAACAGATTCAGTATTTTTCTTTTTCATTAAAAATGCGATAGATGAAACAAGATAAACAAGAACCACTACTGTCTTTCTATGGAAAAGCAAATTTTTTTGAGTTTACTTTCCCACAGGTTTTACAACAGCCGTCTATCTTGAAACTGAAGTTGAATTCTGCCAGCTGTTTGTGTTTGACCGCTCCTGGATTTCCCTTTTTCCGAAAACTCCGAAGCCGTTTCCGCCTACAGCCTGAAACTCCCAGCCTTCTTTTCCTAGCTTGTTAAGATAGGCATTGAAAGAGCCTGTGAATTTTTCGACACGCTTAAGCCGGCCGTTTGCTGTTGTGTATCCAGTTTTTGCATCTTCATAAGTCTTTACAACTGTTTCTGGTGTCATGTACTCGAACTGTTTCATTTTTGTCAGATTCCAAGACAAAGCCGCGCTTCACAATGGAAATGCCGCTTAAATATCTTGTTTCAACTTGATATTACAATCTACCTTTTTTAGATTTATAAAAAAATCCGCCTGTAAAAACACAAGCGGATTTAAAAAGAAGCGGAAAATAATTCCACACCCCTAGACAACGTTAATATATCAAAAAATGAGAAACTATGAAAGACTAATATCTATTGCCTGGTCCAAATCCTTTTTCTTTTCAATTTCGTTTTCTTGTGATTTCATTGCCTGCTGCTGGGAGCGGAAGTTTTTTAGTTCTGCCCTGCACTGTTCATTTGCTTCTTCGCCAATAGAAAATACTTTGGAATGGTTGTATTCAGAAAATGATTTTTCCAAAGTTGCATTTAAATCTTTCTGTATTTTTTCATTTGTGGACTTGTCAGTAATGAACTTTACATTCTGGTTCGCTTTTGCAAGCGATGTTGCCGCCGCATATTTTGCGATGAAAGTTGTTGAGCTTGTGCAGTTTCTTGCGTCAATAATCTGTTCCGGCCTGTTCTTCTGTATTTCAGCAGCTTTTTCAAGTCTCTCGGAGGCACGTTTTTCAAACTGCAGGGGATTATAGTTTTTTACAAGACCTTCCGGCGTTGTGTTGTCGAATTTTCCGCTTGATGTCATTATCCTTTCCTTGAACACCTCCTTTACATCCTTTGGAAGTTTTTCAATATAATCAGCAACTTCCTTTGTCCGGGCTTCAAGCTCATTTCCCTGGCGGAACTTTTCAAGGCCAAGCTGAATTTCCTTAGGACGCAGGATATTTCCCTGGATATTGTCAAGATGCGCATAAGCCAGGTTTGAGAGTATTATAGACTTGTTCTGTTCATTCTCTTCCTGTTCCAGCTGCCTGTTCAGAACAGCTATTTTCAATTTCACGGCCGCTGAATATTTTGCCCGGTTAAGGTTTCCGATGGAATTTTCTGTTACAGCATTTTCAGAGAACAGCTTGTATATATTGTAGCTGTTGTCCTTGCCTTTTGTTGAAATTGTATAGCCAGATGTGCCTTTTTTTAACTGAATTCCGTTTGCTTTCGCTTCCGCCCATGTGATTACATTGATATTTGCCGGATATTCCCCGGTCTTAAGGAATACATCCTGGGCAAGAATCTGGTTTGTTCCAAGCACCAGCCTTCCAGTGATTGCATCCACAACCGGATGAGGCCTTATTTCAATAACTTCCTTTCCGTCTTTTAGTTTTTCTTTTCCTGCGAAAAACGGAAGCTCACCTTTCTTGTTTTCTTCAAGAAACAAATTTGCATTCTTGAAAACCGGCGTGTCATTGAATGTGTTTTTTTTGTTTTTATTCATAGAATCTCCTTGTGATTTTTTTATTGACGGATTTGAGTTTTCTTGAAAATTTCGTGCTTCAACATCAGTGGAAATAAACTTGACAATATTCTCTTTTGTGAGTATATTACCTATAGAGTCTTGACTTGGGAGACCCTGTGTAAGGAATTGTACTTTACATTCACGTTCCCATTCGAGGCTTCTTTTTTTATCCGCATATATCAGATTGCCTTCGTCAATATTTGTCTTTACAAAATCAATCTCGTTATTTCTTCCGTACATTGAAGTAATTTCATTGATTACGATTCTTCCCTTGCGCTTGTTTACAGCCATAGGAATCAGGATGCTGCGGTTCTGGGAATCTTTCCGCTCTGTAAAGAAAACATAGCTGTCGTTTCGTGTGCGCGACTTGAACACCATTACAGGGTCAGCCAGTTGCTTTGGAATTGAGTAGATGTCATCAACTGAAAGAGCGTGCCCCTGAGCCTCGTTCGGATAGCCTTCCGGCAAAGGACGAACCAATTTTGAAAGAGTTGAATACTGCACTTCAATCGGATTGTCTGCAATTCCAAGAGCGTTGAACAAAGGCGGAATTTCTCCGACCTCAATCAGTTTTCCTGGATTAAAACGACTGTTTTCATCTTTGCTTTTTTTCCACTCGTCAACCTGAAACTTAAACTTTGCAGTGTCAGCCTCATTGAAAGTAAAATACCGCTTCTGCTCTTCCGGAGTAAGAGTTCCAGTCATTTTCTGCAGACGTTCTTCACGCTTCAAATTTGAAAATTCTGTTTTTGGCGGCTCAGTATTCTGGTTTTCCATTGTTTTCTCCTGGTCCTGAAGTTGATTTGAGGATTCTGTTTTTGGTTGTTTCTCGTGTTTAAGTTCTGAGCTTTCTTGTTTGACAGGTTCTGTTTTCTGCTGTATATTTTCTGTAGCCAAAGTTGTTGATGATCGCAACATGGTAGCGATGGGCGGTTCTTTTAGAGCCCCCCATATTGTAGGTTCGACTCCTACCGCAACTTTGGTGTATTCTTTTTCTTGTAAATTTCGTGCTTCGAATTTTCCAATTGTAACAATATAGTTTCCAAGCTTGTCCTTGTTGAAAACAATTTTGTTTGCTTTCGTGTTGTCTTGTTCATCAAGTCCGGCAAGAAAGAAATTCTGGTGTCTTTCATTAGAATCAATATATGCGGTTTGGCAGCTGGAAATAAAATCAAGCATTCCCTTCATTTCTTCTTTTCTAAGGCTTTGGTCGTAGCCGCCTTTCCTTTGCGGGCGGACGTGGGCAACATTTGTTTTCATGAAGAAATTTTCATTCTCAATTCCAAGTTTTTCCGCCAGCCCGCTGTTAATTTTTGGAAGCCGTATGATTTCAGGAATATTCTTATAGTCGGGCTTTCCGGGCTGATAGAGAGAATCAACAATATTGTTGAATTCTTCCTGCGTTACAGTTTGAAGATTTTGTATTTTTTCTTCTTTCAGATCGGAATGTGTTTTTAACGCCGGAAGTTCTTTTTCTTGATTGGCAAAGGCTTCCTTCTCAATTTCTTCCATTTCCCAGGGAAGCTCGTAAGGAAAACTTTCTATCGCACTGCGGTTCACATATTCTTTCTGGAATTCCTGCTTTTCAGGATTCCAATGTTTGGCAGCTATCCATCTTGCAGCACAATCCGTCTGTATTGCAAGATTTTTCATGTCTGTGTCATAGTCATTTCTAAAACTTGCAAATACCCTTAATACTCTCTGCTCCTTTTCTGTGGCGTATTCATAAACTTCACGTATACTGCAGTCTATCAAATTGTCAAGCAAAGCTGCCTCTGTGGAAAAAGATGAGTCGCTTTGTATTATCTCATCCAGGGTTTCATTGCTTTGGAATTTATATGTAGCTGCATTTAATTTTTCCCTAGAATCTCCTTGTGATTTTTTTACTGATGGATTTTCTTCAAGGTTGAATGTATCAATCTTTTCATTTGTGAAATCTTTTATAAAATCTTTTTCTGTTGATCCTGGCATATTTTGCTCCTCTGGTTTTATTTGTTTTTTACAGGTTTCAGATATAGTTCTTTTGTAATTCAAAGTTGTTTCGTCCGTAGAATTTTCAACGGTTATGAAATAGCCTCGCTTTTTAAGCTCGGATTCAACAGAACTGATGATTTTTTTATCGGCAGCCTGCTGAAGCAGGTTCTTGTTCCTTGTATTTTTGTAAAGCAAGGAAGTGTTTTTATTTTTCAGTGCCGCTTTGGCATAGTAGGAAGCGACAAGAGAGGCAAAAAGCTGCTTGTCGGGAAGCTCTTTGGCGGATGATTTTAATACAGCCCGGTCATGCACGGTTTTTGCATTTGCTGTTGAAATTTGCTTTTTGCCAGTTTCAGTTACTGACTGCTTTTTTACAATCTTGACATTTTGTTGATGCTGTCTTATATTCTGAATAGAGGCAATGGTAGCACCCACCTGCTCACGGAAAAAAGAGTGTTCAGGTTTGTAGCCATACTGTGCAGATACAGCCCTTATGGTTTCTATCGCCTCTGTTTTTATTTTGTCATTAGGTTCTCGAAGTCCATATCCAGAAACTATCCATGAGCTATTGTTACTATTCCAGTTTTTTTGCAAGATAATTCGGATTCCACTTTTGTTGATAAAAGCTCTAGTTTTTGTCTTGTCGTAGCAATCAGGTTTTTCTGTTTCAGTATAATGTTTAATCAATATCAATAGTCCGGCAATTTCATCTTTTGTCAGTCCGTCTTTTTCATTTCTGCGCTGTATGATGTGGGCAATGCCAAAACCGCCTTTTGAGTCCTCTGTTGTCAAATCACCAAAGTTTCCATAATCAAAGACCACATCTTTTAGCTCTGGATTCTTGAGTAGAAGCTGAGATTTGTTTTTTATGACATTTGCTAAGTCCGTCATGCTTTTTTCTGGATTGACGAGTTCAATTATTCTTTTTGACAGAGACAAGTTGGTCTCAGGTTTTATTTGTTTTTTACCGGTTTCATATACAATTCTTTGTGTATTAGCAAAGCTTTTGAAAAATCTTGAGTTATATTCTTTTTCAATAAATTTTGAATTTGACTTTTTTATGATTTCTGAATGGATTGAGGCATTTAGTTTTTCAAGTGTTTTTACAGCATTGAAATACCTCTGCTGCCGGTTTTCAATATCTTTTAATATTTCAAGTGAAGAAATTTCTCCTCTTAAAAGAAGTGAATTAAATAATTCATTTTCATATTTATTGACATCAGAATTTTCTTGTGTTATATTAAAGTTATCCGATGACGATACAGATTTTATGTCTGTTTTCTGGTTGGGTATTAAGGGCTTGTCAGCATTGGCAAGCCTGATTTGTTTTAAATCATTGACATCAAAATTTTCTTGTGTTATATTTAAATTGCTTGCGAGGGAATCAGATGATTTTCCTGATTTTCGACTGGGTGTAAGGGGCTTGCTAGGAATGGCAGCCCTGATTTCTTTTAAATCATATTCTGGAAATTCTGTGATAAAGCCGTTTTTATCAGATTCAAAACTATAGCATACAAAGTCTTTTTCAGAAAAAAACAAATATTCTGCTTCTTTGTTCTCTAATTTTCTGCTATTCACAAAATCTTCGAGTTGCTTTCTTGCTGATTTGTAATCAATATTTTCATTATTAAGCAAGAAGAAAATATCTCTGCCTTGTTTTGAGCCCTTTTCTAATGAATGTCTAAGATTTTTATTAAAAACTCTTTTAAAATCAGTAAACGTATTTGATTTCAAAGCGTCAGCTGAAGTAATAGCAGCTCCGTATTTATTAGCCGCGTATTCATACGGTAGCAAATACGTTGTTTTTTTGAGCTGATTCAAGACTATAAGGCATGGAATTTCGTTGCAAAGAACATCTGATTCTTGATATAGCAGTTTTGATTTTGCAATGTAGCTGCTGTGATATTTCAGGTATTCGGGCTTTGTTTTAAGATTTTCCGTAAGACTGGAAAGCTCTTCGGGATTGTTTTTAAGTTCCTTATAGGATTTGTCTGTATATATTTCATTATTAATAGAACGTTTTTCAACCGGCAAATCAAGAATGTTTATTATGTCAATATCGCTGAGTTCTGTTTTTCCCTGGAGATATTCTGAGCGTGTTTTTGATGAAAGTTCTTTTTCTTTTTGAATGAACTTATTATTTGAGGACTGCAGAATTCTGTCGTTTATTTCTTTGTTTTTTGCTTCTAGTAAATTCAGCGCGTTCTGATATCTTATTTCAGAATCTTTTATTTCCGTATGTTTTCTTAACATTGATATTTCCCCTCTGATTAATAGAGAGTTGAAAACATCATTGACAGAATTATTTTTACCATTTATAGTTACGGGTGTACTTGAAGGAATGCTTTGTGTTCCACCTCGTACGACTAGAGGTCTTTCGCTTGCGAAGGACCTTATTTCTTTTAAATGATATTCAGTTTCATCAGCAAGTTTTCCGTGTGAATCAAAAATGAAATAACCGCATCTATTTGATTTTTCTTCATATATAATATAACTTGCTGTTTTATCCAGATTGTTTTTGCGGTTATAAACACATTTGCATAACTCTTTTTTGCAGCTTTCATAGGTAAGGTCATTTCCGTTTATAAAGAAAAATATGTTTTTTCCTTGTTGATGTCCTTTCTTGAAATTGTTCCGTATACTTGAGCCAAAATTTCTCTTTATATCTATAAAAGATTTTGATTCAAGCATATCTGCAAATTTCTTATATTTTTCAGAAGAATCTTTTGCATAGCCATAAGGAAGAAGATAGAATTTTTCATTGATTTCATGCCCTATAAGCAGGCATGGTATTTCATTGCATAAGGTAACTGGTGGTTCGTACAAAAGTTTTGATTTTGCAATGTATGAGCCATGATAACTTAAATATTCAGTTTCTTTTTCTAGTCTTTCAGCGAGTTTGGAAAGATTTTTTTCATCATTTTTTAAATCTGAATAATCATGCTCAGTGTAGCTTTTTATTTCCGTTCTGTTTTCTTTTTCAACCGGCAAATCAAGAATGTTTATTATGTCAACATCGCTGAGCTCTGTTTTTCCATGGAGATATTCTGAGCGTGTTTTTGATGGGCTTTGGCTTGATGTGCTTTCCGGATGATTGACCATTATAATCCTTAAGCACATTATGTGTTTATATTATATCTAAATTGAATAAATGTAAATACTAGTTGTGAAAACTACCTTTGTTTTCTAATTTTTTTCTTTCAAGGTTGTTTTCTAATTATCTTTTTTTGAATTATTTTTAGGCTTGCTGCTTGTTTTTTTTCCATTGCCAGTCATTAACCCAATAAAAATGAGTATTACAGCAACGGACAACAGAACTACTGTCTGCCAGTTTGCTGCACAGACAGCGAAAAATTCCTCAAAAAGTTCTTTTAAACCATCCACGAATATTAATGGAAGCCTGCGAAGAAAATCAATCGCAAAGGCACAAAACAGGACCGCTCCCAGTATTCCAAACATAATCACAAAAAGCATACTTTTTCCTTTTTAATATATAATCCAGTTTCCAGAAAACAAATATTTCCGGAAACTGAAAGATTTTGTCTAGTTATAATAATTTATCTTTCCTGCTCATCATCGTCATATTCTTCATCATCGTCATATTCTTCATCATCGTCATATTCTTCGTCATCATCATATTCTTCGTCATCATATTCTTCATCGTCAATAATCATATTATTGCCAAGAATCTGATCCCTGCTGATATTCTGGTCAATATTGATTTTTTTCAGGCCGCACGGTCTTTTGAGTATTGCCGCATAGCCACAGGCACCGGCCATTTCCCAGCCTTCTTTTCCAAGTTTATTCATATCTTCATCTTTTATATCTGTGGTTTTCTTATATTCCCACTTTGTTATGTACATTTGCATCTAAAAAACTCCTTTTAAATATTATAGCTTCAGTTTGAATTTTTTCCAACAAATAAAGAAAGCGCAAATTTATGCTGGAAGTTCATTTTTTACTTCCTTCTTCCCTTGCCTTTTCTTCTGTTGTTCCTGCTCTTTTTTCCCTTTGAGTTTTTTCCCGCAGTGCTTGCAGGAACATATTTATTGTCAAACTTCTTGCCGCCGCTTTTCAACGTTTCCATAGCTGCTTTTGCCGCCATGGTTCTTGCATGCGCATCAGAAGTTCTGGAAGCCAGATACTGCCCGAAAGATTTTCTGGTTGTGTACTGGTTGCTGTCATTATCAAAATTCTTTGAAGAAGCAAAATCATAAGAGCCAGAATCGCCTCCGATTCCATTTTTTCCTGCAGGATCATTGTTGACCCATTTCATAGGATCATCACCAGCCCTGCTTCCGCTACCGCCGTGTCCGCCACCGTTTTTTCCGCCTCGAATCCAGTCTCCGGCAGCACCTTTCAGCCTTCTTCCTGTCTGGCTTGCAAGGCTTCCTGCAAATCCCTTTATAAACGCTTTGTCCTCGTCCCAGTCAGAGGACTTTGTGCCTTTTTCCTTGAAATCTTTTAGAGCCTGCTCTGCCACATTGGCTTTTCCGGCTGCGCCGGCTTCCGCAAGATCTCCAATCCTGTTCGCTCCGAAATGAGCTACGCCCTGTGCGCCTCTGTTTATTCCTTTCACAGCTCCTGCTGTTCCAGACACGGCATGGCCAGCAAGCTTTCCAGTAGCCACAGCTGATCCAAAAGCCTGAACGAATTCGCCCATAGAAAGCATAGGTCTTCCAGACATAAGTGCCTCGGCAATTTTCGGTGCGTTTGCGCAAACTGTAAAGGTAAGAAGGCATGAGAACATCACATTTGCAAAGAAAATCCAGTTCATGGTGCCGTTCATCATGAGCAAATTTGCCGCCATGTCCATCATCATCCATAGGCAGAAAAACATGCATACATATATCATTGCAAGCTTTACAGCCTGCGCAAAAAGAGACGGCAGAATTTTATTCGCCATGTCCTTTGTTCCGTCAAAAAGCATGCATGGTATTAAAATCAGGCTGATTCCTGTGCAGACTGAGTATTCAATAATTGCCATTATATACTGAATCAAAGACGCAATTATTGTAAACATAAGAGTCAAGCATAAAACCAGCGCGATTACAAGGTCGAAAACTTTTCTTTGGGTTTGCACCATCTTTTTCTGAAGGGCGTTGGGTTTTTTAGGCTTTCCGTTTTCCTTGAATCCAAACTGTCCGTCTTTCCATTCAACAACATTGCTGTCACTCCATTCATTTTCCCAGATAATCTGGGTACATAGCACAGCAACTTTAAGGATTGCGGCAGGCGATAGATAGCCGGTAGACTGGTCGTTAACGCCTTTCATTTCAAGGTTCATATAGTACCTGTCAGTTTCGTTTGAATCATCAATGATTAGAATTGATTCCAAGGCATTGTATATACGGCCGTTTTTTGTGTATTTCTTATAGTTGTCAATTTTTCTTTTTAATTCTGCTCTTTCTTTTTCCGCATTTGTTAGAATACTATGAGCTTCAGACCATTTTTTTGCCGATTCAATATCTCCTATGCGTGAGTTTGCGTCAACATAGCCTTTCTGGATAGTCTGCTGGTATTTGACAAGATTTTCCTGCTGTCTTTCAATTACTTCTGACAGCTTTTCAACTGCCTCCTGGTTGCTGGAAAGCTCCTTTTCAACAAGTTTTTTTATGTCTTTGTAAAAATCGCTTAGAACTTTTTCACATTCTGCAATTGCGCTTCCGCTGACATATAAGCCCATCTGCTTTGAGAAAGTCAGAATCCAGCTTGAAAAGGAAAGAAAGAACGTCATGCAGAAAACAAAAAAAATCCATTTTGTAACCATTCCGACAATGTATTTTCTAGGCTCCATTGTTCCGAAAGCCACCTGAATTCCATTCCATGTAATTCCAACAAGAGCAAGTATAACCGCAAGTTTTCTTGCGACAACCAGATAGTTTGTAACAATGCTTGAAAAATACTGGATAATATTATAGACGGGTTCATCAATAAAAGGCATTTTGTTCTCCTAAAATCCTGGGTGCATAGTCTGTTCGTTGGCTTCTTCTATTGCGTCTGCCTGGGAACTGGCCTCTGCTTCTTTTTCCTGAGTTTCAAGCGCATCTTTCCAGGCCTGGTAAGAAGAAGCTTTTACAATTGACTGTCTTAAGTCTTCAATGTATTGGGCCGTTTTCGCCATTAGCATGCTTTGCACCTGCCCGATTTCTTTCTGTGTAAGCTCGCCTTCCTTGTCTAACATATTCACTATGTATTCCACAGATTTAAGCCGCTTCTCGTTTTCTTTCCGGACTTCTTCCCAGTCTGTCTCACCTTCCCCTATGACTTCCTGCATTTTCTGGTCAACTATTTTTTTTACATCCATAACCATGTTATAGTTGGCGGGACTTAAGCCGTATTTTGCCCATATATATCTGGCTTCGTCCTGTGTGACTCCATATTTTAAGGCAGCTTTCGCCTTGCGGTTGTTTCTTTCAATATCGGTTTTCACTGCGTTTATATAGTCTGAAAGGTTCTGTCTAGGGCTTCCATCCGGATTTGTGCTTATTCCGCACAAGTCTGCAAGGGAAAATGATTTTCCGTTTACAATCAGATTCTTTGAATTGAAGGCATCACGAAATTTTCTTACATTGTTAAGCTGCTTGTCTACTTGATAAACTGCATTTCCTATTTCATTTCTGAAATCCAGGTCGCCGTCCCATTCTATTTTTTTCCATTCAAAACTTTTGGCCTGCTCAATGGCATGCTGCATACGTTCATAGTTCTGCTCTATTGTTGTAATCTGATTGTTTATCATGTCATAAGTCTGATATATTTGATCCAGTGCCTGCAGATAGCTGCTTGGATTGAATGTTGATGAGCCTGGCACTGTTACAACAGCGGCCTGCGAAAATATATCAGCACATAACAGCAGGAAAATGATTCTGCTAATAATTTTCTTCATACTATGAATTCTCCTGAAGTTCCGGCAAAAGCCACCGGAAATCAATATTTTTTGCGTCAAGCACCTGCTCAACAAGCTCTTTTCCTGTGTTTTTTCCATTTTTTCTTTCAATTTCATCGAGAATCGCATGATCTTCTTTTGAGTTTGTCAGCATAGCAAGCTGAATTTCATCCAGGCCAAGGTCAAATGTCCTGGCTCCTAATGTTGACTTGTAGAAATAGTCGCGCAGCAGCTGAATTTTGGATAAATGGCGTATTTCCGACGGCTCAAGCCCAAGTTTCCTGTAAAGCTCAAAATTGATATCAGATTCAGCCTCGATGTCAGGAAGAAAAATCTTGCTAGGACACTGGCTTATAAGCGTAGTCGCAATGTCGCTGTTCACCGCATCTGCAATTTCCTGCGTTGCAAACACCACAAAAACATGGCTTTTTCTTAAAGTTTTCAGCCATTCAACTATTTTTGCCGCGAAAATCTTGTTCTTGAAGTACAGCCATGCTTCATCAAGGACAAGCATAGTCGGCTTGCCTGTAAATTTCTTTTCGCATTGAGCAAACAGATAATAAAGCGCAGGAGCTACCGCGGCATCACCCATGTTCATAAGAGTTCCCATTTCAAACATAGTCCAGTCTGCCACATCAATATTTGTGGAGTCGCAGTCAAACATTTCTCCGTACTGTCCTCCAAGAACATAGGGGGAAAGTCCTTCGTTTATTTCATTGACATGAGTGACAGGATCCTGGTAGTCACAATACTGCTGGAATGATGTGAGTGTCCTTGACTCTTTTTTCTTTGTTGAAAGAAGAGCTATTGTGTCATAAATCGCCTTTCTGATTCTTGCAGTTATTTCAATTTTCTGCTCCGCCAGCAGAATTTGTATAAACTCGCATGCCCAGTTGATTCCGACAGGAGTGTCAATGTCAGCCAGCGGCTGCATTCCGATTTTGTCCTTGCCAGGCTCAATGTAAGTGCCACCTGCGCATATTGTGAGGTTTCTGGCGGAAAGTCCTTTGTCAAAAATAATAACCTGGTCGCCTTTGTATTTGGTCCAGCTTAGCTCCAGTGCTGCCAGTAAAGTTGATTTTCCATATCCAGTTTTTCCGGAAATCCATGTGTGTCCCACCTGGTTTACATTTAGATTCAAAAAATACGGAATTCTGAATTCTGTCTTACAAATCAGCAGAGGAACGCTTTCTCCGCAAATAGATTCCATGAATGAATTCTGCTCCATTCCGCTCCATATAGAACTGAGCGGAACAACATGGCTTGTGTTCTTTGTTGAAATGAAAAGCTCTCTCTGGTTCGCATAAATATTTCCAGCCATCATGCTACACCATGCAGGAAGAGAATTTAAATTTTCTATAACGGTAACAAATCCGCATGAGTTCGCTATATTTGAAATATATTCAGCCTTTTCATCTGCTATTTTCTTGTCCTCATCCCAAACCATAATTTCTGAGCTGTAATCGCCGAAGCCGATTTCATCATTGGTAACCCGGATTTTAGCAGCTTTCACCTCATTCTCCTGCGCATCTGCCGTGCTGTTTATGCGCGTTGATTCTATGTGGCCCAAAGAACTCATTATGAGCTGTCCGAAACTCTGAAGCTTTCCATGATATTTCTTTTCAGCCTTGTCAAGAATTTGAAGCGTCTGCTCTTTTCCGTAGCAGATAAAACGGGTTGACCAACGAAATTCACAGTCGGCCATATTAAGCTTGTCCATCATTGCGGAATTTGAGCCGCCTGGAAAAGATTTTATAGATATGATAGGAATATATTTATCTCCCAGTTTCAACGGAATTGAATTCTGCAGGCTTTCATCTGTGATGATTTTGTCCAGGAACAACATTCCGTCCTCAGGAAGAGAAATCTTGTGCCAGTTCATTGAAACCTGGGAATGAAGCAAAGTCACAAGCTCGTTTGAATCAAGCATTTTTATGCTCATCACGGTTTTGAGCATTGAGACAACATTTGATGTCTGCATCTTGAAATCCTGAATTTCCTTTATTTCTTCTTCCACGTCAGCTGCAATATTCTTGCTTGATTTTCCGGAGTTGAAAAAAAATCCTTTTGTTTTTTTTTCAATTTTTGATTCAGTTTTTTTCGTAAAAATAAGGTAGTATTTATTCTGGAAATATCCGTCAGAGTTTTCAAAGTTAAGCTGCCTTACTCTGTCAAAAAGCATTCCTGTCAAACTGTGCCATTCCTTCGGAGTCGGATATTCTTTTGTAACACGCCGCTGAAGCTCAAACTGAACAGTCCAGTTCTGACCAAGGCGTATAAGGCCTTCATTGAACATATTTGCCACAGAATCAATTCTGCTGCCTGAGGCGCTGGAAAGATCGGGCGCAATAAATTCATAGGCGCAGGTATAGCCATTTCCTTTTATTTTCACTATTCCCGGAGCCGCCATAATTGACCAGGGACATTTTGAGTAAAGTTTAGATCTTTTTGATACAAGTCCATCCAGATTCATCTCTTCATAAAATTTCATTTTTTCAGCCCTCGTAAAAGTCCTGCTGGGTAAGATCCTTGATAAGAAAATCAATCATAAACGGCTCTTTCCTGCAAATAAGTCTGCACGTAATCAAAGCAAGAATTCCGATTCCAACGCAGTAAATGCTGACAGCTGACATCAGTATGACTGTAAAAATCAGTATTCCGAAAAAAGCTGTTTCCCCGATTCCAAATATTCTTGGACTTTCAAGCAAAGCCTTGTATACAGGCTCTGTAGTTATAAATTCTTCTGACATTTTCTTCCGCTCCTTGTTTTTTCTGGATATAAAACAAACCTGTTTTATATCCAGAACTTTTTATGCCATGCTTGTTGAAATTTGCCGCACAATATATGAAAGGTTTTCCTGCTCTATTCCGGAGAAGAAGAAATTTACTATGGATGTCGCGCCTAAAATTCCGGCGGTGCCTAAAATCCATGGAAGAACTTTCTTTATTATTCCGCCTTCTCCTTGTGCCGCGCCAAAGGCAACAGCGCCGAATTCAATACAAAGAGCGATTACAAGCAATGCTTTTACCCACTTTGCGCCTATCAGGGAAAGAATCTTTTCACCGGCTGAATCAAGAACGGCAATTCCTTCTGCAAATATATCTGTTGTTGAAAGAAATAAAGTGCAGAAAAGCATTGCAATATACATGATTGTCCTTTTGTTTTTGATAATAAAATTTTTTGTTTTTTCAGGCATTTTTTTCATACTCCTTTAAGCCAAATTGTTCTGGATTATTCCCGCCAAGAAATCATCAGTATCTTCTGTTACATTGTAGATTTCGTTGACACGAACCTTTTTGTCCTCAGTTTTTTTCAGATGAATCACAAGATTTATTACTTCTGACAAGTTGTCCGCAAGCTCTCTGTCAAACTGATTCACTTTGCCTTTAATACGCAGCAAGGTTGAAGCGCCGTCATTCGCATGGATTGTAGTCAGGTTTCCGCTGTGTCCAGTCTTCCATGCGTCCAGTAATTCTTTTATAACAATTCCTTCCCGAACCTCCCCAAAAATAATTCTGTCAGGTGAAAAACGCAAAGCTTCCTTTACAGCTTTTGCGGCATCTTCAGCATCTATTGTCAGCATGGTTTTCATCCTTGCTGTGCATTGCAGTTCCGGTGTGTCTTCAACAATATAAAAGTTGTCAGACGGGGTAAAATCAACCATTTTCTTTATGCATGCATTTGCAAGCGTTGATTTTCCTGTCCCTGTCGCACCGGAAATAATTATGTTTTTTCTGTTTTCAATCGCCTGAACAATTGTTTCATACTGTTCTTCTGTCATTTGTCCGTTCTGGACATATTCTTCAAGTGTGTAGATTTTTCTTGGCGGCATCCGCAGCTGAAGCTCAGCACGGTTTACATTCGGCGGCATAAGCCCTGTGATGCGACAGTCATATTTTGGAAGCCGTCCTTCAAGAATTGGAAAACCAGTGTAACTTTCAAGAGGTCTGCCTATGCAGTATGATGCGGCCTTTATGATTCTTTCTGTAATGTATGTCGGAATCATTATTCCTGTAAAAACACGCCCTTCACCCCATTTTGTTATAATCAGTTCTCCAGAGTCGGTGACTGCAATGTCCGTTACCAGCTCATCTTCTAGAAATGGAATAAACTGTTCCATATCATCGCGGAGAAGATTTTCTATCATTCGGTCTTTCTTTAGTTCTTCTGCTGTCTTGTTGCTCATATTTCTTATAATTAGCGCAACGTTGCGCTAATTGCCTGTAAATTCTGACTGACTGATTTCTTTAGGCTCAACTGTGTAGTTTGCCAGTTCTATTTCTGCAAGAGTTTTCATATTGAAATACCTTGCCTTTAAGTACCCTTCAAAAATCTTGTTCAGCTTGTCATATCGCTTTATTTCATCCGCGATTTCCTGGTCCTTAATATTTTCAAAAGTGTGTCCCTTGTGGTTGCAGATAACTTCTGCAATCATTGGGAACAGCCATGAAAATCTTCCTGTTTCTTTTACAGATAAAAGGCTCAGTTTTGTGTCAAGCTTTTTGATGTCATCCCTGAGCATTTCCATTGTGGATGTTATTTCCATGTTTAGATTTGTGCTCCTGTTCATGTAATAAGAAAGGGCTTTCACTATGTACTGGTTTGTGGATGTGTTTTCCAGTGCTGCCAACTTGTCAATTTTTTCGGAAATTTCATTTTCAAGAAGAATAGATTTTCGTGTTTTTCCCATGATTATACTCCTTAGCTCCAGTCTAAATTGTCCGGTGAGCTGTCATCAGCATCTTCCAGTTCCTTTTCTTTACGGCTGCCATTGTCGTCGTCTGTTTCCAGCGGCTGACCTGACTGTTCATCTTCATTGTCAAATGAAAAATCAATTTCATCCGGCAGTTCCAAATCCTCATTCAAATCCTGAGCTTCGTTTATTGAGGCGACTATCAGCTCGTTCTCCTCATCTTCTAGCAGTTCAGGATCATTTTCTGGACTGCCATTTCTGTTTTCCACCATGGATTCTTCAAGAGTTTTGTTCTTTGCAATCATGGCAGCCTTGCGTTTCCGTGAAGGCAAACCAGCAGCTTCAGCATAAAGCTCGTCAATTTCAAGTCCTTCTCTTGCTGCCTTGTTCTTGAAGCGAAAGTCATTGTAAAAAACTTCTTTTTTGGCAATGTAGACCTGCATTCCTTGAATTCTAATCAACGCACATTCTGGCGGAAGCCTTAGAATATCCGCCGCATCAAAAAGAGCTCGGCCCATGTTGTTGTCGCTGTAATTCAAGTTGCTGCTTCCAATCTTCAAAGTTCCGTTTCTTGAAATTTTTTCCTCATGCACTGTTTCATTTCCAATTGCCCTTGAAATTCTTTCCGCATCGCCTACGTCATCCGGTGCGTAATAAAGATGAACCTGGCAGTGATCCATAAACGGATGGTTTGGACCGTATATATCCACAAGCTGTTTCATAGTCTGGCAGATAATCATAAAAAAGCAGTTATAGCCGCGGCTGATACCCATTATCTCAGCGATAAGTTCAAATTTCCTAAGGACTGGAAATTCGTCAAGAATAAAAAGCAGGTCAAACGGAAGTCTTTTTGTGCCGAAACTTGTTGTTCCCTCCATCAGTCTTTTTAAAATCAATGTGATTATAATTTTCACAATTGGAGAAAGCCTTCCCAAATCGCTGTATGGAACCGTGAAGTAAAATGAGATTGGCTTGTCTGTATTGAAAAAATCATCAATTTCAAAATCGCTTTCACTGGTCGCGAATCTTACACCTTCCTCATCAAAAAGCTGTATTGCCGCCGCAATAGTTTTCCATACGGAAGCAAGCTCCTTGTTGTTTGTGGAGATGATGTCTGCTGCGCCTTTTCTGACTAAATCATCGAGCTTTGAGCTGTACATTTTCTGTCCGATTTCATACCCCTGGTCTTTCAGCCTGTTTCTGATTTCTATTTCACCAGTTCTTGGATTTTTGTATTTGTAGTCTTCTTTTTTCCACATTTTTTCAGTTACAATAAAAAAATGTTTTGTGCTGGCCATTGCTTCAGCCTGCGCTTTTCCAAGCGCTGAAGAAGTTTGATTTCCAGAGTTTTTAGCATTTAAAAGCTCATTGAAATCTTTTTCATTTCCAGAGGACAAGAAATCTCTTAATCCGCCCAGGCTTTTGTCATTGTAATCTGAATAGCGGATATGAAGCAGAGCGGAGGTTACTATACCTTTTGCTGAGTCTGTAAAATAAATATTCTTAGGATCACCAGCAGGAATTATTGCATCGGCAATCGCATTGCAGTCTGCATAGGCATGGTCAATTCCATCACGGATTTCGTTTACAGGATTTATTCTTAATGTTCTGTATTTGTCAGTCGGATCAAAACGGACTATTCTTGAAAACTTGGAACGGAACTTTGAAGTCGTGCTAAAGTTTTCTCCTTTCGGATCAAGAACAAAAACCTGCTTGTAGTAATTTAGAAGAGTTGCAAAAATCGGACCGATATTTTTACCTGTTCCGCTTGGAGCCGCGATAAAAGTATGCACATCGCCTGAATGACAGATCAGTTTTCCTGGTCTTTTGCACTTCAGGCTCAGCGATGCTTTTTTCACCATTTCACCAGTCTGGATGTCTTCTGATTTTAAAATTTTCTTTGCCGTAACTTTTGCATTGTAAGTCTGAGCAAGCACTACGCCGTGTCTGTTCATATAACCGCGTTCTGCAAGTTCTTTCTCTGTTGCTTTTCTTGCTGTGCCGTGCATTGTGTTCCGCTGTCTTGAAATATGATTTATGACCGCAGTATGAATTACTGCCAGCAAAAATGCGATAATCCCGAAATATAAAAACCACTTTATTGATTTCAAGTAGTAAACATACATTCCGTTTATGTAGATGTATTTGAAGAATCCGAGAATGTAAAACAAAGGATTGTAAAGCGGATATCCAAGAATATACAGCATAGGCGGATAAACCACAGATTCATCATAATTCATCATTCCTGCAAAAGACTGTGTGCTTATTTGCAGACCAATAAAACCAAGCAATACAGGCAGTACAAATCTTAAAAATCCCCATGAGGCTCCAAATGGAATTTTTCCTGGCAAATCTTTTTCATAGTTGCTTTTCAATTACCGCCTCCTTAGTCATATTCCGGTTCATTTTCATCCTGAACTTTTTCATATCCAGAGACACTTTGTTTATTAATCTTAGGATCATCTTTGTTTCCAACAATTCTAAAATCCGGATTAAGTTTTCCCTGCGCATTTTTTTTAGATTCAAAAATTATTTCCTTGCCATCCAGCTTCAAATTCTTGTCTAAAGGATTGTACAACGGAATAAAATACGCTTTGTTTTCAGATTCAATTACTATTGCGTTTGTCCAGACATCCTCATCATTCATTGAATAAATATGCTTTACCTTTCCTTGAACTTTTCCTAAGTCGGAAGTATATAAAGCCATAGGTTTTTCTGTCCTGCAGAATTTTTTTGCTTCCAAAAATTTGTTGTAGCGTCCTAACGCTTTCAAGGTTGATTCCATGTCTTTTTTTATAAGATAATATCCAGGCTCATAATCAATTACGCCAAGCTGCCGCAGAAACTGAAGACGTTTTCCGATTTCACCGTCCAAGCAGAACGGCAGTTTTCCCAGGTATTTTTCGTTTTCTGACTTGGACATCTTTCTTAATATAATCTGGTCAAATTCTGTCAATCTTTGTGCAGTAACTCTTCGTTCCCTTGCAGACCGTATTAATTCTTCCTCACGTTCTCCACACATAGCAGTTAGAATTTCACTGCTTATTTTTCTGCCGTCTTCTGTTATAATTTTTTTTGGAATCGTAAATTGCTCGCCATTTTTATTAACACCGTTAACCAGAAGATGTACGTGATTATGCTCTGTGTCAGTGTGGGCTGCTGCCTGCCAGTCAACCTTGAATCCCAAAGTCTGCTCTAGCCGTTCAACAAACATTTTTGTATATGTTTTAAGCAGCTCCGCTGAAAGCTGTTTTTCCGGGGACAGAACAAATTTATAATGCCGTGAATAAGGCATCTTGTTTTTTGTAACTCTATTTATGAAATATGGCTGCTGGTATTTTGATGACTGAACAGTTTTTTTATATTTGTCTAATGTTTGGTTTCCAAAAAGCTCAGGCTTTTGCAGCACATTTCTTTTATTCTTCTGTGTCATGTAAGTATCATAAAATTTTCTATGAGCTTCCATGCTGTTGCTATAATTCATTTTGACTGTGCAGACTTGATCTGTGGAAGTGATGAAACTTTTATTAAAACTTCTGCCGCCCAAGCTGTAGGAATTATCCCAGCTGATATTTGAATGAGATTTTCGTGATAACTGATTAAAAAGGTTTGTCAATTTTTTTACATCATCAGGGCTATGGTATCTG
This sequence comes from Treponema sp., assembly GCA_050873685.1. GTDB lineage: Bacteria > Spirochaetota > Spirochaetia > Treponematales > Treponemataceae > Treponema_D. Next base: position 261,751 of record JBNMJH010000002.1, read on the forward strand.
CTGACACGATACTTTATAAGCACTGAATCATAGTCTTTCTCGAACAAACCCCAATTAATTTCTCGTTTAGGGGAGCAACTCCTTTTGTAAAACTATACAAACGACTATGTGTGCAAAACGTGATTTTGAAAATCGCCGAGTAACACCGATAAATCTTTGTAAAACAAAGATTTATACGAGTGAGTAACACTTTTCTTTATCTTGCACTCCGTGTCATTTGTTACATAATACTAGTGTTTTGATAAAAATGCAACTAGACAAAAGATAAATTTATAATTAATCTAAGATGTGGCAAATGACACGGAGTGTAATTATGTTTGTTATTACAGAAAAACCTTCTGTTGCAAAAGACATTGCAACAGGCCTTGGCGGATTTACAAAAATTCCCTACGGGGAAAAAGATTTTTACTTTGAACGCAACGGCGATATCATCGTTTCATCAGCAGGTCATCTTCTGACTTTGTTTATGCCAGCAGATTATGATGAGAAGCTGAAGAACTGGAGGCTGGAAGATCTTCCGATTATTCCTGAGCAGTATAAATACAAACCGATTGAAGGCACTTATCCAGTTTTAAAAAAAATAAAATATTGTTTTGAAAAGTATTCATCAAAAGAACTGGTTTTAGCCACTGATGCAGAAAGAGAGGGCGAACATATAGGCGCATTGATTTTGAACTATCTAGGATTCAAAGATTACAGCACAGCTAAAAGATTTTGGGTTTCTGAAGCATTGACACCAGAAGTCGTGAAAAAAGGTTTTCAAAATTTAAAACCGCTTTCAGATTTTGTTTCATACAAAAAAGCCGGATTTGCTCGTGCAAGAAGCGACTGGCTTCTTGGAATCAACATATCAAGGCTGCTTGCAATTTCCACAAACGGTAAGACTTTTTTTGGCCGGGTTCAAACCGCAATTCTTGGAGCGATTTTTCTTCGTGAAAAAAATATTGAAAATTTCAAACCAGTCCCTTATTACCAGCTTCAGATTCAAGTTCAAAAAGATTCCGACACTTTTTCAATGCTTTACAACGAAAATAACAGCAACCGCTTTAAGACAAAATATGAAGTGCAAAATATTGTCAATATGCTCAATCAGCGCAACGTTGCGCTAATTGTAAAAAACATAGAAACAGAAAATAAGACATTGAATCCGCCTCAGCTTTTTAATATCACAGAACTGCAAAAATACTGCGCGAATAATTTTCATCTTACACCGGAAAAAACTTTGGAAATTGCACAGGAACTGTATGAAAAATACAAGTGCCTTTCATATCCACGGACACCGTCCAAAGTTCTTGGTGATGACAATGTTGATTTGTTCCGAAAAAAATATGAGCTGCTGGCTCCTATTTATCCACAGTTAGCGCAAGGTTGCGCTAATGAAAAAATTGTTTCAGAAAACAAAAATATATTTGACTCAAAAAAACTCCAGGATCATCATGCGCTGATTCCACTCGACAAACTTCCTGACAATGTAAGCAATGATGTTCGCAATGTGTATGAGGCAGTCCTGCTTAGATTTTTTCAAACAATAAAAGAACCTCATGTTTATGGAATAACTACAGTAGCAGCCTGTGCAGAAAACGCAGAATTTATTGCAAAAGGAAAATCAATAATACAGCAAGGCTGGAAAGATAAAGTGCAAGAGCAGAAAAATGAAGATGAAAACAATCAGATTCTGCCAGTCAGCAATTTAAAAATTAATGACCAACTGAAAATTTTAAAAATAGAAATTCTGCAGAAAGAAACTCAGCCAAAAAAACATTATACAAATGCAACAATTCTTGCCCTGATGGAAAATCCAAAAGGAGAAGATGAAAACCTTGGAAAACTTGTTGGAATTGGAACTCCTGCAACAAGAGCAAATATCATAGCAACATTAATAAAACATGAATACATTTGGCAAAAAGGTCAAAATCTTCTGATTACAGAACTTGGGAAGTTTATAATACAGACAATAACAAAAGTTCCATGTCTTGCAAAACTTATTACAATTGATACAACAACAGAATGGGAAAAACAACTTGAAACTCAGCCGGAAGAATTTTTAAAAACTAATGAAGAGTTTTTAAAAACAGAAATTCCAAAAATAAAAATCACTGAAAAATGGGAAAAAGAAAATTTTGGAAATTGTCCTATTTGCCATTCCGGAAAAATCTTGGAAGGACAAAAATCTTTTTACTGCAGTAATTACAAATCCGGCTGCAAATGTGTTATCTGGAAAGATAATTTCTGCCATTCAAAAATAACTTCGCAAGATGTAAAACTTCTGCTTTCCGGAAAAAAGACAAAAGCAAAAAAACTTGCAAGTCCAAAAACCGGAAAAGTTTTTCAAGCCGCATTGATGGCAACAATTGAAAACCGCCAGCTGAAAATTTCACCAGTATTTAATTAGCGCAACGTTGCGCTAATTAAGAAATCTATTTGACATATACACGTGATACAGATATAATAAAACTATGATATGCAGTTTTGCGGATAAGGAAACTGAGCTTGTTTATAATCAGCAGTTTTCAAAGAGACTTCCTAATTCAATTCAGAAAGTTGCATTGAGAAAACTTATGATGATTGACAATGCAAAATGTCTTCAGGATTTAAGAGTTCCTCCAAGCAATCGTCTTGAATCTCTTTCTGGAGATAAAAAAGGATTTTATTCTATCCGCATAAATGATCAGTGGCGTGTTTGTTTTTCAGAAAAAAACGGACATTTTTATGATGTTGGAATAGTTGACTACCATTAGGAGGAAATTATGTCTGAATACATAGAAACACCTACAATTGGTGAAATTTTGAATGAAGAATTTTTAATTCCGTTGGGAATTTCTGCGTACAAACTTGCAAAGGAAATCAATGTGCCAACTTCGCGTATACAGGATATTCTGCATAACCGCAGGAAAATTACAGCAGATACATCTTTAAGACTTGCAAAATTTTTCGGACTTTCTGACAGTTATTTTATGTCACTGCAGGATGATATTGACTTGCGAAATGTCCGTTTGGAATTGAAGCCCCAATTGGATCAAATAAAAACTTATGAGTATGCATAAAAAAATTGTTGATTATGTGCGAAAATAAAATTTTGAACTTTTAGCATTTGTTGGGGTTCAGTTAGCGCAACGTTGCACTAACTGAATCGGAAGCCTGCTGGATTTTTTCAAAACTCGAATTTTGATTTAGCAGAAATATATCATTTCACGGGAGATTTTATGAAAAGATTTTTTATAATATTAGTTCTTTCATCCATATTTGTAAGCTGCCGCTATGCTCCAGAAGGCAAAGGAAAAATTTCAATTGAAAACAATGCTCAGGATTATATGTGCATAACGGAAGTTTGGACAAAGGAACATTCTGAGTATGAGTGGAAATTATCTTTTGATAATTCAAAACAGGCGAACGTAAGAATTGCGCAATTTAATCTCGAGCCAGGAAACTATGATATAAAATTAAAAGCAAGAACTAAACTTTTCTTATATGAGAAGGAATGTAAATATTCTGACTATGTAATAGTTCAAGACAATAGTTTTGAATGCTTATATTTTGATGGATATTCAATTTATAAGAATTAGCGCAACGTTGCGCTAATTCTCTCTTCTGATAATATTAATTGTTAAAAACTCTCCATGAGGAAATTCGCAAGGAACTTGGTTTATGACAACTTTGATAAATAATTAGCGCAATGTTGCGCTAATTATCGACTGCTATTTTTACCTCCTTATATATTTTTGATTAACAGGCTGATCTTCCAGCGGCGGCAAGTCAATTGTCAGATTTGTAATCAGGTTGATTTCTGTTCCTGCTTTTATTGTAATTGTAGGCTGAATATCCATTGCCCTCTCAAGGATTTTGTTGCTCATCTGTTTTGTTTCCGTGTATGCGTCTGAAAGAGCATTCTGTGCATACTGGTTGCTTTGAGAGTTGATAGTATTTGTCATTTTTGTATCAAATATTGAGAACATTGCAATTAATCCCATTGCCTTGACCCATTCAAATGGATGTTCAGTCTTGAATCCTTTGTAGCCGGAAACACCATACTTATCAATTCCGGACATTGAGCCTAGGCTTATTTCAAGTCCATCCGGCCTTATCAAAGTGTTCCATACAACTTGAACACGAACCTGACCGTAGCTGACCATTGAATTATATTCACCATACAACCGTGAACCTTGCGGAATCAAAAGATAAGTTCCATCCTTTGATGAATAGACATTTTTGGTTACATGGGCCATAAGCTGGCCAGGCAAATCAGTATTTACACCAGTATCAAGAACTCCGTTGATAACAGTTCCCTTCCATAATGAATAATCTGAATTCCATTGAAAATTTGTTTGCCCGGCATTTTTTTCAGCAAACTGCTGCTTGTTGCTCTGGTTGTTCTGCTGCTCGTATTTATAGACCTGACCGTTCAGTTGTGCCAGATTTGCGCTTAGAGATGCAGGCACATAAGGAGAAGAATTTCCGTTTTGGTAAGAAGCTGTTCCGTATGAACCCCTGTAGCTTGACATATTTTTATTTGTTCCAGAAATATCTTTTGCATTGAAATCATCAAAAGAAAGTCTTTGTATCTGTTTCTGCTGTTCATTTCTGTTTGTCAAAGGAACTTCAACAGTTTGAACCGAGCTATTTGTCTTTATAGGAGCTTTATGCTCTTCAATAATCGGCGGATATTTTTGTTCCATCGTTTTAACTGCAGGCGAAGCGTCTTCTTGCTCTGTTTCTGTTGTTGTGGTTGCCGAGTTTCCATCTTCTGATTCCATAATATCTTCAGGATCAGCCAAAACTGACGGAATATAGACATTGCCTCTTTTTTCGGTTTCCGTATTTGTTTTCTTTTTCTTGGTTTTTAGTTCTGGATAAAATACTGCAAAAAAAATTATTCCGGCGATAAATATTGCAATTATAATAATCAAAACTTTATTTCGTTCAAAGAAAAGACCGTCATTGGTTTTCAGCAAACTTTTTAAATCTGCTTTTGTTCCTTCCTCTGATTTCTTTATAGCTTCAGACTGCTGGTCAAGACTTGAAGTATATTCTGGATTGTCTTCAGGATTATCTTTATTATCTTCATTTGCAGATTGTGAAAGCTGGTCTAAAATATCAGGCTCTTCATCAGGTGTGTCCATTGTGGACATAGATTCCTGTTCTTCCGCTGATTCTATTTTCTCTTCATCCATTTTTATAAACCTTTCTTTTTGCAGATTGTAACTTTAGCTTTTCCAAGTCTAAGTGTAACTTTTTTTATCAGCTGATTAATTACAATCACATTGTTATGATATTCCTTGTTTGAAAGTTCACGTTTTCCAATAAACACTGCCGGAACCTCTGTATGCAAAGAGGTTTTGTCCAGAATAATATATGTAAACTTTCCGTTATCATACACTTGGGTCGGACACCAGACAGGCTTTTTTGATTTTCTGTATTTTATAGAATAATTGAAACTCATAAACTGTAAGTCATCAACAGAAAAGTCAAACGGTGTTTTCACAACATTTTTTGCACTGTATTTATTTATCCATGACTGCATGTCTTGAATTTGTCGGGGATATGACCATTGTACATACGGCATATAATGGTCTTTATAAGATTTCAATTCCATCTGGTAGATTCTTCTGTCTGTAACAATAATCAAAGTGCTTGTAAGTCCGCTGTAATCCGGCTTTATAATCAGAAGCTCTGTGTCCTGGTTTTCTATATTTCCAACGCCGCGAGAAAGCCGCCAGACATCAGGCTCTGAGATATATGGAACTTCCTGCATATTTTCCCCAGGCTCAAGCTGAATGATTGTGCTATGATATGTCTGGCATTGAATCTGATAAATATCGCCTTTTTTATATCTAAAAGCATTGAGTTTTCCATCCTGGAATTCTGGAAGTTTTGTAATATTTTTTAAATTTTCTTTAAGAGCCTCATCGCCTTCAAAATTTTTATTATTATTTTCAGTTTCATCATCATATTTTATTTCAGGCGGAAGAACTTCTGGTTCTGGAAGTTCATTTTTGTCTGGAATTTCAAAAACTGAAAAATCCGGCGTGCCGACCTGCACAATTTCTGTAGTCTTGCATCCTGCAATTAAAACTGACATTAGTATAATGTTTACTGGTGAATATCTTTTCATTTATTCGTTCCTGTTTTTATTTCTGTAAAATCAAAATTTTTTATATAAATTCCCAATGGATTCAAAATTTTGTCATCATTGTTAGGTTCCATCAGTGCTGTAGTCAGAAGGCCTCTGTATCTTGCGACTTTTTCAATTCTTCCTGAAGTTGAACTTGTTGTAACTATAAAATCCACCTGATAACTATTTTGAGTAACATTAAGAACAGATTGTATTTCAACATTCCGGACAATTTTTCCAACATCACGCAAAGGATTGTAAGCCCGCAGTTCTTCAGAAAGTTTCTGAGATGAAGAATTTGTAAGGCAAGAGTAGCAGTCTTTTAGATTATTTCTTACAACATTCGGGTCGGTTGAAAGAGTGAATTTGTTGGAAACAAATTTTCTTAACTGATACTCAATAGCAATTGCCGGAACTTTTATTCCTGCGTAATTCAGTTTGCTTACTTCACCGACATATTTTGCTTCTCCCCAGTCGCTGACCGTAATCACCATTGGGACAGTCCGAGGAAGATTTATTGCATATACCATCACAACCAATGCCGCGGCTAAAATCAATGAGCATGCCACAAGGGCGATTTTTAGAATCCTTGATTCGGCGGCGTCTTTTTCCTGCATTTTTTTATATACATAAAGATGTGTGTAATCTTTTTGGAACGCAGGCCAAACATCATTATTCATTTTTGACTATTCTCCTTCATTTTCAAAAGCTTCTGGATCATCCTCGATATTAGGGGAAAATTTGAATTCATCACAAAGCTGCTCCAGTTCCTCCGTTTCGCTCTTACGTTCTTCCATGACTTCTTCCAGCTGCAAAATGATTTTGCGTATCAATTTGCAGTCCCTGTAATTTTTCTGATAAACTTCCCAAAGTTCATTCACTGATACATCAATCTTGATTTCCATGCCAGTCTCCTTTTTAATTAGCGCAACGTTGCGCTAATTAACTTCCGCTGTTTAAAATATTTCCCAGTTCACAGGTTCTTCTGTAAAATTCTGTTCACCGCCCTGCAGTCCAGAATTAATGGCTTCATCTGCAAGCTTTTCAGGTTCAGCCGGAGCAGATTTGTATTCTTCAGAAAGGTTCTCGGTTTCAGGATATTTATCAGCAGATTCCGTTTCTGCATTTTTATGAGAGGCTGCAGGAAATTTTACAATCTCAATATCATCAACACGTACTTCAAGCAGTGAATATTTTTTTCCGTCCTTTACAAAGTTGTTGTTGACTAAATGCCCCTGAATAGTTACTTTTGTACCTTTCTTGAAATTTTTCACACTTTCATTGGCAAATTTTGTAAACCATGCAATATGGTTTATGTAAGTTGTGATAGTCTGCCATTGTTCGCCGTCTTTAAAAGAGCGGTTCAGGGCGACACTGAGAACAAGAAAAGATGAGCCTGCAGAAGTTGTCTTTGCTTCTGCATCCGCTTTAAGATTACCTGTAAAAACACAGTAATTTAAATTTTTCATAGGGCTTCCTCCATTAGCGCAACTTTGCGCTAATTAAATAATTTTATTTTTTACATAGACGAACGCTATGTATGTTTTGAAATGAAAAAATCACTCCAGTTTGTATTCTTTAAGCAGCTTGTTGTATGAATCAAGCCTGGAGTAAAAATCCAGCCGGCTGTTTTTTTCAATTTTGCTTCTAGCATTTTTGAAATTTATTTTTTTTGCTTCGGGCAGGTTGTAAAATTTTTTAGAAAATTCGCGCGCCTTGCTGTCATTGAAATCTAAAAAGCTCAATTCACATTCCGGGCAGGCTCTATATTTTTCATGAACAGTATTACAAACAGGACACACAATGTTTTCAACTTTTTTTTCAGAATCAGGGACTTCCTTATCTGGAAACTGCTTTTGGTCAAAAATGAAACGGTTTATAGTTGTCGGATTTTTAAATATTTTATAAAAATACGAGATTCTTTTTTCCGGCTGCTGTTTTTTCATCAAGTTGAAAACATAAACAATATATTTTTCAAAAAGTGACTTGTCGAAATTTTGATTAAGCAGGCTGAAGAATTCTGTGCATGTTTTTTCATCAAAAATTTTATAGCTTCCAAAGACTTTTGTCAGAATATCCAAAAAAAACTGAAAATCTGAATTCCGATCGATCGAAATTTTATTACTATTAATTACTGGGTAAAGTTTCTTTACCTCTACCGGTAAACTTTCTTTACCTTTGTCATTTTGAAGTAAAGTTTCTTTACTTGTATTTTGAATTGCCTTTTCTGTTAAAGGTAAAGTTTCTTTACTGCAATCATCAGGCGATGAATCGTCATATTCCGTTTCTGAAATGTTTTCATCCAAACGTAAAATGACTTCCTTTATGATTCTGTAACGGTAGACAGTTTTTTTGTTGTTTTTTACCCTGTCGATAAGCCCGTTTTTTCTTAATGACTGCAGGGCTGTTATTACAGCTGGCTTTGAAACATTGCAGATAGCCATTAGATATTCAATTCCACCGTCAAGACCGGAATATTTATCCACACAAAAAGCATAGATTTTTGCATAAATCAGTAATTCAGTGCCTTTCAAGTTCATCTTTGATGTCATCCATGGCTCAATAATAATTTTGTCGTTAGGTTTGATTTTTATAGCCATAACCTACCATCCTTTATTTAAAAACACCGAAATCAAGCTCCAGCTGGTTCTCCGTGTTGTATTTTTCAATTAGCGCGGCAGCCAGCTTTTTGGGAGCGTTGATTTTCTCAAGAAATGCTTTTGCTTTTTTTGCCGTAAAAACAAAGCCGTAATATTCGGATTTAAAAATCCTGTTTTCGCAGTCTATGTATGAGAATCGCTTTTCCGGTGATTTTTCAAAATAGCTGAATCCAATTTCAAATCTGTTTGCATCAAGTCTGTTGACTAAAATGTTAAGCTGGAAATTAGATTCAGTTACCGTGTATATTTTCTTTGACACTATAAGCTCTCTTCAATTTCTGTATTATCTTGCCACTCTTTTATGAGTTTATAGATTGCATTGTAATGTTTAGATAATTCATCTGCAGTTTCCTGAGGAAGCACACAGAAATTAAGAAGATAGCAGACCCAAAAATCCGCGCGTTTTATTTCTTTCATTCTTTGCTCTCCTACATTCCGCTCAGTTTTTCTGAAACTATTTCCAGACGCTCTTTAAGCTGTTGAATTGTTTTTTCCAGCCGGGCTTTTTCTTTTGTGAGTTTTTCATACTGCGATGAATTTTTGTCTTTCTTTATTGCCGCAGAAACCTGGTTTATTGTTTTTCCTTTCTCCAGACCGATGATTACGTCTTGCCGTGCCTGTGAATCCTTAACTTTTAGGACTGTTTCAAGCTCATCCTGGCCGTAGTTTTCTACAATAGATTGGCATCTAAGGCATTTTTCTGCAGTATTCTTGGATATGTTCAGGTCATGCGAAAGAATGTCCTCATATCTGATGTTTTCTTTCTGGGATTTCTCATGGATTTCTGAAAGAATTTTTCCGAGTTTCTTTTTTAGGTTTACTATTTCACGGTCAATTTCCTTTGCTTCTTCAATTAAAACAGACAAATCCTTTGAGCGTTCTCTCGTATAGATTTTTGCTTCAACAGCTTTTTCTAGAAGGTCATCGAATTTCGCCCAGAATTCTGTTGTATGGCTTTTACCACCATTCTTCATTTCAATACCGAGCTTCTTTTGCTTACAATTTATAAGGTGATGTGTATATTCGTGGATTGCCGTGTATATAAGCTCATTTTCTGTAGTGAAATTCTTGTTGTGAAGAAAAATTTCAAACGTAGCAGGTCTGTACAGCCCATTCACTTTTTGGGAAGTTCTGCCTGTCTGTGTAACCGAGAAGTCTATGTCTGCTTTTTCAAGGGAAAGAAGAACCTCTTTTATTTTTTCGTTTGTCATTTGCTAGTTTCCTGTTTCTGCCCATCATCCAGATTGAAAGCCCTGTAGATTCTTGCCACAGAGAAATCGTCAAAATGGATATCATTACGGATTTCCTTGGCAGATTTTCCACTCTCAATTTCTGAAAGAATGTATTCGTAAATTTCATAAGCCAGGTCGCTTCCTTTTTTCAGGCCGGCTGCGTAGCCTTCTTTTTTTGCGGATTCAACCTGGATATTCTTTTCTTTAAGCCAGCGGTCTGTTTCGTCTTCCGGGTGGACTGTGTAGTCGCGGGCTTCGCTTCTGTGTTCAATATGAGATACAGAAAGTGCTTTAGGCTCATTGCTATGTTCTTCCAACGGGCCTGTGTAGGAATCAAGGTGAGAAGAATTGTCGTTGGTGAATTTTTTTTCTTTTTTCTTTGGAACTTCGTTATAGGCTTTACTTATTGTTTTTTTGTTTTGTAATACTGCATCAATCAACTTTTTGTCGCCGCTCTTCCTGATGGCATTCATTTTGTCAACCTGCCTGGCAGATATACCCATTATTTCCGCAATAGCTTCGCTTTTCTTCCCAGCACCATTTTCTGCTTTTCCCTCTCCTTTTAGCTCCATATACATTTGAAGAGATTTGAATTTCAACGCATCAGAAAGATTTCTTCTGTGCAGCTGAAGTTCAAGCATTGCAATTTTTGCTTCTTTTCGGGTTGCATATGTTTCTCTGTATACAGGAACTTTCTCCAGCTCTGCAATTTTTGAAGCTGCAAGACGGTTATGTCCGTCTCCCAAAAATTCATCATTTTCGTTCTCAATAAATATCAGAGTCAAAGCCTGGGATTTTCTAAATCCTCTTTTCTTTATAGATTCTGCAATTTTATTGATATTTTCCTGATCCAATGGGTAAAGATTTGTAAATTCATTTTTTGGATCAAGTTTTATTTCTGATACAGCGATTTCTTCAAATGACGTTACATTTGCTTTTTTTCGTTCCGGTTCATAATCAAATATATTATCCAGTTCAGCCAAAGAATTTGCCGAGGCTGAAAAACTTGTTTTTTTTGTTGCCATTACTCTGCTCCTTCTGACAAGTCTGCCGCAAGATTTTTTATTACATTCAAAGTTTCTTTTTTTACGCCTTCAAGATTTTGAACAGGAATATGAATCTGCTGGGCTTTTGGAAATGCCTGGTCAATAGGAATGACATATATTTTTCGGTTTGTCTTTTGAGCTAAATTCTGTACTTGCTCAACAATTGAATTCTGCTGGATAACCCGCATATCTCTAGCATTGAGAATCAGCTTTGTAAGAATTGGTAAATCAGTTTCAAAACGTCTTTTCATTTTTTTAAGATTGTCAAAAAATATTTGAAGTCCGTCTGTTGAAAATGAATCTATCCTCATAACCGTAACAGCTTCATCACTGGCAAGAAAGCAAGAAGTTTCAATTCCACCGAAAGATGGAGAGGTGTCTATAATACAAAAATCAAAGTCATTCTTTATAGTTCGCAAAAGCCTTGTAATAGCCTTTGGATCATCATTTGAACCATACTTTTGGTAATTTCCTAAGCCGCCGCCTAAACCTGCTGTCGGAATGATTGAAAGATTGTCGATTTTTGTTTTTTGAATTGTTTTTCTTACATCATCAGCTGAATAGCTGTCGTTTTGAAGAATATCTGAAAGTTCAAGTTCAAGGTTCTCAATGCCGCACCATGTAGATGCATTTCCCTGCGGATCTGCATCAATTAAAAGCACACTGTGCTGTTTTGCAAGTTCTGCAGCTATAGAAACCGCTGTTGAAGTTTTTCCTGTGCCACCTTTCTGAATGGCGAATGTGATTGTTTTCATATTTGACGCTCCTGAAAACTAAAAATAATTTAATTAGCGCAACTTTGCGCTGATAGCGGGACCAGGATTCGAACCCGGAGCTCAAGGCCCCTGGCCTTGCAAGCTACCATTACTAACATCCCGCGGAAAACCACGGAAGAGCAGGAATGCCTTCCGCGGAACGATGCTGCTGCCAGTGTGCTTGGGCCGGCATTGACATCGTATCTGTTCTGACTGCGATGAAACAGAAATGCAGAAACCGTAGTTAGAAACATCTCAGAACAAAAAAAACAGTATCATCCGAGCGTCAATTAGGACAATACTGCTTGATTGCTATATATATTGCTATCGACGTCCGGGTGCCGTTAAAAAGACATCCTGATGTCTAATAACAAGCACATTTTTTTTTCAGGAGAGATGCAATTTTGAAATGATTTTTTTAGAATAAAGAAAAAATTATCGGATTCAGGTCCTAGTGGAGGCAACTTCTTAGGGGTTCAAGTCCCCTTCCGGGTAATTATTTAAATAAATATTTTCTTTTTCTGCTGTCACTGGATTTATAAAGTGCAGTTCTGTTGCTTTGAAGCGCATTTTTTCTTCGTTTTTGCAGTTTTCTTCAGTGGTATTGTAAAGTTTGTCTCCGATAATTGGAAAATCCAGCCATGCAAGATGGCAGCGGACTTGGTGTCTGTAGCCAGATGAAATTTTGCATTCAAATTTATATGAATAATCATCTTTTGAAATGAGTTTTATTTCTGTTTCATATTTTTTTTGCTTTCCTATTTTTTTTAAAGCTGCTTTTCCAGATTTTTCAGTTACAGGCCGGACTGATTTTAATCCTTTGCCATAGTTTCTAAAATAAGAACTGATTTTCACTGTTTTTCCAGATTTCAATTCTTCATGGAACTTTTCTTCCAGCGGCGGAAATCCTGTTTTTTCAATTTTGCCGAAAGTTGAAATGCATTCAGCCTGATAAATTTTTATAAACTTGCCAGAATTCTGCTGGGCAATCAGGGCATCGTAAGAAAACTGCGATGTAGCAATCAGCAAAAGCCCTTCTGTCTGAGTGTCAATCCGGTGAAGAAGTCCGTATTCAATCTGCTTTCTGCCTTTTACATTTTTTATTTCCGGGAAAAAATGTATAGCCTGGCTCAATGCGTTGTCGTTGTCATTTTCGTAAAGCGGCGCAGAAGGCAGGTTCTGTGGCTTATAAATTATTAAAAAAGGTTTTTCCTCTGTTGGTTCTGAAATTATTTTAATTTTTTGCATTTTGTTTTTACCTTTGGCATGACTTCCCTTGGAAATTTTTCACGCAGGATTTTCAAAGTTTGCATAAATCTGAATGGAACTGCCGCCGTAAACCTTTTGTACTTTTTTTCTGGCGAAGTTTTTATTATCATTTGCCTTGAATGAAGCATAAGTTTTGCTTCAGGAAATAATTTGTCTGGCTTGCCGTAAAGCGAATCTCCTAGAATCGGGCAGCCTAAATATTTCATGTGCACTCTGATTTGGTGTGTTCTTCCGGTTTTTATTCTTACGCGCATAACTGAATACGGTCCGTAGCACGCTATGCAATGATATAGCGAACGGGCGAATTTTCCTTCTGAAGTGGCTGTTACAGCCTTGAATTTTTGCCTGTTTTTTTTGTCTCTTACAATTTGAGTCCGAACATCTCCGCTTGAAGCCGGCGGTTTTCCTGTGACAATGCAGATATACTCTTTCTGAACATGGCGTTCCTTGAACTGCTCGGAAAGCCATTCCTCTGTTTTTCTGTTTTTTGCGGTTATTATCAATCCTGAAGTATCTTTGTCGAGCCGATGAACGATTCCCGGACGCCGCATTTTTAAAATCTGATTTTCGCCGGCATCTTTTTGCTGCGGAACAGCATTTTTTCCCCAATGATATAGCAAGGCGTTTACAAGAGTTCCATTCCAGTTTCCAGCCGCAGGATGTGTCACCATTCCCTGATATTTGTTTACAACTGTAACATTTTCATCTTCGTAGACAATTCTTAATGGAATGTTTTCAGGCTCGATATTGTCCGGAATATTTTCTTCGTAAAAAATTTCAATTATGTCATTCGCTTTTACTTTTGCAGAAAGCTTTGCATTTTTTCCATTTAAAATAAGTTCCTGGCAGCACGATTTTAATTTTGAGCGGTTCATATCTTCTGAAACCGAAGCGACATATTGATCGAGGCGTATATTTTCTGCAAAATCTCCGGGAATTTCAATATGTATTTTCTTCATCGTTATTCTTCCGTTGCTAACTTTAATTTTTTTCCTGTTTTTATGCTTTTTTTATTTTCTTCTGAATTTATTGGGGCAAATTCTTCTGTTCCGCTGTTTTCAGATTCGATATTTTCTGGCGGCTCAATTTTGGTTGCGTCAGGATCTTCAAATATTGGAGTTATCTGGATATCTGTGTTTTTTTGTCTTTTAAGTCTGCGGGCTTTGTTGTTTCTCTTCACAGCGTGAACTATAAAGTCGGTAAGACCGATTCCTGCTGAAATTCCTAAGGAAGTCAGAAGAATTCCAATCTGTTCGTCTGTTGAAAAACTGTTTTCATCTGTTGAAGAAAATGGATTTACAAAGTAACTTGAATCAAAGTTGTGCGAGGCGTATTTTCCAAAAGAATATCCCAATGTCGCGCTGAATGTAATAAATGGCATTGCGCCTAAAGTTATAATTTCAGCCCTTCGTATGTCGTGCAGAATTCCCGGAAATTCCTCTTCTTTGTACGGTTCTGCAGTCTGGCTGAAAACCGGCGCTGAAGCAGAAAAAAGAGAAATTAGAATTATGAAAAATATAGTTTTTCTCAAGTTCGTTGTCCAAAAATAGCTGTTCCAATTCTTACTTCCGTTGAGCCTGCCGCAATCGCAAGTTTAAAATCATGTGACATTCCCATGCTGAGTTCTGTAAGCTCAAAATTCCTGTATTTTTCCTGCATTTTTTCCGCAGTCTGTTTCATTATTGAAAAAGATTTTTTTATTTCATCGGTGTTTTCAGTGAGCGGCGCCATTGTCATAAATCCTTTCGGAATTATGTGCGGCGCGTTTCCCTGCGCAATAAAATCCAAAGTTTCCTCAAGACTTTCTATGGTTTTATAGCCAGATTTTGATTCTTCGCCTGTATGAAATTCAAATAGAACTTTTATTTCTTTTTGAATTTTCGCGCACTGTTTTTCAATTTCTTTTACAAGCTCCAGTCTGTCAACTGATTCAATCATTGAGGCTATTTGAACAGCTTTTTTCACTTTGTTAGTTTGAAGCTGACCAATTATATGCAGATTCAATTCAGGAAATTTTTCTATAATTTCAGGAAATTTTGAGCACGCTTCCTGAACTCTGTTTTCCCCAAAATCAAGCTGACCTGCGCTGATTGCGTCATAAACAGATTCTGCCGGATGAAATTTGCTGACTGCAAGCAGCTTTACGCTTCCTGGCTTTCTTCCAGCTTCAATTTCTGCGGCATTTATTTGTGACTTTATTTTTTCTATGTTTATTTTTATTTGTTCATTCATATTCATTTTAAATTATATCAGCATTCAAAATATCAGACAATAAGAGTATGCTTTCAATTGAAAGAGTTTCTGCGCGTTTTGATGGCTCGATGTTTGCTTTCTTCAAGGCTTCAAGCGCTTTTTCGTTGCTTGAAAGAAATATAGAAAGATTGTTCCGCACATTTTTTCTTCTGGATGAAAACAGTGCTCTCTGAAGTTTCATGAAGTGGCTTGGATTTTTGCAGCATGGAAAATTTTCTTTTTTTGTCATGGAAAATGTCCGTGAATCAACATTTGGTCTTGGCCAGAAATTTCCGCCGGCAAGATCCATGAGTGGCTTCAAATCATAAGCCCATTGGCACAAAATTGAAAATGAAGAGTAATCCTGCGAGCCTGGAGCCGCGCATGCTCTGGCGGCAACTTCTTTCTGAACTGTAAAAACAGATTTTTCAAAACGGACATTGCTTTCAATTGTGTCTGCAATCAGTGTTGCCGCAATATTATACGGAAGATTTCCAAAAAAACGGTCAGGCATTCCTCTTTCTTCAAGAGTTTTTTTCCAGGTTTTCAAAACATCGCCTTCAACTATAAAAAGCTTTCCTTTTTCAATATAGTCTGAAAAAAATTGCTTTATAAAATTCGCAAATCCTCTGTCAATTTCAAAAACTGTAAGCTTGGCTCCTCTTTTCAGAATTTCTTCGGTCATTGCGCCAAGCCCCGGGCCAACTTCCCAGACTTTTGTTTTTTCAGAAATATCCAGGGCATCAACAAGTTTTTCCCGGGCGTTTTGATTCAAAAGAAAATTCTGGCCAAATTTTTTTTGCATAGCCATGGAATTTTCTTCAAGAAAAGCTTTCAGGGCGGCTGGAGAATTGTAATCAGGATGATTTATTTTCGGCATATCAAGATCCTATTGAAAATACTGGAAATTTTGCAAATATCATGACAATAAATGCAATTACATTATAAACAATTTTTAGAAAAAAAGCAGCGGCTGGCACAAAAAATGGAAAAATCAGGCATAGTATTATCAAAAAAATTCCCGAATAGATAAAAAATGTTATGAGAGGAGAAATTATTACTGTTGAAATTATTCCGGCCGGCGCAACCGAATTCATGATTTTCAGGGAAACTGGCGCTGTGAAAAACTGCGCGCCCATGCTTGCGCTTAAGGAATTTGAAAGTTTTTCAGGAAGATTTGCTATCAAAAGAAATTTTAAAAATTCTGACATAATTAAAATTCCTGCTAGCGCCGAATAGCTCAGAATAAATGCGGCCTCAAACATATCTTCCGGCTTGACAGCGATGTGGATTAAAAAAGACGCGGAAAGAACTTGCAGCATGGAAAAATTTTTCAATTTCAATGTGGCTGCAAGAAACGAAATGATTGTGCACAAAAATGCCCTGAAAAGCGATGGTGAAAATCCTGCAAAAAACACAAACAGAATTACCGCCGCAAGCTGAAATAATATGGATTTTTTTTCAGAAACAATTTTTTTTGAAGTTTTTTTTGCAAGGCTTGAAAACAGATTTAGATGCATTCCTGAAAGAGCAAGTACATGGGAAAGCCCTGCGTTCCTGAAATTTTCATTAATCGAGCTGTCTGTGTATTCCCTGATTCCTGAGAGCAATGCCAAAAGCAAGCCGCCTGCGTCGCCCCAGGCATACATAAGACGTCTGAACTGAATTCTAACAACGGCTCTGATTTTTAAAAATTTTTGAAAAATTGTTTTTCCTGCAGGTTCTATGTTTTCTATTTTTTCCGCAATGAATAAATTTTCGTCAAGAATTTTTCCTTTTGCCAGCAGAACACTGCCTTGCTCGCATAGAACATATTCATTGCTTTTTAAGGCGGTGAAAAGTTTTCCAGGAAAATGCGCTTCTACTTGTACGGAAGGAACAAGAATCTGAAGTATTCCGCTGGCCGTTGCGTTCATTCCGTTTTTATCTTTTGCGCTGGATATTTTCATTTTCAGCCTGTAATATTTTCCTTTTGAAGTTTTTACAGGATTTGAAACGACTGTTCCTGAAATTTCCTGAAGATTTTTTAATTCTACAAGAGATTTGTAGCGGTTTGCCTTTCTTACGGGAATTATTCCAGAATAAAAAACAACTGCCGCAAAAACGCTTGTTAAAAACAGCGGATGAAGCAGTTTTGTTTTAATTTTTTTGTTTGCCTTTACCATTTCAGTTTTGCCAAAGCCTCCCGGGCCTCGGCAATAACTGTGTCTGAGTAATTGTAATATGTAACTGCAAGCAATGAGTCAAATGCGTTCTTATCACCGATAGCTCCAAGTGTTTTTATCAATGAGAGAACAACTGGCTCTGAAACTTTGGAATTTTCATTTTCCATAGCTTTATTTTGTTTTGAAAGATAAGAGGCAAGCCTTGAAACACTTTCAATCGGTGAAGTTTCGGCAATTCCTTCAATGACCATGCAAAAATATTTTTCGCTCATCTGCGAATTTTCAAATTCTTTCACAGCGATGTCAAAGAATTTGATAGTTGTCGCAGCTGCTCTAGTCCATTTCAAATCTCTTAGAACACAAAATGAATCTATTTGCAGCGAAATAATTTCCTCGTCTGCAGAACCAGAATTCTCATATATATATATAGTTCTTGCAAGCACGCTTTCGGAAATTTTTGCACAGAAAATTTGATTATTTTTTTGATTTTTCAGTACAAACTCAAATATTTTTCTGCATTCAGCAACATTTCCCTTTCCTATTATTTCTATAAGTTCTTTTTCAGCCTTTACACAAAGATTTCCAAGCGCTTTTTCTGTTTCATTCTGGTAGTTCTGCCATTCATTTTTCTGGATGTTGCCCAAAAGAATATTGAAAGAATTGGAGTCGCCTATTTCTCCGATGGTTTGAATTGAAGAAATAAGAATTGATTTGTTTTCAGTTTCCGGGTTGCAGTTAACCAAGTAGCTGTTCAAGGATTCCTTGAATTTTTCAGTTGAAATGTTCAGCTTTGAAATTTTATTCAGCACTGCGATTTTAACTGTTTCATCATTGAAAAGATTGTAGAGATTCAGAAGATTATCTGATACTTTCTCTTTTTCAGTTTCTTCCATTGCGTCTACAGAATCAGAAGGAACTGCAAGAATTCCAGAAACCGCAAGTGCCGCAAGCTCCCGGTCATCCCCAAGAATTTCCTTGTTTTCAATTGAAAAATCAATTGCCCGCCTTGAAAGCTCCTCCACATCATCCTTTGTTGCCGCCTTTACAGCAGATGTTTTTTCAGAAAGATTTCCTTTTACAAAATTTTTTATATTTTCAGTGTTCTCGGAAAAAATATTCTTTACAAAAAAAATCGATAAAATTAAAAACAGAATGCTTTTTTTCATTTTTAGTCTCCATTAAATATATTCATATCGTCGTCATTATTTTCGTCAGGAAGATTGCTTCCGCTGTTTTCCGTGGCATTTTTTATATTTGACAAAACATCGTCCGTATCAGCTATTTTGCTTGAAATATATTCAGCTTGCTCCGCCGTTTTTTCAGCCTGAACTTGTTTTTCAGAATTTATTTCAGTATTTTCATCAGAGTCTGTAAGAGTCATTGCGTCATAAATTTCTTTTTCACTGTCAGACATAATATTGTAGACATAGCTTAAAATCTGGTTTTTCATTGCAGGATCAATGTGTATACATTCAAAGTGAAGCCGCGATTGGTTCAGTTCCGCGTTGTATTCAACGGTTCTTACAATTCCAAACATTACAACTAGCCTGTTATTAACCTGGAACTGCAGCCTTATCTGGATGTTCGGCACGCCTTTTCCGCCGATTCTGATTAATGCGCCTTTTTCTGAAATATCTTCAAGAAGACATTTATAGCCAGGTTTTGTTTCAATCAGATTGTAGTCGATAGTTTTTTCTTTTAAAATATAAAGCTCGGCGAAAATATGGCACTTTGAGCGTATTGCGTTTCTTTTTTGTGTTCTTATAAGATTCGATGTATGTTTTAGAAAAAGCGACGGTTTTCCAATAAAAAGCCCTTCATGCGTAACCGTTGTGTCAAAAACATAGCGCGCGTCTCCAGTCCGCCAAAGATAAACATTCACTGTCTGCCCCACCCAGCTTTTTCCTTCAACTGTAATCTGACCTTTCTGGGTAGGAAGCGAAATTGTAAGCTCGCGCCCGTTATTCACAATTTCAGAAGAAAAAACACCTTTGCCAGGAAGAATTATTCTTAGCTTCTGGTGGTTTGAAAGAGACTGCGTTGAATCCAGCCCGCGTTTCTTGTCTTCATTTTTTTCTATTTTATTTCTGAATTCATAAAGTTTTGTAAGCAGTTTTTGAAATCTTGCGGCATTTAAAACTCCGGCGGCTTCCGACTGCGTTTTTATATGTGAAATACATTTTGAAAGCGACGGCATTGAGTAAAAAAGAGAAACAGGCTCCTCAAGATTGCACAGCTGCGAAACTTTCCACAAATTATTCAGCTCCGCAATGTGGAATCCTTCGTCGAATCCGCGCAGAAAAAAGTTTATTTTTTCTTTGAAAATTAAATATACTTTTACAAGCCCGGCGATTATAACCGCAGAAATTATGATTGCCGCTAAAATATAAGACATATATAGATATTTCCCTCAATCTATAATATTATCATATAAAATATGAAAATACATTATTTTTTTAAAGAAATTGCATTTTTTTCCGCTGTTTTTATATTTTTTATAATGCCTTCGGTTGTTCAGTTTGAGCCGGCGGAAGGCGCTTTTTCCGCGTGGAATTTTCCGGCTGTCCAGCTTGTGTTTTCATTTTTTTCGTTTTTCTTTGTGCATTTTGAACTGAATTTTTCCTCGGCAAGAAATTTTTTCTTTCAGCCTTTTTCAAAGGAGAAATTCAGGCGGAATTTGATTTTTTTCATTTCTGGTCTGGCGCTTCTTTTGCTTTCAGCAGTTTTTTTTCAATTTGCGGCAGGATTTTTTCCTTCTGCGGAAAAGCAAACAGATTTTATAAAGCCAGAAAACCTAAGGCAATGGGTTTTCTGTATTCTTTCTTTTTTTTCAGGCGCAATTCTTGAAGAAAATATTTTCAGGTTTTATTTGCCGGCCTTTTTCAGGAAAGTTTTTCCAGCGAAATTTTCTTCCGGATTTTTGCAGCTGATTCCGGAGTTTTTTCCATGCGTTTTGTTTGCGCTATGCCACCGCTATCTTGGAATTTTCGCAGTTCTGAATGCGTTTTCCGCCCATGCAATTCTCCGGCTTTTGTTTTACAGAACTTCTTCTCCGCTGTTAAATTATTCGGTTCATTTTTTTTATAATATTTTAAATGTTCTGGTTATGGTTCTTTAAAAATTTCGTTCAAGCGGTTGTAAGTCCAGCTGCTTATTTCCGCCGCGTAATTCATTCCGGAATTTTTGTAAACAAGAATATAATCTTCTGCGGCAGGAACTATTTTTACAGAAAATGCGCTGCTTTCAAATTCAATTTCCAGAAAATCAAAATTTTCATCAAAATCTTGAAGCGGAGCAAGTTTTCCATGCCTAAGAGACAGAAGCGAGTCTGCTTTTTTTAAAAAATCTTTCGAGGAAGGAATAAAGGTTGTTGCGCGGCCTTTTTGCACGTAGCTGATTTTCTGAATTTCATCAGCGTTGGGTTTTTCAGAAAAATTCCACACAATTTCAGGGCAGACCCAAAAATCCGCGCTTGTTGTAAGGTATGGCTCAAAATCTGATTCAGTTTTGAAAACATATTCTTTTCCGGGAAGCATTAAAAATCTTTTTGTTTCTGTAATGTCGGTTTTTCCAACTAGAATTGAAGTGCTTGAGCCGTCTTCCAGTGCGTATGAAATTTTGAAGCTGTAGTTTTTTTCATTCAAAATTGCGCTGGAATTTTCAATTTTTGAAACTGTCCTTATTTTTTTCAATGCTGAAATAAAATTTCTTACAGTTTTTTGTTCCGCGGGAAAAATATAAGTTTTTTCAGCGTTGCTTCCAACAAAAAATCCGTTGTTTTTTTCAATCACAAGCTTTGAGCCGGCGGATTCAATTTCAATTTTCTGAAGTTTGTCTTCATTTTTAGGATTCAGGAGCGCAGTTTCATATGATTCCACGGAATTCTGTTTTTTTTCAATCAGAAAACTCAGCGGAAAAACAAGCGCAAGAATCAAAGTTGTGAAAACAAGAATTTTATCTTTCATTTTTATTCCTGCCAGTTTTATTTTTTAAGATTTTTATTTTGTTTATGCTGAACAGAACTCCTGAAAGAATTATAAGTCCCGGAACAAAAATAAACATGCAGCACAAGGTTTTGTTCTTTGCGGAGTTGAACAGTTCTGCGTTGTAGGCTTTGTAAAGGCTTGTGTTTTTGGCGAGCGTTGAATGTTCCTGGATTTCCGCAAGATTTTCCTCGCCGTTCAGCCTTAGAATTTGATTCACAAGAAAGTCAAGGTTTCTGTAGTCGCCAGTTTCTCCGCCTGTGTAGCCAAGCATCAGGCTGTTCACAAAATACTGGTCAGGAACCAGAACTATTTTCTTGTTTTTTGAAGCAATCGCCGCAATTTTTGTTGTTTTTTTCTGGTCATATTTTTCCTGCTTCACAACAAACGGATTTGTTTCAAAAAGTTTTTCCTGGCTAAGATTGTCCGGTTCAATGCTCCATGCGAGCGGACTTGTAAAAAACAGAGGCTCCGTGTTTTCGTTTTGTTCAAGCTCTGCCGCCCAGTATTCTGTGAGGCCCTGCGGAGCGTTTTTTTGCGGCATGATATTTATCCACAAAGGATAATTTATCTGCTGACTGTATACGGATTCTGCCGGAGTTCCGTCTTCATTCTGGTCGCTCTGCATAAGAATTCTTGCGCAGGAAATGTCGGCAAGAATGTTTCCTGAAAAGAAAAATCCGTAATTTTCCAGCATTTTTATAAGAATTTGGTTTTCCGGCTTTGTTATGCGCCATGAATTTTCAATATCCGCGCTGTATGGTGAAACCGCAAAAAATGCAGAATTTCCTTTTTCAATGTACGAGAAAATTTCGCCGCACTGCTGCTCTGAAAGTTTTTCTGAGCCGAAAACCGCCAGAACAGAATTTTTTTCAAGCTGATTTTCAAGGCTTTCCGAGGAATTTATTATTTTTGTGCTTATTCCGTTTGAATTCAGCCACGGAACAACATAAGTGTAGTCGTTTTCAAAGTTCATTCCGTTTCCAGCAAGAATGTTCACAGTTCGTTTTTTTTCTGAAAAAAGATTTATAAGTTTTGTGTCAACATCGTATTCAATTGTGTCTGTGGAAAGAACGAATGGAATTATTTCAGTTTTGTCTTTGTATTCAAGAACGATTGCTGAATAAATATTCAAATATTCAGTTTTATTGTTTCCAACCACAGGAATTTGCCGAGGAGCAATTCCGTACTGAGAAATTTTCTTTGCGTTTTCCGGTTTGTCAGTATTGAAGAATTTCAGTGAAATATTTTTTTGCTCTGAAAATTCCCTCAGCAAGTCAAAAATGTTTTGCGCCTCAGAATAATAGTTTGAAAGGCTACGGCTCTGGAAAAGAGAAATTTCCACTGTGCCGGAAGCTTCTTCCGCAAGTTTTCGTGAATATTTTGAAATCGAGTATTTTTTTTCTTTTGTGAAGTCAATTCTTGTGAAAATTCTTGTTGAATCAAGCAGCAAAAAAAATCCGCAGGCAAAAACAAGAAAAACGCGGAATTTTTCTTTATTTGAAAAAATCTTTCCCTTCTTTGATTCCGCAAAAACAACCGAAGCGAGCAAAAGCATTGTGGAAACAACAAGAAAATAAACTAAATCTCTTGTGTCAAGAATTCCTTTTTCCGCCGCGTCAAAATGCCGGTAAAAACTGAAAATTCTTATTGCGCCGGAAAGAATTTTGTTGTCCGCGGCATAAACTGAAAACAAATTTATGCCGTTCAAAACTGAAAGCGCAAGAATTGAAAGCATTGCTGAAACTATCCGCGACTTGCACGCTTGCGAAAAGAATACGCAAAGGCCTGCGGAAATTGCCCCGAAGAAAAGCAGCATGAAAAAACCTGTGAAAACTTGTCCTGCCTTCACATCGCCGAACAAATTTACACAAATCGGCAGAAAAATCTGCGGAAGCAAAATCAGCGCGAACTGAATGAAAAGCGAAATCCAGCTCGCGGCAACTTTTTTTGCCTCGCAGATCGGAACAATGTCATCAAAAGAAGAGAAATTTTCATTCAGCTTCAAAATTGGAATAAGAACTGCGGAAATCAACGGAACTGCATGAAAAAAATAATGAAGGTCTGTCGTTCCGTTTCCGCCGAAAAATTTCTGAACGAAAAAAAACTGGCCTGCTGCAAAAACATTGAAAATCAGCGCTGCAATATAAAATAAATTGCTTGTGAAAATATTATAAAGTTTGTATTTAAGATAATTTTTCATCAGTTTCTCTTCCTGTTGCTTTTAGGAATGCGTTTTCAATTGTATTTTCGCCTGTTTTCTTAAGGATTTCAGATTCATTTCCTTCAATGGCGACCGAGCCGTTGTGCAAAATATAGATTTTTGAGCAAAGCGCCTCAACTTCCTGCATAAGATGCGTTGAAATGACCACGGTTTTTGTTTCCGCAGTTTTTTTTATAAGTTTCCGCATCTGGATTATCTGCGCTGGGTCAAGTCCGTTCATAGGCTCGTCAAGAACAATGTTTTCCGGATTGTGAATCAGCGCCTGCGCAAATCCAAGCCGCTGCCTGAACCCTTTTGAAATTGCTCCGATTTTTTTCTGCATGACTTCAGAAAGCGCGCAAATCTCGACCGTTTTTTCAAAATCTTTTTCCGGCACTGAAAACTGCATTTTCAAAAGCAGCAGATATTCTTCAACTTTAAGGCGTTCTGGAAAAAATATCTGCTCAGGAACATATCCGGTCAGTTTTTTTGCTTTTTCAAAATCATTTTCAATGTTGAATTTCTGTCCGTTTTCATCTGATATGAGTATTTTTCCAGCGCTTGCAAAATGATTTCCTGTTATTGCTTTTATGATTGTTGTTTTTCCAGCTCCGTTAAGCCCCAGAAGTCCGGTAACCTGCTCTTTTTCAGCCTTGAAATTTACATTTTTTACTGCGGCAGGATTTTTTCCGTAGCTTTTTGAAAAATCTATCAGTTCAATCATATTTTAATCTTCGTAAGGAATTTCATAATGAGCCCGGTCCCGTGAAAGTTCCGCTCCAGGATATATTTTCTGCGCTTCGGTCAAAAGTTTTTCCAAGTCTCTGTCTGTGTAGCGCGGGCTGAAATGAATCATCGCCATTCTTTTTGAGTTTGAATCCCTTGCAATTGTTGCGGCCTGGCTTGCGGTCATGTGTTTTTTTTCCTTGGCCTGGTCAATCAGCTCGTCCTCAAACATTCCCTCGCAGATGAGCAAATCTGAATTAGCAACTTCAGGCGCAATTGATTCTTTGTACAAAGTGTCTGTCACAAAACTGAATTTTCGTCCTTTGCGCGGTTTTCCCATAACATCGCCCGGATGCACAATTTTTCCGCTTTCAGTTTCAACATCAAGGCCTTTCTGAAGCTTTCCCCAAAGCGGTCCTACCGGAACTCCAAGTTCAGCAGCTTTTTCCGGATTGAAAATTCCAGGCCTGTCTTCTTCTTCCAAAGTATAGCCAACGCAAGTTTTTGTATGGTCCAGCGGAAAGCATCGGATGGCAAATCCGTCGCCCTGATGAACCACGCACGGAGCGGAAATTTCTTTAACAATAATTGGATAGTTTATGTACATATCAAGAACTTTTCGGCTTGTTTCAATGTATTCTGCGATTTTTGGAGGTCCATAAATGAAAAGAGGTTCTTTTCTGTCAACCTGGGCAGAAAGCATAAGAATGCCTGGAAGTCCGGTAACGTGGTCTGCGTGCGTGTGGGAAACAAAAATTGCGCTGATTTTTTTCCATTTCAAGTTTAACCGCCTAAGAGAAACTTGAGTTCCCTCTCCGCCGTCAAAAAGAAAAAGATCTCCATCACGTCTAAGCAGAACTGACGTAAGATGCCGGTAAGGCAGCGGCATCATTCCTCCGCAGCCCAAAACAAACGCTTCCATATTCATAGTAGATTGATTTTAATGGAAAATCCATTTTGTTTCTATATAAACCTAAGATTTTGCATGGAAGAATTTTTATCAGGAAATCTATCTTCCGCGAATTTTCTTAAGAATCTTTTTATGCCAGAAAGCTCTTAAATTTTCAGCCGCAGAATACGGTTTATAGAAAAAACTTGCAGGAATATCAAATGTTCCCGGCCGGTGGATATTTTTTCCGCCGAAACCTGTTTTAAACTGGTAAAGTCCGTGCATCGGATGATTCGGATCATCAGTCGGAGGCATTCCGTACATATCGTAATATTTGCTTCCGTAGTTTTTTGCGTCTTTCATTGCTGTCCATTGAAGCAGAAAATTCGGCATCAAATTGCGCTTTTTATTGCTGGAGCATCCGTAAAGGTAAACGCTTTCTGTTCCGCTGAACAAAGTTATAATTGCGCCAAGAAAATCTTCCTCGTGCTTTGCAAGATAAAGCGTTATTTTTGGAACATTTTTTCCGGCTTTTATTTCCTGCGAGCTTTTCTTCAGAAGATCTTCATAATATTTTTTTGAATGAATTGCAATTCCGTCGCGTTCGGCTGTGATTTTGTACAATCCGTAAAAAATATCAATATATTTTGAAAATTCCGGATTTTCACCTGTAACGGCTAGAATTTCCACGCCTTTTCTCATGCTGAGATTAATATTGTACCGCCACTTTGGCTTCATTCCCGAAAGAATTTCATTTTCCGCAGGTAGCAAATTTATCAGGGTTGAATCCGGCGGCTGTATATCGACTTTGTTTTTCCGTATTTTCAGCCTGTCCGCAAATGAAACCACACGCATTCCCAGGTTGAATTCATCTCTTTCTTCCGGAGTAGAAAATTCAACAGCCGGATCAAACCGAATGCAGAGCAGATTTTTTGGAAGAACGGATTTCAGCGCAGCCGCAATATCAGAAAGCATATTGCAGAATTCAACTGTCTGCTCTCCGGCTGGAATTTCATCAAACGGAAGCTCTGGAAAAATCGGAACATACGCAATTGTGAACCGAAGAAAACCTATTTTGAATTCTCTTGTAAGAACCGAAACTTCCTGATTTTTTTTGAGAAAATTATATTTCAGCTGGACTTCCGGCGAAATCTCAAGCTCATATCTTGCATTTTTCCAGCCGTGCCCAGCCTTGAATTCAGCCCAGAACGGAGTCTGCAGGAATGAGCCTGAATTTGAAAAATTTGTATTTTCAATTTTTTTTACTGCGACAGAAAACACTTTAGTTTACTCCACCATTTTCAGTGAATTCTGTTGCGATATTTTTTCCTGCGGCTGTAAGTTTTTTTCCGCCTATTTCTACATTTTTGCTTACAACTTTTATTTCAATCTGGAAAAATGTATCTGCGGAAATTTCAGCAGGTTTTTCAGCATCTGGATTATCGCCTTCAAGAACAACTTTTGTTCCTGAAGCAGCCCACGGCGCTGTGATAAGTTCAACGCAGTCTTTTCCTTCTGAATTTTTATAGTCTGCCGCCAAAAGCATTCCACGGCTTTCAACTCCGCGCATTTTTCTTGGAGCCAGGTTGTCTGCGATTACAACGTGCTTTCCTAAAAGCTCGGACTCTTTCAAGTAAGGAACAAGTCCCGACTGAATCACTCTGTCTGTTCCAGATCCATCATCGATATGCTCAATATAAAGCTTGTCAGAATCCGGATTTCGTTCCACAGAAACAATTTTTGCAACTTTCAGCTGGATATTTTTAGCAAAGAATTCCGGCTGTTTTTCAGCAGGAAGAACTTCAGGTTCTGTTTTCTTTTCCTGTTTCTTCTGCTTTTTTTCTGTTTTCTTGCCTTCGTTTCTTTCATTCTGAGAACCGGCGAATTTTGCGCGGAATGCAAGCATTGTTTTCTGGTCCATAGGAGTGAAATACACCGCAGTTTCGCCTATTTCAGACAATCCTTCAGTTTTTCCTAAATCGCTCCAGTCAAGCCCTTCAACAGTTTCCTTTCCAACCTGGGATTCTTTTACCGCCTTTCCGAAATAGCTCATAACTTTCTGAGTGTATTGCGGCATATACGGATTCATCATAATCATAAGATCTTTTATGATGTAGCAAAGATTGAAAAGAAGGCTTTCCGCTTTTTCAGGCTCTGTTGTCCGTGTTTTCCAAGGTTCAGTTGCCTGGAATTTCTTGTTGCAGATGTCAGCGATTTCAAACATTGTGTGGAACGCATCCTTCAGATTTGCCCATTCAAGGTCTTCTGTCGCCTTCGCCTCAAGTTTTTTTACTTCAGCCCAAAGTTCCTTGTCCACTGGAGCGGCTGGAATTTTTCCATTGTAATATTTTGTAACAAAAAGAAGAGTTCTGTTCACTAAATTTCCAAGATTTCCTATAAGCTCGCTGTTCATTTTTTCCTGGAAGTCTTTCCACGTGAACTGGAAGTCCTGTTTTTCCGGGCGGTTGTAGAAAATGTAGAAGCGCCATGCGTCAGCCGGAATTCCAGATTCAATTGCATCTGTGCCGAAAACGCCGATTCCGCGCGACTTGCTGAATTTCCCATCCTCATAGTTCAGGTATTCAGTTGAGCTCATGTGGAAAAGTTTTGTCCAGTCGTGTCCAGAGCCTAGCAGTGTGCATGGGAAGATTACAGTATGGAACGGAATATTGTCTTTTCCGATGAACTGGAACAGGTCAACATGCTCCTTGTTTTTTCCTTCCTCGCTTTCAGAAGGCAGCCACCATGATTTCCAGTCAAATGATTTTTTTCCTGCTTTTACAAGTTCATTTGCAAGCTGCTTTGTAATCGACATATATCCAATCGGAGCGTTGAACCAAACGTAGAAAACCTTGTTTTCGTAGCCTTTCTTTGGAACAGGAATTCCCCATTTCAAATCTCTTGTGATTGCGCGTTCGTTCAAACCGTCCCTGATCCATGCTTTTGTGATATTTACAGCATTGTCAGCCCATTTTCCTTCTGAAGAAACTTTTTTCATCCAAGTGTCAAGCTTTCCGCTGATTTTTGGAAGGTTTATATAAAGATGCTTTGTTTCTTTTACTTCCGGAGTGCTTCCGCATGTGGAGCATCTTGGCTGCTTAAGTTCTGTCGGGTCAAGAAGAGAACCGCACTTGTCGCACTGGTCGCCGCGCGCATCCTCGTAGCCGCATTTCGGGCAGATTCCGTGCACAAATCTGTCTGCAAGGAACATATTGCAGTGGTTGCAGAAAAGCTGGTTGTTTGTATGCTCTGTAATCAGACCGTTTCTGTCAAGGTCGTTGAACAGCTCTTGAGTGATTTCTGTGCATTCTTCATTTGAAGTCCGGCCGAATTTATCAAAATTGATGTGAAACCAGTCGTATATTTTTGTATGCTCATTGTAGTAATAATCGCAAAGCTCGCGCGGAGATTTTTTTTCTTCAAGGGCTTTTGTTTCAGTTGCAGTTCCATATTCGTCTGTTCCGCAAATATAAAGCGTGTCGTAGCCGCGGTTTCTGCAGAAACGGGCAAATACATCACCTGAAAGCATCTGGATAAGGTTTCCAAGGTGAGGAATATTATTTACATAAGGTAAAGCGGATGTTATTAATCTTCTGTTCATAAAGAAGATTATAAGATTTTTTGCATAGTCTAGTCAAATATTTAAAACTTTCCAAAGAAGTCTTTCTATATTTTTTTCTGCTGGCTGAAAATGCTGAAATTGATAGTTTTTTCCATTTCCATTCCAGGGGCAAGCTCTATATCCCAGAACATCGTGTTCGCAAAAGTCATTCCTGCGGGCACAAGCTCGCCTGTTGTGTATTCAGGTCTTTTGAATATTATTGGATTGAACGACATTCCGCATGATTCATTCGGCTCGAACACAAAAGTAATATTGTTGTCGGTGTCCGTAACCCAGATTCCTTCAACATTGCTGAGCCTTCCTGAATCATTCAGCTCATGAGATGATGTTTTTGTGTTGATTTCCTGTTTTTTTCCGTCGGAAACAATGTCCAGGCTGAAAGCGTTGAAATCCTTCGCGTTGAAATTTGTCTGCGCAAAACTTGATTCCACTGCGAATTTTGCCTTCAAAACTTCCGTACTTTCATTTTTTAAAATATACTGAACCATCATTCCGCTTGAATAGCAAACATATTTTTTTCTAAGAGAAATCTTCTGCCGGTTCTGGAAATTTGCTTCCGCAAGAAACTGAATTTCCTTGTGCTGGGAAGAAAAGTTGATTTCAGTATAAATATATTTTGAAAAAATTCCATTTCCAGAAGGCTTGTTCTGAAGATACGCATTGAATTCATCGTCCGAAAAAAGATGGTCAATAAAAAGTCCGCGCTCGTAGTTGTCGTTGTAGCCTTCAAATTCCTTGAGGCAGTTCAAGTTGTCCGCAAAATT
The DNA here is from genome assembly GCA_050873685.1 of Treponema sp. GTDB lineage: Bacteria > Spirochaetota > Spirochaetia > Treponematales > Treponemataceae > Treponema_D. Next base: position 291,406 of record JBNMJH010000002.1, read on the forward strand.
TCCGGAATTTTGAAAAACGTCTAGTTCCCGCACTGCGCCGCCGCCAAGGCTGATTACCGCAAAATAATTGTTCATTCTGCAGATGTATTCGTTAAGACCGTCGCCAGTGTAGTCGTAGGAAACAAAAGTTTCCTTGAATTCTCCGCATTGCCGGGCAATCTTTTCGGCTTCGGTCAGTTTTTTGTAGGCCTGCTGCCTGTACGTTGCGCTTACAAAAGCTCCTTTCGATGTGCAGATGAATCCATCTCCGTTCTGGGCTTCCCAAAGTTTTTCCCGCGCTGATTTTTTTCTGAGCTTGTCGCCGTGGCTTTGGTTCACAAGAGTGCTCACATAAAGCATACGGTCGTAAAGCGCCTTGCTCTGCGGATAAATCTGAAAAAAATCATATATGGAAACCGGATAATGCCTGTCTGTTTTTACGGACTGATAAGGCTCGATTCCCCATTGCTCGACTTCCTTGCTCATTCCGGAAGCTATGTATACAGGAATTCTCAGTTCTGTTTCCTTTACCAGCGGAAGCGGAGCTGAAAAATCGAACAATCCGTTTCTTTCGTTTACTTCCTTGCAAAGTTTTTCAAGATAGCCGCTTCGTAAAAGGCTTTGAAATTCTTCGTGCGTAAACTGAATATTTATGCCTTTTTTGCTTTCTTTCAGCGGCTTGCTTGCGTTTTTTGAAGTTTTTGTTATTTTTTTTAGAATTCCATTCAGATAATCTTTTGGATCGCCCTGAATTTCCGGCTTGAAGTCCTGGTATAAAGGCAAAATAGAAATTGTCTTTCCTTTGTCAGACATTATGAGCGGAATAAATTTCTGCTTTTCAACCGGAATAAGCGAATCGTCAAGCAGCACGTAATCCATTCCGCAGTTGTTGAAGCATGAAACAAGGGAATAATCCCATATGCTTGCGCAGATATTTATTCCTCGCGGACGTTTTCCTGTTATAGAGCGCAACGTTGATGTAAGAAGCTCAATCTGCCCGGTTCTGTCCATTGGAAAAAGTAGCGGAAACGCCGGATCATAGTATCCGCCGCCAAGAATTTCAATCTGTTTCCGGGAAATAAGCTCGCGCAGAATTTCTATGAACTCAGGATATTCTTTCTGAAGAAAATCAATCTGAACGCCATTGAAGGCGAACGACATATGAAAATTGGGATGGGCATAAAGAAATTTTGCCGCAGGCTTGTAGACATTGACGTAGTCTTTCTCAAAAATTTCTTTTTGATTCGGACCAAGGCGAGAAGATTTTAAACTGTAGCAAATATGAATTGAACCCATTATATGATATTTTTATTTATTAACGAATCTTGTTCAACAGTTTATAGCATGATTTCCATATTTTAAACCCTTTTTTTTCAGGATAAGACAAAGTTTCAGTCTTTTTGAAAGAATCACAGGTTGTCAAAGGCTGCTCGCTGTTGCTGCAAAGCTCAATTTCTTTTGTTTCCGCCGGAACCAGCTTTATAAGATTCTTCGGGCAATATGAAACGCATTTTCCGCATCCGTTGCAAAGCTCGTTTATTACAGCGGTCTGGTTTTCTATGGAAATTGCTTCCTGGTCGCAAACTTTCACGCAGTCGCCAAGACCGATGCACGAAAAACGGCAGTCATTCAGCGAGTTGCATACAGAACTGATTATCGCGCAGGAATTTCCTTTTCTTGCGGAAATTTCAGGATTCTTCTTGAATTTCTTTTTGCAGCTGCACAAAACAACCGCCCGTTCCTTGATATTTGCCTTCAGCTCCGGTTCATAAAGCTTTTTGAACTTATGTTCGTTTTCCGAGACAATCATTTCGTTCTTTATATTTGTCTGCTTTTTCAGCATGGGAACAAAATAAAGCGCAAGAAATGTAATGAACAGAGAAATCAGGATAAAAATAGTAATCAATATAAAAATTTTTAGTATCACGGCAAAATCCTTTGGTTGAGCCATGAAACATTTCCAATGGCCAGCACTGTAACAATTATCGCTATGGAAACGAGAACAAGGCTTTTCTTGTTTCCATGAATCTGAAGGCTTCCGGCAATATCAATCCGTTTTTTTATAGAGTACAAAATAGGAATCAGAATCAAAAATGAAATGAAACTGCATCCGGCAATTAATATTACATCAGTTATGCTCAGGCTTTCATTCAAGGCGAGCAGGACAATCAGAAATGAAAGGCTGAAATCCGATGTCGTCTTTTTTGTGGTTATTCTGACTAAAGTTTCAATAAGAACGGAAACGGTCAGAAAAACTAGCAGCGAGGCAAACGGGTAAAGCTCCGCAAGCCGCAGTGGAATCAGAAAATATTTAAGGATAAGCCACGACAATACAGCGGAGCTAAGGACATTCACAAGAATTTTTACAACTGGCAGAAAAAGCTCGTGGATTGAATCGCAGATTATTGTTGCGGAATTTAATCCTACTCCATAAAGAATTACTGCCGAAGAGAAGAAAATGTAATAAAATGCTGTAAAAACCATTTATACACCTGCCCTTTTTACAATTTGAAATTTCTTTTCAATGCACAAATACAAAGAAAGAAGAAGCGCGTTTAAAACCAGGGAGCCAGGAATTGTGGCAAGAAAAGTTCCGAATGAAATTTTATCCGCGGAAAACAGCACAGCTTCAAACGGCTTTTCTGCCGCGGGAAGAGTTATAGTTCCAAAACCTATGACATCGCGCAGCAAAGACACAACAAGAATGTAAACTGAAAAACCGAAGGCGACCGGCATATTCTTGCAGAGAGATTCTTTCAGCGTCATTTCCTGTTCTTCGAGCAGAAAAACAGTTGTGAATGTTGAAATCGGCGGAAGAAAAATCACGAAGCTCAGCTGAAGCGCAAGAACCGGCATTGCTTGTATTAAAATCTGCTTGTATAAAATCGCAAAGAAAATCACAAAGCAAAGAATGGAAACCTGCCCGATTTTTTCAAGGTTCATTTTCTTCAGGAGAGTTTTGAACAGAATTCCAAGAAGCATAATGCAGATAAGCTCAAACGCGACAGCAATTCCACATACGAGCCTTCCTGGTGAAACTATGACAATGGCGCAAGTTGCCGCCATGTAAATTGAAACAGCTTTTCTTGTCATTTTTTGCTCCTTCCGCTTGCTTCAGACGCATCTATAATATGCGGAATTCGTTCCAGCCAGTACGAAATGCTTGAATCCGCATAATTTTCCTCAAGAAGATTTTTTACTCTTCCATGGACGGCCGCATATCCTGCAAACTCAGTTTCCTTTCCTCCGCAGATAAAAACAGCCGGCATATGTCCGTACAAAGTTGCAATCCGTATTATAACTGCACGGTATTTTTCCGCGGATTCTTTGTTTCTCAGGTCAAACATATTTGCGCTTGTTGAAAATGTTGAATTCAACGGAACGGAATCACCTACAATCCATAAGCCCGGATTTTTTTCTTCCAGAACAGCCTGGACAGTTTCTTTTAGACCTGAATTCCACTTTTTTTCAGAAAGCTTTATCATTCCGGTTAAAACTGCGCTGAAAAAAACTAGTATTCCGATAAAACATCCGAAGATGCGCCAGAATTTTTTCTGATATTCCTTGTCCATTCAATGCTCCGTTTAAAGTTCCTTCAGTTCATCTGAATCAATTTTTCTGAATATTTCAAGTTTTTTCCGCAATGAAATTCTGTCTCTTCTGTTTTCCCACTGCTGGATGATAATTGAAAAAATATTTGAAACCAGAACCGTGAAAATAAGTCCGCAAGGCGAAGTTCCTGGACCTGCCAGCAGAAATGCGGATATTCCGGCTGTAATTCCATAGATGATTTTTCCGGCGATTGAAATAGGAACTGTTCCGTACCAGCTTAAAACAAAAACCGCAAAGAATATTGTTCCGCTGGTAAGAAGCGCCAGCAGCATATCTCCCTGAAATGCAACGCCGTTGCAGATAACCGGAGAAACAAAACGAACAAGCAGAAGATATACAGCGAGAAAAATTCCAGGAATAACACATTTCACAAGGTTGCTTCCGAAAAGAACCGCCGAGGATACAAGCGTTGCAAAATTAAATCTGAAAGCAGGAATAACAGACTGGTTGTCCCAGAACAAAGAAACATATCCGTTTGGAATTGAAACTTTGAAAATGCTGAAAACCGAGGAATTCAGCGCATCCGTAATTTCTGAATCAAAAGCATATTGCGGAAGCGTGCCGTTTTCTATCAGAATTTGGGAAGGATTCCTTGCGGAAAGAACATCCATATTCACCATGTATGTCGGAAAAAGCCTTGCGCCGATTATCCAGAGGACAACAACTGTAAAAACCGCCGGATTCACCCAGGCATAGGAAAATCCACCGAAAAAGTGCTTTACAACAAGCATTGTAAAAAATGTCGCGGCAAAAACAGTTACAGGCGAGTATGCGGATGGAACAAGAAGTCCTGTTATCATTCCGTGGGCAACACTTACAATAAATGAATATTCGTCATTGTCTTCGTTGTGAAAAAGCTTGTGGCTGAAAAAATCCGCGCCCAGAGAACCTGCTACTGCCGCAAAGACAATTGCAAGAGAACTGTAGCTTTTTGAAATAAAAAGCAGGACAACCTGAACCATTAGCAGGACTGTCATTTTTGTTGCTTCCGCCGCAACAGAGTCTGTCATATATTTAAAAGGCCGCACAAGAACTTTTCTTGTAAGTTTTGAGTTATTTTTCATCGTCAGTTCCTTTCTGTTTTTTAGACTTTGCAAATTCATAGATGCGCTGGCTCAACGGCAGCCTTGAAGGACAGACAGAATTGCAAAGTCCGCAGTCTGAGCAAAAATCAGCTGATTCAAGATAGTCTTCCGAGGCCGACATTCCGTTTCTTATGTATCTGTAAATAATATCCGGAGAAAGTTTTGCAGGACAAACTCTTCGGCAGTTTCCGCAGCGGATGCAGACTGTCTGCCGCTGGTCGGGGCATTGCATTTTCGGTATGAAAGTTACAGATTTAACGTATTTTGTAACTGGAGCGTCAAGAGTTCCTGAAGAAACTCCGGAAATCATTCCGTTTACAATAATTCCTTCCGGGGCTTTTACAAAACCTCCGCATTGTTCAGCAAGCATACGGAAAGTTGTTCCCACCGGAACTTTAAGAATTCCGCTCGCAGGAATGCAGTCGCCGTTCACATGGACAAAACGGCTTGTAACCGGAGCGCCGAATTTTACGCAGTTCTGCATTTCCAGCACAGTTGTCGCATCCACAAACAAATCATATTTTGTAATTCTGCTGAAAGGCTGCTGCTTTGCTTTTCTTTTTATTGCTGTGCAGATATTTTTTTTGTATGTTGAAGGATAATCCCGCGAATTAAGTTTCAGGAAAAATGTAGGAACGTCAAAAGGATTGAAAATTTCAGGCTTTTCAAAATTATTGTCGGTAATCAGAATAACTCCGTCCGCATCAATTGCCTTTATGAGAATTCTTATTCCTTCATTTATTTTGTCCTGGTACAAATTTGAAAGAATTCCGTCTATCATTCTGGAAGGATCGTCATCAAAAAGACGGACAATCAGAAGCCGGTTTTTATGCTTCCGCACATTTTCAAGATTTTCCGCAAGATATTCCGGCTTGTCCGTAACAAATGTGTTCAGAATGCCTTTTTCCGCAACAATGTTTATAATTTCAGCCTGGGACAACAGTTTTGTGTCAGCTTCCGCCCTTTTCTTTCCAAGATATTTAAAGCTTCCCTGAAGCCGGATTTTTACGGTTTCAATTTTTTTTCCGCTCGGCGAAGGATTCAGAAAAATCTGCTCAACAATTCCAGGAATCGAGGAATACTCAAAATGCGGAAAGAGTGTGTTTTCATCTTTGTATTCCGCAAGAACCTGGCCTTCCTCAACGTGGTCGCCCGGCTTTACAAGGCATCTTCCGTCAACTTCAAAGTCCTGGTTAAGAGGAATAAAAACTTCTTTAGGAATGAATCCGTGGACTGTTTTTTTATATGAATTCTTTTTTACAGCATTTAATTTTGGAAATATCATTTAATCTCCTGTGCTTTTTTCCCTGACGCAAGATAAAACCCCAGCGGAACCAAAAATGCAATTACAAAAACTATTATCATAATTAAAGTAATATTTTGCAATCCTGCCGAGGCATATCCAAATCTTGCGTTTTTCCCCTGCCTTGCAAGCATTTTTTCCAAAGCCGGATATTCAAGCGAGTCAATCTCATTCAAGGCTTCGTTCTTGAAGTCTTCATTATAATACAAGGAACTCACAGTTTCCTGAATAAGTCCGTCTTTCTTCTGAAAATTTTTAAAGAAAACTGCATCGTTCCGGGCATTTTTTTTGTTTTTATCATTGAGCGAACGGTACGGAAAAGTCAAGGCATCCCATTTCCATTCAATAAAATTTCCGATTCCTGGCAAAGATGAAATTGAAGCCTTGCTTGAAGGAAGCTGGACCGCCGCGCTGTCATTGCCGCTTAAAACAGAAGAAAAATTTGAAGAAAATATCGCGGCCGCAAAAATGACCAGAATGGAAAACGCGCAGATTCCCAGCGCAGTTCTGCTTTTTCTTGTCATAATCCGGATTGCAAAAGCGGTTCTTATTTTCACCGGGTTGAACGAATATCTTGTGTCAATGGCTTCCGTTATATTTTTGCAGAGCGCCGCCACGCAGATTTCCGAGGCAATCATCAGCAGAAAAAATATTCCTGCCTGAATTTTTACAAGGGCAACGCAGAAAAAACTTGCGCCAAGAATTGTAAGAAGCATAACATTCTGCAGAATTCTTTCCGCGGATTTTTTCCGGCCGTAAAATTTTATGCAGAAAAACAGAAACAGCTCAAAAAGGCACAATCCTGCTGAAATTGCGATGAACGGAAACGAAAATGAAAAAATCACAGGAAAAACAAAAGACAGAGCGCATAAAATTCTGTTTTCTGAAAATAACACAAGAAAAACTGAAAAAGCTATGACCACAGCGATTGAAGCGAACGGAAATTTTGCGCGGGCGTTTATTCCGGCTGAATAACCATTTTCAGAAAGTTCTTTTGCGGCGTTCTGCGCCTTTTCTTTCTGGCCGGCCGGAATATAGAAAATGTTGTTTTTTTTGTCCTTGTCTGAAAAAAAGCCCATTCTTTCTTTCAGGTATTTTGATTTTTCCAGGTTTGAATTAGCAAGCGCAACTTCCGGTGAATTTTCCGCCATGTCCAGCGGAGTTTTCTGGTTTTCAGCAGAAATCACGTTTTCACAGTTGTTTTTTTCAAGAATTTCCAGCGCGTTTTTTGCCGGCAGCCTGTTTGTAACATACAGAATATCGTAGCCGTTAAAAAAAGTTGAAGCCGGCGAAATTCGGCAGCAACGGATTGCAAAAACAGAGAAAAAAATAATAAGAACAGGAGCGATATATTTTTTTAGTGCAGACATAGGATTTTGTTAAAGGAATGAGTACGCAAGCCCTATGAATATGCCCAGAATGCAGCCGAGCGTCACTTCCATCGGTGTGTGTCCGTTCACTTCTTTTATCGCCTTGTATTCAATCAGATTGTCAGAGGAAAGCTTCTTCCCTATTTCATTTATTTTTCTTGCCTGGATTCCGCTTGAACGCCTTACGCCTACAGCATCACGCACAGTTACCATCAGAAAGCAGAGTGAAAGAATAAAAATATCCGAGCCAAGTCCGTTCCGGATTCCAATAGTTGTGCAAAGCGAAGCCACCAACGCCGAGTGGCTTGAAGGAAGCCCTCCCGTTTTCCAGATAAGGCTTTCCGTCAGCTCATATATGCTATGGATTTTTCCGTACAAAATAGAAATTACAGTCTTTAAAAATTGAGCGCTGAACCAGCTGGAAATGCTTGCAAGCAAAACTGGATTCATCAACAATTGTTTTATCTGCTCACTCAAATCATTCTGCATAGTGTTCATTTTATCATTACAATTCTAAATTTACTAGTGGAATAAAAAAAAATCTGAATAAAGTTTTCCGGCATTGCGCGGCGCGGCATATTCTTATTGTTCAGCCCGGAGTTTATTCGTATAATGGAAAAATGGATTTCAAGGAATTTACAGCCGGCGCTGACGACAACGACCGCAGGCTTGACAGAGTCATCAGAAAAATTTCAGGAAAAGAAAATCTTTCCGGTTTGTACAAAGCCATACGCAAAGGAATTGTAAGGCTGAACGGAAAGAAAACGGATGTCTCCCAGCGGATTTTTGAAGGAGACCGAATAGAAATTCCTGAATTCCTGCTGAAAACGGAAAACAACGAATCAAATTCAAAGCCCGATTTTCAGATTGTTTTTCAAAACGATGATTTGCTTGTTATAAACAAGCCGTACGATATTCCGGTTCATGGAGCCTCAAATTCTCTTGATAAATCCGTTGCGCAGTTTTACAAAGCAAATTTTCCGGAAAAAAAATCAATTTCATTCACGCCGGGGCCGCTTCACCGTTTGGACCGAAAAACAACCGGGCTTCTGGCTTTTTCAATGAGTTTAAAAGGCGCACGCTGGTTTTCTGAAAACATTGCAAGGCACTCAATAAAAAAAGTCTACACAGCAGTTCTTCAAGGAAAAATTTCCGCGCCGCAAATTTGGAATGATTTTATTTTAAAGGAATATTCAGAAAAAAAATCGTTTCAGACCGTGAAAATTTCTGCAAATTCTGCGGAAACTGAAAACGGTGAAAAGAACCGGAAATTTCTTGCGGCAAAAACAAGAATTCGTCCTGCAGAATATTTTTCCTACAAAGGAATTGAATGCACTTTGGCTGAAATAGAAATTGAAACCGGCCGTACACATCAAATCCGCTCGCAGGCTGCATTCCACGGATTTCCGCTTCTTGGCGACACAGCTTACGGCGGAACAAAAATTTCCGCGGAACAGGATTTTTTTCTTCACGCAGGCAGGCTTGTTTTTCCAGAAAACAGAATCGAAGGGCTTCCTGAAAAACTGGAGGCAAAACTTCCGCCTGCATTTGAAAAATTTTGCAAAACTGCCTTGTTGAATATATAATTGAACTATGGGAAATATTTTTGAAGACATTGCCAGCACTTTTAAGCCATGCACAGTTTTTGCTCTTGTTGGAGAAAGCGGAACAGGAAAAAGTTTCCGCGCAAAACTGATTGCTGAAAAATATGGAATCGATGCAATTATAGATGACGGACTTTTGATTCAGAATGATAAAATTCTTGCCGGACATTCAGCGAAACGCGAAAAAACTTACATGGGCGCAGTCCGGGTTGCCCTTTTTGATGACAAGGATCACCGCGATGAAGTTGCAAAGGCTTGGAAAAAAGCAAGAATAAAGAAACTTCTGATTCTTGGAACATCGGAAAAAATGGTTATGAAAATCGCGACAAGGCTTCAGCTTCCGCAGCCGCAAAAAATCATTCATATAGAAGAAATTGCAAGCCGCGAGGAAATTGAAAAGGCCATAAAATCACGTCAGGTTGAAGGAAAACATGTGATTCCTGTTCCGTCAATTGAAATAAAACGGAATTACTCGCAGATTTTCTCGAATTCAATCAAGGTTTTCTTTCAGAGGAAGAATCTTTTCAAGAAAAACGATGGAAAACTTTTTGAAAAATCCATTGTGCAGCCAGAATTTTCAAAAAAAGGAAGAATTGAAATTTCAGAGGCGGCGCTTACACAGATGGTCATGCACTGCGTTTCCGAATGCGAGCCGGCGGTCCGTGTGAACAAAATGACAATAAAAACCAATTCACGCGGATACAAGATAACGATAACAATCGATGTTCCGTTTGGAACCCAGCTTACAGGAAAAATCCACAAGCTACAGAAGTACATAATTGACAAAATCGAAAGCTACACCGGCATTCTTATTGAGGAAGTCAGCATTGTCATCGACCGCATCACTGGCGCGGAATTCACTGAGAATCCGAAGCCATAGTTTTTTTCGCCGCTTTTGATTTTTTTCTTTTTCCAGTGATTCCGATCTGCGAAAGCACTTCCCTTACCGCGAATTCAAGCTCAGTTTTCTGCGGATTCATTGGAAGAACAAAGTTTCTGCATTCCCGCCAAGTTCTTACGTAAAGTTCTCCGTATGCAGACTTGTTCTCAATTTCCTTTTGCCAGTCTGTAAGGCTAAGAATAAAATCATGGACAAGAAAAACAAGCTTTTCTCCAAGCCGGGCGTCTGGCTTTTCATTTATGAGCTGGTCAAGCTTCTGCATATTTTTCATATACGAAGCCTCGAATTTCTTGTTGTCATAAATCATTGCCGTTGCAGCCGGCTGAAGCGCCATGTAAAGGTCGGTGTCCAACGCTTCAGCAACAATCGCAGAGGCTCTGCCGCTGTTTATTATTTTTAGAAGCTCCTCGGTCAGCCGCGACGGGCTCACAGAAGACAAGAGGCTCGCGCACTGGCGTATTCTTCTTCGGCAGGCAAAACTCATTTTCGCGCCGGTTTTTGCGGAATACTTTATGGCGCGCAGCATTCTTACCGGGTCCTCCACAAATATGCGGTCGAGCGGAATCACAGGCTTCAGGATTTTTTTCTTTATGTCTTTCATTCCGCCTATATAGTCAATCACCTGTTCAAGAATCGGGTCATAATACAAGGCGTTGATTGTGAAGTCGCGGCGCTGAACGTCCTCGTCAATTGTTCCGAAGTCATTTCCAACCGAACCTTCGCAGATTGAGCGGAATGTGCTTACTTCAAATATTTTTGTGCCGAAAATAACGTGGACAATGCGGAATCTTCTGCCGATTATCCGGGAATTCCTGAAAATCCGTTTTATTTTTGAAGGAGTCGCATCTGTAACAATATCAAAATCTTTTGGCTCGCTGCCCACAATCAGGTCGCGGACAGCACCGCCAACGATATATGCGTGAAAACCAGAGTCTCTCAGCCTGTCAATAATCTGTATGGCATCAAAATCAATTTTGTTCTTAGGAATGCCATGTTCTTCTTTTGTATAGACAACAGCCTTTTTTACAGGCTTGCCGTTCTTATCAGTACCATATCGAATTAACACAATAGACTGATAATATTACAGAGAAACATTTTTTTCAATCCAGTTAAAAATATCAGAAAGAATTTCATCGCTGTTTTCTTCATTCAATATTTCGTGCCGGTCGCCCTCGTAAATTTTTGAGGAAACATTTTTCATGCCGTTTTTTCTGTAAATTTCAAGAAGTTTTTCAATTGATTTTCCGTAGTCGCCAACAGGATCATCGCTTCCGTAGATTGCGAGCACTGGCAGTTCCGCAGGAATTTTTCTTATGTTTCCGGCTCTGTGAATTTTTAAAAGTCCGCATGACAAGTCATTGAAGAAGCTTACGTTGGAAATTCCTCCGCACCAAGAGTCGTTTCTGTACATCATTCTGTTTGCCTGGCTTTTGCTGAGCCAAGACAACGGGTCGTTTTCCGCCTTGAATTTTTTATTGTAAGAGCCGAACGCTATGTTCTGGCAGAATTCAGACTTGTAGCTTTTTCCGTGAAGCGCACATTCAATCGAAGTGAAAATTTTTCCAAGCAAGGCTTTGCCTGTAGGTCCGGTTGTTCCGCAAAGAATGCATGCTGAAATTCTGTCTCCGTGCTGCTCGATATAATTCTGTGCAATAATTGAGCCGAACGAATGGCCGAAGAGAACAACTTTTTTTCCAGGATAATCTTTTTTGACTTCGCTGATTATTTCATCCAGGTCGGAAGTTACTTTTTCAAATCCGTTTTTGTCGGCGAGTTTTCCGAACATTCCTGTTCCGTTCGCCTCCGCGTAATAAGCTGTTTTCCCGTGGCCGCGGTGGTCATGCGCGCTGAAAAGATAGCCTTGAGCAGCGAATTCGCTTCCGATTCTGTCGTAGCGAAGAGCGTGTTCCTGCATTCCATGGCTGAAGACAACAACAGCCTTGATATTTTCATTTTCCTCAGGAATCCATCTGTTTACTGAAATTTCTGTTCCGTCATTCATTTTCTGCATAAATTTTTCTATCTGCATACAATCCCGTCCTTTTTTATAATCAATAAATTTGTTAGTATTCTATATCTTATGGAAACTATTATAACAGATAAAATTGCATTTGGGGGAAATTGTTTGTCAAAAATCGGCGGAAAAAACGTTTTTGTGCCGTTTGCCGTTCCCGGAGAAAAACTTGAAGTTGAAATAACGCAGGAAAAAAGAGACTACAGCACCGCAAAAATTGTGAACATCCTGGAAGCTTCGCCTTTTAGGGTGAAGCCAGTCTGTCCTCTGTATGAAAAATGCGGCGGCTGCAATATGATGCACATTGAGCCGGAGCATCAGAAAATTCTAAGAAAAGAAATCCTCAAGGACTGCCTTGCGCGCAACGGAATTTCAGTAGTCGCAGATTCAATAGAAGTTGTTTCCGGAAGCCCCTTGAACTACAGGTGCCGTTTCCAGCTTAACGACGGTGGTTTCTACGAAAGAAATTCAAACAGGCCGATTTATGCAGACAATTGTTTTTGCGCATCGCCTGAAATAAATGACTGGCTTGCCGGAACTTCTGCCGCTGAGCGCCCAAAAGGAAGGTGCCATGTGTTCGGGTGCGGAAATGTTGTTTCAGCCGGCGGAGATGAATTCAGAAAAGTCGCCGTTTCTGCGGAAGAAGAAAAATCTTCCACGGACTACGCGCTGCTCAAGAAGAAAAACAAGAATATCCGGCAGGTGAAGAAACGCTACTCCGGCACAACTCTTTCTGAAAAAGATATTGTGAAAGTAAAAATTCTTGACAAGGAAATAAGTTTCGATGTGAAAGGCTTTTTCCAGTCAAACATTGAAGTTCTGGAAAAATCAGTTGAGGCAATCTGCGATGGACTTTCAGGAAATTCAGTGCTTGATATGTATGCAGGCTGCGGAACATTCAGTGTTTTTCTTGCTGAGCATTTCAATAAGCTTACGCTTGTTGAGCACAACCGGGATGCGCTTGTCTTTGCGGAAAAAAATCTTTCAGGAATAAAACATCAGTCGATTGGTCTTAGCGGCGCAAAATGGGCTGAATCAAATTTCAATGCTAGCTTCGATGCGGTTGTGGTGGATCCTCCGCGCAGCGGAATGGAAAAAGAAGTCCTGGACTGGCTGTGCAAGTCTGAAGTTCCGCAGATACGTTCTGTTTCATGCGATCCTGCGACGCATGCAAGAGATCTTTCCGCGCTGATAAAGTCCGGATATATTTTGAAGAAGCTTTATCTTCTGGATTTCTATCCGAACACGAGCCACATTGAAAGCCTTGCAGTTTTGGAAAAGTAGCTTGAAATGAACAGAAAAATTCTATTTCTAGTTCCGTTTTTCTTCATTTTCTTCCGTTTTATGACTTTTCCGCAGCAGAACGAACGTTTTCAGAAGCTTGGCGCGGAAAATTCAAGCTGGACTTCTGTAATAAGCGGAAAAGCTTTGTGCCGGCCAAAAAAAACATCATACGGATTCGCAGTTCTTACAGACGGAAAAATGATTTCAGCCTGCACAGAAAAAGGCGTGAAGCTTTGGGAAAAAGGAATTCCGGGGCGTCCCGATCCATATCTTTCAGTTTTTTCAAGCGATTTTCTGCTTGTTGTGAGCGACAAAAGAAATCTTTCGCTGATAAATCCTAGCGGACTTACGCTCTGGACCGTGAAAGTTCCTTTTGAAATTGTGGAAAATCCTTTTTCCGGCCGTGATTCAAGAATCATTGTGCGCGGAAAGAATAAAATCGCCTGCTACGGCGTGAACGGAATTTGCAAATGGATTCTGGAAACTCCTGCGCTTGGCGGCTCGGAGCTTCTTGAGCTAAACGACGGAACGGTTCTTGCGCTTCAGGCTGCCTTGAAAAACGGCAAATCAGCAGGAATACGTTTTTCCCCTTTCGGCGCGGTTGTTGAGGAAATTGTTTTTTCAGGTGAAATTCAGTCGGCGCGTTCATGCCCGGATGGAATTCTTCTTGCGTTCAACGGCGGCGGCGCTGGAATGTGTTCTGTTTCAAATGGAAAGACATCAACAAAATGGACAATTCCGTACACGGACAGAGCGTTTTCCAATACAAATCCTACTGGCGGCGCGGAATTCATAACACTTTCCGGACACAGGGCTGCGCTTGCTGTTTGCGGCTCCGGCTCGGTAAAAACACGTTTTTTGGTTTTCAGCACTTTTGACGGAAGAGTTTCAGACTGGTTCAACACAGACTGCTTTTCTGGAAGCTCGTTTTTTACAGCAGCAACAAATGACGGCGGAATTTTTTCCTGCGACAAGTCGAAAGCTTTTGTGCAGGCAACAAACGGCGATGTTTTATGGAGCGGAATTCTTCCAGAAAAACCGGATATTTTCAGCAGCTGGAATTTCATTGCTTTCACAAGGGAAAATTATCTTGTGCTCTGCAGCAATTCGTGGGCAATGGCAGGATTCAGGACAACTTACAAAATTCAGAAGAAAAACTATGAAAAACCTAGAAAGCAGAATTACGGCGATTTTTACAAGATTGAGCAAAACCGTCTTGGCGCGATCGAATTTTCTGACAAAATCCCTGAATATTATGTCGGCGAATCCAGAAAAAAAACGCTTCAAAAAGGCGGATACGGCGAAAAAGAAACGGAATATATTTCAGCGCTGATTTCTTTGTGCAACGACTACAACAAGAAGCTTATCCAGTCCAGCAGAAACACACGCTCGGAGCAGAAAATGATTTACCAGCGGGATTCAGCAGGAATGCAGGATTTTTTTTCCCAGCTTGAGCTTTTCGGAACAGACACGTTTGTTCCATATTTAGCATCATTTGTAAAGCTTGAGCAGGATGACTCGAATTTCCAGACACTTTTGCGCAGCGTCTCAGACTTTGGATACGACCCGGAAGGCTTGATTTTAACGGCAATCGACATTCGGGCACACAACATCTCCGCATCAAAATCAAGGAATTTTATTCTTATATGCGATGCGGTTTTTGAAATCTGCCGTTTCATGGGGCGGCCTGCCCTTTATTCACGCGGAATGGATATTCTTACGGAATTTCTTTATCCTCAGTATGAAAGTTCTGTCCGCGATTATGCAAGAAATACACTTGCAAAAATTGCGGGATTAAAAATTTAGATATATAATGAATCTATTGTTTTTCTGGAGGTTCTATGAAAGAACATAAAATTATCCTTTTTATTTTGATTGCGCTTGCCGCCGCGATTCCTCTGAACGCGCAGAAAGTTGATGAGGAAGAACTGAAAAGCGCAGGCAATGACACAATTGTTTTCATTAACTACACAGGTCCGCATTCAAAAATAGACTCGCTTGCAAGCATCAAGCAGCTTGGCTCCGAGCTTGGAACTGTTGTTGCAAAAGATACTTCAAAAGCCACATCAGCAGGAAATCCTGCAAGATACTCAGTTATTCACGCCATTGATCCTTCGGAAAAAGGAAAACTTGACGCTGATATAATTATTGTAGGCGCAAACGCTACTGTTGACCACATTGACAATTTAAGGCGGATTATCGCTTCATATTTAACCGCGGCTTACGGATATTCAGAAAAAGACGCTGAAACTGTAGCTGTGTTTGTAACAGTTTACAATGCTGTTTACCGCGGAAATTTTGATGCGTTCCAGAAAAAATACAAGAAAATCGTCCTGGACAACCTTTCTCCTTCAATTTGCGGTCTTTCCGTAAACTACACTGACTGGCCGGGAAAATCCCAGATTGTTATTCCTCTTTACGATGTGAACGGCGGACTTAGCACTGTTGACACATCTGTTATCAGCGACACGCAGGTTGTGAAGAGCATGCAGGAAGACGACGGCAAAAATGTTGAAAGCCGCAAGGATATGGTTGACATAAAGGAACGCGAGGCGGAAAATGCCAGCCAGAAAGCCCAGGAGGCCCAGAAAAACGCAGTTCAGGAGCAGAAAAAACTGACCGAAGAAAGGCAGAAGACAGAAACTGCCCAGAAAGAAGCGGAGAACGCTCGTAAAGAAGCTGAAGTCGCCCAGAAAAAAGCTGAAGAAAATCCAGAAGACGCAGAAGCTCAGAAAGATGCTGAGGAAAAAAAGATAGAAGCCGAAGAGAAACAAGTCGCCTACGAAGAGCAGAAAACGGCTCAGGAAGAACAGCAGGCGGCGGCTGACAACGCTGAAAAAGAAGCCGCTGAGCAGCAGGCTGTAGCAGACAAAAAAACTTCCGAGGCGCAGGAAGAACGAAAAACAATCGCAAAGGACCAGGCGGAAGTCATCAAGAAAGAAATTGAAAACGCAGCCGCTCCTTCAGTTTATGGAATTGAGCTTACAAACGACTCGTCAATGCTTTCCGGATTGATAAAGGTTAATACTTCAACTGGGGAAGTGATAAAATCTTCGCCTGTTACTTACATAAGAAACAGAACTATGTTCCAGGCCGGTGAAAATTTTGTGGCAATTGCCGGAGAAAACAAAGGAAACGGAACTGTAAAGCTTGTGCTTCTTTCCCCGGATTCAATGGAAATCATAAAAGAAAGCAATGAAACTGTGGCTGAAAATTCTGTTCTTGTGCAGGACAGCGGCGAATACTACTGCATAATTCTGGATGGAAAAATCAGCACGCTTGCAAAATATGATTCAGAGCTGAATTTAAAGCTGAAATCCAACGCGAGCCTGAAAGCCGCGACTCCAGTAACTATTGCAGGTCAGCACATTGTTGTTACCGGTGCGGACGGAAACGTCAAAGTTCTTGACAAGTCAGATTTGAAGGAAATCGGCTCAAAAGGCGGAATTCAAAATTCAACAGCCGATGCAAAATAAAATTTGGCGGCAAGAAGTTAGATAAAACTAACTTCTTGGATTCATAATTTTAATTTTATGCGGCAAGTTTTTATTAACATAAAATTAAAAACATACTATACTAAGGCAATACCGTTGTAATATGGGATAAGTTTTGTTCCATTGAAAGGATTTGCAACGGCAACAAGATTGTGTTAAGGAGACACATATATGGCAAACAAAATTACAATTATTGGCGCTGGTCAGGTTGGCTCAACAATTGCTTTTGCTTTGACTGTAAAACAGCTCGCTTCAGAGATTGTTTTAATTGACATTGCAAAAGACAGAGCCATGGGTGAAGCTATGGATATTCGTCAGGGAACACCGTTTATCGGTCCTGTTTCAATTCATGAAGGCGACTATGCGGACGCAAAAGGTTCAGATATAGTCATTCTTACTTCAGGAGTTGCAAGAAAACCTGGACAGTCACGGCTTGATCTTACACAGACAAATGTAAACATTACTAAATCAATCATTCCAGAAATTACAAAAGCTGCTCCTAACGCCCTTTATGTAATTGTTGCAAATCCAGTTGACATTCTTACATACCAGTTTATAAGAACTTCAGGAATTCCTGAGAACCATATTTTCGGAACAGGAACAATGCTTGACACTGCCCGCTTCCGCGCGCGCATTGCAGAAACATATAAAGTTGCTCAGGAAAATGTTCACGGCTATGTTTTCGGTGAACACGGCGACTCTTCTTTTGTGCCTTGGTCATTGGCTAACATCGGTTCTATTCCTGTTGAAAAATATGCTTCTGCGCTTGAAGGCGTAAAAGATGTTCCAACATTCGACAAGAATGACGTTGAGGATTACATCCGCAAGTCTGGCGGAATTATCATCGCCGCAAAAAAATGCACAAACTACGCAATCGGCATTACAACTGCAACTTTGTGCGAGGCGTTGAACTTCTCTACAAATTCGTTGCTTACAATTTCAACAATGATGAACGGCGAATACGGAATTTCAGACGTATGTCTTTCAACTCCAACTATTGTTGGCGGAAATGGAATTCAGGGACACGCTGTTGCACCGCTTACAGATTCTGAAATCGCATCATTGCGCCATTCAGCTGAATGCCTGAAAGACGTAATCAAGCAGATTCAGTTCTAATATAAAATAAAGAAAAGCAGCTTACGGGAACAAGTTGCTTTTCTTTTCGGGGATACTTTTTAGGAGACTTGCAATTTATGGAAAACTTTCGCATTGAGCATGATTCAATGGGTGAAGTGAAAGTTCCAGCCGACAAATACTGGGCAGCACAGACTGAACGAAGTCACGAGAACTTTAATATTGGCGTTGGCATAGAAACTATGCCTCGGGAAATAACAAAGGCTTTCGGCTACCTTAAGAAAGCAGCGGCTAGAGCGAACCACGCCCTAAAACCAGAGAAAATGACATCAGAAAAGCTTGCGGCAATTGAGCAGGCTTGCGATGAAGTTATAAGCGGCTCGCTGAACGAGCATTTTCCGCTCGTTGTATGGCAGACAGGAAGCGGAACTCAGAGCAATATGAATGCAAATGAGGTTATCGCAAACAGGGCAAATGAAATTGCCGGCAAAAAAATCTGCCATCCTAATGACGACATAAATATGAGCCAGTCGTCAAACGATACATTTCCTACAGCACTTCACATTTCCGCAGTTTGTGAAATAGAAGATAAACTGCTTCCGGCTGTTTCAGTGCTTGTGGAAACTTTCAAAAAACTAGAAAAAGAAAATGAAGGAATTGTAAAGTCAGGAAGAACCCACCTTCAGGATGCTGTTCCGATTTCTTTCAGCCAGGAAATTTCCGGCTGGCGGACATCTCTTGAACGCGATGCGGCAATGCTGACCTCTTCCCTGCCATATTTAAAGCAGCTTGCGCTTGGCGGAACTGCTGTTGGAACAGGCTTGAATGCGCCTTCTGGATTTGACACAAAAGTTGCAGAATGTGTTTCTGAGCTTACTGGAAAAGATTTTGTTACAGCACCAAACAAATTCCATGCGCTTACTTCAAAAGACGAGCTTGTTTTTGCTCATGGCGCAGTAAAAGCTCTTGCTGCTGACATGATGAAAATTGCAAATGATGTTCGCTGGCTGGCTTCTGGTCCACGCGATGGACTTGGTGAAATTTTTATTCCGGAAAACGAGCCGGGTTCTTCAATCATGCCTGGAAAAGTAAATCCTACACAGTGCGAGGCTGTAACAATGGTTGCAGTTCAGGTAATGGGAAATGATGCCGCGGTTGGATTTGCAGCTTCTCAGGGAAATTTCGAGCTGAACGTTTTCATGCCGGTTATTGCATATAATTTCATCCAGTCATGCAGACTTCTTGCAGAGGCAATTCTTTCTTTCAACAAGAACTGCGCTGTAGGAATAAGAGCCAACAAGGAAAAAATGCATCATAACCTGTACAATTCTCTTATGCTGGTAACTGCATTGAACCCTTATATCGGATATGAAAATGCCGCAAAGACTTCTCACCTGGCGTATGAAAAAAATATTTCGCTAAAAGAAGCCTGTGTAAGCCTAGGTTTCCTTACTGCTGAAAAGTTTGACGAAGTGTTTAAGCCTGAAGAAATGGCCGGGGTAAAAAAATGAGTGAAAAAACAGTTTATTCATATTTTCCTGGATGCACGCTGAAAAACAAGGCTGTTGAACTAGACGCTTATGCCCGCGCTTCTGCAGAAGCCTTAGGCTTTGAGCTTCAGGAAATTCAGGACTGGCAGTGTTGCGGCGGAGTATATCCAATGTCAACAAAAGAAATTGCTCCGAAACTTCCTTCTGTAAGAGCCTTGGCGGATGCTTCTAAAAACAGCCGAAGTCTTGTTACGCTCTGCTCTGCCTGCTACAACGTTTTGAAGCAGACAAACGATGCGATGGCAAATGACGAGAACACAGCTTTGAAGGCAAACAACTATTTGAAGCAGGATGGAATTGAGTATCATGGAGAAACTAAAGTTCTCCATTATCTTGAAGTTCTGCGGGATGTTGTAGGCTGGGACAATGTAAAAGCCGCGGTAAAAAATCCTCTTAAAGGAAAGAAAATTGGCGCTTACTATGGATGTCTTCTCCTTCGTCCAGGTAAAGTGATGCAGTTTGATGACCCGGAAAACCCTCAGATTATAGAAGATTTTATAAAGGCAATTGGCGCAACTCCTGTTGTTTATGCTCAAAGAAATGAATGTTGCGGCGCGTACACAGTTTTTGAGAATCCTTCGATTCCTGAAAAACGCGCGCAGGCAATTCTTGGAAACGCAGAAGATTTTGGAGCCGAGATGCTTGTAACTAGCTGTCCTCTTTGCCGTTATAATCTTATAAAAAACAAAAAAGACAGTAAGCTGGATGTAATTTATTTTTCAGAGCTTCTCGCAGAGGCGCTGGGAATAAAGGACTCAGTTCTTGCTTCCTTGAACAAAAAGGAGGCTGTAAATGCTTAAGTCAGAAATTGAACAGATAAAAAGCCAGATTCTTGAAATCAGCGGTGTTAATACAAAGAAATGCATGGTTTGCGGAAAATGCTCAGGCACTTGCCCTAACTATGATTCAATGGAATATCACCCGCATCAGTTTGTGCAGATGGTTGAAAAAGGAGAGCTGGAGCCTCTTCTGAAAAGCAAGTCAATCTATGCATGCCTTTCATGCTTTGCGTGTCTGGAACGCTGTCCGCGACAGGTTGAGCCTACAAAAATCATTGACGCAGTTCGTCAGTATGTTGAAGGCCAGCGCGGTCCGCATCATCTTGATCCTGATCAGGTGCCAGAGCATCTGGATGCAGATATGCCTCAGCAGGCACTCATGAGCGCATTCAGAAAATACAAGAAATAAGGAAGTGACAGATGGAAAGAATTGGTGTTTTTGTATGTCACTGTGGTACTAATATTGCCGGTACAGTTGACGTAGCAAAAGTTGCTGAAGAATTAGGAAAAGAAAATTGTGTTGTATTTTCAACACATTACACTTATATGTGTTCATCTGCCGGCCAGCAGATGATTGAAGAACATATCAAGAACGACAAGCTCACCGGAGTTGTTCTTTGCTCATGTTCTCCGCGAATGCACGAAAAGACATTCCGTGCCTGCGCGGAAAGAGCTGGATTGAATCCTTACAAGGTGGAAGTTGCAAATATCCGTGAGCAGTGTTCATGGGTAATGAAGGATATGCAGGACGCAACAGAAAAGGCTATTGCGCTTGGCAAGGCTGCTATTGCAAAAACTATCCTCAACACACCTTTGATTCCGGGAGAAACTCCGATGACAAAGAGAGCTCTGGTTATCGGTGGAGGAATCGCCGGCATCACAGCTGCTCTTGATATTGCGGACGCAGGATTCCCAGTTGACATTGTAGAAAAAAATGTAACCGTCGGCGGAAAAATGGCTATGCTCGACAAGACATTCCCTACCCTTGACTGCGCGTCTTGTATTGTAACTCCAAAAATGACAGAAGTAAGCCAGAATCCAAACATCAGAATTCTATCTTACTCTGAAGTTTGCGGTGTAAAAGGATATATTGGAAATTTCACAATCGATATAAAGCGCCATCCTCGTTTTGTTGATGAAACAAAATGCACTGGATGCGGTGCCTGCATTGAAAAATGTCCGAACAAGAAAGTTCCGAATCCATTCAACTTGAATTTGAACAACAAGAAGGCTATTGATATTCCGTTTGCCCAGGCTGTTCCAAAAGTTGCAAATATTGACGCAAACTATTGTCTTCACATGAAAGGATTGAAAAACGGAAAAGACAATGTATGTGGCTTCTGTGAAAAAGCTTGCGCTGCCGGAGCAATAAACTTCAACCAGAAAGAAGAAATCATCACTGAAAAATACGGAGCAATCATCGTGGCAACAGGTTATAATCCAATCAGCCTTGAAAAATTCGATGAATATGCTTATTCCCAGAGTCCTGATGTTGTTTCTTCGTTGGAATTTGAACGACTTTGCAATGCTTCCGGACCAACAAACGGTCACCTTCTTCGACCTTCAGATGGAAAAGAGCCGAAAGAAATTGTATTCATTCAGTGCGTAGGAAGCCGCTGTTCGGCAGATTCAAACAAAGGCCATGAATACTGCTCAAAAATCTGCTGTATGTATACGGCAAAGCACGCTATTCTGACCCGCGACCACTATCCGGACACACACATTACAGTTTTCTACATCGATGTGCGAACACCTGGAAAGAATTTTGATGAGTTCTACCGCCGTGCTGTTGAACAGTATGGAGTTGACTACATAAAAGGCCAGGTTGGAAAAGTAACACCTCTTCCAGACGGAAAACTTGATGTTCAAGGTTCTGATTTGATTTTGAACAGACAAGTTCACATAAAAGCGGACATGGTAGTTCTTGCTGCGTCAATTGAGGCAGATAAATCTGCCCGCCCGCTTGCAACTATGCTTACAACTTCAATGGATACAAATGATTTCTTCCTTGAAGCCCATGCAAAACTTCGTCCTGTTGAAAGCCCTACTGCCGGAATCTTCCTTGCAGGCTGCTGCCAGGGACCGAAAGATATTCCGGAAACTGTAGCCCAGTCTTCCGGTGCTGCTGCAAAAGCTATCTGCCTTCTTATTAAAGACAAGCTTAAGAACAATCCTTGCACGGCTCATCCTGATGAAAATATGTGCAACGGATGCGGACAGTGCGCAAATGTTTGTCCTTATGGCGCAATCAGCTATATTGACAAGGATTTCCGCGGACCGAACAGAACCACTATCACCCGCCATGTTTCGCAGGTTAACAGCGCGATGTGCCAGGGATGCGGTGCTTGTACAGTAGCTTGTCCTTCAGGCGCAATGGATTTGAACGGATTCAGCAACAAACAGATTCTGGCGGAGGTTGATGCATGTCTTTAGAAAATGAAAACACTGTGAAAAATACAGAATGGACACCAAAAATCATCGCATTCTGCTGCAACTGGTGTTCTTATGCAGGCGCGGATTTGGCTGGAAACAACCGTCTTGAATATCCTGCAAATGTAAAAATTGTACGAATTCCATGTTCTTGTCGCTTGAATCCTTTGTTTATTCTCAGGGCATTTCAGCGCGGTGCTGATGGTGTTATCCTCTGCGGCTGCCATCCTGGAGACTGTCATTATTCTACAGGAAACTATTTTGCACGCCGAAGAATGACACTGCTTTTCAGCCAGCTGGACTTTTTGGGAATAGAAAAAGGCCGCACCCGTGTTGAATGGTGTTCTGCCGCGGAAGGTGTTAGATTCGCCGGAATTATGAACGACTTTGTTGCCCAGATAAAGAATCTTGGCGAATGTAAGAAGCTGGAGGATTTAAGATGCAAGAACTAAGCGCAAAAATGATTCAGCGCGCAAAAGAATTGCTTTCCGAAGGCAAAGTTCAGCGCGTTGTAGGCTGGAAAAAAGGTCTCTTCGATGATGATATTACACCGGGAACTTTTTCTACAGCAGAAGAACTTGATAAAGAATTTATCTATGACAAAAACTGTGCCGCGAACCTTTCAAAATATCTTGTAAAAATAACAAGAGAAATTGAAACAAAGAAAAGCACAACAAGAATGAACAACACAATGGCAAAGCAGCGTGATCCAAATGCTGCTGAAGCGCCAATTCCATCAGAGGTCGTTCTTGTATTCCTTAAGCCGAATGACTCATACTCATTCACAGAGCTTTTGAAGGAAAACAGAATTGCCCGTGGCGATGTTTATGCAATCGGCGTTCCTTGCCAGGATTCTCTTGACAGCGGTTCAGTCTGCGAAAGCTGCGCAGGAAAAAAGCACGTTTCTTGCGACGAGCTGCTTGGCGTGAATGAAAATGCGGACGCAGGAGTTTCAAAACGTCTTGAAGTTCTTGACCGGTTTGAAAAAATGACAGCAGATGAACGCTCTGACTTCTGGAAAAACGAATTCAGCCGCTGCATCCGCTGCAATGCCTGCAGAAATGTATGTCCAGCCTGCACTTGTGAAAAATGTGTATTCGACAACAACAAGCTTTACACTTCACAGAAAGTTGCGGAAACTAATTTTGAGGAAAGCCTTTTCCACATAATCCGGGCTTGGCATGTTGCAGGCCGCTGTACAGACTGCGGTGAATGTTCTAGGGTTTGTCCGCAAGGAATTCCGCTTTATCTTCTTAACCGCAAGTATATTAAGGACATAAACGAAATTTATGGCGAATATCAGGCAGGAAGCGATATGGAAACAAAACCTCCTATGCTTACTTACACAACTGGCGATGCGGAAACAAGCATTGTATGGTCAAGGTCAAAAGATGGAGGTGAACAGTAATGCTTAGTATTTCATCTGATAAAATAGACTCATTATTTGCATTGATTGATGAAAAATCTCCTTTGTATCTTCCTGTTGCAAATGAAAACGGCAAATCTGATTTCAAGAAATGGGAAAAAGGTGTAAAACTTTCATCCAACTTAAAAACAGTGCGTTCTGCAAAAGATTTTTTCTTTCCAAAAACAGAACACATGGTAAGCTATGAGCTGAAAGGCAAAGAAATAAAAATCATTGATCCAAGAAAAGCTTCTGAAGATTTTGTGGTTTTCGGAGTTCGGCCTTGCGATGCTGTTGGCTTTACTGTAATTGACAATGTCTATCTAAACATGAATCCTGTTGATTCTTACTATAAGAACCACCGGGAGCATGGAACAATTGTCACTCTTGCTTGCAACGAACCTGAAAAGACTTGCTTCTGCTCAACTTATGGAATAGACGCTTCTCTTTCAGAAAACAAGAACGGTTCTGCAGGCGATGTAAGCTGCTGGCTTGCGGACGGAAAATATTTCTTCAAGGCGAATACTGAAAAAGGAAACGCTTTTATAGAAAAAGTTTCTTCTGTTCTTACAGAAACCGATGACAAAGCTGTTGAAAATGAAAAGAAGTCAATTGTTGAAAAAACAGAAAAACTTCCATTTGCACATCTTGACCTTTCAAAATTCCAGGGAAAAGATATGCTCAAGATTTTCAATTCAAAAATCTGGAAAAATGTGGCAGAGCCATGCGTTGGATGCGGAACTTGCACTTATGTATGCCCTACCTGCATGTGTTTTGATGTCCGGGATTTCAACACTGGTCATGGAATCCGGCAGATTCGATGCTGGGATTCCTGCATGTATTCAGATTTTACGCAGATGGCTGCGGCGAATCCTCGTCTTACTCAGGTTGAGAGAAGCCGACAGAGATTTATGCACAAGCTTATGTATTATCCAATGGCACATGATGGATTATTTCAGTGTGTTGGATGCGGCCGCTGTATAGAAAGCTGTCCTGTAAACATGAACGTTGTAAAAGTAATAAAAGCCGTTCAGGAAGCCAGCGATATCTAAGGAATAGGAGAAAACGATGGAAAACAACGAAAGCTTTATTCCTTATGTAGGAAAAATTATTGATATTAGGCAGGAAACTCCTGATGTAAAGACATTCAGTGTAGTTGGTCTTGACGGAAAGAAATTGTTCGAGCATATTCCAGGTCAGTGCGCAATGCTTATCGTTCCTGGCGTAGGCGAATCGATGATTTCAATCACTTCATCTCCGACACTTGAAACTCACATGGAGTTTTCTATAAAAAAGTGCGGCGTTGTAACAGAATTTTTGCACAATGCGGAAGTTGGTCAGGAAATTTGTGTCCGCGGTCCGATTGGAAACGGCTTCCCGGTTGACACAAAACTGAAGGGAAAAGATATTCTTGTAATTGCCGGTGGTATTGGAATCGCTCCAGTTCATTCTGTTGTAAACTACATGATGGATCACCGTGCGGATTATGGAAAAATTCAGGTAATCTACGGTTCTCGCTCAATGGCGGATCTTGTTCGCCTTGATGAAATGCAGAATGTATGGATGAAGCAGCCGAACTGTTCAATTGATCTTACAATTGACCGTCCTGAAGAAAACTGGAAAGGCCACGTAGGATTTGTTCCTCCGTTTGTAACTGAATTGAATCCGGATCCAAGCATGACAGTAATTATGTGCGGACCGCCGATTTTGATTCACCTTTCTTTGGATGCCTTGAAAAAACTTGGATTCAAAGACGAGCAGGTTTTCACAACAATGGAAATGCGAATGAAGTGCGGCATTGGAAAATGCGGCCGCTGCAACATTGGTGATAAATTTGTCTGCAAAGACGGTCCGGTATTCAGTTTTGACCAGCTTGGGGAACTTCCTCCGGAATATTAATCTTACTAAACTTGACGCGCCGTCCGCGGCGCTATTTAGAGGTGCTGATATGGCAGAAACAAAAGAAAATAAAACTCAAATGGCTACAATATATCTGTTTGGCAAAAAATATGAAGTGCCGGCAGAACTTACAGTTATGAATGCGATGGAATACGCTGGCTACCAGCTGAAACGTGGCTGCGGATGCCGCAATGGATTCTGCGGAGCATGCGCTACTATCTACCGCGTAAAGGGCGAAAACCAGCTTAAGACTTGCCTTGCCTGCTCACAGAAGGTTATTGACGGAATGTATATTGCAACTCTTCCGTTCTTCCCGCTTGTAAAACAGGTTTACGACATAAATAAAATCAAGCCGGAACAGGCTGTTATGATGCAGCTTTACCCAGAAATTTATTCCTGCGTAGGATGCAATGCCTGCACAAGAGCGTGTCCTCAGAATCTTCAGACAATGCAGTACATTGCCTATGCTCAGCGCGGTGATTTCGCAAAATGTGCTGACCTTTCATTTGACTGCATTATGTGCGGATGCTGTTCTTCACGTTGTCCGGCAGGAATCAGCCATCCTCAGGTTGCGGAACTTGCCCGACGTCTTAACGGAAAATACATTCAGCCGCAGAGCCAGCATCTTCTTGACCGTGTAAACGAAATCAACGAAGGAAAATGCGAGGAGCTTATTCAGAATTTGATGAAAAAGCCTCTGGCTGAAATCAAGGAACTGTATAACACACGGGAAATAGAGAAGTAATAAAAATTTTACGATGGAGATAACTTTATGTACGGAAATTATCTTGACGAGGCAGCTAAAATAGTTGCAGAAAAACGCGAAGAAAACCTTAAATTTGAGCACGCACGTCTTACTGCGGAAGAAAAAGACGATTTGCTTTTGAAATTTCATCCTGATAGAATTAAGAGCCAGTTCGAGGAGCTGAAAATCGGTCCTAACAAAGGACAGAAAGCACCGATTGAGCTTGCGGCAATGCTTCAGGCAAAACCAAGAATTGAGCCGGAGCATATTGACTTGAACCATGTTGACTACGAAACTGATGTTCTTGTAATCGGTGGCGGTGGAGCTGGAACTTCAGCTGCAATCATGGCAAGCGAAGCAGGAGCAAAAGTGCTTCTTGTAACAAAACTCCGTGTAGGCGATGCGAACACAATGATGGCTGAAGGCGGAATTCAGGCGGCGGACAAGCCGAACGATTCTCCAGCGCAGCATTATCTTGACTGTTTCGGCGGCGGACACTTTGATGGAAAGCCGGAGCTTGTTTATACACTTGTAAACAAGGCGCCTTCTGTAATCAAATGGCTGAATGACCTTGGCGTTGAGTTTGACAAAATGCCAGACGGAACAATGGTTACAACTCATGGCGGCGGAACAAGCCGAAAACGTATGCATGCCTGCAAGGATTATTCTGGAGCAGAAATCATGCGCACACTCCGCGATGAAACTTTCAACCGAAAAGACAATATCACGGTTGTTGATTTCACAGCTGCAATCGAGCTTATCAAAAATGACAAGGGCGAAGCTTGTGGCGCTGTTCTTATGAACATGGAAACAAACGAAATCTACATCGCAAAGGCAAAAGTTGTAATTCTTGCAACTGGCGGCGCTGGACGAATGCACTACCAGGGATTCCCTACTTCAAACCACTACGGTGCGACAGCGGATGGTCTTGTTCTTGCATACCGTGCAGGTGCTAAGCTTTTGTACCAGGATTCATTGCAGTACCATCCTACAGGCGCGGCTTACCCGAGCCAGATTCTTGGAAAACTTGTAACAGAAAAAGTTCGCTCGCTTGGCGCAAAACTTATCAACAAGAACGGTGAAGTTTATATCCATCCCCTTGAAACACGCGATGTAAACGCTTCTGGAATTATCCGCGAAGTAAAAGAAGGCCGTGGCGTTCACAATGAAGTTCAGGATGCAGTATGGCTTGACACTCCGATGATTGACATGATTCACGGAGAAGGAACAATCTTGAAGTCTATTCCGGCAATGTACAATATGTTCATAAAGTACGGAATTGATATCCGCAAGGAACCGATTTTGGTTTACCCTACGCTTCACTACCAGAACGGCGGTGTTGAAATTAACAAGACTTGCCACACAAACATAAAGAATCTTCTTGTTGCAGGAGAGGCTTCCGGCGGTGTTCATGGAACAAACCGCTTGATGGGAAACTCTTTGCTTGATGTAGTTGTATTCGGACGCGAAGCGGGAATTGAAGCTGGAAAAATCTTCAAGGATATTCAGCTTTCTGACTCTTCAAAAATGAACCTTGACCATGTGAAAGCATTTGAAAAAGAGCGCGATGCCGCTGGAATCAAGAGCGACGAAGTTTCCCCGAAACTCCTTCCTCATTACACACATGGAAACCCGGAATTTGAAAAAGCAATTCCAGGCGCAAGCAAATAAAACTGCATTGCAATAAAAAAATCCGTCTTCAGTTCTTTTTAGGATTGCGGGCGGATTTTTTTCAGGCTGATTATTAATTAAAATTGATTAATTTCATTTTCTAAAAAAGTGTTTGACCGTATTCTTATTTTTTCATAAGATAGTTTTGTGTACATTGCAACAAAAAACGAAACAGAAATTTTAAAACTCTTAAACGCAAACAATTCTCTAACTGAAACGCAGATAATAGAAAAAATCTGCAAAACTTTTCAAGTCCAAGATTTTTCTTCAAAAAAACTTCAAATCCAGAATGCGCTGGAAGGCTGCCTTGCAAAAGGATTTGCCGAACGCGGAAACAACATAGAATACAAAATCACCGAGGAAGGAAAAAATCAGATTTGATTTTTCAGGGCGTTTTTGCAATATGTTGCCGCCGGAAACTTTCAAGTTTCTAACGCAAAAGCGCATTGTACATGCTGGCAATCCGTTTCCAAGTGTAAAGGCGTTTTCCGGCTTCGCCCATTCTGCCGGCGATTTCCGCAAGCTGATTTTCTTCTGTTTGCAGGAGTTTTTCAAGTTCTTCAGCAGTTTTCCAGTACAGGCACTTTTCTTCGGTGGTGGCGCGGTTGTAAACGCAGTCAAAAGCAAGAATAGGAAGCGCAAGGTTCATTGCTTCAACCAGCGAAGGATTTGTTCCGCCAGCGCTGTGTCCGTGAATGTAAAGAGCCGCGTTCGATCGCAGCCAGTTCACTTCGTGCGGCTCGTAAACCGGATTCAAAAGATGAATATTTTCAAAAGCGGAGTATTTTTCTTTAAGCTCGCGGCCATATTCTGATTTTTCCCAGTTGCCGACAAGCACAAGATTTTTTTCCGGGCGGTGAGAAAACGCTTCAAGAATCAGGTGAATATTATTCTCCGGCTCAATGCGGCAGACCGTAACAGCATAAGGCTTGCGGCAGAACGGATATTTTTCAAACAAGCTATCGTCCTGAACATGAGAAACCTGGTCTCCGCCGTATGCAATCAGAACCGCATCCTTGTTGTATTCAGATTTCACATAGTCCGTGATTCCCTTGTTGTCGCCGATTACAACATCGGAATATTTGACCGCCATTTTTTCGCTGAATTTCAGGAACTTTTTTACAGGGAAACTCCACTTCCCGCGCCTCCACTCAAGGCCGTCAATGTTCGTGATGATTTTTCCCTTGAAAATGCGTCTTATATATGGAAGAAAAATGCAGCCTGAAACGCCAAGCACGATAAGAACTTCCGCGCTCACCGGAGGCTTTAAAGCCATTTTCATTGACTCAAAATCGTAGAGAATGCTTTCTTTGCCGTTTGCATCTTTTTCAAGATAGACAAGGCGTGCGCCCTTGTAAGTTTCAAGACGCTTTTCATACTTTTTCGCGGAACAGAAAACCGTGTATTCAACTTCATGCGGAATAAAGTCAAGCAGGTTGTCCACGAGCGACTCGAATCCACCGTAGCAGGCAGGAACGCCGACAGTACCGATAATGGCGACATGTAGTTTTTTAGAAGAATTATTTTTTGTGTTGATTTTATTTTTTAGCATAAAAACTCCTTTTTTATAGAAAATTCTGTGAAAAACATTTATATTTAAAGATGTAAGCGGAGGTTGCTATGCAAAGCACATTCACACTCACAAAAGACGAGCTTAACATTGACTTTATAAAAGGCCTCAAAAAGATATTCAAAGGCAATGTTCTTGATATAACAGTTTCAGACAATGCAGACACTTCTGAAAATGAAACTGAATATCTTCTTGGAAATCCGGCAAATAAAAAGTTCCTGCTCGAAGGAATTACAGAAATTGAAAAAGGCAATGTAAAAAAAATTGAAGCGAGTTCGCTATGATTACAATTGTCGCTTTTTATATCAAGGCATTTGATGACTTTTACGAATGGGAATCGACAGATAAAAAGGTTTTCAAGCGAATAAAAGAACTGATAAAAGATATCACAAGAAATCCGTTTGAAGGAATCGGAAAGCCGGAGCCACTTAAACATGAGCTTTCTGGATATTGGTCTAGAAGAATCACAGACGAACACAGGATTGTTTACAAAATTATTGACAATACGCTTTACATTCTTTCCTGCAAGGAACATTATAAATAAAAAATTTTTAGGAACTACGCAGAACTTACACTTAGCAAATATGAATGCAAAGAAGCAAATATACTTACAAAAAAAGAGTTTTAAATTGTCGAGAAAGAAATTTATTTTTACAGACACAGTTTGCAAACTCATTTTTTCTTTGCCTCCATTGTTTCAACTTCTTTTATCACATTTTTAATTCCGCTAAAAAAATTATCTTTGCTGAAATTTTTTGAACGTTGCTTTGCATTCAATGCAAATGTTTTATAAACATCAAAGCTGCTTGTAATTCTTTTAATGCACTCTGACACTTCTTCAATATTATAGGGATTTATTAAGAATCCATTTTTTCCATTCTCAATAATTTCTTTAGGACCGCCATAAGATGGAGCAACAGCAGGAACAAGTGCATCGAAAGATTCAAGGACTGTAAGTCCAAATGTTTCGATGAACTTGTCGTACAACGACAAGTTCATCGTTAATGCCGCTTCGCGGTAAAATTTTTCAAGCGATTTTTGTTTTCCAACGAGCATTAAATTTTTGGGCAAATCAGTTTTTGCAAAGAATTTCTGCATTTCGGAAAGCTCTGTGCTGCATAAAAGCACAAAATTATAGTCAGTATTTTTTCTTGCAAGCTCAACAAACTGAAAAACGCCTTTATATTCTTTTAACGAAGTCGGCATAAAAATTATTTTTCGATTAAGCTTTTCATTTAAATATTCATCTAAATTTTCTGGAATCGGACTAAATTCAATCGGATTGTAGACAACAGCAGACGGCAAAAAATCAGTGTGTTCTTGAACATATTTTGAAACACAAATAACTTGTGATGCACATTTTTTCATCACTTTAGAGTAAAAACGTTTTAAAAATCTAGGATTTATATAAACTTCGTGAACGTGATAAATGATTTTTTTACCACGGACTTTTGCAGCAAGAGCAGCCCCAAACGGAACGACTGTGTTCATATAAAGAATGTCATAATCGGCGGAAAGAGCAAAAAAGAAATTGGTAACTTGCGACAAAGCAAACTGAAGAAGCCGGAGAATTTTATTTTCGTGCCAGCGGTAAAAATTATCGTGATATTTAATATTCGGAATTCCGTTCAGAATGCCATCAGTCTTGGAAGTAAGAAGAGAAAGTTTTAGATTACTGTCTTTTGAAAGCTCTTTAAAAAGAACAGAAAGAACTTTTGGAGAACCGGTAAAATTGTTCAGAAGATGGGCAAAAAGGATTTTCATATTAAATTTTTCCATGAAGTTTCAGATTTAATTCATAAAGATAAACAATCAATGTCTTAAATAAACTTTTCTTATTCATAATAAAAGTACCTTCAAGATAAAGTCTTGTATGTTTCTTTCTGTCTTCTTTTGACAAATGATTCTCCGACAAATCATGTCCCAGTTTTTCATCCAGGACATAAAACCTGCTGTCTATTTTTCTTACGTCGCTGAAAAAGCACGTGTCGATTCCGTAAAGCGAAAGCTCCTCGTTAAAAGTGATTTTGTTTTTTTTCAAGAAGAGAATTCTGACACAAGTTCCGCTCATAATTGCTGTGTAAAATTTATCTTTATGAATTCCAATTGAAAGATTTTTATAGTGCCATCCTTTGAAAATGCAAAATTTTCCAGGAGAATACAATTTGTTTTTTGAATAAACCTGCGGAATGAAAATATTCACGTCTGGATTTTCTAAAGCCTTTTTTTCAAGATAGAAATCAAAATCCGCACGGATTATTTTTGAGTCCTGATCAAAAATCAACATAAAATCAAAATTAGAATATTTTTCAAGACACTTATTATAAACTTTAGAAAGCGCAACGTTTTCAGGAGTATGAATATATTCAACATTCTCAGTGTTAAGAAATCCCTTGATTTCTTGAAGTTTTGTTTCGCTTTCTGGGGAATTGTCCCATACAACGAAAAAATTGTTCTTGTTATTACCAAAACGCAATTCCGAAAATGAACGCAATGTCTGGGAATTTGAACATTTTTGTTTATATAAAACGGTTAGATAGAGTTTTTTCATTGTAAATTTCCTCTAATTTCACAAAGTTTATATGTGATTATAAGCAAAGTCAGAAATCCAAGATGAATGACATTCACAAATCCAGCCAAAAGAAACAGTATAATCACAAGCGAATCGCATACAAAACTAAAGTTATCTTTTTTAACCCGAGGATTTTTCACGCATTTATAAATGAAATGCAAAAAAAATATAAATCCTGCAATTCCAAAATTGACTAAAATTACAAGAATCGCACAGTCAAAACCTATTATGCCTACAGGAAAACCTGCATAACCGATTCCATAACCAATTGGATTTTTAAGAAAAAGCATTGCAGCATCTGCATATTGTTTGATTCTTCCGAGCGCAGACAAATCCAGCCCTGAAGAAAGTGTTACAAAAACTAAAATCAATCCAATGCTTAAAACCGAGGAGAAAAACACAAATTTCCTATATCGATTAAAAAATAGAAGTAAAAATAATGCGACAAATATTGCAAATAAATTTGTTCTGCACCCAGAAAGCAGAAGTGAATAAACTGCAAGAGCAAAAAATAAAATCCTAGAGACAAAAAACTTTCTTTTTTTCAAGAAGAAAAACAAATATACAACAATTATTGTAAGATAATTTGAAAAAATAACCGCGCTATTTAAAAAACCGAATGCACGAAGTTTGCCGTTGCGAATATAATTATATACAGCATAATCTGCTTTAGAAATATACAAAGAATCAAAATCGCCATTAAAAGAAAAGACTGTATAAATTGCATAAATGCAGTTCAAGAAAACGCAGGCAAAAAATATAAAAAACAAAATTGACAAATCTTTTTTTGTTAAGCGTACATTAGTCAGAGAATAAAACAAAGCCACAATAATTATCGGAATTATAAGATTTGAAAACTGAGAAGCAAACGGTTTAAGTCCAGCTTTTGTTATTCCTAATATAGAAAAAACAGCAATCAGAATAAAAGGAAATATACATCTTTTTAATTTTCGCTTGCTAAATTCTCCAAAAACACAAAGCAAAGAAAAACCTAAAAACCATAATACATAAAACAACTTTGAAATCATTTGGGTAAAAATAGATTCTAAAGCCAGCCACGGAGCAAATGAGAAAAGCAAAATTGAAACGATGCAAAAGCTTTTAAAGCAACTGTTAATGTATCTAGTATTATAGTTCATAATAATCCCAGATTTTTGAGCGAGTGGTTATTTCTATGCCAAACTCATTTGCTTTATCAATAAGATATTTTAATTTTTCCAGACTAAAATCGCTTGCCCATGTATGCGCAAATTGAATTGCCATGTAATTATTCTTTTTTATTTTTGCAAGGATTACATCAATTTCAGACTCATCATAGTAGCAAATATAATTGGCAGAATTTAAAAAGTTTTTATTTTCAAAAGGAAACGCATTAAAACCAGGATTTTCTAGATTCTTCTTATTATTTATATAACCATTATATGCTCGTGCCGAAAGATAATATTTAGAAACTTCAGAAACAGTTCTTTCATCATAGACTGTATATGGATAAATAAAATTGGATATTTTAATTCCAGTTTCTTTTTCAAACTCCGAAACTCCGCCAGTTAATTCTATTTCCAGCTGCTTATTAGAAATGCAAACTTTAGTTCCCTTTTCATAGTTTTTCTGCAAAGCTGGCTCAACAGAAAAGTATTGGCCATTTGAATCGCTTCCATGAGAAAGTATCTTATAAACATCTTCTCCAACAATAATTTCATTGGAATCGATAAATGTATGAGCAAACCAACCGTAAATTTTATTAGTTCCTGCGCTATGATTTTTTTGAATGGAAACAGATTCCATTCTTGTATGAGTATATCCATGATTTGAAACTTCCCAACCGCCTTCGTTTACCATCTGCTCAATTTTTTCAGTGGATAAAGCGTGTCCATGCAGATTTATTCCAATTTCTGCCGGAACAACCGGTGTATAAGACTTATGTATTTCATAAGCATTCCAGTCCTGAGAAGGACAGTCATCATAAGTAATCACAAGGAACGGCTTAATCTTTATAAATTTCAATTTCCCTAACTCATAATTTTCAATCTGTTTATCTTCTTTTAATTCATAATCGTATTTTTTATTATCTATAGAATAAGAAACAATATTTTTTGTACAATAAATATTATAATATCCATTTTTTTCTGTTATTAAAGAAATTCCAGACAATGCTTTTATTTCAGATATCTCTTTATTTCCTTCTCCACTATTATTGTTTTGACAAGAAAAAAATCCTAAAAATAAAGAAATAAAAAGCAAAAAAATAATTTGTTTCATTTTTTTTCTCCTAATAAATAATCACACAGCTTTTTACAGTTTTCACCGGTATTAAACTTTGCAAATTGTTTTATTTTTTCTTCTGAAACTGGTTTAAATTGTTTATTTGCAATAATTTCTTCAATTTCATTCCAGTTTTTTGCCCTGATACCTTCAAGCTCTGAATATTTAAAATAATGAGCCCTGCAGGTCGTTAGATATTCCTCCAAATCAAAAGGAGCTAAAATTACAGGTTTTCTTGTTACAATAAAATCAAAATATATACTTGAATAATCAGTAATCAAGGAATCAACTTGTCCAATAAAATTATAAAGCTCATCATAGTCATCATCATTTATTATGATGAACCGATTTCTATGACTTGAATTTGATATTAAATTCAAGTCATAGAAATGTGGTTTATATATAAAAACCACATTTCGTTGACTTAAGAAATTGAAAAACTCATTCTCGTTGAATCCATACTTTTCACAAAATGGATTGAACGGCTTTTTAGTCCATGCGCCTGTTCTAAATGTAGGCATATATAAAAATATTTTACAATTTGGAAAATCACAGCGTATTTTTTCAATTAAGTCCTCCTTTTTATTTGCGAACATTGCATCTATTCTTGGAAGACCTAGTGGTAAAATTTTTGAAGAATCCAAGCCAAACGCAGTTTTCAAAAAAGGAGAAAAAAAATCACTTGCAGAAATAGTATATAAATTATGTAAAGTTGTTATTGTCTTCCAAACAAAATATTTTTTATTTATTCTATATAAAATATTTGCAAAAATATTTTTTCTTATATTTCCGCCAGAAAAATCATCATCATATAATATTTTTTTCAAAGGCATTCCATGCCACAATTCATAAACTTCCGCTCCTTTTGAAAAACCATAAAATATTTCATAACCCGTTGTTGAAAATATTTTTCCAGCACGAAAACTAAGCCACATCGCTTTTATTGAATTTGCTTTTTCCGCTTTAAAACCTTTTGACCGCAAAGTCTTTACAATTTTTTTGTCACGGCTTATCCAGACAGAATTTATTTCCGGATGATTCTTATTCACATACTCAAAAAAAATACGGGAACTGTCGTTGTATTTTTTTCCAAACCAGCTTGAAAAAATCCAGAGATTCCTGTTTCTTTTAAATAGCCCGCAAAAATGCCAGATTGGAATAAAAAGAAAATTCAGAATTAAGTCCGGGATGTTTTTGATTATCTTCCATAAAAAAGTCATTTTTTAGCTCCATGAATAAAATTTAAAAGCATTTCATTTTTTGAAGAAAGCAAAGCAAAAAAATAAAAAACAGCACAAAGCACAATACTCAAAGAACATCTGATTATTGAAAAAACAATTGAAAAATCAGGAATAAAATACTTCACCATGTTTATAATCAAAAAGAATAGCAGCGAGGAAACAAATGGAATTATTAGATTTTTATTAAAAACTTTATTCATAATATTTTTTTTATGTATTTGAATAATCTGCAGAATAATAACAAGAATATCTGCTGTCGTTGTTGTAATAATGCAAGATGCAGCATTTAGATTTCCTGTCAGAATCAAAACAACTTTTAATAAAATATTATATACTCCGCCTGTATAATAAATTTTGGTAAGACATTTCTCATTTCCTGTTGCAAGAAGAACTTGTTTTGAAAGAATAGTATCAAAATTTGAAATAAAATAGCGGAAACAGAATAGAAACAAAGAAAATGCACCGACTAAATATTTTTCCCCTGCATACAAATACATAACATCGTCTGCAAGATAAGCCATTCCGATACAGCATGGAATGCTTATCACTGAAAATAATGAAGAACTTTTTTCAAGCAAGTTATAATATTCTTCCTTCTTATTGTTTCCCCAAAAAAATGATAATCTTGGTATTGTGACTAAAACTATTGAAGATGAAATTTGAACAACACTGTTTGATAAAACCTGTGCTATATGATAATAAGTAAGCTGAATTTTATCTCCAAAATAAATCAAAGCAAAACGATCCAAAACTGTGTAAAGCATGCTTGAATTTACAAGAAGAAATACAACGAACAGAGGTTTTACAAGCTGTAAAGTTTCTTTAAAGTCTACCTTTCTGAAACTGTAATTATATTTGTTATAAAAGAATGTCAGCAGATTGTTCAGAACAATAGAAGCCGAAGAAAGAAGCATATAAATCCATGCGTCGCTGGAACTCCTCACAAAGATAAATACTGCAGCAACATATAAAAGCCTGCAGAAAAAGGATTTTAAAAGAATGAATCCATATTTTTCTCCAGCCTCATTCATATAATCTGTTGCAAAGCAGACTGAAATCAGCTGACCTGAAGCAATCATATAAAGATTTCTATATTCGCGTGATGACACAAACACCACGACAACAAGATATACAATTGTAACCGTCACACAGAATAACAGGCTCAATGAAAACAACTTTGTAAAAAGTTGTTCAACCGCATTTCTATCATTACGTATTTTTGCAATCTCCCTCAAGCCATAAGTGTAAACACCAAAGACAGCAAACGGTGAAAACCATGTTATCATGCTAATGGCACGGTTGTATTCAGTAAAACCGTCAACTGAAAGAACACGGGCAATATAAGGTGCTGTCACAAGAGGAAACAAAATATTAAATACACTTAAAACACTTTTATAAAAAGCATTTATTTTGATGGATTTCGACATTTTAATGAATGATAAATTTTATATAACAATTCTCCCAGCTTGGATGTATGTGCAAATGAATATTTTTTTAATACCCATTTTCTTTTTGCAACAGATTTTCTAAATTCATGAGGGGCTTTTTTTAAAGGCAATACCTCAATTTTTGTATCTGGAAGAGAATTTCCGTTTATGACACTATCTATAACATCCATGACATTTTTTGATGCATGGCCAAGATGAGGAAAATTCATTGCCCTGTATTCCTTTATTTTTTCCAAATAATCGTTATTTGTCAAAACATTATATACAGTGCTTTTTAATTCAGCCTTTGGAATTTTTAAAGCAAAATCATATGGAAACTGCGGAAGCCTTGGTGGAACAACATCAGGAACAAGCCAATCGCTAACAGCAACAACAGGCTTTTCCATAAGCATAGCCTCATACAAAGTCGAAGACTCCTCTGAAACAAGCACATCACACAAATTTATTGCATCATAAATATTTATAGTTGAATCCAAAATATAAACATTAGGTTTTCCAATGCTTTTTTCATTCATGTCTTTTATAATTTTATACTGTTCCTCAAATTCAGGAGGCATATATGGAAACTGCTTTATTATTAAATTGACATTCAAATCCTTTACGGCATCAATCATTTCAAGTTGTCTTCCACCATATTCCCAGGAAGGTGCATAAAGCACGGTCTTTTTGTTTACATCAATTCCATATTTATCTACAATTTTTTTACAATTTTCAGTGAAGTCTTTTTGGTAGATTCTGTCAGCCTTTGGAAATCCTGTAAAAAATGCTCCAATTTTTGGACGAACAAAATTATAATAAGATGCTTTATGCCACATATCCGCCCATTCTCTGCTTGGTAAAAACGCAATATCAAAAATATTCCAATATTCAAGTTTCCACGGCATAGGCCATTCTCCATGCTGCTGTCCTAAATCATGCAATGTTACAATAGAAAGTTTGCTATGTTTCGGGAAATTCCAATGAGAAATATAAAAGCCTATCTCACATTTTTCAAATTTATTATTTGTAAATTTTATTTTATATCCACGATTTTTCGCCTCCATAGCAACAGGCTCCAAGCATTGCTTTTCTACATTATCTGTACATACAAATGTTATTTCTTTTTTAATATTTTTTACATTCATTTACTTCTCTCCAAATCCTTTTTTATCTGCGTTGTTGAGATTTCAGGAGTTCTTGGAAGATACACAACCTCGCACTGTTCTTTCAAAAAATCGAACTTTCCCTTCCAGTCATCGCCCATTACAAATGTGTCAATCTTGTAAAGTCCGACATCGCTTGTTTTCTGCTCCCAGCTTTCCTCTGGAATCACCAAGTCAACGTACCGGATTGCTTCTAGCAACTGCTTTCGTTTTTCATAGCTGAAATAGCATTTCTTGTGTTTTGAGTTCCAGTTGAACTCGTCTGTGGAAAGCCCGACAACAAGATAATCGCCAAGAGCTTTTGCCCGCCGAAGAAGATTTATATGTCCGTAATGCAATAAGTCAAATGTGCCGTAAGTTATTATACGTTTCATATAAATTTCTCCTCGAAACGTGCATTTTCTAAATTCCAATCTTCTGTTTTTTCAAATCCACATTTGATTAAAAAATCCTCTACATTCACTTTTTCAAAGTTTTTTAAATCCGCTTCAAAAGACATTTCTGGCATGTAACTAAAATTTTCACTAGATTCTATAATTACTTTTTTATGCAACAACGCATTTGCAACGTTTATTTCAAAATATAGCCACGGAGAATTTGTCTCCGCTGTATTTGTAATTATGTTTTCTGCTGATATTGAATTTGATGTATTCAAAAACACAAAGTTTTTGCAATTTACAATTGTTTTTAGCAAGGCATTTGCCAAAAGCATATGTGTATATGAAGTCGACTGATTTCTCAAGTCATATAAATAAAAAGTTTTTTCGTTATTCAGACAATAATCATAATCTATTTTTCCTTGTAATTTTTTTATATCTCCCCAAATACAAGAATCTATAAAAACAGATTTGCCTTTTGACTGTAAATACGAGCCAAGTCTTTTTGCCTTTTCAACATCTTCATGCTTGTGCGAAATAAAAAAGTCTGCTGATATCGGTTCAAACCAAGAATCTTCTAATTTTTTACCGTCAAGAACTTTTTTTCCGTTTTGATTTTTTTCTGGAATCTCTTCTTGCAAGAATGCAGAAATCTTTCTTTCATCAAATTTTAAATTATCTGGTAAAAGTGAAATATCTGAAATGTCAACATTAAAAGCATGATTCATAAAAATATTTCTCCTATATTTTGGCAAAATAAAGTGCAAGAAGACCTGCAATAAGTAAAGAATAAAATCCTACTTCTGTAATAGAAAGCAATGCTTTGTAATAACAGATTTTGCAGCAATCATTTCCAACATTCGTATTCATTGAAAAAAGTCTTATTTTTTTAGATTCATTTTCCTCCAGCACTTTATTATAGAGATGTCTAAATTTTCTTTCCTGCCACAAATAATAAGAATCAAGGAACATAAAGATAAACACAGGAAAGATTGAAATCAAAATAAACAATTTATTTTCTTTGTTTGCATAAATTGCCAGCAACGCAGATACAATTGCAACCATCCAGCCCTTTATCATAAAAGAATTTTGGTTCATTCTTGTTATTATATTTTGAATAAATTCCAAGTATTTTATTTTTTCCTCATTCATGACAACATCCTTATCAATTATTTTACTCCTCTAATTTCATTTTTTTACTAGAGCAAACCTCACATTCCCATTAGAGCAATCCACGCATAATTACTTGAGTAATATTCCCTTTCTCACGCAAGCAAGAATCTCATTTCTACTCAAGCAATGCTTTCTTTCCCAGCCAAGCAACTTCCCATTAACACTTAAGTGATACCATCTGTTTCACTCAAGTAATACAGAAAGCATTACTTGAGTGAAAACAACGAATCAACTTCAGCCCGGCAGAAGTTTTCCTTCCCTTCACACCCCACTTCCCCATCTCTCACCATTTCTCTGCTGCAATCATAAACCACCTGCACGTGCCCATCCGTCAGAGCATTTTCAAAAACGCTTCTAAAAATTTCCTCGCCGCCGAGCCACACGCTTTTTTTGCTGGATGAAACTGCCGATTCGGTGCAGGTGCATATATATAGAAGAATATAGTCAGTTTTTTGCGATTTCAGGCGTTCAAGCGTAAACAAAAGAAGCGGTTCGGAAACGCCGTTCAGAAATATCGTGATTTCCTTTTCCTGCCAGCCGCCTTCCGCACTTGTGAGAAAACTGTGCATTTTGTTTATTTTTTGCTGTGTGAATCCAAGCGGAGCGCTTCCGCAAAGAACTGCGTGTCGGGTCAAAAAAAATCCTCTCTGCAATACATCAATTGACGTATTAATTTTAATTATATGCAGATTGAAAGATAAAATCAATAAGAAAATACATCAATTGATATAATTTGCCTATGAATTCATTCAGAGAAAATCTTAGAAATGAACTTGATTTTCAGGGGCTCACAGTTAAAGAGCTTTCCGCTAAAACCGGAATTATCAAGGGAACGCTGGACAATTATCTTGGCATAAGAGCATCGATTCCGCCGGCAGACATTGCTGTAAAAATTGCAAAAGCCCTGAATGTTTCTGTAGAATTTCTTGTAACAGGAAAAGAGCGCAAAGAAAATCAAAGCGCTGCATCGCTTGTTTCTGTAAGTGCCGAGGAAAAAAAACTTCTGAATGATCTGAACTCAATCCCGCAGGACATTCAAAAAACCTTCAAAACTCTCCTGCACCAGACGGCAGAATCCATTGTGAATTTACAAAAATAAATCTGCCAAAACATTTCATACTTATTTCCGAATCTGTTCATACTTATGTTCAAAATCTTTCATAAGTATGAACGCAGTCTATTCATACTTATAAACAAAAATGTCCATACTTATGTTCATGGTACATTCATACTTATGAACGCTATATATTCATACTTATGAACGTGAACCGTCATACTTATGAATTCGCTGGTGTCATACGTATGGATTTTTGCAGGATTTTTCCCGAAAAAAAAGGCTTTTGATGTGCCAAAAATACACCAAAAGCCTAATAATTAAAGTTCATAACGGTTTCCTTCGCCGCAAGGCGATTTTTAATTTTTTAAGCAAAGTCCGTTATTCACTCTGCCTAAACCTGATTTTAAATTTCTTCGCCTGAAGAAGATTCAGATTTCTCTTCAGCTCCAGAGCTTTCCATCTTTTTCAAAAACGCAGCGTCGATTTTTGAAAAAGTCGGTTTTGCAAGCATCTCATTCACACGGACATCCGGAGTGTAAAGAATCTTTAAGCCGTTGATGTGCTCGCTTGTAACATCTGTAGCTTTTTCCTGCCCAGGTCCTGTAGACTTAAATGCAATCTTGAAAATTCCAAAATCGTCCAGCCGCACTTTGTAGCCAAGCATAAGATAATCTGGCACCGTGCTTAACAAACTGGCAATCACGGTCTTGATATCCGCTCTTGTAAGAGTTGTTTTTTCGCTGATTTTTTCACATAAAGTATCAATTCCAATTTCTGCAACATAAGCAGGAGCTGGATAATATTTTGGTTCAGCCTCAATGTCACGTGGGTTTATTCTTTTCCTTGAAACATAAGTTATCGCCATAATGGCCTCCCATAAAAAGTCAACGAACAAGTCGACTTTCTTAAATTACTAATTCATGGCAGTAAGAGCTTCGCCAGCAAGAATCATAGGTTTGTATTTTCCAATCATCTTTGCTGAATCAAAATCCTGTTTGTCATTGAGCATTGCCCAAACAATTTCTGCCATCTTTCTGGCGGCAGCTACAATAGATTTGCCACTGCCTTTATTCTTTTTCA
>JBNMJH010000003.1:0-223981 GCA_050873685.1 Treponema sp.
CGGTAGCGCTGGGAGCCCCGGAGTTGCAGAGCGGAGTGGAACGGAGCGGAGCAATGAGCTGCGGCTAGCAGCGAAGGGCGGACATAGCGACGGCAAGGGGCGCGCGTGCGCGGTTTTTGCCGGACCGCCGGAATTTCTTGTTATTTTAGCGCGTTTTTTGGTCGGATGGGGCTTGTGCACTTTTTTTTGCGCGTCATGCGATTTTTCGGGATTTTTGTGGTTTTAGCTGAGCGGGAGGAAGATTTTTTCCATTCGTTTTACGATTTCGGGGATGCGGTCTTTTTTTATGCCGCTGTAATTTACAACGAATGTATTTTTGGTTGACGACGAATTTTTATTGTAGTAAAAGTTGGTCAGGGGCGGAAGGTTGATTTTTTGCGCGTTCAGGCGGCGTATTAGTTCTGCGGATGAAAAGCTGCTTTCGATTGTTAAAAGAAAGTGAAGGCCGGATTCTTCTTCCTGGATTTTGCAGAATTTTGCAAGCGCGCTTGACTCGATTGCTGAAATCAATGAGTTTCTTAGGTTTCGGTAAAAATTTTTCATGCGGATTATGTGTTTTCCGTAGCTTCCGTCTTCTATGAATTTTGCAAGCGTGAACTGTTCGAACGAGCTTACCGGGCACGAATAAAATCCGATTTTCTGTTCAAATTCCGGCAGGAGTTTTTGCGGAAGAACCATGTAGCTGATTCGGATTGAAGGCGCCAACGTTTTTGAGAATGTGTTAATATAAATAACTTTTCCGTTTTTGTCGGCGCTCTGAAGAGTTGGGAGCGGTTTTCCGCTGAAACGGAATTCGCTGTCGTAGTCATCTTCGATTATGTAGCGGTTTCCTGATTTTTGCGCCCATTCCAGAAGTTCCTGCCGGCGGCGGATTGGCATTACGATTCCTGTTGGAAAATGGTGGCTCGGCGAAACGTGCGCAATGTTGATTTTTGAGTTTTCCAGCTCGGTTATGTCGATTCCCTGCGAGTCAATTTTTATCGGAATTGCTTTTGCGCCGTTCAGTTCGCAGACGTATAAAATTTTCTGGTAGCCTGGGTTTTCAACGGCGAAAAGATTTTCCCGGCCTAGAAGCTGCACGACCATTGAGTAAAGGTTTTCTGTTCCGGCTCCGATTACGATTTGCTCCGGAAAAACGTTCATGTTCCTGAATTCCTTTAAATATCTTGAAATTGCTGCCCGAAGCTCAAAAATTCCTTTTACACCAACTCTGGAAAGAAGTTTTTCATCGCCGGAATTAAGAACTTGCCGCATTTTGTGCGACCAAAGGCTGAATGGAAATTTCTCGTAGCTTGTTGAATTGCTTCCGAAATTTGCGAACCATTCAAATGCGCTTGAATTTTCGTTTTCTGTTTCCTGACAGTTTTTGCGGCTTTCCGTTTCGTTTTCAGCCTGATTTTTGAATGGTTTTAATTCCGTTACAAAAAAGCCTTTTTTTTCAATTGAATAAATGTAGCCTTCGCTGATTAGCTGGGCATAGGCATTTTGAACGGTTATCACGCTTATTCCAAGGTTTTCCGCAAGCGTCCGTTTTGAAGGAAGTTTTTCGGCGGATTTTAATGTTCCTTCTATAATTTGCTTTTTGATTGAATTGTAAAGATATTCGCAAAGTCCGCATTTTCCGCGGTTTTCAAAAGAAATTGTAATCATTTTGTTTTTACTTCACGATTTCAGAGATTTCTTCAGAAATTTCTTTGTCATAGTAAAGCCACGCATACATTGCCGCCGCTCCAACAAGTTTTCGTCCGTATTCCCGCGTTTCTTCGTAAGGAATTGTTTCAAGAAATAAGTCGTCTGGAAGTTTTTTTATGTTGTTGAATTCAATTTTTGAGCTGTTCGTCCAGCGTCTTACTCTTGTGATTCCTGCGTTATATGCAAAAAATGCGGAAAGCCATCTGTTTTCCAGCCGTTCAGAAAGATGTGCCAGGTACCATGTGCCGAATTCAAGATTGTCGTCTGGATTTTTTAAGTTGTACTCGTTGTATTTCAGGCGGTGGGCAATATCGTCTCCGGTGAATGTCATCAGCTGTGTTAGCCCAACTGCGCCGGCCGAGCTTTCTATCTGGTGGTCGAAAAAACTTTCGCTTCTTACAAGCGCGTACATAATTTCTTCCGGAACATTATATTTCTTGCATTTTTCGCTTACGATTTTGCTGTAGTTTCTTGGGTAAAGCAGCTTCAGCTCCTCTTTTGAAACAGTTTTTCCTGCTGAATTTATAACTTTTGAGGCAATGCGCAATGCCTGCGGATAATATTCATTCTTGTTGTTGCCGCAGTTTTCAAGGAATTTTGCAATTTTGATTCCTGCTTCGTAGCTGATTTTTATTCCTTTTTTGTTCTGGGAAAGCCATTCCGGGTAAATTTTTTCAGGAAAGCCAAAATAAACGTAGCCCAGCAGAAGGTTTTCGGCTTCAACGTCCACTGGAATTTCTGAGCTGTTTTTTGTTGTGCATACAACTTCTTCCGCATTTTCGCCGCCTAGTCCGAG
Source organism: Treponema sp. (assembly GCA_050873685.1). GTDB lineage: Bacteria > Spirochaetota > Spirochaetia > Treponematales > Treponemataceae > Treponema_D. The sequence goes on from JBNMJH010000003.1 coordinate 2,489, forward strand.
CTTTGAAATTGCAAGCGATTTGTAGTAAATTTCGTTTCCGCTTGTGAGTGCCCGCGTGAATGCCGCGTCGTCCTCGCTTTTGTGCGTGTCATCAACTGAAGGAACTGCAAGTTTTTCCTGAACGAGCCTTCCGAAAATATATGCGAATTTCGCGGTCGTTCCGTCTGTTGCGAATCCGTCGATAGCTTTGTACAAATCGCTGAATTCATTCCAGCGTCCTTCTGAAAGCATAAGCGGGCTTAGCATATCAAAAATATCGTCAAAATATTCCGGGTTGTGCCAGGTTGAGCAGTATTGCTTTATCATTTTTATTCCCTGGCTGGTTGATTTTTTCAAATTCAGGCTAAGAAGATACCAAAGCGCATTGTCGTAAAGCTCGCCGGTTTTTGCGCATTTCATTGCAGATTTGTATCGGTTTGTTGCGTAGGTAAGGTAGTCTATTTTTTCATAAAGCCGGCCGGAATAGAAGTTTGAATAAAATTCCGCGTCTGTTCCAGAAAGTTTTTCTGCAAGGCTGTCAAAGAATTTTGCATTCTGAAGAAAATCCTCGCTTCCGTAAAGGCAAATTTTTCCCGCGTCTGAAATTATTTGCGGAATCATCGGCAAATTTTCCTTCATATTTTGAAATTTCCCGAACGCAACTTTGTAGTTCCGCTTGTAAACTTCTGAACGCAGGTCAATTATTTTTGCCTGCTCCTGATTTTTCAGAAATTCCTCGTTTTTTGAAATTTCGCAGAAAAATTTGTAATGTTCAGAGGAAACCGGGCGTTTTGTGAACCATTCAAACACATCGTTGTAAAGCCGCGCGCTGTTGTTTTTGAGCATCGCTGAAAATCTAAGGTAAATCAGCGCGTTCAGGCTTGTTTCGTAGTTTACGTTGTTTGTAAGCACAACGAGTTTTGTAAATTCTTCCGCGTCGAAAAGCTGTTTTGCCGCAATCAGAGCCGCTTCTTCATCGTTGTATTTTTTTACAAGATTTTCGCAGGCTGCCAGCCGTTCCTGAATGTTTCCAATTTCCGTGAGTTTTTCCGCGCTTAGCCTTGCAATGTAAGAAGAGCCTTTTTTTGCTGAAATGGAAAAAAATCGTTTCGCCTCGGAAAGATTTCCTTCGTTTTGTTTCCGCAGCGCTAAAAAATAGTATTTATCTTTTGCAGAAATGCCAGGTAAGTCTGAATTTGCTGGCTGGCCGCAGCTTGAAAAAATTGCAGAAAAAACAATGAGCAATGCGATTATGCAGAATTTTGAATTTTTCATATTGAAATTAAAAATGTTCCGTAAAAAAAATAAGCCATCGAAAAAACGATGACTTATTTTAGCATAATTGAAGTGTTTATCTCAAACTATTTCGCAGGAATTGTAATTGTCGTTCCTGAAATAATATAGTCCGGGTTTTTGATATTGTTGTAGCGCGCGATTTTTTTGTAGTTCCACGGATTTTTGTAGTAAGAATCCGCAATGTCCCAAAGCGTGTCGCCCCATTTTATTTTATAAGTTATGTCGGCAGGTTTTGTTTCCGGTTCTTTTGGAGTTTCTGGAACAACTTGTTCAGGTTCCGGCGCAACAACAATTTCTTCTTCCTTTGGTTCAATTACAACTGGCTTTTGCTCCGGTTCTTCCGCTGGAAGCTCGGAAATTTCTTCCTGCTCAGGTTCTGTGTCCTGAATTTCTTCTGCGGCTGTTGTTTCATGTTTTTCAGACTTGTTCAGCAGGTTGTATTTTGAAGGAACAACGAACAGAATCAGAAGCGTTGCCAAAATACAAATTATTGCGCAGATTATGCAGATGATGACAGGCGCTTTTGTTTTTTTCTTTATTTCTTCTGAATCATCTTTGTAAACTGAGTCAGAGGAATTTCCGGCGGCTGTTTCCTTGTCGTAAAGTCCGTCGAAATTAATTCCGTGTGAAGGCGTGTTGTCATTCACAAGCGTTGAATTTTCGTCTTCATGCTTTGAATCTTCATCGTCAGAAGTGATTGAATCGAAGAACGCGTCGTCGTCCAGAACTGATTTTTCGTCGTTTTCTGGTTCTTCCGCGGCAACTGTTTCATCCGCGCCGTCATCCTCGTTGAAATCTGGAAGGTCGAAATCTTCAAAAGGCGAATTTTCTGAGCTGTCTGCGTTTTCAGAAGAAATTGTTGCGTCGCTGGAATTTGCTTCGTTCGCTGCTGGCGTTTCGTCCGCGGAACCGGCTGGTTCTTCTGCGGCAACTGTTTCATCCGCGCCGTCATCCACATTGAAATCTGGTAAGTCGAAATCATCATCCGCGGAAATTGTTGAATCATCAGTTTTTTCAGCGGCAGGAATTTCTTCTTCCGCTGGAAAATCTGGAATTTCTGTTTCTGCCGGAGTTTCTTCAGTAGCTGTTTCTTTTGGCTCGGCGAAATTTTCTTCCGGAATAGTTTCTTCAGTCGGATCTGCTGCTTGTTCTTCCGCCGGTTCAGTTGGTTCAGCTTCAGCTTCGGCTTTTGCCTTTTCTTCTTCCTTTTTTTTCAGAAGGCTTGCGGCTCCCAGCAAACCAAGGGCTGCGCCGCCTGCAATTCCTGCCGCAGCTGCGCCGTTTCCAGCTTTTTCTTCTGTTTCAGTTTCTTCTTCTGCGGAAGTTTCTGGTTCAGCAGGAATTTCTTCAGTTTCGGAAATTTCCGGCTCTTCTGTTTTTTCTTGTGCTGTTTGCTCAGAATCTTCTATTACATTTCCATTTTTGTCTTCAGAGAAAGTTTCTTCAGAAATCGGATTTTCAACGATTGTTTCATCATTGTTTTCAAAGTCAGGAAGCTCAAAATCTTCAAGGCTTTCGTCAAATTCTGGAAGCTCTTCAAAGCTGTCGTTTTGCTGGTCGTCAAGTTTTACATCGTAATTGGTTGGTTCAAGGCGTTCTTCGAGCGTTCTGGAAACAAGAGTTACATTTGCGTTGGATGTCGCGCCGGTTTCTGGGTCAATCATTTCTGCGTGAAGTTTATTGTTTTCATCAAGCCCGATGTTCAGGTTTATGTCGGCGGTTCCGTTCGGATGCGCCACAAGATTGTCGATTTGCAGGCTGTCAATATATTCAGCATCTTCCATTGTGCCTGTCTGCGAGCGGTACACATCAACAATTACACGAGTCTGGTTGTCGTTTACAGTTGTAAGCCCCAAAGTTTTTTTTACGGGTTTTCCATCTTCCATTATCGGGTAGAAAGTGCCGTCTGCAAGTTTTATTCCAATTTGTTTCATAATGTACCTCGCTCTTCGACTTTTTTATTGATTTATTATCGGTGAAAATAGAAAATTTAATTATATTTAATTATACTTGTAAAAGGTAAATTTGGCAAAGTATGAATAAAAATTCTCAAAATTCACGCGCGCCTCACCGCCGCTTAAAGACTTTAAAAACTCTTGTTTTCAGCAGAATTCTTATTGTTGTTCTGCTTCTTGTTATTCAGATTGGGCTTTTTATGCTTCCGGTTTTTATTTATCTTCCTTACGCGCGGCATTTGTTTCAGTTCAGCATTGTTGTGAGCCTTTTGTTCTGCTTTTATTTAGTGAACAGTCCGGGAAGAAACGAATTTAAAATCGCGTGGCTGATTCCTGTTCTGATTTTGCCTTTTTTCGGAATTGTTTTGTTCTTTCTTTTTAAGAAAAACTTGCTGGGAACTCGGTTTTCAAGAAGGCTGAAAAAAATAAAAAATTATTCAATGCCTTTTCTTTCTGACATTGAAACTGAAAAAAAAGCGCTGGAAATTTATCCGAAGGTAAGAGATATTTCAACTTACTTGAAAAACAGCGCGGGTTTTTCAACGTTTACAAATACTGACACAAAATATTTCAGCTGCGGCGAGGATTTTTTTCCTGTTATGCTGGAAGATTTGAAGAAGGCTGAAAAATTCATTTTTGTTGAATATTTTGTAATCGAAGAAAGTTTTATGTGGAGCAAGATTTTTGAAATTCTTGTTGAAAAGACGAGGCTTGGCGTTGAAGTTTTTGTGCTTTACGACAGTCTTGGCTCTGTAACTTTGGCGACTCACCGCTACGAAAGATTTCTTAGAAAGAATGGTCTTAACGCGAAAATTTTTTCTCCGTTCATTCCGGTTTATGACACGGCGCTGAACAACCGCGACCACCGCAAGCTCATTGATATCGATGGAAAAATCGCTTATACGGGCGGGCTGAATATTTCTGATGAATATATAAATTTGAACCATAGGCGTTTTGCGTACTGGAAAGATGCTGCAATCAGAATCGAAGGGCCGGCTGTGAAAACTTTTACGGTTACTTTTCTGCAGCTTTGGTATCTTCAGACAAAGAAAACGGAACTGAATTTTTTTGATTTCGACCGCTTTGTGAATGTTCCAAAAAATTCTAAGGAAGTTGGCGGAATTGTAATTCCTTACGGAAACGATGCATATTCTGATTCGGATATTGCGGAAGATGTTTATAACTACATTCTTTCAAAATCGCACGATTATGTTCATATTGTTACGCCGTATTTTATAATTGACAACACGCTGATGAATTCAATGATTTTTGCGGCTCGGCGCGGCGTTGAGGTCAGCATTATTGTTCCTGAAAAGTACGATCATTTTCTAACTTTCTGTGTAGGGCGGAAATTTATAAAGCAGCTGATTAAGAATGGCGTGCACGTTTTTGCGTATACAAAAGGATTCGTTCATTCAAAACTTTTTGTTTCGGATGACAAAAGGGCAACTGTAGGCTCGATAAATTTGGATTACAGAAGCCTTTTCCACCATTTTGAATGCGGCGTTTATCTTTATCAGAATGAAACTGTTTCAGAAATTGAAATGGATTTTCAGGAAACGTTGAAATTCTGCAAGGAGCTAGCTCTTTCAGACTATAAAAAAATCCCGCTGTTCGTAAGAATAACGGGATGGATTTTTAAGGTTTTCGGGCCTTTGCTTTAGCTTTAAGTCTGGAATTACTTTGCGTTTTCAGTTGAAACTAATTCCGCGGAATCATAATTGTATGAAAATTCCTGCATATCAGACATTTCATTTACAGTTGTTCCGAATTTTTTTGCAACATTGTAAGTTGTGATTCTTGCGATATTTCCGTTGCTGTCGTATTTTACAAGCTGCCGTGTTGTTGTCTGGCTGTCCGCGCCGTAAGTTGTAACTTCAGACAAAGTTCCGTTCGCCGCGTATCGGAAAATACATTTTGATGTAAGCTTTCCGTGCTGGTCGTAGTAGGAAACGGAATCTTTCTTGCCGTTTTCAGTGTAGGCAATCTGAGTTTCCTGGGCGAGTGTTCCGTCGTTAAAATAAATATCCTGAACAGAAAGGCGGTCTTTTTCATCATACTTGTAGATTGTTTTTTCCATGAGCGCGCCTTCAGAATTGTAGACGGTTTCATCCGCAAGCTTTGAATTTTCGTAGATGTAAATAGTTTTTGTTTTCAGCGAGCCGTCTTTTCCAAATTCAGAAACATCAGATTTTTTTCCGTCTTTGTATGTTGCAACGGATTTCCAAAGCTGAATTCCATCTGAATCTGTGCAAATTTGTTCTTTCAAATTTCCGTTTGCATCGTAAACATTTGAAATTTTGTTTATAACGGCATCGCGAGCGGTAAGTTCCGCAGATTCAACTGTTTTTCCTGCTGAATCAAGAATGTATGCGTATTTTGTGCTTGGTGTGCGGAAATATTCTCCAAACTTTGAAACTATTGAAAAATCTGTTCTTGTAACACTTTTTGCACCATCTTTTATTTGTGCTTCTGAAGCAATGTCGTAGGCGAAAAGCAATGAGCCTGCCAATGCAACGCACAAAGAGGAAATAATTTTTTTCATAAAGCCTCCAAATATCAATATTATAAACTGTTGATTCAATATTTGTCAAAATTCTATTGTATGATAGAATAATTTAAAATGAATTTTTACGAATTGAAAGCATTTGTGGTTCTTAGCAAGCAGCTGCATTTTGCAAAAACCGCTGAAGAAATCAACATAAGTCCTTCCGCTTTGAGCCGGATAATTACGCGCCTTGAAGAAGAAACTGGCACAGATCTGATAGACCGTTCAAACCGGAAAGTTGAGCTTACTCCGAACGGAAAACTTTTTGCGGAATTTGCGTATGAAACTTTGGAAAAGCAGGCGGATCTTTTTTCAACTTTCAATGGTGACAAAAACAAGATAACAGGAACGCTTCACGTTTATGCTTCGGTTACGGCCTGCTATGTTATTCTTCCGCTTTTTATAAAAAAACTTTCAGAAAATTATCCGGGAATTCAGCTTGTTCTGGAAACCGGCGATCCTGCCGGAGCAATTCCTGCAGTAAGGGAAGGCCGCGCTAATCTGGCGGTTGCCGCAATTCCGGAAGACGGCCTTTCGTATATGGAAACAATAAGTGTCCGACGTTCGCCGTTGATTTTTGCCGCAAGCAATGAATTCTGTTTTGACTCAGAAAACCGTTCGCCGCAGGATTTTATTTCTTCTGTGCCGCTGATTCTTCCAAAAACTGGTTTGGCGCGCCGCCGCTTTGACGAATGGACAAAAAGCCGCAATGTGAAGCCGGTTGTTGCGGCTGAAACTGAAGGAAACGAGGCGATTCTTGCGCTTGCCCAGCTTGGAATTGGAATGGGACTCGTGCCGGAAATTGTTTTGCAGAACGGGCGTTACGCAGACAGCTTCACAACTCATTCGGCGGGAAATATTCTTGGCTATTATGATATTGGCTTTATCCGCAGAAGTGAAATTTACGGAACCCAGAGCAGCCGCCGGATTCAGCAGGCAGTGAGCGATATTCTTCATTCAACTGACTGGCAGAACTGCTTCAATTGATTTGAGCGGCGAAGTTCACTCAGCTAAAAAGGAAAAATTATGACGCAGGAACAGTTTTTTTCGCTTGAAGAATTCAGGCGAAATTTCAAGGCGAAAATTCAGGAATGGAATAAAAAAGTTCCAAATCTTATGGATTTGCAGAAAAGCGCGGCAAAAGAGGCGAAAACTCCGGAATATCCTTTTGAAACTCCGATTGTTTACAACCGCGCGCTGGACGAAATTTCGGAAAATGATGAAATAAAACTGATTGTGGTCGGCGATAATCCCGGAAAAGACGAGCAGCTTCTGAAAAACAACAAATATCTTGTGGGGCAGGCTGGAAAACTTGGCGAAGGATTTTTTAGAAAACATCCAGAGCTTGGAATTGATTTCAGAAAAAACGTAATCATTTTGAACAAAACGCCGGTTCATTCGGCAAAAACTTCCCAATTGAAATATATTATAAAAAACGGCGGAAAAAGTTCAGCGGATTTAATAGAAGAAAGCCAGATTTGGATGGCGGAGCAAACTGCCCGGCTTGCAAAAAAATTGAATTCAGAAATTTGGCTTGTTGGCTACAGCGAGCTGAAATCGAAGGGAATTTTTATAAAATACCGCGACGAGCTGAAAAAATGCGCCGATTGGGAAAAACTCTTTGTGTTTCAGCATTTTTCAATGAACAGATTTTCAATTGATTTGAAAGAATTTATGGAAAACCACAAGGAGCTTTCGCTTCGGGAAGCTCTTTTTCAGCTGGGAACTTTGCATAAAACAGAGATTTTTTGTTAGCGCAAAAATTTTGCCCGTTCTGGCAGAAAGTTTAGAAATTTATTCAAGAATTGTGATTTCTACGCGGCGGTTCATCGCTTTTCCTTCCGGCGTTGCGTTGTCCGCTATCGGTTTGCGCGAGCCGCTTCCTTTCGTTATGAATTTTGAAGCGGAAATTCCTTTTTTTGAAAGCGCTTCTGCAATTGCGTGCGCTCGTTCCGCTGAAAGTTTCATTTCGCCTTTTTCATTTCCGGTGGCTGCCGTGTGTCCTTCAACTAAGAACTGGCTGTTTTTCGCTTCTTTCAGAACGCTGGCGATTTGCTCAAGACGTTTTTCCTCGCCGGGAAGAAGTTCCGCGCTGTCTGCCTTGAATTTCAGGTTTTGGATTGTAAGCCGAATTCCTGCCGGAGTGTTTTCAACCTTGATGTTTGAATTTTTTTGCCCGGAATCAGAATTTTGCGGCTTGGATGCAACAAGCGGCCGTGATTCATTTATCGGTTTTTTAAGAGAATCGGTTTCGTTTTTGTCTTTTGAAACAATTTCCGCGCGCTGCAAAGATTCAATGATTTTTGTCCGGTCAACAGCCGGCGGATATTCAGTGAATAGTGAAATTGTTCCCTTGAAACTTACGGAATTTCCGTCTTTGTAAATAAAATTTTCGTTTACTGAATCGCGGACAACAATTGCGTAGCCGGTCGCCTTGCTGACATACATAGTTGCGCTGTGGCTGCCGTTTGCGCTTTTTAAATTCTGGTCGCCGCCGAAATCAAAATAAGAAATTCCGTAGCGGGTTGCCCATTTTGCGCTGAATACAAAAACTTCTTCGCCGCGGACAGTTTCATCGCCGATGTAAGTGTACAAAACTTCCATTGGAATTTTTGTGAAAACGCCTTTGTTCAAAGGGTCGACTGCACGTGTTGCTCTGCCTGTCCAGCTGTCGCCTTTTTTGATTTTTGTTTTTGGAAAGGCTGGAAAACTTCTGAAAGTTGGAAATCCGTTGTCTTCAATCATAATAAGATTTCCGTCCGGAGTAATTCTGAAACTTGAAGGAATTGAGTCATGAATTTCAGCGGCAACAGAAACATTCTGATGTTTCGTTCCTTCATCAATGTAGAAGCTTCCGTCGTATAAATTTCCGTCGTTCACAATAAACGAGCGGACTTCCCGGCTTACAAGACCTACGTACTTGTTGTTGTCGTATCTGCGCAAGTCCGTTCGTTCAACAAGGCTGTAGTTTCTTCCGCCGCAGTACGTTATTTGAACTGGAACTGGAGCCTCTTGCTGTGCGGACGCCCCAAAAATAAAACAGAATAAAATCGCTTGTAAAAAAATCTTTTTCATTTTGAAGTATTATATCATTGTTTTGGATTTTTTTGTTTTCTGTGCAAGAATTTCTAAAAAATGTTTTTTATTGTTCCGATAATAAGAGTATGAAAATTTCTAGTAAACCGAATATTTTGGCTGGTGCAATTCTGCTTTTGATTGCGGCTTTTTTTTCAATTTCATTGGCGCTTCTTCCTCTTGATTTTGGAAATTTTGGTCCGGCGCAAAATAATCTTCTATATATAACTGCATTTACTTTGGGCGATATGCTTTTTTCCGTTTATGGTTTTTCAAGCATTTTGATTCCGGTTTTTCTGTTTATTGCGGGGCTTTCGTGTTTTGCTTCAAAGTGGACTTCAAAAAAATCGATGTGGCTTTTAACGGCTGTTGTTCCTTTTTTCACTTCTGTTTTTATTGAAAAACTTTGCCGCTATTTTGCAAAAGATTATACGGATGATTTTTCTTCTATAAAAATAATTCTGGCGGTAATTATCGGAATTATGCTTGTTGTTATGGAAATAATTATCGCCGGGCTTGTTGCAGAGCGCATAAATGATATGATTTTCCACCGTGAAAAATTTCTTGCGGAAAAAGAGCAGAAACTTGCTGAAAAGCGGAATGAAGAGAATTTTTCTTCGGCTGGTGAAAATGAGCTGGAAACTGAAAAATCTGAAAATTCCAGAGAATTTTTAACTTCCGAACCGGAAAATATTTTTCAGGAAGAAAATGCGCATGCTCAGATTTCAGAAAATCCGGATTCCGGGAAAATCGGGCAGGAAACTGAATCCGCTCCGCAGCTACAGAACGATGTTGAGCAGGGTGAAAATGAAAAGGACGGGGAGGCGCTTGCGGCTTCTGAGCCAACTGAGGAGGCCGAGCCTGTTGTTCAGCGCGAGGATCCTTTCGCAAATCTTTTTGACGAAGATGAAACGCAGAATGCAAATTCAATGATTACGCAGGAAGAATTTGCCGCGCTTAATGGAATTTCAGCTGAAGATGAATCTGATGAAAATGAAATTTTTGATTCCGCAGAGCCCGCTGATGATTTGGAGTGGCCGGATTCAGAGGAAATAAAGGCTCAGGCTGGAGCTGTTGAAATTCCAGTTGAAGTTGAAGACGGTGATAAAAACGGCGAAAATGCTGCCGGCGAAACTGTGCGTAACTCAGAAAACGAGCCTTCCGCTGAAGAAACTGAGGATTCAGAAAAAAACGATATTTCAGAAGATTTTGAAGCTGCCGAAAACAATTCGGATTTTGACGAGCTGGAAAATTCGCTGAACGATTTTGAAAAATACAATGACGAAGTAGAGGCGGAAGATTCCGAAGAACCAGAGGAATCAGAGGAATCTGAAACGCCGGATGAAGCTGATTTTGAAGACGAGCCTTCTGAAGACGAGGCGGATGAGCCGGAAAATTCAAAAGAAACGCTTTCTCCGGATTTTTTTGATATTGATATGAATTCCGAAGAGTCTTTTGAAGACGAAATGCAGTCTGAAGAAACTCTGCCGGCTGAAAAAACTGAAAATTCTGCGGATGCAAGAGAAGTTTTTTCTGAATCTGCGGGCGATGAAAATTCAACAATTTCTTTTAGTTCTGATGTTTTTACGGATATGGAAAATGATGCCCGGAAGCAGCTTGAAGACAGCGCTGACAATTCATTCTTTGATGAAAAAAATGAAAATCCGGTGGAAATCAAAGAGAATCAGCCGGAAACAAACGGAAATGAGCAGGAATCTAGCTATGACTCGGAAGTTGAAGGTGAAGCGCCAGAAACTCCGGTTGCGCCGACTGTTGAAACGACCGTTGAAGGACGCGTGATAGAAACAGCGCCGGTTCCGGAACGAAAAACTATTGCGACAGAAGCGGCTCCGCTCAGCCATGTGGCTCGCCCTAAAAAGCCGTACATTGTTCCAACTGATTTGCTTGAGCAGTACGAAGATGATCAGTATTGGCTCATCGATAACGAAACAAAAGAAAGCGCTGTTAAATTGAAGAAAACTTTTTCTGATTTTGGAATAAGCGCTGAAGTTGTTGGCATAAAAAAAGGGCCGGTTGTAACAATGTTTGAAATTGCTCCTGCGCCTGGCGTTAAGCTCAGCAAGATTGTTGCGCTTCAGGATAATATTGCGCTTAGCCTGGCTGCTTCAAGCGTCCGAATTGTTGCTCCGATTCCAGGAAAAGCTGCGGTTGGAATTGAAGTTCCAAACAAAAAGCGTTCAATTGTAAGTTTCCGCGAAATGATTGAGCAGGATTTGCCGGAATTCCAGAAAATGGCGATTCCTGTGATTCTTGGAAAAGATATTCTTGGAAAATCCCAGATTATTGATATTGCAAAAACTCCTCATCTTCTGATTGCCGGTGCTACTGGAGCTGGAAAATCTGTCTGCGTAAACTCAATAATTCTTTCGATTTTGTACAAACGTTCCCCTCAGCAAGTGAAAATGATTCTTGTTGACCCGAAAGTTGTTGAGCTGAAACTTTACAACGATATTCCGCATCTTTTGACTCCTGTTATTACCGAGCCGAAAAAAGCGTTGCAAGGCCTTCAGTGGTGTCTGTGTGAAATGGAACGACGCTATGCGCTGCTTGACCAGATGGGAGTCCGCGATATTTCAAGCTATAACAAGCGCGTTGAAGAACGAAAAATTGCAACGGAAAAACTTCCTTATATCGTGATTATTATTGACGAGTTTGCAGATTTGATGGCAACCAGCGGAAAGGAGCTTGAGTCAAATGTCGCTCGTTTGGCCGCAATGTCGCGCGCGGTGGGAATTCATCTTGTTCTGGCTACGCAGCGTCCTTCAGTTAATGTTATTACCGGCTTAATCAAAGCGAATATTCCAAGCCGAATTGCATTCATGGTTGCGAGCCGAACAGACTCAAATATTATTATCGATGCGGTAGGCGCGGAAAAACTTCTTGGAAAAGGCGATATGCTTTATGCTTCTGCGGTTAGTCCGTATCCTGTAAGAATTCAAGGAACTTTTGAAAGCGATTCAGATGTTGAGCACGTTGTTGATTATGTAAAAACTTTGGGCGAACCGGATTACATTGATGATGAAATCTTTGTTGATGATGATGAAGATGACGACGGCCAGCAGAATTTTTACGGTGATGACGCAGATCCTTTGTATGAGCAGGCACTTGATATTGTTATTCAGTCTGGAAAAGCCAGCGCAAGCTACATTCAGCGCCGCCTGAAAGTTGGCTACAACCGCGCCGCCCGCCTTGTAGAAGAAATGGAAGCCCGCGGAATCGTCGGCCCTGCAAACGGCTCAAAACCCCGCGAAATAATCCACGTGCCAAGTTAGAATGAATTTAAGAATTTTTCCAAATGCTGAAAAATGCACAGGAAGATGATTTAATTGCTATAATGCAGAATATGCTGTAAACTGAAATTCTATAAAAATTCTTTCTGGAGGTTTTATGAAAAAGAAAGTTTTAAGCATATTTGCAGCTGTTAATCTTGTTCTGTTTGGAATAACAGTTTTTAGTTGTGCAGCAGATAGTTCTGACAGTTCAGGTGATTCAGAATCGGGGGGGGGGAGCTCGGATTCACAAATTTATAGTTCTATAAGTAATGCACGAGCTGCCGCAAATACAGAAAAAATTGTATTGGCATGGCAAAATCCTGAAAAAAATTATTTTGGTGTGAAAATTACAATGGAGCCGGCGGAAGGCAATCTGACAGCACCAAAAACTTGTTCAAAAGAATCAAATACGTTTACAGTAACTGGATTAAAATCTGGCACGAATTATAATTTTACGTTTACATCTCTGGATTCAAATAATCAGGATACAGATAAAACAGCAACACTTTCAATAACGACTTCGGTTTCCGAATCTCCTGAAAGTCCTGGAGAAACTCCTTCAGCACCGGAAGATGTTTCTGATTTTAAAGTAAAAGTTGAAGATTTGGTAGCAACTCTTTCATGGAAAATATCTTCTTATGAAAATATTTTTGGCTATTTGATTTCTTACGAAAAAAAAGAAATAAAGATTGAATCATTGAATACAGCTCGTTCAGTTTTGACAGAAGCAATGCCAAAAAATACGGTATTTGTTAGTCCGGATTTCAAAGAATATTCAATGGATGTAAAAGCTGGAAATTCATATACATTTACAGTGAAAACTGTTGGCGTTACAGGAATTGAAAGCAATGGAAAAACAAGCAAAGAAATTTTAATCAGTGATGTTGTTGGACCGGTAGCATCATCGCGAACGGAAAGTCTTGATTATATTTTTGGAACTGAGCAAGTTGCAGAGATATCTTTGAATATAAAACGTTCTGAGTGGAAAACTCTTCTTGATAATTTTGATAAAAATTCAAAAAATGAAAATTGTATTCATGCTGATTTTGAAATGAAAAAAGGCGATAATGTTTGGAAAATCAATGATATTGGAATGCGTTTGCGCGGCAACACAAGCCGAAAGAGACCGCAGTATGGTGAAAATTATTATCAGGCACATTTTAAACTTGATTTTGAAGAATGGTGCGATGATTCTGGCGAGGAACGAAAACTTGCCGGCTGTATAAAAGGTCTTAATCTTAAGCGTTTTAAAGAAGATCCATCCTACGTGCGGGAAATCTTTGGATATAACTTTTTCCGCAGAAACGGTGTTTGGACAGCTCCTCGTGCAGGTTATACTCGTCTTTTTATAACGATTAAGGAAGATGACGGCACTGAAAAGACGCTTAATTACGGTGTTTATGCAATGATTGAGGAAATAAACAAGCAGTTTTTGAAGGAACGTTCAGAAATTTCTCCAGAAATCGGTACAAAATTCAATGGAAATAAAGGCAATCTGTGGAAATGCTGCTGGTCGTCTTCAAAAGGACCGTCTATGGCAACGGATTATGATATATATCGTTCGTTCGGTGTTGAAGAAATTTATCTTGATGAAAATCAAAGCATGCGTTACGACTACGATTTAAAAACAAACAAAGATGAATTCTATTCTGCACGTGATGAGCTGATTAAATTTATAACAGATTTGGATAAACTTTCTACTGAAGATGAAATAAAAGAATTCTATGAAAGAAAAATGGATGTGGATTTGTTCCTAAAAACTATTGCTTGCAACGTTGTGTTAGGAATGGACGATGATTATTGGAACAACAAAAACAATTATTACTTCTATTTTGATAAAAAAGGAAAATGCTATTTTATTCCGTATGATTATGACAATATTTTAGGAACGAACTGTTTTTCCGATACAGCTACAAGAAATCCGTTTGGCTGGAATGTAACTGGATATTATACACCGCTTGTTGAAAAACTTCTTTCTGTTCCTGAATACAAAGAAAAATATGCGGAATATCTTTTAGAGCTTTGCAATGAATCTTCTTTTGTGAATGGAGGCCAAGCTGAAATTAAAAGATTGCAGCCTCTGGTTAAAGACTATATTAAAAGTGACGATTTGACTTATTCAGATACAACTGATGAAATTATTGATGATGTTGCTTCTTGGTGTTCAAACAGAGGAAAATACAAATTGCTTTCAGGTGATGAAACAACGAATTTTTTCAAAGCCAAGGCAAAAACTATAAATGAGTTTTGTAATCCAAAGGTTTTCAATGTTACTTTCGATTTGAATGGCGGAAAACTTTCCGGCTCTGATTTAGAGCAAAATACATACGAAGTTAAGAATTATGAAGATATTTTTGATGTCTTAGATACAGATTCAATTAGAAAGGATAGTTTGTTCTTGGCTGGCTGGTTTGATTCTGCAGAAGGCGGAAATGAAGTGAATTTTGTAACAAGTGATATTACAGTTTACGCGCATTATGTTGAATTGCCATACAAATACTGGCTTGATGCTGAAGAAATTCCGCATCTTGAAATTATATTTAATCCAGATGATTTTGGACTTTCTCTTGATTCCGTAGACTATGTTACTGCGGCTTGTGACTATACAGGATGGGATGCGAAAACCCCTAGAATGGATCTAGGAGAAGACAATTTGTTTCGCATAGAATATAGTGGACAAAACATTTCCTCTATGTGGCCAGGATTTAAATTTGTTGTAAACGGATATAAATGGTTGGGACCAGGTCCAGGTGATGGATATAAATATAAAAATAAATTGCCTAGGGAAAATTATCTTCCGAATAATGACGACCCAAATTTCTTAATTTCTGAATTAAAAGGAAATCTGTAAAAATCAAATGGGACTGCCTGATTTTTTAGGCAAGTCCCGTGAGTTTTATTCAAAGTTTTTTCAGACTTCTTATCTTTCGTAGGTTTTTAGGATTGATTCGGCGGTCTGGAGGCGGCTCTGGCGCAGGTTCATGGCTTGTTTTTCAATGTATTTGTGGGCCTGCGGTTCGGTCATCTGAAGATATTGAATCAAAATACATTTTGCGCGGTCAATCAGGCGGATTTCATCAATCTTTTTCTGAAGCTTGACGTTTTCGTTTTCAAGGACTTGAACGCGTTTTCGGCTTGCAATCAGAAGTTTTACCGCCTGGTAGAAAAATTCCGGGCTGACTGGTTTCGGCAGAACAAAAACTCCTGCGTCTTCAATGTCCGGGCTTGTGTCATAAACTTTGTCGTTGTCAACAATCAAAATTATTCCGGCATCCGTCTGTTCTGCGGCGTACAATGAAAAATCGTCCCCGAATTCATCTGGCAGAGGCGAATCCACGATTATAAGATCAAATTCATCAGTGATTAAATCACGCCGTGCTTCCGCGCAGTTTTGGGCTGTGACAATCCGGCTGAAAGGCTGCGAATTCAGCAAGTCGGAAATAATTCCCAGGGTTGTGTTTGTGTTAGAAACAATTAAAACAGAATCCATTTGCGTTCGTTTTCATCCAGATAAATCAAGTTATTCTTTTTCAGCATCAACAAATGCGTTCAGCGTAACTTCCGGCAGAATCTTTTTTACAAATTCGCTTTGGAATGCCAGCTGAACTGCTTCTGAAAGCGACTGAGGCAACGTCTTCAAATTTTTCAAATCATCCGGGGAAGCCTTGAAAATGTTCAGGTCTAGTTCCGGCGGAAGCGGAATTTTCTTTTCAATTCCTTCAAAACCTGCTGCAAGCAAAAGTGCAAGCGCGGCATACTGGTTGCAGCTTGGATCTGGAGAACGTATTTCCATTCTGCTGCGTGAACTGTTTGAAGCCGCAGGAATTCTAATCAGCTGGCTTCGGTTTGCGCGGCTCCAGCCAATATAAAGCGGCGCCTCAAAATGCCCGAATCTTTTGTAAGAATTTTCGTCAGGATTCAGAAAAGCTGTAATTTCGCGGATTTTGTCAAGAATTCCCGCAATAAAATACTGAGCCTCGTCTTCAAAATCAGCGAACAGATTTTTCCGTTCTTTTTCAATTGAAATATTTATGTGAAGTCCGTTTCCAGGCTTTCCAGAAATTGGCTTTCCGGAAAAATTTGCGTCAAGACCGTTTCTTGCGGCAACGGTGCGAACAACCGTTTTAAAAGTTGAAAGATTGTCAGCGGCTTTCAGCGGCGAAGCGTAAACAAAATCAACTTCGTGCTGGCCAGGACCTGTTTCGTGGTGGCTCACTTCAGGCTTGATTCCCATTTGCTCCAACGTAAGGCAAATGTCGCGGCGGATATTTTCGCCTTTGTCAAAAGGTGCAAGATCGCAGTAGCCGGCGTTGTCGTGCGGAATATTTGTTACATTTCCTTTTTCGTTCAGCTGGAAAAGATAAAATTCACATTCTGTTCCGACATTTATTTTGTAGCCTTTCTTTTCGGCTTTTTCAACAACTTCTTCAAGAATGTTTCTGATGTCGCCTTCAAACGGAGTTCCGTCCGGATATTTTATGTTGCAGTAAAAACGCACAACTCTTCCGTGCTGAGGACGCCAAGGCAAAACTGAAAGCGTGGAGGCATCCGGCACAAGATACAAATCGCTTTTGTCAACGCTCAAAAAACCTTTTACTGCGCTTGCGTCAAAAGAAATTCCAGTCTGAAAAGCACGTTCAAGCTCGCTCGGCTGAATTGAAATGCTTTTTATTGTTCCGAAAATGTCTGTAAAAAACAGCTTGATGAATTTCACGTCATTTTCAGCGATGTATGTTAGAACTTCTTTTTCTGTGTATTCCATTAAAAAACCTCCAAAAGGTAATAAAATTATACTTTATCTTTAAAAAAAAAACACTATGGACTAAAATAAATATATGAAGATAAAACTGAGTTTAAAAAAAATCATTCTTTTTGTTTCCGCGCTGGTTGTTTTTCTGATTGCGCTTTTTCTTGTTGTGATTGGAATTTCCAGCCACAGGCCGACAGCCGCGTTTTACGGAATAAGCGGAGCAAACCAGGAAAAAATTGAAAAAGTTCTGCAGGCAACTTCAGCAAAGAAGAAAGGTCGTTTCTTACCTTTTAATATTGTTACGCTCGACACTTCTGTTTCACTTGAAAATGCGCTGAAAAAACAGAAAGCTGATATAGTTTTTGTTTGCCGGGGAAAAAATTCCGATTTTGCCGCAAGGCGCGCGGAAAAGAAACGTACATTTTTTGATGATGGAATTCTTGAGGGAATGACAACTTCTGTGAAAAAAACGGCTTTTGTTTCAAATGGAAAAGTTGCGGCGGTTCCGCTTCTGATTGACAACTACGAGCTTGATGTTCATTCTGAAAAATTCCAGGCGGGCGGCATAAAAAATCTGAACACGCTTGAAGATTTGGAAAAATTTGCTTGGATTGCAAAATCCTCTACGCCGGTGCCGATTGTTTTTCCGGGCGGCGACGATGATTTTCTTATAAATATTTTTGGCGCGCTTATTGAGGCGGTTTCTGGAAAATCTGCATATATTGAAGGAAAAGAAAAACTTTCTCAGCTGATTTCTTCAGGAAAGGCGAACTATAATTCCTATTCGGAAACATTGAAAGAACTTTTTTCAGAAGGAAATGCTTACGCTGAAACTTACAAGCTTTTGAAAAACTGGACGCAAAAAGAAATTCTTCCAAAGAATATTTATCAGGTAAGTGTCCGCGATATGAAAATTTTCATGCAGGCAGAAATTGTCGCCGCGTCATTTCAGACGCTTTCTGAACACAGAACTTTTGAGCGCCCGGTTATTTCAAAATATACATCGGTTTATATTCCTGCCGCCACTGAAAAATTTGAGCGTTCTTTTGTTGCTCCAGTTGTGCTGGGAATTTCTCTTTCAAAAAATAAAATCGCGCGCAACGCAATTGAAAAATTGGCGGATGAATTTCAGAGCCAGCTTTGCTTTTCAACAGGACTTGCGCCGGTTCAGGCTTCTTGCTCGGTTCCAGATGTTCAGTCTGATGATGTCCGCTATTGGGTTGCGGCTTCAGATGAGCCTTTGCCAGCCTTGTCGGACTGGCTTTTTACAACAAAAGGGCAGAAAACCGTATTTGCTGAAGCGTTAAGAAATCTTCTTCGGACTTAGGATTTTTTTGAGCAGAAAACCCTAAGAAGCATAATTATTCCCCGGAAGCATAGTTCTATTGCCATTGCAATCCAAATTCCGGGAAGACCGAACGGTTTTACGAGCAAAACAGAAAGGCCGAGCCGCACAATCCAAAGGCTGAAAAGATTTAAAATGCTTGGAACGAGCGTGTCGCCTTTTCCGCGCAGAATTCCGGTTGAAACAATTGAGGCTGCGAACAATGGCTCGGCGAAAAGCTCAATCCGCAGGACTTTTGCTGAAAGATTTTGAATTTCTTTGTCGGGTGTCAGGAACTGAAAGACAATCGGGCATAAAAAATACATTGCAACGCCAGCCAGGCTCATTATTAAAATTCCGGCAGTGATTGTGATTGCCGAAAATGATTTTGAAAGGTCGTTGCGTTTTGCGCCACAGCTTTGTCCAACCAAAGTGCTTGCCGCTTCCTGCACTCCGTAGCCTGGCATATAGCACAATGATTCCGCTGTTGTTGCAAATGAATTTGCGGCGATTGCAACCGCGCCTAAAGGAGCAATTATTTTTGCAACAATTACGAGCGCGCCGGAAAATGCCGAGCTTTCCAGCCCGACCGGAGCGGCGATTTTTATTGCTTTGAAAACGCAGTATTTGCTCATTGAAAAATTGCTGAAATTTCTGAAGTTAAGATAATCTGAAAAATATAAAGTGTAGGCTAGCATAATCAGCGCTGTGGCAAAAGCCGCGGCTGCAGAACCTAAAGCTGCTCCTTTCACGCCGAGCTTCAAGGCAAAAATAAAAAGCGCGTTGAACGCAACGTCGAGCAGGCACATAACTGCGTTCATTGCGGCGGGAAATTTCATATTTCCTGTGGACTGCAGCATTCCGCTCATAAGATATACAATTTCAAAAAACGGTGTTGAAAGCCCTAATATCAAAAAATACATTGATGAATCATGAGCTAAATTTTCCGGGGCGCCGAGCCATTTTGGAAGTTCAAGGCATATTGAAAAAGAAATTCCCGCCAAAACAAGTGAATAAACAAGGCATACAATTATTGACTGAAAAAAAACATTTTTCGCTTTTTCTTTTTCACCTGCGCCCACAAGATGTGCAACTTGAACGTAGAAACCAACGCACATTGCATGAGCCAGACTTCCAATCACCCATGTTGAAGACGCTACAAGCCCGATTGCCGCGGAAGCCTGGGCTCCCATTGCGCCAACCATTGCCGCATCGATGTACTGCATAAGAATTGAAGAAATCTGCGCAAGCATTCCCGGAACGCTGAGCTGCAGAACAAATTTTATCTGCTGTTTAAACGAAATCGATGAGGAAGTTTTCAGTAATTGCGAAAGATCAAAATTTTTCATTTAAACAGCAGTTTTGCAGGCTACAGCTGCTTGATTACATTGACCATTT
Organism: Treponema sp.; assembly: GCA_050873685.1. Lineage (GTDB taxonomy): Bacteria > Spirochaetota > Spirochaetia > Treponematales > Treponemataceae > Treponema_D. The sequence goes on from JBNMJH010000003.1 coordinate 22,107, forward strand.
CTATTGCGCCAAGGGCACAGTCGTAGCCTTTGTTTCCAGCTTTTGAGCCGGCTCGTTCAATTGCCTGCTCAATATTTTCTGTAGTGATTACGCCGAACATGACTGGAACACCGTTTTTGAAGCTGGCTTGTGCAATTCCCTTTGAAACTTCAGCGCATACATAGTCGTAGTGGTTTGTTGAGCCACGGATAACAGCTCCAACTGCGATTACAGCGTCATATTTTCCGCTTGCAGCCATTTTGTCCGCGATTACTGGAATTTCAAATGCGCCTGGAACCCATACCGCTGTGATATTTTTTTCTTCAACACCGTGCCGAACAAGCCCGTCCACCGCGCCTCCGAGCAGCTTGTTTACAATAATTTCATTAAAGCGCGATGCCACGATTCCAACTTTCATGCCTTCCTGGGCAACAAGTTTTCCTTCTACAAGATTAATTTCATTCATATAGCTTCCTTTTTGCGGTTTCTAGCCGCAATATTTTTTGTTTTGCAAATTTTGGTTTTGAAATTCTACAAAATTTCCTTGAAAATATGACCCATTTTGTCTCTCTTCGTTTTTAGATAGAATCTGTCATATTCCTGCGGCGCAATTTCCAGCGGCTCGCGTTTTGCAACTTTCAGGCCAAATCCGTCCAGACCATAAATTTTTTCAGGATTGTTTGTAAGGAGCCTTAGCGATTTGCAGCCCAAATCCCGGAGAATTTGCGCGCCAATCCAGTATTCCCGCAAATCCGGCTTGAATCCTAGCTTTACATTTGCTTCAACGGTGTCAAATCCTTCTTCCTGAAGTTTGTACGCCTTCAGTTTGTTTATAAGGCCGATTCCGCGCCCTTCCTGCCGCATATACAAAATGATTCCGCGCCCTTCTTCTGCAATTTTGCTCATTGCCGCATGAAGCTGAGGACCGCAGTCGCAGCGTTGAGAGCCAAAAACATCTCCAGTCAGACATTCGGAATGAACCCGGCAAAGAACATTTTCTCCGTCGCCGATTTCTCCGCGGACCAAAGCCACGTGATGTTCGCCGGTAATGTCGTTTATGTAGCCGTAAATGTCAAAATCGCCCCAGTCGGTCGGAAGTTTTGCTTTTGCTTCCTGAACAACGTGCTTTTCATGAAGCCTAAGATAATCCTGAAGCTCCTTTATTGTTATGAACTTAAGATTGAATTTCTTTGCAAGCTCCCAAAGTTTTGGAGTTCGCATCATTGTTCCGTCGTCATCCATTATTTCGCAGCACAATCCGCATTCAGGAAGCCCCGCGAGCCGGCACAAGTCAACTGTTGCTTCAGTGTGCCCGTTCCGCACAAGAACACCGCCTTTCCGCGCAATCAAAGGAAACATATGCCCCGGCCTTCGGAAATCTTCCGGCTTCGATTCAGGAGCAACGCAAGCCTGCGCAGTTATTGAACGTTCCGCCGCAGAAATTCCAGTTGTTGTTGACTTGTGGTCAATTGAAAACGTAAAAGCCGTTTCATGGTTGTCCGTGTTTTCTGCAACCATCGGAAAAAGATTCAGCTTTTTTGCAATATCGTTGCTCATCGGCGTGCAAATCAGCCCTTTTGCGTGCGTTGCCATCATATTTACGTTTGCCTGAGTCGCAAAAGTTGCGGCGCAAATCATATCGCCTTCGTTTTCCCGGTCAGGATCATCCGTAACCAAAATAATTTTTCCGTTGCGAAGCTCTTCCAAAGCCTCATCGATTGTGTTGTATTTATATTCCATAAAAACCTCAAAATGTTCCACATGATTTTAATGAAGGGCGGACAACCGCCCTACGGCCGCACTTTGTTGCGTCCTACCCACCGTGCGGGCTTCAAACGCCAGCCCTGCGATGTTTGCCTTGCAAATTCGATAGCAAAGCGTGCAACGCCCGGCTCAATTTTTCAGAGAAGTTCATTCATTCAGCCAGTCCAAAAGTTTTTTGTCTTTCTGGTTCTGCGCGCTGTTTCCGCAAACCATAAGCTTCTGAACGTACTTTCCGATTATGTCATTTTCAAGATTTACAATGTCTCCGGCTTTTTTTTCAAGCAAAGTTGTTTCTTCCCCGGTGTGAGGAATTACGCTTACGGCAAATTCTTTTTCATCAACTTTTGCAACAGTCAGGCTAACGCCGTCAATTGCTACAGAACCTTTTTCTATAATCAGATTTAAAATTGCAGGCGGCGCGGAAATAAAAATCCAGACAGCGTTTCCGTCGTTTTTCATTCTTGAAATCGTTCCGGTTCCGTCAATATGGCCGGAAACAAAATGACCGCCAAAGCGTCCGTCCGCCGCCATTGCGCGCTCAAGATTCACTAGGTTTCCTTTTTTCAAGCTGCCAAGATTTGAGCGGCTTAAAGTTTCGTTCATAACATCGGCGGTAAAATTATTTAAAGAATCAATGTTTGTAACAGTAAGGCAAACGCCGTTCACCGCAATGCTGTCGCCGTTTTTTGTTCCTTCAAGAACTTTTTTTGCCGCAATGCAGATTTTTCCATTTCCTGCGGACTGAATTTTGCCTTTTTCTTCAATAATTCCAGTGAACATAAAAAAAACCCTTTTCAGGGCTTTCTTGCAAGAATAAATTCAGCAATAAAAATAATTGCGCTCAATTTACTTCTTTCATCCAGACTTTACTGTCGGTTACGGAATCGCACCGTATCTTGCAGAGAAAAACTATGTTTTTACGTCTGCTCGCTGACTTGCGTAAAACGCACACAGCCGGTGAGGAATTTCACCTCGCCCTGAAGTTGAATATATGTTATCTGAATGCGCGGAGTTGTTCAATACATCGAGTTAATGCAAAAAAACCGGCTTGTTCAGCCGGCTTTTGTAAAAAACTAGTTCTTTGCGCGTTCAACGAATGAACCGTCTCGTGTGTCGATTACGATTCTTTCGCCGTCGTTGATGAACAGTGGAACGCGAACTTCAATTCCTGTGTCAAGAGTTGCAGGCTTCAAAGATTTTCCAGAAGTATCGCCTTTTACGCCAGGTTCTGTGTAAGTGATTGTTCTTGTAACCTGAACAGGCATTTCAATTCCAACTGGCTTTCCTTCGTAGAAAGTAAGTTTTACTTCAAGATCATCTTCCGGAGTGATGTATCCAGCGTAGTCGCCAAGATTTTCTTTTGGAAGCTCAAACTGCTCGTAAGTTTCCTGATCCATGAAAACGTAAGTATCGCCGTCAATATAAGAAAGTTTTGTAGTGTGGGCGTCAAGATCTACTTCGTCAAATTTTTCACCGGCATCAATTCCAAGATCCATTGTTGATTTTGTAACAAGATTCTGAACGCGAAGGTTTGTAACCATTCCGGCGCGGCCTGAACGCTGGCCAAGCATTTTCTGAACGATAAGCGGATTGCCTTCATACATAAAAGCTGTTCCAACTTTTAACTGTGATGTCATTAACATAAAATATAACCTCAAAAATAAAGTTTTTTCTGAATAATTTTAAATATTATATCGCTTTTTTTTTAGATTGTACACTAACAAAAGTTATAATTCCTTTTTCATCATAAAATAGATTCAGCTCTTGTTTTTATGAATTCCAGCAGATGCTCCGCAAGATCGCCGTTTTCCAGAAGGGAATTTGAAAAATCCTTGAAGCCGCCGCAAAGTTTTCCGTAGCTCTGCAGAAAATCATCCAGCGCGTTTTCTACGTCTTTTGGGGAAGCCCCTGGCGTGTTGTAGAGCCTCCAGCATTTCTTCACGGTTTCAAAATTTCCGGCGGAAAAATGAACGCTCATTCTGTCCAGAAGAGCATTTACTTTCACAAGCTGGTAGTCTTCTGACTGCGGATATGCGTGCCACACAAACGGAACTCCGCAAAGGCAGGCTCGGCTAAGGCTGTCTTCTCCGCGGATAAATAAAAGCGGCGTTTTTGCAAGAAGCGCATCCCATTCAATTTGGGAAAGAAAAGGCAGTTCCTCCAGCGCAAACAAATCTTTTTCGTTTCGTTCCGCATTTTTGTACGCAGAGCAAAAACTTTCAAATCCGGCGCCTTTTGCTAAAAGAACGTTCAGCTTTATTCTGCTGGTTCTGCCGAAATTCTGAAGCGCATTTATTGCCGGCGAATAATCTCGCGGATAGCCGAAAAACAAAACGTTGAAAGGCTCGTTTCGGTTTTCAATATTGCTTGCTTTCTGCTTGTTCTGTTCTTTCAGCGCGGAAACAAAAGGCTTGTCGAGCACAAGACCTCCGGTTTTGTTTGTGAATCCCGGCATAAAATTAACTTTTTGAACTCTTGCGCTTCGTGTAAGGCTTTTCAGTTTGTGAAAAGTTTCCGCATACGGTTCAGCCGTAAGATAGTCAATCATAATTATGTGAGCGATGTTCGGAATTTTCTCTGTAAAAAGCAGGTTTTCAAGCCATTCCGGGCGGCCGCACTGAAAACATTCAAGAATTATTTCCGGCGGATTTTTGCGGAAATGCTCAATGCAAGTTTTTTCAGCGTTCCAGTTAAAAATTTTCCAGCCGTTTGCCGTTTGCTCATCTTTTAAAGGGTCGATTTCCGGGCTCAAAAGGCTGAATGACTTCAAGTTGTCCGCAACGATTCTAATCCGCGAGTCTGGTGATAAATCGGAAATTGCCCGGGCAAGCCTGTAGACAAAACCTATGTCGCCAAAATTATCCACAACTTTGCAAAGAATTGTGATGTTGAGTTTTTGTTCTGATTCTGCCTGGTTTTTCAACATAAAAATATTTTACGGAAATTTTTTGATTTTAACAATCTTGCTTGCAACATTGAATTTATTGCCTTTCTTCTATTATAATTGAAAAAGAAAACTTAAAGCGTAGGAGCTGCAGAAATGGAAAAATTGAAGATTCTTTTGGCAAAGGGCCGAATTTATGAGTCGGTTTATGAACTTTTGAACGATGTAGGAATTTCAATTCATTTGCCGGATAGAACTTATTTTCCAGTTACAAATCAGGAAGATTTGGCGTTTCAAGTTGTAAAGCCGCAGATTACAAGCGCGCTGCTTGCTCAGAACTGCGCTGATGTTGGATTCAGCGGAAAAGACTGGGTTTACGAAAACGGTGTTGAAAACGATGTTGAAGAAATTATGGATTTGGGTTTTGATCCTGTCCGAATTGTTGCCGCAATTCCTGAAACAAAAGATTTTGACACGCTTTTAAAAGGAAACGTTACAATCGCGACTGAATATCAGAATCTTACAAAAAAATATATTGATTCAAAGAAAATAAACGGAACAATTTTCCGCACCTGGGGAACTTCTGAAGGCTTCGTTCAGGATAACGATGATGCGCTTGCGCAGATTCTTATCGACAACACTTCAACTGGCTCGTCTTTGCGCGCAAACCGACTGAAGATTGTGGACACGCTGATGGAATCTTCAACACGAATGTACGCTTCAAAAAAAGCTATGAAGAATCCGGCGAAAAAACAGAAAATTCTTGAGCTGAAAATGCTTTTCGAGGCGGTTCTTGCGGCTCGTTCTCGCGTTATGCTTGAAATGAATGTTTCGAAAGCTGATTTTGAAAATCTCATAAAGGGAATTCCTTCAATGAAAAGTCCTACAGTTTCGCCGCTTTTTGGCGATGACGGCTACGCTGTAAAAATTGCGGTTAAAAAAAGCGAAGTTCCAACGTTGCTTCCAAAACTTCAGGGGCTCGGCGCAACAGATATTCTTGAATATGAGCTGCGCAAAGTTATTTTGTAGTCTGCTGGAAAATTAAGGATTGAAAATGGCACGCATAGCAACTGTTGAACGAACTACAGGAGAAACTCAGATTTCTCTTACATTGAATTTGGACGGAACCGGCAAGTGTGAAATGGAAAATCCCATCGGATTTTTTGACCATATGCTTCGTTCTTTTTGCAAGCACGGGCTTTTTGATTTGAGCGGCTCTCTAAAAGGCGACCTGAACGTTGACCAGCACCATCTGATTGAAGACACAGGAATTGTGCTTGGCTCTTGTTTTTCAAAGGCGTTGGGAAACTGCGCAGGAATTTACAGGAGTGGCTCGTTTTTATATCCAATGGATGAAGCTTTGCTCCGCGCGGCGGTTGATTTTGGCGGCCGTCCGTTTCTTGTGTGCAATGCGGAGCTCACAGGAATTCCTTTGGTCAGCTTGAATTCAAATGGCGTTGAAGCAAGTTTCCAGACTGACTGCTTTGAGGATTTCTGGCAGGCGTTTGTGAACAGCGCCCAGTGCAATCTTCATCTTGATACATTGCGCGGACGCAGCGATCACCATAAAATGGAAGGCTTGTTCAAAGCGGCAGCGCGTGCAATACGTTCCGCTGTTGAAATTGATCTGCGCAGAAACGGAGCGATTCCTTCCACAAAAGGAACAATCGGCTCGTGAATAAAAAACTGTTCTAGAAGTTTTTAGGCTTTTAGAACAGTTTTTTGTGGCGCTATTCATTTCCGCAGGAAATCATATCGTTAAGATTGAGCAAAGACACATATTTTTCAATTTCCGAGATGTCTGTAAGATTTTTGTAATTGTAGACAAAGTTTCCATTCAGGTCGCAAACGTCGATTACAAGAGAAGCTTCTGTTTTTTCTGAATCAATAAATTTTTCAGGTGGAATTATTTCTGATTCAGATGAGTCGATTTCCTCGATGTCTTTTACTATGTTGCTGAAATCTGTTGTTTTTGCATTTACTTTTAATTCAACAGAAAGTTTTCCGGCGATTTTTTCGTCTGTTACAAATGAAATGAAGCTGCTTGTGTAAAAATCAATTTTTCCGCTTCCTGTTATTTTCATAATATCAGAAAGGTTCTGGTAATTTCCGCTTTGTGTTTTTTCAATGTCGATTGTTGCTGCTGCTGCATAACTGAAATTCTGAGCGGAATTTGCGGCAATCTGTTTGAAAATGCTTTTTTCTTCGGAGGCGTTTATATCTCTGAATAAAGTTGAAGAAATGCTCTGCGAGAATGCCTGGCTTGATTTTATTTTTGAGCCATCATTTGATGCCGAGGCAGTGTGAGAAATAGAGAACAGCGGAACTGTCATTTTTATTCCTTCTGGAAGCCCTGTTATTTCGCCCGGGGTTATTGTGTAAGACAGCGACGCTTTTCCTGAATTTTCAATGCTTTCTGCAAAAGCCGCGTATTTTTCTGAAAGCTCTGAAGAAATTTTTTGCCCGAATTCATCTGCGCTTATTGAGCGGATTGTGTTGGATGATGAATTTTTGTTGCTCTTTATAAAATCTGAGTAATCAGCCGCAGATTTTACAATTTCTTCAATTCCGGCGGAATCTAGCGCGGCATTTACAGTTGTTTTGTTGCTTTCTGAAACAACGCTGCTGTAACTGCCTTCTTCAACTGTTACCAGCGAAGAAGTTGTTTTGCTTACAGTTGCCTTTATTTCATCATCTGAACCGCTGTTGCTGCACCCCCCCCCGATGAGGCTTGCGATTGCGCAAAGGCAGATACAGCTTGTAAATAATTTTGTTGCTTTTTTCATAAAAAACTCCTTTCGTTTTTTTTATATTTTAGCCTAATTCATAGGTTTCGTCATATTTTACCACGGTTACATTTTGATAGCCACGCTCATGCAGATAGTTTGTGAAAAATTCCTGAGCATCTTTTTCGCCATGAACCATGAAAATATTTTTGAGGCGGCTTTTGTCAAGGCTGTCGAGCCAGTCGGTCATTTCTTCGTAGTCGGCGTGCGCGCTGAATGCGTTGATTTGCTCAACTTTCGCTTTTACCTGGTACAAATCGCCTAGAATTTTCACTTCTTTTGCTCCGTCCCGGATTCTTCGGCCCAAAGTGTTTTCCGCCATGTAGCCAACGATGAGGACTGTATTTCTTTCGTTGTTTATTTCATTTGCAAGATGATAAAGAACGCGTCCGGCTTCGCACATTCCATCCGCGGAAATAATAATCATCGGACCTTCTTTTTTGTTCAGGGCTTTTGATTCTTCCACGCTTGTTGTGAAAGTCAGCGAGCCAAAACCGAACGGATTTTTGTGGTGCTTCAGGAACGCTTCGTTCACACTTTCGTCGTAACATTCCGGATGAACGCGGAAAACGCTTGTTGCATTTGCCGCCATCGGGGAGTCAACGTAAATCGGCACAACCGGAATTTTTTTCTGGTCGGTAAGAAGATGCAGATAGTAAACGAGCTCCTGAACCCTTTCTATCGCGAATGAAGGAATTATGATTTTTCCTTTTTTTGCGCAGGTGTCGCGGACAACGCGTTCCAGCTCTTTCAGCGCGAATTCGCGGTTTTCATGCTTGCGGTTTCCGTAGGTTGATTCAAGCACAATGTAGTCTGGCGCAGGAATATTTGTTGCTGGCGGACGGATAATCGGTTTTTCCTTGCGACCAATGTCGCCTGTAAAAAGAATTCTGGTTTCGTTTTCGCCGGTTGAATGAACATACGGCGTGCTCAAGCCTGAATGCCAGCCCCGGATTGTAAGATTTGCGAACGATGAGCCAAGAATATGTCCAGCATCGAAAAATTCCAGCTGAACATCAGGGGCGATGTACATTTTTCTATTGTATGAAAGGCAGATAATCTGGTTGGCGCATTTTACAACATCATCTTCGTCGAAAATTGGCCGCCAGCTGAATTTTTCGCCTTTTTTTCTTGCCTGTTTTGCAAGGAATTCAGCATCCCTTGCCTGAATCCGCGCGCTGTCCATCATAACAAGATTTGCAATGTCGCGGGTCGCAGGAGTCGCGTAAATGTTTCCGTCGTAGCCTTTTTTTGTAAGCACCGGCAAAAGTCCGCAGTGGTCGTAGTGTCCGTGGGTAAGAATCACAGCTTCAAGCTGCTCGTGTGCAAAATCGAAATTTCTGTTTTTGTCGTCGGATTCTTTTCGTTTTCCCTGGAATGCGCCGCAGTCAATCATTATCTGACGGCCGTCAATTTCCAGAATATGTTTTGAGCCGGTAACTTCCTGTGCCGCGCCGAGTGAATACAATTTTATTCCCATAAAGCATCTCCTGTTGCAAAGTTTATTTGGCTTTAATGTCGATTTTTTTTGCAAATTCTGAAAGAACGCTTTCGGCATATTTCCAATTTGCTCAGATGGATTTGGCTCGCGCTGCGCTTGTATTAATTCGGGTGCTCCGCACTTTAATGAATTCAATCGCCAAAAATCTTCACAAATTGCAAATCTGCCTACGCTTTTATTCTTTCAACAAAAAACTCGACATTCAGGCTACCATTAATTTTATCACGGTGTTTTTAATTAACAAGAAAATTATTTGATAACTGCAATATATTCTTATATAATATACAGAAATTGCTTTATTTAGCTGAGGATTTTTTGTGTATTCTAGACCTCTTGTGAAAGCTCCTGAAAATATTGTTCAGAACGGAAAAATTAATTTCGGTTCGTTTTCTGGAGTTTCAGATGCTGTTGATATTCGCGGAGTAAAAGCTCCTTTCGCGGGAATTCCGACTTCCACATTTTTTTCAAATTTCAGAATAAAGAGCCGGGTTTGCTTTATTTTTGCTGTGGAAAATTATATCGGGCTTGCGGAATTTTTTGATGACAAGGCTTTCGGGCTTGCGGAAGTGATTTTTTGGAACAAGGAGAACGGACAGAAGCTGGCGTATCATTCTTTCATGGGACCAAGAAGGCGTTTTGTTCCGGTGAATACATTTGAGGCGGCCTGCAATACTTTTTCAAGCACAAGATATATAAAAATCAGCTGGAGCCGGAAAAGAGACAGGATTGCACTGTCGTTTACTGTTCGCGGCGATAAATTCAGGCCGGCGGTAAAAGCGAAATATTTTGCGCATTTCAATAAAAATTCAAGTGAAGTCCTTTTTGTGAATCCGGCTCCCACAATGCAGCGTTGCTCGGCAAGCTGGTTTGTTCCGTTGAGCCTTGAAGGCGGCTTGAACACGGGAAAACATCGTCACCACATAAAGGAAATCCCGCAAAGCAAGGGGCTCGGCCTTTTTATGCTGAACAGAACATATTTAAAGCCGCGCTCTTCCAGCGAAATTATGTACGGAATGGCGAATATCAACGGGAAAGACATTGTTTTTTCATTTGGAAACACAAGCTATATGGCGCTGGATGAAGATTTGTACAACAACGATATGCTTTCTGTTGACGGTGAAATTACCGCTATGCCTCCTGTACAGATTACGCATCCTTTTGGAATTGCGAAAAAGTGGGTTGCGCAGGACACTGAAGGAATGGTCGACTTGTCGTTCAATCCTTCTTCGGTAAGCAACAGAACATTGAATATAATTGTGATGCGCAATGTTTACACAACAATTTACGGCACTTTCGACGGCGTGCTGGTTTCAAAAAGCGGAGAAAAAATCATTCTAAAAAATTGCCCTGGAATCGTGAAAAAAAGTCACATTCGTTTGTAGCAAGGGGGAAAATTTTATGCAGGAAGATGGAAAAAGAGCCAGGGAAGCTGACTGGGCTCCTGGAACGCTTGATAGAACAAGAAAGGCGATTGGTCATTTGAATCCTGAAGAAGCTGAAATTATGTCAAAAAAACTTGGGGGAGAAGTTATGTACGAACGTTCGGACAGTTCAAAATCATCGGGAAAATCCACAAAAGGAACGGGGCGGCTTATGCGTCAGACTTCTTCTGGAAGCTCGGAAAATTCCGCGGGCTCTGGCGGGGCGCAGAATGAACATCATGGCAGCGGAACAAGGAAGCGGCAGGAAGAGCTTGCGCCGGTAACAGCAAAACTTAATTCTCTTTTCGACAAGCTTATGATGCGCGACGAATATGGAATCAAGCCGAATTACGGTCTTTTCAATTTTATAAAATATTTTCAGCAGAACGGTCACGAGCAGGTTGTCTCTGAATTCTGCACAGTAACTTTAAAGCATCATGTTGAAAATCTTTCCGGATTTATTACGGTGATTAAAACTTTGATTCAGATTGCTCCGGCTTCATACAAGGCGAAAATTGCAAGCGGAACTGAAACAAAATTCAAATTCCTAAGAATGATTGCCGGCTGGACAATGCAGACCGTAAAGCTTGCGCACATTGAAATTCTGGATTTGCCGCAGCCTTACGTTGTTCAGGATTTGATTCCGTATATCCGCGCGGTTTATAAACTTTTGATTCAGGTTTATTATTACGGCGAAAACAAAATTCCGAAGCTTATAAAGGAAATTTACACGGATGAAGTTTCATATCCGGATTCTCCGCAGGAAAAACTTTCCTCGCTTGCAAAGGAAGCGATTACAGACTGGCTTTATATTCAGAATGAAATTGTGAAAAAGTGCTATCCGCTTTTGATGAGAATGTGCTCCGACACTTACGAGGAATATCCTGATTTCTTCAAGGTGAAGGTCGCTGATATTTTGAAATTCGTGGGTTTGCACAAATACGATTTGCTTCTTCCGGAAAAGGCGAAAACCGTTAAAGTTGAGGAAGAAAAAAAGCCTGACACCGCGGTCAAGCCTGAAAAAGGCAAAAAAGACCAGATTGTTGCAACTGGAATAAAGCTTCTTGACCAGCTTTTTCCGCAGGCGGGATTTGCGCAGCTTGAAAAGCACCCGGATATGTATCCGTATTTTCAGCCGCTTTACAATTTTGCCGATGGATTCAACGTGCTGAGCCCGGAAAATCCTTTGCAGGTTACGGTTGTTCTTCTTCGGATTCTGGAGGATTGTTTTGTTGGCTGCAGAAATATCAATTTCACGCCGATTTCAAGCGCCTCGGCTTCTTCAAAGGAAAAAGACACAATCGCTTCTGTTATGGATGACTGGTCGGCGTATCGCGAAAACGTTTTTGAAAAACTCTATTGCGATCCGCTGAACGATCTTGTGAACCAGATTTATTCGCAGGACGATTACGAGGATTCCCAGTTCGGAAAAAAACTGATTACGTCGCTTTTGTGGCAGACTCAGTGGCATTTCCTTCCGCATTTTAAATTTGACCAGCTGATTCTTGAACGTCCCCAGGATGAAAGCAAATACCGCCCGCTTTTTTTGCGCACTGATTTCGCAAGAAATTATTTTACAGAAGCAGTTTCTCTTTGCGACAAAGTTGCTTCAATGCACGGCGATGTTTCCATGATAGAAAATCCTTGGGCGCACTACAAATTTGATATTTCAAATGAGATTTCAAAGCGGCTCGACACGCTGCTCGGCGCAAACAACACAACGGCGAACACAAACGCGAACAACGCAAATCTTTTGAAATATACGCTCTGCATTCTTTCAGTTCTTGACTGGTGGATAAACAATCCTGAAAGTCCAGCGTATACAACAAATCCGCGGCGAATTTACCGTATTTCAGAAGAGGACGGAAAACCGAAATTTTCTGTTCCGGAGCGCAGCGACCAGAATAAACTTTTCGCGGCGCAGATTCGTGCGGCTTTGACAAAAAAGGCATAATGTTTTTAATATAACAAGCAGGAAAAAATGGACAACGCAAAAATAAAGGAAATTCTGATTGACATTGCGCCTACGGAACTGGATTTTACAGTTACGCAGACAGGAAAAGAAAGCAAGCGGGTGAACGGTTTTTATATGCCGGACACGCATGAAATTTTTCTGCACAACAAGAATTTCAAAAACGACAACCAGCTGATTTATACAGCGGTTCACGAATACACTCATCATCTTCAGACGGAGGAGCTTCTTGCCACAACTGGAAAAGCTGGAACGGTTTACAACGCAAAGGTTCACAACCAGCATTTCTGGGCAAAATTCAACGAGCTTCTTCTTGTTGCTGAGCAGAAAGGCTATTACAAGCTTGAATGGGAATCGAACCCGGAACTGCTTGAGCTTACAGAAAAAATCAAAAAGGAATATCTGGAAGCGAACGGAAAAATGATGCAGGAATTCGGAAAGCTTTTGATAAAAGCGCATGAGCTTTGCGAGCAGGCGAATATCCGCTACGAAGATTATATTGACCGCGTTTTGTGCCTTCCGCGGAACACTGCAAAAGATATTCAGAAAGTTGCGCGCGTTGACGTGAATCCGGCAATCGGTTTTGAAAATATGAAAGTTGTCGCTTCTGTTCGCAAAAAGGATGACCGCCAGGAAGTTGAAAAAGAATTTCTTGACGGAAAAAGTCCTGCTTCAGTCCGCGAAATGATGAAGCAGAAAGCTTGTTCCGCCACAAAAATGGACGCGCGCGGAAAACTTGAAAAAGAAAAGAACCGGCTGGAAAAAACAATCGCCCAGCTTACTCAGCGGCTTGAATTCGTGGAGGAAAGCCTTGCGAATATGTAAAAAAAATCTTCTGAAATTCGCGTTTTTTTCAGTTTTTTGCGCAGGTGCGTTTTGCCAGATGGAAATGCCTTCTGTTTCAATGCCGAAAATTTCTTCCTCGGAAGGACCGGCCATGCCAAGAATTACGGCTCCAACTTTTGGCGCAAGATTTTATGCGCCGGGAACTGTTGGCACAAATATTTCAAACCGGGAAAATAAAACATCTTCCGGTGCTGAAAAAAGCGAAAGCCAGAAAATTTCTTCTGCGGAACAAAAATTGTCAAAGGCTGAAGCTGTAAAAAAAGCGCTGGATTATCTTTCTGCGGACGATGTTTCTTATTTGGGACAAAACGGATTTTTTAACGGAATTTACGGCTTGCTTGGAAACGATGTTTCTGTTTCAAATAGATTTTCAGGAAACAATGCGAACGACGTGCTTTTGAATTCTGTTATGGAAGAACTTTCCGTGCTCAAAGAAAAAACTGAAAAAAATTCTGAAGCGTTGAAAAAAGTCAGTCTGCCGGTTACAAATTCCGGGGCGGAAAACGGAAATTCAGAATTCAATCCGAAGATTTTAAGGTTTGTTGTGAACGGGCGGAGCATAAAGGATACAATCCGGACTGTTTACTTCAGCAAAAAGGAAAATGACGGATCGTTTCTGCTTACCGGCGACAGAAAATATACGAGCGGCGGAAAATCCCGCGATGAAACTTTTTATTTTCTGTTCAAGGCTGATGGAAACTGCGGTGCTTCCGCTGGATATTTTGTTGAGCCTCAGGTAATTCAAGATTACAAGAATGAAAATTCGTTTCTTTACCAGCTTTCGCAAAAACCGAAGCTGAAAGCTGAAAAAACTGGAAATCTTGTTTCGCTGAAATATGTTTCAAACGGCTGGAATATGGATTTTTTGCTTGATATTGGCGATAAATAAGGAAAATTAATGGCGGCGTCAGAAAAACTGTTGAACGGTTTGAAGCAAGTTGGAATTCCCGGTGAAAAAATTGCGGAATTTTCTGGAAAACTTGACAAATATATAAATGAAATAATTCTTTTCAATTCTGCATATAATCTTACAAACACAAGTGTTTATGATGAAATTGTTGTCAATCATATTCTTGACAGTCTTGCTCCGTATAAAATTTTAAATAAGCTTGCAGAAAATTATTCTTCAGAAAATTTCAGGATTGCGGATATTGGTTCTGGCGGCGGACTTCCAGGAATTCCGCTGGCAATAGTTTTTCCGGAATATAATTTCACGCTGGTTGAACGTATGGATAAAAGATGCGCGTTTCTTGAAAACTGCGCGGCAATCTGTGGATTAAAAAATGTTTCTGTGCTGAAAAAAGAAGCTGAAAAAGTTCCGCCTGAAAGTTTTGATATTGCAACATTCCGGGCGTTCCGTCCTTTGGATGAAAAAATGGCGAAAACACTTCTGTCGCTTGCAAAAAAAGGCGGAATTCTTGCGGCCTACAAGGCGAAGTCAGAAAGCATTGAAAAAGAAATGGAAGAAATAAAATCGCTCGGCCTGGAATTTTCTGTGGAAAAACTGTTTGTTCCGTATCTTACAGAAAATTCTGAAGGCAGGGAAGAACGCGAGCGAAATCTTGTGATAATTAAAAAGAGCGCGGAGTAACGTCAAGTTTTTTTAGAACTTGAATAAGCTTCGCTTTTTCTATTAAATCGATAGGACGGCCTTCAACATATTTTTTTGCTTCTTCTGTAAAAGAGCCGGCTGTTACGCAGAACGCTTTGTCGCATTTTATGTCGCGCACTTTTGAATGAAGGTCGCGGATGTAAAGTTCCCCGATGGCGCCTGTGCTTCTGTAGAATCTGAATAATTCAGTGTCTGTCCATTTTGAAGCCTGAACTTCGCAAAGAACTTCAACGCATTCGGCGGCAACAGAAATATCTTCAATTTTTATAAAGGCATCTGGATAATATCCAGCCACGAATTTTCTGCATAAGGCTACAAAATCGCTTGTTCCGGACATAAGGTAAGCCTGAAGATTTGAATTCTGGTTCAGTTCCTGGTACCGGTTGATTAAAACCTGAACATCGCGGTAGCCGGGCGCAATCGTCTGTATCTGGCGCAGATATCCTAGCGCTTTTCCTATGTTTTTCTGGGAAATCAGCGTGTGGGCAAGCCTGTAGTAAATTGTGAGCTTTGTTTCCTGGTCAATGTTTTCAAGTTTCAGCGCAATTTCGTAGTCCTGAATGGCTTTGTCCGGCGCGTTCTGCTTGTCATGGATAGTTCCTGCCGCAAGGCAAGCTTTTGCTCCAAAAACAGGATTCAGCCTAAGGTGAAGGAAAAGTTTCAGCGCTTTGTCGTTGTAGCCGGCTTCGTTCATTGCGGAAGCAAAATAAAACAACGCTTCCTTGTTTTCCGGGTTGAGCTCGACAGTTTTTTTCAGGTAAACAAGGCTTTCACGGTATTTTTTTGAAAAATACAGCGCATATGCCAAATTCTGAATGACTTCCGCCTTTTCTGGATTTAGCTGCAACGCGCGCCTGAAAATCATTATTGCCTTTTCGTATTCTTTTTTTTGCATCAGGACTTTTCCCATGTAATTATTGGCATCGAAATTCTGCGGATCGTTGCGCAATGTTATTGCAAGGGCTTTTAACGCGTTGTCGAACTGGTTTTCCTGAAAACAGCAAATTCCGTATCTTAGAGAAGTCTGCTTTTCATCAATTGTCGGGTGCATTTTCTGAAGCCCCATCAGACGCTGGTAAATCGGAAGCGCTTTTTCGTAGTTCCGTGTTCCGTAGTAAACTTCGCCTAATGAGGTCAGCGCAGAAATATTGTTCGGATCGTGAGTCAGTTTTTTTGTGGCTTCCTTTATAATTGCCGAGTTGTTTTTCGCTTTTCCTTTTTTCTTATTTTTGCTGGTTCCATTCGATTTGCTGGTAATCAATGTTAAAATTATGAATAAAGATGCGGCCGCAATTACAGCAATTAAAATTGATAAAATCATTCAGCGTTCTCCAGTTATTTTTTTGCGTTTTTTAATTCTGCTACAAATTCGGCGATTCTTTCCATTGCAATTTTAATTTTGTCGATTGCAGTTGCGTAGCAGACGCGGATGTGGCCTTCTCCCCCAAGACCGAAAACGCTGCCCGGAACAACAGCGATATTGTGCTTTTGAAAAAGCTGAGTGGCAAATTCCTCGCTGGAAATTCCAGTTGAAGTTATATCCGGGAACATATAGAACGCGCCCTTTGGCTCTGGAACAGGAAGTCCCATTTTGTTGAATTCTTTTTCCATAAGATTTCGTCGCTGCTGGTAGCTGAGCCGCATTTTTTCAACATCTTTCCAGCCGTTTCTTAAGCCTTCTGTTGCGGCGTACTGGCTGAAAATCGGCGCGCAGATTGAATTGTAGCCGTGAAGTTTTGTCATTTGCGTGATAAGTTCGGCAGGCGCAGCGACATATCCGATTCGCCAGCCGGTCATTGCGAATGATTTTGAAAAACCGTTCAGAATGATAGAATAATCTTTCATTCCTGGGAAAGAGCCGATTGAAACGTGTTTTGCGTCATCGTAAATCAGCTCGCAGTAAATTTCATCGGAAATGCACCAAATCTGATTTTTTACGCAGAGCTTGGCGATTTTTTCAAGCTCGCCTGCTGGAATTATTGTTCCAGTTGGATTGTTCGGCGTGCACATCATAATTGCCTTGGTTTTCGGCGTTATTGCTTTTTCAATTTGTTCTGCAGTTGGATAAAAACCGTTTATGCTTGTGTCAATCGGAACAACTTTTGCTTCTGTAAGGCAGGCGAGCGGCTCGTAGTTTACGTAGCATGGCTGGCAGACAATAATTTCATCGCCGGGATTCAAAATCGCGCGCAAAGAAGCGTCTACACCTTCGCTGGCTCCAACGGTAACAAGAATTTCTGTTTCTGGATTATAGTACATATTGTAGCGTTCCATGTACTTGCAGATTTCCTGGCGAAGTTCCAGAAGTCCGCGGTTGCCCGTGTAGGAAGTGTGGCCTTTTTCAAGATGATAAAAAGCTTCTTCCCGCATTGTCCATGGCGTTGGAAAATCCGGCTCGCCGACTGAAAGTGAAATCACATCGTCGTGGCCGATAAGCATTTCAAAAAATTTTCTGATTCCGCTTGGAGGAATTGATTCCATCAAGCGGCTGAATTTATCTGTTCGTGTGTTCATATTTTTCCTTTTGCAGAAGATTTTTGCCGGCTCGTTATCCGCTTCGCCGCCGAGTTTGCAAAACAAACATCGCGGGGCGTTGCGGGGTGTCCCCGCACGGTGGATAGCGTAAAACCGGAGGTTTGGAGCGTAAGGCGGTTGTCCGCCTTTCTAAGCCTGCGCCTCGCGTCTGTCCCGCTCGTCTTCTACGTATACAATGTCGTTTTCTTTGTAAGTTTTTAAGATGAAGCAGGTTTTTGTTGAGCGCACGCCTTCGAGTGTTGCAAGTTTGTTTGAAACGAAGAATGCAACTTCCTGCAGTGAATCGCCTTCGATGATTACTTTGAAATCGTAGCCGCCGCTCATAAGGAAAAGCGATTTTACCTGCGGAAAACGGTAAATTCTGTCGGCAAGAGCGTCAAAACCGTGTTCGCGCTCCGGAGTTACCTGGAGCTGAATTTCTGCGCGGACTTTGTCTTTGCTTTCGCCGGATTTTTCTGGGTTTACGATGGCCGCGTATTTCAAAATAATTCCGTCATCTTCCAGTTTTTTTATGATTGCGGCGACTTCGGCTTCAGTTTTTTTTGTCATGCTTGCAATGTCTTTTACGGAAAGACGCGCGTTTTGTCGCAGTAATTCAAGAATTTCTTCCATAGTTCGGCCTCGTTTTTATAAAGTTGTTTTGTTTGAAGGTTCAGTTTTTTATAAATCTGGAAAAATCGCTTTCGGCGTATTTTAATTTGCTCCAGACGGGTTGGGCTCGCGCTTCGCTTGTAAATATTTGGGTTGCGTTGCAACTTTGATTGGTTTAATCGCCCAAAGTCTTCACAAATTAAAATCCGCCTACGCTTTTATTCATTTCCCCAAAAACTGAACATTCAGACTGTTCAATTTTAATGAGTTATTGTGTTTTTTACAATTGAAAAAGGGGCGGAATGAATTATGCGTGGATTGTGCGGTTATCTGGAAGAATTTTGTTGAACATAATCACCTGCGTTTTGAGCGTGGAATTGCAGTTTTCTGATGTGGCAAGGATTGGAAGGTCTGGCGAAGCCAGTTTGTGTGCAAGCTTTGCTGCGCACAAATGCAGGCGAAAGCCGGAAACCTGGAAAGCCTGGTTTTGGTTGGTGAGGCTGCCGAGCCAACTAAAAGCCACCCGAAATATACGAACTTTTTCAATTTTCTTGGTTGTGCTATAATTCTTTGAAAGAGGTTTTTTTTGAAAGCGGTTTACATAAATTCTGGGATTCCTGAGAAAGAGGCGAAAAAAAGATTTTGTTTTCCTGAAAATATTATGATGGAAAATGCGGCGGCGGCTTTGGAAAAAGAAGTTCTGGCGCAAAAACCTGAATCTGTGCTTGTTCTTTGTGGAACTGGAAACAATGGTGGCGATGGATATGCGCTTTCCAGGCGGATTTTTGGAAAGGTGAAGAATCTTTTTGTGGCTGCGTTTGGAGAGCCTAAAACTGAAGAGGCGGTTCTTCAGCGCAAAATGTGCCTTGCCGTTGGCGTAAAAATTTTCACCGAAAATGAGTGGAATGAGATTTCTGCGCGTTTCTTGGAATTTTCTGCCCGCGATGTGATTGTTGACTGCGTTTATGGAACTGGTTTTCACGGGGAGCTTCCGCAAAACGTGAAGGCTGCGTTGGAGTTGTGCAACGGGCTGGAGGCGTTCAGGATTGCGTGCGATGTTCCGAGCGGAATGAAATTTGCCGCGGATAAAACCGTGACGATGGGCGCGTTGAAAAAAATTCTTTACGAGGACAGCTCTAAAGATTTTGTGGGTGAAATAGTAACCGCCGGGCTGGGAATTTCTTCCGGAGTTTTTGAATCTTGCGACGCGCCGGATGCATATTTAATTGAAGAAAAAGATATAAAACTTCCAGTTAGAACAAAAAAATCGGTTCATAAAGGCGATTTTGGGCACGCCTGCATTGTTCTGGGCGAAAAACCTGGCGCTGGAATTATTGCCGGAACTGCCGCTCTTTGTTTTGGAGCTGGATTGGTTACCGTTCTGCAGAGTGAATTTTCCGCGCGGAATTTTGCAATGTCGCCGGAGCTTATGGTTTCTGAAAAATTTCCTGAAAAAACAACGGCGGTTCTGGTTGGAAGCGGGCTTGGCCGTTCTGCGGAAACTGAAAAATTGATTCAGCGGACGCTTGCTTTTGCCTTCGGAATGAAAAATCCTGCGCTTGTGCTTGACGCTGATTTTTTTTACTGCGGAAATTTGAAGTCGTATTTGGAAAAACTGAATTCAACGCGGGGCGCGTGCGTGGTTCTTACGCCGCATCCCAAGGAATTGTGCGCGCTTTCAAACGCCTTGGATTTGAAACTTGAGAATTCTTCATTTGAAAAAAGCGGAAGTGGCGAAATATCGCTTTCTGATGTTGTGAAATTCCGCTTTGACTTTGGAAAAGCGTTTTCTGAAAAGTTTCCGAATATTGTTCTTGTTGCAAAAGGCGCGGACACTTATATTTTTTCAGGCGAAGAAGCTTTTGTTTGCGACAAAGGCACAAATTCCCTTGCTAAAGCTGGAAGCGGAGATGTTCTTGCAGGTCTTTGCGTTTCTCTTCTGGCGCAAGGTTATTCCGCCAAGGATGCGGCTTTAACTGCCGTTTATTCCCATGCGGAGGCAGGCGCGAAATTTGAGCGCAATTTTGAATGTTCTCCGCTCAGGCTGATTGAAAAAATTCAGAATGGTACTACTAGCGACGAAAACATAAGTATAGTACACAACTAGCACGACAAACAAATGTAAATCTTGTGGCTTTTTGCCAAGACTGTTACGGTCATTTTATGGTAAAAATATTACAAGTAGATTCCGAGGCGTTTCCCTGCACGGATGTAAGCATTGGAAAAAATCAGCGGCATCTTTCGGTGGAAAAACTGCATATTATATGTATGCGGCAAGTTCTCTTGAAGGCCGGGAATGTATGCCGAACTACGGTTTGCAGTGGGAAGTTATACGCTTTGCCAGAAGCCTTGGATGCACCCAGTATGATTTGATGGGAATTCCGCCGGACAGCGATGGTGAAAACTTTATGGCTGGACTGTACATTTTTAAAACTGGTTTTGGCGGAAGAAAAGCTCGTTTCGGCGGCACTTGGGATTTTGCGTATAGCCAGGAAGAATACAACTGCTGCAGAATTTCTGAAGCTCTCCAGATGAGATAAAAAAATCAAAAAAAATTGAAATTCACTTGCACTTTTTTTTGTAAAGTTATATAAAAGAATCAACATCAATGGCGATGTGAATTTTTTCTAATTTGTTTAGTTGAAATTCACATCGCTTTTTTTTTTACCTTTCGTCGAAAGGAGTGGTTAAGCTCAAAATTGCTGAATGCAATTTTCTTAACGCTTTTCCATACATATATCATGAAACCGGCATTGCTGGTTTCTCTCAGGAGTTAAAATGACAAACGTACCTGAATTATTTGGAAGCATGGTTTTTAACCAGAAAGTAATGAAAGACCGCCTTCCTAAGGAAACTTTTAAAGCGCTCAAGAAAACTCTTGATTCCGGGGCGCCGCTTGAACTTGATGTGGCAAATGTTGTTGCTCACGCAATGAAAGACTGGGCTATTGAAAAAGGCGCTACACACTTTGCGCATTGGTTCCAGCCATTGACTGGTATCACAGCGGAAAAACATGATTCTTTTATCAATCCGCAGGATGACGGCACTGTAATTATGTCTTTCAGCGGAAAAGAACTTGTAAAAGGTGAGCCGGATGCATCTTCTTTCCCTTCTGGAGGCCACCGCGCAACTTTTGAGGCTCGCGGCTACACTGTATGGGATCCTACTTCGTATCCTTTCATTAAGGAGCATACGCTCTGCATTCCTACAGCGTTCTGTTCTTATACAGGAGAAGCTCTGGACAAGAAAACTCCTTTGCTTCGTTCTATGGAAGCTCTGGACAAGCAGGCAAAACGAATTCTTAAGCTTTTCGGAAAAACTGTAAGCCACGTTGCTACAACTGTAGGAGCTGAGCAGGAATACTTTATCGTTGACCATGATTTGTGGGCAAAAAGAAAAGACCTCCGCATGACAGGACGCACTTTGTTCGGTGCAAAACCTTCAAAAGGCCAGGAAATGGACGACCAGTATTTTGCGGCGTTGAATCCACGCATTGTAAAATATATGGAAGACTTGAATGAAACTTTGTGGAAATACGGAATTCTTTCAAAGACAGAACATAACGAAGTTGCTCCAGCGCAGCATGAAATGGCTCCAATCTTCAGCACAACAAATATTGCTGTTGACCAGAACCAGCTTACTATGGAAGTTATGAAAAAAGTTGCGAAGCGTCACGGATTGGAATGTCTTCTTCACGAAAAACCGTTCGCTGGACTTAACGGCTCTGGAAAGCACAACAACTGGTCAATGTCTACAAATGAAGGCGAAAACCTTCTTGAACCAGGAAAAACTCCGGAATCAAATGCGCAGTTCCTTCTTTTCCTTACAGCAATCTTGAAATCTGTTGATGAAAACCAGGATTTGCTCCGCATTTCTGTAGCTTCTGCTGGAAATGACCATCGTCTTGGAGCGAACGAAGCGCCGCCGGCAATTATTTCAGTATATCTTGGCGATGAGCTTCACCGCGTTCTTGAATCGATTGTTGAAGGAAAACCTTATTCTGCCGACAAGAAATCAAAGATGACAATCGGTGTTGATGTTCTTCCTCCGATTCCAAAAGATTCAACAGACCGAAATAGAACTTCTCCGTTCGCATTTACTGGAAACAAGTTCGAGTTCCGTTCAGCAGGCTCAAATGTTTCTTTGGCTGGCCCGAACACAACATTGAACGCGATTGTTGCAGAAACTTTGAAGGCTTTTGCAGACGAGCTTGAAGGCGCAAAAGATTTTGAAAAGGCTTTGAACACTCTTATTGAAAGAGAAGTTAAAGCTCACTGGCGAATTGTATTCAACGGAAACGGCTACGATGAATCTTGGAAGAAAGAAGCTGCAAAACGCGGACTTCTTGAGCTCAGGACAACTCCAGATGCTGTTGCGCATTATCTTGATGAAAAGAATGTTAAGCTTTACACAGATGCTGGCGTTTACACAAAAGAAGAAATGGAAAGCCACTATGAAATCAAGCTTGAAAAATATGCGCAGCTTTTGAATATTGAAGTTGAGACAATGCTTGAAATGATAAACAAGGACATTCTTCCTGCTGCATATAAATACATTGCAGATGTTTCAAGAACTGTTGTAAACCTTAAGGCGGTAGTTCCAACTGCCAAGGCTTCTGCAGAAAGCGAGTTGCTTTCAAAACTGGACGCTCTTACCGGCGATTTGGCTGCAAAAACAGAAGCTCTTGCGAAAATTCATCTTGCGGCGAAAGCCAGCGGAGATGTTATGGCAGTTGCAAAGGCATATGCTGACAAAGTTATTCCGGCAATGGCGGAAGCTCGCGCTGTGGCTGATGAAATTGAGCCGCTTCTTGGCGAAAACTACAAGCCGTTCCCTAGCTACGAGGATTTGCTTTACAGAGTTTAATTAAAACTGCCGGTGGTTGCGCTTTGCGGAATCACCGCGGATAGTAGAAAACAGGCGCCGCTCTGGATTTTTTCCAGTTCGGTGCCTGTTTTTTATTTTAAAATCAGTGTGGTGAAGGGCGTTTATTTTTCCAAAAGTTTTATCAGGCTGGGAATTGCTTTTTCAAATTTTACGCCGTACCAATGGTCTTTGTCGCCGATTGTTGCTTTTATTGATTCAACAACGAAGTTTGCCGCGATTTCTGCAGCCTTGAGCAGAGTTTTTCCGTTGCAAAGCGCGCCCGCAAATGCTGAAGCAAAAACATCGCCGGTTCCGTGCATCATTACGGGAAGTTTTTCTGTGAAATAATATTCAACTGAATTTTTATCGCATACGGCAACGCCAAGTTTGTCTTTTTCAAAGCTTACGCCGGTAAGAACAACATTTTTTGCGCCGAGTTTTAAAAGTCCGGTGCAAATGTCTTCAATATATTTTTTGTCATAGTTTTCATTTCGGAAATCAGTTCCCAGCAGAAAAGAGGCTTCTGTAAGGTTCGGAAGAATTACATCTGCGCCGCTGCAAAGTTCCGCCATTTTTGCCGGAAAATCTGCTGCAAATCCGGGGTACATTTTTCCGTTGTCAGCCATTACCGGATCTACGATAACGAGCGAATCTTTGCGTGAAGTTTCTTTTATAATTTTTTTGATTATTGGAATTTGCGTTTCTGAAACGTATCCTGTGTAAAATGCGCTGAAACTGATGTTTTCCTTTTTCCATTGGGCTAGAATATTTTCCATGTCGCCTGTCAAATCGTTGAAAGTCCACGATGAAAATGCTGTGTGGTTTGAAAGAACCGAGCTTGGAAGCACTGCGGTTTCAATTCCGCAAGCAGAAATAACTGGAAGGGCAACTGTTAAAGAGCATTGTCCAACGCATGAAATATCCTGGATTGTAAGCAGTCGTTTGTCCATAAAATACCTCTCATTAAAATTTGGAGTTTATGATTAGTCTGAATGTTGAGTTTTTTTTGCAAATTCTGAAAGAACGCTTTCGGCAGATTTGCAATTTGCTCAGATGGATTTGGCTCGCGCTTCGCTTGTGTTGATTCGGGTGCGCCGCACTTTAATTAATTCAATCGCCAAAAATCTTTACAAATTGCAAATCTGCCTACGCTTTTATTTTTTTTCACAAAAAACTCGATATTCAGGATAATATAAAATATCTGATATTATTCATATATTCATTTTTGTAAAATTTTTATATATCCACTTGTGAAGAAAATGTTTTTTTCTGGAAAAAAATCAATTTTTTTTTCTTGCATATTTTTTGTAAATTTTATATAACTGTTAATGTCAATGGCGACAAGAATTTGTGAATGCAAATTCTTGTCGCTTTTTTGTTTTTAACTTGCTTAAGTTTAAAAATATGACGTGCACAAGGGCGTGCTTGTTGTAAAAGACAGAAGAGTTGTGTTTTCTGTGTTTTGCAGCTGGCGCGCCTTTTTTATTTTCAGGGAAACAAATGCTGTCCGTGATGCGAGCAGGCGTTGCGGGCGGCGTTTGAGCCCGCTGGAAGGGGTAGGCGAAAAGCGTGCTTTGAGCCGAGGGGAAGGCTTTCCCCGTCTTGCTTGTCCCCAAAAAAAGGAGGTCGTATGACTCAGGAGATTTCTCAGGCGATTGCGAGTGCGATTGCAGAAGTGAACAGCACAACTTTTAGTGTCTGGTTTCTTATTGGCGCTGCGTTAGTATTCTGGATGCAGGCCGGATTTGCGATGGTTGAGGCTGGTTTTACCCGCGCGAAGAATACTGGCAACATCATTATGAAAAACCTCATGGATTTCTGTATTGGTACAGTAATGTGGTTTTTGATTGGCGCTTCTTTGATGCTTTCTTATACTGATCCAGTAACGGGTGAAGTAAGCAAAGGAATTTGGTCTGTTATTGGAAAGCCTGGTTTCAGCGTGTTCAGCAGCTATGCGAGCTTTGATTTTTCTGGTTTTGTGTTCAACCTTATGTTCTGTGCCACAACTGCTACGATTGTTTCTGGCGCAATGGCTGAAAGAACTAAGTTTTCTACATATTGTTTGTATTCTGCTATTATTTCGGGAATTATTTATCCGGTTGAAGCGCACTGGACTTGGGGCGGCGGTTTCCTTGCTCAGTGGGGCTTCCACGATTACGCAGGTTCAAACTGTATTCATATGGTAGGCGGAATTTGTGCCTTGATTGGTGCTGCTATGCTTGGCGCCCGAATTGGAAAATTTGACCGCGATGAAAATGGCAAAGTAACAAAAGTTCATGGTTTCCCTGGCTCAAACATTGCGAACGGTGCTCTTGGATGCTTTATTCTTTGGTTCGGATGGTACGGATTCAACGGCGCTGCCGCAACTGATATTCCAACTTTGGCTTCTGTTCTTCTTACAACAACAGTTGCTCCGGCAGTTGCGACTGTAACAGCAATGCTCTTCACATGGATTAAATATGGAAAGCCGGATGTTTCAATGTGTTTGAACGCTTCTTTGGCTGGTCTTGTTGCAATTACTGCGCCTTGTGATGTTACTGACTGCGCTGGCGCGGCTGTTATTGGTGTTGTTGCTGGTTTGCTTGTTTGCTTTGGCGTATGGTTCCTTGACAACAAGCTTCATGTTGATGACCCGGTTGGAGCTGTTGCGGTTCATATGATGAACGGTATCTGGGGTACAATTGCGGTTGGATTGTTTGCGACTGAATCTGCTCCTGGATTTGCGCTTGCAGGAATAAAAGAAGGATTGTTCTACGGCGGCGGATTTGCTCAGCTTGGAAAGCAGCTGGGAGGAATGGGAGTAACTATGGCTTGGACAATTGTTACAATTACAATTGCGTTCCTTATTTTGAAGAAAACAATCGGTCTTCGTGTTAGCCCTGAAGAAGAAATTGTTGGTCTTGATAAGTTCGAGCATGGTTTGGATTCAAGTTTTGCTGGATTTGCTCTTACTTATACAGATGAAGAATACAAGGAAGCTCAGGAAGCTGGTGTTACAATTCCTGGCGGCTCGCCTGTTCCGGTTGAAAAAGCGGTTCCTGTACAGAATGTTGCTCCTGCGGATGCAAAATTCAGCAAGATTGTAATTGTTACACGCCAGACAAAGTTTGATGCGTTGAAAGCGGCGATGAATTCTATCGGTGTAACAGGAATGACTGTTGTAAACGTAATGGGCTGCGGAATGCAGAAAGGTGCAAGCGAATTCTACCGCGGTGCGCCTGTTGAAATGACACTTCTTCCAAAAATCAAGGTTGAAATTGTTGTTTCAAAAGTTCCGGTTAGAACTGTTATTGATGCGGCTAAAAAGGCTCTTTACACAGGACACATTGGAGATGGAAAAATCTTCGTTTACCCTGTAGATACAGTTGTAAAAATCAGAACTGGAGAAGAAGGTTACGCAGCTCTTCAGTATGATGACGAGTAATAAAATGTAATAAAAAAGCGGGAGTCTCCGTTCCCGCTTTTTAGATATTTTTGGTTCATCAAGTCTTGTAACCCCGACTTGATGAACCTTTTTTTTGCAATTTTTTGCGGATTGAAAAACTGAAAGATTAAAGCTCCCCGGAAACAGCGGCTCCCGGAAGCCCGATGTCTTTTCTGTAGAAAGCGCCTTCAAAATGAACACCTTCAATTGCCTTGTAGGCATTTTTCCAAGCTTCATCGAATGTTTTTCCAAAAGTTGAGCAGGCAAGTACCCGGCCGCCGTTTGTAAGCATTTTGCCGTTTTCCAGCTTTGCTCCGGCAATGAATATTTTTGCGCCGGCCTCGGAAATTTTCTTTTCTTCAAAAGAGATTTCTTTTCCTTTTGGATAGCTTCCAGGATAACCGCCGGAAACAACAACTGGACTTACCTGGTAGCCTTTTTTCCATGCGAATTTGAAATTTTTCAGCGTGCCTTCTGTGATTGCCTTGCACATTTCTACAAAGTCAAAATCCATTAGCGGCAGAACAGACTGAGTTTCCGGGTCGCCAAGACGAACGTTGTATTCCAAAAGTTTCGGGCCTTCGCTTGTGAGCATTACGCCGAAAAACAGGAATCCTCGGTAGTCAAATCCTTCTGAAACAAGACCTTTCAAAGTTGGCTCAAGGCAAGTTTTGTTGAATTCCGCCATTGTTTCAGCTGTTACATCGTCCAGCGGGCAGACAGAACCCATTCCGCCTGTGTTCGGGCCTTTTGCGCCGTCTTCGAGCCGCTTGTGGTCGCGCGCCGGAAGGAACGGAATTATGCAGGCATTTTCCGGATGTTCAGGATCTACGCTTACGGCTGAAAGGACAGAAATTTCAACGCCCTGCAAATAATCTTCAATTACAAGTTTTTGCCCCGCATTTCCAACTCTTCCAGATTCCATCAAGTCTGTTATTGCGTTCAGCGCATCTTCAACAGTTGCGGCAACAACAACGCCTTTTCCCGCCGCAAGACCGTCCGCTTTTATTACAATCGGCGCACCGTGATTTCTTACATATTCTTCCGCAGATTTTTTATCTGTGAATGTTTTGCTTTTTGCACAGGCAACTCCGTATTTTTCCATAAAATCTTTTGAAAGGTCTTTTGAAGCCTCCAGCTGGGCGGCAGCCTTTTTCGGACCGACGCAAGGAATTCCGGCGTTCCAGAAAACATCTGCCAGACCTTCTGCAAGAGGATCTTCCGGCCCGATTACAGCCATTGCGCAGTTTTCATGCTTTGCAATTTGAATGTATGGATTTTCAGCGCCGTTTATGTAGTCACAATTTTTTATTTCAACGTTGCAGCATTTGGATTCTTTTGCCGTGCCGCCATTTCCAGGAACACAAACAACCTTTTCAACATTAGAACTTTGAGCAATTTTCCAGGCAATAGTGTGCTCACGACCGCCATTGCCAACAACGATAATATTCATTCTTATATTTTACAAAATTTATGCAAAAAATACAATTTTCTGGAGATGCATATGCGCTGTATCTTGTGATGACGTGTTCTTGCAAATGTATTAAAATGGAAACTATGAATATTTGTCTTTTTAAAGAAGAAGAACTGGGAAAGCCGCTGAGTTTTGCGGACGAGCGCGGCGAGCATATAATAAAAATTCTTCACAAGAAGGAAGGCGATTCGTTTTACGCCGGAGTAATTAACGGCAAGGCTGGCAATGCGACAATTACAAAAATTGAAGGCAGGCAGATTTTTTTTGACTTTGCTCCTGAGGCAGACGGAAAGCCTCTTTATCCTTTGAAAATGATAATCGGTTTTCCGCGTCCGATTCAGCTGAAAAGGCTTCTCCGCGATGTTGCGGCTCTTGGTGTTAGCCAGGTTCATCTTACCGGAACTGAGCTGGGTGAAAAATCATATATGCAGTCAAATCTTGTTGAGCATGGAACAGCATATAAAATGTTAGTTGATGGAACTGTTCAGGCTGGAGGAACTTTTGTGCCGGACTTGTATCTTCATAAAAATCTGAATGAATGTCTTGCGGCCGTTTCTGGAGGCTCGGCAAACCAGTTGCGGCTCTGCCTTGACAACATAAATCCTTCCGGTTCGCTGATGAAAGTTCTTTCAGCGCAGAAACAAAAGCCGGATTCTATAGTTGCGGCAATCGGTAGCGAGCGCGGCTGGACAGACAATGAGCGGAATCTGCTTGAACAAAGCGGCTACATACGATGCGGAATGGGAAAACGCATAATGCGGACGGAAACGGCGGCTACTGTGAGCGCGAGCATAATCGGCGCGGTTCAAGGCTGGCTGGAATAGTTCATGTTGCAGGAGGATTTATGAATTACGTTGAAAAAAACTCTGAAATTCAGGAGCAGCTTTTAAATCGGTTTATACGCTATGTGAAAATTTGGACAGAATCCAATCTTGAAAAAGCCGACCAGGGAATTATGCCGAGCGAAGAGCGGGAGTTTGAGCTTGCGAAGCAGCTTGCCGCGGAACTTTCGGTTATGGGGCTTCAGGAAGTTCAGACAACAAAAAATTGCTACACTTATGCGTATCTTGCGCCTTCAAAAGGCTTTGAAAATGTTCCAGACTTTTGTCTTTTGTCGCATATAGACACAGTTGATGAAGTTTCCGGAAAAAATGTGAAGCCTATTGTTTATCCAGCGTACGATGGAACTCCGATAGATCTGCAGTGCGGAGTTTGCCACGATCCGGCAAATGACAGCGCTCTTGCTGAAGCCGCGAAAAATCGGGAAACAATAATTACCAGCGACGGAACAACTTTGCTTGGCGCGGATGACAAAGCTGGTGTTTCGGAAATTATGACCTGCATCGAATATCTTGTGAATCATCCTGAAATAAAGCATGGCAGAATTGAAGTTCTTTTTTCACCAGATGAAGAAACTGGCCACGGAATGGATAAAGTTCCTCTTGAACTCATAAAGTCGAAGTTTGCATACACAGTTGACGGCGGCCATATCGGCGAGCTAGAAACGGAATGTTTCAATGCGTATTCTGCAAAAGCGGTTTTTACAGGAAAATCCACGCATACAGGAAACGCCCGCGCCGGCGGAATGGTGAACGCCCTGAACATCGCGAGCCGTTTTGTAGAGTCAATTCCAGCGGCGGAACGTCCGGAAACAACTTTTGGCTACGAAGGATTTTTTGCGGTTCTTGAAATGAATGGTTCTGTTGAAAAATCCGTTGTTTCAATGATTCTGCGCGATTTTACCGAAGAAGGAATGAAAAAACGAATTTCAACCGTAAAAAAACTTGCGGAAGCAGCGGCGCTTTCTTTTGGCGGCGCTGCAGAAGTGTCTTTTAAAGAGCAGTACAAAAATATGAAATCCGCGCTGGAAAAAAATCCTTCTGTTGTAAAAAATCTTGTCGCGGCATACGAGGCTTCTGGAATTTCGCCGGTTTTTGTGCCGATTCGCGGCGGAACAGACGGCTCCCGGCTTACCGAAATGGGAATTCCGGCTCCGAATATTTTTACCGGCGGACATAATTTTCATTCAAGATACGAGTGGGCAAGCCTTGTCCAGATGAGCGCAGCCACAGATGTTCTTATAAACTTGGCACAGAAAATCGCCGAGAATAAATAACGAGAATATTGAGTTTTTTTTGAAAGAAATAAAAGCGCAGGCAGATTTGCAATTTGTGAAGATTTTGGGCGATTGAACCAATTAAAGTGCGGAGCACCCGAAGTTTTTCAAACGAAGTGCGAGCCCAATCCATCTGGAGCAAATTGGAAATATGCCGGAAGCGGTTTTTCAAAATTTGTAAAAAATTCAACATTCACGCTAAACAGAAAATTCGTTATGGGGAAAAAATGCACGAGTATTTAATAGAAGGTGGTTTTCCAATCAAGGGAACAATTACAGCCAGTGGAAATAAAAATGCGGCATTGCCATGTATCGCAGCGGCATTGCTTACGGAAGAACCAGTGATTCTCCGTAATGTTCCAGATATTGAAGACACGGCGGTTATGCTGAATATTTTGCAGTCATTCGGCGCAAAAGCAACTTTGCTTAAAAAAAACACCTGGAAAATAGAGGCGAAGGATATTGAATCCTGCGTTATTCCCGCGGAACTTTCAAAAAAAATCCGTGCTTCAATTCTTTTTGCCGGTCCGATGGTTGCGCGCTTGGGAAAATCGGAAATGCTTCCGCCGGGCGGTGATGTTATTGGCCGCCGAAGGCTTGATACGCACTTTTTGGCGCTGGAGCAGCTTGGTGCCCAGGTAAAAATAAACGGACATTTTACATTTGTCGCAAACAAGCTGATTGGAACAGATATTTTTCTTGACGAATGTTCGGTTACAGCCACAGAAAACGCGCTTATGGCGGCAGTTCTTGCAGAAGGAAAAACAACAATCACGAACGCGGCGAGCGAGCCTCATATTCAGGATTTGTGCAGAATGCTTTGCGCAATGGGCGCGAACATACAAGGAATCGGCTCAAATTTTCTTACAATCTTCGGCAAGGAAAAACTTCACGGCTGCGAATTCGAAATCGGCCCGGATTATATGGAAATCGGCTCGTACATCGGTCTTGCGGCGGCTACAAAAGGCAGCATAGAAATAAAAGGCGTCAGAAACCTTGATATGCGCCCGCTGAAAGTCGGTTTTGCAAAGCTCGGCATTTCCTGGATTCAGGAAGGCGAAACAATAAAAGTTTCTTCAATCCAAGAAATGAAGACAAACGCAGATGTAGGAACAAAAATCCCAAAAATCGATGATTCTCCGTGGCCGGGATTTCCGCCGGATTTAACTTCAATTATGACCGTTGTCGCGACCCAGGTTGAAGGAACCGTTCTTATTTTTGAAAAAATGTTTGAAAGCCGGATGTTTTTTGTGGACAAGCTTATTGGAATGGGCGCGCAGATTACGCTTTGCGACCCGCACCGAGCTATTGTCTGCGGGCCGTCGGTTCTGCACGGCGAGCATCTCGTGTCTCCTGATGTTCGTGCCGGAATGGCAATGGTTATCGCGGCAATGGCAGCGCATGGCGAAAGCCGGATTAGCAATGTTTACCAGATTGAGCGCGGCTACGAAAATCTTGTTGAACGCCTGAAAAGTCTGGGCGCGCACATCAAAAAAGTCGAAATAGAATAAAAAAAGGGTAGGATTCAAGTCTGGAAGGGAAAAGTCTTTCCCTCGTCAGCACTTCGTTGCTTCCTACCCATTCTCCTAGGGCTGCCGCCCTAAAACCCGCTTTTTAGAATTTTGCAGTTCTTTGTCGGACTCTTTCAATATCCTCGCAGAACAATTCCCTAAGGTCGTTCAGACCGAGCGCCATCAAAGCCATTCGGTCAATTCCGATTCCCCATGCAAGAACAGGAGCATCAATTCCCATGGCTTTTGTAACTTCCGGCCGGAAAATTCCTGAGCCGCCAAGCTCGAACCATCCCAAAACCGGGTGCTTAATATGAACTTCAACAGACGGCTCTGTGAACGGGAAATATCCTGGAACATATTTTACTTCTGTTGCGCCAGCAATTTCAGTTGCAAACATTTTCAGGAAGCCAAGCAGTGTCCTAAGATTCGCTTCTTCACCGATTACAATTCCTTCTGTCTGGTAAAAATCAGAAAGATGGGTCGCGTCTACTTTGTCATAGCGGAAACATCGCGCGATTCCAAAATACTTTCCAGGAACTTCAGCTTTGTGCAGCTGGTGTGCGGAAAGAACTGTTCCCTGTGAGCGCAGAATCAGCCGCCGTGTGAATTCCCTGTCGAATTTGTAGTTCCATCCGCGGCTTCCAGAATCTCCGCCGTTTTCATGAACACGCGCAATATTGCTCAAATAAGGCTCTTCAATAGATTTTGCGTGTGTCGGGTTTTTGATTCGGTAAACATCGTGGATGTCGCGCGCCGCATGGAACTGAGGCATGAACAAAGCATCTCCGTTCCAGAATTCAGTTTCTACAAGAGGTCCGTCAAATTCCTGGAAACCAAGCGAGCAGAGCTTGTCTTTTACTGATTCCAGGAACTGAACATAAGGATTTGTTCTTCCAGGAATAATTCGCGCCGGCTGAAGTGAAATATTGTATCCGCGGAAAGTTCCGTTCTTCCATTCGCCGGAAGCAAGCATTTTTGAAGTGATTTCACCGATTTCATTTCCTGTTACGCCGGCTTTTTCAAGCGCAGTTTTTACTTCTGCAGCCTGCGGAACAAGCTTGTATGTTACAGTTTCGCGTTCAATAATTTTGAAAGGACTGTCCAGCGCGCCTCGTTTTTTCGCAAGTGTAAGAATTACATCCTGCTGCTCTTTTGAAAGGTCTTTTTTGTCAATCTGGCCGTTCGCGCTTTTTTCTGCTGCCTTCAAAAGCTCGGCGGCAACTGCGATTCGTGCCGGAAGCGGAGAGCCTGTGTATTCAGCTTTTTTTTCTGAATTCATCTTCAAAACGCCGTCTTTTGCAAGCTGTCCGAACGCCGAGCCGATGTCCTTGTTTTCAATTTTTAGAGCCGCTGCAATTTCCGGAAGAGTTTTTGCGCCGGAATCTTTCAGCAGGGAAACAACACGTTCTTCTACAGTTCCGTCCTTCGCAAGGGATTTTCCCATGTCGGTTATTTCGTAGTAAGTATGGGCAACCCGTCCAATTTCGTTAAGAAGCCCTTTTCCGTTCAGCCAGGAAAATGCCTGGTTTGCATGGCCTTCCTTGTAGCCGAGTTCCTTGATTAATTTTTCAGATGTAAGTTCGTCCTTATCTGAATACTTTAAAAGCACCTTGATTTCCAGTGGGTGCAGATTCTTGATGATGTTTGAAATATCCATTTGCCTGACCTAAAAGATTAACGGGTGAATTTTACGTGGGAAATATATTGTGCCCAGCTGATGCCCCGGTCATCTTTAAAATATCGTTCTCTGTCTCTGTCCAAGTATGTGTAGCGGTAAAATTTGTTCTGTTTTGTAAAATCTTCAAGACAGCCAAGAACCGCGTTCATTGCTTCTCCAGAGTCGTATGTTACGTACATAGCAGTATAATAGATTCTTGCCTCGTCTGTCATCGGTATATATTCAATTTTTACCTTTGCAGTTTTATCAACTGTGTGCTGAACTTCTGGAACAATAACCTTTTTTGAAAGATCCACATTATCTTTTTCATCAGGAAGAGCCGAAACTTCAGACTGAGCAAAAATATTTCCAGCGAATATAAACATTGAAAGCAATATAACAAGAATTTTCTTCATAAGAGACCCCCTAAGCGGAATGAAACATTAAAACATTGTGTACTTTATAATTCTATCTGTTTCCAAAAAAAAATCAAGTTTTACCGAATACTGCCCTTGTGTAATTCCAATTTTTGGCTCGGCGGAAATTATTATTTTCCCGGAAATTTCCTTCGGCTTGTTCTTGATTATCGGCCGGTAGAAATTTCTTATTCCGTCGCGGACCGCGTTTTTTGTGGCTTCTGTTATTCCTTCAAAACCAAGCTTCACGGAGGCGGTTCCTGTTCCCTGCGTTTTCTGTGTGCCTGTTGCTTTCCATGCTTTGAAGCTGCTCGCCTGGGCTTTTGTCCGCGTGTATTTTGCCCATATGTGAATCAGGTTGTCCTGAATCCATGGATTTTGGTAGACAATAGGATTTTCCTTTGTGTTAATTTGGTTTATCGGTGAAATTTCAAAATATTCCTGAATCGAGCGCATTTTGTCTGACGGCGTGTAAATGAAGCTCCATCCGTAAACCATTCCGTTTATAAGAAAAGGCGCTACATCTTTTAGCCGCTGCGAAGGATAGTTGAAAATTTCTGCGTTTGTGTCCTGGGCTTCCGCCAGTTCTGGGTATGCGTCCAGCTCTGACCACACGTGTATATTTATTGTTTCTTCAAAAGCAACGTTCTGGGCATTTGCAAGAAAAGCGCAGAATGAGAAAAGAAATATTTCAAGAAGGAAAATTTGTTTATTTTTCAACATAATCTGTTGAAACGAGCGAAGGCGGAGCGTAAGTAACTCTGTTCCTTCCGTTGTGCTTTGACATATACAAGCCCTGGTCCGCCTGGTTCACTATTTGAGCCGCCACTGTAACAGGATTTGTCTTGTGGTCAAAAACAGAAACACCGCATGAAATTGTTACTTTCATATGCTGGTTATTGAATGTGAAGTCAAAATTCTCAATGTTTGAGCGGATTCGTTCCGCAATCTGCACGGCATCGTCTTTTTTTGTGTCGTTCAGGAGAACTGTAAATTCCTCGCCGCCGTAACGGCTTGCAAGGTCATCGTCGCGAAGCCCGGTTTTTATGATGTGTGCAACCTGCTTCAGAACGTAGTCGCCGCATTCGTGTCCGTAAGTATCGTTGAAATGCTTGAAGAAATCAATGTCGAACATCAGAATTGCAAGCGGAATTTTCTGCGTCATCGCGTTGTCCAGCTTTTCCGTGAGCACATTGAAGAAATAATACTTCAGTTTCAGCTGCGTCATCATGTCGGTTGAAGAACGTTCAATCAGCGCCGAATTGTTTATTGCGATTGCGCCAAGCGACGCAATGTTCTGAATCAAATCTTTCTCGTAGTCTGTGTATGAAACATCGCTTCCCGGCTCAAAAGTGAAGCGCTCGCCAAGGAAAAGAATTCCGTTTATGTGATTTTTTTGAATCAGCGGAACAATCAGCGTAGGCGTTAGCGATTTCAGCATTTCAGCAACGCTTGTGTTCGGGCTGTTTTCAAGAAGATATTCAAGAGTTACAGGGCGTTTTTCCTCTGAAAGAGTTGTTACAACAGGATCGGTGTAAGGAATTTGGTATTTCAGTCCGTCCTTCTGGTCAATTACGCTTTGCTTTGTTTCAAGCTTGAAATAATCAGAGGAAAGAATATCCAGGACAAAAATTCCTGCGTTTGTTACGCGCATTTGCGCCATGCATGAAAATACAATGGACTCTAGAAGCTTTGGGCCTTCCAAAGTTGAGCAGAAAGAACGGGAGATATCTAAAAGTTGTTCCAAGTCGTAAATGTGCTTTTCGTATTCAGCAATCATTTGTCGCTCTGTTTTGTTTTCCATAGGTCTTATCTTCCCCCCCCCCCGAAGTTGTGGGGCTAATTTGAGATTATAGCATAGTTCTTCATTATCTCAAAGAAGATTTCCCATTTAGGGAATTGTTCTTCCATTATATTTGTATTATCGCGGTTTCTTGACGACATCATTAGCACTTTTAAATTTGAAATAATTTCGCTGGTCGGTTTTTTTGCATCTTGAATCAAGCCTGAGATGTGGTTTGAAAGCCTGTGGATGTTGTTGATTTCCCTTGAAATTATTTTGTTCGCCTGGTCGTTGATTGAAGCGACCAGGTTTTCCAGTTTTCTGAAGAATTCCGGGTCATTGTGCGAGTCGTGGATGAAGCCTTCGAGCATTGCAACGGAATTTGCTTCTCCGGAAGAAAAAGAATTTTCAAAATCCTGAATAGACTTTGAGCTTTCCAGCGCGGCAAAAACATCCGAGGCGAAATCCGATTTGTACTGCGGATTGTTGAAAAAACCTTCCACAATCAAGTCGTTCAGAAGCGCCCGGATTGAATCGGAAAGATAAATCGCAAGAAAAGTTTTTAGAATCCGCATTGGCATAATCCATGCGAAAGAAACTGATGAATTTGCAAGAAGCTTGGCGTTCATCTCGTTGTTGTAGCCGTTCAGCGTAAGAAGCTCTGTTGTTCCGAAAAGTTTCTGCAGCTCGTTGTTTATTCGCTCGTCCTTCATTTCGGTTTTGATTCTCTGTTCGTCTGACTTGAATTTTGACTGGAGCATCTCGCTGAAATGTTTCCGCGCTGAATCATTGTATGTCGCGAATTTCGGCGCATAGTTCAGATCGCCTTTTGCATAGCAGATAAAAAGCCTTGTTCTTTCCGGCGAAATTATGTGCTTCAGCACAAATGCGATTTTTTTCAGGTTTTCCTTCAGTGAATCCTCGGAATGCGCGCGCGCGAATGAACTTCCTGCCACAAGCGTAAAAAGCGCGGAAACAGCGTTCATCGTGCTTGCGGTAAGGTTCAGCCCTCTTGTGATGAAATAAAGGTCTTCCAGAATGTTTGAAATTTTTTCCACGGGAATTTCCTGGTAGCTCGGCTGGTATCTTGAATCCGCGGAAATAAAATTCGGGTCAAAAATCTGAAGAATTGTAACAAAATTGAATCGGCAGAAATCTCCGAGCTGATGGAGAATATTCAGGTCGTGGTCGATTTTCTTGAACTGGTCGGTGTTCAGCTCGTGCAGAATTTTTTCAAGGTTTTTGTGCTGCCGGTCAAAAATCTGCGAAGTTGTCATCGCCGACTTGCTTTCAAGCTCGTTTTTCCGGTTTTCGTATTCAAGAGATTCAACCAGTTTCTGCGTCTGGACAGAAAATCCTGTAAGAACAAGCTGGTTTTCAAAACGCGCGTTTCTTGGAACATCCGGGCTGAAAATTGTTGAAGAAAACAAATCGTTCAGAGGTTTTGTGTTTACGTAGAGAATTCTTATGGCTTCGGCGAAATTTGGAAGAAGTTTTCCGTTCTTGAATATAACAGGTTCCTGCGAGCGGAGTTCGTTTTCGAGCTTGCGCATCTGGACTCGTTTCTGCACTTCCGGAGAATTTTTGTTAAACAGAGATTCAAAGAAATCGGATATGGCCTGTAGAAAACTCATTCTTTGATTTTATCCCGAAATTATGTAAGGGTCAAATATTGCGAGGTATTCTTCTATTGAAGAAGCGTGCACTGTCTTCTGACGCAGCTCCGCGCCGCCAGAAATTCCTTTTGAGTAGGCGCAGAATCTTTTTCGCATTTCCATACAGGCGCTTTTCTCGTTTGTGTCGGCGGAAAGCATCTCAAGTTCCTTGAATCCAGTTTTCAGCCGCTCAGAAATTGGAATTTCTTCGTATGAACCGGTTGTAAGAAGCTGGATTGTCTTTGTGAAAATAAAAGGATTTCCCATTGCGCCGCGGGCGAACATTACACCGTCAACACCGGTTTCTTCCAGCATTTTTTTTGCGTCTTCCGGCGTGAAAAGATCTCCTGAGCCAAAAACCGGAACTTTTCCTTCCGCAAGTTTTACCAGTTCGCGGAGCTTGCTCCAGTCTGATTTTCCTTCGTAGCCCTGGGCTTTTGTGCGCGGATGCATTGTGATTGCGTCAACTCCTGCTTCCAGCGCGGCTTCTGCGGCTTCCTTGTACGTTATTGAATTCTGATCCCAGCCGGAACGGATTTTCACAGTTACAGCGGCTCTTCCTTTTGCGGCGTTGACTACTGCTTCCGCAACTTTTTTCAGCATTCCAGGATTTTGAGTCAATGCCGAGCCTGCTCCGGTTTTTACAATTTTCGGAACGGGGCAGCCGCAGTTTATGTCGATGCACTCGCAGTGAGTTTTTTCCAGCACGATTTCAGCGGCCTCAGCCATTTTCAGAGGCTCGCCTCCAAAAATCTGAACTGAATAAACTTTTTCGTTTTCTGCGCGGCGCATTAGAGTTTCTGTTTTTAAGTTGTTCCGCGTGAGCGCTTCTGCGGAAACCATTTCCGTATACGTGAACGACGCTCCGTTTTCAATGCAGATTGAACGGAACGAACGGTCGCTGTAGCCTGCAACAGGCGCAAGAAAAAGATTTCCGCCTAGCTCGATTGAGCCGATTTTTACTGGATGGTAAAGCATTCTATTCTTCCGGCAGGTTGAACGCCTTGCAGCTGTTTTTCCAAAGCTGGTCGCTGAGTTTTTCAAGGTCGGTCTCAAGCATTTCAGCAAGGAATTTTGCTGTTGAAGGAAGATACGCCGGCATCGTTCGTTTTCTTTCCCGGTATTCAGCCGGAATCATGAACGGAGATTCAGTTTCTATCAGAATTCGATCCTGCGGAATGTTCATTACAGTTTCGTGAAGATTTCTGGCGTTTCTGTATGTTAAATTTCCTGCGAAAGAAAACCAGATGTTCATGTCGAGGCATTTTTTTGCGTATTCAGCATCTTCCGAGTAGCAGTGAAGGATTGCTCCGGCGCTTGGAATTCTTTCTTTTAAAATGTCGAGAAGGTCTTTTCCTGCGTTGCGGTTGTGGATTATTACCGGCAAGTTGTGTTTCTGCGCAAGGTCAAGCTGCGTGATGAAAAGCTCAATCTGTGAACGCTTGTCGCCGAACTGCTTGTAGTAGTCAAGTCCGGTTTCTCCTACGGCTACAACATTCGGAAGCTTCAAGTATTCTTCTATTTTATTGATGTAGTCTGCGCCAGGATTTGCAACTTCAGACGGAGCAACGCCAACCGCGTGGTAAATTCCAGGAATCGCCTTGATTTGAGGATATACTCTGGCAAAATCGTGCAGAGAATTATTAATGCTTACAATACGGGTAACTCCAGCAATCTTGGCTTGCTGAATTACGCGTAGTTGTTCGATAGGGTCATCGTAAATAAGCCCGATGTGAGCGTGAGTATCAAAAAATTGCATGGCTTTCTTCCAAAAGAGTATTTTGTAGACAGGAATGTCTAAATAAAACGATACATTTTTTGCTCGTTTATACCGATAAAGATAATATAGATTTTTTTAGTTGTCAAACTTTTAAAGTTAAATATGATAAAATTTGACAGCGGCAAACTCTGTTGTTATACTAAAAAAATCGCGTGGTATTTTTTATAAATATTAACGGAGCTTAACTTGGCAAGAACACAAAGATATAAAAACATTGAAAAGAAGATTGCTTCAAATGTCCACAACGGATTTGTTTCTTTTTTCAAGGCAATCGGAAATTTCTTTGTAAAGCTATTCAAGGTTTTTGATAGCAAACTGACAATAATGATTGTTCCTCATTCCCAGAGCAAAGTCATAAACATCCAGACGAATGTTTTTGCGCTGTCGTTCGGAATTCTTCTGGTTGCGGGAATTGTCGCCTCGTTCTTCTATTTTAACCGCAGGGCTGTTATTTCAAACACGGAAATTTCACGTCTTGTGAACAAGAACCGGGAAACGCTCGCCAGCCTTGACGAGCTTCGCGATGAGAACACAAACCTTCTGCAGGCGGCGAAACGTTTTCAGGCTTCGCTCTCGCAGTCGCTTTCGCTTCTTGGGCTTAACAGAAGCAGCAATGTTTCCCAGGCTTCCATTCAGGGCGGAGATTTGATGTCGCTGCTTGGCTCTAATGATTCTGCCGCCGGCTCGGTGAACGAAACAGCTGATGTGCGCTCGCTCACTTCGTATCTTGAGGAAGCTGTTCAGCCGATTGAGCAGATTGGAAAAATGCTCGACAACCAGAGTTCTTTGTTCCGTGAAATTCCAAACATCTGGCCGGTTAATAATCCGAATGTTCATATTTCGCAGCAGTTCGGACCTAACATTCACGCTATTACAGGGCAGTGGTACATTCATAAGGGAATCGACTTTTCTACGTGGCGTTCTGGCGACCCGATTATGGCTACGGCGAACGGACAGGTTGTAACGGTTGGATATGACGCGAGTTTTGGTATAAATGTTATTATCCGCCACAAGCACGGTATGTATACGCGTTATGCCCATATGAGTGCGACCCGTGTAAAAAAAGGTGAATTTGTGAATCAGGGCCAGGTGATTGGCTACATCGGAAACACGGGTGTTACAACAGGACCGCATCTTCATTATGAAGTTCATATCGGTTCGGACGTAGTTGATCCGGTAAAATACATAAATATTAAATTTTCTAAATAGGAATATATGGCGTTTCGTTCAGATGACATTTCAATAAACACATTGGTTGGAGGCGGTTCTTTTATACAAGGGAACTTGCGCGCCAATGGTTTTATCCGCATTGACGGTGATATTGACGGCGATATTGATACTGACGGCGCTGTGATTATAAGCGAAAAGGCGAAAATCCGGGGAAATCTTAACGCGAAATCCGCGATTGTGGGCGGAATTGTTCTTGGCGATATTTCCGCAAAGGAAGGCGTGAAGCTTCTTTCTTCTTCTGCTGTTATTGGCAATATAATTACAAAAAAAGTGCAGATGGAAGACGATGTTATATTTCAGGGGCATTGCATTTCAATTTCTGATGAGGAGCGTTTTGAAGAGGCGAAAAAATATTTCCTTCAGCAAAAGGCAATCCGGGACAAGGCAGTTTTTTAATGGGCGACTTTGATGTATTGAATTCATCGCTGTATTTTTCTGCCGCGTCCGCTGCTTCCCGCCAGGCGCAAAGGGAGCAGGATAAATTAAAATCTGAAAAAACAAAAAAATCTTCTTTTGCAAGCATTATGAAGAAAGAAGAGGAGCTGGTGGAGCTTGCAAGCGCGGGGCTTCCGGCGGAAATTGCCGGGCTTTCCGTAGAAGATGCGGTGAATTATCTTAAAGATGCCGTTGATATGGCTGCGGAGGAACTTTCCGGGGCGGCGAATGAAAAAAATGTCGCTGTTTTTAGAAAGGCGGTCGGTCAGTTCATAAAATATATTGAAAAAAACAACTACGAAATCAGAAGCAGGAAAAGGCTGGGCGTATCCCACCGTAAATCAGTTTATTTTGAGGAAAAACGTCCCGTGGATCCGCTGTTCAATGTGCGGATTGTTGACAAAAAACTGGACGAGCTTGCGCTGATGGTCTTGCAGAATCATGCGGACAAACTGAATTTGCTGGCAAAAATTGAAGAGATTAAAGGCTTGCTGGTGGATTTTTTGGCGGAATAAGGTATAATTAGGAAAGTTAGTTTATGAGTGATATTTTTGAAGAAGATATAGATGAAAATGAAAGACTTTCGTCACTGGAAGACGATGGCGAAGGCGGCCGTGAAGAGGATTATGTTTTTGACACTCCGCTTTATGTGCTGAAGCTTGATTATTCCTGCGAAACCGTTTATGCAAGAAATGAAAAGAAGATAGATGTCCGTGTCGGCGAGAAAGTTATTGTTCCAACTAGATACGGCAAGGATATTGCGAAATTTATCGGTCTTTCAAAAAAGCCGATGGGAATAAAACCTTCCGATGTTGTTGTGATTGACCGCAAGGCAAATTCTGACGACATTGCAAAGGAAGCGGAAAACAACGCAAAGGAAAAAGAAGCTGTTGGCGTTTTCAAGGAAAAGGTTGCGCTGCACAAGCTGGAAATGAAGCTGATTTCCGTGCATTTTCTTGTGGATGAGCCAAAGGCTCTGTTTTTCTTCAGCTCTGAAAGTCGCGTGGATTTCAGGGAGCTGGTAAAGGATTTGGTCGGCGTGTTCAAAATGCGCATTGAGCTCAGGCAGATTGGCGTCCGCGATGAATCTAGAATTGTCGGAGGCCTTGGCGCCTGCGGAAGACCGTTCTGCTGCCATGGAATAAGCGACAAACTTCGTCCTGTTTCAATTCGTATGGCGAAAGACCAGAATCTTTCTTTGAATTCAATGAAAATAAGCGGCCAGTGCGGACGTTTGTTGTGCTGCCTTTCGTATGAATTTGACTGGTACAGCGAGGCGCGCAAGAAACTTCCGGCGGAAGGTGTTCATATTTACTACGACGGCACAAATTTCAAGATTTCAGAAGTTAATCTGATTACAAATATGGTGAAAATGCTTGGCGATGACGGAAGGCTTCTGGAAGTGAATGCGAAACGTTTTTCCCGCGAAAACAACAAGTGGAAAATCAACTAGAAAACCGGCGCGGATTTACTGTTTTTCTATCAGTTCATTCAAATCTGTGAGCGCATCAAGATTCGGCTTGGAATAGTTTTTCCGTTGCCTTGTGGCAGAGTTGAAAAGTTTGTCCAAAAGTTCTGTGCAGTTGTCTACCATAATTTCATAGATTTTTGGAATAAGAACTTTCTTGTTCGCGTAGTCAAGCCCGCCCTGGCCTGATTTTGTTGAAAAGGCGAAAACGTAAAGAATTCCGGCTTCTGTGTTTCTTGTCATGTAAAGGACTGCATCGGAGTGAAAGCGGAGCCCTTTTATTGTGAATGCAATGTCCGGAATTTTTTCATACTCGGCGATTTCCGCCATTCCTTCCGGCAGCGTAACCGAAAAATGCGAAATGCTTATGTCGTTCAGATTTCCCTGGATAATTCCAGATTCTTCGTGGATAAACTGAAATTTGCAGTTGTTCGTGCATACCGCGCGCACGTTTTTTCGCCGCCCTGCCGCCTGGTTTGCGTAAAGCATTTTTTCAATAAGCTCGAAGTTGTTCTTCTTCTGGTATTCAAGCTGAATGCAGCCGCAGTGAATTCCGATTGTGTACAGGTAAAGTTTTTCAATTGCAGCCTTTTCTGCCGGAGTCTGGCGTTTTGAGTAAGTTACGCCGAACTGCGCTTCTGGATATTTTTCCTGAAGCTGGCTTATGAGTCGCGGCCATGAACTGTCCTGAAGAGGCGCGTCGATATTAAAGAAGAGAATTGAATCT
Source organism: Treponema sp. (assembly GCA_050873685.1). Taxonomy (GTDB): domain Bacteria; phylum Spirochaetota; class Spirochaetia; order Treponematales; family Treponemataceae; genus Treponema_D. The sequence goes on from JBNMJH010000003.1 coordinate 64,543, forward strand.
TTGAAAATTGAAAGAATTATGTCGATTTTTATTTCTATGGGAAGAAAAATATCGGTATCGATAAAGTAACATTCGTATCCTAGCGTCAGATATTCTTCAAGGTATGATTGCGGGAAAAGCGACCGGTCCGGCGCTATGAAGAAAGTCTTTCTTCCCTTAACAATTTCATCAACTAGGTTACTCATTTTTGCTCCAAAATTATTGGAAATATTATATCACAATAATCTTTACTTATGGTAAAAAATTACGTTAAAATCAAAATAATATGGAATTTACACAAGAAGCAGTTGACGCATTGACCGTCAATGAAGTTGAAATTATGAAAAAGATTGCTGAAGAGCTAAATATCCGCATTCAGCAAGTTAGCGCGGTTATCAGTTTGATTCAGGAAGACTGTACAATTGCCTTTATCAGCCGTTACCGAAAAGAAAAGACTGGAAATTTGGATGAAGTTCAGGTGCGCGATTGCGATCACTTGTTCAAATCATATAAAAATCTTGAGGAAAGACGTCTTGAGATTGTGAAGGGCGTTTTTGCGCAGGGAAAACTTACTGATTCGTTGTATGATGCGATTATGTCGGCGACAACGCTTGCTGCGCTGGAGGATTTGTGGGCTCCGTTCAAGAAGAAAAAGAAGACCCGCGGAATGGTTGCTCAGGAAAAAGGTCTTGAGCCTTTGGCTGACGCAATGCTCGTTATGGACGATGCTTCAATTGAAAAAGAAGCTGAAAAATTCATAAAGACAGACGCTGAGGATTCTGCGCTGAACGTTGAAACTGCAAAAGACGCTCTTGACGGCGCGATGGATATTATTGCCGAGCGTGTTAGCCAGGATTCAGAGAACAGAACTGCAATCCACGATTTGTACATGGCGACCGGTTGCATAAAGTCCAAGGGAATTGTTCCTGAAGGACAGACTGAAGAGCAGGCGATGAAAACCAGCACTTACCAGATGTACTGGGATTATTCGGAGCCGCTGAACCAGGTGAAGCCGCACAGAATTCTTGCGATGAACCGGGCTGAACGCGAAGGTGCGCTGGAAGTTTCAATTGAAGTTGATGTTGACTCAGCGGTTGACCTGATAACAAAAAAGACAGATACGCACAACAAGTATCATAAAGAAGCAATTGAGGACGGAATTGTTCGTCTGCTTTCTCCGGCGGTTGTCCGGGAAATCCGTTCAAATGAGTCGGACGAGGCGGATGCGCATGGAATTGGAATTTTCAGTGAAAACCTGAAGAATCTGCTGATGACGCAGCCAATCAAGGGAAGCCGCGTTCTTGGCGTTGATCCTGGTTACCGCAACGGAACAAAATGCGCGGCTTTGGATGAAACTGGAAAATATCTTGGATTCTTCAAGATTTTTCAGGAGCAGGATCCGGAAGGCGCATACAAGGCAATAAACGATGCGGTCGACAAGTATGATATTCAGGTTATTGCAGTTGGAAACGGAACTGGTTCCCAGGAAGTTCAGGCGATAGTTTCAAAAGTTATAAGCGAAAACTATGCGGATTCCGATGTGAAGTATACGGTTGTTGATGAGTCGGGAGCCTCTGTTTATTCGGCGAGCCCTGTTGCTACAGAAGAATTTCCTGACCTTGATGTAATGGTTCGAGGCGCGATTTCAATGGGTCGCCGTCTTCAGGACCCGCTGGCGGAACTTGTAAAAATCGACCCGAAGGCAATCGGCGTAGGACTTTACCAGCACGACGTAAACCAGAAGAAACTTGCCGAGCAGCTTGATGAAGTTGTTGGCTCTGTTGTAAACAATGTCGGCGTAAATTTGAACACAGCGTCTTATATGCTTTTGAAATACGTTTCTGGAATCAACACTTCAACAGCGAAGAAAATTGTTGCTTACCGCGATGCGAACGGAAAAATAATGAGCCGCGAGGATTTGAAGAAAGTCCCTGGCGTAGGCCCGAAAGCCTTTGAGCAGTGCGCGGGATTCCTTAAAATTGCGGAAAGCGCGGATCCTTTGGACAATACTTGGGTTCATCCTGAAAATTATGCAGTTGCCCGCGAGGTTCTTCCAACTGTTAAAGCCGGCGGAAAAATTGACAATGCAACAAGAAAATCGCTTTGTGAAAAATACAATATCGGCGAAACAACTTTGAACGATATTATCGATGAGCTTCAGAAGCCGAACCGGGACCCTCGCGACGGCTATCCAGCTCCGATTATGCAGAAAGGCGTTGTTCAGTTTGAAGATTTAAAGGAAGGAATGAAGGTAACCGGAAAAATCAAGAATGTTGTTGATTTCGGCGCGTTTGTTGACATCGGCTTGCACGAAACTGCGTTGATTCACGTTTCTGAGCTTAGCGACAATTTTGTTTCTGATCCTATGGAAGTTGTGAAAGTCGGCGATATTTTTGAATTTACAATTATCGGTCTTGACAAAGACAGAAAACGTATTAGCCTTTCTCTGAAAAGCGATGCCGCTAACCGGCTCGGCGGAAATTCTTCTGCCGCGGCGAAATCTTCAGCGGAAAAAACTGGCGAAAGACGAAAAGTTGTAGTTGTAAAAAAAGGAATGAAGCCTGATTTTTCAAAGGCAGGCCAGCGAGGCGAAAGAGCTGCTCAGCGAGGCGGCCGCAATTACGGCAGCGATGACGGAATGAGCTACAATCCTTTTGCGGCTTTGCTGAAAAAATAGTTTAAACTGAAATCTTGCGGAGTTCAAAAAACGGACTTCGCAAGATTCTGTAAATCAATCAGGAGAGGGATATGAGAAAAATTCTGAAATCAATATTAGTTATTGTTTCTGCGGTTTTTATTTCTTTTGTTTTTTCTTGCAATTATGAAGTTCCGGAAAAACTTTCAGTGGTTACGGACGCGAACTATTCTTTTACAATCGGCGACTTTTCAAAATCGCTTTCTGAATATATGTCGATTGAAAAAATAAAGGAATACGTGAACAGCTCCGAGGACAGCAAGATAAAATATTCAGTTTACGACTACAATCCGCCGGACAATGCAAAAAAAATGCAGGAATATCTTGTTGATATGACGATTGCGGAAATTCCTGTTGATGTAGGTGCGTATCTTGAAAAAATGGATTTTTCCGGCTTGGATTCAGAAGGAATTGAGCTTGGCCAGAAAATCGAAATTCCGGATATTTCTGAACGGAAAGAAACCACGGTAATAAATTTCCCGGACATAAACAAGAAATTCACGGGAAAAACTATCGATATTTGCAAAGATTTGCCTCTTGCGGAAGTTGCTGTTTCCGCGGAATCGCCAAAAACAATTGACACCAAGATAACCAGCCCGGAATTTACAACGGCGGATATTTATTCAGGCGGAATAATTCTGAATGTTTTTAGGACAGAAGGAAGTGCGAGCCAGGATTTTGCTACTGACTTCACGTTTGAGCTTCTTTCGGAGGATGGAACCAAGCTTTCTTCTTGTGAAAATGTAGATATTTCTTCCGGCAACGAGAATTTGTTTTTCGACCTTGAAAGAAAGACGATTTCAAGCACATTGCGCCTTAGAATTTACGGCGATGTTTCAGGCGGAAATCCATCGAATATCTGCAAGTATTCTATAACAGCGAAATTCAGCGATGATACAAAATTTTCCAAAATAACTGGTTTTACAGAAGATTTGGGCGATTCCGGCAATATTGAGCAATGGATAAAGCTTTCTACTGATGAAACTTTTGTGAAGTGCGAAATTGGTTCAGGCTCGCTGGAAATTCAGTCAAAAAAGCCGGACGGATGGTCTGGAATCACGGCGAAACTTTCCGATTCTGGAAATATTTCCGGGGCGCTGGAGCTTCCTTCCGGCAGAAAATTTGATTCAGTTCAGGACAGCGCTTCTTTTGTTCACAGAAAAATGGATTTGGCTGGAAGCGTTTTCTCGAAGGAAAACAATTCGGACGGAAAAATTTTCTTCAATGAAACAATAGGTTTTTCCTGCGAAAATGCTACTTTGGTTTTTCCGAACGGCGAGCAGCCGCAGGTAACGCTTGAAACTGTCTGTAAAATTTCAAAGGCGAACTACGTTGTTGTGGATTTGAGCACAAAGCAGGATATGCTTCATTTTAATAAAAAAACGCCGTTTTCTGGCGATATTGCGGATTATGTTGAAGAAATGTCCTTGGTTAACAGTGGAGTTGAAATTTCCTATAAAAATACTTTGCCGCAGGCTGAATCGGGCGAAAACACGATTGGAATGGAAATTGTTTCCGACTTGCTGAAAATTGATGATTCCGGCGAAAAACAGAAGAAACTTCTGCCTGGAAAAACTGAGGTTTTGAAAAGCCTTTCGCCGCGGGATGAATCGCTTTCTGTTGTGCCGGAAAAAGATTCCATTGATTTCGACATAAAACTTGACCTTCCGCGTGAAGAAGGAATGCCGGAATACTATGCGGTTCTAAAAAATGTTGATTTGAACGGAAGCTATGAAATTTCTGTTGTGGCAAAACCTGTTTTTGACTGGAAAAGCGTGAAAATCAAAACTCCGGAAAATGCCAAGAAAAGCGGCGAGGAAGACACTGAGCTAAGCTTTGACAAGCTTTTTTCTTCACTGAAGAGCGAGCTTGGCGACGAATCTGCGTTTATTGACAATATAAAGTTCAAGGAATTTCCGCTTTATGTTTATTTCCAGAAGCCGGAACTTGAGTCAATTCAAAAAATGGATTTTTCAGGAAATCTTTCTTTGAAAACTTCTGACCAGAATAAAGTTGATATTTTGACCGGTAAAAAAATAGAATCCAAAAATATTGAGGCGCTTGAAACTGATTCGGAAGGTATTGTTGTAAGCCAGCTCAGCAAGGAAAATTCTTCTGCCTATGCGGATATCGCCGCGCTTTTTAACAACAGCAAGTCTGAAAGCATAAAGCTTGACTACGATGTTCAGTTCAGCGGGCTGGACGGCTCCGTGGAAATTTCAAAGGAAGACTATGAAAAGCTGAAGGCGGAAAACAAGGATTCTCCGGTTTCAATAAAACTTTCTGCAAGGCTTGTTGTTCCTTTGGCGCTGGAGCTGGACGCGCCGGATTCGGACGGAAACAAAACTAAGCTGAATATTCTGAAACTTGCAAAAGTGGATGAAGACAAGGATTTGTTCAACCGGAGCGAAGCGACTTCCTTGGACGATATTGAAAAGTATATTGATTTGATAAAATCCGCAAGCCTGATTTACAAGATTGACAACGGACTTTTCAGCTACAACGAAAAAGCTCTGAGCGGCTCGATTCTGTTTGAAACAAATTTGAACAATGTGGAAAAAACGAGCTACACGCTTTCGCTTTCAAAAGGAAATGAAGAAATTTTTACCGACGACATAAAGACAATGCTGAAAACATATCCGTTCATGCCAAAAATAATTTTGACGCTTCCAGACGGAACTTTGCAGGTTTCTAGAAACGCGGAATTCAAAGTGAATCTTGCGGTGAAAATTCATGCTGACGGTAAAGTTGTTATTTTCGGAGATTAATATGAAAAAAATTGTTTTGATGCTTTTTGCGCTCTTTTGCGCGGGTTTTGTTTTTGCCTCTAAGGATGAAAAGAAACGGATTGATATTCCGCGGCGGATTTTTGAAATTGGATTTGACATTAACATGGGGCTTTCCAATAATTATTTTTCGGCTTCTGAAATTCTGAAGAAGAATCTTGAAATCGACCTTCGGGAAATTGCAGACGAAATTGACCCGAACGGCTTGGGATTCAACTTTAATTTTCTGACCGATTTTTTTATGAATCTTAATTTGAAGAACGGAGTTTCTGTTGGTGTTAGCACAGGACTTGAAACTTCTGGCGGCGGATATATCGGCAAGAGTTTCTTTGAATTTCTTGGCTACGGAAACGAGCTTAATGAAACAATTTCTGTGGACGGAAATGCTGATGCAGATATTTTCAGCTACACAAAAACGGATGTTTCTTTTTTCATAAAAGATTTCCGCGTAAGTTTCGGGCCGGCTGTGTTCATGCCGATTATGCATGCAGAGCTTTCAAGGTTTGATTCTGATTTTGTGAACGGAAGCGACGGTTCAATTGCCGCAGAAGTAGTTGCCTCATACAAAATAAATTCCTGTATGCCGCTGAAGCCGCTTTTTGACAAGGAATTCAAGGAATTTGCGAATCTTGACAATTCAAATTATTCTATAGGATTCGATTTTTCAAGCTCGGTTGAACATCAGATTCTTAATACTTTGCTGGGGCGCTGCTACATCCGGATTCCGATTGTTCCAGGAAGCATGAGCAACGAGGCTTCTTCAACTATTACAATGAGCTACGGGGCGAAGGATATTTTTGACATAATAAAAAATGAATCAGATAATCTTCATTTTGATTCCGGCGATGTTGTCTATAGCAAGAAAAAAATCTGGATTTCAAGGCCGTTCAGAACTGGGGCGGAAGTTGCATGGCGTCCGTTTGGGAACTGGATGAAATTCAACGCTCTTCTGGGGCTCGGCGTAAAGTATCCATGGACAGGCGATGCAAAAGCTTATGTTGAATACAAAGGTTCTGTTGAAGCGGCTTTGTTCAATGTGCTGGGAATCAGTTTTTCAACTGCGTACTTGAATGAAGTTTTTGTTCATCAGGCTGGATTTATGCTGAACTGCCGGGTTATTGAGCTGGATTTTGGAGTTTCATCGCAAGGCGCGAATTTCAAGAAAAGCTGCACTGGTTCCGGTTTCGGCGCGTATCTGGGAATAAGAATAGGCTGGTAGATTAAAAACACATGGAATAATGGTGCCAAAAGCGATTTAAAGCCGGAGGGTTGCTATTTTTTTTAAATAGTATAGAATTACCTTTCGGTAAATATTAGTGAAGCATTAAAGAAAATTTCTTTTTATACCGACAAAATATCGAGAGATAACGGCTTTTTTTTGTGTTGTTTTTTAATAAATTGAGGTGTATTTATGAGAAAACTTTTGTTGCCTGCTTTTTCTGCTTTTTTTATTTCATTTATTTTTCTTGCCTGCGATGTCGGCTTGGGCGAAGCCGTTGATACAGAAAAACCTACGGTTTCAATTGAATATCCTCAGAATGGTGCAATTATAAAAGAAGATTTTGTTGTAAGCGGAAAGTGCGCGGATGATTCAGGCATAAAATCTGTGAAACTTTTGCTTACGGACAGCAGCAAGAATGAATATTCCTTTGATGCGGTTTTGGGCGAGGACAAAAAATCCTGGTCTGTAAAAATAAATGAATTCGATTCTGAAAACAGGCGCTATCCTTTGGTGGACGGCGATTATTCTGTTACGGTTACAGCAACTGATACTGCCGGAAGAAAGTCTGAGGAAGACAAGTCGAATCTGCGCATAGACAACATTCCTCCTTTGGTAGTTTTTCAAAATCCGGCGACAAGCACTGAAACTCCGCTTAATGAGGCAGGCGGTTTCGGCGCGTCAATGAAAATTGAAGGCTACATAACAGATGATTCCGTTACAAACGCTGACAGCGGTTCAAAATTTGTTTTTACTGTTTTTGATGAAAACGACAGTTATTTGGCCAGACGTGAAGTTTCAAATATTCCTCCTTCACTTGGAATTGTTGTGGGCGAATATTCTGAATCAGAAACTGCGGAACTTTCAGATTCAAACAAATTCTACAAGGCGATTTACGGCGATGTTGGCGATGTTTTTGACACAAGATACAGAAAATTCAAGGCGACAGTTTCTGACTCTGCAAGAACATACAAAGGCGCGGACGTTGCTTCTGATAGTTCGGAACGCGGAAATATTTCTGACTGCTACTATTTATATGAAGAAATTTACACAGATGTTATAAGCAAAATCAACGAGGATAATACTAAGGGAAATGCTTATAAATATCTTTATTCTCTTATAACAAAGCGGGCGGAAAACCGTGAAACGCTTACTGAAGATGAAAAGAATATTCTTTCAACGCTGGAAAAGTTTAAGCACGAATCCGACGATGAATATGAAGATTCTTCTGATTCAGCTTTACGAGCGGCGGTTTCAAGGACGTTGAGCCTGGCGCCGGTCGGAACATTTTCTTTGAATCCGCTGAACAATCCAAGTTTTGAAATTACAAGTTTTGATGCTTTTGATTCTTCGGTTGAATCTTCTTCAAAACGCTGGGAAGGAAGAAGCGTTTCAACTTCTGGAAACATAACGATAATTGCAAAAGTTGGTTTGAGCAACGTTCCGCTTGACAAGAGCTCTTTCAAGGTTGTTGTTTACAAAACTGATGAAAACGGAGCTCGGCTTGAAAGCACCGCTGCCGAGCCTAACAATGATGTTGAAGTTCCTTGTGAATGGACGCAGAACGGTTCAAACTACACAGGCCGCCTTACCCTTAGCACAAAATATGTGGAAGTTGCGCAGTTCTACGGAATTGAGCTGAAAGGCCAGGACAAGTCGAATGTTGGTTTTTACAATGGCACAACTGAATACAGATTCCTGGTTCAGTCAGGAACTACGCCGCCGGATGTAAAGATTACAGGCTATAGCGCGCCTAATTCTGGAACAACTGTCTATTTGAAGAAAAAGAATTCTTCAACAGAAGCTGCTTCGACAGAAGCTGTGGATCTGGTTATTTCTGGAACTGCAGAAAGCCGCTCCGGCTCTGCGAAAGGCTATGTAGTTTTGTATCCGAATGTAAACCAGAAAGATTATTTTGATAATAAAGTTACAACCACAAGCAATACGGAAAACGGCTGGAGCCTTACAATTCCGGGAAGCGTTTTCAATGATGAAAAAAGCGACTCTTATTCTGTTACAATTTACGCAACTGATGAAATTACAAATCAGACTTCAAAAGAAGTTTCTGTAATTTTTGACAAGGAAGACCCGAAAGTTCAGGTTAATTCCGTGAACAATGTTGTAGTTTTTGATTCAGACACTGAAATAAAAGCTGGCGGCCAGGAATTTACGGCAACGGCGAACCGCGGATATGTGAACGGCAAAATAACAGTTGCTGGAAATGTTTCTGACAACGATGCGTTTAAAAGCGGAGCTTGGAAGGCTTCTTGCGGTGGAACAGAAATTGCCGGCGGAAATTTTACAACTTCACAGTTCAGGTTTGAAATTGACACAACAAAAGGAACTGACGGCGAAAATTTGGATATTTCAATAGAAGCGTACGACCGCGCAGGAAACAAAACTTCTTATTCATACAAATACGATGACGGAAATCCGCTTGTAATTCATCAGATTACGGATTATCCGGTTGTGAAACTTTCCAATGCGGATTTTAATATTTTAACAGACGATGGAATAAAAGTTGGCGAGAATCTTTTTGACCAGACTGGAAACAACAAGCTTTCAGGCTCTGTAACGGACGACGACGGAATTGAAACAATAGATATTAAGTATGCGGAAGTTTCTGATAACGGCGAGGCAGGCGAGTTTAAGTCTTTGCTGAAAAATCCGATAAACGCAGGCAAGAAAACTTCTTATTCACTGAACCAGGAACTAAAGGATGCTTCTTCTGGCAAAGTTCTTGCGGAAGGCTCGTACAGAATAAAAATTGTTGCAAAGGACATAAACGGAAAATCTTTGGAGCTGACGCCGTTTGCAATCTGCATAAGCAACAGCGCGCCGGCAATAACATTCAGAGATCCAGTGAAGGGTTCCTCTGATTACAAAAAAGAAACTTTTACAGCAAAGGGAACAGTTTCCGGACAGTTCAAGTTTGAAGGTGATTCATCTAAAGCGATTTTAAAACGCGGAACAAAAGAAATTACGGTTACAAAAAATGCTGACGGAACTTACAGCTGGGAAGATTACATTTCAGATATTAGTTATGAAAAAGGCATAGGAACGCCGGATAAAGATTCAGGAATTACAACTGAAAACGGCACTGACTTTGAAATAAGCTACACTGTAACAGACAAGTTCGGTCGCACTACAACGGATTCAGTTCCGTTCAAAACGGATTTTGTTCCGCCAACAATGGAATTTACACAAGTTTCGCCGCTGGTAACAGGATATTCTGGAACTCCTTCGGTATATGCAAACGGCGCGGTGAATGGAACGATTACAATTCAGGGAACTTCTTCTGATACCGACAAAGTTGTTTCAACTGTGCTGAAAATTTATAAAGCAAAAGAAGTAAAAGATGAGGCAGGCAAAGTCATAAAATTTGAAGGCAAGGCCGGAGAAGCGATTCAGAGCCTTTCTTATGATGGAACAAGTTCAAAGGTTGGCGAAGCAATAAAAACTATAGAAAGTGTTACGAACACGGCGAACAACTTTAAGTTCGAGGTGGATACAAAAAATCTTGAAGAAAATTTTGACAACGCCGGAATAATTCTTCAGCTTGAATCTACTGACCGCGCCGGAAATACAGGCACAACGGATTACCCGGTTTATGTCTGCCAGAAAACGGACGAGCCGGTTCTGAGCTTTGGCAACGGCGATGTGAACTGTACAGATGAAACCAAAATAACGGTTGGAAACAATCTTTTTGGAATGGGAAGCGATATTCTGTACATAAATGTAACAGACGATGACGGCGTGCAGTCTGTAAAATACACAGCAGATGGCGTAACCCTTGAAAATGATGGAAACTTGCTTACAGATGGAAAATCCACAACTTTCAGCGGACAGATAAATATTTCTAAGTTAAAGGAAGGTGTACATTCTTTAAGATTCACAGTTACAGACATACACAAACTTTCAAAATCATTCCCGGAAACTGAAAGTTCTTCTATAAAAGTAGCGTATGACAATGATGTTCCGGAGATTTCTGTATCTACTATTAACACTGTTTCTTATTCAGAAAATATGTGGATACCAAAAAACTCTACTGTAAATGGAACAGTTTCTGACAGCAGTGGTGTTAAAGGTGTTTATTTAGCTACAGATAATGAACAAAAATCAAACCTTTTGTTGTCTTCAGATAATAATAAATGGTTATATACTAGTTTGGAGGACAAAGACGGAGAAAATTATACGAAATCTTTTGTAGCTGTTGATAAATTTGGAAGACCTTCTTCTGTATCAATAAAATACAGCATAGACACAGTTTCTCCTGTATTTATTAATATCCCGGATTCTACTTCTGAAGATGAAAAAATAATTATTGCAGCTAGTGCTCAAAAGGCAAATACTTCAGAATTAGGGAAAAAATGGTTTAATCAGACGGCTGTAACGATTTCTGGAACAGTGAAAGAAGAGCATCTTGATACATTGTATTTGGTAGCAAGCGGAAATGAAACTTCTTTTACCGCTTCGTCTTCTGGTGAAAAGTCTAAATTTAAAGTTACAAGTGAATTTGTAGAGGGTCCTAATTCATTTAGCTTGAAAGCAAAAGATAAAGCTGGAAATGAAAGTTCTATAGGTCCATTCAGCGTAAATATTGATAAAACACCACCGGCCATAAACTCTGTTTCAATAGAGGGAGTTCCAGAAAGCGGCGTTGTTAATAGCAATTCAAAGCTTTCTGTAAAATTTGCTGTAACCGACAAATATGTATCTTCTACAGGTGAAGAAATAGATGGAAGTGGAATTGCAGAGGTAATTGTTTCAGATTCTTCTTCATTTGTTAATAAGCTTGGGAATTGGAAGTTACACTCAGACTCTTCTGTGGATGAAACTGTTCCAGAAGAATTAGAATTATCAACAGAAAATCTTGAGCCTAAGACTTACCAGTTATGGATTAGGGTAATAGATAAAGCTGGAAATACTTCAGATAAGGAAATATCTTCATTTACATATGATAATAAAGCTCCTGTTGTGGAAATAACATCGCCTAGCAAAGGATCTGTAGTTAACAAAGAAATCGAGCTGAAAGGAACAGTTATAGAAACTAATTTGGACACAAGTTCTGTACCAGTTCTTTGGATGTATGGAAATTCTGGATGGGAAAATATTTCTGATAAATATGTAACAAGTGCTTCAATAGATTCTATTGGCACAACTTGGACAATAAAACTAGATACTGAAAAAATAAGCAATACGGCAACAAACGTTGAAAAAGCATTTTTTGTTCAAATAACAGATAAAGCTGGAAATGTAAATGCTCTTCCATCCGATAATTCTTCAGCTTATAAGTTAAAAATTAATCAGGATTCAGACAGACCTGTTGTATATATTACGAATATTTCTCTTTCAGGAATGACTTCTTCAAATCCTGTTTGGCATAAGCAGAATACAATTACAGGAATTGTCAGCGATGATGATGGTTCTGTGAAAGAATTGTATGTCAGTGAAACAGAAAACTTATTAGAAAAAACTTCAGCTAGCGAAAATTTGTTCAAGAATGGAAGCTGGACATATAAATTTGAAGAAAATGGTTCAAAAGATTTGTATTTCAAGGTTGTTGATTCAAAGGGGGCAACATTTATTTCAAAAGTTGTCTCTGATTTGAATTCTCCAAAAATTCAAGATTCAAGCAGTTTGTTGTTTGGAGAATACGGTAAGGATTCTGTTGTGCATATTAAAGTTGATACAAAAGAACCTACAATACCAGTTGTTCGATATACAACAATAAATCCTTCTGCTGACTTAGAAGGTGATAAGGCAAGAACGAATGCAGAATCAATTTTGGCTTCAGACTTTTCAAATTGGACAGTAAAAGAAAAAGGGTGGAAGGATATAAATTTTATATCAGCTGATGTGTTTGGCGGCAATTATTCAAAATTGTATATGCTTGTGAAAGCGACTGATGAAAATGGAATATCTTCTTTGAAAGGCTTTTTGAAATCTTCTATTGCTTCTGAAGCTTCTTTTTCAGGTTCTGTTGGAGCTGTGAATCTTTCTTCAAACCCAGAAACGGATGATATTAGGTTGATAGAATTTGATATTTCAAAATTAACAAGCGGTACTAAAACCCTTTCGATAGTAGCAAAAGACAAGGCTTCTGAAAGTGATGTTTCTGCGGTTGGAACTACTAGAGAATTTTCTGTTGCGGTAGACAACTCAGCGCCTGAAGTTAAGTTTAATAGCCATACAGATGGAGCTTCTGTATATGGAAGTGAAAGTGTAACAATTCGTGGTGAAACATCGGATTCTCATTCTATTGTTAATTTATATTTTGCGCTTTCAAAATCTAAGGATGAAGAACCAAAGGATGAGGATTGGTTCAGTGTTTATGATAATACTTCTGTTTTCTTGTGGAATATCCTGTTTGATGGAAATAGTAATTCTGGTGATTCAGCTCATCATGCTAAAAAGCTAAATGATTATATAAATGATTTGTATGGTGAAGTGGGTGGCAAAAAATATGCGGATATATATGATAATGTTCCGATATGTATATGGGCTTATGCTGTTGATGAATATAACAATTCAGGAAAAACAAATCCTGTTAGTCTGCCGCTTACAGTTGTTACTCAGGGTGATAAACCAACGATTGATATAACATATCCTGAAAATGAACAAACTGTTGGAGGAACTATTACAATAACTGGCTCAACAAAAATAGCAACAAATTCTGTTTCTGCTGTTTATGTTCAAATTGATCCTGATTATGACGAAACTGTAGGTTTTTCTAAAAATTGGAAAAATAAGTTGCAGTCTATTATTGATAGTACAACAGTAGATTATGAAATAGTAGAAACTAATAATGAAGTTATTGGAAGTGCAGTTAAAGCTAATGGTTCTGTACAAAGCTGGAATCTCATTATAAATGCGGCAAAAGAATTTAATAAAAAAGATTCTGATGGAAAAGATGCGAACCGAAAGATTGCTGTAAGGTGTTATGCTTTAAGTGTTTCAGGAAAAGTTAGCGAACCTTCGACAGTTTCATTCATACTTGATCCAGGGTCTCCTGTTTTTGGCAGCAAAAAGCCGCTGAGACTTGTTCAGTATAATGATGATGGAACTGAAAACGCGAGTCAGATGTATGAGTCTGGAATGTGGATAAAAGGAATTTGGTATTTAACTGGTTCTGTAGAAGATGATAGCGGTATTAAGAGCTTGAAACTGGATGGAAAAGAAATTCTGAATTCTGATAATGTAAAAGAAGATGAAACTGTTGGAGATTATAAAAATTATATTTTGAACATTCCTTTAGGCAATGAAAGTGGTTATGGAAATATTTCATATAAACTGGAAGCTTTTGAAGGTTCATCAGATAATAAGAGCACTGCTCAGGAAATAAATATTAATTATGATAATCAGTCTCCAGATTTTAAGAGTACTACTTTATCTGAAACAGAAACAAATAAAATTTTCCAGTCTGACGGAGTTTATGAAATAAAAGGTTCGTTCTTGGAAGATGGCGCAGGTGGAAATCAAAGTGGTTTTAATCGTATTGCATTCTATTTTACACGAACGCTTGATGATAAAACATACATAATTGATCCTATGCTTCAAAAAGGTACGGATGGAAAACAAAATAGATATGATGTCGCAACTGAAACAGGTTTAGAAAAAGATAAAGATGGATTGTATTGGAGAAAAGTTGAAAGTTGCAAAGTTGTTAACGGAAACGAAATTTCTTTGAGCGAATTGCCGTCAAATGTCCGGGTGGGCGGTCTTTGCAAAGTGAATAACATTGTTTACCGCATAAAAACTATATCGGATAAAACTGTAACTGTCGGCTCAAAAATAACAAATTCAGATTCTGTAATAGCATATTTTGCAGTTGCTCAGGTTATTGATAACACTATAAAAGAAACTGGAAAAACTACATATTATGGTGATTCTGAAGGTTCTAGTCAGATTATCAATGATGACGGAGACGGAATGGTTGAAAGCTATTCTGAAAGTTCTGGAGAATGGACAGTTTCGATTAATACTCATAATATTTTTGATGGTCCGATAAACATTCATTTTGTTGCATTTGATAAAGCTGGAAACATGACAACCGCTGAATATTCTGGAATAGTTTCAAATAACACGCCTAGAATTGCTGGTATAATTTTAGGAACAGACTTGAATGGAAACGGTAAAGTGGATGATAGTGAATTTATAAAATCATATTCAGGATTGTATAACATAGACAGTTCAAACAAGATTGCAGGTGTTTCTGTAAACGGAAAAAAGGCGAACGGTGAAAATGTGACTTCATTAGATATTTCTGATGATGGAAAAGCTGTTATGACAATAAAGGGAACTTCAAAATTCATTCCAGAAATTGTAGGCGGAAATACAAGTCTTGGCTGGTCATATTCTGTTAACGGAGTTGAAAAACATTCTTATACAGAGTTTGCAGGAACTCAACATTCGGATTCAAACGATGTTAGAGATTCTTCAACTACTACAATTGAACTGACAATGCTTGATTTCCTGAAAGATTCTGTAGAAGACGGAACAAATCAAAACTTTAAATTCTCTATATGGGATAAAACAGAAGGGTTTACGGCTGGAACAGATAGTCAGCATGCTGACTTTAATATTGTTATGAACGTAGCTATTAAAGATGAAGTTCCACCTGAAGTTTATATTAAGCCATTCTATTGGAATGGCAGTTCTGAAAATAGTATTTTTGCTGATTCGGATGGAACTCTGAAAGGTCATATAGAACTTGAAGAAGACTGGAAACAGACTGATTCTTATAAAAATAGTGGAAATCCGGCTTCTTCTGGAGAATATGATGCAGATCCTAAAGTTTCTGGAATAATCTATATTGAAGGAAATGCATCTGATAATGTTATACTTCAAAAACTTGAAATGCTTTTTCCTGGCTTGAACGGCAATACAGATTATATAACAGTTGCAGAGAGAAACAATGGAGAATGGGATTTAAAAGGTTCTTTGGAAACAGATGGATTTAAGTTTGAAATCAAGGGTGATGGCGAATTATTTGATAACGTTGAAGGCAATACCCTTGATTATAGAATTGCGGTTGATACTTCAAAAATTACAACTATTGCGGCAACAGATGTGAATGTAAAAATGCGCGCCACAGATAGAGGCTCTGTAAAACTTAATGTAGCGGGAACAGGTGTTGAATACGGAACTGGAAATAACTCTGCTGATGCACAAGAAGTAACTTCAACTGAAAACCCGACGTCATTGTACAGAATGGATATTGTGCCGTATATTACGGGGGTAACAACGTACTTGAGTAAAAAACTTAAGACAAGTATTGTTGATGCATATACTAGAACGGCTTTGGGACACTACATTATATCTAATAGGGAAAGTTCAATTGAGCTTGAAGGTTTTAATCTTGGTAAAAATAATACTGTAGATGCGACGGCTTCAGGATTTACTTCTGGTGAATATGTTGTTTCAGTGAACGATGTTGAAAGCTTGAATAATAAGAACAATAATAATGCTTGTGGTTCATATAAAAATACTATTACGGAAGATAGCACGTATGAACAAAAAGCAAATTATGCTTATAATCGGCAACCGGTAGAAAAAAGCAATCATTTGCTCACTGATGACATATACTTTGATGTTTGGGAATTTGATAGTGATGCAGCTATTCCTATGAGTGGTAAGCTTAGTGAACCGGTTATGAAGATTAATCCTTCGAATGGAAAGATAGGTTTTGCTTTTGTAAGTGGTCCTGCTGATTTTTCTATGGCGGATGGGATTGGCAGATCATATAAAAATTATCAGAAAAATTATGCAACATTCTCAAATATCAGCATGGCATTTGATGATGATGGTTATTCATATGGAACTGCAACAGGTCTCGATACATATCCTAGTGGTGCTACTAATACCCAGTCTGGACGTTTTACATTTATGACAAGCCGTTGGGGAACAGATGCTGATAGTATGGATGACAATTATAACTACGAGAATAAATTAAGACTTGAAGCTATTGGTTTGCCTGGTTCTAAAAAATGCTATGTAAAAGGAACTTATCCTTCTACATATACAATGACAGAAACTCGTTTTTCTTCTCCAAGTTTGGCGGTTGCATCCCACGGAACTGCTACTTCTGTATATTTGGCGTATTACGATGATGTTCAGTCTCAGATAAGGTTCCGTTTTGGTTCTGAGTGTCCTGATTCAAAAAAGGATTTTGATAATTTTGTTGATAATGAAGGTTTAGGAGATGTGTCTTCGCAAAAACTCAGTAATAATAATAATAATAGAAAATATGTTTTTGAAGCGAATACCTCAAAATTTAGTTTAATTGCTGGAGTGGATTGGCAGAATTATTCTACCTCTGAAGATACTTCGACTGGCAAAACTTATAAAGTTGATAACAATTATTTCTACGATACAGGGTACGCTGCTGGACAGTTTGTCGCAATAGATGTGATTCCAGGTTCTTCGGCTAGTACTGATATAGTTATTGCTGTTTGGTATGATGGTTCAGATTGTTGGTATGGTTATAATACTGATCCTAAAAGCGGAAAAGATAATGGTGTTGATGGTGGTTGGAAGTGCCAGAAAATATTTAGTGATGGCGGTGAGTACTGTACTGTAAAGGCAGGTCCTGATGGTAGTGTTCATATCGCAGCAAATGTAGATGGTAGTTTGTGTTATGCATATCTTTCAAAGTATGATGCCGAATATGATGAAGCGACAAATTCTGTAATTGTTGATTCATTCACTATTACTGGTGAACAAATTAATATTGATGTTGGACGACGCGAAGTTATGAAGGCTGATGGTTTTAGCCAATATTATGTAATTCCATATATAAGTTATTATGTGAGTGCGGCAAAAATGCCAGCAGTAGCTTCTCTTGTGATTCCTGTGTCAGGTGATATGGATTATACTATGCAGGGTGCTGTGAACGATGTGTTTACGGGAGGTTGGGAGGTTTCTCTTGTTCCTACGGATAGTACAATGAGTGGCGGTGCAAATGATAAGGTTAATATAGGGCTTTGGAAAAAAACATTGAATAATATGAAAGGTGTGATTGTTAAGAGTACAGAACTAAATACAAAAACGTCTTCTAGTAATTCTTCTACTGCATCTTATGGTGATTGTTATGGTAATGGTACGGACAATGCGGTTCTTGGCTATGCTGTAAAGACTTCTTCAGGAACGGCAATCGAAACCGCCCAGCTGAAATAGTTTTCGTGAATCTGTTGATGGCTGCCTGAATAAACGGGCGGCCATTTTTTATGATTCAAGCTGGGAAACGGTAAAAAACAACTTGTTTTTGAGTTAAAAATAAGTTGTTTTTCGTGCGGAAATAAGTTGATTCTGGCGTAAAAACAAGTTGCTTTTTATTTAAAATCAACTTGTTTTTTTACTGAAAAAATATCTTCAAAAAAATCGCAGAAAACTGAAAAAAAACTTGCCGGCTAAAATCTGTGTTTGTATATTTAAAATATCCCCACGTATGTGGCGGAATATTCTAAGCCCCTTTTGAGGCTTCGGATGCAGTGCTTTGAAAATTTAGGGATGGTATTCAAAAGGGGTGAAATTTAATAAGGATTTCATAATGAAGTATTCTATTCAGAAACATATTAATCCGCAGGATTTGGAAAGTCCTGCTAAATATCATCCCGCTCCAGTTTACATCGATACGATGAATTTGGGCAGTTTGTCTAAGAAAATTGCGCATTCAACTTCAATGACAGTTGCGGATGTGAAATGCGTAATTGAAGAATTGGTTTTGGTAATCCAGGATGAATTGATCCGAGGCGTAAAAATCAAAATCGACGGTTTGGGCATGTTCAAAGTTTCGTTCGGCGGAACTGGCCATGAAAATGCTGAAGATGTTTCAGCTTTGGACATCAGCAATGTGAAAATAACGTTCATTGCCGATTCACAAGTCAAGAGTTTTATTAAAGGCTCAATAAAGTTCGAGAAAGAATCTGCTAAAAAAACAGGAGGTGCTGTAGAAACTAACGACTAAAAATAAACCAAAATTATTAATTTGGATTCCGCTGAGTAAAAAAATGGAATCATAATATTCAAAATTTATCTGAAGAGCTCAAAGGTTTTACTAATGCTGAACGAATTGTTGCTGATAGATAAGACCTAGCTAATAATATCAAATTGAGATGTGAGAATATTTAAAGATTAATAATGGAAAATTCGAGTGGCAAAGGATTCCCTAAAAGCTGCATCTGAAAATCTATGCGCCACAACAAAATTTATATTTGAGTAAAACCTTCCGGGAATTTTCCTTGGAAGGTTTTTGTATTTTAAAAGATTTTTACCCTTCAGAAAGAGCGTTCAAAAGCGTTTTGCAGTCAGGCAAAATCTAAGGTGATTGTTCAAGTTTGTGATTGACTTAGCCGTTCGGCTTATTTATACTGATTTTTGTGGAATAAGGTCGAACGGCTAAATTTTTGTAAAAGGAGATACTGCGTTCATCATGAAAATATCAGATTCAGTTTCATTGGGAAAGGCGATTCGCAGCCGTCGCAAGCAGCTTGGTTATACCCAGAAGAATATTTCCGATTTTACTGGACTCAGCGTAAGTTTTTTGTCTGATTTGGAAAATGGAAAGCCTACTGCCGAACTTGAAAAAGCGTTTTCCGTGGCAAATCTCCTTTCTCTTGACATATTTGTGGAGGAGCGCGGAAAATGAAAGAAATGAATCTTCGCGTTCAGATAGAAAAAAACGGCTTTTTTGAGGATGTCGGTGTGATTTCCTGCAAAAATGCAGAGGACGCTTCTTTTTCTTATAATGAAAACTATGTGTCTGATCGGAGGTGTCGGGCTATTTCTTTAAGTCTTCCGAAAGAGCAAAAATCTTTTTCACCTGTTAGAACAAAGAATTTTTTTGAAGGTCTTTTGCCGGAAGGTTTTACGCGTCGTTGTGTTGCGGAGTCTATTCATGTGAATAGCAATGATTATATTTCAATTCTCCGGGAGCTTGGAAAAGAGTGCTTAGGGGCGATAAGGGTTTCTGACTTTGATACTGATGAAGTTTCTGGAGGCTATAAAAAACTTTCAAAGAAGGAAGTCCTGGCACTTGCTAATGAGGGAATTCAAAAGTCTGTTGATATTGTTGTAAAATCTCATTTGTCTTTGACTGGAGCGTCTGGAAAAGCTGGATTGTATTATTCAGATGAAAATAAAGAATGGTATCAGCCTCTTGGAAGCGCGCCTAGCACTCATATTGTTAAGCAAAGTCATGTGCGCCTGCATAAAATTGTTGCAAATGAGCAGCTTTGTCTTATGACTGCAAAAAAACTTGGAGTTGAAGTGCCGGAAAGTTTTATTGTAAATACATCTGAAAATTCTTCCGCGGATGAAAATCTTCTTTTCGCAACAAAGCGTTATGACAGAATTATAAAAGAAAATTGCCGTTTTCTTGATGGTTTGCAAGTTCCGTTCAGGCTGCATCAGGAAGATTTTTCGCAGGCTTTAGGAATAAGTTCTTCTGATAAATATGAAAAGCCTGGATGTGAATATCTGAAAAAAATGTTTGCCCTTGTGCGTTCTGAATTTTCTAATCCGATGGAAGATATGCTGAAGCTCTGGAAAATAGTTGTTTTCAATTATTTGATTGGAAATACAGATAATCATATAAAAAATCTTTCAGTTCTATATAGTGAGGATTTGAAATCGCTAAGACTTGCTCCAGCTTATGATATTATAAGTACAAAAATTTATGAATCTTCAACAGATGAAATGTCTTTAGGAATAAACGGAAAATTTTCAAGAAGTTCTGTTTCAAAAGATGATTTTTCCGCGGAAGCTGAAAAGTGCGGACTTGGCTCAAATCTTGCCATGAGGATTTTCGGGCAGATGGCGGATGAATTTCCGTTTGCTTTGCAGGAAAGCTGTTGCAGTTTGAAAAAACTTGGCTTTTCTGATGTTCAGAATGTGTATGAACTGATAAAAACTGTTCCTGTTTGCTAGTTTTTGATTCTGTCAGCAATTTGAAAATTAAATTTATCACTAGCTCATTTCCGCTTTTTTTTCAAAAAAAATGTGATTTATTTCTGTTTTTGGAATATTTTCGCGATAAATATATGAATATTGAATTTTTCATAATTTGTAAAAAATTCAATATTCGTGGTAAATGAGGAGGTTTGATGGAATAAGGTCGAACGGCTAAATTTTCTAGAACGAAATTATCTCTTCATATACTTGTATTGCAAAAACGTCGGTCATTCCGGAAATAAATTCAACTACGCATTTTGTGTATGAGGCTATGTCGTTCAGGTTGAATACCTGCACAGTGTTCAGGCGGAGGATTTTTTTTCTGTCTACTTCTGTTTTCCAGGTTGCCGGGCGGTAGTTTGTGTATTTTATCAGCCATTCCACAAATGTTTTTCCTAAAACTGGATAGTATTTCAGGGCTTGCGCCATTCTTCCGTTCTTTGCGTGCTCGTAGTATCGCATTAATGTTCTGAAGATTGTCTGTATGCAGTTGTCTGCGTAGTATGAAAATTCCTTCAGCCGCCAGTGGTTGTATATGTGCGCAAAGTTGAATTTTTTCAGCTCAACAATGAAGTTGAAGTATTCTTCGCTGAAACAGAGTCCTTTTTCCGGGCTGCTCTGCTGGCAAAGGTCAACTATAAGGTCGTTTATAAGGACTGTTGTGTTCACGGCTTTTCCGCTTCGGAACGCATGGTTTCCTTTTGAATTCAAAGTTGTAGCCACGATTTCTCTCATGTGGCGGTATGCAGCCATATCCAGAATGTGGTACTGCCGCGCGTCTTCAATGTCTCTTCCAAGATAGGCGATTTTGTCCGCGATTTTTACAACGCAGCCTTCCCACGTGAACGGCTGTATAAGTCCGGGGCGTTTTATTGAATACAAGTCTATCGCGTATTCCCGGGGTTTTATTCCCTGCTGGTCGATTTCTCCGCAGTGGCAGATTAATCCGTCGCGCACGGCGTATGTAAGGTTCAGTGGCTGTGCGATTCCGTCCGGGTCAGGAAGAGTTTCTATGAAATCTGCAAAAAACAGGGAATTGCGCTCATGCCAGAATTTTTTTGGCGCGTCCTTGCCTTCTTTCTGCTCCATAAGCGAGTTCAGGCAGTCTTCTCCGTGGTGTCCGAAAGGCGCGTGCCCAATGTCGTGTCCGAGCGCGATTGCGTTGGAAAGCTGTTCGTTCAGCCCAAGATACTTGCAGATTGTGCTTGCAACGCTTGCCACGTGCATAACGTGTTCCATTCTTGTGCATACATGGTCGTTGTGCGGCGCGTAGAAAACCTGTGTCTTGTGCTTAAGGCGGCGGTAGGCCTGGCAGTGAAGAAGCCTTGTGTAGTCGCGCTCAAAGTCCGAGCGGATGTCGTTCCTGTCGTAAATTGGTGTCTCGCGTTTTGACGCTTCCTGCCATTTTGGATTTTTCTCATCGCATTTTACTGATTCAAAGCCGTTTTTCATAATTTAATTATAACATATTCTTTTTTGCGGGAATATCATATTTAAAAGAAAAGCTCCCGATGAAAAAGGAGAGAAAAATCACCGGGAGCTGGAGTATATTCTTTAATTATTCGCTTTACACTAAAACAACAAAATTCCCCGCCGAAGGTTACAATCTTTTTTTCTGAAATTGAAGATTTTCTGGAAAATGGATGATGTGGTTCGTAAAGTTTATGGAAAATTCATGAAAACAATGTTATATTATAAAAAAGGGGGTGAAAAATGATTGCTGTAAAGGCGTATTATGATGGAAACGCATTTGTTCCGCTTGAGAGGTTGTCGTTTAAATTTCAGCAGCAGGCAATTATTGTATTAGATGAAGAAAAAACTGTTCAAAAGAAGATAAAATCTTGCAAAGGAATTGCCTCTTTGTATGCAAATCCAGATTTAATTTCTCAGGAAGAAAAGGCTGCTAGGGATGCTTTTTCAGGTGAATAAATGAAAAAACTTTTGGATACCAATGCGATTTTAAGATATCTTTTGAATGATATTCCTGAGCAAGCTTCTCAATCGGAACGTATAATTCAGTCTGGTGCGTTTACTTTGCCAGAGATAATTGCTGAAGTTGTGTACGTTTTGTTAAAAGTGTATAGAGTTCCGCGTGATAAAATAGAAGAAATTGTTGGGCCTCTTTTTGAAGAAATAGATATTGAAAATAAAGAAGTGATTTTAGAAGCAATAAATATATATTCAGACACTGCTTTTGATTTTGTGGATTGTATTTTAATTTCCAGAAAACATATTTTAGGTGATGAAATTTTTACTTTTGACAAAAAACTTAATAATTATATAAAAAGGCTGTGATTTTGCCGGAAAATATTGGCTTCAAATTTTATTAACTTCTACATTTTCCTGTATTTTTGTGAATTATTTATGTCTCATTAGATTCCTGGAAATAATGTTCTGCTTGACAAATTCTCTTATTCTGTTAGACTAAATAAGGATGACAAAAAGTAAAAAAATGTCATTTTAAAAAATTAATGAGGTAACTATGTCTAAGAAATTTGCATTTTTATTTCCTGGTCAGGGTGCGCAGGAACCTGGAATGTTGAAGGATATTTGCGAAGCTTTTCCTGAAGCACGCAAGGTTGTTGATGAGGTTTCAAAAATAACTGGTGTAGATATGCCGCACCTTATGTGGGAATCAGAAAAAGAAATTCTTAGCCGTTCAGATAACAGCCAGCTTGCAATTACAACTGCTTCTTTGGCAACTATGAAAGTTCTTGAAGGCAAGGGAATTGTTCCTTCTGCTTCAATGGGATTTTCTCTTGGTGAATTTCCTGCGTTGTATGCCGCCGGAGTTTTTTCTTTTGAGGATGTTATAAAAGTTGTTCAGAAGCGCGGTCAGATTATGCAGAAAGTTTGCGAGGAGATTGCCGCTGAAAATGCAGGTCATGCGCCAGGAATGACTGCTGTAATCGGTCTTCCTCCGGAAAAAGTTGAAGAGATTGCTTCTGGAATAAAAGATGCTTACGCTGCGAACTTGAACAGTTCTGTTCAGACTGTAGTAAGCGGAACTTTTGACGCTCTTACAGAAGTTGAGGCAAAGGCTAAGGAAGCTGGCGCGCGCCGTGCTCTTCGGCTTGCTGTTGCAGGTCCGTTCCATTCTCCGCTGATGCAGAAAGCCGCTGATGAATTTGAAAAGGCAATCGCGGATGTTTCATTCAATGACCCGAAAATTGAATTGTTCAGCAATGTTACAGGAAAAAAAGTAACAAGCGGCGCTGAAATCAAGAAAAACGCTGTTCTTCATCTTACAAATCCAGTTCGATGGACTTCAGAGGAAGCTGTTCTTGCTTCAATTTTGGATGACGACTGGCAGATTCTTGAAGTTGGTCCTGGAAAAGTTCTTTCTGGACTTTGGGCAAAAACTGAATTTGGTGAGAAATTTAAAGTTCCATCTATTAATACTGTTGATTCAATCAATGGATTGAGTTTGTAATTCTGGAGTTTTGCTGATGTTGAAAGGAAAAAAAGCCCTTGTTACGGGTTCTAGCCGAGGAATTGGCCGCAAGATTGTGGAAACTTTTTTGGCAAACGGCGCTGAAGTCTGGGGATTGTGCTCAAAACCTTCTGCTGCGAAGCCTGAACTTGAATCTTTTGCAAAGGAAAATGGAACTGTTTTCCATGAAATTTGCGCGAATGTCGGTGATGCCGCGGTTCTTTCAGAAGTGGTGAAAGCTGCTCTTGCTGAGGCTGGAAATTTTGATGTTCTTGTGAACAATGCAGGAATTACACGCGACGGTCTTTCTTTCAGAATGAAAATGGAAGACTGGCAGAATGTTCTGAACGTAAATCTTACTGGAACTTTTGTTGTTACGCAGATTGTTTCGAATGCGATGCTCCGTGCCCGCGCCGGCTCAATTATCAATATGAGCTCGATTGTTGGAATTCACGGACAGGGCGGACAGGTGAACTATGCGGCTTCAAAAGGCGGCTTGATTGCCTATAGCAAGTCTTTGGCAAAGGAAGTGGGTGCGCGCGGAATCCGTGTGAACTGCATTGCTCCTGGATTTATTGAAACAGATATGACTGCTGTTTTGAACGAGGACTTGAAAAAATCAATGATTGACTCAGTTCCTTTGAAACGCGCTGGAAAACCGGAAGACATTGCGAATGCCGCTTTGTTCCTTGCCAGCGACCTTAGCACATACATCACCGGCCAAGTATTAGGAATAGACGGAGGAATGGGCTGCTAAGGAAGGAATGCAAACATGGATGTTTGCCAACCGCGTAGCAAGCAAACTTGTTTGCTTGGTGAATAAAAACAGCAGGACGCTGTTTTTATGACAGGTATGGGTTGTTAAAGAAGGAATGCAAACATGGATGTTTGCCAACTGCGTAGCAAGCAAACTTGTTTGCTTGATGAATAGCCTGACTGTCGAGTTTTTTGTGAAAAAAATAAAAGCGCAGGCAGATTTGCAATTTGTGAAGATTTTTGGCGATTGCATTAATAAAAGTGCGAAGCACCCGAATTAATACAAGCGCAGCGCGAGCCAAATCCATCTGGGAAAATTGGAAATATGCCGAAAGCGTTCTTTCAGAATTTGCAAAAAAACTCGAAATTAAGGCAAATAAAAAAAATAAAGAAAAAAGGAAATATTATGGAAAAAAGACGAGTTGTAATTACAGGTTTGGGAGCAATCACTCCGCTTGGAAACAGTGTTTCAGAATTCTGGAGCGGAATCAAGGCTGGTAAGAGCGGAATTGCGCCGATTACTCATTTTGACGCTTCTATAAATAAAGTTCATTATGCGGCGGAAGTAAAAAACTTCAATGTTGCTGATTATATGGATCCAAAAGAAGCTAGAAAAATGGCGCGCTTCTCTCAGTATGCGGTTGCGGCTGCTAAACAGGCTTTGGAAGATTCAAAACTTTTGGGAAATGCTGAAGTTCTTGATGAAACTGGATGTATTCTTGGTGTAGGAATCGGCGGTTTTGAAGTTACAGAAGCTTCTGCAAAAGGGTATTTTAATTCTGGATGCACAAAGACTGCTCCGATGACAATTCCTGAGCTTATTCCAAATGAAGCCGGCGGAAATATTGCTATGCAGTTTGGCTGCCACGGTCCTGTTCAGGCTGTTTCTACGGCTTGTTCTTCTGGAACAGATGCTATGGGTGTTGCTTTTGATATGGTTCGTTCTGGTCGTCTTGATGTTTGTCTTACTGGCGGTGCTGAATCTACAATCAATGGGTATGCTATTGTTGCGTTTGAAGTTCTTCATGCTCTTTCTACAGGTTTTGATGATGACCCGACTAAGGCTAGCCGACCGTTCGACAAGAAGAGAAATGGTTTTGTAATGGGTGAAGGTGCTGGTGTCCTTGTGTTTGAGGAATATGAGCACGCAAAAGCCCGCGGTGCTAAGATTTATGCTGAAGTTGCTGGATACGGTTCTTCTTGCGATGGATATCATCTTACTTCACCAAATCCTGATGGAATTTGCGGTTCTAAATGTATGACTCGCGCTTTGAAGGATGCTGGAATGGATCCTTCTGAAATTCAGTATTACAATGCGCACGGAACTTCTACTCATATCAATGATCCTTCTGAAACAAATATGATTAAGCTTGCGTTCGGCGAAGAGAATGCGCATAAGCTTAAGATTTCTTCTACAAAATCTATGCATGGTCATTGCCTTGGCGCAACTGGCGCAATTGAGGCGATTGCCTGCATTAATGCTATCAACGACAGCTTTGTTCCTCCTACAATCAATCTTGAAGAGCAGGATGTTGAGGGTGGATGCGATCTTGACTACGTTCCAAACAAAGGTATTGAAATGAATGTTGATGCCGCAATGAGCGCAACTTTCGGATTCGGCGGACACAACGGTGCAATCATTCTTAAGAAGGTGAAATAATGGCGCTTACAACTGATATAAAATCGCTTTTGCCGCACCGGGAGCCGTTCCTTTTTGTTGACGCTATAATCAGCGCGGATGAAAAGGGCGCTGTATGCGAGCATACTTTTACGGAAAATGAATTTTTCTTCAAGGGGCATTTTCCGGACTATCCTGTTGTTCCTGGCGTTATTCTCTGTGAAACTATGGCGCAGGCTGGCGGCGCTGCGTTGCGCTATCAGGGAATTGTTCCGGGAAACAGCTTGTTCTTTTTTGCGACTTTGGACAAAGTTAAGTTCAGAAACCAGGTTCGTCCTGGCGACAAGGCGCGCATGGAAATAACGTACTTGCGCACAAGTCCAAAAATGATAAAGCAGGCCGGCAAACTCTACGTTGGCGACACCCTCTGCTGCGAAGCCGAGTGGATGTGTTTAGTTGGCGCAGCGAGCTAAGTTGAGGAGCGGAGACGCGAATGGTGTTCTCCGCTCTTTTTGTTTTAACTTTCCAGATTTTTCAGGTCGTAAGGTGTTTCCTGATATACGTAATAGTTTATCCAGTTGCTGAAAAACAAATGCGCGGTGCTTCGCCATGTTGAGCTTGGAAATGCTGTTGAGTCGTCGTTTTTGAAGTAATGCTTTGGAAGCTCGATTGGAAGGTTTTTGTTCTTGTCGCGCCAGTATTCGTTCGCCAGCGTGTTTGTGTCGTATTCAAGGTGGCCGGTCATAAATATTTCGCGGTCATTGTTCGATTTTATAAGCGTTACGCCGGCTTCTTCGGATTTTGCAAGGATTGTAAGTTCCGGGCGGGCGATTATGTCGTCTTCTTTTATTGTTGTGTGGCGGCTCTGCGGAATCGGGAAAAGGTCGTCAAGTCCGCGGAGAAGTGAATCATTCATAGTTGTGCGTTCGTTCTGAAAAATACCGAATAATTTTTTTTCGAGCGGAATTTTTTGGATTCCGTGAAGATGGTAAAGTCCGGCGAATGCGCCCCAGCAAAGATAAAGCGTTGAAAATACATGCTTTTTTGAATAATCCATTATTTTGCAAAGTTCGCTCCAGTAGTCAACTTCTTCGAATGGAAGCTGTTCAACTGGCGCGCCTGTGATAATCATTCCGTCGTATTCATTCTTAAAAATTTCACTTGAAGGAATGTAATATTTTTCAAGATATTCTTTTCCGGTGTGTTTGTACGTGTGGTGCTCCATTCGGATTAGGGAAATTTCTATCTGAAGCGGAGTGTTTCCCAGCAGCCGCAGAAGCTGGACTTCCGTTACTTCGCGGGTTGGCATCAGGTTTACGATTGCGACTTTCAGCGGTCGGATTTCCTGTGTTTCAGCACGCTGCTCGGTCATTACGAATATATTTTCTTGTTCCAGCGTGTTTACTGCTGGCAAATCTGCATTAATTTTAATTGGCATAACTAAAGAATAGCAAAAAAAATATTGATTTGCTATACTTTTAACTATGGCAGAAAGTGATAATAGAAAGGCTGCTTTGAAAAAACTAAGGCTTTTGTCGTATGTTTCAAAGCTGAATATAAATTCGTTCAGAAAAAAAATTGAGGATGCTTTTTACTGTCCGATTCTTCCGGGACACGTTGAGCGTATGGAGCATAATTACGGCGGTGTGAACTGCGATGTTCTTTCTCCGGAGCTTTATTCTTCAAAAAGGGTTATGTTCTATATTCATGGAGGTTCGTTTGTGGGCGGCTCCAGGGCAAGCTACAGAGGCTTCTGCTCAATTTTAGCGAACCGCACTTTCAGCCGCGTTGTTGTGCCGGAATACCGTCTTGCGCCTACTTACGCCTTTCCTGCTGCCATTGAGGATATTCAGGCGGTTTTCCGCGCGTTGTTCACAGAGGAGCAGATTGCGCGTTCATTGGATTCTTCCGTTGATGAGAATGGAAAGGTTCAGGAATCTCTTCCAGAATTTATTGTTGCCGCGGACGGCGCTGGCGCTTCGATTGCAATGGCGCTTCTGCTGAATTTGCGAGAACGTTACAGGAACTGCATAAAAAAAGTGGTTCTTCTTTCTCCGTGGCTTAATTTAAGCCCGAATTCCTCGTTGTTCGCCCAGAAAAAGGCGCAGGACGAAGTTATCTCGAAGGATGTGCTTCGGCAAAGCGCGGAAGTTTATACATATGAATCAAATCTTGAGAATCCGCTGGTTTCACCGCTACTGGCAAATCCGGAGCAGTTCGCAGGATTTCCTTCAACTTATATTCAGGTTGGCGAAAAGGAAATTCTTGCGGAGGACGCGAAAAAGCTGGATTCAATTTTGAAAAGCTGCGGCGTTGATTCGTCTGTGGAAATTTTCCCGGATATGATGCATTTGTTTCAGCTTGCGGAAGGATATCTTGAGGCGAGCCACAACGCGTTTGCTAAAATCGCGGATCAGGTTACTGGAATTTCAGAAACTTCTGAACGTCAAACTTATGAGAACAAGCCTAAATTGGAACAGAGCTTGAAGGCGGAATAATGATAGAATTGCTTTCTCCGGCTGGAAATGTTGAAAAACTTTACTATGCGTATGCCTATGGCGCGGACGCAGCTTATATTGGGCTGAAGAAATTTTCCTTGCGTGTAAAGGCTGATAATTTTTACGAGGACGAATACAAGAAAGTAATTGCGTTGAAGGAGCAGTTTCCCGGACGAAGACTGCATTGTGCGCTGAATATTTCATTCCACAACCGCGATATTGATAATTTTCTGCAGAATATTGATTATTTCAAGGCGTATCCGATTGACGCGTTCATCGTTCAGGATATTGGAATTGTTCCGATTCTGCAGAAATATTTTCCTGAGGCGGAGCTTCACGTTAGCACCCAGGCAAGCTGTGTAAACCGGGAAGCTGTGAAAATGTACAAATCGATGGGCTTCAGCCGTGTTGTTCTTGGCAGGGAAGTTACTTTGAAAGAAATCCGCGAAATAAAAGACGCGGTTCCAGACATGGAGCTTGAAGCTTTTGCTCACGGCGCAATGTGCATTGCCTATGCCGGCCGCTGCCTGATGAGCGCGTATCTTACAGCTAGAAGCGCGCAGGCTGGAGCTTGCAGCCATACTTGCAGGTGGAATTTTAAGCTTCTGTCGGAGGCGGAAAAGGCGAAGCAGCTTGCTGAATCTGGAATGCTTGCTCTTGAAGAAGAAAAACGTCCTGGCGAATATTTTCCGGTTTTTGAAGGCGATGATTTTACGGCTGTTCTTTCAAGCAAAGATTTAAGAATGGTCGAGCATCTTGCAGACATGAAAAAAGCTGGCGTTGATTCAATAAAGATTGAAGGACGCATGAAAAGCGTTTATTATGTTGCTTTGGTAACCAGAGCGTACAGAAAGGCGCTGGATGCTCTTGAAGGAAAAATTTCTTCTGAAGAGGCGAAACCTTTTATTGACGAGCTTGAAAACGTTAGCCACCGCGAAAGCGGAACCGGTTTTTACTACAATCCGGCGGACGCAAATAAAACTGTGAGCGGAGCTACGGACAGCCGTTATATTCTTGCCGCGGAAATCGGGGAGGAACTTTCTGAAACCGAGGCGGAAAAGATTTTTGCCGCGGGAAGGGATTTTAAAGCTCGGATTCAGGATGAGCTTGAAAAAATGCACCCCAAGGCCCGCGAGGCTCGGCTGAAGGACTACGAACTTCATCCGGAAAAAAATCCTTGTGCCGCTGAAAAGCAGAGCGGCTGGCGTTTCTATAAAATGGTTCCGCTGAATATGATAAAATCCGGCGAGAAAATTGAATTCGTTTCGCCGGATATTGTGGCTAAAAAAGCGGCGGAAGACGAATGGCGGATTGTTGACCCGGAGAACGGAACTTTGCGCAGCTGGGTTTGCGACGGACACGAATGTGTTCTTTTTACAAAAATTCCTCTTCAGGCTGGCGCGCTGATAAGAATTGAAGACCCGGATTATGTTCCAGGAAAAATCAGGGATACAGGCAGATAAGCTGTGAAAAAAATAATTCATTTGGTTTTGGTTTTATCAGTTTTTCTCTTTTTTTCATCTTTTGCGAATGCGAAGATTGTGGATTTTTTTACTCCGCAGATGAACTGGAGCGTTACAAACGGCTTGACTTTTGAAAACGGCGCTGACTTTGCGCCAATGACTACGGCTGTTGATATTTCCGCAGATTTGAATATGCGTGAAATTCGGGCGAACGCCGGTTTTTTGCTTCAGCCGAGCCAGCTTGATTTTTCTACTGAAGCTGTTTACTGGCCGACTTTTTTTGATTGTTTCAATGCCGGCTGGGGAACGATTTTTCATTTTGTTTCCTGCAGCGACATTTTTACGGAAGTTGATTTTCTTACGGGCGTGTATCTTTCGTACCATACGCCGAAGAAATTTGACTGCATGCTGAATTTTCTTTACCACGGGAAAAGCGCGCATATTTTCGCAATAGAAGATGATGTTCCTGCGCTGAAAAACAGTTCGATTGCGTTCAAGACCGAATTCAATTTCCGGCCGGTTGCTCCGCTGAATCTTTGCCTTTCGGTTTCGTCGTATTCAATGTACCGTTATATGCTTTGGTTTGCGCCGGATTTTTCATTTTCCGCGGATTATAAATTTATTGATATGTTTGCGGTTGGCGGCGAAATTGAAATTCAGTATATCGATATGTTTACTTTGAGCTCGAATTTGAACAGCATAGGCATACGAATTTATGGAAGGCTTGAATTCTGATGAAAAAAATCTTTTTTAAATTTGTTTTGACATTTTTTCTTGCCGCTCTTGGCTTCGCTTTTTGTTCCTGCCAGTATTATTCATACGGGCTGGATGAATTTTTGTACCGCGACGGCTCTATTCGGAATCGTTCTTCAAAATTGAAAGATTTGAATGTTTGCGAGGAAGTTTCGGCGCTTGATTCGTATGAAATTCTTGTGATTACGGATGTTCATTTCGGCGGTGAAGGAATTGGAAAAAACGGCGACCGGCGCGACGATGAATTTTTTGACTGGATTTCAAGCAATTTTGACGGAAAAGAAAAACCATTCCCGAAATTTTGTGTTTGTCTTGGCGATGTTGCGGAGCATGGACTTGAGTCGGAATTCAAGGATTACAAGAAATTTTCAGAAAAGCTTAAAGAAAAATTCGGGATAAAAACCTACAATGTTGTTGGAAACCACGATTTGTACAATGCCGGCTGGAAGAATTTTGAAAAATACAGTTTTCCGTACCATTCTTTCTATAAGTTCAGAACAAAAAATTTTACGTGCTATTTTTTGGATTCAGCGAGCGGCTCTTTGGGCGACGAGCAGCTTACGGCTTTCAAGCGGGATATGGAATACAACGAAAAAGGGCGGAACAAACTTGTTTTTATGCATGTTCCGGCGTATGCGGGCGGACTTTTTTATTTTGTTATGCAGAATTCAATTGAACGCAACAAATTTATTTCGTATTGCGCGGACAATGGCGTTCTTGCGCTGATTGACGGGCATACGCACAAGGAAATCACGAGCAACCTTGGATTTATGGAATACAATCTTCCGGGCTATCTTGAAAAACGTGGCTGGGCAATCGTTTCCGTTGATGAGGCAAAAAAGAAAGTTTCTTCAAAATGTTATTATTTGGACTGATTTTCGTCCCATTCAACTGGAACAGTCTTTTTTTCGTGGTTCGGGATTCTTAGGTAAGTCAGGCAGTCCGCACGGTGAATCATTACGCCGTTCGACATTGAAACGTATCCGACAATCGGGTTTGGGTAAACCGGCTTGCAGCACTGCGCGAAGTTATATATGAAATTTGAAGAGCCGGCAACTTTTACCTTTGTGATATTGCTTGGAATTTCTGCGGGGCCGCTTCCTTTTTTGTGGCCTTTCCGTTTTTCATCCTGAATTGCGTGGCTTTGTGCTTCATGCTCGGCTTTTGAGGCTTCAATTTTTTCTATTGTGGTTTTATCAACAAATGTAGGATCGTTTGCAACTAGCCAGGCATGAATTTTCTGTCGCGCTTTTGAAGTTTTTGCAAATTTCAGCTGGTTTTCTGTTGGATGAGCCTGTGGATTTGTTAAAATTTCTATAATTTGAGTGTTTTTCAGTTTTTGTGTAATCGGAATTATTTTTCCGTCCGCTTTTGCGCCGATTATTTTTTCGCCGATGCCGGAATGAATTGAGTATGCAAAGTCAATTGCTGTTGAACCTTCCGGAAGATGCTTTACATCGCCGTTCGGAGTGAAAACGTAAATTTCATTTCCAAGCAAATCGTTTTTGAGGCTTGCGAAGAAATTTTCGTTTGTAACTTGTTTTTCCCGCAGTTCCTGAAGCTGGTTGAAAATTGTCAGCTGGCTTGAATCTACTAAATCGTGGCTTTTGCCTTTTTTGTAAAGCCAGTGGGAAGCAACGCCGTTTTCCGCAATGTCGTGCATTTTCTGCGTGCGGATTTGAATTTCGAGCGGACGGTCTTCACACATGACAGTTGTATGCAGCGACTGGTAGCCGTTTGATTTTGGCATTGCGATATAATCCTTGAACCGTCCTTCAAGCGGTTTCCAAAGGCTGTGGACAATTCCAACGAGCGTGTAGCATTCCTGTTTTTTCTGGCAGATTATCCGTAGCGCAAGCAAATCGTAAAGTTCGCCCGGTTCCTTGTTTCTTTTGCGCATTTTCTGGTAAATTGAATAAAAATGCTTCGCCCGGCTTGTAATTGCTACTTTTATTCCAAATTTGTCTGCTTCAGCCTGAATTTTTTTTACTGCGTTTTCAAGATATTCGGCGCGCTCGTCTTTTTTCAGGTTTATAACAGATTTTATCTGCTGGAACGCATCCGGATTTGTGTATTTCAGGCTCAGGTCTTCAAATTCGTTTTTTACATTTGACATACCCAGGCGGTCGGCAAGAGGCGCCCAGATGTCAAGGGCTTCCGCCGCAATCTGGCGCTGTTTCGGCTTTTCAACGTTTCTTATGTTGCGGATTCGGTCCAGTCGGTCGGCGATTTTTACAAAAATAACGCGCACATCGTCAACCATTGCAAAAAGCATTTTTCTGATTGCGTCTGCCTGCTGAAGAGTTTTTGATTTTATCTGGACGCTTGTAATACGGCTGATTCCGTCGATTATTGTTGCAACATCTTTTCCGAAATTCTGCTCGATTTCTTCGTGGGTTGCGCCTAAAGTTGGCGTGCTGTGAAGAATTCCCGCCGCAATGCAGTCGGAGTCAAATTCTCCCTGGGCAAGAATGAATGCGATTCTCATTGGATGAAGATAGTAAGGCTTTCCGCATGAACGCAGGATTCCGTCGCTTTTTTTCAGAAGAAAATTCCATGCGCTGGAAATTTTGCTTCTTGCGTCGTCCGTGCTGTATTGCGGAAATGTCGAGAAAAATTCTGCAATCAAAGCTGCCGGATCATCTTCCGGCGAGTTGAAAATTACATTCTTGCTCACATTTAAAAAGATACTGAAAATACAATTGCGTGGCAAATATTTCTGTGCATGAACGGCGAGTTTTTTTGTAAAAGTAACGAAAGCGTAGGCAGATTTGTAATTTGTGAAGATTTTGGGCGATTGAACCAATTAAAGTGCGGAGCACCCGAATCTTTTCAAGCGAAGCGCGAGTCCAATCCATCTGGAGCAAATTGGAAATCTGACGGAAGCGTTTTTTCACGATTTGCAAAAAAAACTCGCTGCTCATGCTGCCAAAATAAATTCAAAAAAATTAAAAATTCAATTATTTTTAAAGTAACTTTATTACCGATAAATTCGTTAATTATTTGTTAATGGTTGAAAAATGGAGGATTCTGGTATGAATCTAAAAGGAATTTCGGCGCTTTTTGTGCTGTTCTTGCTTATGAGCAGCTTGTATGCGCAGGTTAAGGAGCTGACAATTGAGGATGCGGTTCAGCTTGCAAAGGAAAATAATATTTCGGTAAAAATCGCTGGAAACACATTGGACGATTTGGAGCTGAAAAACAAGTATTCATGGAACAGCGTAAGTCCAACCGCCGCATTGAATGGAAATTTCAGCGACAATTTTGAAAGTGACACAACAAATTTCAGTTTGTCAGGCTCGGTGAACCTTAGCTTGAAGACAAATCTTTATACAGAAATAAACGGCGCCAGGCTGAATTATGAAAAAGGGCTTCTGACATACAACGAGGCTGTCCGCAAAATAGAGCTTTCAGTCCGCAAGAATTTTTACAATCTTATTTACCAGCAGGAAAATCTTGCCCTTCAGAAAAGAAGCCTTGAAACAAGCCTGACGCAATATCTTAACAACGAGGAAAAGTTCAGGAACGGAAAAATCAGCGAGCTGGATTCTTTTACAAGCCGTGTGAACTACGAGTCAAAAAAGCCGGTCGTTGAGTCGGCGGAAATTAATTTTCAGAATGATTTGGCTAGTTTCAAGCAGATTCTTGGAATTCCGCAGAAAACAGAAGTTTCCCTTGCCGGAAGTTTGGATGAAATTCTGAACCTGAAGGAAATTTCTTTCGAGTCGCTTCCAAAAGTTAATGAGCCGGCTCCAGATGTAAAAGCTGCTGAGTGCAACGTTGAAATTGCAAAAAATTCTCTGCTTGACACGCGTTTTTCAGCGTATGCGCCGACTGTTTCTGGAAGTTATTCTTACGGAAAGTCGAAAAATTCTTCTCTGGATGAATGGAGCACAACAAACCAGATTTCGGTTGGAGTTTCTGTTCCTCTTGATGGAATTTTGCCGTGGTCTTCGCGAGCTGTAAATATAAAAACCCAGAAAAATGCGCTTGATACGGCTGAAAAATCTTTGGAAGACGCGAAAACTTCCGTTGCGGTGCAGACAGAAAGCTATATCAGGAAGATTAACCAGGCGGTGAGCCAGCTTGATTCCTTGAAGTCCACAGAAGAGCTTGCGAACCAGACTTATCAGATGACGCTTGCGGCGTACAACTATGGAAAGACAGATTTTCTTTCCCTTCAGAATGCGAACGATTCAGTTTTGAGCGCCGGCGTAAATTTGAAAAGCCAGGCTTACACTTTGATAAGCACAATTCTTGACCTGGAAAGCGTGCTTGGAATTGAATTTGGAACTTTGGAAAAATCGAATTAACAAAGAATTAATAAAATAGGAAGAATATAAATATGGAAGACAAAAAAAAGAAATCATTGGTTATTATTTTAATATCAGTTGCGGTTCTTGTGGCGGCTCTTGTGGCGATTGCCGTTTCAAAAAAAGCTGGTGATGGCGGCGCAATGCCTGCGGGCGGCCGTGGAATGGGGAAGGGCGGTGGAAGCACTGTTTTTTCTGTTCGTTCGGTAGAAGCTAAAAATGCTGTTCTTACAGATTATGTTATTACAAACGGTGAAGTTGAAAGCCAAAGCGCTGTTGAAGTTTTTCCTTCGATGGGCGGAAAAGTTGCCCAGATAAATGTAATGCTCGGCTCGCACGTGAACCGCGGCGATGTTATTGCAAAAGTTGATCCTAGCGAGCCTGGAACTCGGTATGCTCTTAGCCCTGTTGAAGCGCCAATCAGCGGAAGCATTGTTTCTTCCCCGCTCAAAGTTGGAACAACAGTAACAACAAATTCTGCGGTTACAATGATTGGTGATATAGACAATCTTCAGGTGAGCTGCTCAATTCCAGAACGTTATGTTGCGGAGCTGAAAACTGGTCTGCAGGCGGAAGTTTTCCTTGAAGCGTATCCAGATGTTGTTTTCACTGCGACCGTAAGCCGCGTCAGCCCTGTTGTTGATTCTTCAACACGCACAAAGGAAATAATCTTGAACTTCAATAAAAAAGATTCCCGGATAAATGCCGGAATGTTTGCAAAAGTAAAGTTGTACACAACAAAATATTCAGGGCAGCTTGTTGTTCCGTCGGACGCAGTTGTTCTGAATGATGACGGCTCGGCTTATCTTTTTGTTGTGAACGATAACAGCACGGTAAGCCGCCGTGAAGTAAAAACTGGAAAATCTGTTGATTCGATGATTCAAATTACAGACAATCTTATGGCTGGTGAAAAAGTTGTTTATGAAGGAATGTTAAGCCTGAGCGAAGGCGCAAAAGTGAATGACCTGAGCAATCAGAAGCCGGCGGCGGAAACTGCGCAAGGAGCTGACTGATGAGTGTTTCTAGACAGACTTTAAATCATCCTGTTCTGGCGTTGATTGTATTTACGCTTCTTGGTTTTGTTGGAATTTTTACACTGAAAAATGTTGCAATCGGACTTTTCCCGGAAGTGGATTCACCGTACATTATGATTTCAACAACTTATACGAACGCAGGACCGGAATCCGTTGAAAAAACTGTTACCAAAGTTCTTGAAAGCTCGCTGGTAAGCGTAAGCGGGCTGAAGAATATGACTTCAACTTCCAGTGAAGGCTCGTCCAGAATTTCTCTGGAGTTCAACTACGGCACAGATATTGATGAAGCTGTAAACGATGTTCGCGACAAGCTCGACCGTGTTTCAAGAAGTTTGCCGGATAATGCAGGTTCGCCTACGATTTTCAAGATGGATTCAAATTCTATGCCGATTTTAAGAATTGCGGTAAAAGGAAATCGTTCTGCCAGCGATTTGAAGCAGATTGCGGAAGACAACATTATTGATATTCTTGAGCAGGCGGACGGCGTTGCTCAGGCAAGCGTTTACGGCGGAAAAACAAAAATCGTCCGAGTTGAGCTTGAGCAGAACCGCCTTGCGGCTTACGGTCTTACAGTCAGCACAGTTTCTTCAGCGCTCGCAAAGCAGAATCTGGAGCTTGGCGGCGGCAAGATGAATGAAGGTCAGAAGGATTATGTTGTGCGCACAACCGGCGAATTCAATTCAATTGAAGAAATCAACAACACAGTAATCACTTCAATCAATGGATATGATGTTAAGCTCAGCGACCTTGGAAAAGCGTTTTTCGGCTACGAGGATGTTTCCAGCGAAGTTTATATTAACGGAGAGCCAGGAGTTTATGTTTCTGTTACAAAGCAGTCCGGCTCAAATTCTGTAACGGTCGCGAACAATGTGTATGGAAAAATGTCGGAGCTTGAAAGCCTTCTTCCTTCTGATATTTCGATGACAATTCTTCAGGATGACACAGATTCAATCCGCGAAACAATAAATACGCTTGTTGAATCTGCCGTTGAAGGTTTGGTTCTTGCCGTAATCGTGCTTTTTGTTTTCCTTCAGAATTTCAAGTCTACAATTATCATTGGAATTTCAATTCCTCTTTCAATTATTATTACTCTGCTTGCAATGAGTTTTGCCGGAATCACTTTGAATATGATGACGATGACAGGACTTATTCTTGGCGTTGGAATGATTGTTGACGCTTCAATCGTAATGATTGACAACATTTACAGTTACCGAATGCGCGGCGCAAAGCCAAAAATTGCGGCGATTCTTGGTTCCCAGGAGATGATTTCTTCTGTAATTTCTGGAAACCTTACAACAATCTGCGTTTTTGTTCCGTTCCTTTTGTATATGAAAGAGCTTGGAATGATGGGGCAGATGTTCAAGGGAATTATTTTTACGATTGTAATTGCGCTTCTTTCTTCTTTGCTTGTTGCGATTTTCCTTGTTCCTGTTCTTGCCGGTGTTTTTCTGCCGCTTACAAACCGAAATGAAAAGCCGGTGAAGTCAAAATTCTTTAAAATTCTGTACGGAGCGTTTGAAAAAGCGATTCAGGCTGTAACGAAAGCCTATTCTAAACTGCTGAAAGCCGCTCTGGAATACAGAGCAGTTACTCTTGTGATTGCAGTTGGTTTTCTGGTTGTTTCAGTTGCGCTTATTCCTACGATGCGCGTAAATATGATGCCGAACGGAAATGATGATTCTGTAACGCTGAGTATTACAATGCCGATTGGAACTCCGCTGAAAGATACAAAGGCAATTGCGCTTGAATTTGAAAAAATCATAAAAGACGAGGTGAAAGGATATAAGTATCTTACAACAACGGTTGGTTCAGGCGGCCGGGGCGCAGGAAGTTCTGCGACTTACAAGGCGAATATCCAGATTCGGCTTCCTGAAAGCTCAGCGCAGATTGATGATGCCCAGACAATTCAGCAGAAACTGCGTGCTCATTTCAATGATTTTGCGGGCGCTTCATTCAGTTTTAATGCCGGAATGCGCGGCCAGATGACAGGTGATGACCTTGATATTGCAATCCGTTCAGATGATTTGGATGCGGCTCTTGATGTGGCTGATAAAATAAAGGCGGTTATGGAAGCAATCCCGGATATCGGAGAGCCTTCAATCGATACGGAGCGCGGACTTCCTCAGGTTGAAGTTGATATCGACCGCGACCGCGCCTATGCTTTCGGCG
This sequence comes from Treponema sp., assembly GCA_050873685.1. Lineage (GTDB taxonomy): Bacteria > Spirochaetota > Spirochaetia > Treponematales > Treponemataceae > Treponema_D. The sequence goes on from JBNMJH010000003.1 coordinate 103,212, forward strand.
TTGATGTCACTTCAGTCGCGCGCGAGATTAATTACGCGATAAACGGCGTTACAAGCACTGAATACAGAAACAACGGAAAAGAATATGATGTTGTTGTTATGTACAAGCCGGAAGACCGCAAAAATGTTGTGGATTTGGAATCAATGTACGTGAACGGAAGCAATGGCAAAGTTTCGGTTTCCAATTTCGCCTCGCTGAAGCGCGGGCTTGGACCAGTTTCGATTCGCCGTGAAAACCAGACAAGAATTGTCCATGTAACGGCTTCAATTGTTTCTGAAAAAAATGCGAACCTTGTTGAAGATTCAATCCGTGAGGGAATTGCAAATTCATTTATCATTCCTGAAGGCGTTACCGTAAGCTACGAAGGCTCGTGGGCGGATGTTTCCGATCAGATGAAAATGTACATGGCGATTATTGTGCTTGCGATAATTCTTGTTTTCGGTGTTATGGCGGCAACATACGAATCGTTCAAGGCTCCGCTTATAAATCTTGCCACAATTCCGTTTATGATTATCGGCGTTGTGTTCTTCTATAAAATTATAAACCAGCCGCTTTCGATTATGTCGATGGTCGGTTTGATTATGCTTGTAGGAATTGTTGTAAACAACGGAATTATTCTTGTTGACTACACAAATCTTCTGCGCGGCCGTGATATTCCGCTTATGGAAGCGTGTTTCCAGGCTGGAGTAAGCCGCCTGCGCCCGGTTTTGATGACAACTTTGACAACAATTCTTGGTATGCTTCCAATGTGCTTTGCAACAGAAGGAATGTCTGGAATGGTTCAGCCGATTGGAATTGCAGTTGTTGGCGGATTGACTTCTTCAACATTTGTAACGCTGCTTGTAATTCCAGTTTTGTATTCAATTGTAATGAAAAACCAGAAAAATACATCGCGTTCAAAAATAAAAGTTGAATACAAAGAGTAGGGGATTTTATGTCAGAAGAAATGAATTATCGTATAGAAATAATCGCGAACCAGTCTGTTCAGGAAGACATAACAGAGCTTCTTGAGCAGGAACTGCCGGAAATTCAGTACACTGTTATTCCTACAGTTCAGGGGCGCGGTGGACATTCAAAAAAACTGGGCACAACAACATGGCCGGAACAAAATTTTGTGCTCTTTGCATATCTTTCCAGAAGCGACGCAAAAAAAGCGAAAGCTGTGATTTCCGCCGTAAAGGAAAAATTTTCCAGCGAAGGAATTACATTTTTCTGTGTGCAGGAAGCTAGCCTTTAGAAAAATATTCGTGCAGCGGCCGGGCGTTTATTTTATTCCGTAGACGTTCCGATCCTGCCCTTCCAGGTCCTGAAAGATTTTTGTGCATCTGAAACCGTTCTGCTCAAAAAGAACTTTTGTTTCCATTGCGTTGTACTCGCCGGTTTCCATAATAAGAACGCCATTGTGCGCAAGATGCTCATAGCTTTCGGGAACCAGCCGCCGGATTATTCCCAGACCGTCGTTTTTTCCGGTTGGCTCGCCAAAAGTTCCGATGTCGCCGTCAAGCGCAAGCCGAGGCTCGTTTCTTCCGTCTTTTAAAAGTTCTGAAACCATTTCGGCGGGAATATAAGGCGGATTTGAAAGAATCAAGTCGAAAGTGAAAGGAATTTCTGAAAACAAGTCCGTCTGGATAAAACGTAGCTCCTCGAATTCGCTTTGCGGAAGAAGATTTTTTGCATTTTGCCTGGCGATATTCAAGGCTTCTCCGCTGATGTCAGCAAAAGTGAATTTCGGAAGTTTTTCAGAAGGAATTTTGTATTCTTCAACAAGCGCTTTAAGAACTGAAATTCCCACGCAGCCGCTTCCGGCGCACATATCGCAGACCGAAAGAATAATTTCCGGCCGGAATTCAATTTTCGCAATAATTTCGTCAATCGCTTTTTCAACAAGAATTTCCGTGTCCGGCTTTGGAATAAGAACGCTCGGCGAAACGGCAAAATCGTATCCGTAAAATTCCTTGCGTCCTGTGATGTAGGCAACAGGAAGCCCGGTTTTGCGTTTTTCAACCGCCTCTGAAAGCCAGGCAATCTGCTCCGCGCTAAGATTTTCTTCAGAATGAGTTAAAATCCAAGTTTTGCTTTGCTTCAGGCAATGCTCTAGAAAAACAGCCACATCAAGGCTCGCGCTCGGAGAATTTTTCAAGTCTTTTATTGAAGCGCTTTTAAATTCTTGAATTGTCAAAATCAGTCGTTTCCAAGCGTAGTTATGTCCGCTTTCAGCTGTTCCTCTTTTGCGTAGACATTCAGCGCGTCAAGCATTGCGTCCATTTCACCCATCATGAATGCCGGCAAATTGTGCTGGCTGTAGTTTATGCGGTGGTCAGTAACGCGGTCCTGAGGATAGTTGTATGTTCTTATTTTTTCAGAACGCGCTCCGGACCCAACCATGCTGGAGCGGGCTGCGGCGCGTTCCGCCTGTTTTTTGCTTTCTTCAAGGTCAAAAAGGCGCGCTCGAAGCACGCGGAAAGCTTTTTCCTTGTTTTTTATCTGTGATTTTTCATCCTGCTGGATTACAACGATTCCAGTTGGAATATGCGTAAGCCGAACTGCTGAGTCTGTTGTGTTTACGCACTGTCCTCCAGGACCGCCTGCGCGCATAACATCAATGCGTACATCTCCCGGCTTTATTTCGATTTCAGTTTCTTCCGCTTCCGGTAAAACCGCCACCGTAGCTGTTGAAGTCTGCAGTCTTCCCTGCGATTCTGTTGCCGGAACGCGCTGAACACGGTGAACGCCCGATTCCCAGCGCAAAGTTCCGTACACAAATTTTCCGCTTATTGAAGTTACAATTTTATTGAAGCCGCCAACTTCAGTTTCCTGCTGCTCCATAACTTCATATTTCCAGCCTTTCCGGTCAGCAAGATGGCAGTACATTTCCCACAAGTCGCGCACAAAAAGAGTCGCCTCGTCGCCGCCGGCCGCAGAACGTATTTCCAGAATAATATTTTTTTCATCGAGCGGATCAGGCGGAACAAGCTTCAGTTTAATTTCCTCTTCAAGTTTCGGCTGCTCTTCTTCCAAAGATTTCAGCTCCTCGCGCGCCATTTCCTTCATTTCAACATCGTCTTCCGCAGTAATCATTTCCTTTGCGTCCTTGATTCCCTGCAGAACTTTTTTATATTGCGCATAAAGTTCGCTCAGCTCTGAAAGATAGCCGTTCTCGCGCATCGTGTCTTTGTATTTCTTCTGATCTTTTACAAGGTTCGGATCCAAAACCATTTCCTGAACAACCTTGTAGCGGTTCTCACATTCTTCAAGTTTCTTTAATAAATCCATAAAAAAAATATACTGAATTTACAGCTGTTTTTCAATTGGAGGGAAAAGCCTTTCCCTAGCCTCAACCAGGCTCCGCCTGTTTTCGGCTACCCTTTCCTGCACGCGGGCAAAAAAGCGGGAATAAATCTTGTAACTACAGCGTTTTTTGTTTATTTTAGAAGTATGAAAAAAATTATTGGAATATTTCTTGGTTTGACATTTGTTGTTTTTGCCGGATGTTCAAAAAAGCCGGCAATTTCGTATGATTATGCGGCGGAAGAATCTGCTCCGATGTACGCTGATTCAGTAGAGGCGCCTAGGCTGGCAATGTCCAAAAAAATGGCGGCAACAAGCAGTTCCGCGGAAAGAAATTTTTCCGGAAGCTCAAACGGCGCCGGCGCGGCTGTTGAAACTGGCGTTGAGCGCAAGCTTATCCGCAACGGTGAGCTTTCGCTTGAAGTTTCTGACCTTGAAAAAACTCAGGCGGCTGTTGAAAACTGGGTAAAGGAATTTGGAGGATACATTTCAAATTCAAACAACGGCGAAAAAAATTCCAATTACACCGCGCGTATTCCTTCTGAAAAGTTCGATGCCGCAATGGAAGCCGCTGGAACTTTGGGAACTGTGAAAAACAAAAATATTTCAGCCCAGGACGTTTCTGACCAGTTTTACGATTTGCAGTCACGGCTTGCCACAAAGAAAATTCTCCGCGACAAGCTCAACGGCTATCTGAAGCAGGCAACTTCAATGCAGGATATTTTAAAAGTTGAATCTGAGTTGAATTCTGTTCAGTCTGAAATAGAATCAATGGAAGGAAGGTTCAAGCGGCTTTCCTCGCAGATTGATTTTTCAACAATCAACATTTACGCAAGTTTGCCATACAAGTCAACTCAGGGCGGCGGCTTCGAGCTTCCAGACTTGGGCGATGGATTCCGGCACTTTGTTTCAAACATTATTTCGTATTTTGGCGGATTCATTGCAGTTTGTTTCTATATAATTATCTGCGGAATTCCTCTTGTTGCGGCATTGGCGTTTCTGTTCTGGCTTTTGTTTGGAAAAGTCGGCTTGCTGATAAAACTTTACAACAAGCTGAAAAAATAAAACGGAGGATAAAATGAAAGCGAATATTACTTTGTGCGTGGCGATTGTTCTTGCCGCCGCGATTATGGCTTCAGGAATGACAAAAATTGTAAAGCAAGACCGTTCTGTTACTGTCCGCGGACTTGCGGAACGCGAAGTTGACGCAGATTTGGCGGTTTGGCCGATTACTTTCACAGTTGGAAGCAACAGCCTTCAGAATATTCAGTCAGAAATTGTAAAAAAATCTGCAATAGTTGCAAATTTTCTTGAAAACCACGGATTGACATCAGAGGATTATTCAGTTCAGGCTCCGAAAATTACAGACAACACTGTAAATCCTTACCTTGACCACGAAAAAATGATGTTCAATTATCTTGCGCAGGAAACAATTCTTGTAAGAACGGCAAAAGTTTCTGTTGTAAAGGAAGCTCAGGCTGATTCTTTGAAGCTTACGGGAGAAGGCGTTGCAATTCAGCAGGATTACGGGTCGGATGTTTCCTATGAATTCACGGGGCTGAACGGGATAAAGCCTGAAATGATTGCGGAGGCCACTGAAAATGCGCGGCTCGCCGCTGAGCAGTTTGCGCATGATTCAAAAAGCCGGGTTGGAAAAATCAAAAAAGCAACGCAAGGACTTTTTTCAATTGATGATGCGGCTGTCGGTCTTGAAGAAAAAAAGAATATCCGCGTGGTTACAACAGTGGAATATTCTTTGAAATAGATTTTCAGCCTTGCTTTTGTTTTTGCGGAGGCAAGGCTAAAACGTTGTTCTTCCGCGGAAACTGCGGGCAAGCGTAAGTTTGTCTGCGTATTCCAAATCTCCGCCTACAGGAATTCCTGTGGCAAGCCTTGTTACTTTCACATCGGAATGTTCGTTCAGAAGTTTCTGCAGGTACATTGCGGTTGCGTCGCCTTCAAAAGTTGGGTTTGTTGCAATAATAATTTCTTTTGTGCCGTCGCTTTGGATTCTTCCTATAAGGCTTGCAATGTTCAGCTGGTCAGGACCGATTCCTTCCAGCGGCGCAATTACACCGCCTAAAACATGGTAAAGCCCTGAAAAATTTCCGGTTCCTTCAATTGTCTGAATGTCCTGAGGCTGTTCCACAACGCAGATTATTGATTTGTCGCGCAGAGGATTTGAGCAGATTGGGCAAGGGTCGGTTTCCGTCCAGAATCCGCAGATTGAGCAAGGCTTTATTTTTTGCTGGAGCTCGCCAATCTGTCTTGAAAAATTCTGCACAAAAATAGAATCCGCTTTTAAAAGATGGTTCACGATTCTGGATGCGCTTTTTTTTCCGATTCCAGGAAGGCGAGAAAAACTTGCGGTCAGCTCGTCAATTACGCTCATCTTAGATTCCCATTTCTGGAATGTTCAAGCCGCCGAGCAGAGAACTTGATTTTTCCTTGATTTTTTCCTGTATGTTGGAAATGGCATCGCGGTGAGCCGCAAGAATAAGGTCTTCCAGCATTTTTATGTCGCGGTTGTCAACGCAGAGCGGATCAAGATGAATTTCAAGCATTTCAAATTTTCCGTTGATTTTTACGGTTACCATTTTTCCGCCGGCCGAGCCTTCTGCTGTGAGCGCCGTCATTTCAGACTGAATTTTTTCAGCTTGTTCTTTTAAAGCTGCTGAATTTTTTAAAAAATCAAATGGGTTAAGCATTTTTTTTCCTTTTTTATTTTTTTCCGCCAACAACGCTTCCCTTGAAAGCGTTTACAAGGATTTTCACTTGTTTTGGCAGTTCAATTTGTTCAGTTTTTTGCTCTTCTTTCTCTTTCAAGGAAATTTCAAAATCGATTTCGGCATGGCAGAAAGTTTTGAGTGCTGATTTCAGCTGCGCAAGTCCGTTGATTATTGTATTTCTTTGAAATTCTGATTCAATTGTCGTGAAAATTTTATTTTCTTTCAATATCCAGCGGCCGGTCTGCATCAATGCGGAGCTTAGCATTGGATTCGAAGTTGAAAGTTCTGCGACAGTTGTGCTGAAAATTTTTCCGACCGTGATTGAAAAACCGTCTGGCGCGGTGAAAATCTCGTTGCTCTGATGGATTTTTTCCGAGGAAAATTCTTCCGCCGGATTGTTTTCTGGTTCGTCCTGAACGTCGTAGAATTCCGCGATTTTTTCTTCCCGGCTAGAAACTGAAGAAAATTGTTCCTGAAATTGTTCCGGCGCGTAATTTCCGCCTGAATCCGAAGAATCTTCTGAAAAATCCTGTTCCGGCTCTGAATATTCAGTGCTGTCAAAATCGTCTGGGCTGCCGCTGAAAGAATTTGGCGCTTGCTCTGTTTTTTCAGGCGGCAGAGCTCCGCCATTATAAAAAGGGCTTGCGTTTTGCTCCCTGTTTTGCGTCAGTTCTGAAAAAGTCTTCATTCCGGCGGGCGTTGTTCCTGCTGCCGGTTCAGGCATTTTTTTTTCAGGAGAAGAAATATTCACGCTTTCTGGAATTTTTTTTGTTTCAATATTTTGGGGCTGTGCAGAAGCTGTCGCCGTTCCTGAGGACATAAGCAAATTTTTTGCCTGGTCGATTGCGGTTTTCACTTCGCTTGGAGAAACGTACTGCGCAAGCCAGCAGAGCCTTGAAAAAGCAAGCTCAAGCTCGTAGCGCGGCGAAATTGAATATCGTATGTCGCGGTAAAGCTGCAGAAAGATGGAAACCGCCCGTTCTGTCTGAATCGAATTCCACGCATTCAGAACATTCTGGCTGTACCGTTCCGGCGACTGGCCAAGGAGGCTTTCTTTTTGGATTCCATTTTTCAGAAGCAAAAGGCTTCTAAGATATTCAGTGCTGTTTGAAATAAGCTGTTCAATTGAAATTCCAGACTGAAGAAATTCATCGAGTTGCGCCAGCACTTCTTCAGATTTGCCTTGAACGCAGGCTTCAAAAATTGAATTCAGCCGGTCTACGCCTAGAAGTCCGAGCTTGTCCCTGATTTTGTCATAGGTTATGTGCTCTTCGCTGAACGCTGCAATCTGGTCAAAAAGCGTGTAACAGTCGCGCACGGAGCCGCCTGATTCCTTTGCAATCCAGTAAAGCGCTTCGTCGTCCGCCTGGATATTCATTTCCTTGCATGCGTCGGAAAGCAGATTTTTCAAACGTTCAGTTGAAACAAGCCTGAAGTTGTATTGCTGGCATCTGGATTTTATGGTTGCCGGAACTTTCTGAAGCTCTGTGGTCGCGAAAATAAAAATCACATGGGCAGGCGGCTCTTCAATTGTTTTCAGAAGAGCGTTGAAAGCGCCCGTGGAAAGCATGTGGACTTCATCAATTATATAAATTTTGTAGCGCGAGCTTGAAGGCGGAAACATAAGCTCGTCCCTGATTTGGCGGATGTCGTTCACAGAGTTTGTTGAAGCGCCGTCAATTTCGATTACGTCCATGCTGGAACTGTTTGTTATTGCTTTGCACGATTCGCAAATTCCGCATGGCGTGCAGGTTGGCCCGTCTGAATTCTGGCAGTTCAAGGATTTTGCAAGAATTCTTGCGGTGGAAGTTTTTCCGCAGCCGCGTGGTCCGGTGAAAAGATATGCGTGGGCAATTTGTCCTGTTTTTATTGAATTTTTAAGTGTTTCTGCAACAAATTCCTGTCCGGCAAGATCTTCAAATTTCTGCGGCCGGCGGCGGGTTGCTGTTACTTCGTAAGCCATTGATTAACCTCTGGTTTGTGTTGAATTTCGTTTTTTTGCAATTAAAAATGTTGCAAGTCCGTAGAAAATTCCGCCTAAAATCATAATAAAGCAAAGAATCTGACCTGTTGAAAAATTTAAAAGCGATGTGTTTGTGTATATCGGAGCAGAAGCGTCAGCGGCAATTCTGTAGCCTAAGTCGGCGTCCGGCTCGCGGAAATATTCTATTATGAAGCGGAAAAATCCGTAGCCTGAAAGATAGACTGCGCCCATCATTCCGTCCCATTTTTTGTGCTTGCGCAAAAACCACAGAATCAGCCAGAGCACAATTCCTTCAAGAAATGCCTCGTAAAGCTGGCTTGGGTGGCGCGGAAGGTTTACCAGTGAACTTGTTATTGGAAGTCCTATTTTCTCTGCAAATTTTTGAACCCATTCCAGCGAGCCGGAAAAGCGTTCTGCGTCTGGAAAAATCATTCCCCATGGCATGGTTGTGATGCGGCCGTAAAGCTCGCCGTTCAGAAAATTGCCAAGACGTCCGAACGTGTAGCCCAGCGGAATCGCCGTGACCATTGCGTCGCTCCATTTTGCAAATGATTTTTTTGACTTTATGCACCAGAAAATCATTCCAAGAATTCCGCCGATTACACCGCCGTGGTAGCTCATTCCGGCAAGTCCTGTGAACTGTCCGCTTGAATTGAACGGCCAGAAAATGAGCCACGGTTTCTGCCTGTAAAGTCCGCTTGTGTCGTAAACGAATGCGGAAAACACACGCGCGCCAATCAGAAGAAAAATAATTCCAGAAGTAATGAAGCTGAAAATTTCATCTTCAGTGGCTTTGCCGTCCGGCGAGTCGAGCAGCCCTTCCTTCTGCTGCTTTTTCAGCACGGCGTAGGCTGTGGCAAACGCAAAAATATACATAAGCCCGTACCAGCGCAAGAGCCCAAGAATTGGAACTCCGGGAAAAATTTCAGGATGAATCCAAGACGGATAATTGATAAACAAAAACATTTTTTCGTCCTTAAAGTTTGAAGCCTTGTTGAGCGGCTTTTACAATTTTTGATTTTAAAAGAATATTTTCTTTTTTCAGCTGAGTGATTTCGTAGTTCTGGGTTTTTATCATTTCGAGCAGTTCGCCTGTTGAAAGCTGGCCGCTTCCGACCAAATCGTTGATTCCGGAAAGTTTCAGGGCGAAATCTTCCGCAGCCTCATCGTTTATTTTGTCAAAAGAACCGGCTGTGTCAATCGCAGTTGAAAAAGCTTTGTCAAAAAATCTAGGCTCGGCGGAAATTATTTTTTCTGAAATTCTGTAGATTGCCTGCGAAAGAACGCTTTTCGGCTTGTAAATTATTACCGGAAGCCTTGAAGAAAGCGCTTTTTCCTGAAGCTGGTCGCGGAACATAAGTCCAAGGTAGTCGATTTCAAGCCCAAGGTATTGTTTGCATGAATTTCGGATTCTGCTTGCGCTTGCCGCGTCTTTTGGGTCTTCAATCATATTCAGCACAAGTCTTGGGCAGAACTGCTCCATTCTTGCCTTGAAAAGCCTTGTGCTTTCTGGATCAGCTTTTTCAAGCGCCTGGGTAATCTGCGGAATGTAGAGGCTTTTCATCTGCTGGGAATTTTTTCTGACCTGCTCAAGAAGCTCGTGACCGGCAGTTCCTTTTTTGTAAGTTGTGTACATAAGCCTGAATACACAGTTTTTTAGGAAAAGATATCCGTCCAGCGTTGCAGTTACGGTCGGCGCGGTTATAATAATTCCCTGCGGCGACTGAAGAAACATATCAAGAATAATCTGATGCGTTCCGGCGCCAAGGTCGAGAATCAGGAAATCTGCGTCAATGCTTCTGAAATTCCGCAGGAGCTTTGCTTTTTGCGCGGCTTTCAAGGTTGTAAGGCCTGGAATCTGGCTGTCTCCTGCGATGAAGCTTACATTTTCGTATTCAGTAGGCTCAATTATATCTTTGAATTCTGATTTTTCTGTTAGATAAGTTCCGATGCTTCTGTTTTTTACGTTTTGTCCGATGGCAAGATGAAGATTTGAGGCTCCAAGATCTAAATCGCACAAAACAACTTTTTTTCCGGCCTGGCCAAGAGCGATTGCGAGATTTGCTGACAAAAGGCTTTTTCCAACGCCGCCTTTTCCACTTGCTATAGGAAGAATTTGCATGAGTTCATTATAACACAGATGAGTTGAGTTTTTAAACATTTTCAGCGTTGTATGCAATATAAAAATAAATAATTTTGTGGTATAATATTTTTATGAAGTTAACCGTGCAAAATTTTAAACGCAAGTTCAATCTGTTTATTTCGTTTTTGGCGATTTCCATTTGTTCTTCCCAGTGCTTCGCCCAGTCATCCGCAAGTTCCAGCGGCTCTAGAAAATTTACGTATTTGAACAAATTTGACTCAATGTTTCAGTTTGTTCTTCAGAATTATGTTGACGAGGTCGACCCCCAGGTTCTTTATGAAGGCGCGATGAAAGGAATGATGGATTCTCTTGGCGACCCTTATACTTCTTACCTTGACGAGGAAACAATCCGTGATCTTTCCGACACTACAAACGGCTCGTTCGGAGGCGTGGGGCTTTCAATTTCCAAGCCGGTTGAATCAAAGCCGGAAAAGCCGGCGTATGTTGAAGTGGCTTCCCCGATTGAAGATACTCCAGGCGCGAAGGCGGGAATTCTTTCCGGCGACTACATTATTGAAATTGACGGCGAGCCGACTCCTGAAATGACAATGCAGGAAGTTCTAGGGCATTTGCGCGGAAAAGTCGGCGAGACTGTGAAAGTTACTGTGCTTCGCGGTAAAAATTTGAAGTTCACGGTGGAGCTTGTGCGCGCGATGATTGAAATTCCTACCGTAAAATATGGAATGATTGGAAACGTGGGCTATATGCGCCTGATTCAGTTCACTCCTGAGCTTCCTGAGCGCGTCCAGGATGCAATTGATTTCTTTAAAAACGACAAGAATTTCAGCAGCCTTATTATTGATTTGCGCGATAACCCGGGCGGCCTCATTACAAGCGCGGTTGCAGTCGCGGACAAATTCATTGACGAAGGTCCGATTGTTACCACAAAAAGCCGTCTTGATTTTGAAAATTCGGTTTACAAGGCAAGCAAAGGAAAAACTGAGCTGCGTGGAGTTCCGGTTGTTGTGCTCATAAACCAGGGTTCCGCCAGCGCTTCAGAAATTGTTGCCGGCGCGCTGAAGGATAATCATCTTGCATATTTGGTTGGCGCAAAAAGCTACGGAAAAGGTTCTGTTCAGCAAGTTATTCCGCTTGGCGCAAACGAGGAAGTTAAGATGACTGTTGCCCGCTACTATACTCCGAGCGACACAAACATTGACAAGGTTGGAATTCTTCCGGACAAGGAAGTTCTTTATCCAAAACTTACAGAAGAAGATGAAAAAAATTATTCGGCGCTGCTTGAAGCGGATGTAATTGCTCCGTATGTTGAATCGCATCCTGAAATGACAGAAGAAGATATCGCTTTGTACGCGGAGGAGCTGAAAAAACAGTTCAATCTTGATTCCAGGCTTTTGCGGCGGATTATAAGAATTCAAGTGAACAGAACAAAGCCGGCCGCACTTTACGACCTTGATTACGATATTCAGCTTAATGCGGCGCTTGAAGTTTTGAACACTACGGATGATTTTGAAAAACTGGTTCAGTCTACAAAAACGCTGAAGGAGCTTCAGCTTGAAGCGGAAGCGGAAAAATCTGCTGAAGAGCCTGAAGATTCTCAAAAGGCTGAATAATGCGGCAGTTTATCTCTTCAGAATTTCCTGACAAAAAAGGATTGCTTCGCATTTGTGGAAAAGATTTCCGCTATTTAAGGCAGGTTCTCCGGGTAAAATCTGGAGATATGCTTTCAGTGCGTTTTGCGGACGGAAGCCTGAGGAACACAACGGTTTGCCTTGTTGATGAAAATTCAAGGGAAATTCTGGTTCAGGTTTGCGGAAATATGCCTTCCGGTGAAAATTCCAGCATTACGCGCGGCACAAAAGCGGATGAAATTGAAAATTCCTGTTCCGAAATTGAATATTATCTTTTTCAGTATATTGCGAAGCCTGTGAAAATGGAGCAGATTATAAGGCAGGCAACTGAATGCGGCGTAAAATATATAGTTCCTGTTTCCGGGGATTTTTCGCAAAAGCAGAATATTCTTTCAATGCAGAATTCAAAGAAAGAGCGGATTGAACGAATTGTGCGCGAAGCCCGTCAGCAAAGCGGTTCTCCGGTTGAAACAGAAATTCTGGAGCCGCTTTCCACTGAAGAGGCAGTTTCTTTCTGGAATGAAAAAAAATCTCAGCTTTCTTCTGAAGAAGATTCGCTTGCGGTTGTTCTTTGGGAGCGCAATGAAAAATCTTCGCCGCTGAATAAAATCATTCAGAATAAAAAAATAAAAAAAGCCGCGGTTGTTGTCGGATGCGAAGGCGGAATAAGTCCTCGTGAAATAGATTTGCTTTTGGCGGGCGGATTTTCAGCGGTTCATTTTCCCGGCAATATTTTAAGATGCGAAACAGCCGCATTGTATGGAATTGCCGCTGTTCAGTCTGCGTTAAATCAGTAGAATTGAGTAAGATAATTATAGAGGAAAATATGGGAATACAACGAATTAAGATTTTGGATGTGCCGGTTGATATTCTTCGCCCGGAAGACTTGGAAATTGAAATTCTTGAGCTTTTGGCAAAACCTGGAACAAAACAGATTGTATTTCTTTCTATCTGGGATCTTTTGAAAGCCCGCCGTCGCGGTGAATTTCAGGATTGCGTGAACAATGCGGACTTGATTATTCCTATTTCAAAAAGCATTATTTTCGGCGCGAATTTCCTGAAAAAAGAAATTCCTATACGCTACAATCCGTTTTCTGCGGTTATAAATATTCTTTCAGTTCTTGATTCGCATTTCAAAAGCTTGTATCTTCTTGGCTCGCGCGGCCAGACTTTGCATTCGGTGGAAAAAAATCTCCGCGCGACTTATCCAAATCTTCGGATTGTCGGCCGTTATGTTGGCTATTATCCAAAGAATATGGAAAATGATATTGTGCAGTCGATTTACAAGTCTTCGCCTTCTCTTGTGCTTGTGAGCGAGGGCATCAAGGAAAAAAACTGCTGGTCGTACAAGCGCAGAAACCAGTTTTCTTCAAGCATTTTTGTTTATTATCGGGATGCGTTTGGAATTTTTTCAAAACGTATAAAAAGAGTGGACGAAAAAACTTTTGAGCGCGGCCATGAAATTTTCCACGAAATTATCAGGAATCCGTTCAAGCTTTTTCTTGTTTTTCCATTTATAAAATATGTGCTCACATTGTTTTTCTATAAAATTTTAAAAAAGTAGAGGTGATTATCTTGTCTGGGGAAAAGAGGTTGCCTAGGGAGGGGCAATTTGATTTCGGTCAGTTTGTCGCAAATCTCTTTGGTTTCAAAGAGGGTGGAAGTTGCTGTTTTTTTTGAAAAAATAATCAACAGCAAATGTCCGCTGAAAGTTTATTCAAGTGCAGGTTTGTTCATAGAATGCATTCAGCAAAGTGAACAAAATCAGATTTCATTGGCAATTGTTGATGCTTCGTCGTTTTCTTCTTCCAGTGAAATTGATTTTTTTATTAGCGAGAAATATATTTCATTACAAAAAGTTTTTTTTATTGAATCTGTTCAGTCTAATTTTAAATTCTTGTGCAATTTTGGAAATTTGAAGCTCAATGTTTTGCCGTTTCCATGTGATTCTGGCGTTGCTTTAAATCATCTGAAGGAATTTTTTCTAAGCTCTGATTTTGGCGCCGCGGAAAAAAATTCTGAAGTTCTTCCGCCGACATTGCGTCGTTTTGCCGGTTCGTCATTTTCTGCAAAATCTTTAAGAAGAAATTTTTATGCTTTTGGGAAAACTGATTTGCCTTTGATTCTGGAAGGCGAGTCGGGAACTGGAAAAACTCTTGCCGCGGAACTTATTCATTCAATTTCCGCGCGGAAAGGAAAATGTTTCAGAAGGATAAATATGCCTTGCATTCAGCCTGAAATTGCCGAGGCGGAACTGTTTGGCTCTGTTTCCGGAGCTTTTACCGGCGCAAAAGACAAAAAAGGCATTCTTCAGGAGCTGGACGGAGGAACTGTGCTTTTTGACGAAGTTTCAGAAATTCCGCTGCCGGTTCAGGCGAAACTTTTAAAATTCCTTGATTCCGGATGTTTCTGCAGAGTTGGCTCAACAAAGGAAACTTATTCCGATGTGCGTGTTATAAGCGCAACGAACGTGAATCTGGAGGAGCTTATAAAGCGCGGACTGTTCCGAAGAGATCTTTATGAACGGCTGAAAGGAAAAATTCTTTCAATTCCGCCGCTGAATTCCAGAAAGGAAGATATTGATGCGATTGTTTCAAATTTCCTGCTGGAAAACGGCTTTGAATCAATTGTTTTTACAAAAGAAGCAATTGATGCGCTGAAAGAAAAACATTGGACAGGAAACGTCCGCGAGCTTGAGTATTGTCTTGCGCTTACGTGTTCTGTCCGCGGCGAGCATAAAAAAGTCATCGGGCCGGATGATTTAATTTTTGCCTGAAAGTCCTGCCGCTTTGTTGAAAATCTTTTCAAGATACTGGGCTTCGCTTTCTGAAAGAGCTGCGCGGGAAAGTATGCTTCTCCAGAAAGTTTCCATGTCATGGCGTCCAGTGATTTTGAAAAAACCGATTTTCTGCAAGTTGTCAGCGATTGTTGAAACCGTTTTGTCGAGCCTTTCGAGCGAAAGCGGAGTGTAGCCGGTTAAATTTGCGTTTTTTGCCCTGAAAAGGTGGTACGCAATAATCTGCACTGCGTGCGAAAGGTTCAGCGAGCCGAAATCGTTGCTTGAAGGAATTGTAACCCCCAGAGTGCATTCCTTCAGCTGCGGGTCGGTAAGCCCGGTTCGTTCGTTTCCAAATACAACAGCGATTTTCGCGCCGTTCTCATTTTCGGTTCCAGTGTGGTTTTTCGCAATTTCCGCAAATTCTTCCGGCAGAAGCAGCTTGCCTTTTCTGTTTTGGCCGCGTCTTCTTGTTGTTCCGGCGGCAATCGAGCAGTCTTTTGTGGCTTCCGTAATTGAATCAAAGAATTCTGCGTTGTCGTAAATATATGCCGCATGAATTGCAAGCACATGGACTTTTTCCGTGTCGTAGTTTTCTTTTTTTCCGACAATCCGAAGATGTGTGATGTCATTGTTTGCCATTGCGCGGCAAGCGGAGCCGATGTTCCGGCATTCGTCTGGATGGTCCAGCACAATATAAACTTTGTCTAAATTCATATTTTCAGTATATTGATTGAAGCAAATTAATTCCACAATCTTAATTTGACCTAATATATAAATTGGTGTAAACTGATAAACAAAATTATGAACGGAGTCTGCAAGGTATGAGCGACAACAATAACACTATTGTTCCTGGTTTTGATAACGAAAAAGATGACAGCTTGAAGATTTCTCTGGAAAAAATTGATTCTGTTCCAAATGGTCTTCGGGTTTATTTGAACGGCTATATCGATACATATAATTCAAGTTTCTTTCAGAAGAAAATAACAAAAGTTGTTGAAGCTGGATTTATCAATCTGATTTTTAACTGCTCCGCTTTGAATTATGTTTCTTCAACAGGAATCGGTTCTTTCACTTCTTTTCTGAAAATGCTGAAGCCGAAGGGCGGCGATATTGTGCTTCTTGAAATTCAGCCGAAAGTTTATGAAGTTTTCCAGCTTTTGGGATTCGCGCAGTTTTTCAACATCAAGGACACAAATGAGGATGCCGTGAATTATTTTCATCAGGGTGTGCAGCCTGCAGAAAGCGTTTTTCCGAAAGTTTTTGCTTGCCCGATGTGCAACAAGCATTTGCGTGCGACCCGGGCTGGCCGTTTCCGCTGCTCAGAATGCAAGTCGATTCTTGCAATCAATGAGCAGGGCGTAGTTTCTTTAGGCTAGAAAATTTGTTTTCAACTGGTCAAACACACATTGTGCACAAGTTATCCACCGCAATGTGTGTTATTTTTTTTGTATTTTCTAATTCTTGGTATTGCAAAAGATTAAATAAAAATGTGGAAAGTTGTAATTAATTCTTTGTAATATAACAAATTAAAAAGTTTTGTAAAAATCGGTTCTGTAAAAAAAATATTTTTTTCAGTTAAAAATCTATTGACAAAAAGTTATCCACATTTTTTCCACAAAATAGAAACAAATCGGTGCTTGCAAATGTGCATAAAAAATCTATAGAATAGCGTCATGCCTGCGGTTCAAGTGAATAATTTATATTTCTCATATGAAAATGCTGAAAAAGCGGCTGTTGAAAATGTCAGCTTTGAGCTGAAGCACGGCTCGTACACAGTTCTGGCTGGAAAAAACGGAAGCGGAAAAAGCACAGTTGCTAAAATTGTAGCGGGGCTTTTCAAACCGCAGAGAGGCTCGGTAAAAATTGAAGAAAATCTCCGCGTTGGAATTGTTTTTCAGTCGCCGAAGGACCAGATTATCTGCGGCGTTGTGTTTCAAGATACGGAATTCGGCCCGGAAAACCTTGGCTTTTCAAAGTCTGAAGTTGAGCTGAACGCAATTGAAAGTCTTGGCGCAACTGGGATGCTTGATTTTGCAAATCATAAGACAATGAATCTTTCCCTTGGGCAGACGCAGAAAGTTGCGCTGAGCGGAATTCTTGCGATGGATCCGGATATTCTTGTGCTGGACGAAGCTTTTTCAATGCTTGATCCGAAATCCCGCGATGAAATGTACAGTTTTATTGATTCCGCGAATAACAAGGGCGTGGCGGTTCTTCACATAAGCCATGATTTAGAGGCGGTTCGTCACGCAAGGGATGTGATTTTTATGCGTGAAGGAAAAATTTCTTGGACGGGAACTTCCGGGGATTTTCTTTCAGATGAAAAACTTGTTGAAAAGCTTGCCGGAAAAAAACTTCCTGCGAATTCAAGGAAAATTCTTCCAGATGAAAAGGAAATTGTTCTTTCTGCCAGAAATATAAATTTTTCTTACAAAAAGAACGCTCCGCTTTTGAAAAATATCTCATTCGACCTGCGGAAAGGCACTTTGGTTGCGCTGGTCGGACCTTCCGGCTGCGGAAAATCAACGCTGCTGGAAATTCTTTCAGGCTTGAAAAATGCGGATTCCGGAAAAATCTACTGCACGGAACGTCCGGTGATTTCCCAGCAGAACAGCGACGCTGCGCTTTTTGAAAATTTCGCGGCGGACGATGTTGCGTTTGGCCCTAGAAACAAGGGAATCCGGGGAAAAAAACTGAAGGAAATTGTCAAAAATTCAATGAACCGGTGCAACCTTGATTTTGAAAAATATGCAAACCGCCAGACTTTCTGTCTTTCAGGCGGAGAAAAAAAACGACTTGCGGTTGCGGGCATTGTTGCGCTGGATGCTGACATTATTTTATTTGATGAGCCTACAGCTGCGCTCGATGGCGAATCCCGCGGCAAAGTTATGGATTTGATGAAGACTCTTGCTGCTGAAGGAAAAACAGTGCTTTTCAGCACGCACCAGAGGGATGAGGCGGCATTTTCTGATTTTGTTATAAATCTTTCTGCGGAAAATATTTCTGTTGCGGATGAAAATGTTCCTTCCGGCTTGCCTGAAATTAATCAGCTTCCCGCGCTGTCTGTTCTTGAGCGGATTCAAAAATTCAGTTTTGCCGGAGAAACAAAAAAAACAGGAATTGTAGGAAAACTTCCGCCGTTCCTGAAATATCTTTTGTTCCTTGGAATTTTTTGCGCGGCGCTCGTGGTTCGTCCGCTTGCGGCCTGCGGAATTTGTTTTGCCGCGGGAATTTTCTATGCCTTGTGCGCGAAATATCCTGTGAAGAAACTTTTCCTTTCAATGCTGAAAATAATTCCGCTCCTTTTGTTTTTCTGCTTGTTTCAAATGGTTTTTGCGCCTGCGCTGCCGGATGAAATTCGTTACTGCGGATTCCGCTTTTTTACTGTTACGCCTTCAAAGCTTGTTGCTTGCCTGAAAGTTCTGCTCCGTACGGAATGCGCCTTGTGCCTGGTTTGCGGTTTTGTTCATTCAACAGATGAAATTCAGCTTGTCAAAGGTTTTTCAGACTTGCTTTTGCCTTTGCGTTTTCTTCGGATTCCTACAAAATATATTCTTGTTACAATGGAAATAATTTTCCGCTTTCTTCCGCTGCTTCTTGACGAGGCTGCCTGCATTGTAAAAACTCAGCTTGTCCGGGGCGGACTTGGAAAAGCGAAAGGATTTTTTGGAAAAATAAAGGCTATTGTTCCGCTTGTGGCTCCTCTGATTGTTCAGGCTTTGAAGCGGGCTGAAGCCTTGTCATATGCGCTTACTGCGAGGGGATTCAAATGATTGGAAATAAATTTAATTTCTGCCCTGAATGCGGCGGAAAAAACATTGACTATCTGGATAATAAAAAATGGTTCTGCGCGGACTGCGGATTTGATTTGTACAACAATGTTGCAAGCGCGGTTGGAGCAATAATTGCCGACAGCGAGAACAATGTTCTTTTTGAAATTCGGGCAAAAGAGCCGCGGAAAGGTTTTCTTGCATTGCCGGGCGGTTTTGTTGACCAGAATGAAACTGCGGAGGCGGCTGTTTCGCGCGAATGCCTTGAAGAAACCGGAGTTCAGCCTGAAAGCGTGAAATATCTTTGCAGTTTTCCAAATGATTATCTGTATAAAAATATTGCGTACAAAACCTGCGATTTGTTTTTTGTTGCGTCAGTTCCGGCTGATTCTGGAAACATTTCCGGGCTGCTGAAAAAACTTCATGGCCAGGAAACTGAAGTTTCTGGATTTGCCGCAAGAAAAATCAATTCAAAAGAAGATATTGAAAATCTTCCGCTGGCATTTGAGTCTGCAAAAAAAGCCTTGAATTATTGGCTTTTAAACCGTTGAACTGGAGTGGAATATGAATTCGTATAATTTTCGTGTGATTTTTGTTGTTTTTTCGGCCGTGCTTTATTTGCTCGCTTTTTTTCTTGTTCCGCTTAAGACAAAATTTTTGCTGAAAAAAACTGGAAAACTTGTTGTTCCGACCCGAAAAAAGAATATTTTTTTGAATATTCTGATACTGATTTTTTCCGCGCTTCTTATTTTTATGGTTTGGCTCAGGGACCTGGGAATTTTTACAGATGGAGTTGTCTGTTTGGTTTCGGTTTTGGGCTGCGCAATGAGTTTGAATGAAATTTCTCTGAATAAATTTTGCGGTCTTTATGAAAATGGAATCATTGGGAACGGCCGTTTTCTTCCGCTTGAAAAAATACTGGCTCTTCCGCTTTTAAAATGCTCAAAAGAAGAACTTGAAAATATCGATTCCAGAATATTGGTTGTGTCAACTGAAAAAAATCCTTCTGAACAGTTCATTTTTTCAACGGAGGAAGAGAAAAATTCTGTTCAAAATGAAATTTTAAAGTTAAATCCTCGGCTTGCATGATTTCACTGGACAAAGTTTTTTTTTTATGATATAGTGCAAAAACATTTGGTGTGGTACCCAAGCGGTAAGGGATCGGTCTGCAAAACCGTCATTGGTTGGTTCAACTCCAATCCACACCTTTAAAGGATTGCTTTACGGCAATCCTTTTTTTTTCGGGCTGGTCATGGCGAAGCCGCAGCCTGTTTATATATATTAAGGCTGTCCTGGAAGTTTTTAAATTTCGCAAAGGACAGCCGTTTTTTTTCATTCTGGCTGCTGGTCGGAACTATAATTTTCGATTATTCGTAGAATCTGGCTTCCGATTTTTTCAGCTTTTACGGTTCCAATTCCAAACACAGCAAGAAGTTCTGATTCATTTCTTGGCTTTTTTTCAACAAGCTCTTCGATTGTTTTGTCTCCAAAAATAATGTATGGAGGAATATTTTCTTTTTCCGCGCTGGAATTTCTCCATTTTTTTATTGCGTTGTAAAGCTCTGTGTCTTTTTTTGAAAGATTTCTGATAAATTCATTCTTTTTGTGAAGAACAAATGCAGGTTTTGGCTTTGGCGCATTTATCAGGTGCTTGAAATTCAGCTGCACAGGAAGTTTTATTTGCGTCCGGTTTGTTAAAGCCAGTGCGCCCATTTTTGAAACGGCAAGAACATTGTATTCTCCGGTTTTTAAAATGTAGCCGCTTTCAATAAGCAAATCGGAGAGTTCAAACCAGTCGGATTTTTCCAGCTCTTTTCCTATTCCCCAGGTTGAAAGTTCGTTGTGGTGGTTTTCCATTATTCTTTTCTGTTTTGAGCCAAGCAGAACGTCTATTACGTAGGATGAGCCGTAACGCTGTTTCAGGCGGAAAATGCAGCTCATAAGTTTTTGTGCAGGAATTGTTACATCCGTTAAATCGATTGGGCCGGCGGCGCATATGTCGCAGCATTCTTCTGGAGAAACGCTTTGGGCGTTGAATTCTTCGCCGAAATATGAAAGCAAATTCTGTCTGCGGCAGATTCTTGATTTTGCATAGTTTATCATTCCTTGAAGAAGATGCTCGGATTTTTCCGGATCTGCGGCATCGCTGAAAAAGAATCTGATTTTGTGTATGTCTGCCGGGCTGTATAGAAGCAATGCGTGTGATTCAAGTCCGTCGCGGCCGGCACGCCCGATTTCCTGGTAATATTCTTCAAGTGATTTTGCCATGTCATAATGTATTACAAATCGGACGTTTGGCTTGTTGATTCCCATTCCAAAAGCGACTGTAGCAACAATAATCCGGACTTTGTCCTTGATGAAAAGATTTTGATTTTCTGCGCGCTGTTTGTCTGAAAGGCCGGCATGATAATTCAGTACGGAATATCCTTCGTCCTGCAGTTTTTGTGTAAGTTCGTCAACGGATTTCCGCGAAAGGCAGTAAATAATTCCGCTTTCGTCTTTGTGTTTTTCAATGCATTCGATGATTTGCGCCAATGCGTTCCGTTTTGGTTTCACTTCAAGGAAGATATTTTTCCGGTTGAAGCTCGCTGTGAAAACGGTTGGATTAAAAAGCTGAAGATTTTTTATAATGTCCTGCTGAACTGAAGCTGTTGCCGTGGCCGTGAGCGCAAGGCATACTGCATTTGGAAAATGTTTTCTGGCATTTGAAATTGAAAGATAATCCGGGCGGAAGTCGTGTCCCCATTCACTTACGCAGTGCGCTTCGTCAATGGTTATGCAGCTGATTGGCATTGAACATTCATGGAAAATATTCATCATTTTTTCAGAGGCAAGCCCTTCCGGAGAAACGTAGACAAGTTTTATTCCGCCGTTTTTGAGTTTTTTCACAGTTTCAATATATTCATTGAATTCAAGGGAGCTGTTTAGGTATTCCGCCGGCACTCCGTTTTCTTTCAAGGAAGAAACCTGGTCTTGCATCAGAGAAATAAGCGGTGAAACAACGATTGTAATTCCCTTGAAAATAAGAGCAGGAATTTGATAGCACAAGGATTTTCCGCCGCCGGTCGGCATTATGGCGAGCGTATCTTTTCCTGAAAGCAAATTTCTTATGATTTCAAGCTGGAGCGGTCTGAAAGAGTCGTATCCGAATATTTTTTTTAATATTTCTTTTGCGCATTTTGTAATATCGTCCATAAATTTTCCTAAAAAAAATTATATCAAAGCATTTGGACTTGAAAAAGACTTCTATTTCTGATAATATAAATTTCACGTGCCGGAGTGGTGGAATGGTAGACACGAAAGACTCAAAATCTTTTGTCAGCGATGGCGTAAGAGTTCAAGTCTCTTCTCCGGTAAAAAGGTCTTGTTTGCGCAAGACCTTTTCTATTTTAAATCATCTTTTTCAGAATTCAGGAAATTTCGGTTTCCATGAAATTGGAAAAAGATTTTCTTAGCTCGATTGCTTCTTTTATGTGCGGAGGCTCGATTTTTTCAGAGCCGCTCATATCTGCGATTGTCCGGGCGAGTTTCAGGCAGCTTGCTGCGGCCCGCGGGGAAAATCCAAATTTTTCAGCGGAATTTGTTAAAATCGTTTGGCTTTCTGGACTTATTCTGCAGAATTCTGCTGTTTCTTCCGGCGTTAGATGTGCATTTTTTTTGCCTTGGCGTTTTCTTTGCGTTAGAACGGCTTTTGCAATTTCAAGGCGCAGTTCATTTGTTGAAATGCTTTTCTGGATTTCTGTTTTTTCAGAGTTGCTTTCAATTTCGTTTTTTACAGGAATTCTTATGTCAATCCGGTCTAGCAGGGGCGCGGAAAGTTTCTTCCAGTACATTTCGATTGAGCGCGCGCTGCATAGGCAAAGTTTTGTGTCTGAACCGAAATTTCCGCATGGACATGGATTTGTTGCCATGAGCAGCTGGAATTCGGCAGGAAAAACTGTGGAGCGGCCCGCCCTTGAAATTGTGATTTTCCCTGATTCCAGCGGAACTCTTAGCATTTGAAGGACGCTTGTTCTGAATTCTGCTGCTTCATCCAGAAATAGGACTCCGTTGTGCGCTAGGGAAATTTCTCCTGGCCGGCATAAAACTCCGCCGCCGCAAATTCCTTCGATTGTTGCGGTTTGATGAGGAATTCTGAACGGCGGAATGCGTACTAGCGGCTGTTTTGCTGGAAGAATTCCTGCCAGCGATAAAATCCGGGTTACCGGCTGGGCTTCTTCAACCGTAAGGGCGGGCAGAAGGCCTGGAAATTTTTGAAGGCAGAGCGTTTTTCCGCAGCCAGGAGCGCCGACTGCAATCAAATTGTGTCCGCCTGCGGCAGCTATCTGCAGCGCCCGGATTAATTTCTTCTGGCCTTTTATTGTTGAAAATTCCAGGTCGGGCGTTGTTTTTTGGAAAAGAACGCCGTTTACAAGCTCGAAATTTTCCGGGATTTCATCCTCTTTTTTTAGCGCGCTGGATTTGCGCTCTGTGAAAACTTCAGGATTTGAAAGCGCGGCGAATGCTTCTTCAAGAGATTCTGTTCCAAAAACTTTCATTCCAGGAACTTCACGGGCTTCATCGGCGTTTGCGGACGGCACAATGCATCTCATTATTCCTCCGCTTGCAGCTGTTGAGGCGGCAGCATGAACTCCTCGCACCGGCCGGACTTTTCCGTTCAATTCAAGTTCACCCATTATTAAAACAGGCGTGTTGTCTTTTATTGGATTTTCTGGTTCGGAATTGTCCTGTTTTGCGCACAGAACTGCGATTGCAATCGGCAGGTCAAATCCGGCTCCTTCTTTTTTCAAATCTGCCGGTGAAAGGCTGATAAGAATTCTTTCCGGCGGAAAATCAAATCCTGAATTTCTTATTGCCGCCTGCATCCGTTCGCGGGCTTCCTTTACAGCGCCGTCAGCGAGCCCTACCAAATCAATTGCTGGAATTCCGCGCCTTAAGTCAACTTCCACAGTAACAAGCGAACCTTCGTAGCCAAACGGAGAAAATGAGTAAATCTGCATAAAAACCTTCTGCTGAAAATAATTTCCGGTTGAAATTCAACCTTTTACTTTTTATAGAATTTTTTTTTCAGTTTCTGAAATAAATCACAAAATTTTCTGCAGATTAATTTATTTTTTTCGGCTGGAATTTATTTCTGGCCGTGAAGTTTTTCCAGAAAAGGCATTAATTCTTCAAAATAATATTTGTCCTCGATGATTTTTCCGCCGCAAGTGTGGCCAGGCCGTCTGTCTGCGCGTATTTTTTCACCGTGGAAATCGCTTCCGGCGGTAACAAAATATCCGATTTTTCTTGCAATTTCCTGAAGCCTCAGACATTCTGTAACTCTTGCGCCCGGATGGAAACATTCCATTCCTTTTACTCCGCGTTCAAAAAAGTCCGCAAGCACAGGCTCGATTTTTGACCACGAAAGATAAAGCGAAAGCGGATGCGCAATTACAGGAACTCCGCCGGATTCATAAATCGCTTTTACGGATTCATCAAGGTCCGCGCCGGTTCTTTCAACGTACCAAGGTCTGTCCCGCGCTAAAAACTTGTCGAATGCAGCCTGCCGGTTCTTTACGTAATGATGATTTGCCAGCCAGCTTGCAAAATGCGGTCTGCCTAGAACTTGGTCTGGAAATTCCGCCTGAATTGATTCAACTGTGGCTTCAATTCCGAATGAATTCATTTTTGAAACAATAAATTCGTTCCTTTGGCGGCGGGTTTCAACTAGATTTCCAACAACTTTTTCCAGGCTTTCTGAAATTCCGTTTAAATTCAGCCCGAGACCTAAAAGATGAAATTCGCAGTTCGGCCGCTGAATGTTTATTTCAATTCCGGGAACGAAAATTATTTCTTTTTCCCTGCAGGCTTCCGCGCCCTCTTTTAGTCCGGAAATTGTGTCGTGGTCAGTGATTGCAAGGACTTTCATATTTTTTTCCGCGGCTTTGCAGACAAGTTCCTTCGGTGAGTACTGTCCGTCTGAAGCCGTTGTGTGCATATGCAAATCAATCATAAATTCAGCATAGCACAAAATTCTTTGTTATGGTACAATTTGAGAAATTATCTGACTTGGAGAGTAAAATGCCGAAATTAGTGAGTTTTTCAAAAGGTTCAATTATTTATTTTGAAAATGACAGAGATGACAAAATTTATATTCTTCAGAGCGGCACGATAATTCTTACATCAATTGATCCTGAAACAAAAGCAACTGTTACAAATCAGGTGAAGCCTGGTGAATTTTTTGGCGTGAAGTCTGCGCTTGGTCGTTTTCCGCGTGAAGAAACAGCGACGGTTCTTTTGGACAGCCAGGTTATTGCCCTTTCTGTGGCGGAATTTGAAACGAATTTCAGCGGAAACAAGCAGATTATAATGAAAATGCTGAGGGTTTTTTCCGCGCAGCTAAGGCAAATTCACAAGAAAATAGAACGGATTCTTAATTCAAACCCGGAAAGTCCGCAGACAGGAATGCTTGCCGTTGCAAAAAGTTTTTACGAGGACGAGGAATTTGTTTCCTGCTACGATGTCTGCATGAAATATATGAAGCGTTTTCCTCAGTCGCCGTACATTGAGCAGGTGAAGAAACTGTTTGCGGCTTGCAAAATTTGGATTGAGCGGCGCGGAATGCCGAAATATGTATCGCCTGCGGACGATGGTCTTGGAGCGCTGCGCCAGTTTGAGCTTGCGGCGTTCGAGCGTTTTGCAAAAAAATACGCTCCGGGGCAGGTTATTATTTCTGAATTTGAGCCGGGCGACACTTTCTATCTGATTCAGCGTGGTTCTGTTCAGCTTATGAAATATGTTAGCGGAACTGAAAAGAATCTTGATATTCTGAAGCCTGGTGAATTTTTTGGCGAAATGGCGATTCTTGACAATTCTCCGCGTTCTGCAACGTGCATGGCGAAAACTTCGGTGAAATGCCTTGAATTCAGCAAGGAAAATTTTGAGTCGATTGTTACAGGAAATGCGGCTCTTGCAATAAATCTTTTGAAGCTGTTCTGCAAGCGCATTTATGATCAGCGCAGACGATTTAAAATTCTTGTGATAAAAGATTTGCAGGCGCGAATTGCAGATGTGTTCATTCTTCTTGATGAAATGAATCCGCCGGGAAATCCGAATGAGCGTTCCAGAAAATTCTATGTGACGGTCGGCGATATTGCGCACTGGGCAGGACTTTCTTTGGAAGAAACTCGCGAAGAAATAAACAGATTTGTTGAAAAACGTAAGATAGATGTGTATAATGATTGCATTGTTGTTGCAAATCTTACAGATATGAAAAGAATTGTAGACACCCGCAGCGCAATAAGCGAGCGGGCTCTCAACGGCAATATAAAATAACTGCCAACTTAGCTCACCTGGTAGAGCAACGCACTCGTAACGCGTAGGTACTCGGTTCAAGTCCGGGAGTTGGCTTTAATTTTTAGGACACGCTCGTTTTTTGGGCGTGTCTTTTTTTTGCGGAAGAAATTGAACCGAGTAGCGAACGAGCGCCGAGCCGGCGAGGAAAAGCCGGCAGGAGGCCGGCGTCAGCGAGAGAGACGCCTGGAGGTAGCAAACAGGATGTTTGGGACCGAAAGGCCGGTTCAAGTCCGGGAGTTGGCTTTGATTTTTTAGGACACGCTCGTTTTTGGGCGTGTCTTTTTTTTGCGGAAAAAATTGAGCTGTTGGCGGAACGCGTTAGGTTATGGAGCCACGCCGGAGGCGGCCACCGCAAGGGAGCGCATGCGAGTGCGGAGGCTGAGTGCAAGCGGAATGGCGGAACAACCGGCCGCGGCGGAATGAGCGGAGTGAATGGAGCTGCGGAAACGCCCAAAAAGTTGTTTGTAAGTAACTCAATTTTTTTTGTATAATTTTGATATGAAAGAAATTTTTCTATTGTTTTTTACGGTTGCTGTTACGGATTTTTTTGCGGAAATGGGCGACAAAACTCAGTTCATGCTGATTGGAATGTCTTCAAAGTATAAGCTGCGTGATATTGCTTTGGGAACTTTGGCGGCGATTATTGTTTTGAACGGAATTGCTGTTTTTGCCGGCGGAATTGTGAGCGTTTTTGTTCCCGACTGGCTGATAAAATTCATTGCGTGCGCGGCGTTTTTTTATTTTGGAATTACGGCGGTTTTTCAGAAGGAAGAGGACGAGGAAGAATCTGGCGGCGGAAAATTCAAGCTTGCGGTTGTTGCGGTTTTCTGCAGCTTTTTTGTTGCCGAGCTTGGGGACAAGACTCAGCTTACGGCGATTACGTTCGGGGCGAACGGCGGAATAAAAAAGGCGTTCGTTATCTGGGCGGCGTGCGTTGTAGGATTTTTTGCGGCTGATATGATTGGAATGCTGATTGGACTTTTTTTGAAGAAGAAAATGCCGGCTGGTTTTCTGAATATTGTTTCTTTCGGGTTGTTCAGTTTCTTCGGTTTTCTTACTTTGAATGAAGGATTGGAAATTTTGCAGAATTCGCTTGCGGAATCAGCTGGAAACACGTCTGTTCCGAAAGTTCTGGTCAATGTGGCGGTTGCGGTTGTTTTTGTGGCGCTGAGCGTTTTTGCATTTATAAAGAAAATAAGGAGTTCAAAAGCTTCTGAAAACGCTTAGGCTGGGAAGCGCTTTTCCTGAAAAGTCAAACATCGCCTGGTTTTCCCAGTTGTTCTTGATGTTTGCTGCAGGAATCCAGTCGCCGCCCCAGTAAAAAACTCCTTTGCCGCCAGATTCCAAGACTGCGTTGAAAATTTTTTGGATTACGGCGGACTGGTTTGCGGTGGATGCGCTGATTCCGGTTTTTTCTGCGCATTTTTCGGTTTGCAGCCCGGAAAGGTGGTTTTTCAAGTTTTCCGTTCCTTTGATTTTCTGGGCATCGCCGAAAAGATTCGGGGTTTCATCGCTCCAGCTGTCGGTCCAGGCCCAGGCGGTTTCTGCGACAACAACTTCTTTTTTGAATTTCTTTTTCAGGTTTTTTATATTTGATTTTAATGAATCCAGAGTTCCGTGCTCATAATATGGATAATAGCTGAGTCCGATGAAGTCGAAGTCGAGGCTTGGAAATTTGCTGAACCACCATTCAAGGTTGTCGTTCTGCTGGCTTGAAAGGTGAATCATGATTTTTATTTCAGGGTTGAAGTTCCGGATTGTTTTTGCGGCGGCGTTCAGTATTTCTTCAAGGTTTTCCGCGCTTTTTTTTGACAGCCAAGAAGAGCAGGGCGGCTCCGCGTATTCGCTGATTGAGCTTGCACTGCTGGCTGTTACAAGCATTCCGGGGTTTATTTCATTTCCGATTTGAATCATGTCGGGCTGAACGTCTTTAAGCGTTTCAAGAATTTCCGCTGTGTATTCAGAAACTTTTTCGGCTAGTTCGCTGGTTGTCTGGCAGGAATCCCATGCGGCCGGGCGTTTTTGGTTTGCCGGGTCTGCCCAGGTGTCGCTGTAGTGTATGTCCAGAAGGAATTTCAACTTGCGGGATTTTATTCTTTTTGCGGTGTCTAATGTTCTTTGAAGCGTGTTGTCTCCGGCGGAAATTGATGCGTCCGGTGTGTGCCAAAGTCTTAGCCGGATCCAGTTTATGTTGTTTTCGCTTAGAATTTCAAAAATGTCTTTCGGGGCGCCGCTTGCTGTGCGGTAGATTCCGCCGTTTTCTTCGATTTGGGAAACGGTGGAGGCGTCGAAGCCTTTTATAAAATCGTTTTCCGGAATGGTTTTTCGGGTTTCTGCGTCTGAGCATGAGAAAAAAACTGAAAAAATAATTGAAAACAGAAGAATTGGGCTTTTCCGCATTTTTGTTCCTGCCGTTCTGGAAATTCTTGCAGTTTTGATTTTAATTCAAGATGTTCTGAATTTCAAATTTCAGCTTGTTGAAAGTTTGGAAGTTCCCGGAAAAATTGAAGGCTTGAAAGTTCCCGGAAAAATGCTTCAGCGTTGCCGAATTGTTTGCCGAAAGGTTTACAAAAAATTGCTGAAAAAATTCTGAAATGTGTGAATTTCTGCAAATTCCGGTCTAACGGTTTGCAAACCATTGAATTTGATTTTATAATTTTCAGTATAAATGAAAAAAATATTATTTCTTGTCGGTTTAAGTTTTTTGTGGGCGGCTGGATTGTTCGCCCAGCTTTCAAGCATAAGCAACTACGTTACAAGTTCCTGGTCTTCTTCGGATGGGCTTCCTGGAAATTCTGTTTTGGATATTCTTCAGTCAAAAGATGGATATCTTTATTTTGGAACTTATGAATGTCTTGTTAAATTTGATGGCTTTGAATTTCAAAATTTGAATAAATATTCAAATCCTGAGCTGGATTTTATTTCTGCGCGCTCGATTTTTGAAGATTCCAAGGGATTTATGTGGGTCGGCTCGAACGACGAAGGAATTCAGAAATTTTCAAGAAATTCCGCGGAGCATATTTCTACGGAAAACGGGCTTCCGAACAATTCTGTGCGTAGTTTTATTGAAGACCGTTTTGGAAATGTCTGGGTTGGAACAGCTTCCGGTGTTGTCTATATAACTCCTGAAGGTTCTATTGTAAAACCGTCGGCCGCAAAAGATATTGATACTTCCCATGTTATTGTAAGCCAGCTTTATTGCGACACGGCTGGAAGAATTTGGATGCTCACAACGGAAGAAAAAGGAATCTACCTTTATTCAGGAAATTCTTTTCAAAGATATGAAAATTTGGATTATCTTGGAAATTTTATTCCATCGTCAATTTCCCAGGACAGAAAAGGAAATTTTTGGTTCGGGCTTGGAGCTTTGGGCGTTGCGAAGGTTTCTAACGGAACTGTTGACAAGATAAAATCTGGAACAATAATCGACTACGAGCCTTCAAAGTGCATTTACTCCGATTCCATGGGTTCTATGTGGTTCGGCACGGAGCGCGGGCTTGTGCTTTATTCAGACGGCGTTTACACAACTTATGATGACAACACAAGAATTCAGAACGCTTCAATCAACAAAATTCTTGAGGACCGTGAGCATAATATCTGGGTTGCAACCGACAACGGCGGAATTGGAAAAATAAGCCTTGGAAAATTCAGGATGAACAAGCTTCCTTCTTCGGTGAATGCTATTTGCGAAGACAACAATAACCGGGTGTGGCTCGGCACAGACGAGGGGCTCCTCTGCTACGAAAACGATGTTGAGATTCAGAATGAGCTTACTGATTTCTGCAAGAATGTAAGAATCCGGCATATTGCGCTGGCGAAAAACGGCGACATTCTGGTCAACTGCTATTCAAAGCCGGGTCAGGTTCGGTATACAAAGAACGGAATTTTAAGCTGGTCAACGGATGAAAATCTTGCGGGCAACAAAACTCGTGTTTCAATTGAAACTGAAAGCGGTGAAATTTACTGCGGAACAACAACCGGGCTTTCTGTAATAAAAAAAGACGGCACCGTAAGAAATTTTTCTGACAAAGACGGTTTTGACAACAACTACATAATGTGCATTTATCAGGATAACGACGGTTTTATCTGGGTTGGAACTGATGGCGGCGGAATTTATCTTATGAAAGACAGCGCAGTTGTCCGAAAAATCACAACGGATTCCGGACTTGCTGGAAATGTTGTATTTAAAATTTCTCAGGATATTGATTCACGCTACTGGATATGCACCGGAACAGGAATTTCATGCTACAAGGGAAAGCCACAGGCGCTTGCTGAAAGCAAAGGCGAAGTTGAATTTTCAAATTTGACTTCGGCGAACGGGCTTGGCTCGGATTCAGTTTTTCAGCTTCTTGTTGACGAAAATGACTACGCCTGGATGATTAGCAACCGGGGAATTTCTTCTGTTGATTTCAATGATTTGGTAAAGGTTGTGGACGGAAAGCTTCGCTATGTTGACTGCAAATTTTACAACCAGAATGATGGGCTGAAGTCTTCGGGAACAAATTCAACCGCGCTCAGCATGAAAGATAAATACGGCCGCATCTGGTTTACGATGGCAGACGGTTTTGCGGTTTACGATCCGGTCATAATAAATGTTTCTTCGATTTTGCCGATAATTCAAATTGTTGAAATTTCTATTGATGACAAAATTTACAAGATTTTTGAGAAACCTGTTGAAATTCCTGCCGGAACAAAGCATATCGATATAAAATTTACAGGTCTTAGCTTTACGGCGAGCGACAGAAACCGTTTTTCCTATATGCTTGAAGGTTATGATTCTGGTTTTTCTGAATTGACGGCATCGCGCACGGTTTCGTTCACGAATTTAAAGCCGGGAAAATACACTTTCAAGGTGAATGTAATAAACGGCGACGGGCTGAAATCTGAAACGCCGGCTTCTGTTGTTCTGGTTCAGAAAGCGTTCTTTTACCAGCAGGCATGGTTCTGGCTTTGCGTTGCGGCTCTTGTTGGCGGAGTGATTGTTTTCAGTTTTCTTTTGCTTTCCTACAACAACAAGAAGCGAAGGCTTGTGCTTGAAACTGAAATTCAGAAGAGAACTGTTGAGCTTGAGATGGCGAGGGACGATTCTGACCGCCTGCTGAAAAATATTCTTCCGGTTTCGATTGCGGAGCGGATGAAAGGGCTTGCCGGCGAGAAAACAATAGCCGATTCGTTTGATGAAGTTACGATTCTTTTTTCTGATATTGTTGGTTTTACAAAAAAAACGGGCAATGAGTCGGCGGAAGATATTGTAAAATCCCTGAACGATTTGTTTTCACGGTTTGACGAGCGCGCTGAAAAAATGGGCGTTGAAAAAATCAAGACAATCGGGGATTCCTATATGGCGGCCTGCGGAGTTCCTTCAAAAAACGAAGACCATGCTCTTGTAATGTTCAATTTTGCGGTTGGAATGTATCAGGATCTTGAGGAGTACAACAAAACTGCAAAAATAAAATTTGAAATAAGAATCGGGCTGAATTCCGGGCGCGTTGTAGCTGGAGTTATCGGGCTGAATAAATTTATTTACGATATCTGGGGCGACGCGGTCAATGTTGCCAGCCGGATGGAGTCTTGCTGCACTCCGGGACACATAAGATTCACAGATTCCGTTAGGAAAAATCTGGAAAAGCATCATATTTCATTTGACTACAAGAAGGAAGAGTGCGACGTGAAAGGCAAGGGACTTATGATGACATACGAAATTGAATAAACACAAATAAAGCCATTAGATTGTTAAATCTTGTGAAATTCGTTAAACTTTTTCTGTTATGGTAATCAGTTCTATCGACCTAAAAGGCGGTCATGTTGTTCAGTTGAAAAATGGAAAAGAGCTTGTTCTGCAGCGCGATGATGCGGACGCTCTTATAGAAGAATTTAATAAATATGGTGAAGTTGCTGTTATCGACCTTGATGCGGCGATGGGAAACACAAATCCTAAGGGCGACACAGTTAATACGCCGCTGCTGAAAAGTCTTTTGCGAAAGGGAAATGTTCGCACTGGCGGTGGAGTTCGTTCTGTAAAGCGGGCGCGTGAATTGGTTTCTCTTGGGGCTGAAAAAGTTATAATCGGCTCAAGCGCCTGGAAAAAGAATCCTGAAAACAATTCTGATGTGCTGAACACAGAATTTCTGGAGGAACTTGTTGCGGCGGTTGGAAAGCAGCGTGTAATTATTGGCGTTGATGCCTTGAACGGAAAAATCGCTGTTAAAGGCTGGACCGAGACAATTGATGTTCCGTTGATTGAAGGCGCGAAACTTGCGGAAAAATATTGCTCTGAGCTTCTTTTTACTTGTGTTGAAAAAGAAGGCTGCATGCAGGGAACAAACCTTGAAATGGCTAAGGAGCTTCGTTCCGCTGTGAATTGCCGAGTTGTGGTTGCCGGCGGCGTTTCTTCAGAAGATGAAATTGAAACTCTTGAGCGGATGCACTGTGATGTTCAGCTTGGAATGGCGTTGTACACAAACAAAGTAAGCTTGAAGAATGCTTTTGTGCGCTGCCTTGACTGGGAAAAAACTTCCGGGATGATTCCTGTTATTGCGCAGGATGAACGCAGCCGGGAAGTCCTGATGATGGGCTACTCAAACCGGGAAGCCTTGGAAAAAACTTTTGAAACTGGAAAACTAACATTTTTCAGCCGTTCCAGAAATGCTTTGTGGACAAAAGGCGAAACTTCGGGGCATTTTCTTGATGTGGTGAAACTCCGTGCGGATTGCGACCGTGATACAATTCTTGCTTTTGTAAAACCGAACGGCGGCGCTTGCCATACTGGAAGCTGGACATGCTTTTCTTCCGAGCCTGATGAAAAATCAACGCTGGAACGTTTGTATGGAACAATTGCGGAACGTTTTTCGAATCCGAAACCGGGCTCTTACACTGCAACTCTTGACAGCAAGCGTGTACGGGAAAAAGTTGAGGAAGAAGCTGAAGAAATTTGCGAGGCGGACGGAAAAGATGAAGTTGTATGGGAAGCCGCAGATCTTCTGTATTTTGTAAGCGTTCTTATGTACAAGGAAGGAGTTGAGTGGCAGGACGTTTACAATGAGCTGGACAGGCGTCACAAGGAAAAGTAAGAGGATTTTTTTATGATAAAAATAATCAAGTCGGGCGAGCTTGAAGAAGAATGGCTTGAAGGTCGCTCTTTTGGCACAACAAACGAAACTGTTCATCAGATTATAGAAGATGTCGCTAAAAATGGCGATTCAGCTTTGAAAAAATACGGCCAGAAATTCGACGTTTCCGCTCCGGAAACATTTCTTATAGAAGAAAAAGAATTGAAGGCTGCCGCGGAAAAACTTGAAAAGGAAAATCCTGATGTTTACAACGCAATCTGCTATTCCCACGAACTTGCCTTGAAGTTTGCGTTGCGCCAGAAATCTTCTTTCAATGATTTTGAAGTTGAGCTTGCGTCGGGAATGTTCACCGGGCAGAAAACGATTCCGGTGGAACGAGCTGGCGTTTATGTTCCGGCTGGAAGATTCCCGCTTGTTTCAACTGTTGTTATGACTGTTACGCCGGCAGTTGCGGCTGGAGTAACGGAAATTATTCTGTGCACGCCTCCTCGGGTTCATCCTGAAAACAGGGCGGAAGCTGAAAGCAAAGGTCTTGGCGTGCCGGAAAAGCCTTTTGTTGGCGGAAAGCCGTATGCCGATGAAGGAATTATGGCGGCGGCCTATATTTGCGGCGTAAAAAAATGCTATGCTTGCGGCGGCGCTCAGGCGATTGCTGCTATGGCGTATGGAACAGAATCAGTTCCAGGAGTTGATGTTATTGTCGGTCCTGGAAACAAATTTGTTGCCGCGGCAAAAAAAGAAGTCTACGGAAAAGTTGGAATTGATATGGTTGCCGGTCCGACAGAAGTTTTTGTGATTGCTGATAATTCCGCCAGCCCTGAATGGGTCGCGGCGGATCTTTTGGCGCAGGCCGAGCACGATATTGTGGCTCAGCCGGTTCTTGCTACAGACAGCGAAGAATTTGCCTCAAAGGTCAGCGCGGAAATTGAAAAGCAACTGGAAAAACTTTCCACAAAGGAAACTGCCCGCCAAAGCATTGATAACTGCGGAAGAATTATAATTTGCGATGATTTGGAGCAGGCCGCTGAGCTTGCGAATTTGAAGGCACCGGAACATCTTGAGCTTGCAATGAAAACTGGCGCTCTAAGGGATAAAATTCAATCTCTTGTGCATAATTTCGGCTCTTTGTTCATAGGCGATTATGCGGCGGAAGTTTTTGGCGATTACTCGGCTGGCTTGAATCATACTCTGCCAACAAGCGGCTCTGCTCGTTTTACAGGCGGCTTGAGCGTCCGGGTTTTCCTGAAAACAGTTACAACTTTGCGTGCGGAAAAAGGCAGCGAAGGAATGAAAAGAAGCGCGCTGGCCGCCGGATTCCTTGGAGATGCGGAAGGACTCGCGGCTCATGCTCATGCAGCTAGAATCAGAATTGGAGAGGAATAGAATGAGAATTACAAAGTTAGGCGAAGAAATTTTACGTAAGGTTGCAGAGCCTGTAAAACCGGAAGAAATAAACGATGAATTCCGGGCTTTTATAAATGAAATGTTCGAGGCGATGATAAGCGCCGACGGAGTTGGTCTTGCCGGTCCTCAGGCAGGAATAAGCAAGCGCGTTTTTGTTGTGATTGCTGATGATGAAGTGCGCCGGGTTTTTATAAATCCGCAGATTATAAGCACAAGCGCGGAGCTTTGCGATTACGAGGAAGGCTGTCTGAGCATTCCTGGAGTTTATGAAAATATTCAGCGTCCGGCAAAAGTTACCGTTCAGGCTTTTAATGAGAAAGGAAGACCTTTTACTCTTGAAGCGGACGGACTTTTGGCAAGAATTATTCAGCATGAAAACGACCATCTTGACGGATATTTGTTCATTGACCGCGGTGATCCTGAATTTGCGGAAAAAACTGTGAGTCAGTTCAAGAAACGTGCGGAACGCGCGGAAAAAAAACGCATTGAGCGGGAAGCTAAAGCTAGAAAAATTGCAGCCAAGCTGGCCGCGAAAAATAAATAGTTTGGGGAAAAAATGCTAAAAGTCTTGTACGCGGGAAGTCCAGAGGCTTCCGCAAAAACATTGCGGCTCCTGAAAGAAAAAGAAAAACTTTGTGGCTATGAAATTGCCGGCGTTCTTACGAATCCGCCCAGTTCAAAAGGCAGGCACAAAGCTTTGGTTCCGACTTTTGTTGCGCAGGCGGCGGAAGAGCTAGGAATTCCGGTTTTTGCGCCGGAATATCTTGATTCCGCAGCCCGTGAAGAAGTTTCAAGGCTTGGGGCTGATATTTTGGTAAGTTTCGCGTACGGACATATTTTCGGACCTAAATTTCTAGGACTTTTTAAATTTGGCGGAATAAATCTTCATCCGTCGGCACTGCCGAAATATCGTGGATGCGCGCCGATTAACGCGGCGATTTTGAACGGCGACAAGGAAACTGCTTTTTCTGTGCAGAAACTTGACTTGAAAATGGATGAAGGAAATCTTCTTGCCCAGGAAAATGTTGAATTGACCGGAACGGAAACTGCCGGTTCGCTGCTTGAAAGAGCCGCTGTGCGCGGTGCCGAAATGATTGCGGAAATTCTTTGCGGCATTTCTGAAAAATCTGCTGTTCCGGAAGGAATTCCTCAGGCGGGCGAAGCGAGCTACACAACTTTTATAAAAAAAGAAGACTCGAAAATTGACTGGAGCGAAGACTCGGAAAAAATCGACTGCAAGGTAAGGGCGTACAATCCTGAGCCTGTTGCGTGGACGACTGAAAATAATTTGCCGCTTAAAATAATTTCCGGAAAATTGCTTTCTTTGGAAGAAGAAAACGAATTTTGCGCTGAAAAATCTGCGCCGGCTGGAAAAGTTTTGGGCGTTCAGAAAAATAAGGGAATAATTGTGAAATGCGGAAAAGGTTTCTTCGCTGTTGAAAAACTTCAGCGGCAGGGAAAAAACGCTATGGACTACAAGTCGTTTCTGAACGGAGCGAAGGATTTTGTTGGCAAAATTCTTGAATAAAATGCGTAGGCGGAGCCGGACACGCTGTGAAAGAATGGGGTAGCGAGGAACGGAGGACCGAGCGAGGGGAAAGGCTTTTCCCCTCATGCTTTTAAATTCTGACTTTAAAATAATAAGCGAAAATGGTAAAATAAAAAAATGGATAAAGATAAAATTTTTGAAAAAATTAAGACTGCTGGGAAATCTGCCGGCGGAAAGCTTGTGGAAGGCGGAAAAAAAGTAAAGAATTTCAGGCCTTCAAAAGTTGTCTTGAACGATTATTTCGCAAGTCTTCAGGCAAACGGAAAATCTTTGATTCTGACGGTGATTGCCGCTGTTCTTGTTTTGGCGTTCTTTTCCTGTGTGATTTTCTTTGTTCATGTAAAAGGTCCGGAAGAAGTTATGGTTCCTGATGTTTGCGGAAAGGAGCTCGCGGACGCTTTGATTGAAATGCAGAAAAAAGAGCTTTATCCGAAAATTACGTTGCGCTATTCTGAAGTTTCCGGCGACAAGGGCAAAATTCTTGAACAGAATCCTTCTGCCGGCTCGATTGTAAAGGGCTACAGCCGAGTTTCGCTTGTTGTGAGCCGCGGTGTAATTGTTGATCATGTTGGAAATTATGTGGGCCAGAATTTTGACCAGCTGAAGATGGATCTGCAGACTTTGTTTGCCGGTCATGCGCAGCCTTTGATTGTTCTTGCGGAGCCTGAGTATAAGCCGGATTTGTCTGATGCCGGAACAATTCTTGCGCAGGATATTGCCGAGGGAACTGATATTGCAGAGCCGGTTACAATTCATTTGACTGTAAGCCGCGGTCCGAGCTATGAAAATACGCGCGTGCCTAAGCTTGTCGGGCTTTCTGTGAACGATATTCTTGCTGTTGTTGCTAGAAGCCGGCTTGTGTTCGATTTTTCTTCACATCATGTGAAGAACGGTGAGAAGCCGGGCTATGTTGTGGCGCAGCAGGAATTTGAAGAAGAATTTATCCCGAATTATTCAAGAATGTCTGTGGAAATGGCTTTGCCTGCCGGTGAATATGAAGGCAATATGTATGGCATTTTCCAGGCTGAGCTTACGGAATATCCTTATCCTGTTTCTATGCGTCTTGATGCGACAACGGAAGACGGAAATACTTATACTTTGGTGAATTTCCTTCATACTGGCGCAAGCCTTACGATTCCTTATGCGGTTCCGCGTAATACCGTTTTGAGTTTGTATGTTGTTGATAAGATTCAGAAGAAAATAACAGTTAGATAGATGGACTTGAATTATGAATAAACCGCTGATTTGCTTGACGCTTACTGGAAAAACGCTTTTGGAAGATGCGGAGCTTGTGAAAAAATATGCCCAGCATATTGATATTGCGGAGCTTCGGGTTGATTATCTTGATGAGGATGAGCGGCTGAACGTCCGGGCTTTTCCTTCTATGGTAAGTGTTCCTTGCATTCTTACAATACGCCGTGTTGAAGATGGCGGCTTGTATGACAGCGGTGAATTTTCAAGGACGGCATTGTTTGGAAGGGCGCTTGCTTATGCCGACCAGAATCCCACGAAAAATTTCGCTTATGTTGATTTTGAGGAAGATTTCAATGTTCCTGGGCTGATTGATTCGGCGCAGGCGTTCGGAGTAAAAATTATCCGGAGCTATCATAAGTTTGACGGTCCTGTAAAAAATCTGCGTGAACGCTGCCTGGAAATGAGAAGGACTCAGTTTGAAATTCCAAAGATTGCGTTTATGCCGAAAACTTTGAGCGATGTTACCCAGCTTTTCAATGAAGCCGCGGGAATTACTGACTTTCCGCATATTTTTGTTGCCATGGGAAATCTTGGAGTTCCAAGCAGAATTCTGGCTTCCAAGCTTAATTCTTATCTTACTTATACTTCGCCGCTTGAAACTAGCGGAAATACTGCTGAAATTGGGCACATTGATCCAATCGCCTTGAACGAAATGTACAGATTCCGGGAAATTGATGAGCATACTCGTTTTTTTGCCGTAACTGGATATCCGCTGAAAGTTACTTCGAGTCCTTTGATTCACAACCAGGGCTATCAGGCGCATAAAATGAACAACGTTTTTATTCCGATGGCTTCAACTTCCATGGGTGAATCCCTTGAATTTGCGGAAGAACTTGGAATAAAAGGAATGGCTGTTACTGTTCCGTACAAATGTGATGCAATGGAAATTGCCGATGAAATTGGCATTGAAGTGAGTGAAATTGGCGCTTGCAATACGTTGGTGAAAGATTTCAGCCAGTGGGTTGGCCATAATACTGATGCGGTCGGCTTTCAGCGCGCTCTTGAAGAATTTCTTGGCGTAAAAAAACTTCACCGCAGGAAAGTTGCAATCATCGGTGCTGGCGGCGCAAGCAGGGCTGTTGCATTTGCAATAAAGCAGATGGGCGGAAAAGCCTGCATTTTCAATAGAACGCTTTCCCATGCAAAAGCACTGGCGGAAGATTTTGGTTTTGAGTATGCCCCGTTGGATTCGGAGAGCCTTTCTGTGCTAGACCGTT
Source organism: Treponema sp. (assembly GCA_050873685.1). Taxonomy (GTDB): domain Bacteria; phylum Spirochaetota; class Spirochaetia; order Treponematales; family Treponemataceae; genus Treponema_D. The sequence goes on from JBNMJH010000003.1 coordinate 141,326, forward strand.
ATTCCGACATAATAATTCAGACTACAAAAGTTGGAATGAATTCATCTGATGAGCCAAACAAAGAAAATAATCCAATCTGGTTTTATCAGTTCAAGGGCTCTGAGAATTTGTTTGATATTGTTTATGATCCTGTCGTAACTCCGGTGATGAAAGTTGCCGCGGCGGCTGGATGCAAAGTTTGCAATGGCTATTCAATGTTGAAATATCAAGGCTACAGGCAGTTTAAATATTTTACAGGAGTCGATTATGAGTCTAAATCAGAGTGAACAGAAAATTCTTGCGGCGCGGACGGCGGTTGAAACGCTTGTAAAAAAAGGGCTTGTTTTCAGCGGAATGAAAATCGGGCTTGGAACTGGCTCAACTGCTTTGCCGGCGGTAAAGCGTCTTGCAGAATATATTGCTGACGGCACTTTGAAGAATATAAAAGCGGTTGCAACGTCATTTCAAACTGAAAATGCCTGCATTGACTGGAATGTTCCGGTGTATTCGTTTAAAGACAGGCTGATTGACGGCGAGCTTGACCTGGCGATTGACGGCGCTGATGAAATTGATTCAGAAAACAACTGCATAAAAGGCGGCGGCGCGGCTCTTCTTCGTGAAAAAATTGTTGCATACAATGCTAAAAAATTTGTAATTGTGGCAGATTCTTCAAAAGCGGTGGAAACTCTTGGAACAAAATTTGCTCTTCCGGTGGAATTTATTCCTGAAGCTTATGTTCCTGTAAAAAAAGCGCTGGAAAAACTTGGCGCGAAAGTTGTTCTCCGGGAAGGCGTAAGAAAATGCGGACCGGTTATAACTGACAACGGAAATCAAATTGTTGACTGCCTTTGGGAAAATCCTGTTGATGCGGCGAAAATGGAAGATGTCATCGATATTACCGGTGTTGTTGAAGTTGGATTTTTTACTAAAAACAAGCCGCTTGCTTTCATTGGAAAGGAAGACGGATCTGTAGAAATCCGCGGACTGTAAAATGTTTCCGCCTTTTCCGCAGGAAGAAGCTTTTTCAATTTGCTGCAAAATTGTGGACGCAATTGAAAATGGAATCTTGCAGCTTGAGCAGACTGGAAAAATCAGCGGTGAACGGAACGGGCAGGGAATAATGATTGGCGTTGCCGTCTGCCGGAATTCGGAAGGCGCTTCTGTTGTTCTGAATACGGTAAGCGGAATTTCAAAACGGATAAACGGCACGGAAAATGCCAGTTTTGGAAATTTTGTGGAACCGGTTGTTTCCGCTGAAAAAATAGAAAAAGCTCTTGAAAAAAACGATTTGCTGATTCATCAGCTTACTGAAAAAATCAATTTCTTCAAGGAAAAACGCAGGCGGCCTGACGGACGGTTTGAAAATCAGCGTGAAGAAGAAAAAATCCTTGTAAAAAAACGCTCTGCTTTGTGTGATGAATCCTTGCGGAATGTTTTTGCGCTTTATTCATTTCATTGTGCGGATGGAAAAATTCGTTCCCTGCTTGAAATTTGCGGAAAAAAACTTCCTCCAACAGGAACCGGCGATTGCTGCGCGCCAAAACTTCTTGATTTTGCATTCAAAAATCAGCTGAAAATAAAAAGTCTGGCGGAAGTTTATTTCGGAAAGGGCAATAAATTCAGGGAATGCGGAAAATCCTACGCTCCCTGCGATGAGCGTTGCGGCTTGATTCTGCCGGAAATTCTTGGGCTTGAAATTTTGTACCAGGACAGCGACATTGTTGTTGTGAACAAACAGAGCGGCGTTTTAAGCGTTCCCGGTCGCGGCCCTGAAAAACAGGATTGCATCGTGAACAGGCTGAAAAGGCTCTTCCCGGATTGCATTCAGCAGCCTAGCGTTCACAGGCTCGACATGGAAACCAGCGGAATTCTAGTTCTTGCATTGAATGAAAATTCTCACCGGAATTTGTGCAGGCAGTTTGAAGAAAAAAAAGTTCAGAAACGTTATGTTGCCTTGCTTGATGGAAAACTTCCGGAAAAATTTCCGAAGCATGGAAAAATGGAGCTTTTTTTCCGGGTTGACCTTGAAAACCGCCCGCATCAGATTTGGGATGAAATTTACGGAAAAAATGCAGTTACAGAATGGAACTGGCTTGGCGAGGATTTTTATTCATCTCCAGAAGGAAAAAAACGCTTGTGCACAAGAATTGAATTTGTTCCCCGCACCGGAAGAACTCATCAGCTTAGGCTTGCCGCCGCGGATTCCCATGGTTTTGGAGTTCCGATAATTGGCGATACGCTGTACGGCCGCTGTGAAAAAGGCGAGCGCCTTATGCTTCACGCGGAATTTTTAAGCTTCGTTCATCCTTCAACTGGAAAACAGATGGATTTTTATTGCCCTGCGCCGTTCTAGTTTTTTAGCCCGGAAAAATCTATCATCAAAATGTTTGCAGTAATTGTGCCGTCCGCATGGTTGGAAATTTCACCGTAGAATTTTACATTTTTCAAATTTCCGTTTTTGCAGAAAACAGAAGCATCTTTTTCAAAATTCTTGTTTTCATTGGATTTTACATTTCGTATTAACTGCAGAATAGAATCTTTCTCGCCTTTTAGGAATGAATCAAAAGGATTCGCTTTCAGCATTTTTTCAAAATCTTTCTGTGAGTATTCAAGAATTCTTGCAACATTTTTGTTTGCGTATGAAAGCTCAGTTTTTTCATCAAACAGAACAGAAAAAATTCCGCACGGAAGATTTTCAATGATTGACGAAAGCTGGTCTGAAAAATTTGTCTTAAGCTGAAGAAGCTTCATTCGGAAATCAATGTTTTCAACCGTAAGATAATAAATATTGCTTGTTATAGTTTTTCCGATGTGCCGAAGGTGAATGCGCACCCAGAATGGCTGTGTGTTTTTGTAGAAAGGCTTCAGCTGAATTTCGCAGAAACTGCCTTTTTTGGAATTCGTTGCCTCGTACATCGTTGAAAAAAATGTTTCCTGGCAATGTTTTTCTATTCCTGAAACAATATCTTTCTGAATGGCTGTAAAATCGTGGCGGGTTGTTCCAATTTCTTCAAAAAACTGGTCGTTCATCCTGAGCGCTTCCACAGTTGCTCCGGTCCATTCAATTATTGCAGCGCCGCCAATAAAATTATTGAAAAGCAGAGTTGAATTTTTGGTTGCGTCCAGGAATTTTGCGGCTTCAAGCTCCGCATCTTTTTTATCTTTTTCAAGATTTGCAGGCGAAAGATTTGTTAAAAGCTCCTCGTATTTTTCAATTGGCAGCGGACGGGCAAAATAATATCCCTGCATATAAAAACAGCCGATGCTTTTCAAATAGTCAGCCTGCTCTTTTGATTCAATTCCTTCAGCAATTACAGGCAGATGCAGCCAGTTTGCCATTCTTATGACTGAACTTAAAATGCTTCCGCCTTTTGAATTGTTTTCGCCGTCCTTCAAATCTTTTGTGTCGGAGGCAATGAATTTCATGTCGAGTTTCAAGACATTTACAGGGACTTCTTTTAAAGTGTTAAGTGAAGAATATCCGCTTCCAAAATCGTCCATTTCAAGGCAGAAACCGTTGTCGCGCAGCTCCTCAACAACTTTTATAAGCTGGGTAGGATTTTCCATGTAGGCAGATTCCGTGATTTCCAGGCGAAGAAGTTCCGGCGCAAGATTGTATTTTTTTAGAAGCCCGTTGAAAATTTCGACCAAATTCTGGTTGTAAATGTCCCGGCGGGAAATATTTACTGAAACCGGAATTGGATTCAGCCCCATGTCCTTCCATTTACGAAGAAGTTGGCAGGTTTTTTCCCAGATGAATAAATCCAGCTGCGTAATAAATCCGTTGCGCTCAAAAACAGGAACGAAAATTGCCGGCGAAATAAGTCCTTTTACCGGGTGGTTCCAGCGCACAAGAGCCTCCGCTCCAACCAGAGATTCTGTTGTGTAGTCATATTGTGGCTGCAGGTAAACTGTAAATTCATTTCTCTGCAGGCCGATAACCATATCTGTAATAAGTTCCTGTTCGTCCTTCAGATTTTCAATCATCGATTCGTTGTAGAATGCGAATCTTTCCGTGAAATTCTGTTTTATTGAAGCCAGCGCAAGTTCCGCCCGGTCGATTGCAAGGGAAACATCCGTTTTCGGATTTGTAATTACATAGATTCCGTAACGGCAGATAAAATCAAATTTCGGATGAAGAGTTTTTACGTATGCGTCTACTTTTCCCAGAATCATAAAAAGAATTTCGTTGGAAACTGCTGGTGTGCATACAACAAAATGGTCGGCATAAATATGACCATAAGTTGAAAACGGTGAAATTGTGCTGTTCAGATGGTCGCCGATTTTTTCAAGAATTTTGTCGCCGGCTGAAAAACCGAACAAATCATTGAAAACTTTGAAGCGGTCAAGATTTACAAGAATAAGGTAATACTGTTTTTCTGGATTTGCGGCAAGCATTTCCTGGGTTTTGTTCAAAAAAGTCTGTTTGTTGTAAACGCCGGTCTTGTCGAGTCTTGCAAGCTGCTTGATTGTGTTTTTCTGCTGTTCGTGCAGAAGTGAAATATGCGATTCTTCCTCGGAAACGTGCTTCACCGTATGCAAGAAAATTTCAAAAAGATTTTCAGACGGTGTGCTTTCCGGATAACATTCCAAAGCGCCGAGCTCATAGAATTTCTTCTGAACTTCAATGTTGATTTCTTTCATAATTCCGATTACAGGAACTCTTAGGGAAACTTTGTCATTGAGAGAATTTAAAAAAAGTGTTTTTTCTTGAATTCTTTTCGTTAAGTCCTGATATTTAAAAAGAAAATCCTCATCCAAAACAATAATGGACGGAATAATTGATTCCATTTTTTTAAGAAATTCTTCGTCGTTTTCTATATAAAAAATATCAAATGCTGAATTAAATTTTTCTGTTGAAAGAAATGGTTCGAGAACTTTTTTGGTTGCTGCGAAGATTGAAAATTTTTCCATGCTACCTCTAGTTGATTCTACCATAGATTTTTGTAAAATCAACTAAAGTTTTTCTCAATTTGAAAGCGTTTTCAGCAGCACAGCTCTTCAGCTTTTTCCTTGATTTTTTTCTGGATTAGAAGCCTTGATTCTTCAAGTGAATTCGGATTGTAGTTTTCCCGGATGATATTCACGAAAACTGAGCCTGCGACAATTGCGTAGACGTGCGGCGCAATCAGCTTTGCCTGCTCGCCGCTGGTGATTCCGAAGCCGCCAAGAATTTTTGCTCCGCCGGCAGAAGTTTTATCGATGAAATCAAGCATTTCCTGGGTTACAACAGTTTTGCTTCCAGTGATTCCTGCCCTTAGCGCTGTGTAAATGTATTCAAATTTCTGGCTGGTCATTTTTTTCAGGCGTTCGTCTGTCATTGAAGGCGCGGCAACAGGAATGTTGTGAAGTCCGTATTTTCTGCAGGCCGCGGTAAGCCCTTCGTCGCAGTCAAATGGAAGGTCAGGAACGATAAGCCCTGAAACTCCAGCGTCTGCCGCCATTTTTACAAAATTTTCAACACCCGGACGGTATACAAGAGAAGCGTATGTCATGATGAAAATTTGAATTTCCGGATGACGGCGATGCATTTCTGCCATATAAGCCAAGCCTTGTTTTACAGTGTATTTTCTTGCAAGAACGGATGAGCATGCCGTCTGGATTGCGACACCATCCGCGCTTGGATCGCTGAACGCAAGCTGGACTTCAAGAATTTTCGCTCCGCCGGCAATAAGCGCTTCTCCGGCTGCTATGCAAGTTTCGTCATCTGGATAACCTGCAACTTGGTGTGACATTAGAATGTTGCTCATAAATATGTGCTCCTATGAAGTGTTAGTTTTCTTTTTTTGACATTGAATCTGCGAAATGGATATCTTTTCCTGCGTTCAATCGCTCCAGTTCTGCCTGAAGGAACTGTTTCCATTCTTCCGGGCGGAATACCGGGCAGGTGATAAAAATATCTTTGTCGCCGCGACCAGACATATTTACCACAATATTCTGGTCTTTCCGCATTTTTGGAGCAACTTTTAGAGCCAATGCTCCTGCGTGCGCGCTTTCCATTGCAAAAAGAATTCCTTCTGTTTTTGCAAAAACTGAAACAGCGTTCAGGGCTTCATCATCTTTTATGGCTTCAAATTTTATGCGGCCGGTTTCTCCAAGGTAAGCCAGCTGAGGTCCGATTCCAACGTAGTCAAGTCCGGCAGAAATTGAGCGTGTCTGGCCGGCTTGTCCATCTTCATCCTGAAGAAAACGCGTCTTGAAACCTTGCATAATTCCATCGACAGCGTCATTTCCTACCATCCGGCTTGCGTTGTTTCCCTTTCCTGGTCCGATTCCGCCGGCTTCCGCGCCATAAAGCAAAGGTTCTTTTTCGTTTATGAAAGGCTCAAAAAATCCGATTGAATTTGAACCTCCACCTACGCAGGCAACCATTGCGTCGATTTTTTTTCCGCGTTCAGACATTTGCATTTTTGTTTCGCGGCCAATCACAGCCTGAAATTCACGGACCATATCCGGAAATGGCGAAGGACCGAGCGCAGAACCGATGAGATAGTGCGTGTCGCTGAAATTTGAAGCCCAGTCGCGCATTGCTTCGTTGATTGCGTCTTTTAGAATTCTGGAGCCTGTTGTAACAGGAACAACTTCTGCCCCGTACATTTCCATTGTTGAAACGTTGGGCTGCTGTCGGCGGACATCAACTTCGCCCATGTATACGCGACATTTCAAGCCGAGCTTTGCGCATGCGGCTGCGGTTGCAACTCCGTGCTGGCCAGCGCCTGTTTCTGCAATTATCCGGGTTTTGCCCATTCTTTTTGCCACTAGTGCCTGACCGATTGCGTTGTTGATTTTATGCGCGCCAGTATTTGCAAGCCCTTCAAGCTTTACATAAATCTGCGCGCCGCCAAGCTGTTCTGAAAGCCTTTTTGCATAGTAAAGCGGCGTAGGACGGCCGATGAAATCTGAGCGGATTTCTTCAAGTTCATTTAAAAATTCCGGGTCGTGAATACATTTGTGGAAAGCCTCTTCCAGCTCTTCAATTGGACGGCGAAGAATTTCTGCAACATAGCGTCCGCCGAATTTTCCGAAAAAACCTTTATCTGATTCTGTCATTTTTGCTCCTGTAAAGCAGATGAAGCAGTAGCTGATTCAACTGCTGAAAAAAATTGCTCAAGTTTGGAATAATCTTTTTTGCCGGGCATTGATTCAACTCCGCTGTTTACATCAATCAGCTCCGGCTGAAAGTTTTTTATCAGACCGCTTATATTTTGCGGATTTAGTCCTCCGCTAAGCCACAGCGGCCCGAGTTTTTTTGATTTTTCAATGATTTCTGCAGGAAGAGTTTTGCCAGTTCCGCCGTAGCGCGCGTCGCCTTCAGCATTTGAGCCTTCAAGGTTTTTTGCATCGATAAGAACCCTTGGAAAGCCTGCTGAATAAAGCTCCTTCAGCGCTAAAATATCTTCTTCGCCTGCAAGCGGAACCGCCGCATAGCCAAATTCGCCCTGGGAAAGATTTCCGCAACCATGGAACTGAATTCCGTCTAAAATTCCTTCGTAGCACATTTGGAAAACAGAATTTCCTTCTTCTGAAAACGGATCGACAATCACGCCGGCAAGCAACGGCATTTTTTTGATTTTTTCTGCCTGGAAAAGCCGCTGAAGTTCTTCCAGGATTTCCTTGATTTTCAGAAAATCTTCCGTTTTATTCGTTCTTGGCGATTTTTCCGCAAAAATAAAGCCCAGAATATCTGCGCCAAGTTCCGCTGATTTTACGGCGTCTTCTTTTTCTGTTATTCCGCAGACTTTTACAAGCGGTTTACCGGATTTTTCTTCAAGAAGAGCAGAAATTTTCTTCCAGAAAGAATATTGGTATTCAAGTTTCTTTGAATTCGCCGCTTTTGAAAATGATTTTACAAGTTTTTTCGCATTTTTTGGATTTCTTGCGGCCGCTTCGCCAATCAAAACTGAATGAAAACCTAAATTTCCAACAAAATTTGCGGCGGAAGGCGTTGTTACTCCGGATTCTGAAATTATCCGTGGAAAAGGAAAATCCGCTTCTTCTTTTTTATAGAGTTTCGCGATTTTTTCCTTAAGTTTTAAAGGAATCAGCAAGTCAATTGTAAAAGTTGCCAAATCCCGGGAATTTATTCCCAGCACAATTTTTTCATTGCAGCCTTTGGAATTTGCGAGCTTTAGAACCGCGAATGCTTTTTCGATGTCAGTTTCCTCGCGGATTTCCAGAAGAACCGAAAGCCCGCGCTGAAAAGCTTTTTCCGCCATTTGAAGAAGTTTTTCCTGCGGAAGAATTCTTCCGATCAGAAGAACTGCATCTGCGCCGCAAAAATATGAAATTTCAATTTCTTCCGGTTCAAGCAAAAAATCTTTCCGCAAAACCGCGGCTTTTTTTCCGGCTTTTTTTGCCGCTTTTTTTAAATCTTCAAGCGAGCCGTGAAAATAGTTTTCCTCTGTAAGGCAGCTGATTGCTTTTGTTCCGGCGTGTATGTATTTTGCGCAGGTTTTTGATGCATCCAGCTCTGGCGCAATCATTCCTTTTGAAGGAGAAGCCCGTTTTATTTCAAGAATTGTTCCGGGATTCGGAAGAAACGGCACAACCGGCCGGAATCTTTTTTCTGGAATTTTATGTCCAAAGGAAAAACCTTTGTTTTTTATGTCGGCGAGCCGTTTTTCGCAAATTTCTGAAAGAATATCCATTTTTAACTGTTGCTTTCCTTTTTGATTTCTTCAAGTTTTTCTTTTACTGCGCCAGAATCTATTGCTTTGATGATTTTTACGCAGCCTTCGCGGATTGATTTTGCTTTTCCGCCAATGTAAAGCGCAGCGCCGCCGTTCAGGGCAATTGCAGCTTTCAAAGTTCTTCTGCCTTTCTTTTCAAGCAGGTCGAGCGCAAGCCGGGCGTTTTCTGCGCCGGTTCCGCCGGAAAGTTCCTCATCTTTGCAGCCGGAAAGTCCGAAGTCAGAAGGTTGAATTGTGTATTCCTTCTCTTTGTTGTCCTCGTCGATTTCAAAAACTTTTGTTCCCACAACTGGAGAAATCTCGTCAAATCCGTCTTCTGAAACAACAACCATTACTCTTTTTGCTCCAAGAAGTTTTGCCGCGCGGGCAACTGGCGCAAGAAGTTCAGGTGAATAAACTCCAAGCATCTGGTATTTTGCGCCTGCAGGATTTGAAAGCGGCCCGATTAAATTCATTATTGTTTTTACGCCCAGCGCTTTTCGGACTGGAGCGGCGAAACGCATTGCAGAATGATAAACAGGAGCGAACAGAAAACCGAAATTTGTTTTTCTGATGATTTCCGCGGTTTTTGCCGGAGAATTGTCAATTTTGATTCCAAGGGCTTCAAAAAAATCCGCGGCTCCCGATTTTGATGAAACTGCTCGGTTTCCGTGTTTTGCCACTGGAAGTCCGCAGGCAGCCGCGCACAAGGCGCTCATGGAGCTTATGTTGAATGAACCTTTGCTGTCTCCGCCGGTTCCAACAATATCAGTCAGTTCTGTGGTTTCCAAAGGAAGCGGAGTTCTTTTTGCAACAAGAACGCTTGCGCAGCCGGCGATTTCTTCCGGAGTGGCTTTTTTTGCGGCAAGAGCTGTAAGAATTGCGGCTGTCATACGTTCGTCCATGCAGCCGTCGGTTAAATCTTCCATGAACATTTCCGCTGTTCTGCGGTCCATGTTTTTGCCTTCAATTAAAGATGAAAGAACTTTTGTTGCCGGAAAAGCATCTCTTCTGTAATTCAGAAAAGCTGTGAAAAATTCCTTTGTTTTTGGAGAAGCGATTGATTCCGGATGAAACTGAACGCCTTCAATCGGCATTGTCTTATGCCGGATTCCCATGATATCGCCGTCATCTGCCCGCGCTGAAATTTCAAATTCTTCGGGAAGAGTTGCTTCATCAATAACAAGCGAATGATAGCGCGTGAAAGTTTCACGTTTTCCCATAAGTCGGAACATTCCTTTTCCGTCAAGATTGATTTGCTCCGCGATTCCATGTTTTATAAATTTTGCGTTTACAATTTTCGCGCCGAAAGCGTAGCCAATCGCCTGATGTCCAAGGCAAATTCCAAGAATCGGAATTTTTCCGGCGAAATATTTGATTGCTTCAACAGAAATTCCTGCGTCTTCCGGGCGGCCTGGGCCTGGAGAAACAATAAGTTTTTCAGGATTCATGTCAATTACTTCCTGAAGTGAAATTTCCTTGCTGCGCACAACTTTTATTTCTGTTTTTGTAAGTTTTGCAAGTGACTGGTAAACGTTGTATGTGAAACTGTCGTAATTATCCAATAATAAAATCATATTTTTCTCCATTAAAACCAGGTTATTTCTTTGTGTTTTCTATGACAGCGCGCATTGCACCAAGTTTTTCGCACGTTTCTGTAAATTCCCGTTCCGCGTTGCTTGCGTATACAATTCCGCCGCCAGCCTGCAAAGTCCAGACATCCTGCTGTTTCAGCGCACAGCGTATTGCAATGCAGAAATCCAGGTTGTTCTTGTTTCCGATGTAGCCAACTGCGCCGGCATAAAAATTGCGCTTGTATTTTTCCAGTGAAGAAAGAATTTCAATCGCGCTTATTTTTGGAGCTCCAGAAACAGTTCCTGCCGGGAAAGCCGCCCGCAGAACTTCAATTGCCGGAGTCTTGTCGTCAACTTTTCCGATTACTTCTGAAACAAGATGAATTACGTGGCTGTAAAGTTCCGTGAACATATATCGTGTAACTTCAACGCTTCCTGTTTTGCAGACTCTGCCAAGGTCGTTCCGCGCAAGGTCAACAAGCATAAGATGCTCGGCTCGTTCTTTCGGGTCGTTCAGAAGCTCTTCCATAAGCTGCTTGTCTTCAAGAGGATTTTTTCCGCGGTGGCGGGTTCCTGCAATCGGATGAATCATCGCCTCTCCGTTTCTTACCCTTACAAGGCTTTCTGGAGAAGCGCCTGTGAACTGGAAATCTTCAAAATCAAGGTAGAACATATACGGCGAAGGATTTACAGAGCGAAGGCGGCGGTAAATTTCCAGCGCAGGAACTTCGCTTTTTATCTGAACCCGGCGGCTTGGAACAGCCTGAACAATATTTCCGGCGTAAATTTCTTTTTTCAGCGCTTCAACTTTTTCGCAGTATTCTTTCTTGCTTTGCTCTTCGTCTGTAAGAACTGTGATCTCGTAGTTTGTTTCAGGCTCCGCAAGATATGAAAAATCCAGATCCGAAAGACGTTTTTTTATATTTTCAATCGCAGCTTTCAAATCAATTTCGTGTTCCTTGTAGTTTTGCGCGCAAATATAAATTTTTTCACAGAAATGGTCAAAAATTATAAAAGTATGGCCGATAACAAACGCGCTTTCAGGAATTTTTAGCTGGTCATCCTGTTTCTGAAGATGAATCGTATCGCAGCGCGCACAGAATTCGTAGCTAAGGTAACCCATTCCCGCGGCAGGAAGCGGCAAGTCAAAGCCTTCTTCCGCCGGATTTTCCGCCGCAATTTCCGCAAGCACATCAAGAATGTCGCCTTTCATAGCGTAGACAGGCCGGCGCTCTCCGTTGATTACAATCGCAATTCCATTTTCGTCCTGAATAACGCGGAAGGCTTCGTCTAGCATAATCATTGAATAGCGGTCTTTTCCCGAAGAAAAATTCGCCGATTCAAGAACAGCTTTCGCATTGAATTTTTTTGCCAAAGAAAAAGGAGTAAAACGGTCTCCTGGAAGAACTTCATATAACATATAAATCTCCAAAAAAATTCAGAAAAATAGTTCAGCCTGAATTTTTGTTTCTACTTATAGAAACATTATAGAAATACTTTTTGTTACTGTCAATAGAAACACAAGAAATTTCCAGGAGTTTTCCGTGCAAATTTTTAAATCAGGGAAGTTGTTTCGTCTATTCCCATCCGGATGTTCAGGCACTGCACAGCCGCGCCGCTTGCGCCCTTTCCAAGGTTGTCAAAACGGCTTGTCAGCATAATCCTGTCATCATTTCCGTAAACAAAAATCTGCATATTGTTTGTTCCTGCCAAAGTGTTCGCCGCAATGAACTGTTCGTTCAAAGTGCCTTCGCCCATAAAACCGGCCACCTTCACAAAATTGCAGCCATTGTAATGTTCGCACATCATTTCCCAGACATCGCGCGCAGAAACTTTTTTTGCAAGAAGCCGCGAGTGCAGCCCGACAGTAACCGTCATTCCCTGAAAATAGTCGCATACGTAAGGATTGAAAACAGGCTCAAAGTCAAGCCCGGCGATTTTTTTCATTTCAGGAAGATGCTTGTGCGACTGCGTAAGCGCGTAAAGCCTCGGCGAGTCCAGCTCCGGATTCCGGCCTTCCGCCTCGTACTGCGCGATTGCCTTTTTTCCAGCTCCTGAATAGCCCGAAACCGCATGAATCACAACTGGATAATCGCGCGGCAGAATTCCGTTTTTCACAAGCGGATAGCCCAGCGCCACAAAACCCGAGGCGTAGCAGCCCGGCACAGCAATTCTGTTTGATTTTATAATTTTTTCGCGGAACGATTTGTCCAGCTCCGGAAATCCGTAAGCCCATTCCAGATTAGTTCTGTGGGCGGTAGACGCATCAATAATCACAGTTTTCGGATTTGTGCAAAGTTCCGCTGATTCAGCAGCCGCAGCGTCCGGCAGGCACAAAAAAGTAAAATCGCTCGCATTTATCATTTTTGCGCGCTCAGCCGCATCCTTTCGCTTTTCCTCGTCAATCTGAAGAATTTCCAGGTCGTTCCGCTTTGCAAAACGCTCAAAAATTTTCAGGCCGGTTGTTCCTTCTTTTCCATCTATAAAAATTTTCACGCTCATATATTCCTCTGTTTTTTCAAAAATCTGATTTCTTCTGCAAGGGCGGACGGAATAAATTTCCGGCGCGGAATTCAAAGGGGAAAGTCTTCCCCTCGGCCGCACTTCGTTGCGTCCTGCCCCTTCTAGCGGGGGAAGTTTCCCCCGCAACGCCCCCTCGGATTCAGTTTATTATAGAAGTTTTTAGATTAAAAAAAAATCAGTTCATGCCGGAAAATAAAAAAATTGGACAAAAAATATCCAGTTTCAGCTTTAAATAAACAAAAATGCGCAAAAAATGCCCAGAATTCTGGCGCAGGATTTAAAAATTCAGCCTTGTTTTGTGGTCAAAATCGGAATTTTCGGCTTGAAACCGTTTGGATTCTGCGGCAAAAAATCGGTTTTCACTTTTTTTGGTAAAAATAAAAAACTTGGCACGGAAAATGCATAATATATTAATGAAAGCTGGATGTAAAAAATCCGGCCGAAAAAAAATAATTCGCGTAGGAGGCATTATATGAACGAATTAGCTTTATTCAATGACTTGTTTGGTGATTTTGCAGATGACGGATACATGATGCCGTCTATCAACTTGAAAAAGGTCTTTCAGGCGCCTAAAGTAGATATTAAGGAAGATTCCGGCGCTTACACATTGCAGATGGATCTTCCGGGAAAAACTGACAAAGATGTAAAAATCGAGCTGAACCATAATGTTCTTACAATCTCTTCAGAAAAATCAGAAGATAAAAAAGAAGAAAAATCTGAAAAGAAAGAAGATGGCAAATGGCTTGTAAAAGAGCGCTCTTATCAGAAATTCAGCCGAAGCTTTACTCTTCCAGATGATGTTGAAGCAGAAAAAGTTGCCGCTGAAGTAAAGAACGGCGTTCTTACAGTAACAATGCCGCGCAAAGCACTTCCGGCGCCAAAACGCATCGCGATTAAAAGCGCTTAACAAGAAGTCTTGTGCCGTTGCGTAACTAACTGAAAACGGGCTGCAAATCTTTTTGGTTTGCAGCCCGTTTTTTTTTATTTCAATTGATTAATGATGGAAAAGTCTTATTCCGGTGAACGCCATCGCCATTCCGTAGTTGTCTGCGGTTTCAATTACCTGGTCGTCGCGAACAGAGCCGCCCGGCTGGGCAACAACTGTAACTCCGGATTTTCTTGCGCGCTCAATGTTGTCACCGAACGGGAAGAATGCGTCTGAGCCGATTGCAACATCTGTGTTTTTGTCGAGCCACGCCCGCTTTTCCTCTCGTGTGAAGACAGCCGGTTTTGTCTTGAAGAATTTCTGCCACTTTCCTTCTGCAAGAACATCCTCGTATTCCTCGCCGATGTAAACATCGATTGTGTTGTCCCGGTCGGCGCGCCTGATTCCGTCTACAAATTCAAGTCCCAGAACCTGCGGGCTTTGGCGGAGCCACCAGTTGTCCGCCTTCTGGCCTGCGAGGCGTGTGCAGTGAACGCGGCTCTGCTGCCCTGCGCCAATTCCAATTGCCTGTCCATCTTTTACGTAGCACACAGAATTTGACTGGGTGTATTTCAAAATTATCAGCGAAATGACAAGATTCATTTTGTCCTCGTCGCTCATTTTCTTGTTTTTTGTAACAATATTTGAAAGGCAGCTTTCATCGATTTTCAGGAAATTGTGGCCCTGCTCAAAAGTAACTCCGAAAACCTGCTTTTTTTCCAGAGCGGCAGGAACATAGCTTGAGTCAATTTGAATTACACAGTAATTTCCGTTTTTCTTTGCCTTAAGAATTTCCAGGGCTTTTTCAGAATATCCAGGAGCAATGATTCCGTCGGAAACTTCTTTTTTTATAAGAAGGGCAGTCGCTTCATCGCATTCATCTGAAAGAGAAATAAAATCCCCGAAACTTGACATTCTGTCTGCGCCGCGCGCACGCGCATAAGCTGAGGCAAGCGGAGTAAGCTCAACGCCGTCTGTAAAATAAATTTTCTTCAAAGTGTCGGAAAGCGGCTTTCCAACTGCGGCTCCCGCCGGTGAAACATGCTTGAAAGATGTTGCCGCTGGAAGTCCGGTCGCTTCCTTTAATTCTTTTACAAGCTGCCAGCCGTTCAGCGCGTCCAGCAAGTTGATATATCCAGGTTTTCCATTTAAAACTGTTATTGGCAAATCAGTTCCGTCTTCCATAAAAACCCTTGCCGGCTTCTGGTTCGGGTTGCATCCGTATTTTAGTTGTAGTTCGTTCATAAGTTTAGAATACTTTAATATGTGAAAATAATAAATAGCGTGAATTTGCAGTTTTTTGAAAATGAAATAAAAGCGTAGGCAGAGGGCAATTTGTGAAGACTTTTGGCGATTGAGCCAATTAAAGTGCGAAGCACCCGAATCTTTACAAGCGTAGCGCGAGCCAAATCCGTCTGGAGCAAATTGAAATCTGCCGGAAGCGTTCTTTCAGAATATTTTCTTTAAAACTGTAAATTCATGCGGATTTTTTTAATAAAACCTATTGACTTAGTGGGAAATTAAATTTATTATCTGATTATCAAATTAAATTATCTTTTTTTTTAGGGAGGAACGCAATGAAAGTTTATTTTGAAAAACTTGTAAGAGAAAATTTTAGAAACGGAGTCATGTGTTCCTTCTGTTTTTGTTAGTTTTTTCACAGAATTTAAAGCGTGGTTTTAGGAGCGCGGCTCCTAGGAAAGGGGGCAGGCGAAAACCGTAGGTTTGAGATTGTTGGACGCTTCGCGGACAACTTGCGAAAACCGAAGTTTTGAGCCGAGGGGGACTTTTCCCCCTTTGAATAAAAATAAAAAATAAAAGAGGAATTTAATTATGGCAATTTTTGACAATACACATTTTGAGACAAAACAGCTTCATGTAGGACAGGAAACTCCGGATCCGGCTTCGGATGCGCGCGCAGTTCCGATTTATCAGACAACTTCGTATGTTTTCCGCAATTCTCAGCATGCCGCGGACAGATTCGGGCTTGCAGATGCTGGAAATATTTACGGACGGCTTACAAATTCTACTCAGGATGTTTTTGAAAAAAGAATTGCCGCTTTGGAGGGAGGCTCGGCTGCTCTTGCAGTGGCTTCCGGCGCAGCGGCTATAACTTATGCGATTGAGGCTCTTGCCCAGGCTGGCGACCACGTTGTTGCGCAGAAAACAATTTACGGCGGAACTTACAATCTTTTGAAGCATACTCTTACGCCTTTTGGAGTTGAAACAACTTTTGTTGACGCGCATAATCTGAAGGAAGTTGAAGGCGCGATAAAGGAAAACACAAAAGTTTTGTATCTTGAAACGCTTGGAAATCCTAACGCAGATATTCCTGACCTTGACGCGCTTATCGCGCTTGGCCACAAGCACGGGCTTGCGGTTGTTGTTGACAATACATTTGGAACTCCGTATCTTATCCGGCCGCTTGAACATGGCGCAGATGTTGTTGTTCATTCTGCTACAAAATTTATTGGCGGACACGGAACAACTTTGGGCGGAATTATTGTTGAGTCTGGAAAAACTGACTGGAAAACTGGAAAATTCCCGGCGATTTCAAAGCCGAACGAAAGCTACCACGGAGTTTCTTTTGCGGATGCGGTTCCGGGCGCGGCTTTTGTAACTTACATCCGTGCGATTCTTCTGCGCGACCAGGGCGCGGCGATTTCTCCGTTCAATGCGTGGGCGCTTATTCAGGGAACAGAAACTTTGTCGCTTAGAATTGAGCGCCATGTTGAAAACACAAGGAAGGTCGTTGAATATCTTGCGAAAAATCCAAAAGTTGAAAAGGTGAACCATCCTTCGCTTGCGAGCCATCCGGACCATGCGCTTTATGAAAAATATTTCCCGAACGGCGGCGCATCGATTTTCACATTTGAAATAAAAGGCGGACGCGAAGCTGCCTGGAAATTCATTGACAATCTTAAAATTTTCAGCCTGCTTGCGAATGTTGCGGATGTAAAATCTCTTGTGATTCATCCGGCTTCAACAACACATTCCGAGCTGAACGAAACTGAGCTTGCCGAGCAGGGAATTACGCAGAGCACAATCCGTCTTTCAATCGGAACTGAGCATATTGACGATATAATTGCGGATTTGGATCAGGCTTTTGCAAAAATTTAATCCTTGAAGGAAAGGGCTTTCTGGCTGCACTGGTTTTGCCGGCGTGGAAAGCCTTTTCTGGTTGGGCGAGCCGCGTCCAGCAATTTCAAATCTTTGTTTTTTTTGCTGTTCTTTCTTTCCGTGGAAAAATCTTTTTCGTAGTTTTTGTTTCTTTCTTTAATATTGAATAATCTTTAAAAAATTGTAGTATATTTTCCGATATTTACTGTGATTTCATTTAAATTTCCGGGGATTTCGTTGAAAAATCTTTCTGTTTTTTTTAATAGTTTTCATAAAATTTTGCATTTTTTGCTGCTGCTTTCGGCTTTTTTCTTTCCGTTGAATTTTGTTCTTGCGGAAGATGTTTATTACCGCTGGACTCCTTTTAATGATTCTGGAACAAAAATTTGGAATGGAAACTGGAGCGAAACTGTTGATGTGACAGAAACGGCGGTCGACGGTTCAACTTCTACGCGTTCTGAAGGCAAATTCTGGTCGTTTTATAATGAAACTTTGCAGGAATGGATGAAAACTTATAAAAAAGGCAGCGGCCAGACGGCGGATTTTCCGGGTTCAACTGAATCTAAAACGTCTTTTGTGTATTTTACAGGCGAACATTCTGTGGAGGCAGTTTTTGATTATCCGGCGGCAATTGAGCTGGAAGCGCTTTATGTTGGCGACTGCTATAAAAATTCAACATCTGCCGGAAGCGAGCCGGTGTCAATAAATCTTAATGGAAATGACTTGAAAACGAAAAAAATAATTTTTGGAAATTCAAGTTTTTCTTCTGCCTCGTCTGTGAATTTTAAAATTTCTGGCGGTGGAACTTTAAAAGTTTCTGGAGAAATGAGTTTTGCGGCTGGCTGCACATATAATATTGAAATCGGTGAAGGCACAATTCTTGATGTCGGTTCGGTTTATGCGGTTGCTTCGAATGTTTCCGGCGCAAAAATTAATTTTACCGGCGGCGGAACCTTGAAATTTAACAATGCGGCTTTTTCAAACTGCGCTGTGAATTTTGAAGTGAAGAATCTTGAGTTTTCGGAAAAACTGGAATTTTCAGGAACTGCCGCCGCGACCTTTTCAGAAAAACTTGAAAATTCTGGAACGATTTCGTTCAGCGGAAGCTCTTCCGGCGATTTTGAAGGCGCGGTGGAAAACATTGCGGCTGGAACAATTTCATTTCAGGATGAGTCTTCCGGCGATTTCAAAAATATTTTAACAACCAGCGGCGAGCTTTCGTTTTCTGGAAATTCTTCCGGAAAATTCGCGAACGCTGCGACAAACAGCGGAAAAGTTTCGTTCAGCGGAAATTCTTCCGGCGTTTTTGAAGGCGCGGTGGAAAATCTTTCCGGCGGAAATATTTCTTCGGCCGGGGCGGCGGAGCTTGGTTTTTCCGGGGAATTTTCAAATTCGGGAAGTTTTTCTGCGGAAGGCTCGGCGAAAAACGTTTTTTCTGGAAAGTTCAGCAACTCGGATTCGGGAACTGTCCGTTTTTCCAGCGAAAATGCGAGCGCGGAGTTCAGCGAATTTTCAAATTCCGGGGAAATTTATACTTCGGGCGCAGGCTTGAAATTCAACGTTCCGTCTACGGATTCAGGAATCTGGTTTTATTCGGGCGGAACTGTCGTTTCAGAAAAAATTTCGTACAACGTTTTGAATCTTTCCGGCTCGGTAAAAATCGACGGAACTGTAAACGCGCTTTCTGCAAAGGAAATTTCGGTCGGAACAGAAAAAATTGAAATTCAGGGAAAAATCAGCGCGGACAAGCTTTCTATAAATACTTCAAAATCTGTTGACTTGCAAGATGATGCGACTTTCAATGTGGCTTCTGTGGTTTTGGGAAGCAATGCAACTATTAAAAACAACGGCCATAATCTTTATTTTGGAACGGATGAAAAAGAATGTTCTCTGACGAGCAGCGTAGGCTTGAAAAGCTTGAATTTTGCAACTTCTAACGCTGGAGCAACGTATTTTTACTCGTGCAAAATCGGGAGCGAAAATGATTTGAATGTTCGGCTTGTGGGTGGGGTTGCTCTTGTTTTCCGCCGTGAAGTTTACGCGGCTTCAATAAAGGCGGGCAAAAAAGTTGAAATTTATTCAGAAAAAATAGTAACTTCCGGGGCGCAGGCTTATTCTTCAGAAGTTGCTGTTTCCGGCGCGGGAAAAACGGAATTTGTTTCAAAAAGCGGCTCAGTTCAGTTTTCGGCGAATGTTTCCGGCGAAGAAAATGCTGAAATTTCAGTTCTTGCGGACACAGTTCTTTCTGACACAGTGAAAGTTTCTGTTCCGTCGGGAATTTTTTCAGTTGGAAGCAGTTCCGGCGCAAAAAAAACAACAGTGAATGCAAACTCATCTGTTTCATTTGATGTTGGTTCCGCAGATTTTTCTGGAAATTTCAACAATTCGGGAACTATTGAATTTTCAGGCACTGCCGCCGCGACCTTTTCAGAAAAATTTGAAAATTCTGGAACGATTTCGTTCAGCGGAAGTGCTTCCGGCAATTTTGAAGGCGCGGTGGAAAACATTGCGGCTGGAACAATTTCATTTTTGGACGAGTCTTCCGGCGATTTCAAAAATATTTTAATAAACAGCGGCGAACTTTCGTTTTCTGGTGAATCTTCCGGAAAATTCGCGAACGCTGCGACAAACAGCGGCAAACTTTCGTTCAGCGGAAGCTCTTCCGGCGTTTTTGAAGGCGCGGTTGAAAATCTTGCGGCTGGAACAATTTCATTCCTGGAAGAATCTTCCGGCGATTTCAAAAATATTTTAACAAACAGCGGCGAACTTTCGTTTTCTGGTGAATCTTCCGGAAAATTCGCGAACGCTGCGACAAACAGCGGAAAATTTTCGTTCAGCGGAAATTCTTCCGGCAGTTTTGAAGGCGCGGTTGAAAATCTTTCTGGCGGAAATATTTCTTCGGCCGGGGTGGCGGATCTTGGATTTTCCGGGGAATTTTCAAATTCGGGAAATTTTTCTGCGGAAGGCGCGGCGAAAAACGTTTTTTCTGGAAAGTTCAGCAACTTGGATTCGGGAACTGTCCGTTTTTCCAGCGAAAATGCGAGCGCGGAGTTCAGCGAATTTTCAAATTCCGGGGAAATTTATACTTCGGGCGCAAGCTTGAAATTCAACGTTCAGGCTTTAGATTCAGGAAGCTGGTTTTATTCGGGCGGAACTGTCGTTTCAGAAAACATTTCGTACAACGTTTTGAATCTTTCCGGCTCGGTAAAAATCGACGGAACTGTAAACGCGCTTTCTGCAAAGGAAATTTCGGTCGGAACAGAAAAAATTGAAATTCAGGGAAAAATCAGCGCGGATTCAGCAAAAATAAATGCTTCCGGTTCGCTGGAGTTCACTTCGGACGCGGCTTTTTCCGTGGATTCCGTTCTTCTTCAAAATGATGTGTCGCTCAAAAACAACGGATATTCTGTTTTGCTTGGAAAAACAGACGGAATTATAGAAGGCAATGTGAATTTTTCAATTTCTGACGGTGCTTCGCCTGGAAAAGTTGAATTTTATTCGGCGCTTGGAACGTCGGAAACTCCGCTGAAAGATTTTTCATCTGAAAGCGAGCTTGTTTTCCGCCGTGAAGTTTATGCGGCTTCAATAAATGCGGCCAAAAAAGTTGAAATTTATTCAGAAAAAATACTAACTTCCGGGGCGCAGAATTATTCTTCAGAAGTTGCTGTCTCCGGCGCGGGAAAAACGGAATTTGTTTCAAAAAGCGGATTTTTTCATTTTTCCGGGGCTGTAAAAACTTCGGGCGGCGCGCCTGTTTCATTTGAAGGCAAAAGTGTTCAGCTTGATTCAGATTTTGAATGTGATTCTGAAGCGGCGTTTCTTGCGGACGTATATTTTTCAGGATTTTCAAAGGATGAAATTAAAATTCAGGCTGAAAAAATTGAAATCGGCAGCGGAAATTCTGTGAAAAATCTTTATATTTCAGCGGCGGACGGAAATTCTTCAAAAAAAGTTGAATTGAATTCTCCGCTGGAAATTTCCGGCAGTTTTGTTCTTCTGAATGGAAATCTGCGGCTTGGAAAAAATTCTTCCGGCAAAATTTCTGATATTTTAGCCGCAAACGATATTGTTCTTCTGAACGGAAATTCTTCGTCAATGTTCAACGACGTTGTTTCTTCTGAATTCAGCTGGCGGAGCGGTGCGGAAAATATTTTTGAATACCAGGGAAATGCGGATTTTCCAAATGAATTTCCTGACGGAACGCCAATTTCTTCTGAAAATTTTTATTCGTCTTTGGGCGGGCTTGGCGGAAACACAATTGCCGCGGGAAAAAATTTTTACAGCAACAATTTAAATCTTGAAGGCGATTCTAAATGGTTCTTGAAAGCTGGCGACAACGGAAAATCTGAAAATTTTGCCGCCGCGTATAATTCCTCGCTGAAAAACTGTGTTTATTCTTCGTCTGGGGCGGGAATTTCTTATCTTGCCGCTGCGGAATCTTCTGACAAAGGCGGAAACAATGAAAACGTCTGCTTCGGCCATCCGGAAATTTATTTTGCGCGCACAGTTTATGATGATGTGATTGAAGTTTCGTTCAAGGATTCTGTTTCTGGAAGTCCTGTAAAAATTGAAAATTCAAAAAATGAAATTTGGGAAAATATTGCGGAAAATTTAAATTTCCTGACTTATGGAAATGCTGGCGAGAAAACTGCTTTTTCTGGAACTTATATCGACCCTGAATGTACAGAATCCACGGAAAATCAGGGCGATGTTGAAAAATTTTATTTGAAGGCGCCGGATTCTTGGAATACGGATGCCACTGGGAAAAGTTCCGGGGCGGCGCAGAGCACTGATATGCAGGGCGTTCACAAGGAAGTTGTTCCGTATTTGAATATTGTCCGGGCGGTTTCCGGCAGTTTTTCCGGGATTTTTGACGAACATAAAAACCGGATTGCAAGTTACGATGGAAAAAATCGTTTTCTTGAAGTAGAAGATTCGTGTCCGCCTGTTATGATTGCGGTTCGCACCGGGCAGGAGCAGCATGAGGATTTGCCTGAAAACCAGCTGCCTTACGATTCGCATAATTTTCTTGAATTCCAGTTTTCCGAGGAAATTTTTGCAAACGGAAAAGATTCTTCAGTTTTAAATGTTCAGACTTCATCTGATTTTGGCGGAATTAAAAATAATTCTTCCGGAGGCGGATTTTTGGCGGCTGGAATTGCTGAATTTGAAAAAGGAAAGATTAACCTGGTTTCTGAATCGCAAATTTCTTCCGAGGAGCTGAATTCTGTTTACCGGAATTTTGCGCTTTCTGTTGAAGAAGGTGAAATTCCGCAGACTCATCGTTTTAGAATTTCAATTGCGGGGTACCAAAGCCAGTCTGCCGCGGAAAATCCTTCAGGTTTTCCTTATTGGCCTGGCTGCATCGACTCGGAGAATTCTGAAATTCCTTCTGGAAAAATAACGCCGGTTTCTGCTGG
The DNA here is from genome assembly GCA_050873685.1 of Treponema sp. GTDB lineage: Bacteria > Spirochaetota > Spirochaetia > Treponematales > Treponemataceae > Treponema_D. Next base: position 163,536 of record JBNMJH010000003.1, read on the forward strand.
CGCAAAAAATAATTTCAATGAATTCATAAAAGATTTTGAAGGAAACTGCCTGCTCGTAAATTCCGTGGAAAACCATTCCTTGAAAAATCTTTCTGTAATCTCAAATTCTTCCGCGGATTCATTGAACCCAGACTGGAGCAGTTCTCTGTACGGAGGCTGGGATCTTTCCGCGCCTGTTTTTGCAAGCTATCGTTCCTTGAGCGCAAAAGAAGTTTCCGCTTTCCGCGAAATTTTGGGCGCCTGCAAAAATGCTGACACGGTTCTGGACCGCATTGAATTTCACGTTTTTGACAATGCCGAAGATGATTTTGGCGGCGCGGAATGGTTTTCTCAGTTTGGCTGGGGAGAAGACAATTCTTCGCTTTTTTCAGAAGATTCCTATGCGTCGGATATTTTTGGCGGTTCACGTCCGTTTGGAAATTCTTCTGGAAATGAATCGGCGAAAACTTCGGGCGGAATCAGATATTCAACGCTTTACAACAAATCTTCATATTTTAAATACGGCGTTGATTCTGGCGAGCCTTCCGCGGCTTTCAAAAATTCCCGGATTCTGGCTGGTGCTTCAAGCTCGCTGTTTTTGGCTCAGAACGGCGAAAAGCGTGAAATTTCAACGAATGATTCGCTTTATTTCTCAATTTTCCTTGAAAACGGAACAAATCTTCCGCTGAAAACAAATTTTTCAATAAAATACGATGAAAACGGCTATGTAACGGATCTTGCCGGAAATCTTATGAAATCCGCGGAAGTCGCTTCTGTTGACAGAGTTTCTCCGCGTTTCAATATGACTTCTGCAAAAATTTCGGGAAACAAACTTTACATTCTTTTTAATAAAAAAATAAATCTTGGCGAAGTTGAGCTTTGTACTTCTGAAGGTGTGAAAAAATCGTATGGAATTGCAGATTCGCTTCGTTTTATAAAAATTCCAGAAGATTCGCACAAATTTTCCGAGGCAGATGTGGTTTCCGACCTTTACATTGAAAAGTCTGTTCCGCCGCAAAAAACTTTTTCCTCTGATACATTTACCGGCGTGGTTTTTACGTTGAACCGCAAAGTTACTTTGGAAGATGTGAAAAATTATTATATTCAGTGCTATTCTCCGGATTCTGGAAAATTTATTGATCCGTTCTCTGGCATAAAAGATGTGAAAGTTACGGCTGTAACAGATACTAATATTGGAAACTATATGCCGCACGGTGAAGCTCATGCTTTGAGCGATTTTGCGGTGAACGCCGTGAATCCGGTTTATGCTTATGACGACCGTTTCCTTGATGAGAATTTTGGATTTTCTGTTTCTGACGCGGGAAAAAGCAATCTTTCTGTTCATGACTGGAACAGCGAGCAGCAGAATGACGGAACTTTGCTTACGGAACATGATATTTTTGTTGTAACTTCGCAGAATTCGGGCGATTCCGAGCCTGATGAAACTTTGCCGCAAAATATAACTATGTATTTTGACAATTCGCCGGAGCCGGACGCGGTTTCTTCTGAATACAATAAAAATCTTGGAAAAAATCTGCGGGTTTGGATTCCGTCGCTTGTTGAAAATGGCTCTTCCGCCGAGCAAGTTTCTCCTGTTCTGGCGATTGCGCCTTCCGTAAATTCAAAAAATCTCTCTGTTTCTGGCGAAATTGACAAGAATATCGCGAAATTTTCGATTGACTGGGAAACTTTGAGCAAAAACGGCTATTCCTCTGGAAATCAAGTTTCTTTTCTTTTCGGTTTGGCGGATTCAGACGGCTCGCCGGTGAAAATTTCCCATGCGCCTGTCTTTGATGAAATTTCAGGCGTGTATAAATTGGAGCCTCAGCCTTTGTTTGCGTTGCGCCTTAAAAATTCAAATGATCCGACTTCGCTTGATTTGTGGTCTTTCAGGCTGAAAAATATAGCTTTGCAGCGCGGAAATGTAACGATTCTTAACAATGTGATTGATGTGAATCAAGGTGAAATGGCTGTTGTCCAGGTGAATATGCCTTCTTCTGGAAATCTTAATGTTGTTGTGATGACTCTGGATGGAAATGTCGTCCGTTATCTTCAGCATGGAACTGCTTCTGCCGGCGAGCACAGCTATTCTTGGAACGGAACAGCAAAATCCGGAAAAAAAGTTGCCCGCGGGCTTTATTTTGTCCGTGTTTTTGGAAACGGCATTGATGAAACTAGAAAAATAATGGTTGTAAAGAACTGACCAATTCTCTATACTCATATCGTTATGAATTCAGAAGAAAGGCTTTCCCATCGTTTTGAAGATATTGGAAGATTTTTGTCGCCGGAATTATGCGCTCTTCCTGGAACTCTTGAAAATATAAGCCGGGAAGGCTGCAAAATCCATTATTCATTTCCTGTCAGCGTGGACTTAAACAATGACTATGATGTGAAAATTACTTTTTCGCGTGCGGCAAATGATAGTTTTTCGTTGGTCTGCCATCCGTGCTGGGTAAAAACTGATGGAAACGACACAAATATTGGATTTCAAATTCTTCCTTCAACAGATTTTGCGCGTCTTGCAAAATACATTGAAAAACTGAACAGCGAGTCTGATGACAGCCTTTCTGATGAAATAAGTGGTTCAACATGCCAGATAATTTAGTGAAAACACAAAAACTTCCAGGCGCGGCGTTTCTTGCATATCCTGAAATGGCAGGAATGTTGCGGACTGAGCTTGCCGGCCGTCTGCATTTTGATTCGGAGCCGGACGCAGTTTTCGGTGAGCTTCTTTATTATAAAAATTTTCCGGTTGAAAATGTGAAAAATTCCGGAGATTTGCCTTACTGGTCGCGTTCTGCAATGCTGAATCCTCAGATTTTGAATTTTGATTCAATCGGTGAAGCGGCGAATGCGTTGAAAAACATCCAGCGCAGCTGGGCTCCTTATCAGTATCAGTTTTTTCGGCGCGCAAATTTGATTCAGGAAAAACTTCCATATGTGAATTTGAAGCCAAGATCGTTTCCTGTGAAAATTCCAGATAAACCAATCGGGCTTTATACGCTTATTTCTGAAAAGCAGATGATTTTCAGCGCGGAAACTTCAAGTTTTCTTCCTGCTGGAAAAATTGTTTTTCAGGAAGACCATGAAAATCCTCCGAGCCGTGCATATTTGAAAATTCAGGAAAGCCTTGCAATGGCAAATCTTCTGAACGGAACAGAATTTCCGAAACCTGGCGAGCGTTGCTTTGAGGCTGGCGCTTGTCCCGGCGGATGGACTTGGGTTTTGGTCGGCTTGGGGGCTTCAGTCTATGCAGTTGACCGTGCAGAACTTGCTCCTGAACTTATGAAAAATCCTCTTGTTAAATTTCAGGCCCATGATGCGTTCACGTTGAAACCGCAGGATATTGGATTTTGTGACTGGGTTTTCAGCGACGTTATTTGCTATCCGGAAAGACTTTTGAAATGGGTTCATGAATGGCTCGAAAGCGGTCTTTGCCGGAATATGATTTGCACAATAAAAATGCAGGGCGAACCGGACTGGAATATAATAAACCAGTTTGCGGAAATTCCTGGAAGCCGTGTTGTTCATTTGAATTACAACAAGCACGAACTTACCTGGATTCACACTTGTTAAAATATTTTTTTGATAAGACTTGCGATATCTTTCACAACTTCAACATTTTCCGTTTTTTCAGCGGCAAAAATATGCTTGAAGCCAAGACCTTCCGCCGTTTTTGCGCGCTGCCTGATTTTTGAAACCGGGCGAATTTCTCCGGCAAGACTAAGCTCTCCGAAAATTGCAGTTCCTGCCGCAACAGGTTTGTCTGTTCTTGCTGAATATATTGCGGCAGCCAGCGCTGCATCAACTGCGCTTTCGCTCAGCCTGATTCCTCCCGCTACGTTTATATAAATGTCCTGTCCAAGAAATTTTATGCCGACTCGTTTTTCCAAAATTGCCGCAATTCTAGAAACTCTTGCGGATTCAATTTTGTCGGTGAAAACCCGTGAAATTGCAGCTTTTGCAGGAGCAACAAGAGCCTGAATTTCAACAAGAAAAACTCTGTTTCCTTCAAAAACTGCGCAGCAAGCAACTCCCGCCGGCTGGTTTTCCCTGGTTTCGGAAAGGAACATTGTGGCAGGATTCAAAACTGGAGAAAGCCCTTTTTCTGTCATGTTGAAGATTCCAAGCTCGTCAACAGAACCGAACCGGTTTTTCTGCGCATGAAGAAATCTTACGTCGTCGCTGTTTCTTTCAAATGAAATTACAGTGTCAACCATATGCTCCAAGGTTTTCGGGCCTGCAATTGTTCCTTCTTTTGTTACATGCGCTGTCATCAGCAGAACAGAATCCCGCTCTTTCACCCAGCTGATGAGTTCGTTCGAGCAGTATTTCAGCTGGTTGATAGTTCCCGGAATAATTCCAGCCTCCGCAGAATAAACCGTCTGAATTGAATCGATTATTGCAATCGCGGGATTTATTTTATCCAGCGCGTCAAGAATGTCTTCAAGACGCATTGTGCAGAGAATTTCAATTCCTCCGCACGCAAGAGAAAGCCTTTCCGCACGCTCTTTTATCTGCGCGCCAGATTCTTCTCCCGAAACGTACAAAATTTTTCCGCAGCCGGTTTGTGCCGCTGCAGCCGCAGTTTGTATCAGCAGAGTTGATTTTCCAATTCCGGGCTCGCCGCCCAAAAGAATCGCTGAACGTTTAGTTGCTCCACCGCCCAGCACGCGGTCGAATTCGCTGATTCCCGTAACAAAACGCGAGCTGTCTTTCGCTTTTATTGATTCCAGCGGCACAGGTTTTGCTTTTTCGCTGACCGCAGAGCCTTTTCTTGCGGAATTTTGCGCGTTTGAGTCAATTATGCATTCTTCAAGAGAATTCCATTCTCCGCATTCGGGGCAGCGGCCGAGCCACTTTGGCTGGCTGTAGCCACATTTTGAGCATTTGTAAACAATTGAACCGTTCTTTTTCGCCATAAAAATCCTTCTGCAATATTATAAGGTCAAAACTCCAGCTTTGAATTTTTATATTCTGGGTGGCTTTTGATTGGTTCGTCAAGCTCACCAATCAAAACCAGGCTTTTCAGGTTTCCAGCTTTCGCCTCCATTCCTGCGTCTGCAAGCTGGTTTTTTCAAAAACAAAAACCAGCGCGAGTTCAAGCAGCTTTCAGTAAAATTAATTTTTAACCTGCTCCGGAACTGGCTTCGCCAGACCTTACAATCCTTGCCACTTCAGAAACTCTGCCTTATAAATCCTTTCCGTCAAATCACAAATTTCTCTCCGGCATCGGCCTCGCCGAAAAATTTATTTTCGCCTTTTCCAGCTTTAAAAGTTCCGTCTTGTTCTTAGCAATCGGATTCGAATCCAGACTAACTTCCGAATACTGTTTTAGAAGTTTCATCTCTTCTTTTGAAATTTTTTCTATCCGGTTATTGTCAAGCATAAATTCCGGCTTGTTCTGAACATTCACAAACGGCGGAATAAAATCCATTCTGTGAGAGACCGAAGATTCCCAAGGCTTTTTTTCATAAATCTCGCAAAAGTCGGAGTCTCCAACATAGATTTTTTTTAGTTTTGTCAATTTTTTTAAATCAACTTTTTGCTCTTTTATTTCATCGTATTTGCTTATATCGGCTGTAAAATGAATTTCCACATCTTCAAGGTTGTAAAGATTTTCAAGAAAATCTAAAGATGAAATCCAGCAGTTCATCAATCCCAGTGATTTTAAATTTGGAAGCAGTTTCAAAAAATCATAATTTCCTGTGTATCTTAAAGAGTAAAAGCAAACATTTTCAGTTTCAGAAAAATTTTCAAACCCTTTGATTTTTGCTATTTTCTTCGTGGAAAATTTCTTTGCGTTCACAACTAAGTATTTATCAGAATTATCAAATATCTGCTTGAAAGAAGTTCCATCTTCCGCCACAAAAGCAATTTCGTGTTTTTCCGCAAAAAGCGTCCCTAAGCATAAAAACGCTGCAAGAAATAGTATGTGTTTTTTCACAGTCATTTATTGTTTCTCCGGCATCGGCCTCGCCGAAAAATTTATTTTCGCTTTTTCCAGCTTTAAAAGTTCCTCTCTGCTATTTGCAATCGGATTATCATTCAGACTGACTTTTGAATACTGTTTCAGCAGCTTTCTCTCTTCTTTTGAAATCTTTTCTATTCGGTTGTCGTAAATCATAAGTTCTGGCTTGTTCTGAACATTCACAAACGGCGGAATGAAATCCATTCTTTTTTGCGTTTCGGTTTCATTTGTGAAAAAGATCCACAGGCGCATTTCTTTTAGATTTCTCAGCTTTTTTAAATCAATTTTTGTTTCTTTCAATGATTCGTAATAATTTTTTTCAACTGTAATGTCTAGTTCAAAACTTTCTAAATTTTCCAAATTTTCAATAAATTTTAAAGAAGGTGTATTGGAGTCGATTCCAAAGTGTTTAAGGTTTGGAATGTTACTAAGAAAATCCCAGTCTCCGTAATAATTCGGGTGGTAAAAAATTGCATTTTTCAAGTTTGTACATTTTTCAAATCCCGACATTTCAATTATTTTTTTGTTAATCGGAAAGTTAGTCCATACAAATGTGTATATTTCATCGGAACTGTCAATAATTTGCTTTTCAAAAGTTCCGTCTTCCATTTTAAACAGCAGCTCCACAGGTTCCGCAAAAATCGTCCCTAAGCATAAAAACGCTGCAAGAAATAGTATGTGTTTTTTCATTACTTCGTTCTCCTTTTTTGTATTTTATAATTTCTTTTCTAATCTAAAATTCTATTTGTTTTAATTTAATGAAACAAATTTCAGGATTCCAGAACCATTGTTATCAGCTCCCGCATTTTTATCTTCTAAAAATAATCTGTGATGAAAAATTTCGCTTTCTTTTTTGCCTGTGTTATTATAAAAAGAATATCCTCCGCCATCATTGTCTATTTCGCAGTATTCCATGTGATCAAATGTTCCGTCTCCTTCCCAGTCATAAAAAATATAGCCTTTTTTGCCTGCTAAATCCGAGTTGAATTCAACAGCTTCATCAGCGTAGTAGGTATTAAAAATTGTGTCTACGGTGAGTTTGTTTCCATCCCACTTTTTGTTTCTTTTTCCGGCGGGATTCAGTCCGGCATCTACAGCATGATTCCATGCGATTATGTCGCAGTGCACTTCGTTCGGATTAGAACAAATTTGGTATTCAAAGTTTGATTTCGGGGTATTTGTCGTGCTTCCGCCTGCAGGAGTTCCATAATTTGTTTTTGAAGAAGAACCGCTGCTTGTTCCTGAGTAACCATGAGAACCGCTGCTTGTGGTGGAATATCCGCTTGAACTGCTGCTATAAGAATTTGAGCCTCCAGAAGAAGAAGCATAACCTTTCGAGTTTTGTCCAGTTTTTAATCCTGTTGTATAAGAAGAAATTATTTCGCCGGTCTTTGTGTTTGTTTTTGTAATGGTTTCACTTCCATCCGCATTTTTTGTGCTTGTTGTTTTTGTGTATTTGTCTCTGCTAACAAAGGTTTGTTTGCTGTTATTTCCAGGGTTTCTGCTTCCAGACGAGCCTCCAGACGAACTTGAATATCCACCTCCAGTTCCGCCGCTTGAGCCTCCATAACCTCCATTCATTTTTAGAAGTTCAAAATAGGTTAGCTCTCTAAATCTTCCTTGCAAATTTTTCATTTCTTTTCCTCCATGTTTTTTTTTCGCCAGGCAAATTTTTCCCTGACAAAAATTTATAGAAAAAAAAGTTCAGAAACTGAAATGAACTGCAATTTTTTTTTGAAAAAAAAACGAATCTCGCCTTAATTCTTGTTTGTCAGCGTTGTTCCCGGCGCAATTGATTCAGTTACCCAGGTGTTTCCGCCAATTACGCTGCCTTTCCCGATTACAGTGTTGCCGCCAAGAATTGTCGCGTTCGCATAAATTGTTACATCATCTTCTATAGTAGGATGCCGTTTTTTGTTCATCAGCTCTTTTTTTACGCTCAAAGCGCCAAGAGTTACGCCCTGATAAAGTTTCACGTTGTTTCCGATAACAGTCGATTCGCCGATTACAACGCCGGTTCCGTGGTCAATAAAAAATGATTCGCCGATTTTTGCGCCCGGATTTATGTCGATTCCTGTCCGTCCGTGGATGTGCTCGCTCATAATTCTTGGAATAATTGGAATTCCGTTTTTGCAGAGAAAATGCGCAATTCTGTAAACTGTTATTGCCTGAAGCCCCGGATATGAAATTATTACATCTTCATTGCTTTTTGCCGCCGGATCGCCTTTGAAAGCGGCTTCAACGTCCAGCATGAGCATCCGCCTGATTTCAGGAATTTCTTCTATTAAAGCGAATGTTGTTTCTTCTGCAAGCTTGAAGCAGTGCGACTCCTTGAATTTTTTGTCATCCTCAAGATTTTTACAGACGGTGTAGCCGAGCGCCTTCTGAATTTCTTTTGTCAGGACTGTGATTATGTGGTTCACTTTTTGTCCTGTTATGTAACGTATATTTGAAGGCGTGATATTTTCCGCATTTTTGAATCCCGGAAACACAAGAGTCTGAAGCTCGTTAAGAACGGTGATTACATTTTCCCGGTTTGGAAAATTTTCTGAGCCGGTTCTGTTGATTCCGCCGTATCTGTCGTATGAGTCAAGAATTCCGTCTATAAGCATATCTATATTCATCAGCAAACCTCTTTTGGACTTCTGAATCTTAGCATAATTCTGCTTAAAAAACTATAATAAATGAGCGAATTCAAAGAAATTCTAATTGACATAAAAATTACTCTTCTTTATAGTAATAAAACGCATATTTTGAAGACTAAAAAGGTGCGCCTGAACGCCCTTGTAGCTCAGCCGGTAGAGCGCAGCCATGGTAAGGCTGAGGTCTGCGGTTCGAATCCGCACGGGGGCTAAAGTTCTTCAAGGTTGATTCAAACGAATTAAAATTTATTTAGGAGTATAGATATGGGTAGCAAGAAGAAGGGTGCAGTTGAGATCATCGCTTTGCAGTGTTCAGAATGTAAACGAAAGAACTATACAACTTACAAGAATCGTAAGAATATTACTGGCAAACTCGAATTGAAAAAGTATTGTCCATTTGATCGCAAGCACACTTTGCACAAAGAAACAAAAGCAAAATAAGCTTTTGAAAATTAATTTTGTATATTGACTGTCTGTGTTTTTCGGGCAGTTTTTATATAGGGCAGTAGTTCAGCTGGTAGAGCAGCGGTCTCCAAAACCGCCTGTCGTGGGTTCAAATCCTGCCTGCCCTGTCTTTTTACTATTATTGATGGAGGAATTATGTCTAAAATCGGTCAGTTTTTCCGTGAAAGCAAAGCAGAATTGAAAAAAGTTGTATGGCCATCACGTGATGATGTTGTTTCATCAATCAAGGTTGTAATTATCTCCACGATTGTTGTCGCTATTGTTCTCGGATTGTTGGATTTTGCTTTTACTGAAGCATTCCGCGCGATAATGAAATAGGGTAAAGGGAATGTCTAGAAGTTGGTATATGCTTCAGGTTTTTGTTGGACATGAGGCAAAAATTGAAAGAGTTGTAAGAACTCTCCTTGATAAAAAAGAACTTGATTCAGCAGTTGTAACAGATGTAAAAGTTCCAGTTGAAGAAGTTGTTGAAATAAAAGACGGGAAGAAAAAAGCTAAGCATGTTAATTTTATGCCTGGTTATCTTATGGTTGAACTGGATCTTCCTGAAATAGGTTGGAAGGATACTTGCTCAAAACTCCGCAAGGTTCAGGGAATCATGGGGTTTGTTGGAACTGATCCAAATGTTCGTCCTCGTCCTATTTCTACTGCCGAGGCAAAAAATCTTCTTCAGAAAATAGGTGTAATAAAATCTGAGAAAAGCGTCCGTATTCAGCAGAATTTTGCTATCGGTGATATTGTTAAGATTACAGACGGACCGTTCGCTTCATTTCAGGGAAATATTGAAGAGGTTAGCGACGAAAAAGAAAAGCTGCGCGTAAATGTCCAGATATTTGGCCGTGCAACTCCAGTTGAAGTAAATATGCTTCAGGTGGAACGAGTTAATTAGAACAAAATTTCAGGTGTCTGCATGCCAATGCGGACATTACCTGTTTTTGGGAGAAATGCATGTCCGTTGGACAAAGGCATTTCGTTAGAGTCAGCCATATGGTGGCTCACACCAATTTAGGAGAATCAAAATGGCAACAAAGAAGGTAACAGCCGTAATCAAATTGCAGTGCCCAGCTGGCGCAGCTACTCCGGCTCCTCCGATTGGTCCAGCTCTTGGACCTCATGGTGTTTCTGCACCAAAGTTTGTCCAGGAATTCAACGACAGAACAAAGACTATGGAAAAAGGACTTATTATTCCAGTAGTTCTTACTGTTTATGCGGACAAATCGTATACTTTCATTCTTAAGACTCCTCCAGCAGCAGTTCTTATTAAGAAAGCTCTGAAAATTCAGAAAGGTTCTGGAAATCCGCTTCTTAACAAAGTTGGAACTCTTTCAAAGAAAGACCTTGAAGAAATCGCAAAGACAAAGCTTCCAGATGTAAATGCAAATGATCTTGAAGCAGCTAAAAAAATCATCGCTGGTACTGCACGCAGTATGGGCGTAGAGGTGGAGCAGTAATATGAAACACGGAAAGAAATATCGCGCATCTGCCGCAAAATATGATCTTACAAAAAAATACGATGTTGCTGCTGCTTGTCAGATGGTAAAAGACATGAAGGTTGCAAACTTTGATGAAACTGTTGAAGTTCATGTAAACCTTAAAATGGATAAATCTACATCAGTACGTGATACACTTGTATTCCCGAACCAGTTCAAGGGTGAAAAGCGTGTTCTTGTTTTCTGTAAGGGAGACAAAGTTGACGAGGCTTTGAAAGCTGGTGCTGCTTATGCAGGTTCAGATGAATACATTGAAAAAGTAAAGGGTGGCTGGCTTGACTTTGATGTTGCTGTTGCTACTCCTGATATGATGAAAGATGTAGGTCGTCTTGGTATGGTTTTGGGACGCAAAGGTCTTATGCCTAACCCGAAAACTGGCACTGTAACAAATGATATAGTTGCTGCAATCGGCGAACTTAAAAAGGGTCGTACAGAGTATCGTGCAGACAAGGGTGGAGTTATCCATATTGCTGTAGGAAAACTTTCTATGGAACCGGCTAAAGTTGCAGAAAATGTTAATGTACTTTTGTCTGAAGTTGCTAAAAAAGCTCCGAACGGAGTTGTTCAGAACTTCATTACATCTGTATCCCTCAGTTCAACTATGGGCCCAGGCGTTTGGGTTGATATGAAGGTAGGTGAGTAATTATGGCAATGTTGGCACATAAAGTTCAGTCTGCTAAAACAGCAGCTATTGAAGAAGCAAAAAAGACATTTGCTGACTATAACAGCTTTATTTTTGCGGATTACCGCGGAATGACTGTTGAGCAGATTACAAATCTTCGCAAGAAGCTTCGTGAGCAGAATGCAGTTCTTAAAGTTGTAAAAAACAATTTTGCACGAATCGCATTTGAAGAAATGGACATCAATAATGTTGCAGATCTTTTGAAAGGTCCAACAGTTGTTGCAATGGCTAATGCAGATGCAAACGTAGTTGCAAAAACTCTTTTCGACTTTGCAAAAGATGCTCCAGTTCTTACTGTAAAAGGCGCTTGCGTAGAAAAGGAAGTTTATGACGCTGAGAAAATCGAGGCGTTCTCAAAAGTTCCTGGAAAGAAAGAGCTTATTGCTATGCTTATGTCTGCAATCAACGGACCAGCTCGTCAGTTGGCTGCAACTATCAAGGCGTATGCAGAAAAGAAAGAAGCGGAAGGTTCAAACTAACTGCTTGGTTTCTTTGAAAATGGATTCTTGTGAATCTATGCACGGTCAGGCTTCATAGCTGTCGACTGTCCGTGATTAAGATGCAGAAGCATTCGCATGGATGCTTACTGCGCAACCTTCGGGTTGAATATATTAAAAACATATTTGTGAGGAAGACAATATGGCAGCATTAACAACAGATCAGATTCTTGATGCAATCTCTGAAATGACAGTTCTTGAATGTTCAGAACTCGTAAAGGCAATGGAAGAAAAATTCGGTGTAACAGCAGCAGTTGCAGTTGCAGCAGCTCCTGGAGCAGCAGCTGGTGCCGCAGCTGAAGAGCAGACTGAATTCACTGTATCTTTGGATTCATTCGATGCAGCTAAAAAGATTCCAGTTATCAAGGTTGTTCGCGAAATTACTGGTCTTGGACTTGGCGAAGCTAAAGCTCTTGTTGAAGGCGCACCAAAAACTCTTAAAGAGGGCATAAGCAAGGCTGATGCTGATGAAATCATCAAGAAGATTGAAGAAGCTGGTGGTAAGGCTTCTAAAAAATAAGTTATTTGAAAAAATAGCTTGATACATCAAAAGGGGTGTCTAATATTTTCTAGACATCCCTTTTTGCGCATTTAAAACATTACTTAGATCTTTAAAAATTTAAAATAAAATTGCCTTTACCCAAGGCGAAATCAGCTGTTTCTGTGCTGTGCAGAGTTTCTAGCATGTAGCAGTTTCTGGCTGAACTTAAAATTATGGGGGCAATGATGTTCGCAAAGACACGAACAATCAATCGGCAGTATATTGGTAAGGATATTAAAAGTTTTATCGATATTCCTAATCTTATTGCCATTCAGACTTCTTCTTATGAAAGTTTTCTTCAGGCAGAACGGCTGAAGAAAGGGGAGCCATTGCTTAATCAGGGATTGCAGGAAGCATTCAATACTACTTTCCCGATTGAAAGTCCAAATGGCGATATGTCTCTTGAGTTCGAATACTATGAACTCGATTATGCTAACATTAAATTTTCCGAACTTGAATGTAAACAGAAAGGCGTAACATATTCTGTTCCGCTGAAAGCAAGAATTGATCTTGTTTTCTTGAATGACGGTCATATTATCCAGAAAGATATTTATATGGGTGATATTCCGCTCATGACAGACCGCGGCACATTTATTATAAACGGTGCGGAACGCGTTGTTGTTTCTCAGATTCATCGTTCGCCTGGTGTTATTTTTACACACGACAAAGATGTTTACGGAAGCCGCATTATTCCTTACCGCGGTTCTTGGCTTGAATTTGAAATTGATCAGAAAAAAGAACTGATTTATGCGAAAATCGACCGCAAAAAGAAGATTCTTGGAACTATTTTCCTTCGTGCGCTTGGTTATTCAACCCGCGAGGAGATAATCCGTTGTTTCTATAAAACTGAAACTGTGGATGTAATTGATTCAACAGAAGCTAGAGAGGCTTTGGTTGACAAGGTTCTTGCAGATGCAGTTATTGTAAAAGATGAAAGCGGAGAAGAAAAGCGTTTGTTCAATGCAGGCGTAAGACTTCATCCGCATGATGTTGACACTTTGGTTTCTAACAAAATTTCAAAAATCAATGTTATAAAGTTCAACACAAAAAAAGATCCGAACAACAAGGATGAAAAAAACGATTCTCTTGATTCAGAAATTATAATCAACTGTTTTGAAAAAGAGGAAGTTCGCTTTGTAAAAGAAGGTTCTGTTGACATGGAAGTGTCTAAAGAAGACGCTTTGAATGCTGTTTATGCAATCCTTCAGCCTGGCGAGCCGATGACAGTTGATGCTGCTGAAAAAGATCTTAACTCAATGTTCTTTTCTGACCGCCGATACGACCTTAACAGAGTTGGACGCTATAAGTTGAACAAGAAGTTCGATTATGCTGATGATGTAAAAGAAACAACTTTGATTAAAGATGACATTATCAATACGATGAAAACTCTTATCAATGTTTATATTGGTGAAGATGTTATTGATGATATTGACCATCTTGGAAACCGACGTATTCGCTGCGTTGGAGAACTTCTTACAAATCAGCTTAAGACTGCGTTCAGCAGGATGGAACGAATTGTAAAGGAGCGAATGGGGCTTAAGGAAACTGAAACTATGAAGCCTCAGGATCTTGTTTCTATAAAACCTATTGTTGCGGCAATCCGAGAATTCTTCGGCTCGTCACAGCTTTCTCAGTTTATGGATCAGATCAACCCTCTTTCAGAGCTTACTCACAAGCGACGTCTTTCAGCTTTGGGTTCTGGAGGTCTTTCAAGAGACCGTGCCGGCTTCGAGGTTCGAGATGTTCACTATTCTCATTATGGCCGAATGTGCCCGATTGAAACTCCTGAAGGACCGAACATCGGTTTGATTGTTTCATTGGCTATGTTCACAAGAATCAATGAGTATGGCTTCCTTGAAGCGCCGTTCAGAAAGGTGGAAAATGGAAAAGCTACTGATAAAGTTGAATATCTTTCTGCAATGGATGAAGATAAATATTATATTGGTCAGCTTGTTCCGGGAATGAAGGAAGATGGTTCTTTCCCGACGGATATGATTTCTGTCCGCCGTCGTGGAGACTATACTCAGCGTTCTGTAAAAGATGTTCAGTATATTGACGTTTCTCCGCGTGAAGTAATTTCTGTTTCTGCTTCGTTGATTCCGTTCCTTGAACATGATGACGCCAACCGTGCGCTCATGGGCTGTAACATGCAGCGTCAGGGTGTGCCTTTGCTGTTCCCGGAGCCGCCTCACGTTGGAACTGGCATGGAGCGCAAGACTGCTTATGATTCTGGCGTTCTTGTTAAGGCTAAGTACGAGGGTGATGTAACTTACGTTTCTTCTGATCTTATTAAAATTAAGCCGACGGATTCTTCTGCCGGAGATGTTAATGAGTATCATCTTATTAAATATCAGAGAACAAATAATGATACATGGAACCACCAGCGTCCTATTGTTGAAGTTGGTGAGCATGTAAAACAGAACCAGGTTATTGCGGACGGTCCTGCGACATTCAACGGCGAGCTTGCGCTTGGACGAAACCTTCTTGTTGGATTCGTTCCGTGGAATGGCTACAACTATGAGGATGCTGTCCTGATTTCTCAGCGCGTTGTGCGTGAAGATATGTATACAACAATTCATATCAAGGAATTTGAAACAGAAATCCGCGAAACAAAACTTGGTCCGGAAAAAATAACTCGTGATATTCCGAACACTTCTGAGAAAGCGCTGGATAATCTTGACGCTGAAGGAATTGTACGCATCGGTGCGAAAGTTCGTTCCGGCGATATTCTTGTTGGAAAGGTAACTCCTAAGAGTGAAACTGAAACAACTCCTGAATTCAAGCTTTTGAACTCAATTTTTGGTGAGAAGGCTAAGGAAGTCCGGGATTCTTCATTGAAACTTCCGCACGGTGTTGAAGGCGTTGTAATTGATGTTCAGCGAATGAAACGAATGGAAGGCGATGAGCTTTCTCCTGGTGTTGATGAAGTTGTAAAGGTAATTATTGCCAACAAGCGAAAGCTCCGTGAAGGTGATAAAATGGCTGGACGCCACGGAAACAAAGGTGTTGTTGCGAGAATTCTTCCTCCTGAGGATATGCCTTACTTGGAAGACGGAACTCCGCTTGATGTTTGTTTGAATCCGCTTGGTGTACCTTCGCGAATGAATATTGGTCAGATTATGGAATCTGAGCTTGGAATCGCTGGAAAATACTTGAACCAGTTCTTTGAAGCTCCTGTATTCCAGTCGCCTAGCCAGGAACAGATTGCGGATAAGTTGCGTGAAGCAGGTCTTTCACCTGACTGCAAGCAGATTGTTCGTTCTGGTCAGACTGGCGAGCCTTTTGTAAATCCGATTTTTGTCGGCGTTATTTACTTTATGAAACTGCACCACTTGGTTGACGACAAGATGCATGCGCGTTCAACAGGACCTTACTCGCTTGTAACTCAGCAGCCTCTTGGTGGTAAGGCGCAGTTTGGTGGTCAGCGTCTTGGAGAAATGGAAGTTTGGGCTCTTGAAGCGTATGGCGCTGCAAACTGTCTTCAGGAAATGATGACAATCAAGTCTGATGATATGACTGGCCGTTCAAAGATTTATGAATCAATTGTTAAGGGTGATCCTTCTTCGCCGGCTGGTGTTCCAGAAGCATTCAATGTAATGGTTCAGGAGCTTCGAGGCTTGGCGCTTGATTTTACGATTTATGATGAAAAGGGCAAGCAGATTGCTCTTACGGAACGTGATCAGGAATTGATTGACAAAGCCGCATCTGGTTTTGATAAGGAGAATGCTAATGCGTGATATTCAGGATTTCGCAAGCCTAAAAATTAAACTGGCTTCCCCGGATACTATCCGTGCATGGTCATATGGTGAAGTAAAAAAGCCGGAAACTATAAATTATCGTACACTTCGTCCAGAGAAAGACGGGCTTTTCTGCGAACGCATTTTCGGAACTACAAAGGAATGGGAATGTTACTGCGGAAAATTCAAGTCTATCCGATACAAGGGTGTTATCTGCGACCGTTGTGGTGTTGAAGTTACTCATTTCAAGGTTCGACGTGAACGAACTGGCCATATTGAATTGGCCGCGCCGGTAAGCCATATTTGGTATTACCGCTCTGTTCCTAGCCGAATGGGTCTTCTTCTTGATATGCAGGTTGCCCAGCTTAAAGCTGTTCTTTACTATGAAAAATATATTGTAATTGACGCTGGCGACACAGACTTGAAGAAAATGCAGCTTCTTACAGAAGATGAATACATTGAGGCTCGTGAACGATATGGTGAAACTTTCACGGCTGATATGGGTGCGGAAGCTATAAAAACTCTTCTTGATTCAATTGATCTTGACGCTCTTGCAGTTGAGCTTCGCGCAAAGATGATTGAGAAAGGCGCCAAGTCTGACAAGCGTTTGCTGAAAAGAATTGAAATTGTTGAAAATTTCCTTTCTTCAGGAAACAAAGCTTCTTGGATGATTCTGGATGTTGTTCCTGTAATTCCGCCGGATCTTCGTCCTATGGTTCAGCTTGACGGCGGTCGTTTTGCTACATCAGATTTGAATGATCTTTACCGCCGAGTAATTAACCGCAACAACCGTTTGAAGAGGCTTCTTCAGCTTTCTGCACCGGATATTATTATCCGCAATGAAAAACGTATGCTTCAGGAAGCTGTGGATGCTCTGTTTGACAACTCAAAACGCAAGCGCTCTGTAAAAGGCGCTTCAAACCGTCCTTTGAAGTCAATTTCTGATATGATTAAAGGTAAGCAGGGACGATTCCGCCAGAATCTTCTTGGTAAGCGTGTTGACTATTCTGGACGCTCTGTAATCGTTGTTGGACCGGAACTGAAGCTTTGGCAGTGCGGACTTCCTACAAAAATGGCTCTGGAGCTTTTCAAGCCGTTTATAATGAAGAAACTTGTTGACAAGCAGGTTGTGTTCAATATTAAAAAGGCGAAGATGCTTGTTGAGCAGGAAGCGCCGGAAGTATTCAGTATTCTTGATGAAGTTGTAAGTGAACATCCGGTTATGCTGAACCGAGCTCCTACTCTTCATAGGCTTGGTATTCTTGCTTTTGAACCGGTTCTTGTTGAAGGAAAAGCGCTTAAGCTTCATCCGCTTGCTTGTAAGTCATTCAACGCCGACTTCGATGGTGACCAGATGGCTATTCATGTGCCGCTTACACAGGCAGCCCAGATGGAATGCTGGACATTGATGCTTTCTGCAAGAAACCTGCTTGATCCTGCGAACGGAAATACAATTGTTGCTCCTTCTCAGGATATGGTTCTTGGTATTTACTATATGACTTCAATCAAGCCGAATGCGAAAGGAACTGGCAAGAGATTTGCTTCTCCTGATGAAGCGCGTCTTGCGGCTGAGTCTGGAGCAATTGAATGGCAGGCGAAAATTTCTGTTCCTGCGCCAAAAGACTGTTTTGACGGCGCTAAATATTGCTGGGATGGAAAAGCGTTCAAGGCAGGCGATCTTATTGAAACAACTGCCGGAACATTGGCATTCAATGAAGCTATGCCGGAAGATGTTCGATATATCAACAAACAGATGGGCGACAAAGCTTTGAAGTCAATGATTGAGCATGTTTATCATACTCAGGGACCATGGCTCACAGTTCAGATGCTTGATGCAATCAAGTCTGTTGGTTATAAGAACGCCACATTCTATGGTGCAACTCTTTCTATGGATGATATTATCATTCCTGAAGAAAAGAAGGAAATGATTTCCAAGGCTGACGCTGAAGTTGCGAAAATTGTCAATGACAACGCTCACGGTATTATTACTGATGAGGAGCGATTCTCTAAAGTTACTGATATTTGGGCCCGCACAAATGAAAAGCTCACAGAAATTATGTACAACAAGATGGCCAAGGACAAGGATGGCTTCAATACTATCTATATGATGGCCACATCTGGTGCCCGAGGTTCTCGAAAACAGATTTCTCAGCTTGCCGCTATGCGTGGCTTAATGGCTAAGCCAGGTGGAGATATTATCGAGCTTCCTGTAAAGTCAAACTTCAAGGAAGGACTTTCCGTAATTGAGTACTTTATTTCTTCAAACGGTGCCCGAAAAGGTCTTTCTGATACTGCGTTGAAGACAGCCGACGCCGGTTACATGACACGACGACTTGTTGATGTTTCTCAGGATGTTGTTGTAAACGAAGAGGACTGCGGAACAATCAATGGTATTGACTACGAAGCGATAAAAGAAGGTGATGAAATTACAGTTCACCTTAAGGATCGTATTGTCGGCCATTACACAATTGAGCGTGTTGTTCATCCGATTACAGGCGAATTGATTTGCGACGTGAACCAGTATATCGATGATGCTCTTGCGGCAAAAATCGAGGAATCCGGTGTAGAAAAAGTAAAGCTCCGCACTGTTCTTACTTGTGAAGCTCAGCACGGAATTTGTGTGAAATGCTATGGTCAGAACCTTGCCCGCAACAAGATTGTTGAAATTGGCGAAGCTGTAGGAATTGTGGCTGCTCAGTCAATCGGACAGCCTGGTACTCAGCTTACACTTCGAACATTCCACTCCGGCGGTACAGCTGATAAAGCTGTTGAGGATAACAGAATTGTTCTTAAGTACAATGCGATTATCAATGATATTCAGGGAACTCATGTTGAAAAGGCTGACGGCAGCTGGCTTTTCACCCGAAAAGGCTTCATGAAGGTTCTTAGAATTCTTGATACAGTAAAAATCGAGGATGGCGACAAGCTGAACGTTCAGGACGGCGTAAGTCTTCTTAAGGATTCTGTCCTTCTTACACGTGGCGGAAAGGAAGTTACTTCTTCTGTTTCTGGTAAAATTATGATCCGTGGCGATGAAATTTACATCACAAATAAAGAAGTGAAAGTTGAAATAAGCAACGGTTCTAATATTCATGTGAAAGTCGGTGATATTGTGAAAGCTGGCTCATCGCTTGGAACTTTCGAGCAGTATTCAGATCCGATTATTGCTGAAAATGATGGATATGTTCACTTTGAAGATATTATTCCAGGCTCAACTTTGATTGAAAAGGTTGACAATGCGAACGGCACAGTTGAAAGAACAATCAGCGGCCTTCACCTTGATATAAAACAGCCGCGAATTCTTATCACGGATGAAGCTGGAAATGAGCTCGGAAGTTATTATCTTCCTGCTGATGCTGTTTTGTCTGTTGAGGACAACCAGCAGATTAAAGCCGGCGACACGCTTGCAAAGATGACAAAAGAAGCTACCAAGTCTCAGGATATTACAGGTGGTATTCCGCGTGTTACAGAATTGTTTGAAGCTCGCCGACCAAAGGTTCCGGCAGTTCTTGCCCAGATTTCTGGTGTTGTGAAATTCAAGGGAATTCAGAAGGCTAAGAGAATTGTAACAGTTGAAGATGAATTTGGAAAAGTTTTCGAGCATCTTGTTCCGACCAACAAGCACATGATTGTCCGCGATGGCGACCATGTTGAAGCTGGCGAGCCATTGTGCGACGGAGCTCCAAATCCTGCTGATATTCTTGCGATTCTTGGTGAAAATGCCCTTCAGAATTTCTTGATGAAAGAAATCGATGCGGTTTACCGCGCTCAGGGTGTAAGCATCAATGATAAGCATATCGGTGTAATTATCCGCCAGATGTTAAGAAAAGTTGAAATTGTTGCTGTTGGTGATACAAAATTCATCTTCGGCCAGCAAGTTGACAAATACAAATTCCATGAGGAAAACCGCCGCGTAATTGCAAACGGTGGTCAGCCAGCTATTGCCCGCCCTATGTACCAGGGTATTACAAAAGCCGCTTTGAATGTTGATTCATTTATTTCGGCTGCGTCATTCCAGGAAACTACACGTGTTCTTACTAATGCTGCTATTTCAGGTGCTACAGACGGACTTCATGGTATCAAGGAAAATGTTGCGATTGGCCATATGATTCCAGCTGGAACAGGAATCCGAAATTACAAGAATGTGAAGCTGTTTGACGGCAGCGACCGGGATCTTGATATCCAGATGGAAGAAATTCTTGAACGAAGGAAACTGGAAAAAGAAATGGAAGAAAACAGCGCCATTGAGCCAGTTTTTGACAATGAAGAGTCAGATTAATGCCTGAAAAGCGTTGATTCTGGTAAGGCCGGTGAAAATTGTAAAATTTCACCGGCTTTCTTTTGTAAAAATAAGAATTTTCAGAAAATTCTATTGAATTCATTTTCTGAATTTTATAAAATTGAAAAACCTGTCAAGGTATCTTTTTTTTTGTCAAATCTTCCGGAGTGCTGGCCGGAACAAATATAGGAGAATAGGCGATGCCTACAATCAATCAATTAATTCGTCAGGGACGTCAGTCAGTGGCTAACAGAACTAAGTCTCCCGCACTTGAGTCTTGTCCACAGAAACGTGGTGTATGTACACGTGTTATGACTGTAACTCCAAAAAAACCGAACTCGGCTCTTAGAAAGGTTGCCCGTGTTCGTTTGTCAAATGGTATTGAAGTAACTGCATACATTCCTGGTATTGGTCATAACCTTCAGGAACACTCAGTAGTTCTTATCCGTGGTGGTCGTGTAAAGGATCTTCCTGGTGTGCGCTATCATATTATCCGCGGTACAAAAGATACTCTTGGTGTTGAAGATCGCAAGCGTGGCCGTTCTAAGTACGGTGCAAAAAGACCAAAGGCTTAATGGAGGACTAAGATGGGAAGACATAAGAAATCAATCGAACGTCCATGTATGCCAGACGTTAAATATAACAGCACGGTTGTTACAAAATTTATCAGCCGCATGATGCTTGACGGAAAAAAATCTGTCTGCACAAAAATTATTTATGAAGCTTTGGATAAGCTGAAGTCAAAGACTGACAAGGATCCTCTTGAAGTATTCTTGAAGGCTGTTGACAATGTAAAGCCTATGGTTGAGGTAAAATCTCGACGTGTTGGCGGTGCGACATATCAGGTTCCGATGGAAATCCGTGATTCTCGCCGCGAAGCTTTGGCTATGCGCTGGATTATCGGCGCTGCACGTGCCCGCTCAGGACATGGAATGGCTGACACATTGGCTTCAGAGCTGATGGATGCTTTCAATAATACTGGAACAGCTTTCAAGAAGAAGGAAGATGTTCACAAAATGGCTGAAGCTAACAAGGCTTTCGCTCATTTTAGATGGTAGAATAATTTTTCTGAAAAGATGTTTCCTAGGAAACATCTTTTTTTTATGTATAATCTAACTTTAGCTATTGAAACAATTTGAAAAAAAATGTATAAAGTAAGAACTGCACTATAATAAGTGTGAAACTAGGGTTCTTTGAAAGTTGGCAGGTTGCTTTGTTGCAGCTTTGGTGTTTCTGTAAAGCTAACTGTAAATTGCAGTTTCCAAGAAATGCGACCCTGGGATGTGTTCCGTATCGTTGGTGCGGAAATGGATGACTTTGCGTTTTGGGGTTCCAGCTGATCTGAGGTACAGATTAGGCTCTGAATTCCATACCAGTTGTCAAAATTGAACGTTTGATGGTGTTTGGTGGTAACAGACCAAGATATTTCGAAAAAGCGATGGAATATCATGAAAAGTAATTACTTTTTTAGTCCGTTAAATCATAAACTGAATATTTTCATCATAACGCAAATAAAGTGTGTCTGCGAACATATTTGACAACTGTTGTTGCTGAATGTGTTCTGGCTTAAAGTGCAACACATAAAAAATAAAGATGTCGGCCTGTGGAAATGCAGGAGCCGACAAGGAGACAAACATGGCAAAGGAGAAGTTCGTTAGAACTAAACCTCACATGAACGTTGGTACTATTGGTCACGTTGACCATGGTAAGACTACTCTTTCTGCAGCTATCACACAGTACTGTGCAAAAAAGTATGGTGACCATGCTCTTAAGTATGATGAAATTGATAACGCTCCAGAGGAAAAGGAACGTGGTATCACAATCAATACTCGTCACTTGGAATATCAGTCAGACAAACGTCACTATGCACATATTGACTGTCCAGGACACGCTGACTACATCAAGAACATGATTACTGGTGCTGCTCAGATGGATGGTGCTATTCTTGTAATCGCTGCATCTGACGGTGTTATGGCTCAGACTCGTGAACACCTTTTGCTTGCTCGTCAGGTAGGTGTACCGAAGATTATCGTTTTCTTGAACAAAGTTGACCAGCTTGACGGCGATGAAGAAATGCTGATGCTCGTTGAAGAGGAAGTTAAAGATACAATTCAGCAGTACGGCTTCTCTGCAGACACACCAATCATCAAGGGATCTGCATTCAAGGCTTTGAATGAACCTGAGAATCCAGAAAACACAAAGTGCATTGAAGAATTGCTTACAGCAATGGATACATGGTTCGATGATCCAGTTCGCGATGAAGATAAGCCATTCTTGATGCCAATTGAAGACATCTTCACAATTTCTGGACGTGGTACTGTAGTAACAGGACGTGTTGAGCGTGGTGTTATTAACATGAACGACCCTGCTGAAATCGTAGGTATCCACCCAACAGCTACAACAACTGTAACTGGTATCGAAATGTTCCAGAAGACACTTGATCAGGCTATTCCAGGCGATAACGTTGGTATTCTTCTCCGCGGTATCGAAAAGAAGGATGTTGTTCGTGGTCAGGTTCTTGCAAAGCCAGGTTCAATCCACCCGCACACAAAATTCGAAGCTCAGCTTTACGTTTTGACAAAAGAAGAAGGTGGACGCCACTCTTCATTCCGCAACGGTTATCGTCCGCAGTTCTATTTCCGCACAACAGATATTACAGGTACTGTAACTCTTGGTGCTGGCGTAGAAATGGTAAACCCAGGCGACAACGTTAAGATTATTGGTGAACTTATCCATCCAGTTGCTATGGACGAAGGTCTTAAACTTGCTATCCGTGAAGGCGGTCATACAATCGCTTCTGGACAGGTTACAAAGATTATCGAATAGTTAAAGGAAAAAGGTGTCTGATAAAAGTTTTCTTATTGAAGATTTTTTCAGACATCTGTTTATCCTTGGAGGATTAAATTCATGGCTAATGGAAAGATTCGAGTTCGACTTCGCGCATTTGACGTTGAACTGATCGATCAGAGTGCTAAAGCTATCGTGCAGGCTGTTCAGAAGGCAGGAGCAAAGGTTTCTGGCCCTATCCCGCTTCCAACAAGAATCAATAAGGTTACAGTTCTTCGTTCGCCACATGTAAACAAAAAATCACGTGAGCAGTTCGAGATGAGAACTCACAAACGTCTTATTGACATCTTGAATCCATCAACAGATGTTATGGAATCATTGATGAAGCTTGAACTTCCTGCAGGCGTTGCTGTAGAAATCAAACAGTAGATTTATACTGTTGCATTAAGGTACGGACCCTCCGGATCTGGGTTGGCGGCCAATAAAATAAAAGGACTTAGGTCCAGTTAGGAGTTATCAGAATGAAAGGTCTGATTGCAAAAAAAGTAGGAATGACACAGGTTTTCGACGAAGCCGGTAACTTAACACCTGTTACTGTGATCCGCGTTGAGCCAAACACTGTTGTTGCTACAAAAACAAAGGAAACATGCGGATACGATGCTGTTGTTCTTGGTGTAGACGATATTAAGGCTAGCAAGACAAATAAGGCATACGCAGGCATTTTCCCAGAAAACGTTTCTCCGAAACGTACATTGAAAGAATTCCGCGACTTTGAATCAGAAGTAAAAGTTGGCGATTCTGTTGGATTGGAATTGTTCGAAGGAACACGTTTCTTGGATGTAACTGCCACATCAAAAGGTAAGGGATTTCAGGGCGTTATGAAGAGATGGGGCTTCCATGGTGGACGCGCTACTCACGGTTCTAAATTCCATCGAGAAGCTGGTGGTACAGGTGCTTGTACAACTCCTGGTCACTGTTTTAAGAATATTAAGATGCCAGGACATATGGGATTCAAAAAGATTACTGTACAGAATCTCAAGATTGTTAAGGTTGATCCAGAACTGAACATTATTTTGGTTCGTGGTGCTGTGCCTGGTGTAAAAGACTGCACACTCATCGTGAAGTCCGCAGTAAAGAAGAACTAGGAGAATTAGAATATGGAAAAGAAAGTATATTCAACTTCTGGAAAAGAACTGCGTACAATCACACTTGATGATAAAGTATTCGGTCTTCCAGTAAATGATGACGTTATTTACTATGCTATTACTAATGAACTTGCAAATATGCGTGTTGGTACAGCTTGTACAAAAACTCGTGCGGAAGTTCATGGTAGCAATGCTAAGCCTTACAAACAGAAGGGAACTGGTAATGCGCGCCGTGGTGATAAAAAGTCTCCGCTTATGGTTGGCGGCGGTACAATTTTTGGACCAAAACCACGCGATTATAGCTACTCAATGCCTAAAAAAGCAAAACGTCTTGCGATTAAGTCAATTCTTAGTATGCAGGCTCAGAGCGATAGATTTACAGTAGTTGAAGATTTTACTGTTGAAAGCGGTAAAACAAAGGATCTTGCAAAGATTCTTGCTAACTTTATAAAAGATGAAAGAACTGTGATTGTGCTGAAAGATGATGATGCTATGATTAAACGTTCTGGAAAAAATCTTCCGAATGTTTCATTCTTGGCTTTCAACCGTCTTCGAGCTCATGATTTGTTCTATGCACGAAAAGTTGTAGTTCTTGAATCTGCTGTTAAAAATCTTTCAGATTTTTATGCTGAAGATAAGGAGGCTAAATAATGAATTATTCTGATATTCTTATTGAGCCTGTTGTTTCAGAAAAGGCAAATGATCTTCGTGGACAGAATAAATATGTCTTCAAGGTATCGCCATCTGCAACAAAAACAGAAATCAAAAATGCTGTGGCAAAACTTTTCAATGTAAAAGTTGTTGACTGCACAACTATTAATGTTATGGGCAAGATGAAAAGACTTCGTGGCCGACCTGGTCGCACAAGCTCATACAAGAAAGCAATTGTACGCGTAGCTGCTGGTGAATCAATCGCAGTTTTTGAAGGCGTGTAATTACAATAACTAAGGGGAACTAAAATGGCTCTTAAGGTATTTAAGCCAATGACTCCAGGTACACGCGGACGCGTAGACCTGATTAGAGAAGAACTGACAACCAATAGACCCGAAAAAACTTTGGTGTCAGGAAAAAAGTCTAATGGCGGTCGTGGACAGGGTGGTCGTATTTCTGTACGTCATCAGGGCGGCGGTCATAAAAGACGCTATCGCGAGATTGATTTCAAACGAGAAAAGCACGGAATTCCTGGAACTGTAAAAACTATTGAGTATGATCCAAACAGAAGTGCTAACATTGCTTTGATTTATTATGCTGACGGTGACAAGCGATATATCATTGCGCCAAAAGGATTGCAGGTTGAACAGAAGATTATGTCTGGTGAGAATGCAACTCCAACAGTAGGAAACGCTCTTCCTCTTGATAACATTCCGGTTGGATTTACAATTCATAACATTGAATTGACTCTTGGCCAGGGTGGTCAGTTGGTTCGTTCTGCTGGTGCTAGTGCGATGATTGCTGGTCGAGAAGGCGCATACGTAATTGTTCGTCTTCCTTCTGGAGAAATGCGCAAGATTAACGGACGCTGTTACGCTACGATTGGTGTTGTAGGAAATGAAGAGCATATGAATATTCAGCTTGGAAAAGCTGGTCATAAACGTTGGCTTGGTATTCGTCCTACAGTTCGTGGTATGGCCATGAACCCAGTAGATCACCCGCTTGGTGGTGGTGAAGGTGCTGGTAAAGGTCGTAACCCTGTTACTCCTTGGGGACAGCCTTGTAAGGGTTACAAAACTCGCAACAAGAGAAAGCCGTCTAACAATTTTATTGTTTCACGTCGCAAAAAGTAGTCGCATAGGAGATAACGGTGTCAAGATCTGTTAAAAAAGGACCTTTTGTAGAAAAATCACTTTACAAAAAGGTTTCAGCAATGAATAAAGAAGCAGATAAGAAAATGATAAAAACATATTCTCGCTGCTCTACAATCATACCTGAAATGGTAGGTAATACTATTTCTGTTTATAATGGTAAATCATGGATTCCTGTTTACGTTACAGAAAACCTCGTTGGTCATAAACTCGGCGAGTTTGCTCCTACACGTACTTTCAAAGGCCATGGTGGTACAGATAAAACTGCTTCGGCAAAATAAAGGTGGATATTATGGCTGAAAAGAAAGGTTATGTAGCCACTTCAAAGTTCCTTATTGCTTCTCCAACTAAGGTTCGTCCTGTTGCAAAGCTTGTTAACCAGAAACCTGTAACAAAGGCGCTGGCAATTCTTGAGAATATGCCGCAGAAAGGTGCAGGTCTTATTAATGCAACTTTGAAATCAGCAATTGCAAATGCGCTGAATTTGAACAATAAGCTTGATGAAGATATGCTATACGTAAAAGAAATAAGAATTGATGAAGGTCCAAGACTTAAAAGAGTTTGGTTCCGTGCGCGTGGTCGTGCAGATCAGCTTTTGAAACGTATGTGTCATATTACCGTCATCGTTGACGAGAAGGCGGGGGAATAAAGTGGGTCAGAAAGTTAGTCCAATCGGTTTGCGCTTAGGCGTAAACAAAACATGGCAGTCACGTTGGTATGCAGATTTCCGTGATTATGCAGACTTGGTTCTTGAAGATGTAAAACTTAGAAAAATGGTTATGGATCTTCCTGAATGTAAAAACGCAGACATTGCTGAAATTGAAATTATCCGTCACCCACAGCGTGTTACAATTGTAATTCACACTGCTCGACCTGGTGTTATCATTGGTGTCAAGGGTGCAACAATCGAAAAGATTAGCGCTGATATTCAGGCGCAGCTTACTAAAAAGGTTCAGATCAAGATTAAGGAAGTAAAACGTGCAGATGTAAATGCAAGTTTGATTGCCCAGAATGTTGGTCGCCAGCTTGCGGGCCACGGTTCATTCCGAAAGGCTTTGAAGCAGGCTGTAAGCGGTGCTATGAGAGCAGGCGCTCAGGGTATTAAGATCCGTCTTTCAGGTCGTCTTGGCGGCGCTGAAATGACAAGAACTGAAGAGCATAAAGAAGGACGTGTTCCGCTTCACACTCTTCGTGCTGATATCGACTATAGTACATATGAAGCTCATACTGCATACGGAAAAATCGGTGTAAAAGTATGGGTTTACAATGGAATGAACTATGGTGTTGAGCAGAATGAAGATGCAGGCCAGCTTGTTCGCAAGCCTCGCCGTGAGCGATCTCAGCGTCCAGCGGCAGATAAGGCTGAGAAATCAGAACCTTCTGCTAAGGAAAGGAGCTAGGTTATGCCATTAAGTCCTAAAAGAGTTATACACCGAAAGGTGCAGCGTGGTAGAGAGAAAGGAAATGCTACACGCGACAATTTTATTGACTTCGGTAACATTGCTCTTGTTGCAATGGAACCTACTTGGTTAAGTGCCCGTGTAATTGAAGCGGCTCGTGTTGCTATCAACCGAACACTTGATCGTAAGGGACAGGTTTGGATTCGTGTTTTCCCAGATAAACCGATTTCTAAAAAACCTGCTGAAGTTCGAATGGGTAAGGGTAAGGGCGCTCCAGAATCATGGGCTGCTGTTATCAAGCCTGGTATGATTTTGTTTGAAGTTGGCGGTGTTGACCAGAAGCTTGCTCAGAAAGCGCTTGAGCTTGCTGGTGATAAGCTTCCAATTACTACAAGAATCGCATTTAAGCCTACACAGGACTAAGGAGGAATAAGATGGCTGAATCAAAGAAAAAAACAGATAAAGAGTTGTCTTATTCTGAACTTGTTGCAAAGCGTGATGAGCTTAAGAAAAAGTACATGGATCTCCGTTTCAAAATGGTTGTTTCTCATGTAGATAATCCAATGCAGAAACGTACAATGCGTCGAGAAATTGCACGTTTGAATACTTTCATTCAGCAGAAAAAAAATGCTGAAGAAAATAAGTAGGAGCTGAACCGTGGCAGAAAATACTGTTCAGACTGTAGAGACAGCAAAAAAACGTGAATTTGTTGGTCTTGTTACAAGTGATAAGATGGAAAAAACTATCGTAGTAACAGTAACAACAAAGAAGATGGATCGTCTTTACAAGAAATATGTTACTCGCTCAAAGAAGTATATGGCCCATGATGAAAAGAACGAGGCTCACATTGGTGATACAGTTCGAATCGTGGAATGCAGACCGCTTAGCAAAGATAAGGCTTGGCGTCTTGTAGAAATTGTAGAACGTGCTAAATAAGGTGTAAGGAGTAAAAAGTTATGATTCAGATGCAGTCATGTATGACAGTTGCTGATAACTCCGGCGCTAAGATTGCTCAGTGTATCAAAGTGCTTGGCGGTACTCACCGCCGTTATGCCGGAATTGGCGATATCGTTGTTGTAGCAATTAAAGATGCTATCCCAACATCCACAATCAAAAAGGGTGCTGTGCAGAAGGCTGTAATTGTACGACAAGCAAAGGAATACCGTCGACCTGATGGAACTTATATTCGTTTTGATGACAATGCTTGTGTAATTGTTGATGAAAATAAGAATCCAAAAGGAAAACGCATCTTTGGACCTGTAGCTCGTGAGCTTCGTGACATGGATTTTATGAAAATCGTGTCTTTGGCTCCAGAGGTACTTTAAGGGGTTATGGTTATGGAAAAGAAATTTAAGATCCGTAAAGATGACACTGTAGAAGTTCTTGCAGGCAAGGACAAGGGAAAGCGAGGAACTGTTGTTCGCGTTATTTCTAAGAAAGATGCAGTAATCGTATCTGGTGTTAATATTGTAAAAAAGGCAATGAAAAAGCGTAGTCAGCAGGATCAGGGTGGAATCGTTGAAGTTGAAGCTCCACTTAACATTTCAAATGTTGGTGTTGTTTGCAAAAAATGCGGTCGTCCTGTAAGAGTTGGCTATAAATTGGACGGGGACAAAAAAGTCCGCGTTTGCCGTAAATGTGGAGAAACACTGTAATGGCTAATTACGTACCTCGGCTTAAGAAAGTCTATAAAGACGAAATCGCTCCAGCACTTGTAAAAGAATTTAATTACACAACTCCAATGCAGATTCCTGTATTGAAGAAAATTGTTGTAAGCATGGGTGTTGGTGAGGCTCTCACAAATAAGAAACTCCTTGATGCCGCAGTTACTGACTTGACACAGATTACAGGTCAGAAAGCTGTTAAGACTAGAGCAAAGAAGAGTATCGCTAACTTTAAATTGCGTGAGGGCAATGAAGTTGGAGCAATGGTTACATTGCGCGGTGCAATTATGTATGAATTCTTGGATCGCCTTATTAACGTTGCATTCCCGCGAATTAAGGATTTCCGTGGTATCAAGGCAACTGGCTTTGATGGTCGTGGAAATTTCTCAGTTGGTATTACTGAACAGTTGATATTCCCAGAAATCGATTTTGATAAAATCACAAAGGTTGCTGGTATGAATATTACATTCGTAACAAGTGCAAAGACTGATGCAGAAGCAAAAGCTTTGCTTGCCAAATTCAATATGCCATTCCGTAAGTAGAGTGAGGGATACATGGCTAAGAAATCATTGATTATAAAAGCCGCTCGCAAACAGAAGTATGAAACTAGACAGTACAATCGCTGTCAGATTTGCGGACGTCCACGTGGATATTTGCGAAAATACAAGATGTGTCGTCTTTGTTTCCGCAAATTAGCAAGTGAAGGCCTTCTTCCAGGCGTCACAAAATCATCTTGGTAGAGTGGTAGGAGAATAGAAATGAGTGCATCAGATCCAGTAGCAGACATGCTCACTAAGGTTCGCAATGCGGCTAATGCCCGCCACGAAAAAGTAGATATTCCTGCTTCAAAGCTTAAGCTTGAAATCGTAAAGATTATGAAGACAGAAGGATATATCAAGAATTTTAAGAAGGTTCAGGAAGACGGACATTCTGTTATCCGTATTATCTTGAAATATGATGACAGCAATAATCCTGTAATTCATGGTGCTAAGAAAATCTCAACACCTGGACGCCGTGTTTATTCTGGTTATAAAGATTTGCCGCGCGTATTCAATGGATACGGTACAATCATTGTTTCAACTTCTGCTGGTATTACAACTGGCAAGAAAGCAACTGAAAAGCAGGTTGGCGGTGAATTGATCTGCTCTATCTGGTAATAGGAGGAAGAAATGTCAAAAATTGGTAAACTTCCTGTAGCTATTCCAGCTGGAGTTACAGTTACTGTCGCTGACGGTGTTGTAACTGTAAAAGGTCCGAAGGGTGAACTTAAACAGGAATTCGGCAACAATGTTAAAATTGAAGTAAAAGACGGAAATGTTGATGTTCTTCAGGCTGCGGAAACAAAGCAGGGCAACGCATTCCATGGTCTTTACAGAAATCTTATTCATAATATGGTTACCGGCGTAACAACAGGTTTTACAAAGAAACTGGTTATTACTGGTGTTGGTTATCGTGCGGAAGTTCAGGGTAAGACTCTTATGTTGAACCTTGGATATTCAAATGATTTCTTTGTAACAATTCCAGAAGGTCTTACTGTAACAGCTGATGCGAACGGAAACCTTTCTATTGCTGGTATTGACAAGCAGCAGGTTGGTGAATTCAGCGCTCAGATTCGTAAGCTCAGAATGCCAGAGCCTTATAAAGGCAAAGGAATTCGCTACGATAATGAAGTTATCCGACGCAAAGTTGGTAAGACTGGTGTAAAATAAGGTAGGCCGCTATGTTTAAGAAACTTAATGATAAAGACAGAAAGCGCCTTCGCAGAAAGGTTCACATCCGAAAGACTGTGTACGGAACTGCAGATCGTCCGCGTATGACTGTAACTCGTTCCAACAAAAACCTTTCTGTTCAGGTTATTAATGATGACGAGGGAAAGACACTCGCTTCAATTTCTACACTAGAAAAAGAATTCGAGGCTCTTAAACCGAATATCGATGGAGCTAAGAAACTTGGTGAAGCTTTTGGTGCGCGCCTTAAGGAAAAGAATATTACAAAGGTTGTTTTTGACCGAAATGGCTATCTTTACCATGGCGTTGTAAAAGCCCTTGCAGACGGCACTCGAAGTGCTGGAATTGAGTTCTAGGAGTTAAAATGGAACGCAAGAATTTTGATAAAGAACCTAAAGAGTTTGTTGAAAAACTTGTAACTCTTAACAGAACTGCAAAGACTGTAAAAGGTGGACGCCGAATGTCTTTCTCTGCACTTACTGTTGTTGGTGATCAAAAAGGTCGCGTAGGATACGGATTTGGAAAAGCTAATGACGTGTCTGAAGCTATTAAAAAGAGCATTGAACATGCCAAGAGAAATCTTGTTACAATGTCAATGAAAAATGGTACTTTACCACATGAAATTATTGGAAAATACAAGAGTTCCTCTGTTCTTCTTAAGCCTGCTTGTGCCGGTACAGGTATCAAGGCTGGCGGTGCTGTTCGTTCAGTAATGGATGCAGTTGGAATTACAGATGTTATTTCAAAATCATTGGGTTCAAGTTCATCTGTCAATGTAGTTCGCGCAACATTCAACGCTATTGAAAATCTTATGGATGCAAAAGCGGTTGCTGCTGCTCGTGGCAAGACTCTTGACGAGTTGTGGGGTTAATTATGGCAAAGGCTAAACAGTTAAAGATTACGCTTGTAAGAAGTACAATCGGACAGAAACCTGCCAAAGTTGCCACAGTTCGCAGCCTTGGATTGAAGAAGATTAACTCTTCTGTGGTACAGGACGATAATGATGCAATTCGTGGAATGATCGCTTCTGTTGCTCATCTTGTAAAAGTAGAGGAGGCGGAGTAATGTCTGAATACAATCCAGTACTTAGCGCGCCTAAAGGTGCAAATAAAAAGCCGAAGCGTGTTGGACGAGGTTCTTCATCTGGACTTGGTACAACAGCTGGTAAAGGTAATAAAGGTCAGCAGTCTCGCTCTGGTTCTTCAACTCCTTATGTTGGATTTGAAGGTGGTCAGATGCCTCTTTACAGACGAGTTGCTAGACGAGGATTCTCAAATTATCCTTTTAAGAAGGAATTTGTTTGTATTAATGTTGGTGTTCTTGACGCAAAATTTGCTGATGGTGAAACAGTAAACAAAGAAACTCTTGCAGCGAAAGGATTCATTTCGGCAAAAGCAGCTCCTCTTGTTAAGATTCTTGGCAATGGAGATATTACAAAGAAACTTACTATTGATGTAGACAAGGTTTCTGAATCTGCAAAAGCTAAAATTGAAAAAGCTGGCGGCAGTGTAAAAGCGGCTGCGGCTGAAGAGTCTAAATAAGCGTCGGGGTAGAACATGGCAAGCAATCCAGTAGTAAATATGTTTAGAGTAAAGGAAATTCGTGTTCGCTTGCTCTTTACATTCTTGATTTTGGCAATATTCCGTTTGGGAAGTGTCCTTACAATTCCTGGTATTGATGCGACAGTTTTGTTTGATTATTTCAACAATCTTGCCGCTCAGAACAAGAATGCTTTTGCAAGTTATATGGACTTCTTTGTTGGTGGTGCTTTCTCGAACTTCTCAATTTTTATGTTGGGAGTAATGCCATATATTTCTACACAGATTATTTTGCAGCTTGCTGTGATTATTTTCCCAAGTTTGAAACGAGCCGTTCAGGAAGACGGCGGACAGCGTAAAATGGCTGCATGGACTAGAATAGGAACAGTATTTGTTTGTTTGCTTCAGGCCTATGCAGTTACAGTTTATGCCCGCTCAATTCCTGGATGCATTGTGTTCAGCTCTCTTTTGAAGTTTAATCTTTTAGCCGTGCTTACAGTAACTACGGGATCGATGGTTACTGTATGGCTCGGTGATCAGATTACAGCCAACGGTATCGGCAATGGTATCTCAATGATGATTTTTGCCGGTATTGTTGCCCGCCTTCCGAATGCTGTTGCTGAACTGGTAAGAAAAGTTTCTGCAGGCGAAATCCAGCTGGTTTTCGTTATTGTAGTGCTTGTTATGTTTGTTGCTATAATTGCGTTGGTAATATTTGAAGAATCTGGAGAAAGAAAAATTCCGGTTCATTATGCGAAACGGGTTGTTGGAAGAAAAATGTATGGTGGCCAGAACACTTATATTCCTTTCAAAGTAAATCCGTCTAACGTAATACCGTTGATTTTCGCTTCTTCACTTCTTACATTGCCATTGCAGATTGTTTCTACTTTGGGAAGTAACCAGGAATCTGCTAGGTGGATAAGCCGCCTTTCTAATATCTTGGCGCCAAATGGACTTTGGTACAATGTTTTGTTGGTCATTCTTATTGTTTTCTTTGCGTATTTCTATACACAGGTAACTTTGAATCCTGTTGAAATCGCTAAAAATATCCGTGAGAATGGCGGTTCTATTCCAGGTGTTAGCACTGATAAAACAGAGGAATACCTTAATAAAATATTGAACCGGCTTATTTTACCAGGCTCTTTGTTCTTGGCATTTATTGCTATTGTTCCATCTGTGATTCAGAGGCTGTTCAATTTCCCGCAGTCAGTTGCGATGCTGATGGGCGGAACTTCGCTTATCATTATGGTTGGCGTTGATTTGGATACCATGAGTCAGGTAGAGGCTCTTTTGAAAATGCATCATCAGGATGGATTGACAAAGAAAGGTAAGATTAGATCACGAAATCTTTAGAAAAGTTTAGAAAATCGTGCTCTAAGTAGTAGAAAAAGATTGGGAATATATGATATATTAGTTTTCACCGAATTGTCTCTCATTGCGAGGTGCTAAGATTCGGTGAGAATGTTTATTCTCAGGGGGTCTTTATGAAAGTACGAACCAGTGTAAAACCTATCTGTGATAAGTGTAAGGTAATCAAAAGAAACGGAATTATCCGTATCATTTGTTCAAACCCAAAACACAAGCAGAGACAGGGCTAAGGAGTAACAGATGGCTCGAATATCGGGAGTTGATATCCCAAATAAACACATAAGTATTGCTTTAACTTATATTTATGGTATCGGAAATTCTTTGGCAAAAAAAATCCTTGAAGAAGCTAAGATTGATCCAGCTAAAATGGCCAACGATCTTACTCAGGATGAAATTGCAAAGATTCGTGATATTCTGGATAAGAACTACAAGGTTGAAGGTCGTCTTCGCTCAGAAATCGGTCTTAACCTTAAACGCCTTATTGATATTGGCTGCTACCGCGGTCTGAGACACAAGAGAAGTCTTCCGGTTCGTGGTCAGAGAACACGCACAAATTCTCGTACCCGCAAAGGTAAGAAGAAGACTGTTGCTAACAAGAAGAAGTAGGGCGGAGGAAACTAATGGCTACAGCTAAAAAACGAAAGGAAAAGAAAAGCGTTTACGAAGGTAATGTTTACATTCAGGCAACGTTTAATAATACTATCGTTACAATTACAGACTTGAATGGTAATGCTCTCTCTTGGGCGTCATCAGGCGGTCTTGGTTTCCGTGGAGCAAAGAAATCTACTCCATTTGCTGCTCAGTCAGTTGCAGAAACAGCTGTTCAGAAAGCAGTGAGCTACGGTTTGCGAGAAGTTCATGTTTATGTAAAAGGACCTGGAATGGGACGTGAAAATGCTATCCGTTCTTTGGGTGCCATGGGATTAAGAGTAAAATCAATCCATGATATTACTCCGATTCCACATAACGGATGCCGACCTCGCAAGACTCGCCGTATGTAACGGAACCGAAAAGATAGTAATCCTGTCTGCCGGATGTCAGTGGCAGACTGTTTTGACAGATTTGTCTAAACGAAGTTATAAGCCAGCATAAAAACTGGTTTGTCTGATGTAAAGTGAGGGGGTTGAGTTTTTTCAACCTCAAGAGGAGTTCTGATGGCTCGCAAAAATCTGCTTAAAGGTTTTAAGAAACCAAAAGGTATTACTTTTGAGCATCTTGAGACTAATCCGAATTATGGTAAGTTCACTGCTTATCCTTTTGAAACAGGGTTCGGCACAACTGTAGGAAATACTTTGCGCCGTGTTTTGCTTTCATCAATTCAGGGTTACGCCATCACATCTATTCGCATCACATCGTATGATGCTGATGGAGTGCCGCACGTAATCTCAAGTGAATTTGAAGCAATCCCGAATGTTTCTGAAGATACATTGGAAATCATTAACAGTCTTAAACAGATTCGATTGCGTCTTCCTAACGATGTGGAACAGGACACTATCCTTTATGAATTTAAAGGACCTGGTGTTGTAAAGAGCGATGATCTTGCTAAAGAGAATCAGCTTGAAGTTATGACTAAAGATATGCTTGTCTTTACAATGATGGAAGGCTGTCATCTTGATATTGAAATGCAGGTTGATCTTGGTCGCGGCTATGTTCCTGCTGAAGTAAACGAACACTATATTGAAGTTGTTGGTACACTTCCAATGGATGCAATCTTTACTCCTGTGCCAAAGGTAAAGTATTCTATTGAACCTTGCCGAGTAGGACAGCGAAATGATTACGATAAGCTTGTTCTTGAAATTTGGACAGATGGAACAATTGCACCTGAAGATGCATTGGCAGAAGCTGCAAAAATTGCGAAAGATCATTTCTCAATTTTTGTAAACTTTAATGACAGTGATGTCGCTAGTGGTGATGAAGACAGCGAGGATGATGCAAGAATTAAAGAAATTCTTAATACTCCTGTTGAAGAATTGGAACTTTCAGTTCGTTCTTCAAATTGTCTTAAAAATGCAAATATTCGCACTATTGGTGAATTAACAAAAAAGACAGAAGATGATATTGCAAAGACTCGAAACTTTGGAAAGAAGAGTCTTACAGAAATCAAAGAAAAACTTCAGGAATGGGGCTTGACTCTTGGAATGACTGACTATAGTCATCTGAAGAATGCTGCAAACTTAACAAAGCAGAAGGAAGAAACAGATGAATCATAGAAATGGTTTTAATCCGCTTTCGCGCACAACAGCACACCGTCGTGCAATGTCACGCAACATGGTGACTTCACTCTTTAGATTTGAACGTATTACTACAACAAAGGCTAAGGCTCTTGAAGTTCGTAAGGCTGCTGAAAAATTAATTACTAGAAGTAAAGTTGATTCGGTTCACAATCGTCGTGAAGCTGCAAAATTTATTGCAGATGAAAAGATTTTGAACAAACTTTTTACTGAAATCGGTCCTAGAATGAAAGACCGCAATGGTGGTTATACTCGTGTTCTTAAAATTGGTTTCCGACAGGGTGATGCCGCTGATATGGTTATTCTTGAACTTGTAGATTATAAGCTTGATACTGAAGCGAAAGAGGACAAATCTGACGCTAAGGCAAAGAAGCCTGCAAAATCTGCTGAAGAAAAGAAAGAGCCTGCTAAAAAGTCTGCCTCTGCAGAAAAGAAACCTGCTGCAAAGAAAACTTCTGCAGCTAAGAAAACAACTGCTAAGAAAACTGCTGAAACTAAAGCAGAAAATGCAGATAAGGAGTAGGAAATGTCTAAGAACCATCGTGGAACTGGTATCCGTTCACTTCCAGCGCACGGAAGAGCTACTTGCCCTATCTGTAAGAAGACAGATGTAAAATGTCTTTATGAAAAAGAAGTTGACGGTCAGACTTTAAACATCTGCAAAGTGTGCAATGCTACTTTGAAGAATAAAGAAAGAGCTGCTGCTAAGGCTGCGGCAAAAGCGGCGCCTGCTGCTGAAGAATCTGCACCAGCTGCAGAGTAAAAAAATAAATAGGAGCATAAAATGGCTACTAGAAGAAGTCCTCGTTTTAAAGAATGTAGAAGACTTGGTGTAAACGTGTGTGGACACCCTAAAGCACTGGAAAGAGCAAATTCCCCTGCTTTTGCTAAAAAAAAGAAGGTTTCAGAATATGGTCTTCAGTTGATTGAAAAACAGAAGGTTAAGGCATATTACGGAATCCTTGAAAAACAGATGAGAAGATATTTTGAGGCGGCAGCTCGTGCCACTGGTAATACTGGTGATGAATTGCTTATTCTTTTGGAACGTCGTCTTGATAATCTTGTATACCGTGCTGGTTTTGCTAAGTCTATTCGTCAGGCTCGCCAGATGGTTAGTCATGGACACTTTACTGTTGACGGAAAGAAAGTTAATATTCCTTCTTTCTCTGTAAAAGTTGGACAGACAATCGCTTTGAGTGAAAAAGCTCAGAAGTCAGGTGCTTTGAAAGCAATCTTCCTTGAAGACAAGGCTGGAAAACTTGAATATATTGAAAAGAATGTTGATGGCTTTAGCGCTAAGTTCAGCCGCTTGCCTCTTCGTGCTGAAATTCCAGTTGATGTAAAGGAAAATCTTGTAATCGAATACTATTCTAAATAGTGCTCGGGCGATAACAAACGGCAGTCCAATGTGGCTGTCGTTTTTTTTGTTTAACGAAATCTCTTCCATAAGAAATTAAAATAAATTATATTTATGGAAAATTATTTTTTATTTTCGGAGGAAAATATGAAAAAATCACTTGGTGTTCTTGCTTTTGCTTCTGCGGTTTTTGCATTGGCGGGCTGTTCTAAAAAAGCTAGTGATACTGTAAAAATTGGCGGAGTTGCACCTCTTTCTGGAAGTGTTGCTGTATATGGTGTTGAATGCAAAAACGGCATTGATCTTGCTGTAGAGGAAATTAATGCGGCTGGCGGAATTGCAGGAAAAAAGATTGAATTTATCTGCGAGGATGATGAAGGTTCTCCGGATAAAACTGTGAATGCGTTTAAAAAGCTTATCACAAAAGATGGCGTGAAATATGTTATTGGTTCGTTGACAAGTGGCTGTACACAGGCAATTACAACTTTGGCTCAGGCTAGCAAGGTAATTCAGATTGCGCCTGCTGCTACTTCTCCGGCAATTACTGATGCTGGAAATTATATTTTCCGCGCATGTTTTATAGATCCTTTCCAGGGAACTGTTGGCGGCAAGTTTGCGGCTGAAAATTTGAAGGCAAAGCGTGCTGCTATTCTTTATGACAGCGGAAATGACTATTCTGTAGGTCTTTCTGAAAATTTCCAGACTTCTTTTAAGGCTAACGGCGGCGCAGTTGTTGCTCTTGAGTCTTATTCTACTGGCGACAAGGATTTTAATGCTCAGCTTACAAAAATCAAGAATGCTAAGCCGGATGTTGTTTATTTGCCTGACTACTATGGAACTGTTGCTTTGATTGCAAAGCAGCTTAGAGCTCAGGGAATTAATACTCCGATTGTTGGCGCTGACGGCTGGGATGGACTTACTGCTAATGCTGGCGACGAGGTTTTGAACGGTTTCTATTCAAACCACTATGCAGAAGATTCTACAGAGCCGGCTGTTCAGAATCTTGTAAAGGCTTTCAAGGCGAAATACAACAAAGCTCCGAATTCTTTTGCGGTTCTTGGATATGATTCTGTTTATATGTTGAAAGATGCTATTGAGGCTGCTGGAACTTTGGATGTTGAAAAAGTTCGCGATGCTCTTGAGAAAACTGACGGCAATTATGTTACAGGTCATATTACTTTTGATGAAAAGCGAAATCCTGTAAAGTCTGCGGTTATGATTGAATTTGTAAAAGGCGCGGATGGAAAAATCACAACAGCGTATAAGACTACAGTAAACCCGTAGGGAAAATCTGGCGATTTTCTCGCTCGGCGAGGGGCGGGCGTCCGTGCCCGCTGCGGGTTGAGATGGCTGGTTTTTTAGCTGAACTAGAGGAAAGATATTTTTTTTAGGAAAGGGCGCTGCCAGAATGAATGGCAGCGCCTTTTTTATGTTTTTTATGTTTTTTTTGTTGTTGGTCAAATGGTTGGCGGAGGAACTTGCGCGGGTACCCGAACAGGGTCCCCTGTGAGAGCCCCGCCGCCAGCGAAGGGGCGGTTCTAACCGCCCTGATAAAAATATACAGAAAAGACAGTTGCGCGGTGTGCGCGGTGTGGAACTTGCGCGGGATTGGAAGGGGCGCGCAGCGCGCCGTTTTTGGAGAAAGCCAAAAAACGGCCGGCCGGGAGGCGAGCGGAGCGAGAGCCCTGAAAAGCCCGTTGCGGTGGTATTTTGCGCCCGAATAAAGAAAAAACTTGTTTGAAATGTGCGTTGAAAGGGCGTTGTATTATCTTTATAATGTAAGTTATGTTTCGTTTATATGTAGAAAGAAAGCCTGGTTTTGCTAACGAGGCTGAAAGTTATTTGTCGCAGATTAATAATTTTTTGGGAATTTCTGGTGTGACTGGAGTTCGTTATCTTAACCGCTATGATGTTGAAAATATTGGCGAGGCTGTTGCGAAGGCGGCTGCTACTAGAATTTTTAGCGAGCCGCAGAGTGATTTTGTTTATTACGATAAGGTTGATATTGCGGAGGGCGATACGGTTATTGTCTGGGAATATTTGCCTGGACAGTACGATCAGCGGGCGGACAGCGCGGAGCAGTGTCTGAGCCTTTTGAGGGCTGGGCTGGCTTCTTCGGCTGCGGTTTTGTCTGAAGCGCCGCGTGTTCGTTGTGCAAAAATGGTTGTTTTGAGCGGAAGGATTTCTGCTGATGATGTGAAAAAAATTGAAGGCTATTTGATTAATCCGGTTGACAGCCGTTTGACTGATGACGAGAAAATGCCTGAGACTTTGGAGATTAAGTCTGAAGTTCCGGGCGATATTCCTGTTGTGGATGGTTTTATTGGCTGGAATGACAAGAATCTGGAGGATTACCGCAAGAAAATGGGGCTTGCGATGGATTTGGCGGATATCAAGTTTCTGCAGGAATATTTTGCTGGTGAAAAACGGGATCCGACTGAAACTGAAATCCGTGTTCTGGATACTTATTGGTCTGACCATTGCCGTCATACGACTTTCTTGACTGAACTGAAGGATATTA
This sequence comes from Treponema sp., assembly GCA_050873685.1. Taxonomy (GTDB): domain Bacteria; phylum Spirochaetota; class Spirochaetia; order Treponematales; family Treponemataceae; genus Treponema_D. The sequence continues at coordinate 203,359 of JBNMJH010000003.1, forward strand.
AGATTGAGGACGGTCCGTACGCTGGCTTGTTCAGAAAATCTTTGCAGAATTATACTGATATGCGTGCTGAAATGTATGCCGGCCGCTCTGACAAGCCTGTGTGCCTTATGGACATGGCTGTTATTGGAATAAAATATCTTAGAAAGCATGGAAAGCTCGACAACCTTGAGGTCAGCGAAGAAAACAATGCCTGCTCGATTTATATTGATGTTCATTATACTCATGACGGTGATGGAAAACCTTGCGACAAGAAAGAAACTTGGCTTTTGATGTTCAAGAACGAAACTCATAACCATCCGACAGAAATTGAGCCTTTTGGTGGTGCCGCGACTTGTATTGGCGGCGCAATCCGCGATCCGCTTTCTGGGCGTTCGTGGGTTTACCAGTCTATGCGCGTTACGGGGGCGGCGGATCCGACTGTTCCTTTGAGCGCAACAAGAAAGGGAAAACTTCCGCAGGTTAAGATTTGCCGCGAGGCTGCCCAGGGCTTCAGTTCTTATGGAAACCAGATTGGTTTGACGACTGGCCAGGTTACAGAGCTTTATCATCCTGGATATCTTGCGAAGAGAATGGAGCTTGGCGCTGTTGTTGCGGCGGCTCCTGTTGATACTGTTATGCGTGAGCGTCCTGAGCCGGGTGATGTTGTTATTCTTGTTGGCGGTGGAACTGGCCGCGATGGAATTGGCGGTGCGACAGGTTCGTCTAAAGTTCATACTGAAAAATCTGTTTCTACGGCTGCTGCTGAGGTTCAGAAGGGAAATGCTGTTGAGGAAAGAAAAATCCAGCGTTTGTTCAGAAACAAGGAAGTCAGCCTGATGATTCGCCGCTGCAACGATTTTGGCGCGGGAGGTGTTTCTGTTGCGATTGGAGAACTTGCACCTGGACTTGATATTGATTTGGATAAAGTTCCGAAAAAGTATGAAGGCTTGAACGGAACTGAACTTGCGATTTCTGAGTCGCAGGAGCGTATGGCAGTTGTTGTTCGCGCGAAGGATGCTGAAAGATTTATTGATGCCGCTGCAAAGGAAAATTTGCAGGCTGTTAAAGTTGCTGATGTGACTGACACAAACCGGCTTGTTATCAACTGGCGCGGCAAGAAAATTGTTGATTTGGGGCGGGAATTCTTGGACGCGGCTGGAGCGCACCACGAGGCTGTTGCTCTTATTGAAAGTCCGGCGAAGCAGGAAAATTCTCCGCTTGTAAATGCGCTGGATTCTGTAAAAGAGGAGCTTGCAAAGCGAGATTCTGCTGGCGGTGAAGCTTCTCTTAAAAATGCGTGGATGAAAAATATAAGCGATTTGGCTTGTTGTTCTCAGCGTGGGCTTGGAGAACGCTTTGACGGCTCAATCGGTTCTTCTACGGTTTTGTTCCCTTATGGCGGAAAATATCAGAATACTCCGGAAGCTGGAATGGTTGCGAAAATTCCTGTGGTAAGTCCGCTTGAAACTTCAACTGTAAGCATGATGGCTTTTGGCTATGATCCTCGTGTGGGAGAATGGTCTCCTTGGCATGGCGCACAGACGGCGGTTCTTTCTTCTTTGGCGAAAATTGCTTGTATCGGCGGAAAGCCGGTTGACTGCCGCCTTTCATTCCAGGAATTCTTTGGACGCGCTGTTAGCGAAAAAACTTGGGGCTATCCGGCTGCGGCGCTTCTTGGCTCAATTGATGCGCAGAATGCTATGGGAACTGCATCGATTGGCGGAAAGGATTCAATGTCTGGAACTTTTGAAGAGCTGAATGTTCCGCATACGCTGGTTTCTTTTGCAGTTACGAGCGATGATGTGAAGAATGTTGCGAGCGGTTCTTTCAAGAAGGCTGGCGACAATGTTTATATTGTTACGGTTCCGTATTCTGCCGAGCTTGCTCCTGATTTTGAAACTTTCACAAAGAATTCAAACTGGCTTTATGAACTGAACAAGCAGGATAAAATTTCTGCAATGTATCCGGTTTGTGCCGGCGGAATTGCTGAGGCTGTTACAAAAATGGCTTTGGGAAATAAAATCGGCGTAAAAATTGATAATCTTCCGTTCAGCGCGACAGCGGTTGATTTTGACAAGGCGAAAAAAGTTACTCCAAAAGATTTATTCACGCCGCTTTACGGTTCGATTATTGTTGAATCAGAGAGCGAGCTTGATTTGAGCGGTTTTGCTGAAGGCACTGTGTTTAAGATGGGCGCAACAACTGAAGAACAGAGAATTGAAGTTTCTGTTGACAATATTCCGGGCGTGAAAATTGATTTGGCTGATGCGGAAACTGCGTGGGAGTCAAAATTGTATGAAGTGTTCCCGCCTGTAAGCGGTGCTGAAGTTCAGAAGCCGCTTCCTGAATTTGCGGTTAATATCCACAAGTCTTTGTCGGATGCAAGAAAAAATCCGGTTTTTGCCGCTCCGAAATCCAAGCCGCGTGTTCTTATTCCTGTGTTCCCGGGAACAAACTGTGAATTTGATATGGCGCGCGCTTTCAACCTTGCGGGCGCTGAAACAAAAATAATTGTTCTGGCTAATAAAACTCCGGCGTTGCTGGAAGAATCTCTTGCAAATTTTGAAAAGGAACTGAAAGAAGCTCAGATTCTTGCGTTGAGCGGCGGTTTCAGCGCGGGCGATGAGCCTGACGGTTCTGCAAAATTTATTGCGAACTGTCTGCGTGAAGGCCGTGTTTCTGAGCAGGTTATGAATTTGTTGAAGAAACGGGGCGGTCTTGTTCTTGGAATTTGCAACGGTTTCCAGGCTTTGGTAAAAACTGGTCTTGCAATGTACGGTGAATTCCGCGACATGGAGCCGGATATGCCGACTTTGACATACAATAAAATCGGCCGCCATATAAGCCGAATTGTTCGTACAAGGCTGGTCAGCGCGGCAAGTCCGTGGGCGCAGGATCCTAGCGTTATTGACTCAAGAATTCATCTTGTTCCGATAAGCCATGGTGAAGGCCGCTTTGTTTGCGATGAGGCTACAGCAAAGAAATTCTTTGAAAATGGCCAGGTTTTCTCTCAGTATGTTGACGAATATGGAAATCCGGCGATTACAGAGCCTGATAATCCGAACGGTTCTTTGTTCGCAATTGAAGGAATAACTAGCCCTGATGGAAGAGTTCTGGGAAAAATGGGACACAGCGAGCGTACAATTGGAACTGAGGCAAATGGCGCTAGCCGTGACTTGATTATGAATGTTGCAGGTGATCCTCTTGCAAACGAATATGAAAACAGCTGCGAGAATGTTTTTGCGGCTGGTGTCCGCTACTTTAAATAAAGGAATTAAAAATGAAAAAACTGTTTATTGCGATTTTCGCTTTTTCCGCATTGATTTTGGCTTCTTGCGGAAAAAATCAAGATTCAAACGGCTGGTATTCTGATTTTGAAGCTGCGAAAAAAGTTGCCCAGGCAAAGAACAAGGAAATTCTGTTCTTTGTAAATTCTGATTCAGATGTTGCTGGCAGCGAAAAAGGAGTTCAGGCGATTCTTTCAAAGGAATTTGTTGATTCTGTAAAGGATAATTTTGTCTGCGTGCATTTTGATTTTACAGATCTTCAGTCGGTTTTTGGAGAAGCTGAAATTTCTAGCCAGGACCAGAAAAAACTTGAGAAACGCCGCGCTCTTCTGAACAAGCAGTTCAAGATTGCGGATTTTTATGGAATCCGCGAAACTCCGGTGATTAATATTCTTTCAAAGGAAGGTTATTTTATTTCTGAAGTGAACTGCGAATTCAATTCTGATTCAATAGAAGGTTTTGCCGGTCTTCTGGAACTTGAATCTGATGAAATTGCGGAATTCAATAAAAAAGTTGCTCTTACAAAAAAAGGCCTGAAACTTGACCGGATTGAAGCAATTGACGCCTTGTTCGAGGATGCTGCGGATGTTCATAAGCTTGCTTTGTACGATTTGCTGAAAAAAGCTGTTTCAATTGATTCAAAGAATTCTTCTGGAAAAATCGGAAAATATGTTTTTCAGATTGCACATACTGAAGCTTACGACAAGCTGCTTGAGCAGGATATTGCCGGCGCTCTGAAAATCTATGAAAAATGCGCGGAAAACAAATATATGTCGCCGGAAAATGTTCAGTCGCTGTATTTTATGTGCGCTGAGCTGGCTTCAAAACTTCCGGATGCGAAAGTTGAGGACATTATTTCGTATATGAATCAGTCTGTTGCGGCTGCCCCTGAAAGTCCGCTGGTGCCGCAGATTCAGCAGTATATTGAATATTTGGAAAATTCAATGGCTGCGCAAAACGATTCTGCTTCGGAAGGAAATTCCGGGGAATCTGCTGAGTAAAAAGAATTGAGTAACCTTGTTCTTGCCGGGCTTCTGCTGGCTTCGGTGGTTTTAGTAACTTTATCAATGCTCTTTAGTGTTTCTGAAAGCGCGTTTCTTTCAATGAATAAATTGCGCTTAAGGATTCTGCGGAAAGAAAAAAACAAAAAGGCGCTTCGTGCAAGCCGTCTTCTTGAAAACAAGGAGCTTCTGATAAACACGCTGCTCGTGGCAAACGACCTGGTGAATATTCTTTTGAGCTCAATTATTACCGCGGTTGCAATGCGAGTTTTTGGAAGCAAAGGTGTTGGAATTGCAACTTTTGCGGTAACTCTGGTTCTTTTGATTTTCGGAGAAATTACGCCGAAGGCAATTTCAACAAGAAAACCTGATGGAATTGCTTACGCGCTTTCGTTGTTTGTGGACGTTGTTGTTCATATTCTGCGGCCGGTTGTTGTTCTTTTTACTGCGTTCAGCCGGCTTGTGCTGAAAATCCGCGGAATCAGCGTTGAAAAGCCTGAGCATACTTATTCAGAGGAAGATATAAAATCGTTTATTGAAGTTGGCGAAGAAACTGGCGTTCTTGAAGACGGCGAAAAAAACATGATGAATTCTGTTTTCAAGTTTACGGATATTACCGCCGCGGAAATAATGGTTCCACGCACATCAATTGTCCGGCTGAAAGAAACCGCGACTTATTCAGATGTGATTGAAAAAGCTCAGAAAACGAATTTTTCAACTTTTCCCGTTTATAAAAGAAATATTGATGACATTGTGGGAATTCTTTATTTGAAAGATTTGCTTAAAACGAATCCTTCGGAATTTCAAATGTCGAAGCTTATGCGTCCGCCGCTTTTTATTCCCGGAACAAGAAAAATAACTTCCGTAGTTCAGGTTATGCAGGAAAACCGCCAGACAATGGCGATAATTATTGATGAATATTCTGGAACGGACGGATTGATTACGCAGTCGGACATTCACCGTGAAATTTTCGGAACTACAGGAAATAAAAATTCTTTTCAGGATGACAAAAATCTTGAGGCTCTGAAAAACCAGAATTCTTTTACGGTTGAAGGCTCCACTTTGCTCGTTGACTTGAAAATTTATTTTGGAATCAAGCTTGAGTCAAATATAAATGACACGCTTGGCGGCTGGATTACTGAAAAACTTGATAGAATTCCGGTTGTCGGCGATTCTGTTGAGGATTCTGGTTTTGTTTATTCAGTTGCCGCAATGGAAAAACGGCGGATTACACAGGTCCGGATTTTAAAGAAAGAAACGGAAGGAATTCAGGATGATTAAAAATATTTTTTTAATTTGCGTTCTTTTTGTTATTGTAAATCTGATTGCTTTTTTCGCTGGCTCGGAAACGGCTTTTCTTTCTATAAATAAAATAAAGCTCAGAAAAATGATTGGTGAAGGCAGAAAAAACGCGAAAACGGCGGCAAAACTGCGCGAGCATATCGATGAGCTTTTAACGATTATTCTTATCGGAATAAATTTTATGAATACGCTTGGCTCGGCGATTGCAACGGCTCTGGCGGTTTCTCTGGTTGGAAATTCCGGCGTTGGAATTGCAACGGTTTGCTTCACATTTTTTTCTGTAATTTTTGGAGAAATAATTCCAAAAACTGTTGCCGGGCGGTACACGGAAGAAACTGTCTGCAAGAATTCGGTTGCGCTTCTTGTTCTTGAAAAAGTTTTTTTTCCTGTTGTCTGGATTTTCAGCGCGATTTCAAAGGGAACTGCAAGCCTTGCGAAAAATATTTTGAAAGATGATTCGCCGCTCGTTACCGAAGAAGAGCTGAAAACGCTGATTGATGTTGGCGCCCAGGAAGGAACGCTGGAGGCTTCTGAAAAAACGATGCTCGACAAGATTTTCCGGTTCAACGATTTGACTGTTCACGACATAATGAAGCATCGTTCGCTGGTAAAATCTGTTTCTATAGCTGACAGCCGTGAAAAAATTGTGAAAATGTTTGTTTCGACCGGGCTTTCCATGCTTCCTGTTTATGAAGATTCAAAGGAGTCGATTGTCGGCGTTATTCACTACAAGTCTGTGATTTTTAATTCTGAAAAAAACATTCAGGAAAATTATGCGGCTGCGGTGATGAAAAACGTTTTGTTTGTTCCGGAAACTTTTACTGCGCTGGAGCTGCTTGCAAAATTCAAAAAAGAGCATACTGAATTTGCGGTCGCCTTGAATGAGCAGGGATTTTTGGCTGGAGTTGCGACAATCGATGATATTCAGCGTGTGATTTTTGGCCGCATGACAGATGATGACAAGTCAAAAATTCCGGCGGAAGAAAGAATTAGGCTTGTTTCGGCGAATGAATTCATTGTTCCTGGCGATTTGAAGCTTGAAGACTTGAATTCGATTTTAAAGCTGAATCTTGAGTCTGATGAATATATGACGTTGGGCGGCTGGCTTTTGGAAAAAATCGGTTATCTGCCTTCAACCGGGGAAATTTTCAACTGGAAAAACTGCCTGTTTTTTATAGAGGACCAGTCGCAGCGGCGGATTCAGCAGGTGCGGATTAAATTTGTAAAAGCAAATTCAAATGCAAAAAAATAAAGCGACCTGCTGAATATGAATCCCGCTTGCTGCGGCGGAATTCTTTTGTTTATTCAGCGAGCGGATCTGCTCCGAAAATTTTTGACATTTGTTTTCGTGTTGCTTCCATGTCTTTTGGGTATGGCGCAGTAAATGTGATTTGCTCGCCGGTTTTTGGATGCTCAAAAGTTATTCTATATGCGTGAAGCGCAAGACGGCTTAGCAAAGGCTGTTCCTCCAGCTCGTCGCCTCGCCAGGAGCGTTTGATTTCGCTGAGCCGGATTGGTTTCTGGTTTCCGCTGTACAAAGGATCGCATACGATGCTGAATCCGTTTTCCGCAAGATGCACGCGGATTTGGTGCGTTCTGCCGGTTTTCGGGCGTGCCTCAATCCAAGTGTATGGACCGCATTCCGCAATTACCTTGAAATCTGTTGTTGAAGGTTTCCCAAATTTCTTGTTCACAACAGTTCTGTGCCGTGCGTCGCCGTCCGGTAAAAGCGGAAGTTCTACGCGCAAAGTGTTCCACATCGGCCGGCCATGAACCAGGCAATGGTAAATTTTCTGAACTTTTCGTTCTTGAAACTGCTCTGAAATATTTTTGTGCGCTTCAGGATTTCTTGCGTAAATTATAATTCCTGAAGTGTCCTTGTCTATGCGGTGAACTGCATAAAGTTTTCCGAATTCTTTTTCTGCAAGAAGGTCAAGTCGCGGCGCGTCCAGGTCATATCGGTCAGCGGCAATCAGAAGTCCGCTTTTTTTGTTCAGAATAACAATGTCTTCGTCTGAATAAATAGTTGTGTAGTCAGGAATTTTCTTCATATTCGGATTATACAAGTTGCCGGGATAATGTTCAACTTTCAAAATGTGTGATAAAATATTTGAAACTTTTTGAAGGTTTGTTTGTCTTATTTATAGATATTGATTTTATAGGAGTAAAAATGTCTGCTTTATATCATGATTTTCTTGTAGAAGACCGGGATTTTAAGGATTACGATGATTTTAAGAAGAATTGTAAGTTGAAAACTAAAGAAGATTTTAATTTTGCTTACGATATTGTTGATCGGTATGCCACAGAATTTCCTGGGAAACGGGCGTTGGTTTGGGTTGATGATAATGGAGAAGAGAAGAATTTTACTTTTGATGATATTTCCAGGGAATCAAAGCGGGCTGCGTATTGGCTTGTTTCAAAAGGAATAAAGAAAGGCGATACAGTTATGCTGGTTTTGCGCCGCCGCTACGAATGGTGGATTTTGATGCCAGCGCTTCACCGCATTGGAGCGATTGTAATTCCTGCAACAGATCAGCTTCTTCAGTCTGATATTGAATACAGAGCAAACGCCGCTGATGTTAAAATGATTATTTCTTATGACAATCCTAACATTCAGGGTGAAATTGACAAGGCGATGCCAAAATCAAGCACGGTGAAATATCTTGTTACAGTAGGAAAGGAAAAACGTCCTGGATGGATTAGTTTCCACGAGGAATATGAAAATCTTCCTGCTGAATTCCCGCGTCCTGTTGGAGAGTCTGCGACTCACAACAAAGACCCGATGCTTCTCTATTTTACATCGGGAACTTCTGGTTATCCGAAAATGGTTCTTCAGGATTACGATTATCCGATTGGACACATTATTACTGCGAAATACTGGCACGGAGTTGTTGAGGACGGGCTTCACCTTACAATTGCTGAAACAGGCTGGGCGAAATCTACATGGGGAAAACTTTATGGCCAGTGGATTGCCGGAACTGCATTGTTTGTTTATGACATGAACAGTTTCAAACCGACAAAAATGCTGGAAATGATTTCAAAATACGGTCTTACAACATTCTGCGCGCCGCCTACAGTTTACCGATATCTTGTTCGCCAGAATCTGAGCAAGTATGATTTGAGCAAATGCACTCGATTCAGCACGGCTGGCGAAGCTTTGAACGGCGAAGTTTACAACAAGTGGCTTGAACAGACCGGCAAAAAAATCTACGAAGGATACGGGCAGACTGAATCCACAATTATTTGCGGAAACTTCCTTGACTATTCAGAAATCCGTCCGGGCTCAATGGGACGCCCTAATCCTCTTTATGATGTTGAAATTTTGAACGCGAACAATAATCCTGTTCCGGTTGGAGAAACTGGCGAGCTTTGCATTCATGTTGAGCATGGCCGGCCGTTCGGTCTTTTGATGGGCTACCACAAGGATGTTGTGCTTACTGCGAACGCTTTTGACGGCGGAGTTTACCATACCGGCGACAATGTTTATATGGATAAGGATGGCTATGTATGGTTTGTTGGCCGAAAGGACGATATCATCAAGACAGCTGGCTACCGCGTAAGTCCTTTTGAAGTTGAATCGATTCTTCAGCAGCATCCAGCTGTTATGGAATGTGCTGTTACCGGCGTTGAAGATCCGAAGCGCGGAATGGCAGTAAAGGCGACAATCGTGCTTTCTCCGGGATATGACACAAAAGATCCGAAGGAAATGGAAACAGAGCTTTCTACGTTCGCGAAGGAAAATACTGCGATGTACAAATGTCCGCGAATTTTTGAATTTGTAAAGGAATTGCCGAAAACAATTTCTGGAAAAATTCGCCGTGTTGAAATCCGCGAAAAAGACAAGGGAAAGGCTCAGGAAAATATAAAACAGGATTTCTAGGCCGATTCTGAAAAATAAAAAAATACCGGGTTTTGCTATGTTTCTGCTAAATCCGGTATTTTTTTTGTTTTATTCTTCTTCGCCAAGTTTTTGAATAAGTGAAACAAGTTCCGCAAGCTTTTCGTGCGTCATAAGCGGATTCAGCAGGGTGAATTTTAAGCATACGTGGCCGTCTGAAACAGTCTGACCGATTACTATTCCGTGCTTGTGCAAAAGCTCTCGGCGGATTTTTTTGTTCGTTTCATCGCCTTTTACGTGCCTGAACACAACGGAAGTTATTTCCGGCTCGGTAACAACTTCAAAATTCTTGTTGTTTTTTATTATTGAATAAAGTTCCTGCGCATTTTCCATGCTTTTTGTGATGATATTGCTCCAGCCGTCTTTTCCGCGCATCTGGAAGCTCATCCAGACTTTTAGCGCGTCGAACCTTCTTGTTGTCTGAAGGGATTTGTCAACGAGATTTGTGTATCCGTCCTCTTCGTCTTCAGTTCTGTTTAAATAGTCGGCGTGGATTGTGAGCGCATCAAAATCCTCGGATTTTTTTACAAGGAGCGCGGAGCAGCTTATAGGCTGAAGAAACATTTTGTGGAAATCAACTGTTATGGAGTCGCAAAGGTAAAGATTCTTGACTTTCTGCGAGTATTTTTCGCTCATAATCACACCTGAACCGTAAGCCGCATCCGCATGAAGCCACATATTGTAGTGGTTGCAAAGCGCGGAAATTTGCTCGACCGGATCAATTGAGCCGAAATCTGTTGTGCCGATTGTTGCCACAACAAGAAACGGAATATTTCCAGCGGCAATATCTTTCTGAACAAGATAGTTCAGCGCGCCGAAATTCATCCGCTTGCTGGCATCAACTGGAACTTTCACAACGCTTTCATAGCCAAGTCCCAGAATGTGCGCCGTTTTTTCCATTGAAAAATGGCTTATTTCGCTTGTGTACATCCGGAGTTTTCTGAAATTTTCTGGAAGACCATGTTTTTTCACGTCGTAATTCATTATTTTTGAAATGAACCAGTCGCGAGCCAGGATTATCGCCGTTTCGTTCGACTGGCTTCCGCCTGAAGTAAAAACTCCGTCCGCGCCGCGTCTGAAGCCAAAAAGCCTGCATAAATGGCCGATTACTTCTGTTTCAATTTCTGTTGCCGCCGGCCCTTGATCCCAGCTGTCCATCGACTGGTTGAAAGTTGAAATTATAAGCTCGCTCGCAATGCTTTCCAAAACCGCCGGAGAATGCAGATGCGGCATATAGTCTGTTGAGGAAGTTCTTAGAAGATTTGGAAGAATTTTGTTTTTTGCCAGTTCCAGAGTTTTTTGCCAGCCCAAGCCTTTTTCAGGAAGAATTGAATCCTGGCGGACAATTTTTTGCAGTTCCTGCGGAGTCGGACCTGAATAAGCTGTGTCTGTTGAAAAAGTTTCCAGAATCGCCTGGACTGTTTCTTCAATTGTTTTTTTATATTCTTCTTTTGAATTTTGCTCGTTTGTAAGGAAAATATTTTTCATAATCTTATTATACAAGGAAAAAAGAAAAAAAATACATTCTGCGCAAAATTAAATTTTATTTTTTTCAAAAAGCGGAGTAAAATATTTCAAGCATATGTTTGAAACTCAGTGGGAAATTGTTCAGAAATTTGTTTTTGCTTGTAAAAGTTCTGTTTGTATTCTCCGTGTTCCGGATTCTGTGATTACGGATGAATTTAAAAAGGATTTTTGTGTCATTGATGCGTGCGCGGATTTTTCGCCGTTTAAACCATTTCTTTCCGTTATTTTGCAGAATTTTGATGAGAAACTGCTTGATTATGTTGAAAAAAATGGCTATTCGGTGCAGAAGGAATCGTTTCTTTCGTTTTTGAAAACAGGGCTTGCTGCCTTGCGTTATGACATTCCTCTTGCGAACGAGCTTGTCTACGAGCAGAACCGTTTTATTCAGACGATTGTGGAGCTTTTGCGGCTTCTTCCGGAAAAAAAATATTTGATTCTGAACAGCCAGTGCCTTTCAAAAGAGTCTATTCAACTTATAAAAGCCGTTGAAAAATCTGATGTGAAAAGCAAATTTGCGTTCTGTTTTACTTCGGAAAAAAATGATTTGGACCAGACTGAATCTGAAAAATTTCTGGAGGAATACAGCTCGAAGCCGAATTACCTTCATTTGATGACAAAAGTTGTTTCAATTGCAAAAGATAAAACCGAATACAAGCTGATTTTCGACCTTCCGCCTGAAAAACAGTATGAAACGGTTTTTAAAGCTTTGCGGAACAACCGGATTTTTATGGTTCTGGAGCAGCTGAAGGATTTTTCGCTCTGGGTTTCTGCAAATTTTGGAAAATTCGACTTTGAGGAAAATGAAAAGCGCCAGCTGAGCCTAGAGCTTGCTAGGGCGTTGTATTCTTGCTCGCTTGTTGACGAGGCGATTCTTTACCTGAACGATATTGTTGACACGCAGGAAGAGGATGAAACAGCTGGAGTTGCGTTTTATTACCTTGCGATGGCTTTTGCATTCAAAAAATCGATTTCGCTTTCCCAGAAATATTATGTTCTTGCTGAAAAAATCTTTCAGAAAGAAAAAAATCTGAATTATCTTGCGCTGGACGCGATGCTCGACTTTCATATTGCAAAAAGAATTTCCGCTGAAGATACAATGGCGAAATATCAGCGCGCGCTGAATCTTTTGCGCCAGCAAGGTTTCTGGAACAATTTTATCAGCGTCTGCATTTCTGTTCCGTGGAAACTTGTGAATGACGAAACATTACGGAACAGCGTTGATGAGGAAGTTGAAATGTGCCTTGAGCTTGCTGAAACGATTGACAACCAGCATCTTGTTTCAACAGCCTGCCATTGGAAGGGAATTGTCTGCTCTCATTTTGGTGAAATTGACAAGGCGATTGTCTGGTACGACAAGTGCAATGAAATCCGCACAAAAATCGGCGAGCTTGGACCGATTCTGAATATCCGCAACGGATTGTGCTACGACGCGACTTGCCGCGCAATGTACAAGCGGGCTTTCGACCTTGAAAACGGAATTATAGCTCGTCTTTTGGAAATCGGCGATTTTGCTTCTGTAACGGATACTTTGAAGAATGTTGCGTATGCGCTTTTTTATTCCCGCCATTTTTCAGAAGCGTATGAACTTTTCAATGTGATTGCGCGTTTTCTGGATATTTTCAATATGTCGGAGCTTGCCAACAGTTCGTTTCTGCCTTCTCAGAATGACATTCTGGTTTTCAAGTCGATTATAAGTTTTGCCCAGGGTGATTTTATACGCGGAAGAATAAACCATTCAAATATTATGCAGGATGTCGATTCTGTTACAAAGGAAGATTATCCGTTTATTTATTATATTGAAGCGGTTTTGAGCGCGGATGAAAAGCAGATTGAAGCTTCGGAGGCATTCTTTGAAAAATGTCTGAAGGAATTCCTGGACATAAAAAGCAAGCTGACTCATAAAATTGTTTTTGCGTGCTACGAATATGCGGTTGTGCTGGACCGGCTTGGTTATAAAAAAGAGTCTGAAAAATATCTGAAGAAAGGTTTTGAGATTGCAAAGGCTGAAGGCTACAAATATTACACAAAAGATTCTGACGGCGTTGATAAAAAATCGATTTCTGTGGAAGAATATATTTCCGGCGTTGAAAAATTTGACAAACTCAGCTTGAATATTGAGCTTTTGAACGAAAAAGCGGAAAAAGAGCAGCTTTTGACTTTGCTTCACAAGCGGATTCACGATTATCAGTTCATAAACAAGGTGAAAACCGGCTACATCAAGGATATGAATCTTAAAAAGTATGTTCAGTCGGTTCTTCTTGATATTGAAAAATATACTTTGGCTGAAGAAGTTTATTTCTGCTGCATTGAAAATGAAAAACCGAAAATTTACGAGTCGATTTTCCACGGGGAAAAGCCTTCTGTTGACGAAGACGATGTGAAAATTCTTTTTGCAAAAAGCAAGAAAAGCGATGCCGCCCAGATGGTTTTCAAGGAAAAGAAAAATCTGTATTTCGGCGATGCGTCCTATGCGGAATATAAATTTGGAATAATTGTTGTTCCTTCAAAAGTGAATCCTGTTAATGTTGAGGTTTTGAACACGTTGAACATTGCCTTGGCGAGCATTCAGTCGCAGGTTGTTATTTACAAGCAGGAAGAGCATTTGATGGTGATGTCGTCAACGGACCAGCTTTCAAGGCTGAAGAACAGACACGCGTTCCAGGAATGTATTGCCCTTGAAAGCGAGCGGGTTCGCCGCTACCAGCAAAGAAGGGAAACTGTGATTCAGATTGCGGTTGCTTTTATTGATTTGGACAACTTTAAATATTACAACGATACTTTCGGCCATGCGGTCGGCGATTTGCTTATAAAAAGTTTTGCCAGCCTTCTAAGGGAAACTTGCCGGAAAATTGATTTTATTTCACGTTATGGCGGCGATGAATTTGTAATCATTATGATTGATACGAATGCGGATGAAGGAAAACGTGTCTACAAACGGCTCTATGAATGTCTTCGCGGCCACGAGTATTTTTTGCCGCAGATAAAAGCTTTGCTTAAGCAGCCAGAAATAGAAGTTCCTGAAAACCGGCGTCTTGGGTTCAGCATGGGAATAAGCACAAACCAGGATGTTGAAAAATGCGACAATATTGATTTGGTTGTGCAGAATGCCGACAAGGCTTTGTATTTTGCAAAAAATAACAAGAAAGGCTCTGTTGCTGTCTGGTCGGAAATAAAGGACTTGATAAAATCGTAACTTTTTATCGAAAAAAAACGGGCTTTCGTATGAAAGTCCGTTTTGTGTTTATTCGTAGTCCTTGTTTACTTCAAGAACCGCTGATTCAAAAATGTCCATCGCTGTTTTTATTTCTTCATCAGAAACGGTAAGTGCGCACAGGCAGCGCATTACAGAGCCGTTTCTTCCGCCTTTTTCCATAACAAGCTTATTTTTGAAGCAGATGTTCTGGACTTTTGCAGCAGCTTCTCCGTTCGGAGGAAACAGGCCGCAGCAGTCTTTTGGTTCCTTTGGATTTACAAATTCGCAGCCAATCATAAGTCCTTTGCCGCGGACATCGCCGATGATTTTTACTTTTTCTTTCAGTTCGTTCATCCGCGACATTATCAGATTGCCTTTTCTTACAACTTCCGCAAGAAATTCTGGTTTTGAAACTCTATTTAAAACGATAGTTCCTGCCTTCATTGCGAGCTGGTTGCCTCTGAAAGTTCCTGTGTGAGCGCCCGGTCCCCAGACATCAAGATTTTTGTTGTAGATTACAATTGAAAGAGGCTGCGAGCCGCCGATTGCTTTTGAAACAAGAATTACATCAGGAACTATTTCTGCGTATTCAAATGCGAAAAGTTTTCCGCTGCGTCCAAGTCCGCACTGAATTTCGTCCACAATCATAGGAATTCCAAGTTCCTTTGTAACTCTTCGCACTGTCTGAAGGAATCTTACCGGTGCAGGATTTACGCCTCCTTCACCTTGAATTGGTTCAAGAATAACCGCGGCAGGTTTTGTTATTCCGCTTTCAGGATCTTTCAGTGTTGTCTCGAAATAATTGCACGCCGCGTCTGTTGCAGCTTCGCCTTTCAGCCCGAAGTGATTTCTGTATGTGTCTGGATAAGGAAAATGGTGAACTTCCGGCATTAGTCCGTTGACTCTGCTTTTTGCGCCAAGATTTCCTGTGCAGGAAAGAGCTCCGTGTCCCATTCCGTGGAATCCGCCCTGAAAAGCTACAACGCTTGTCCGCCCTGTGGCCGTTTTGCAAAGTTTCAGCGCAGCGTCTGTGGCGTCGGTTCCGCTTGGCGAGCAGAACTGAATTTTGCAGTTTTCAGCAAGTTCCTTTGGAAGATGAGAAATTACAGTTTGAATAAATTCATCTTTTACCGGTGTGGTTAAATCAAGCGTGTGCAACGGAAAATCGCTCTGAAGCATTTCAATCATTGCCTGGTTGATTTCGTCATCATTGTGACCAAGTGCAAGAGTTCCAGCTCCGCACAAAAAATCCAGATATTTGTTTCCCTCAATGTCCTCAACCCAAGATCCTTTGGCTTTTGCCAATGCAAATGGAAATTTGCGCGGATAACTTCGGGCATTAGATTCTGTGGAATCCTGTCTGGTAATGTAATACTGATTGGTGTCTTTTTCTGACATCGACGTTCTCCATTACTTAGGATTATGATTCCCGGCCGCTGACAACGGCAGTGTTTTTTGTCGGGAGAGAATAGCATAACCTAAAAACAAGATAATGTCATTGAATTTTTGGCGATAATCCAAAAAGATTTGTAAAATGAATCAAAAATCGCTGGTTTTGAATTCTTGTGAAAGCCGCGCATTTTTTTTTCGCTTGTTTTTGACATATTGACTAAAAATGTCAAAATAATTTATTCTTGAAAGATAATATATTTGGGATATAATTCTTTTTAACACAGAAATAATGGGAGCGAAAATGAATCGACGTCGGGTTGTGGTTACAGGTTTGGGTGCTGTAAGTCCCGTTGGAAATACTGTAAATGAAAGCTGGGAATCTATAAAGGCAGGAAAATGCGGAGCTGATAAAATCACTCTTTTTGATGCGTCTGACTATCCGGTTCAGATTGATGCGGAAGTGAAAAATTTCAATATTGAGCAGTACGGACTTGAAAAAAAGATTCTTAGAAAAATAAACAGGCAGACAAGATTTTTGCTTGGCGCAAGCATTGAAGCGGTTGCCGATGCTGGTTATACAAAAGAAACTATTGGAAATGAAAATGTTGGAATTGTGAACGGTGTTGGAATCGGGCTGAATGAGGCTGTTGAATCCGGCTATAAAAAGTATGATGACCCGAATGCAGGCGTAAACCGCTTGCCGCCTCTTACTGCGCCTCTTGCGCTGAACAATGAGGCAGCTGCAAACGTCAGCATGTATTTCAATATTCAGGGGCCGGCGTGGACATTGTCTACGGCATGTTCTTCGGGAACTGATTCAATAGGGCTTGCGCTGGATATGATTCGGCTTGGGCGTGTTGATATGGCTCTTGCCTGCGGTTCTGATGCGAATATTACAGGTTTCAATGTTGGGTGCTATCAAGTTTTGCAGGCGCTCACACAGTCTTTCAATGATAATCCTAAGGCTGCAAGCCGTCCGTTTGACAAGAACCGTTCTGGTTTTGTAATGGGAGAAGGCGCGGCTGTTCTTGTTCTTGAAGAGCTTGAGCATGCAAAAGCCCGCGGTGCAAAAATTTATGCGGAAGTTGCCGGATTCGGGGCTTCAAGCGATGCTTATCATATTACAGCGCCGCGTGAAGATGGCTCTGGCGGAGCGAAAGCAATGCGGATTGCTTTGGAAGATGCCGGGCTGAAACCGGAGCAGGTTCAGTATTACAACGCGCATGGAACTTCAACAAGCGCAAATGATTCCGCCGAAACAAAAATGCTGAAAACTGTTTTTGGAGAATATGCGTATAATCTGCATATTTCCTCAACAAAATCTGAAACAGGACATATGATTGGCGCCGCAGGCACAATGGAGGCGATTGTCTGCGTAAAGGCGATTGATGAAGGTTTTGTTCCTCCAACGGCAAACCTTGATGAGCCGGATTTGGAGCATGGATGCGACTTGGATTATACTCCAAAAACAGGCGTTAAATGTGATATTGATGTTGCCGCTAGCTGTTCGCTAGGATTCGGCGGACACAACGGATGCATAATATTGAAGAAATATAAAGCGTAGAATATAAAAAATAGAAGAGCTTAAGGAGTAAAAAATGCCAGTTATTAAACCTATGGTAAGAAGCAGCATGTGTATTAATTCTCATCCTGTTGGATGTGCTAAAGATACAGAGCGTCAGATTGCGTATGTGAAAGCGCAGAAAGCTAAACGTGGAACAAAAAGCGTGAAGGAAGGCGGAAAAGGTCCTCAGCTGGTTTTAGTTCTCGGCTGTTCAACGGGATATGGTCTTGCAAGCCGTATTGCCGCCGCATTTGAATATGGAGCAGACACAATTGGTGTTTCTTTTGAAAAGGCTGCCACAGACAAAAAAGGCGGAACTCCTGGCTGGTACAACAATGCCGCGTTCGACCGTGCCGCTGCGAAAGACGGACTTTTTGCAAAAACTTTCAGCGCAGATGCTTATTCAAATGAAACCCGCGCGATGATTATCGATGAAATTGAAAAAACTGGAAAAAAAGTTGACCTGATTGTTTATTCTCTTGCTTCTCCGGTTCGTTCTGATCCTGAAAAAATAGATCCTGCAACAGGCCAGCATATTCTTTATAAATCTGTTATCAAGCCGATTGGAAAAACTTATGCCGGAAAAGCGATAGATATTATGTCTGAAACTTTGAAGGATGCCGCAGCGGAGCCTGCTACAGAAGAAGAAATTGCCAATACTGTGAAAGTTATGGGCGGCGAGGACTGGCAGCTTTGGATTGATGCGCTTCAGAATGCCGGCGTTTTGAACAATGGATGCAGAACAGTGGCGTATTCCTATATCGGACCGAAACTGAGCCATGCTATTTACCGCGATGGAACAATTGGTCAGGCGAAGAAAGATTTGGAGGCGACTGCGCACCGTTTGAACGAGCAGCTCCAGAAAGCTGTTGGAGGCGCGGCTTATGTTTCTGTAAACAAGGGGCTTGTTACACGTTCTTCCGCGGTAATTCCGATTATTTCGCTTTATCTTTCGGTTTTGTTCAAAGTTATGAAGGCTAAGGGAACTCATGAAGGATGCATTGAGCAGATGGAACGTCTGTTTGCGGAACGCTTGTTCACAGGCGCTGACGGCGCGGCTGGAAAAGTTCCTGTTGATTCAGAAAACAGAATCCGTGTTGACGACTGGGAAATGGCGGATGATGTTCAGGCCGAAGTTGCAAAGCTTATGGACGGAGTTACCCAGGAAAATCTTGCTGAAAGATGCGACCTTGAAGGCTATAAGCATGACTTCTTGAATATCAATGGTTTCGATGTAGAAGGCGTTGACTACGACAAGGAAATCACAGATATGTCTGCATTGGACTAATGTGATTTGAAAATTTAAAAGAAACAATACGTTTTTGAAGAAGAAACTGGGGCTCCCCTGAAACAGGCGGCTCCAGTTTTTTTTTAATGCCTGTTGCAGTTTCCGCAGCCGTTTACAATTACATGCGGAGTTCCGCTTTTTGTCTTGTTGAATCGTCTTGCCAGCAGATATTGCTGCTGGGCAACATCTTTGCCGCATACCGGACAGGTTCTTTTTACGCCCGGCTCGCAGCGCGGAAAGCAGTGCGGACAGCCGTAGATGTAGCAAATCTGGTCATTGACTTGTCCGCTTGTGGTAAAAACTTTTGAAACAAGATTTTCGCCAGGAAACAGCGGATTTCCGCATACCGGGCAGTTTACAAAATTTCCTGAGCGAGGACCGTTCTTTTTGTTTTTTCGCAGGTTTTGCCGGTCTTCTTGCTTTGGAAAATATATTTTCCTGAAATACATTAATGCCGCAATGATTATTATTGCGGCGATTCCCATGCAAAGAAAATCCATTATTTTTTAGGCAGTGTGATTAAGCTGCTCTGCGGAAGAGATTCTATCCAGCGGCAGAAATCGTGCCATTCATCAAGCCGGTGGTTTTTGCGTGTTTCATAAATTCCCTGCAGAACCTGGTAGTTCAGCTGCACAGTCGCTTTTTGATTCAACGAAGCCGGCAAAAGCTGAATCATCTGCCACCAGTCATCCTTGTTTTTTGTGCTGTTGAATCGATCCCGCGCGGAATTTATTGTTGAAATTAAAATATCAAGCGCTTTTAAAGATTCTTCATCCAAATGCTCGCATGAAAAATCTTCGCGAGTAAATTCTTTCGCCTGAACTTTGTGCATTGTGGAGCAGCTGTTTCTGACAGTTCCAACTTTGTATGTGTCCATTTCTGCCCACCAGTATCTTGGCGCTGTTATATCAAACTGGACTGTTATGTACCGAAGAAATTTTGCGTGGCTTGGGCCGGAGCGGCTAAGGCGGTCCATAAGCTCAATGTCCGCGGAACCTGTTATGAATTTTCCGGTTGAGGCATCGTAGCGGCTGTCGCTTTTGTCCCAGCTGTTGAAAGAATTTCTCATTCCACGGATAGCGGCTTCCCAGCCAAAAATTTCTGTCTTTTCAATTTTAATCATTTTTTGTCCTGCTTGATGTAGTTTTTTTTGAATTTATGAATTTGTTAAATCGCCCGAAATATCATCCATAACTTGAACCGGCTCCTGAACGAGCGGCTTGTTTTTTATGTAGAAAATTACAAACGCAATTCCAATAATAATCAATGCGATTCCGGCAATCCGCACAAGCGCTGTGCCTATGTGAACAGGAATCAGCAGCATTACAAGCGCCAGAAGAATTGAAATGACCGCTTCAGTTATAAACTGCCGCCTGTCAATATTTGTGTTCTGAAGCTTTCCGCAAGAAAAAAGCAGAAGCGCCGAGCCGACCAAAAGATAAACAGCCAGAACATAAAGCATTACCGTCCAAAGCATTTCTGCAAAACGCAAAGGAAGGAAGAAAGCCAGAAGCCCGACAACAATGCTGAGCATTCCGCGGATAATTACAGAATATTGAAAAGCCGCGTCTGGAAAAAGTTTTCTTGTGTAGACAAGCTGGTAGATGCCGTTCGCAACCGCTTCGATTCCAAGAATTATTACAACCGCTTTTATGCATCCAGCCGGTGTAATTGTCATTATCAAACCAACAACTGCAAGAATAATTCCAAGCAGCAAACTATTTTTCTTCATAGCGCCTCCACGGTTATATCTAATATAACATAAATTCCGGTGATTTGTATATCAGAACAAATGAGAGTTTTAAATTTTTATATTTGGGTGGCTTTTGGCTGGTTCGCCAGGCTCACCAGCCAAAACCAGGCTTTCCAGGTTTCCGCTTTCGCTCCATTCGACGCAGCAAAGCTGCTTACGAACTGGCTTCGCCAGACCTTCCAATCCTTGCCACATCCGCAGTTCTGAAGTAAATCTAAAAAAAATAAAAATTTTTCACATTTTTTTAATTTACCTGTTGACATCAAATGCTATTTCTTATATCTTATGTATACATCTTTTTTGGAGCGATACCAAAGCGGTCGTACTGGGGCGGTCTTGAAAACCGTTGATCTTCACGGGTCCGGGGGTTCGAATCCCTCTCGCTCCGATAGCTGGAGGTGTGGTAGAGCGGTAATACAACGGATTGCTAATCCGTCAG
>JBNMJH010000004.1:0-187573 GCA_050873685.1 Treponema sp.
GCCTTTAATCGGGCAGCCTTTAATCGGGCATACTCAGACTTTCATAAGCATAGGTGCATTTGACACAAAAGAGGAAGCTGAAAACTGCATGAAATACATTAAGACTAAGTTTGCTCGTACATTGCTCGGCACATTAAAAGTAACGCAGGACAATAAAAAGGCAACTTGGCAAAATGTTCCTCTCCAAGATTTTATTAACGCCAAAGCAGGCGAAGCCCGCTTTGGCGTACGCATCGACTGGAATAAAAGCATCCCGGAAATCGACAAGCAGCTCTACGCAAAGTACGGACTTTCCCCTGATGAAGTAGAGTTCATAGAGAAGAATGTAAAGACCATGGAGTAAGAAAAAAATGAAGGAAAATAAAACAAATATACTTATATTCCTCGGCATATCAATAGTTTGTATTCTTCTAACCTATATAGTCAGTGTTTTTGATTTAGGATGGACTTATCTAAAAAAGGATTTTTTGTTGGCAATTGTCTCTGGAATATCTGCAAGTTCTTTTGTTGTTTTATTTGGTGAACTAATAAAATACAATTTGAACAAAAAGAATATTGAAAATGCTTTATACGAAAACTTGCGAGAACTGTATTGTCAGCTAATAAAACAGATTAAGTGCACGGAAATGTTTTTTAACGATTCCAAAAGGAATATTTCTGAAAATTTGTATTCTGCAAATGTGCCTGCAATAACAAATTTTCTAAACGCGATTAGATTTTTACAGTATGAGCCTTTTAGAAGTAATTTTTTTGTAACACAGCTTAGAAATTTTCAGCAAAATGAAATATTCTCATTTGAAAAATATAAATCTGCCTGTATGTTATTTCTCGAAGTTTCAGTATTGGAAACAAAAATGGAAAAGTTAAAGCAGGGCATATCAAATTATTCTCCAACATCTTCAGATGAAAAAGTTCGGGAAGTTTTAAAAGTAATGAAAACTGAAGCAGAAAAAAGATGTGAAATTGTTAATACTCTTATTGTTAGTTTAGATAGCCTTTGTAAACATCGGTTTTCTTGGAAAAAAGACAAGGCTTTTATCGGCGCATTCAGTTTTACTGCAAATAATAAGGATATACATTCTTTCTTTGAGGATAATACTGATTATGCGAATATCTGAAAAGATTATTGGGCAATCAGTCTAGTAATCTTAAAATCACTTTCAAGGCAATATGTGAAGATAACTAAGCCTCGAATCAATAACTGGTGATTAGAACAAATCAATATGAAAGAACGGTTCGTAATAATGCCGCAAAAACTGAATAAATAAGAATGTGCAAATAGATTTACTTACTCAGATGTTTTTTTGATGAAATAACTTGACATAAAAATATCTAAATGGTATGTTATTAACAACTTGATAATTTAATATGTATATGTTAATATTATCTTAGATAGATAAGCGCGGAGGGAAAGAAGGGGTATTTATGGCAGATGAAAGGCAGATTAGCGAGTACGGCGAGTTCTTGAAGCATCTTAGGATTGATAAAAGGGAAATGCTTAAGAATATGGCGGATAAACTTGGCATAAAATCTTCATATCTTTCTGCCATAGAAAGCGGAACTCGCGATATTCCGCCGACCTTAACGGAACTGATTTGCTCAAAATACGGCTTGAGCGATGATGAATGTAAAAAACTGCATGAGGCAGAGTTGAACGAAGACAGAAAGCTTGTTCAGATTGATATGGAAAAAATCAATGCTAACCGGCTTGCAAAAGAGGTTGTGTTGAATTTTGCTGGAAAAGCCGCAAGTCTTAGCGATGAGCAGCTTGAAGAAATTAATGCGATTTTGAATCGTAAATAAGCAAAAAACAAAGGATAAGCTAAAAAATTGCTGCATCGCAATTTTTTTTAACGCTTTTCTATAAAACACCGCGAGCTCTGACCGGCTCGCTTACACAGGAGGTGGGCCTATGATGGTTCTTGTGGCTGTAAACACAGCCGTAAAAAATGAAGCCGCTTAAGTTCTGGTAAAACTTAGAGCGGCTCTAGTCAAGAAGTTGGATAAACCAATTCTCGAAATCCAATATTAGAATTATAGTTTATCCTTCTTCTTTTGTCAATTTATGGATTTCCGCTAAGCCGGAATGGCAAATTAGCGCCTTCTGCCGCAGGAAAATAGCAGAAGAAGGATTTTTACTATGGTACAGATTTATACCTATCAGAATTCCCTCAAAGTGAATGAGGGTAAAGACAAATATTGCTTTAGAAGTGTTGTTGACCAGACTATGGATAACGAACAGCTTATAAAAGAAATTATCAGTTACAATTCAACGATTACAGAAGCGGATGCCCGTGCGGTTCTTTCTGTTTTGAATGACAGGGTTAAGCATTTTGTAAACCTTGGCTACAAGGTTGAGCTTCCGTTCGGCTGGATGTTTAATAAGGCAAATGGTACTGTTGTAAAACTGAACGATGGTTTTGTGGCAGGAAGCTTTAACCACCGCATAACAACTGTATTCAGATTCAAGGACGATGCGGCGGACGAGATGGTTAAAAATGCGGCCTACAAACAGGCAGGCAGCGGCTATGTCCAGATTCCTGCAATCAAAGATGTGTTCGATTCTGAATAACGGCAAGGGAAGTGATGCTCTGGAATTTGTTTCAGGCTCAATGCTCAGAATAAAAGGAAAGAATGTTTCTTTTGATTCGGATGACGAAGCTCAGGGAGTTTTTCTTGTTGCTTCTGACAAAACCGAGATTCGTGTTGAAAGCTACAACAGAATCGGCTCAAGCATTATTGAAGCATATATTCCTTCTGGAACTGCGGCAGGCACTTACGAGGTGAAACTTGCAACAAAGCCAGGCAGCGAGCGCTATGAAAAATGCGTGTGTTCCGCAAAACTTGCTGTAACTGCATAGAAATCTAATTAAACAGTTCTTGTAAAGTACATTCAGCCTTGGAGTTGTTCGCTCCGGGGCTGTTTTTTCATATGTCTGTTCAAAATTCTATCTCTCAAAATTCTCCACTTGCTCGGAAAGGAGCGGCACGAGCTGCTTTTTGCGGCTTACAACGTCTTTCAGGTAGTAGGTGTGCTCCTCCATTTTCGGGAAGGTTACAAAGGCTTCAAATTTCGGGTCGGCGGCAATAAGCAGGATTGAGGAAAGCTGCGTTATGTCGGTTACGAGCAGAGCCGAGAAAATCGCCTTGTTTCCGCGGCGCTCAAATTCAAGCTCTGTCATAAAATCTTCCTTGCGGTCAAGAATTTCTTTTATGTTGCTCACTTCTATCTGGCTTACTGTGTAAGAGCCTTTTTCTTCCTGGTATTCCTTCATGTCCTGGTGGATTACTTCTGATGCAGTTCGTCCTTTGATTCCGCTTCCGGCTGTTAGAATTTCTTTTCCGAGCGCCTGGATGTCAAGGTCGGTGATGTTCGCTAGGTATTCAGCTGTCTGGCGGTCCGTGTCGGTTGTGGTTGTGGACTGCAGAATCAGTGTGTCGCTTAGAATTCCGCACAGAAGTATTGAGGCAATGTCCTTTGGAATTGGAATTTTTGCTTCCTGGTAAAGCGTTGCGATTATTGTTGAAGTTGAGCCGAGCGGCTTGTTTATGAATGTTATTGGATATGTTGTGCTTATTGAGCCTATTCTGTGGTGGTCGATTACCTCGATAATCTTGTAGTGCTCAATTCCTTCAACTGCCTGAAGAATTTCGTTGTGGTCAACAAGGATTATTTCAATGTTCGGCTCGTTGTTCAGGTCGTGCTCTGAAATGATTCCTATGACTTTGTCGTTTTCGTCCACAACAGGAAGCCTGCGGATTGGCGAGTCCTGCATTGTCATTCTGATTT
Source organism: Treponema sp. (assembly GCA_050873685.1). GTDB lineage: Bacteria > Spirochaetota > Spirochaetia > Treponematales > Treponemataceae > Treponema_D. The sequence goes on from JBNMJH010000004.1 coordinate 3,791, forward strand.
TTGAAATTGTATCGTTTATGTGAACTGCCTTGATTTCCGGGTCCGCCATAAGTTCAACCGGAGTTGAGTAGGCAATCATCATTACTGTGTCGCTCGTTGTGTAAGGGCTCATTATTACGCTTACGCCGTTTTTCTGGGCTTTTTCCTTCAGTTCCTTGCTCAGAATGTAGCCTGAAGTGATAATCAGCAGCTTCACTTTGCGGCTTATGCATTCTTCGTAAATTTCTTTCCGGTCCGAGGTGATTACAATTACGTTTTCGCTTGCGTGTTCGTCCAGCATTGCCTCAAAGGCTTTGTCGCTTGCACCGCCGACCAGAATTGAAGACTTGAAGATTTCCTCCTGGTTTGAAACAACGAGCGGCTGCGCATTCATTGTTTTTATGATGTTTCCAATGCTTGTTGAAATGTTTACTTTTGCCTCAGGATTTAAAATTGTAAGAATTTTCTGGGCAAACGCTGAATAATGGAGCAGCGCCTTGTATTTTCCGTTTTTGTCTACAACCGGAATTGCGCGCAGCTGTGTCTGCTGAAGTTTTCTGATTGCATTCCAGACTGGAACATCCCCCTGAACGGTCATTGTTTCATTTTCCATGAAGTATTCAACTTTCGGGGTCAGGGATGGCATATATTTCGGCGACTTAACGTTGAATTTCTTGAACACATAGTCAGTCTGCGGATTGAAATGTCCGGCCCGCGCGGCGATATAGTTGTCGCAGCCTAAAAGCTGTTTCAGGCGCGCATAGGCAGTCGCGGCAACTGCGCAGTCTGTGTCCGGATTCTTATGGCCAAAAATATATACAGTCTTTTTCATAGTTTTTCCTGTTCAGGCTATTTAGTTTCTTCAAGAACTTTTTTCAGGATTGCAAGTCCTGCGTCGATTTCCTTGTAGGTTATGTTTAGCGGCGGAACAAAGCGAAGAACATCGCTTCCTGCTGTTGAGAAAAGCAGTCCGTTTTCAAGGCATGCTTTTTCTATTTCCACGGGATTTTTTTCAACTTGAACACCTATTACAAGACCTCTTCCGCGGATTTCTTTTACAAACGGAATGTTCCAGCTTGAAATTGCATTTTTTATGTATTCACCTTTTTCTGAAACGCTTTCAAAGAATCCTGGCGCGGTTATTGTGTCTAGCACAACGTTTGCCGCTGCGCAGGCCAGCGGGTTTCCTGCGAATGTTGACTGGTGGTCGCCGGCCTGGAAAACGTTTCCTTTTCCGCGGTAAAGGCAAGCGCTCATTGGAACGCCGCCTGCAATGGCTTTTGCAAATGTTACTACTTCCGGGTTGATTTCGAGCGCGGTGTTTGCCATCAGCGCGCCGCAGCGTCCCATTCCTGTCTGGACTTCATCGCACATTACAATTGCTCCGGCGTCGCGTGCCGCTTTTGCCGCCGCTTTTGCCCATTCTGGCTGCAAAGGAATAACGCCGCCCTCGCATTCAACTGGCTCCATGAAAAGAGCGGCTGTTGTGTCGTCGAATGCGTCTTTCAGCGCGTCAAAATTGTTCGCTTCGATTGTTTTGAATCCTTCAGGATACGGAGCGAATGCGTCTATATGGAATTTCTGCTGGCCTGTTGCTGTCAATGTGGCAAGTGTTCTTCCGTGGAAAGATTTGTCGAGTGTTACAATTGTCTTTCTTTTTGAGCCGCCGTTAAGCTGGCCGTACTTTCGCGCAAGTTTTATAGCGGCTTCATTTGCTTCTGCGCCGGAATTTCCAAAGTAGACGCCTTCAAATCCTGTTGCGGCAAGCAGCTTGTCCGCGTATTCAATTCCCACATCGCTTGTGAAGTAATTGCAGACGTGAATCTGTCTTTTCGCCTGTTTTGAAATTGCCTTTACAAGCGGTTTGTAGTTATGTCCCAGGACGTTTACCGCAATTCCTGCCAGAAAATCAATGTATTTTTTTCCGTTTACATCTGTTAGTGTTGAGCCTTTGCCTTTTGCAAAAGTGATGTCAAAACTTCCGTAATTATTTAAAACTTTTGGATTTCCCATAAAGATTCCTCTTTTTGAATTTAGCCTGAATGTTGAGCTTTTTTACGAATTATGAAAAGAGCGCTTTCGGCATATTTCCAGTTTGCTTCAGATGGATTTGGCTCGCGCTACGCTTGAATTAATCCGGGTGCTCCGCACTTTTAGTGATTCAATCGCCAAAAATCTTCACAAACTGTAAATCTGCCTACGCTTTTATTTTTTTTTACAAAAACTCGACATTCGGGCAATTTAATAAATCATTGTACCGTAAATGCAAAATAGCGTCCTGCCATTTTGCATTTTCAGCCTGCAAGCAGGCTAGCGCGGCGCAAACATCCTGTTTGCAGTTTCCTCTGAAATTAATAAATCATAGTACCGATGCCGCGGTCGCTGAACATTTCTATCAGAAGAGAATGCGGAACACGGCCGTCGATTATGTGCGTTCTTGGAACGCCGCCTTTCAGCGCAATCATGCAGCATTCTACTTTTGGAATCATTCCGCCGGCGATAATTCCGTTTTCAATAAGCTGCGGAACGGTCGGCATTGGAATCCGTGTTATCAGCGATTTCGGGTCGTTTACGTCTTTCAGAACACCTGCGACATTTGTAAGCTGAACAAATTTTTCTGCTTTCAGTGCAACTGCGATTTTTGCGGCGGCTGTATCTGCGTTGATGTTGTATCGGCTCTGGTCGCCGGTTTCGCCAAGCGCAACTGTTGAAATTACAGGAATAAAGTCTTTTTCAAGCAAATCGTTTATAATTTCCGGGTTCACCTGTGTAACTTCACCTACAAAACCTAGGTCAGCTCCGTCTTTGTCAATTTTTTTCGCGCGGAGCAAGCCTGAGTCAACGCCTGAAAGTCCGACCGCTCTTCCGCCTTCCTGAAGAAGAATTCCAACAATATCCTTGTTCAGTTTTCCGGTAAGAACCATCTGCACAATTTCCATCGTTTCTGAATCCGTGTAGCGCAGTCCGTTCACAAATTTTGATTCTTTTCCAACCCGGTCAAGCATCTTGTTGATTTCCGGTCCGCCGCCGTGAACCAGCACGACTTTTACGCCGATTGTGTTCAAAAGAACAATGTCTTTCATAACAGCCTGCTTCAAGTCTTCATTGAGCATTGCGTTTCCGCCGTATTTTACAACAACGGTTTTTCCAACCCACTGCTTGAAGTAGGGCATTGCCTGAATCAAAACGTCAGACCAGTGCTCGTTGTCCAGAAGTCTGCCGCGGTTTTCATCTTTTTGTATTTCTAGTTCTGTCATATTTTTCCTTGCTTTTATGTTCTGTAGTCACCGTTGATTTTAACGTAGTCATAAGTCAAGTCGCAACCCCATGCGGTTCCGGAGCATTCTCCATCCTTGCATTTAACAAGAATTTCAACGGCTTCCTCGCTCATTATTTTCTTTGCTTTTTCCTCGTCGAAGTTTTCAGGAACGCCGTCTTTGTAAACAAGAACGCTGTTTTCCCCGTGAACGTCAAAATCCTCGTAGTTTTCAAAGTAGCGTTTTGCGTTTCCCTTGCTTGTGAACCAGATGCTTGTTTTTTCCGGCGTGAATTCAATTCCGCTGTAGCCCATTGCGCACAGAAAACGTCCGAAATTCGCGTCGCTTCCGAACATTGCGGCTTTTACAAGCGATGAAGAAATTACTTCTTTTGCGAGGCCGCGCGCTGCTTCCACGGTTTTCGCTCCGTTCACAGTGCATTGCACAAGCCTTGTTGCTCCTTCGCCGTCCGCCGCGATTTTCATCGCCATGATTTTGTTCATTTTGTTGAGCGCGGCAAGAAAAATTCTGTAGTTCTCGTTTTCTTCTGTTATTTCCTTGTTTCCAGCCATTCCGTTTGCAAGAAGAAGAAGCGTGTCGTTTGTGGAAGTGTCTCCGTCAACAGAAACGCAGTTGTAAGTTCCTTTTATTGATTCCCGCAGCGCTTTTTCTATCATTTCCGGGCTGATTGAAACGTCTGTTGTGATAAAAGAAAGCATTGTTCCAAGGTTTATATGAATCATTCCCGAGCCTTTGCACATTGTTCCCATGCGGCAGGTTTTTCCGTCAAGCACAAATTCAACAGCGCATTCCTTGTATTTTGTGTCGGTTGTCATGATGGCAATTCGCGCTTCCTCGTGGCCTTTTTTTGAAAGACCTTTGGCAAGTTCGTTAATTTTTGCCTCGATTTTTTCAACAGGAAGCTGCTGTCCGATTACTCCGGTGGAGCAGACTGCGACATCATCTGGGTTTACGTTTAGAGCTTTTCCCGCAAGACATGCCATTTTGTATGCAGTTTCCGCGCCTTGTGCGCCAGTGCAGCAGTTTGCGTTTCCTGAGTTCGCAATTACAGCCTGAAGTCTTCCGTTGGCAATATTTTTCTTGGAAAGCTTTACACTTTCTGCTTTCACACGGTTCTGTGTAAAAACTCCGGCCGCGCTGCAAGGTTTTTCAGAATAAACCAAGGCTGTGTCGTTTGTTTTTCTGCTTGCCTTGATATGGCACAAAATACCGTTCGCTGTAAATCCCAGAGGCGCTGTAACGCCGCCCTCAATAAATTTGATTTCAGACTGCATATTTATACACTCCAATTGAATATTCTTACAAAAATTATAATGATTTGAGATTTGTATAGCAATAAAAATGTTGAAAATATGCGGCTGCCATTGTTTTTTATGCTGTTTTATGCGGTGGAATTTTGCGGCGGAATAAAAAAAAGCGCCCGGCCGGCTGAAAGTTTCTTTTCTTCCTGCCGTGCCTTGCGCCCTTCTGCCTGTGCAGATTTTTTTGTTATTCTGTTTTTGACTTCAGACTTTCTGGATCTTTTGTAAATTTTTCAGTCTGGGTTTTTGTAAGCTCGAATTTATGCGGAGTTCGGCTGCAGGTTCCAAAATATTTGGTTTCGCCGCCGTTTTTCTGCTCGAAAATTTCAACTGAAATTGTTTCTGCCTCTGTGAAAAGCTTGAAAGAAGCAAGCTGCTTTTCCGGAAGAACTGTGCTGTCGTCAATCCATGAGGAAATGTTCATGAACGCAATGTTCTGAATCCATTTTTTAACTTCGCCTGCGTCCGCTTCAAATTCAGAAGTTCCTGAAACTTTCCAGATTTCCGGCTCTTTTGAATTTTTTGAGGTTTCTCTTGTCAAAGTCCAGTTTCTTGCGCCTGTTGCAACGTTTGCTCCGGTGATTTTGTTTTCTTCTATTGAATACACAGTTTTTGAGCGGAGCGATTCTTCTGTCTTGTCAAAAGTTGAAAGCAAATTTCCTGAAAGAAGAAGAATGTCTTTTTTGCCGGAAACAGAGCCGTATGTCTGCGAGCCGGTCGGGCTGGTTTTTCCAAGCATAAGAGTCTGGATTTCTTTTCCGTCCTTGAATGCCCGTACAAAAAGCGCGCGCGAGTCTGAAAGATTGTATTTTTCATCGTTGTCCGCGTTTCCAAGCCGCCCGATTTTGTCAAGAATTTTTACTTCCTGAATTTCTTTTATCATTTTGTCAACATCGGATTTTGTGGCGATGTAGTTTTCCGCGCCAACCTGCCATCCGAAGCCGTTCTTTTTAAGCTCAACGGTTTTTCCGTCTTTTGAAATTGTGATTGCATCCGGCTCGCCGTCTGTTTTTATTGTCTTTACAGGGCTGATTGCGCCTGTTATTCCCTGAAAAATGCAGACTGCAAGCAAAAATGCGAAAACCGCAAGAAGTGTTGTTTTTCTGGTTGTCATTTTTTACCTCTTTGAAAAAGCCTGTGCGTTTATTTTATTTCACGCTTGTCGTTTGGATTGTATTTGTCGTGGATTTTTCTTCTTCTGATTGAGCGGAGCCTCCACATTGCAAATCCTGCGGCAGCAACAAGAACCGCGAGCCCGAATTGGTTGAAGTAACGTATAATCAGGGCGAGCGCGCTGTTTGTGTTCTGCATTGTGTTCAGCGTGAGACCTTTGGTTCTCATCGTGCAGAGGTCGGAGTTTCCGTTCATGTAGTCAGCCGCGTTTCTTACAAACATTGCAATCGGCTCGCTTCCGTCTTCATTGATAAGCTGGTTTGAAGCTGCATACGCTGTGTTCACCGCAAAAATTTTTCCGGTCTGAGTTCCTTTCGCCAGGTGCGAGCTTGTCTTTAATCCGTCTTTCGCTTCGCTGGAATTTTTGTTTTCCGCCGGATTTGACTCGAATGCGCTCGGGAATTTTCCTTCAACAAGAACTGCAAGATTGTGGCTCTGGTAAACCGACTTGTCGTAAGGCGTCTGCATGTTCGGGCCGATGTCGAAATTCTGTGTCATTGTCCATGATTTTGGCGAAGATTTTGCAAGAACAGAAACTTTCAAATCCTTGTTCTTTTCCGCTTCAGCAACAGAAATTTCTCCAGGCTGAAGAAGAATCACGTAGCCAAGATTTTTTGATATTACGTTTTTCTGGGAAAGCTGCTGTTTTGCGAGCATCGGCGCCCAGTACATTCTGATTTTTCCGTAGCCCTGCTGGTTGTAGGTGTAGCAGCCTTCGTCGAACACATAGTTTGATTCAAGTTTCACGCCGTATTTTTCAAGGATTGTGTTCAGTCCTGTATCGATTTTTTCATAGCTTGGCGCCTGGTAGTAGTTTTCCTGCGCAGAGTTGAAAGGATCCTGGAAAATCATAACGTTTCCGCCTTTCAAAAGGAACTGGTCAATCTTGTAAAGATCTGCTTCCGCGAATTTTTCTTTCGGCGCGTTGATTACAATTGTGCTTATATTCAAAGGAATGTCGCTTTCAGAAAGATTTATTTCCTTGAATGAATAGGAATCTGAAAGAAGCTTCTTGAAATTCGTGTCGTTTCCGTTCTGGTCGGCAAGTTCCGCCTCGCTGTGTCCTTTTATGTAGCCGATTTCTGTTGATTTTGAAAGAAGGCTTTCCAGGCTTGCTGAAAGATTTTCTTCTATATTATCAATGCCCGAAATTCCGTATCCGAAGAAAGAGCGCTGAATTGAAAGAGGAACTGTCCTGAATGCGCCGTTATGCTCGACAACAAGCCCGAAAATTCCTTTTCCTTCTGTTCCGTCCTTGTTCTGCCAGTTTATAAGCTGAAGTCCGTACTTGTCGGCGGTTGAATCCATTTCCTCGCCGTCTGGAGCTTCCTGGGTGAACTGAAGCCGGTTCTTGTTTTTCTGGTTCACAGAGTTGAATGCGTCCTGCGCAAGTTTCTGGATGTTGTCGAAATTTGCGATTCTGAACTGTTCAAGTTCCTTGCTTGAATAAAGCTTGACATTGATTTTGTCGTCTGCGGCAAGTCCTGCGAGCGTATCCGCCTGGGAAATCATCTTTGAGATTTTTGTTGTAAGATTGTATTCAAATCCTGCGTCGCTTGAAATTCCGTCGATTGTTTCAATTGAATCGCCGTAAGTTATCGCGAGCCCCATCCAGACTTGCTTCACGCCGACTTCGCTGTTCTTTATCTGCTGAATCTGGACTTGGCGCAATCCGTAGCCGGAGGCAATCCGCTGGTTTTCAGCTTTTTTCATGTTGAAGAACTGGTAGCTGAAGTTGCTGTTCGCCGCGCCCTTGTATTCCACCAGGATATCCTTCACGTATTGAGAGGTCGCGTTGTAAGGCGCCGGAAGGTTGTCGCTGAAGAAAACTTTTACAGAAAGCGGCTCGGTCAGGGTTTTTACCGTGTCCTTTGAAACTTTGCTTATTGAGTATGAGCCCTGGCTTGTAAGGTCGATTCTGAAAAATGCTTTGCGGCCCGCCAAGTTTGCAAGCGCAAGTATCATTACAAAAAGAATAAAATCGCTTTTCGGGCTTTTGAGCCATTCAAGGAATTTTTTCATTGTTATCTAGCCTCCTTTTCCTGGGTTACAACTGTAAGGCTGAAAAATAATGCCGTAAGCGAAACGAAATAAATTAAATCCCGCGAGTCAATTATTCCGCGTGAAATTGAATTGAAATGCTCGTTCGCACTCAAAAACTGAAGGAATCCAACGATTGGAGCCGGAAGGAAAATAAGAAAATCGCTTATCATTGTGAGCGCAATGCAGATTATAAACGCCGTGAAAAACGCGATAATCTGGTTCTTTGTTATTGAAGACGCGAAAATTCCGATTGCGCAGAATGCCGCGCAAAGAAACAAGGCTCCGATGTATCCGCCGATTACCGGGCCGGCATCTGGAATTCCAAAAGGAAGCATTCCGAAAAGATAAAGCAATGTTGGCGCAATCATAACTGCGGAAGCTGCGAACGATGCAAGAAATTTTCCGGCCGCCACATCAAATTCTGTAACAGGAAGAGTGTAGAGCGTTTCAATTGAGCCTACGCGTTTTTCCTCGGCGTAGACACGCATTGTGAGCGCCGGAATAAAAAATGAAAGAATCAATGGAAGCATCTGGAAAAGATTTCGCATTGAAGCCCTGTTCTGAAGGTAAAATGCTGTAAAAAACATAATTCCTGTGATAATCAGAAACAAGCCTGTTACAATGTACGCAACCGGACTTGCAAAATATGCGGCGAATTCCCTTCTGAAGATTACCGCCGCCGGATTTTTTGATTTATTTTTCATTATTCAGCTCCATTTTCTGTTGTAAGTATATGGAATACATCTTCAAGGCTGTTGCGCTGAAGAACAAGCTCAAAAAGGTCGCAGCCCGCGGCAATGACTGCTTTTGCAATCTGCGGACGGATTTCTTCTGTTCCTTTTGTTGAAATAAGGGCTGTTGAGCCGTTCTCTGATTTCTCGAAGGAAAGGTTTTCGATTCCCTGGATTCCGTGAAGAATTTCAGAAATCTGGGCTTCCGAAGCGCTTGTGTAAACTTTTATCACCGCTGAATTTCCAAATCTTGTGCGCAGCTGGTCGGTCGGGCTGTCGGCAACAAGTTTTCCGCCGCTGATAATGATTACCCGCGAGCAGAGCATTTCAACTTCGCTAAGAATATGCGTTGAAATAATAACTGTCCTGGTTTTTCCGATTTCTTTGATAAGCGCCCTTACTTCTTCAATCTGGTTCGGGTCAAGTCCGGAAGTCGGCTCGTCAAGAATCAGGATTTCCGGGTCGTTCATAAGGGCGTGCGCGAGCCCTACGCGCTGTCTGTAGCCACGGCTTAAGTCGCTTATGTTCTTGTGCATTACTTCTTCAAGTCCGCATTCCCTGCATAGAAGAGGAACTTTTTCGTCTGCGTTTTTTCCTTCGATGTCTGCGATGTAGTTCAGGTAGTCGGAAACAATCATGTCGCCGTAGAGTGGCGCGCTTTCCGGCATATAGCCGATTTTCCGCTTTGATTCAACAGGCTGCTCCGTGATGTCAGTTCCGTCGATTTTGATGGTTCCGTCAGTTGGCTTCAGGAATCCTGTTATCATGCGCATGGTTGTTGTTTTTCCGGCTCCGTTAGGACCAAGAAGTCCTACAATCTGTCCAGTCGGAATGGAAAAACTTACATCGTTCACCGCGCGGAATGTTCCGAAAGTGCGGGAAACGTGAGATAGTTCGATCATTCTTTTTATTTCCTCCAGTTTTTATGCAAGTTATGTAAAAAAAAGAGCTGTTTTTTTCAGCTCTAGTTTAAATGAAAACAAATTTGCCTGCGGAATGTTACGAAAGTTTGTTCAGTTCCTTTTCATATTTTCTGTTTTCTGGCTCTTCCGCCGCCTTGTAAAGAATCGTGACGTTTCCAATAAGCCTTACCAGCGTTGCGTCTGTTGAATTTACAATTCCTTCGGTAAGCTCGCGTTTTTCATCCTTGAAGTCGTTGAATTTTACTTTTATAAGCTCGTGGTGGGCGATGTCGGCGCTGATTTTTTTTGTTACGCCTTCTGAAACTCCGCCCGCGCCTACAAGCACTACCGGCTCGATTTTGTTTGCGTATTTTTCAAGAAGTTTTCTCTGTTTGCTGTTTAAATTTATCATAATCACATATTCTATCAAAAAAACTACTATTGAACAACATTACATCTTTCAGTATTATTGATAAACGGAATTTTGGAAATATTTTCTGGAATTCTCAGTCTGCTAAAATTTAAATAGTAAATTTATTTTTTTTAAGAGGTAACAATATGGCTTTTGATATTTCAAAGATGAGAAATATCGGTATCAGTGCTCACATTGACTCAGGAAAGACAACAACTTCTGAACGAATTTTGTTCTACTGCAACAAGATTCATGCTATTCATGAAGTTCGCGGCAAAGACGGTGTTGGTGCTGTTATGGACAACATGGAATTGGAACGTGAACGTGGAATCACAATTCAGTCTGCAGCAACACAGGTTCAGTGGAAAGACTACACAATCAACCTTATCGACACACCAGGCCACGTAGACTTTACAGTAGAAGTTGAGCGTTCTCTGCGCGTTCTTGACGGCGCTATCATGATTCTCTGCGCTGTTGCGGGTGTTCAGTCTCAGTCAATTACTGTAGACCGCCAGTTGAAGCGCTATCATGTACCTCGTGTAGCATTCGTAAACAAGTGTGACCGCCAGGGTGCTAATCCTTTGCGCGTTCGTCTTCAGCTCCGCGAGAAGCTCGGTTTGAACGCATATATGATGGAACTTCCTATTGGTTTGGAAGACAAGCTCGAAGGTGTTGTTGACCTTATCAGCCAGAAGGCTATCTATTTCGACGGACCTAACGGCGAGGATCTCCGCTATGCTGATGTTCCTGCAAACATGGTTGAAGATGTAAAGAAGTACCGCAAGGAGCTTATTGAAGCTGCAATCAACTTTGATGACAGCCTTATGGAAGAAGCGATGATGGACGAGGAGAACGACTACGCTAACCTTGACCAGGACAAGATTATCGCTGCAATCCGAAAGGGAACAATCTCTGAGCAGTTTGTTGGTGTATTCTGCGGTTCTGCGCACGTTAACAAAGGTATTCAGCCGCTTCTGGATGCTGTTGTTCGCTATCTTCCAGCTCCAAATGAAGTAAAGAACGTTGCTCTTGACCTTGACAACAACGAGGCTGAAGTAGAACTTGAGTCTGTTGACAACAAGCCTTGCGTTGCTTTGGCATTCAAGCTTGACGACGGCCAGTACGGTCAGTTGACATATACCCGTGTATACCAGGGAAAAATCAAGAAGGGCGAAGAGCTTTACAACACACGCTCAAAGAAGAGATTCAAGGTTGGACGTCTTGTACGCATGAATTCTGCCCAGATGGAAGATATCAACGAAGGCTGTGCAGGCGATATCGTTGCTCTCTTCGGTGTAGACTGTGCTTCAGGCGATACTTTCACAAACGGCGGACTGAATGTTTCTATGGCTTCAATGTTCGTTCCTGAGCCTGTAATTTCTTTGTCTATTACTCCAAAGGACAAGCAGGCTGCTATGCAGATGTCAAAGGCGTTGAACCGATTCACTAAGGAAGACCCTACATTCCAGACATACACAGACCCTGAATCTAATGAAACAATTATCAAGGGAATGGGTGAGCTTCACCTTGCTGTATACGTTGAGCGTATGAAGCGTGAATATAACTGTGAAGTTATAACAGGTCAGCCACAGGTTGCTTACCGCGAGTCAATCACTGCGCGCGGCGACTTCAACTATACTCACAAGAAGCAGACTGGTGGTTCTGGTCAGTACGGACGTGTTGCTGGTTTCATGGAGCCTGATTCAGAAAAAGACTACGAATTTATCGACGCTATCAAGGGCGGTGCAATTCCTAATGAATATATTCCATCTTGCGACAAGGGTTTCCAGAAGGCAATGAAGGAAGGTTCTTTGATTGGCGCTCAGATTGTTGGTGTTAAGATTACAATCAATGATGGTCAGTACCATCCGGTTGACTCTAGCGATAACGCATTCCAGATTGCTGCTATCGGAGCATTCCGCGAAGGCTATATGAAAGCTAAGCCGGTTATTCTTGAGCCTATTATGAAAGTTCAGATTGCCGCTCCAAATGAATTCCAGGGCAACGTATTCGGTCTTATCAACCAGCGCCGCGGTATCATTGGTGAAACAACTGATGAAAACAACACATCTGTAGTAAATGCAGAAGTTCCGCTTTCTGAAATGTTCGGATTCTCTACAATTCTCCGCTCTTCAACACAGGGTAAAGGTGAATTCACAATGGAATTTGAAAAATACGGAAAAGTTCCAAATGCTGTTGCAGAAGAACTTATCAAGAAACATCAGGAAGAAAGAGCAAAAGGTAACAAATAGCAAATCCGTTAAAATCAACTGCAATTAAAATTGCAGTTGATTAGGATTTACTTATTAAAAAAGCTTGTGAAACAAAGAATCATTGCAATGGTTTAGTTTCATCTTATTTTATCCTGATTTCAAATTAGGATTTACTTGCCTAAAAAAGCAATTTACTTTTGTTGAAAGTGGACTTATAGTTAATAAGTCCACTTTTTATTTTTATTGCAGACTTGCGTCTTTATGGAGGATATGATGGTAAAACAGGATTTGATAAATACAAGCCCGGTAAGATTTTTTGAAGCTGCTTCGTTCGGCGGATTGAAAGCCGGCCAGATGGGAATTATTACTGCCAAGAAAGGGCTTGGAAAAACTTCTGTTCTTGTTCAGCTTGGAATAGATGCCTTGCTTCACGACAAGCATCTTGTTCACGTTTCGTTTGACCAGAAATCTTCTAATGTTATTGCCTGGTATGAAAGCGTGCTTGCAGAAATGGGCAAGAAAAAGAACATTGAGGATATGAATGAGCTTGGCGAAACAATTATCCGCGACAGGACGATTTTGAATTTCAACCAGGAAACTTTCACTCTTCCGAAAGTTGTGAACACTTTGAAGGCTTTGAAGGAAGGCGGAATAAAAGTCGGCGCGCTGATTGTGGACGGCGAGGACATGGAAAAAGTTTCTGCCAAGGATGTGGAAGTTGTGGCAGACTTTGCAAAGGCGGAAGGAATTGAAGTCTGGTTCAGCGGAACAAATGAAAATCCTGAGCTTTCCAAGACTGTGCGTCCGGAGCTTCTTCCTTTGTTTGAAATTGTGGCTCACCTTGCTTCAGACGGAAAAAACGTGAATCTTTCTGTTCTTAAAGCAGGCGGCCAGAAAGTTTCATCAGCGGCTGTAAAGCTGGATGCTAAAACAATGCTGATGGCGAACTAGATTTTTACTGGTTTTCTTTCCACGGAAAAATGAACGCCTTGAAGCCGCGTGTCGGGTTTGCCTCTATGTCGTCCTTCAGGAGTTCTTTCCACGGAATCTTCCGGCGGGCTTTGCTGTTGAGCGGCTCGCCGTTTTTGTCTAGTTCTTCTATATAATCGTATTTTTTCATGATTAAGCGGAATGCGTTCGCGCGCGCAAGCTGGAGTCCGCACATTCCAGGGGCGATTCCCAGCATTATTATGGAAACGGCGGAAAGAAACAGGTTGTAGAAGCCGAGCACAATTGAAACCAGAAGATTGTCGAAAAATACGATGAAGCATTTCTTCACTGTTTTTAGAAACGGATTGTGCATATATGCCCGAAGCGCTGGATACCAGAAAAGTGACGCCACGATTATAAGCGCAGCCCAGATGTAGCACACGCCTGCAAGAAATCCTGCGAACGAAATCTGCCCGCCTTGCGGCTTCAGAAAGTAAATTCCGCCCACTGCGGCGATCATGATTACAGCGGCAAGCGTTATTCCGTATTTTATTCCGTCTTTTACGCAGCCTTTCAGCGACTTGAAGAAATCCTTGAATTCAACGGATTCATAGTCGGCGATTCCTTTTGAGGATTCAGCCCATGCCAGCGTGAAAATTGAAGAGCCGCAGACCAGAACAATGGCAAGCAGAATCCATATATAAAGGAAAAAATCCGCGTCCTTGAAAACTGTTACGCCAAGGCTTGCGATTCCGGTGCATAAAATAATAAGCGCGTCAATTAAAAGGTTTGGAACAAAGAAGAACATTACATTGTCCCAGCCGTCGTAAAAATTCTTTTTGAAAAATAAACTAAGCATATAGAAAATATAACAGCAAACTGAGAATTTTAATAGAGAATTATTTTGTATATCTGATTTTTTGGTTTATAATATCATTTGAACAGAGAGATTCTTTTGAGGATTTTTTCATGAAATTAAAAAAACGTTTTTCTATTATTGCTTTGATTTGCGCCGCTGAAATGTTTATCCTTGCAACTCTCACGATGATAGGAGCAAGTTTCGTGCAGCGGCTTCAGAATTTTCAGTTCTTGGAGCAGGAATGTCAGTTCGGCATTGCTGATATGATTAATTACTTGAACCAGAGCGTTTACTGGGCTTTGGACACAACAAAGGTTTCTTCAACGTGGAAAGCGAAGCTGGTTGGCACAAACAAGAAATTCCACGAATTTACGGGCTACAACGGATTGAAGTATTTTTCAGAGGATTTCAGGACTCAGGTTGAAAAAGCCAACAGCATCTGGACGAAAGTTGTGAACCAGGTGAATCCGTTCAATATGCACTTCCAGAACATCCAGAATTCTGCAATCACTGAGGAGGAAAGAAATTTCATTTCCCGGAACGGAATCCGGGCGGGCGCGGAGCATTTCTCGGATTCAGAGGCGGTTCAGAGCATCCGCAACAGCACACTTCTTATTGAAAACCAGATGAAAGGTCTTATCCAGAACAGCAACGACCTTCGCGATATTATGGAAGAAATCAATGTTATGCTTGGAGAAAGCGTAGTTTTCTACACGAATGTTTACAGAATCGGAGTTTTTCTGCTGGGCGTTGTTTTTTCTGTGATTGTTCTGGTAAGCATTCTTTACGGCACGACTATTGTAATCAAGAATATCGGCCGCGTCCGCGATATGTCCCAGCTGCTTTCAGAGAAAGATTTCACAACAAAGATTGTTCCTCAGGGCAGCAATGAAATGCAGGATTTGATGAACAATATGAACAGCATGGTGAAGGAGATAAATGATTTCTTCATTGTTGTAAAGAAAACTGCGGCGAAAGCGATTTCTTCCGGCTATTCTATCAATGATTCTTCTTCCAGCACTGCGGCGGCAACCAACGAAATAAATTTGAATATTGAAAACATAACTGACGAGTTTGAGAAAATCAACAAGTCGATTGAACGTTCTGTTGAGGCTGTGAACCAGATTAACATTCAGGTAAAAACGCTGGTTCAGGACAATAACCATCAGGTTGCGGCGATAGGCGAAAGCACGGAAGCTGTTTCAAATATGATTCACGGAATTGAGCAGATTAAGGAAAATGCCGTTTCCCGCTCGAAGATTGCGGAGGAGATGGGCGCTTTTGTTGCGGACGGCGATGCGAAAATTGCAGCGACAAACAAAATTCTTGGCGAAGTTATGAGTCAGCTCGATCAGATAAAGGAAATTGTTACGATTATCAATTCTGTGAGCGCCCAGACAAATCTTCTTTCCATGAATGCGGCGATTGAGTCGGCTCATGCAGGTCAGTACGGAAAAGGATTTGCAGTTGTTGCGGAAGAAATTCGTTCCTTGGCCGTTTCCACAGCAAACAATGCGAAGAAAATCACTGAGTCAATAAAAGGCACGATTGAGGCTGTTACAGAGGCGAACCGTTCAAGCATGCTTGCCTCGGAGGCTTTTGCAAAGGTTTCTAGCCATTCCGATGAAATGATTTCGGCGTTTTCTGCAATTACCGCGGAAATTGAAAACATCAACGGGCAGACACAGCATATTACGGAAAAAACTGGAATAACTGCGGCAACTGCTGATAAAATCAATCAATACTGCGAAAATCTTGCGCAGAACCAGGAAACTGTCGCTTCTGAAATTTCTTCGGTGAGCGGGCTTTTTAACAAGGCGTTCGGTGAAATAAAGGAAATCAACTCCGGAACTGAAGAAATTGTAAAGCGTATGGCGGCTGTAGGCTCTTTGAGCAAGGAAAGTTACAAAAATATGACGGAGCTTGAGAATGTGCTTGAGAAATTCAAGACAACAAGCGATGAATCTGAGGAAGTTCAGAAGGAAATTGAAAATTCAACGATAGAAAATATTATTTCTCCGGAGCTTCAGGCTCAGCTGGAGGCGGATTTTGGAAATTCCAGCGCATCTGAATCCGGCGTGGAATTTGATCCTTCCGCAGTTGTTGACGAATCTTCCGGAAACGCTTCTGAATCTTCCGCTGAAACAGAAAATTCAGATTTTGATGAAATGTTCGAGAATATTCCGGATGAAAATGCCTAGCGCGTGCTTCGGGTTTTCTTGTCGTTGATAAAAACAGGTTCTTTCAATATAATATTTATTTATTATGAGTAACAATAACGAAAAGAATTCGCAGTTCAGCCATTGGGCAGATCAGATGGCTGACAAAATCATCAAGGAAAAAGGCGACCTTGATTTATATACTTGCGCATCTGGAATTACGCCTTCGGGAACAGTTCATATCGGAAACTTCCGCGAGATTATAACGGTTGATCTTGTTGTTCGTGCTTTGCGTGACCGCGGCAAGAATGTACGCTTCATTTATTCCTGGGATGATTACGATGTTTTCCGCAAGGTTCCTGCAAATATGCCGGATCCGGAAATTCTTGAAAAATATCTTCGTTATCCGATAACGATGGTTCCTGACACAACAGGCAGAAATGAAAATTATGCGCGCCACCATGAAGTTGACATTGAAAAGGAGCTTCCGCGCGTTGGAATTAATCCAGAATTTCTTTATCAGGCTTCCCGCTACCGTGCGAACCGATATGCGGAAGGAATGAAAAAAGCGCTTCAGAACCGCGAGCTTATCAAGGAATGTCTTAATGAGTACCGCGACGAGCAGCACAAGATGAAGCCGGAAGATGTTTACTGGCCGGTTTCTATTTTCTGCGGAAAATGCAACAAAGATACAACTGAAATCACTGGTTATGACGGTGAATATGGAATTTCATACAAATGCCAGTGCGGCAACTGCGAAACTGCTGACTTGCGTACTTTTAAAGGCGCGAAGCTTGGCTGGCGCGTTGACTGGCCGATGCGCTGGAACGAAGAAAAAGTAGTTTTTGAACCGGGCGGAAAAGACCATATTTCTCCGGGCGGCTCATACGACACAGCAAAACTTGTTTCAAAAAAGATTTACGGCTGGGATGCGCCGATTACAATGCGCTATGATTTTGTGAATTTGAAAGGTGTTCCTGGAAAAATGTCTTCTTCAAAGGGAAAGGTTATTTCCCTGGTTGATGCTCTGGAAGTTTACCAGCCTGAAGTTTTGCGTTATATTTTTGCCGGCACAAGACCGAATACAGAGTTCGCGATTTCATTCGACCTTGATGTGAACAAGGTTTATGAGGATTACGACAAGACTGAACGGATTGTCTGGGGCGTTGACAAGGCTAAGTCTGAAGAAATTCTTGCAAAGGAAAAGAGAATTTATGTTCTTTCACAGATTGACAACAAAATGCCTTCTGTAATGCCTTACCAGATTGGCTTCAGAATGATGACGACTTTGCTTCAGACTTATTCCGGCGATATTGACGCTGTTATTAAATCTTTGGGCGATGTGAAACCGGAGCAGGAGCCTGCATTGCGCCGACGCGCAAAATGCGCATGGTACTGGATAAAGGAATGTGCTCCGACTTGCGCGGAAGATTTCTGCTTTGCTCTTAGGGAAGACGGCTCAAAAGCTGACCTTTCTGGCGATATGCTTGCGGCTGTAAAACGTGTTCGTGACGAAGTTGTTCCTCGCGTTGGAACTTTTGCAATGGACAAGGAATGCCAGCAGGCGATGTATGATATTGCGACGGAGCTTGGTCTTGATGCGAAGGCTTTGTTCACAGCGCTTTATCAGGCGTTGATTGGAAAAGACCAGGGACCGCGCCTGGCTTCATTCATGAAAATCATTGGAAAGGAAAAACTTCAGAAAATTCTTTCTGTGTACTAAGTTTCTGTATACCAATATAAAGCTCCGTCTTTTGTTATTGCTTAGGAAAATTGCCGAAAGCTTTTTCAAGATTAACAAAAGACGGAGTTTTTTTTTACTTTTGCGTTTTGCGCAGGCTTGTGTAGCCTAAAGCCCGCATTGAATTCAGGATTGCAATGAAGGAAACTCCAACGTCTCCGAAAACTGCAAGCCACATGGAACCAATTCCGATTCCGCTTAAAATCATAATCAGAACTTTTATTCCGATTGAAAAGACAATGTTCTGGCGCACGATTTTTATTGTTCTTTTTGAAATTTTAATTGAATCCGCCACTTTAGAAGGCTCGTCCGTCATTATTACAACATCCGCTGATTCAATTGCCGCGTCCGAGCCAAGCGCGCCCATTGCGATTCCAACATCTGCGCGGGCAAGAACCGGCGCGTCGTTTATTCCGTCGCCGACAAAAGCAACTTTTCCTTTGCTGTTTTTCAGTTCATCCAGAAGAATTTCAATTTTTGAAACTTTGTCCTGGGGAAGAAGCTCCGCAAAAACTTCAGAGATTCCCAGCTGAGCCGCAGCTTTTTCCGCGACTTTTTTGTTGTCGCCGGTCAGCATTGCGATTTTTGAAACGCCGACTTTCTTCAGATTTTTTATTGCGTCTTTCGCATCGTCCTTGATTTGGTCAGAAATCACAATGTAGCCAAGATATTTTTTGTTTTCCGCGATGTGGATTATTGTTCCGGCTGTTTCCTTTGTTTTTTCCGCGTTGAAATCTGCAACATCGTTTTCCTGCATAAGTTTCGCGTTTCCTGCTACGACTTCGTTTCCGTTCAGGTTTACCTTGATTCCCTGGCCGGCAATTTCTTCTGCCTGCGTAAGTTTCTGCTTTTTGCAGCATTCCCCTGAATGAGCCGCGTTGATTGACTTTGCGACCGGATGATTTGACTTCGCTTCCGCATGGGCTGCAAGCGCAAGCAGCTCTTCCTTTGAAATTGATTCGTCTGCCGGACAAATTTCGCTCACGGCGAAAATGCCTTTTGTCAATGTGCCGGTTTTGTCAAATACGGCAGTTTTTGTATTGGAGAGAGTTTCAACTGCGGAAGAGCCTTTCAGAAGAATTCCGTTTTTGCTTGCCGCGCCGATTCCTCCGAAAAAAGTGAGCGGCACGGAAATTACAATTGCGCACGGACATGAAACTACAAGAAATGAAATTGCCCTGTAAATCCAGGTTGACCATTCCCATTCGCCTTTTAAAAGCCCGGTTGCAACGGCAGGAATAACGGCAACAGAAAGAGCCAGCGCGCATACAGACGGCGTGTAGATTCTGCTGAATCTTGTGATGAATCGTTCGGTTTTTGTTTTTTTCTGGCTTGAAAATTCAACCATTTTTATGATTCGTGAAGCGGCGGAATCAGATGAAAGCCGGGTTGTTTTTATTTCAACTGCTGAATTTTTATTGATTGCGCCGGAAAAAACTTCCGAGCCGCAGGAAACTTCAACTGGAACAGATTCTCCTGTGATTGCGGAATTGTCGATAAATGAAGCTCCTTTTGTGATTATTCCGTCAACTGGAATTCGTTCGCCTGGTTTTACAACAATTGTTTCGCCGATTTTTACTTCTTCAGCTTTTACATTGATTTCTTTTCCGCCGCGCAGAACATTCGCGGTGTCCGGGCGGATTTCCATAAGAGCGTCAATTGATTTTTCTGACTTGTCTACCGCATAGTCTTCAAAACGCTCGCCAATCTGGTAGAAAAGCATGATTGCAACGGCCTCTGGAAGCTGCCCGACGCATACCGCGCCCAGCGAGGCGACCGACATCAGAAACTGCTCGTCAAAAAAATCTCCGTGCAGAAGTTTTTTCACAGCGCCCTTTACAACGCTGTAGCCGACCAGAAGGTACGCAATCAGGCAGATTCCGATAAAAACGTACTGCTGGTACAAGTCGATTTCAGGAATATTCTGGATGAAACTGGAAAGTTTCACCCTTTCAAGAAATTCGCCGGCAATAAGAAGAATTCCAGAAACGATAATTCTTGTCAAAGAAATTTCTTCTTCTTCGTGTTCATTTTCAATTTGTTCTTTTTCCATTTGGTTCAAGCTCCTTTTTCTGTCAGAATTTATTCTCCGATGTGGTCCAAGCCTTGCGCAAGAATTGAATGTACGTGCGCATCGGCAAGCGAGTAAATCAATGATTTTCCGTCGCGGGAAAATTTAACAAGTCCGTTTGTTTTTAGAATGCGCAGCTGGTGGCTCACCGCAGACTGTGTCATTCCGAGCGCATCTGCAATTGCGTTCACCGGCATTTCGTTTTCAAGCAGAACAAAAAGAATTTTGATTCGCGTTGAATCGCCAAAAATCTTAAAAAGTTCCGCAAGATCAAACAAAGTGTCTTCATCCGGCATTTTTTCCAGAATTTCCTGTTTTTCCATATTATTCAGTTCCTTGAATGTAAATTATTTTCATTTGAACAACTGTTCATATATTAGCGGCAAAAAAATCTGCTGTCAACCAGAAAGTGCTTTTTTCCAGCCGGCAGCAGAAATTAAAGATGAAAGAAATGGAGCGGGTTTTTCTAGAGTTATTTTCCTGATGATTTTACAGAGTTGTCGTCATTCAGAAGCACGATTGAAGGCTTCCAGTTTTCCGCAGCCGACTCTTCAATTGATGTGTAGGTAACGATGATAACTTTGTCTCCGGGGCAAGCCTTTCTTGCAGCGGCTCCGTTAAGGCAGATTTCTCCTTTTTTTCCCGGAATTATATACGTGGAAAAGCGTTCTCCGTTGTTCACGTTCAGAATGTCAACTTTTTCCCAGTTGTGCATTCCGGCTTTCTTGCAAAGCTCCGTGTCTATGCTGATAGAGCCTTCGTAATTCAAATTCGCGTCTGTTACAGTTGCGCGGTGAAGTTTTGATTTTAAAACTGTTATTTCCATTTTTATTTCCTGTTTCTAGTTTTCGGTGTTCATTTCAACGGCTTTTTTTACGCCAAGAAGCACAAGTTCCGGGCAGATTGTGTCAAAAATTCTGTATTCCTCAAAAATTCTGGAAAATCCGCCTGTTCCTATTACCAGCGGCTTTTCATTCTTGAAGACATTTTTTGTAAAAAGGTAAAGAATTTCCTTGATTGCGCCGGCATTTCCAAAGTAAAGTCCGTTTTG
The DNA here is from genome assembly GCA_050873685.1 of Treponema sp. Taxonomy (GTDB): domain Bacteria; phylum Spirochaetota; class Spirochaetia; order Treponematales; family Treponemataceae; genus Treponema_D. The sequence continues at coordinate 24,634 of JBNMJH010000004.1, forward strand.
AATCGCTTCCGTTGTGGTCGTTCCGCAGATATGCTCCGGTTTTGCAATTTCAACAGAAGGAAGTTTCGCAGTTCCCGCCGCAAGGGCTTCCGCGCTGATTTTCAAGCCTGGAAGAATTGCGCCGCCAAGATATTCCTTTCCTTTTGTGATGCAGTCAACAGTTGTTGCGGTTCCCATGTCAACGATAATCAAGTTTTTTTCCGGAAAAAGGTTTGTCGCGCCGATTGCCCCGGCAATTCTGTCCGCCCCGATTTCTTTCGGGTTTGAATATTTCAGCTTCAGCCCGGTTTTGATTCCAGCCTGAATAAAAAGAGCTTCTTTCCTGAAATATTTTGCAATTGCGCTGGAAATTGAATAATTTATTGAAGGAACTACGCTGCAAATTCCGACTTTTTCAATTTTTTGCCAGTCAAAGCCGTTTTCCCTGAGCACTGAACGCAAAAAAATTCCGTTTTCATCCGAGCTTGCTCCTGACTGGGTGGTTTTTCTGAACTGAAGAACCAGTTTTTCGCCGTCGAACAAGCCGCCTCCCATCTGGGTGTTTCCAATGTCCAAAGTCAATATCATATTTTTCCTCTTTTTTGCAAGGGAAGGGGAAAGCCTTCCCCTCGCTTCCAAGCAAGTCGCTCCGCTTTGTTACTTGTCCGCTACCCCTTCTAAAGAGGCGCGGAGCGCCCGGTTCAAGCTTTCTGCAAGCTCGTGCAAATTTTTTGTTTCCGCAATTATTCTGCCTGAATTTTCAAAGATTTTGCAAGGATGCGCGTTTTCTGTTATTTCTGACTTGTCGTTCAGAACAACAAAATCCGGGGCAAAGTCCGTTTCCGGGGAAAGTAAATTTTCCGCAGAAAAAATTTTTTCAACGGCGGCCTGCTGCTCTTCCGCGGTTGCGTTGCTTGTAAGTTTGAACGCAACGATTTTTGTTTTTTTGCCGCTCCAGCGCTTCAGGTTGTAAAGAATTTTTGGATTTGCCTGCATTTTCAGAAGAATTTCCTTTCCGGAAGGAATTTTTGAAATCGTTCCGGCTGGAAAATTCTTTCCGTCAATAAAAATTTCTTTTACGCTGTAGTCGCTGACCGCCGCCGCATGGATTATTGCGTCATAGCTTGAATTCCTGCATTCGTTTTCAAGAAGGCTGTTCAGCTCGGAAAACGTTCTGTAGCTCAGAATTCTGGCGTTTTTTGGCTTTTCTGCGTTTTCAGCCATTGCTGCGGTAACTTCAGAACCATTTTCAGAGAAAAAATCCGCAAGAAACGAGGCTGTTTTTCCTGTTGAAAAATTGGAAATGCTCCGCACCGAGTCAATCGGCTCGCAAGTTCCGCCGCCTGTAACAAGAATTTTCATTTCAGCGCCTCTTTTATGAATTCAAATGCTTTTTCCGGGCTTAGAAGCCTTCCGATTCCGCTTGTTCCGCATGCCAGAACGCCGCTTTCCGCCGGAAGAATTTTTGCGCCCCAGGATTCAAGTTTTTTCAGGTTTTCCTGTACGCTTGGGTGAAGGAACATCTGCGTGTTCATTGCCGGAGCAATCAGGAGAGGCTTTTCAAAATTGTTCGCAAGGCATACTGCACCGAACAAATCATCGGCGAGTCCTGCGGCAAGCCGGTTTATTGTGTTTGCGCTGCAAGGATAGCTCAGAATCAAGTCCGCCCAGTTCTGCGCAAGATTTATGTGCGGAATCGGGTCGGCGCAGTTGAACATTTCAGTTTCAATCTTGTTGCGGGTTAAACCTTCAAAGCTGGCTTTTCCAACAAATTTCAAGGCTGATTCTGTAGCAACAACGCGTACGTCAAAATTGTTTTTCTTCAAAAGGCTTATGAGCGCGCACGATTTGTACGCTGAAATCGAGCCTGAAACGTGCAGAAGAATATTTTTCTGAGTATTTGTTTCCATAAAAAACTCCATAAACAGGACGGCCGGAGGCTCGTCCCGTGCAAGAGAGGGTAGCCCGCAACAAAGTGCGGGCGAGGGAGAGACTTCTCCCCCTTGTTTATATTTTCAGGTTGTCGATAAGACGGACATTTTCAAGGAAAACCGCGCCATAAATGCGGCCGCCGATTTCTTCAACGTAGTCCACTGTGAATCCAGCCTGCGCAAGTTCTTCCTTCTTTTGTTCTATGCTTTTTTTCGAGGAAAGAATTTCGTGGAACTTCGGAGCGGTTTCAATTCCCTTTGCGGAAAGTTTTCTGTTTCTGCTTGAAAGGGCAAGACCGCTTTCTTCGCGGACAATCGGGCACGGAACAATATTTATGTCCAGGAAAAATGCTTCCGCCATTCCTTTTAGAAGCTTGTACTGCTGGAAATCTTTTTCACCGAAATACGCATTTTCCGGGCGCACAATATTGAAAAGTTTCATCACAACTGTCAGAACTCCGTCAAAATGGCCCGGCCGGCTTGCGCCGCACAAAAGTTTTGAAAAGGAATTCTCGGTGATTTTGTATTTGTAGTCATCAGGATACATTTCCGCGTAGCTTGGCGCAAAAAGAAAATCTGCATTTGCTTTTTCAAGAAGCGCAATGTCGTCCTGAAGGTTTGCCGGATAAGTTTCCAAATCTTTTTTGTCATTGAACTGGGTTGGATTCAGAAAAACGCTGACGATTGTGATTTCATTTTCGTTTTTTGAGCGGTTTATAAGGCTAAGATGCCCTGCGTGAAGTCCGCCCATTGTGGGAACAAAACCGATTTTTTTATTCTGGATGTTTTTTCTGATTTCTTTCATTTCTGAAATTTTTGTTATTACTTTCATTTTGATTCCTCCGGCCCTGGAAATTTTTTCTCAGCGACATCTTTTGCATAGGCGTTAAGCGCGTTTGTTATAAGTTCCGCGCCGTTCAAATATTTCCGCACGAATCTTGGGCTGAATCCGCTCATTCCAAGCAAATCCTGAAGCACAAGAACCTGGCCGTCGGTTTCCGCTCCGGCGCCGATTCCGATTGTAGGAATTTTTACCGCGCTGGTTATTTTTTCCGCCAGTTCAGAAGGAATACATTCCAGAACGATTGCGACGCAGCCGAATTTTTCCGCGAGTTTTGCCTCTTCAATAATTTTTTTCGCGGCTTCCTCGGTTTTTCCCTGCATTTTGTGTCCGCCGAAAGCCTGGAAAAACTGCGGAGTCAAGCCAAGATGGCTCATAACAGGAATTCCGCCCAAAACCAAATGCTGAATGGTTTCTTCCTGCCCGAAAATTCCTTCAATTTTCACGCAGTTTGCTCCAGCAACAAGAAGTTTTCCGGCGCATTCTGTCGCAAATTCAATTCCTTTTCTTGTGGTTAAAAAAGGCATGTCCGAAACAATGTATTTCTGTGTTCCGTTCCGGACGCTCCGTGTGTGTTCTTCCATCCATTCCATTTTTGCAGGAATAGTTGTGCTTTCGCCGTGCATGACCATGCTCAGGCTGTCGCCGATAAGAATGCAGTCAATGTCTGTTTTTTCAACAAGACGCGCAAACGTTGTGTCGTAGCACGTGACCATGGAAATTTTTCGTTTTTCCTGTTTGTACTTAAAAAAATCAAGAGAATTCATAGTACCTGTCCTTTAGATCAAGTCTTTGTAAAAGAGCTTTTTTTTGCGGAAAGTTCTCCGCGCATGAATCAATTCCTTTTGGGTAACTGTTCAAGGTCAGTTTAGCGGTTTTTAGTTGATGGGTAAATAGCGCGCGTCCGCATTTGCAAAAAAATCAGAATTTGTGCAATAATTGAAAATATGAAAAAAGCGCTGATTCTTATTTTTTGTGTTTTTGTTCTGGTTTCCTGCTCTGAAAATAAAAATTTTCTGGCGTTTGAGTCAATGAGCACTTTTATGACGCTGAAAACTTACGGAAAAAATTCCGCCAAGGCAAATCTGGCTGTGAAAAACCGGATTGAAGAGCTGGAAAATTATTTTTCCACAACAAAGCCGGAAAGCGATGTTTATAAAATCAACCGCACGGATTCAGTTTTTGAAATTCCGCATAAAGAAACGGCGGAGCTTGCGTTGTATGCGCTTGAAATGGCTGAAAAAACGGGCGGCGCGCTGAATCCTTCTATTTATCCGCTCGTGAAAGCCTGGGGTTTTACCACTGGAAGCTACAGAATTCCTTCTGAAAACGAAATTCTTGCGCTTTTGACGCTCACGGATTTTAGAAAAATAAAAATTGAAGAAATAAATTCCCCGGAAACGCAAAAAAAATTTGAAATTTTAAAGCCAGCCGGCGCGATGATTGATTTTGGAGCCGTTGCAAAAGGTTTTGCCAGCGATGAAGCCGTAAAAATCCTGAAATCGTACGGAATTGAGTCCGCAGTTCTTGATTTGGGCGGAAATATTGTTGCTTTCGGCGAAAAACCAGACGGAACGGAATGGAACGTTGGAATAAAAAATCCCTGGGATGGCGGAAGTCCTGTTGCCGGGCTGAAAGTAAAAAATCAGTGTGTTGTTACAAGCGGCGGCTATGAAAGGTTTTTTATTGGCGATGACGGAAAAAAATATATCCACATTTTTGATGGAAAAACCGGTCGCCCTGTTGAAAATGAGCTGGAAAGCGTTTCTGTTGTTTCCCGGAGCGGAATTTATGCTGATTCTTTGAGCACATCGCTTTTTGTTATGGGAACAGAAAAATCCGTTGATTTCTGGCGTTCGCATCAGGATTTTGACATGGTTCTGATTTCAAAGGATAAGAAAATTTTATATACATCTTCGCTGGCTGGAAAAATTTCTATTCTTTATGATTTTGCGGAAGAAATTGCCGTGGAGTAGCTATTCAAGCTCGGTTGCAGTTAAAGTTTTTTTCAGGCGGGCAAAGATTTTTCCGTCTGAAGTTTTTAGAATTTTCAAGAGCGCTTTGTAGTAATCCAGCGTTTCGCCTAGAAGCGTGCTTTCTGAAACATTCAGTCCTGCCGCGCATTGGCTGAACGCGCTGGCCGCAGAAAGCCTGAGCGCCTTTGAAATTCCGCCTAGAAGCGCGCCTTCCGTAACGGAAAATTTTCCAAGCTGAAGAAGAATTTTTCCGCTTGGAACAAGAAGCGTTGAAATTACCACGAAAATCCAAAGGCAAATGTGCGGAAAAAGCATTATTTTTCTGCCGGAAAGAATTTGAAGCAAAAATGAAAGCGCAAAAAATCCAGCCAGAACTGGAATTGAATTTATAAAAAAAACTGAAGCTGAAAGAACCAGCACAAGAATAATTTTTGCGCCATCCAGAAAACGCGTGCCGTTTCGGAGGTTCTCATTCATTCTGTTTTTTAAAACAGGCGTGTTTTCTGGAATTTGCACAATTTGCGCCAGAAATGCAGTGAAAATTCCGCTCGTTGCGTTGAAAATCAGCATAGGCCCCAGAAGTGAAAAAGCGCCTTTTCCAAGGTAAAGCGAGCTCATAAGAATTTGCGTGGCTGCGCTGGCTGCCGAGCCTAGGACCGAAATTCCGTAAAGGCTTAAAAACTTCCGCCTAAAAAAATTATTAAGATGAAAAAGTCCGTACATCAGAATTCCGCTGAAAACGGACTGCGCAAGCGAAATGAGCACAAAAGGTGAAAAAAGAGTTCCTGCCATCAGGCTTGAAGCAAGCGCTTTGAAAACTGTAAGCAGAAAAAAAGAAAGAAACGGAAGGCTGAATGCTGAAAAAATTGCGATATTTGAAAGTCCCAGCCGGAAAAAAGGCGCAACGCGCGGAAGAAGCATTTCCGCATATGAAAAAAGCAGTGTAAGCGCAATCAGATATGCGGTTCTGCTGCGTTCCTTTGAATAATTCTGCCTGTTAAAAAAATTACTGGGAAACTGCATCAAATTCTCCGTTGCTGGAGTTCTCCAACGAAATTATTACATTGTTCGGAAGGCAGATAAGCGGCGAGCTCCAGCCTTGGGCAACGCATTTTTTTTCAGGGCATGGAGAATCAATTATGCGGATTTTTCCGTTTTTTGCCTCAAAAGTTGTAATGCCTAGCGAGCCTTGAATTTCATAGATTCCGTTTTTTTCCGCCGAATATTCGTACAAGTTTTTATTTGCTATGGCAACAATCCTATTGCCTGACCGGGAGAAATTCTTTCTTGTAAGAAAAACTGCCAGCACAAGAATAAAAACAAGAACTGCAATATCAAGCGGATAGATTTTTTTCATTGGCAAAAATCAGAAATCTTATTCCCAGCCGAATGTTGCCGGCGGTTTGTTCGTTGCGTCAAAATAAACTGCGTCAACAAAATCAAGCTTTGCAATCTGCAAAAGAATTGATTCCATCAGTTCCTTCGGCCACCATGCGAATCTAGCTGTCATTACATCTTCTGAGCAGACTGGACGCAATACGAAACTTGCGTGTTCTTTTGAAGAAGCGTAAGGCAAATCTATTGTAAGGTGCTGGAAAATTTTGTTGTACCATCCTGACTTGTGCAGTTCCGTAAGAACAATGTTGTCAACTTCCCGGAGCTGGTCCAGACGTTTTTTGTCGCAGTAGCCTTCCTGAAGTTTCATCTGCTCATCTTTTATGGCTGGATTCTGATAAAGTTTTATTACAGTTCTGTTCAGGAATTTTGAGCTGTTTGTAATTTCACTTGAAGCGCCTTCAACTTTTTCCCGGATTTTTGGAATGTGGAAGAATCCGTTTCCTTCATCCTTGAATGTGAGGCAGGCTGGAAACCTGTAGGTTCTGAAATCGCCCTGAACGCCAACTGAGCGCACCGGAAGAACTGAACGCTTCAAATTCTGCTGGCAATGCTCGCAGAACTGTGTGAAATGAACAGAGTCAAGCTCCTTCTGAGCCGCCTCAAATTCTTCCTGGTCTTTTTGGCTCCATGATTTTCCGTCCCAGCAAAGCACATTGATTGAAAGCCCAGGCCCCGGAAACGGATGACGCATTACAAGCGAATCGTCGAGCCCCAGTTTTTTTCCGATTGCACGGACTTCATCCTTGTACAAATCTTTTATCGGCTCAATTATAAGTCCTTTTTCAATAAGCGCCTGAATTCCCTGAACGCGGTTGTGGTGTGTCTTGATTGTCTTTGAATTTTTTGTGCCGCCCGATTCAATTATATCAGGGTAGAGCGTTCCTTGCGCCAGAAGCCACTGGTTTTCGTCTAAGTGCTGTTTTTCAAGAACTTCATTTCGTACTTTGATGAAATTTTCACCGACAGCCATTCGTTTTTTCTGCGGATCGGTTAGCCCTTTGATTGCGTTCAAAAAGCTTTCAGAAGCGTCTTCCACGATGAAATTGCTGAATCCGAATTTCCTGTAAGCTTCCGCAACGTTTTTAGATTCATTTTTACGCATGAATCCGTTGTCAATGTGAAGTCCAAGCACTTTTTCCTGGCCAAGAGCCTTGTTCAGAAGCGCGAATGTGATTGTTGAGTCCACGCCGCCCGAAAGGAAAAGCAGAACGTTCTTGTCCTTCGCCTGAGTTTTTATTCCTTCAAGGATAACTTTAAGAACAGTGTCCTGGTCCCAGTTTTTCTGCATTCCGCAGATTTTTGCGAAATTTTCAAAAATCTGGTTTCCGCATGGAGTATCTTTTACTTCGCAGTGAAACTGAAGGGAGAATCTTTTTTTTGCAAGATTCTGAAGCGCCGCAAACGCACAGTCTTTTGTTGAGCCGACTGTTTCAAATCCTTCGCCAGGCTCCAGAACTTCATCCTGGTGGCTCATCCAGACTTGCTGGAGCGGCTCGATTCCTTCAAAAAGCGGAGATTTTACGTTTGGATTCAATTTCAGCTCTGAAAAGCCGAATTCTCCGGTTTCAGCTTTTCCAACTTTTCCGCCGTAGCATTTTGTCATCAGCTGGTGGCCGTAGCACAGGCCTAAAATCGGAATTTCCAGGGAAAGAATTTTTTCGTTGAATTCCGGCACATTTTCTTCATAAACGGAACTTGGTCCGCCGGAAAAAATTATTCCTTTTGTGTTTTCAAAAGTGCTTATGTCTGCGGAAGGCAGCGCAATTTCTGAATAATATCCAAGTATGCGGAATCGTTTTGCAATAAGATGCGCGTACTGGCTTCCAAAATCTAAAACAACAATTTTTTCTCGTGGCATAAAAGTTTCCTTAAAATTTACTTACTGCGGTTTTTCTTGTTTTCGCAGGCGGCTTTTACAAATTCTCTGAAAAGCGGTCCTGCCTTGTTCGGGCGGCTCTTGAATTCAGGATGGAACTGGACGCCAACCATCCACTGGTGGTTCGGAACTTCCACAATTTCCACAAGGTTACGCTCTGGGTTCACACCGGCGATAATCAGTCCGGCTTTTTCAAAGTCATCGCGGTAAACATTGTTGAATTCGTAGCGGTGTCGGTGGCGTTCCCAGATTGTCTTGCTGCCGTAAGCCTGCTCGGTTTTTGTACCCGGAGCAACTGAACATTCAAATTTTCCAAGGCGAAGCGTTCCGCCAAGAATTTTTCCGTTCTGGTCAGGCATAAGGTCGATTACAGGATGTGTTGTTTTCGGCTCCATTTCCGTTGAATTTGCATCCGCGAATCCAAGGACATTTCTTGCGTATTCAATGCAGACAATCTGCATTCCAAGACAGATTCCAAAATAAGGCACATTGTGAGTTCGGCAGTATTTCGCCGTGCTTATCATTCCTTCAATGCCGCGGCCGCCGAATCCGCCTGGAACAATTACAGCGTCAGCGTCTTTCAGGCGGTTCTCTGTGGCTTCGTCGTCCGTCAAGTCTTCAGAAGAAACCCAGTCAATATCAATTGATGCAAGATTTTCGATTCCGCCGTGAATAAGCGATTCAACAACAGAAAGGTACGCATCGTGAAGAGCTACATATTTTCCTACCAGCGCGATTTTTATGCTCTGGGTTGGATTGTTGAAGCGGTCAACAACCCTAATCCATTCTGAAAGGTCCGCCGGTCCTTTTTTGATTCCAAGGGCAGTGCATACAGCTTTGCCGAGACCTTCTTTTTCAAGCTGAAGAGGAACTTCGTAAATTGAGCGCGCGTTCAGGTTCTGGATTATGTGCGCCGGATCAACGTTGCAGAAATTCGCAAGCTTTTCGCGCGTCTGGTCGTCAATCGGATGTTCTGTTCGGAGCATTATGATGTTCGGAATTATTCCAAGCTCGTGGAGTTCCTTTACGGAATGCTGAGTCGGTTTTGTTTTCAGCTCGTTCGCTGTTGCAATGTAAGGAACAAGTGTAAGATGAATGTAGCAGCAGTTTTCCTCGCCGACCTCATATTTTATCTGGCGGATTGCCTCAACAAACGGAAGCGACTCGATGTCTCCGATAGTTCCGCCGATTTCTGTGATTATAACATCAGCGTTTGTTTCTTTTGTTGAAAGCAACATTCTTCTTTTTATTTCTTCAGTAATATTTGGAATTACCTGCACAGTTCCGCCGTGGAATTTTCCTTCACGCTCCATGTTAAGAACTGTAAGATAAACGCGTCCTGCCGTTGTGTTTGAAGACTGGGACAAAGATGTGTCTGTGAAACGTTCGTAATGGCCAAGGTCAAGGTCTGTTTCCGCGCCGTCATCGGTTACAAAAACTTCGCCGTGCTGAATAGGATTCATTGTTCCCGGATCAATGTTCAAATAAGGGTCGAATTTTTGATTTACAACTTTAAGACCTAAATTTTTCAAGATAAGACCGATTGAAGCTGCGGCAATTCCCTTGCCTAAGCCAGAAACAACTCCGCCTGTTACAAAAATGTACTTTGTCATCACAAATTCCTTTTTTAAAGAAAACATCAAACTTTCAAAATCAGCTTAGCTTAAAATTGAAAGAAATTGTATATCAGAAAACTATAGCAAAATAGTTTCGTTGCGTCCATAAAATTTAGCCGTATATCTTGATAACTTTGACATTGCCTTGACTGCGGCCTTCGGGTTTTTGTCAAGAAGCTCGCTGAATTCTTCGCTTGGAATTTTTATAACCTTGCATTCAGAAACTGCTGTGGCCGCTGAATGATGGATTGAGTCAATCATAAAATCCAAGTCACCGAAAAAGCTTCCTTCAGAACGGAATTTCACGGATTCATTCCGCTCTTCCTTCACGCTTCCAGAGACAAGATAGTAAACGCAGCCAGCGCTTTCACCGTTCCTGAAAATTTCCTGCCCTGGAAAAAAAGTCTCCATATTTTCCTGCGTCATCAGCGCGGAAGGAGTTATAAAAATTGCCCGGCGCACCAGGTCGTCAATGTTCTTTGGATTTTGAGCTGGAAGAAGATAAAGTTCGCTCAGCAGGTTTGAATGGAAAAACTGAACTGTAAAAATCATCTGCGCAAAAACCAGAAAAAGGTTGAAGAAAATATAAACTTCAAAAAGAAGAATTATGATGTTTCCAAGAACTCCGTAAATCGTGTTGTAGTTCGCCCTGTTCATAAAAACAGAAATAACAGTGATTGCCACATAGAAACTTGCCGTGCAGAGCAAGGCTGAAAGAAGGCAGAGCCTTGTCTTTGGTTTTGTTCCTGAGCCGATTTTGTACGCGGCTACCGTCATGGAAAAAATAATTACGTAAAGAGCAAGGTTCACAAGAAAATTTGAAAGATGGCTGAAAAGAATAGGTGAAAGCGAGGAAATCCGCTCAAAAACAGGTAGCTTGAAAATCTGCCGTGTAAGAAACGCCGCAAAAAAGGCGGCTGCCACAATCACAACGATAAGAACTTCTCCGGCGAATGTTAGCAGCTGGTTTATTACAGGGCGCGCCGGCGCAACCGTGTTGAAAATTTTTGAAAGGCTCTGGATTATTGAAAGAAACATTTTCCGAGCCATCCATATCACAAAGACTGCAAGCACAAAATTCACCCAGTTCAGAACAAGTCCGCCCTTCAGCCCGTTTATGTAGCCGTTTATGTCAAAAACCGGTGTGATATTTGCCACAAGAACAGAAAATCCTTCCAGAATTGAAGGCGATGCGTGAAGAATTCCTATGAAAAGTGTAAGAATCAGCATTACAAGAGGAATAAAACTGAATATAAATCCCAGCGTGCAGGCAGAAGCGCACATTCCAAGGTTGTTCTGGAAAAATCCGCGGGCTGTTAAATAAACAATCTGGCTCAAGTGAATCAAGCCAGATTTTATGTTTTTCTTCATATATTAGAAGTCAGCAAGCTTCGGCGCGCGTGGATATGGAATTACATCGCGGATGTTTTCCATTCCAGTTACGTAGCGGATAAGACGCTCGAATCCAAGCCCGAATCCTGAGTGAGGCACAGTTCCGAATCTGCGCAGGTCAAGGTACCACTGGTAGTTTGACATATCCATCTTGCGTTCCTCGCACGCCTTCAGGAGCTTTTCGTAGTTTTCCTCGCGCTCAGAGCCGCCAATCAGCTCGCCGATTCCAGGAACAAGAACGTCAACGGCCTTTACAGTTTTTCCGTCGTCATTCTGCTTCATATAGAAAGATTTTATTTCCTTTGGATAGTTGAAAACCATTACCGGGCAGCCAAAGATTTTTTCTGTAAGGTAGCGCTCGTGCTCTGTGGCGATGTCGCAGCCCCAGTAAGGCTTGAACTCGAATTTCGCACCGTTCTTTTCAGCTTCTTCAAGCTTCGCGATTGCGTCGGTGTAGGAAATGCGCACGAATTTCGCCTTTGCAACTTTTTCAAGGCTTTCGATAAGGCCAGGCTGAATGCGCTTGTCAAAGAATTCCAGGTCTGAGCGGCATTTTGTTAAAGCCCAGTTCAGAAGATATTTTACAAAGTCTTCCTGGATGTCCATGTCGTCGTTCAGGTCGAAAAACGCCATTTCCGGCTCAATCATCCAGAATTCAGCAAGGTGGCGCGGAGTATTTGAATTTTCCGCACGGAAAGTAGGCCCGAAAGTATATACGCGGCTTAGCGCGGTTGCCATTGTTTCCGCTTCAAGCTGGCCGGAAACGGTGAGCGATGCCTTTTTTCCAAAGAAATCCTTTGAGTAGTCAACAATTTTGTGAGCGTCCTCGATTTTCATTCCGCCCGCGCCTGCCTTTACGCCAAGCTCAGCGATTTTTTCCATTGAAAGGGTTGTAACCTGGAACATTTCACCTGCGCCCTCGCAGTCAGAGCAGGTGATTTCCGGGGCGTTGATGTACTGGAAGCCGCGCTCCTGAAAGAACGAGTGGACAGCAAAAGCCATTTGGTTTCGCACGCGGTAAACTGCGCCGAAAGTGTTTGTTCTTGCCCTAAGATGAGCATTTGTCCGAAGATATTCCATTGACATTCTGTTTTTCTGCAGAGGATATTCCTCCGGGTTGCAGCCGCCGAGGCATTTAAGGCTTTCAAGCGTAACTTCCACAGCCTGGCCGCTCGCCGGAGACGGAATCAGAATTCCTTCAGCGCGTACAGAAGCGCCTGTGTTCAGTTTTTTTAATTCTTCTTCTATATTATTTACATTTGCATTTGGAGAAGGCGAATTTCTGTCGAACGTGAGCTGGATATTTGCAAAACAGCTTCCGTCGTTCACCTGAATAAAAACAAGATTCTTTGAGTCTCGGACAGAACGAATCCAGCCGCAGACAGTAACTTTCTGGCTTTCTGGTTTTGTTGAAAGCAAATCTTTTATTAAAGTTGGCACCATAATAAGAACTCCTAAAAATGCAAATAATATTATAACTATAATAGAAAGATATTACTCTTTTTAAGTATGTTCTTCAAGACAACGCAAATTTGTATTTCTTGCGGCAACGCTGAATTGTCTGTAGAATATAAAAACTGAATGTTTGAATTTTATTGAATTATTCTGAAAAATCGCTTTCGGCAGATTTCAATTTGCTCCAGACGGATTGGGCTCGCGCTTCGCTTGTAAGGATTTGGGTTGCGTTGCAACTTCAATTGGTTCAATCGCCCAAAGTCTTCACAAATTGCCCTCTGCCTCCGCTTTTATTTCATTCAGCAAAACTCAAACATTCAGGCAAACAACATAAAAAGGGGCTTGTATGAAAAAAATCGCGGTTTTGGTTTCTGGTGGAGGAACAAATCTTCAGGCGTTGATTGATTTTGAAAAAGAAAATGCGGACTGCCCGTATTCAATTGCTGTTGTTGTCAGCGACCATAAAGATGCTTTTGCTTTGGAACGGGCCGCAAAAGCTGGAATTCCTGCTAGAATTGCAAGCCCTTACGCGGTTATGGGCGCGGAAAATGCAAAAAAAGCCACACGAGAAGAAAAGCGCACTGCTGTGAGCGACAAAGTTCTTGAAATCTGCAATGAATTTGAAGTCCAGGGAATTGTTCAGGCTGGCTGGCTTACAGTTCTTTCCGGAAAAATTATTGAAAAGTATTCTGACAAAATTATAAATCTTCATCCTGCTCTTCTTCCGAAATTCGGCGGAGTTGGAATGTGGGGACATCATGTTCACGAGGCTGTTCTTGCCGCAGGGGAAAAAGAAAGCGGTTGCACAATCCATCTGGTTAACGGCGAATGTGACGGCGGAAAAATTCTGATTCAGAAAAAAGTTCCTGTTCTGCCGGAAGACACGCCGGATTCGCTGTATGCGCGGATTGCCCCGGAAGAACACAAGGCGATTGTTGAAGGCGCGTGCCTTCTGGTTGAAAAATACGTCTGAGCAGGGCGTTTGGCCGCCCTTTTCTATTTTTGTTTAAAGTTTTACAATAGCATAACACTTCTTTTTAGAGGAAAAATAAATGGTAATTTTAACACTTAACTGCGGATCTTCTTCTGCAAAATATCAGGTTTATGACTGGGACAACAAAGTTGTAATGGCTAACGGTGTTGTTGAGCGAATCGGCGACACAGGCTCTTGCATTACTCACAAGGCGCACGGAAGGAAAATTGAATTTGAAAGTCCGTGTCCGACCCACAAAGAGGCGATTGAGCTTATTCTTAAAGAAATTACTGATAAGGATGTTGGTGTTATTGAAGATATGAGCGTTATCGGCGCTGTTGGCCACAGGGTTCTTCATGGCGGCGACAAATTTACAAAGTCTGTTCTGGTTACTCCGGAAGTTCTGGATACTTTCCGCTCTGTTGTTGACTTGGGACCGCTTCATATGCCGGCAAATATTATGGGAATCGAGGCGGCTCAGAAGGTTCTGCCGAATGTTCCTCACGCTGCCGTAATGGACACAGCCTGGCACCAGACAATGCCTGAAAGTTCGTTTATGTATGCGATTCCGCGCGAATGGTATACAAAATATGCCGCAAGAAAATACGGTTTCCACGGAACTTCATTCCTTTATACTGCAAAGCGTGCGGCCGCTCTTTTGAACAAGGCTCCTAAAGACACAAATCTTATTATCTGCCACATTGGAAACGGTGCTTCCTGCTGCGCTGTGAAAAATGGCGTATGCTACGATACAACAATGGGACTGACTCCGCTTGCGGGGCTTGTTATGGGAACTCGTTCCGGAGATCTTGATCCAGCTCTTCCGTTTTATATTATGCGCAAGACTGGAATGAGCCTTGATGAAATGGACAAGGCTTTGAACAAGAAATCAGGACTTCTTGGAATCACAGGAAAATATACAGACCGCCGCGATGTTGAAAAAGGCGCGGAGGAAGGCGATCCGCTCTGCAAGCTTGGTCAGGCTATGGAAGGATATAGAATCAAGAAAACAATCGGTGCGTATGCGGCTGCCCTTGGAAGAGTTGACGCAATTGTGTTCACTGCCGGTGTAGGCGAGCATTCTCCGCGAATCCGCGAGCTTGCCACTGAAAACCTGGAAATTCTGGGAATCAAGATGGATTCAAGAAAAAATGCGCTTTCAAACACTTCAAATGCGGAAACTTTAATCAGCGCGGATGATTCTAAAATCAAGATTTTTGTTATTCCTACTGACGAAGAGCTTGTAATGACCGAAGACGCTTACGCCCTGATGAAAGGCACTTACGATGTCCACACGAATTTCACATATTCATTCCAGGCAAAAGACTATGTGAACAAAGCCCGCGAGGAAGCTCTTAAAAAGGAGCTTGAAAAACTTCCTGAGCTGAAAGAAATTCTTGCGCGCTGACATTTGGAGCATTTATGAAGCAGGCACTTGTTTTTTTAGCCGATGGATTTGAAGAAATTGAAGCGCTTACTCCTGTTGACTATCTTAGAAGAAGCCATCAGGTGGAAGTGACTACAGTTGCCGTTCCAAGTCCTACAATGAACGACCCTTATATTGTTATGGGCTCGCACAAAATTCCTGTTATTGCAGATATGAATTTTGAAGAGTTCAAGGCGAATTTTCTGGATGAGCTTCCCGACCTGATATTTTTTCCGGGAGGAATGAACGGCTCGGCGAATCTTGCCGCGAACAATGAGCTTGCCGCATACATAAAAAAATGCTTTGCGGCTGGAAAAATTGTTTCAGCAATCTGCGCCGCTCCTGCTGTTGTTCTTGCGAAAACCGGAATTCTTAAAGGCAGAAGATGGACTTGCTATCCAGATATGGAAAAAAATGTTGAGCAGTACTGTGCTGGCGGAATTTCCGCGGCGGAAGCTCTTGAAGGCAGCGTCCACTGCTCGGAAAATCCGTTTGAAACCGACGGCAATGTTGTTACAAGCCGCGGAGCCGGAACTGCCGAGCAGTTTGCAATGGAACTTGTGCACCTTCTGACGGACAAGGAGACTGCCGCCAAGCTGCGCGCTGGAACTGTGCAAAGATAAATTTTTATCTGCGGAAGATGAGTAGTCTTATCTTCCGCGCTTGTCTTTTTCGTCTGGTGTGATTATTGCTTCAATCTGGATTTGTTTTTCCTGGGCAATTTTCTGAACCAGATTTTTTGTGTATTTTTTTGTTCCGCGCGGTGTAGGGTGCGGTTCTGCATCGCCGATAAGAATTATTTTTTTCTGGGCAGACGGCCGCCAGCCGTAAAATTCAAGCGAGGCGTAAAGCGCTTCGTAAACGGCTTCCGGAATATCGCCGCCTTCTTTTCCGTTTATTTTGAAGCTGTTCAGGTTCTTGCTGAAAACTGCCAGGTCATCCGTGAAGTCAAAGAATTTCACCGGAAGATTCCTGAACTTGAAGTTGTCGCCGTAGTCGCGGTAAAGCAGAAGTCCTAGCCTTATATCCTTGAAATCTTTCATTGCGGCAATCAGGCTCGGAACCCATTCTTTCCGCAGCTGCTCAATGTCGTCTTTCATGCTTCCTGTTGCATCGATTGCGAACACAACGTCGGCTTCATCTTTTGGATTGAGTTTGTTCAGCGCGTCCATAATGTCTTCAACAATTGTGTCAGGACCTTTTGAGTATGTCATGAAATCTGAAATCTCGCTGAATTTCGCGCTCGCAACAGGATTGTAGTCGTCTGTAAGAATTGGAATTTCTTCCTTTTCCGGTTTCGGCTCTGGCTTCTGCTCCTTGCGGACTGGAATTTTTTCTCCAAGGTCAAACATATAAGCGTTGTCGTAGAATCCGCCGGTGTAGTCTGCGTATTTTTTTTCAAAGGAGCGTATGTTTATGAAAGTTCCTTTGTCTATTGTGATTTTTCCGTTTCTTGACCATGGATAGCCGTATTCCATCTGCTTCGGAATATAGATATGGAATGCGCTTCCGAACTGTTCGTCCGGCTCCGGTGTTGAGTCAATCAGGCTGAATTTTGAGTATTCCGACTCAAGTTTTTTCCCGTTCAGAAACCGGATCTCATCTCCGTTGATTTTGTTGTATTCAAGCGCCCTGTAGGCGTAGCTGTCGTTCTTGCCGGCAGGATCCTTTGTTGTTTCCACAAGCATTATTGATTCAACCTGCGGAAGTTTTCTTACAAAAAGATGGTAGCCTTTTGCCTCGCTGAAAGTGCTGCCCGAATCCGGAACAAGCCGAATGTCGTCTGGCTTTATAAGAAGCCCGTTTTGTGCGTAAGCCGCAACGCTTGCAAAAATCACTGATAAAATAAAAAAACATTTCTTCATATTCAGATTGTCGGAAGAAAACCCTGAATTTGAAAGAAGAAGTTTTAGTCGAGGGGAAAATTTTCATTCTGAAATATTTTTTTCAATTTTTCTTTAAAAACTGAAATTCTGGTGTATAATATTAAAGTTATGTCCGACGTGCGCGAAAACAACAAATTTACAGAAGTTTCTCTTTCAGATTTTTATGATGCAGAGCCGGAAGTTGCGGAAGTTCAGGATGAAGGAATTGTAATTCTTACTCCAAAGGAAAAAATCCTTTACAACCAGTTTGTTCCGCTTTTGAAGGAAAAAGCTCCGGAGCGTCTTGAAGTAATTGAAAGCCGCATAAAAGATCTTACAAAACTTGCGGAGGCTGTTGCGCGCTTTCCGTCTTTGCTTGAACGGCATGACTTGCCTGGAGGAATCCGCACGCCGCAGCTTCTTATTGATTCTCTTATAAAGCACCAGGCGAAGGGCGACTCGACTCTTCAGCTTCCTTCAAAGGCGATTCTGGGAAAAGGATACATGGTTGCAAAAATCCACACTTTTTCTTCCATGGCGAAAATAAGCGAGCAGATTGGCGCGCCTAAGTCTGTTACGCAGGCTCTTCAGCTTGAAACTGTAACGATGATGTTCACGCTTCTTGCGGAGGACGTTTACATTGACCTTATAAATGACGGTTCTCTGCCTCTTGAATTCCGGCGAAGCTGGGGGCTTTCGCTTCTGCTTCTTTGGGAGCACCGGAATGACCAGACAATTGAATCTGTTGCTCCGGTTCTTCAGCAGGTTTGGAGCGCACGCCGCCGTCTTGCGCCTGCGTTTGGAACAATGATGGGAACAAGCGAGCTTATAATGATGAGCATGCAGATGGACGAGCAGTGGATTTCGTTCATAAAAAGCAAGCTTCAGATTAAGGAAGTTACGCAGGCGATGGAGGAGTTTCTTTTCGGAATTTCCACAGAGCAAATTGCAACGCTCAAAAATATTCTGCGTGAGCGCGGAATTTCTTCTATTAACCGTGATGATGTTTCATCTTTTCTTGGCGAGCACGTGAAGGCTGACGCCGGGCTTGACTACCGCGATTTTTATTCTCTTTACACAGTCCGCCGCGACGATGCCCGCGCCCGCGAGCGCATGAAGCTTCCTGGACCTAAAAAAACTCTTGAAGACTACTTCATTATGTACATAACAGAAATGAACCAGGAAAAACAGCAGAAAGACAGCTTTGCAATCTAAAATTCTTCTAATTAGTCTGAATGCCGAGTTTTCTATGAAAAAACAAAAGCGCAGGCAGATTTTCAGTTTGTGAAGATTTTTGGCGATATCTGGGCTAAATATAACATTTTTTTAATTTGCTTTATTCAAAATTTGGGCTTAGCATTTTAAGTATGTAAAAAAGTGAAAAATGATAAGTCAACTTTTCTATTTAATTTAACCATTCGGCAAGAGATTGTAAAAAGTAACAATGTGTTTGCGGAAAGCGGCCGCGTTGAGGAGCGTGTGCTGATGGCGCGGGAAAAGCCGTCACGCTGTTTTCTGCAATGGAGGACACTATGAAAAAGCTGGGAATTAAAAAGCTTTGGCTGGCTTTGTCTGCGCTTGCGGCAATTCTGGCGGGCTGTTCAAATTCTCTGGATGAACGGTATGATGGTGCTTCTGGCTCATCAGATTCGGGCTCAATCACAATAAACGATAACCGCGCTGTTTTTTCAGGCGATATTGATTATGCAATCGTCACGGTTTCCGGAAATGGAATAAAATCAGGCAGCGAGCCGACCGGGAAATGCGATGTTTCTGAAGGAAAAGGAACGCTTTCTGTGAGCGGAATTCCGGCCGGAAAGAACAGGATTGTAACCGTTCAGGCTTTTAATTCCAGCGGAAAAATCAACGGAATTGTTATCCGCGCAATCTGCGATGTTGAGGCCGGAAAGAATGTTTCCGTTTCTGTAAACTGGGGAACAACTGCGCTTGGAAATGTATTTGCAGAATTGAAAAATAAGATGAACATTTCTAATGTGTCTTCCAGCGATATTGCAAAAATCAAGGCGGCGATTCCGTCTGATGTAAGCGCGCCTTTTGTGGACACGGCGAAAATAGCTTCAGATTATTATTCAGGCGGTGCGGACGGACTTAAATCTTCTTCTGAATACAAGCTTTCTGCTGCGGAAATTGCCCTGACGGCGAAAAATGTTTCCGGCTACAAGATTTACGTGGGCGATCCGTCTTCTGATGTTCAGAAAGTTTCTTCAGACGACTTTTCATCAACGCTTAAAGTTGCTCCTGGCACATGGCCAATCTACGCGGTTGACAGCACAGGCGAATCAAAAGCTTTTGCCTACGGAACTTTTTCCAGCGGCGGAAAACATACTGTAAACGTTTCAAACAAAACCTCCGTAAAAATCACCGTTGACGGAACTGTGGTTGACGACAGGATTATTGTTCATGCGAAAGGATATACTCATGTCTGGGCATGGGAAACAGGCAATACAAAGAATAATTATACTGGCGGTGTATGGCCAGGAGTAGAGATGACGGCAGAAAGCACAGGCTGGTATTCATACGTTTTTGACCATACGGCAGTTGATGTTCTTTTCAGCAATAATGGTAACGGACAGCATAAGCCTAATGGACAAGGTGGCGACAGCTTGACAGCCGGCGAATACTGGTTCAAAGACGGAAATTGGTATGATTATAATCCGGAGCGGCCGAGCACGCCTTCGGTAAAAGCTTCTGTTGCGGAAGGAACTTATCTTTCTGCTCAGAAAGTAACGCTTTCAAGTTCAAATGGTTCTAGTGATATTATCTATTATACAATTGATGGAACAGATCCAGATAGTTCTTCTGCGCAATATTCTTCACCGGTAACTGTTTCTAGTTCTTTGGTTTTGAAGGCTGTTGCATATAATAAAAATGCAAATCCTTGCTGGGGAGAAATTTATTCATTTAGTTATGTTATAGATCCGAATGCGGATTTGGAAGCGCCTGTTATAGTTCCTTCCAAAAATCCTGGCCGCTACAGCGAAGAAATTTCTGTTTCATTTTCTTTTAAAGATAATA
This sequence comes from Treponema sp., assembly GCA_050873685.1. Classification (GTDB taxonomy): domain Bacteria; phylum Spirochaetota; class Spirochaetia; order Treponematales; family Treponemataceae; genus Treponema_D. The sequence continues at coordinate 44,398 of JBNMJH010000004.1, forward strand.
AAGGTGCGGAAGGTGTTTCTGCCTATTACACAACAGATAATTCAACACCAACTACTTCATCTGAAAAATATACTGCGGGAAAAACTATAACAGTTTCAAAGGATGAAAGCATAACCATTCGAATTCTTGCTATGGATGCGTCTGGCAATAAAACTTTTGGCACTTACTACTATAGTGTAGGGGAGGCAATCCAGGCTACCCGTTGGGATCCACGTCAGGAATCTATTTATTTCCTTCTTACAGCTCGTTGGTTTGACGGTGATTCCTCTAATACTGTTGGCGATCAATGGTGTTCTAGTGATGAGGATCCTTCTTGGCGCGGTGATTTTAAAGGTCTTGTTGAAAAAATGGACTATATAAAAGCGCTCGGATTTACTTGTATTTGGATAACACCTGTTGTTCAGAACAGAGGACCTCTTTGTTACCATGGTTATCATGCTTGGGATATGTATAAGGAAGATGCCAGACTTGTTTCTCCTGGCTATGATTTCCAGAGAGTTGTTGATGAAGCTCATAAGCGTGGCATGAAAATTTGTCTTGATGTTGTTCTTCAGCATTCAGGACGTTTCGGATTAAAAGATTTTGCTGAAATAAAATATAATCGTGATACGAAATCATATCCAGTTCCTGTTGGCTGGGAAAATTTTTCTTATGATGAAGATGCTTATGAGAAAGCATATTCAGTTTCCAACAAGACAGGCGTTTCTAGCGTTCAGAAATTTCCTAATGGCTGGGAATATGATGGGTTGAAATCTCCTGGAAAATATCCAGAAGGATGGAAGATAGATGGTGTTGATGTAGGCGGGCAGGATATTCCTCCTAGCGCGGATGTTGTCGGTGATGTGCGTCCATTTACGGCAGCTGATATTTCTGCATATTCTTATTTGAGCACAAGAAAAAACAATGCTGGAGTTTCACCATTCCAATGGCCGACAACAGAAAGCTATCAGCTGACTATTGATACTGGAGATTTTTCAACTGTCAATGGAAACAAAACTTCAAATTATACTTACGATCAGTATGTTAACTCTCCTGGACTTCATTTCCATGGCTGGGCAAATGGCTTTAATGATTCAGGTATGTTTGATAAATATCCGGACGCAAATCTTCGGTCTATCCATGAAGACTGCCCTGATTTGAACACAGAAAGCAAGGAAGTTCAGGATTATGTCATTGGTGCATATAAGCGCTATATTGATATGGGTGTTGATATGTTCCGTGTTGATACAGTTATGCATATTGACAAAAAAACATTGAATGATCATTTCTGGCCGGCATTTTTTGAGGAAGCTGCAACAGAAACTGCAAAAAATGCCCGTGGCGGTGGAGATTTCTTTGTGTTTGGCGAAGTTGCTAACTTTGTTAATAATCTCATGAACGACAAGCCTGCTCCTATACGTCAGTGCAATTACACTTGGGATGAAACTGTTTGTCCTGAGAGCACAGATCTTTCAAAAAATCATGAGCTTAATGGAAATTTGTATAGAAAGACTGATTATTCCCATAAGGCAGTTCCAGAAAGCGACTATCATGTTTCTACTATTGATATTGTAAGCCATAATGGTTTCTGCAATGGTTTTGCTGGAGCTTATAATAATGCTACTTGCGATGGAGCGTATAACGATGCAACTTACCTTACTTGGTATACTGATAGTCATGACTACGGTCCGAACAAAGCTCAGACACGTTGGGATGGAAGCGAAGATGATTTTGCGGCCGCATGGTCAATGCTGTTTACATACAGAGGAATTCCAATTGTTTATTATGGCTCTGAAATTAAGTTTGCGGCAGGAAAGCCAAACGACTGGCCGGGAAGCACTAAAAATACATTGAATGAAACTGGCCGCGCTTATTATGGCGAGCATCTTGCAGGTGATGTTGCTGCAACGGATTTTGGAGAATATACAGCAAGCGGAGAAGTTTCAAATACTTTGAGTTCTGCTTTGTCAAAGCATTTGCGAGACTTGAACAGAATCCGTCTGGCTGTTCCTGCATTGCAGATGGGACAGTATTCAAAGGATGGTCATAGCGGCGGCTGGGCTGGCTACAAACGTCGTTATACAGGAACAAATAAGATAACAGGTGAATCTGTTGATTCTTATGCGCTTGTTGGTGTTGGTAATGGAACTCACAGTTGGTCTGGTGTTCTTGATGGTGAGTATGTGAATGCTATTACAGGTGATATTCTGTCTGCTAGCGGAGGTTCAATTTCTTGCGCGGCAAGTGGAAGTGGAAACGCAGCTCTTGTTGTGCTTGTAAAAACCGGGCTTGCAACGCCGGCTCCTGGAAAAGTCGCAAAAGAAAGTCCTTATTTAGGATTCTGAAATAATTGCTGAAAACAAATCCTTGAAATCCTGAAGCTCTCTTTGTTTGCGCATTGAGGGGTTCGGGATTTTTTTGGTGTGGCTCGCAAATAAAAAGTTTGACAGCAAAAAGTAACGGGCTTATCATTGGGTTGAAGAATGAAAAAAAGTTTAATAGTTCCTGCCTTGTTTTTAGTTTTCTCTGTTCTTTTTGGCTGCGCGAATTCAATTTCGGAGCGGAACGAGTCTGTTTCCAAGGAATTTGGAAACCTTGAATTTCAGCGTTCTGCGGCGCGGGTGAACTATACGAAGCTGGATGTTGGCTCTGTTTCTTCTGCGAAAATTTCTGTTTCAGGTTACGACATTTCAGACGAAATTTCTGTTTCCTGCGATGTGCAGAATGGAGCTGGCTCTTTCAGAATTGAAAAAATCCCTGTTGGAAAAAACAGAATAATCACGGTGCAGGGGCTTGATTCCAGCGGAAAAGAGATTGAGGATGCGGTTTTAAAGGCTGTTGTTGATATTGAGCCGGGCGAAAATTCCATTGATACAATCAACCGTGTTTCTTCCATAAAAGGATTCATCTATTCTGCGCTGCTTGAAAACGGCGTGGATATTTCCAGTCTTACGGACGAGCAGGAACTTTCGATAAGCAGAATTGTTCCAACTTTGGACGACTGCGGAAGCAACTTGAGCCGCATAAATTACGCTCTTATTGCTGAAGATTTCAATTCTTCAAGCTTGAGCGGTGAAGTTCAGGATTATCTTCTGCCGGAAATTTATTTGAAGCGGCTTTCCATGGCGGAATCCGTTTCTTCAACTGCGGAAAAGCCTTCTTTTTGCGTAACGGCGGTTTATTCAGACGGAAACAAAATTGATGTTACGGAAAAAGCCTTATGGCAGGTTGAAAATGCAGAAATTCTTTCGGTGGAATCCGGCATTCTTTCGCTTAAAAAAGCTGGAAAAACAAAGCTCCGCGCGGAATATTCCGAGGAAAATGTAACAAGATTCAGCCAGTATGCAAATGTTGAAGTGATTTTTGAGGAAGCTAGAAACAATTTTATTTATCTGGATGTTTCAGATTCTTCTTTGTCGGGCGTGAACTATGCAAAAGACGGCGCTGCTGTTGTTGCCTGGATTTGGGGCGCGGGGCTGAGCAGCAGCTGGTATTCTTTTGAAAAAACTGATGACAGCAAATATCTGCGGCTGGAGCTTCCTTCCGGGGCGGAAGAAATGGTTGTTGCCCGTGGAAAGGAACTTCAGTATGAAACTTCGTGGAACGGTCTCTACAAATGCTGGAACCAGAGTGAAGATTTAAATGTGTACAATGAAGTTTATTCAGATGGCAAAAAAGTTGCGGCGAACACGCTGAAGCTGAACAAGTGGGACGGCGCAACAGGAAACTGGCTTTACGTTGACCACGGTGATTCTCCTGTGAATTCAATTTATGCCAAGATTGCGATGGAGCCTTCCGAGGATGACACGAGCCTTGCTTCTGTAACTGTGAACGGTTCTTCTGTTCTGGTTTCAAGGCGGATGTTCTACACAATTCCTTACGACACGGAAACCGCTGAACTTAAGGCTGAAGCGAATTATTCCGGGGCTGAAGTTTCAGTTTCTCCTTCCGGCGCGCAGCAGATTGAAAAAGGCGGCTCGCTTGAATTTTCAATTATTGTGAAGGCGAAGGACGGAAATTCTGAAACCTATGTTGTAAAAGTTAAGCGTTCTGCAGAAGAGCCTATTAATTCCGAGGCGAACAGAAAAAGATGCTACGTTGATTCCGCGGATGAAAAAACAATCACAATCGTCTACGACCTGAAGACTTGGAACGATTCAAAGGAAAATATTTCAACGCTGACAGTTCGCGGCTCGTTCACAACTGTTTATAATCCTGCAAAAAAACGCTGGGTTGAAGATGAGGAAAATTTCACGCTTTGCTACGATCCAGCTTACGACTGGTATTCCCTGGCAGTTCCTTACGAAAAAATCAGCCGTCCGGGATTCAGCGGCCAGCCGGAATACAGGTTCTACAAAAACGGCAGGCAGCTTGCGATTCCGGATTTTGTTGAAGAAAAATATCAGTTCAAGAATTCCAACAACAATATGCTGATTCTTTTTGAAAGCGACCTTCAGAATTCCGCGCGGATTGAAAATCTTCTGGAAAACAGCAAAAACGCTTTGAAAGTAAAGGCGAAATCTGATTTCAACCTTGAAAATGATGAGGACAAGCGTAAAATTTCAAATTTCAGGCAGGTTTCGAAAACAAAGAAGCTTTTCCGCTCGTACCATCCTTTCTATCCAAGCCACGAGCAGGCGCCGACCGAGCAGCTGCGGCTTGAGCAGGTTCAATCTTATATGGAAGAATTCGGCATTAAGTCGGACATAAATCTTTGCAACAACCGGGCTGAAACGGAAGGAATGAAATACACTGTGGACGGAACTGAATACAACGTAACAATTCCTGGGTACTACAAAAATATAATCAATGTCGGAAGCATTCTTTACGTTGGCGACAAGAATTGCGGCGGAAACGGAATTGTTCCGAGCGCAAATTTTGTGTATTATTATTCAGATTCAGACCTGATGCTGCAGTGGATGAAGCAAATCTGCGGTTTCATAAACAACGAGCAGAACCAGGCGCCATTCCTGATTCACTGCGAGATTGGCGTTGACCGGACCGGCGTTTTCTGCGGAATTCTAGCGGCGTTGTGCGGCGCTTCGTGGAAAGAAATAAAAGCCGACTACGAAAAATCCTGCGAAATGGGAATTGCAGAGTTCCGTGACTCAAACATTCTGAAATATTCGCTTGAAAATATGCTGAAAGTTTCAGAAATAAACGAAGTTCCAGATTTGCAGAAAGCGGTTCAGGATTATTTTGTGAATTCCGGCAGCCTTTCGCTTGAAGAAATTTCTGCGATGACCAAGAAACTAAAAGGTTAGGCAAGGGTTGTAATTATTCTGCAAGTAAGTTTTTTCGCGTGGCATTACAGAAAAAGTTCGTGGATATATTATTCATGAAAAAAATAGGGGAGTTTTTATGCGGTTCGCTGAACATGATTTTGAATTTTCGATAATGGCGAAGACAATTTTTAGTTTTTTTAAGACGTTTCTTGTGGCGGCTATGATTTTTCTTAGTTTTTCCTGCGGAATAAAAGATGAGGATTCTGCGCCAAAGGAAGAAATTGAAACAGGATTCACTTTTTCAGCTTTTGCAAGGAACGGCTCGGCGTATTTGTGGTGGACTGGACTTTCCACGGAAAAAACAGTTCTGGATTTTGAAAAAGTTTTTATTGAATATGAAACATCTTCTGGTGAAAAAGAAAAATTAGAAATCAACAAAGAAAGCGGCGGCAACCAGAAGCATCATATAATTTCTGACTTGGAAAACGGAAAAGAGTATTCAGTGAAATTTACAGGATTTGTAGGCGGTCAGCCTTATTCCCAGACGCTGAAAGTTGTTCCGCAGAAAATTAAATTCAATTTTGAAAGGACAAGCGCAATAATCGCGGACGGAAAAATCTTTATCACATTCACTTTGGATGAATTTGAAGATTCAGAAGCAAATCTTCTGCCGGAACCGGACATAAAAGACGTGAATGTTTATTTTGGCGGTGAAAAACTGTTCGGCTGCGATGTATCTTCTTCCCTTGCGCATGAAAAAACAGAGCTTTCGCCAGGCGAGGACGACACAAAAGCCTACAGAAAATATTATTCAGTTGTGGTAGACGAAAGCGACTGTGCCTATGAAAATAACAATCTTGAAATCCGCGTTCTGAATTCAGACAGAGTGGAAAGCGAGCCGGAAAAACTTTCTGCAAAAAAGGCCGGGCTTCCCGTTGTGAACATAAAAATTGAAGATTTTTCAGAAGAAAAACTTGCGAAATTCAAAAACAAGTAGAAAATTGACGCGGACCTTGAAGTTCTGAACTATTCAGGAACAAAAACAAGTGCGCCGCTTACAATAAAAGGCCGCGGAAATTCCAGCTGGAACAATGCACCAAAAAAATCCTATACAATAAAGTTTGAAAAGAAGCAGAATTTTCTGGATTTAGGCGAAAACAAGTCGTTCGCGCTTATTGCTAATTATTTTGACAAAACTTTGCTCAGAAATCTTGCTTCCTATGAGCTTGGAAAAACTGTTTTTGACAAAATGCCGTGGAATCCGGGCGGAAAATGCGTGAATCTTTTCTTGAACAACGTTTATCAGGGTGTTTATCTGGCTATGGAAACAATAAAAATTTCTAAGAATCGCATAAATATTCCAGATATTTCCGAATGTGCAGAGCTTGAAAAAATTGATGAATACGGATTTGTGCTGGAAGTTGACACCCGGCAGGATGAAAATTTTGTGTTCAAGACAAACAGAAATGTTCCGTTTTCGCTGAAAGAGCCGGACGCCGCGGATTTTGGCGAAGATGTGAAGAAAGAAATTGAAGAAGCGATTCAGCAGAAAGTTCAGGCCGCAGAAGACGCTTTGTATTCTGAATCCAAAGATTTTTCGTGTCTGGACTTGGATTCCTTCGCCGACTGGTGGCTTCTGGAGGAGCTTGCGAAAAATACAGACTCGAACTTTTATTCCAGCTGCTATATGTATTTCAACCCGAAGAAAAAGCAGTTCATTATGGGACCGGTGTGGGATTTTGATTTAGGCTGGGGAAACATAAATTCCTACAACAGCTTTGAAGATTCTGTAACCGGATTCAAGGCGGAAGAATCTGTTGGTAAAACTGACGAAGACGGCAGCCTGATGGAATATGAAAGCTGGATTGCGCAGCTTCTGAAAAATCCTGAGTTCAGGGAAAAAGCAAAAAGCCGCTGGAATGAGCTTAAGCCGAAAATTGAAGAATATTTTGGTCCGGAAAATTCCACGGACTCAGCATACGAAAAGCATTTTGCCGCTCTTGCCAAGCCGCAAAACGATGCCGCGCTGAATTTTGAACGCTGGCCGGTTCTTGGAAAAAGTGTCTGGAAATCGCCGTCTGATTCTGAAAACCGCAAAACTTACGAATCAGAAAAAGAATTTTTTATAAAATGGAAGAACGAGCGGATAGAGTGGCTCTCCTCAAATCTTTAGGGCTCGCCCGCGTCCGCGCCATCTCAATTCTTGTCCAGATGTCTATATATTTTCCATAATTACTAAAATGAAATGATGCTGTTTTTCCGATTCTTCTGCGGCCTGTCATTATTGTAAAATTTGCAGCAAGAAGTGAATTTTTTCAATTGTTTCTAATGATTTTAATTCTTTTGCTCTGTCATAAAAATATTATTTTAATCCTTATTAATTTAATGGCACGATTGATGATTTATCTTAACTTTTAAAAATAACAAATCTTTAATTTGACATATAGGAATTAGGCCTTAAACTTAATGGTGGAGATTTGTGTGCTCTAATCACAAAAAGTGTTTGTCCAGTCTGTATAAAAGCCTGGTGAGGGAAAAGCCGGGTTCTTATAAACAATTTCTTTTATTATTAAAAGTTTGGAGGAAAAAATGAAAAAAGCAGTTCTTTTGATGCTGTCTTTATTTTCAGCCTTGTCGCTGATGTTCTTGTCTTGTTCAACGGATTCCAGTGGGGGGGGGGAAAGCGACCCGGAGTTTGATGTAACGTTGGAAGAAAACGAATTTGTGTATAACAACGAGTCTATCTCACTTAAGGTTACTAGCAAGTCGAATTTTGATAATCTTTGTTTTATTGCATTGGATATGTATGATGGCGAAGATTTAAAAAAAGAAGAAGTGAAATTTTCTGCAGCGAAGAATATAAAAAGAGAAAGATGGGATGTTGTTGTTTCTGGCATAGATACAACTCCTGGAACTAATTATACATATAAGTTGTATGTTGCGAAATCGGAAGACACTCCGCTTAAGAATTGTGTTGTTTTGGAATTTACTGTAAAAGTTTCCGGTACTTATGTTGAAAAACCTGTTATAACAGAACAACCGAAAGGTGCTTCTTATAGTGTTGGGGATACAGCGGAAGCTCTTGTTGTAAAAACTTCTTTGGATGGAGAAGTTTCTTTGACATACCAGTGGTTTAAGAATGGAGAAAAAATCGATGGTGCGACAGAAAGTTCTTATACTCCAAAAGAAACTGGTTCATATTATGTTATTGTTTATAATGGAACAGAAAGCGTTGAATCTAATAAAGCTGAAATTGTTTTTGAAAATCCTAATGCAAAAACGCCTTTCATTGACACTGGAATAAATGATAAATCTGTTGCTGATATAAGCAAACTTGAAAAACTTGTTGTAAAGGCCCATGTAGATGAAGGTGCAATTCACGTGCAGTGGTATAAGGATAACGAAAAAGTGGGAACTGAAGAAACAGGCGAGAAAACCATAGAAACTTCATACCAGCCAGATACTTTTGGAACATACAAATGTGTCATTTGGAATGTTAATGGCAGTGAAAAATCTAGAGAAATTTCTTCTATTGCAACAATTTCAGAATCTGAGATTGATATTGATATAAAGGGTATTCCAGAAAAATCAACAGATATTGTCCTGGGAACTGAACTTTCTGTTGAGGTAACTACAAATGTTCCTTGTAGTTATACTTATCAGTGGTGGAAAGACAATGACTCTTCTACTAATCCAGAAGTTTTGACTGGAAAGACTAGCAAATCTTATACACCAGATGTTGAGGGTACTTATTACTGCAAGGTAATTGCAAAATCAAAGGCTACTGGGAAAGAAACTAAGGAAACACTTTCTAACAGATTTTATGTAGTAAAAGGTAATTCAGGTACCGGAAACGCAGGTGTTAATGTGGATTTTGGAAGTAACTAATCGTTAGAAAACAAGGGGCTGGCAAACGCCGGCTTCTTGCTTTTATCTTTTATTTTTCTTTTGGATTGTAAAATGAAAAAAATAAAAATATTTCTTGCGGCCGTTTCGGTCGCTCTTGTTGCGCTTGCCGGATGCAGCAATAATATAGAAGAATCTATTGGTCAGAATTCTGAATACGGAACTTTGGTTATTGGAAAAGACTACCGGGCAATAAATGTTGATTCAATAAAAAAGGCTGTGGCTTCTGTTTCTGGAAATGGAATTTCAACGCCGATAGTTTCAGAAGCCGCCGATGTGACGAACGGAAAGGGTTCTGTGTTGATTTCTAAAATTCCTGTTGGAAATAACCGCATTATTACTGTTCAAGGCTATTCTGATTCAAGCGCCAGCACAAAAGTTGAAGACGCTGTTTTGCGCGCTGTTGTGAATATTAAAGCAGGTTCGAATAATCTTGATGAAATTAACTGGGTAACCAGCCGGAAAGGTTATATTTATAATGCGCTTTTTGAATCTTATGTGAATATCAGCGGACTTTCTTCTGAGGAAATGGCAGCGATTGAGAAAGCGACTCCGGAATGTGATGCAACAAATATTAATCTTCCGCTTTTTGTAGAAGATTTCAAGAAAGGTTATGACAAGCTTCAGGCTTCTTCTGCGTATATTCTGAGCACAGAGAAAACTTTGAAACGTCTGACTGTTGCTAAAGCAGATTCTTCCACAGAAGAGGCACCGGCGTTTAATGCAACTGCTTATTATTCAGACGGAACCGACGAGGATGTAACAGCTTCTGCTGAATGGAAGTCTTCTGATTCCGCTGTAGCAACTGTAAGCGGCGGAAAAGTAACTCTTGTTGCGGCTGGTGAAACTGTTGTGAGCGCAACCTATACTTATGGCGGTGTTTCAAAGACCGGAGCTAAGCAAACTGTAACAGTAACTTCGCAAGGCGGAACGATTGACAAGGTTTATTTTATAACTACAACGCAATGGTCTGATAGTTCTCCACGATATGCTGCTTACTTTTTTGGCGGAACAGCAGATGCAAATGCAAATGCAAAATGGATTGATATGGAAAAAGATTCTTTGTCAGGATATTATTTCTGTAAAAAACCATCAGGCTCTTATCCTTCTGTAATATTCTGCCGAATGAATCCAAGCAAAACTGAAAACAACTGGGATAATAAGTGGAATCAAACTGCTGATTTAACAATTCCTACAGATAAGGATACATATAAATATGGAGAAGGTACGTGGGATAAAGGTTCTGGGGAATGGATTTCTGACCTTTCAGGCTCATATTCCGGTGGCAAGCTTGTAGCTTCAGTTGAATCTGAAATTGTTACAGAACCTTTGCCGCCTACAGTAACGATTTCTCCAGCTAGCGGAGAGATTTCAGTTTCAAATTCAATTGTTGTAAGCTATGTGGAAAATAATGCGTCTGTAACAAGCGCAAGAGTAGCTTTAAGCGGTGCTGTTTCAAAATCATATTCACTTGCAGATTTTAAAAATAAAACATTGACTTTGAAACTTTCAGATCTTGGAATCACAGAAGCAGGCAAAACAATTTCTGTTTCTGCATCTGCAACAAATTCTGAAGGCACAACAACTGAAAACACTACTTTGACAACAATAGAAAAACCTGCACTTGCCGATACATTCACTTGGGATAATGCGAATGTTTACTTTGTAATTCAGGATAGGTTCTATGATGGCGATTCGTCTAACAATAACAGTTACGGACGTATGTCAAAGGATGATTTAGGAAAAACAATTGGAACATTCCACGGTGGAGATATAAAGGGGCTTACAGAAAAGCTTGATTATCTTGATAAGCTAGGAGTGAATGCACTTTGGATTACTGCACCTTATGAACAGGCTCACGGCTGGTGCGGCGGTGGAGATAATGGAGATTTTGCACATTATGCTTATCATGGGTATTATCCGCTTGATTATACAATGATGGATAAAAACATGGGAACGGTTGAGGAATTCAGAACGTTTGTAACCGAATGTCATAAACGCGGAATTCGTGTTGTAATGGACGTTGTAATGAATCATACTGGTTATCTTACATTACAGGATTGTCAGGATTATAGTTTAAATATTTTTAAGAGCTCGTTTAAGGGCGGCAAGTCAACAGACATGGGATTTAAGATAGGTTCAGATGGAGATACATATCATAAGCATCATGATAATATTGACTATGATGGGCATAATTCAGAATGGGCTAAATGGTGGGGATCTTCATGGGTTCGTGCTGGCGTTCCTGGATATACAATAGACAACAGTTCTGAATTGACACAGAATCTTAATAATCTGCCAGATGTAAAAACAGAAAACAAAACAGAACAGACTGCCGCTCCTATTTTACAGACAAAGTGGAGCAAGGAAACAAGCGGCTATGATAATTGGATTATTCCTGCCGCAAAATCACTGCGTTCTACAACAGATAAAAATGCGCCTGCTGTTTGGATTGAAAAATGGCTTGCTGCATGGGTAGAAGAATTCGGTATTGATGGTTTCCGCTGCGATACGGCAAAGCACGTAGACAAATATCGTTGGGGTGAACTGAAAGCTCTTTGTAAAACAGCTCTTGCAAACTGGAGAAATTCTTCTCGTGCCGATGAATACGCTAAAGATTGGGACGAAGAATTCTGGATGACAGGAGAGGCTTTCAGTTGGACTAAAGGCGGAGATTCTTCATGGTTTAGCAATGGTTTTGATTCTATGATTGACTTTACGGTTGCTAAGACCAGCGGTATGAAAACATATTCACCTAATCTTCCTAGCTGGGAAAACAGAATGGGAGATACTCAGGCATTGCTTTATATTTCAAGCCATGATACAGGTTTGGGACGTGCATCAAATCAGGTAGAACTTGGAACATCATTTGTTCTTATGCCTGGCTTGATTCAGATTTATTATGGTGATGAAACTTCAAGGAATTTCGGTGAAACAGGTTCTGATGAAAATCAAGGAACACGTTCTGATTTCAACTGGGATGCTTCAACTGGCGCAACTGCGACTCACTGGGGAAAAGTTGGAACGTTCAGAAAGTTCAATCCGGCGGTTGGTGCTGGAACTGGCTCGGCTACAAAGCGAAGCTACAGCGGAGCGGCTGGAGAAAGCAGCGTTGCAATTGGAATCAGCGGAACTTCTGTTGATGTAAGCGGCTTGTTCAGCGATGGAACAACGGTTTACAACTGGTACGACGGAAAATCTGCGGTTGTAAGCGGCGGAAAAGTTACTTCGTTTGCCGGCGGAACAAAGAACCAGCCGATTCTTGTTAGCGACAAAAATCCTGCTGACTATGGTGTAACATTCTAAAAACAAAGATTTTTGAAAAATTGAATGGCGCGGAATTGTAAAACTTTTCCGTGCCATTTTTTTGTATGAGGCTTTTTCAGGCTTTTTTCTTAAAAAAATGGTCGGGCGGGAAAAATCTCACTGGGAATTCATCAGAAACTCAGTGAGAATTTTATTTTTCTCACTGAGAATTTTTAAAAACTCAGTGGGAATTTGGTCAAATCTCAGTGAGTTTTTTCTGAAAATGCTGGTTGCTGCCCAAAAAATAACAAAACTTTAATTAGACAGATTGTAATAGTGGACTTACAATTTTTTCTAGAGAAAGTTAAAAAAGTTTGGTTCTTGCCTTAAAAAGGAAAAAAAATGAAAAATCTGAAAATGTTATCTGCAGTGGCGCTGATATTTGGCGTTGTGCTGGTTTCTGGATGTTCAGACCTTGTTCCTGAAAAAAATGACTTGGAATATGGTTCTGTTGCAGTCAACGCTGGAAGCAGGGCGGTTTTTGCTGGCGAAATTAAAAATGCAAAAGCTGTGGTTTCCGGCTTTAATTCTTCCGGTGAGAAATTTGAAATAGCTTCTTCTGAATTTTCTTCCGTGGAAGATGGAAAAGGCGTTCTTCCGGTAATTGAAAAGATTCCTGTTTCAAAAAATGTTGTTGTAAAAATTCAGGCTTACGGCGGTTCGGCCGAGTCTTCCAAGATTGAAGGAATTACGTTGTATGCCGTCTGCGATATTAACGAAGGTATGCAGACTAATGTGAATGTCAACTGGGAATCTTCTAAGAAAGGCAAGGTTTATGCGGCTCTTCTTGAAGAAAGCGTGGACACTTCCGCGCTTACAAGTGAGCAGATTTCTTCTATTAATAACGCGATTCCTGAAAAGAACGCGAGCTTGATTGACGCAGCTGGAATTGCCGGCGACTTTATTTCTAAAACTTTGCAAAGCAGTGATTCCTACGTGCTGAAAGCTGGGAGCGTTAAGATTACCGCAAACGGCTGCTCTGGGTGCACGATTCAAGTTTCTGACCCGAATTCAAAGGTTTCCGCGGCGCTTTCTTCTGATTCTGAAGAAGTTGAAATTTCTGATGTTGCTCCTGGCTCATGGAATGTTTACGCTGTAAAAGACGGCTCGGTTGTAAAGAGCGGAACTGTGACGGTTTCTTCCGGCGGAAGTTTAACTGTTGTGCTGGGAAATGCTTCAACAGAATTTGACGGAATAAAAATTCTTGTGGCAAAATCTCTGGGATTCCCGCTGATTCATTACTGGAGCTGCTCTGACAAAGCAACTTACCCAAATACAACATGGCCTGGCGTTGAAATGGTTAAAACTTCAAGCGATGCAGACTATGTTTATGAGTTCAAGAAAGCTTCTTCTGTAAGCCTTTTGATTACAAATTCTTCTAAAAATAAACTGTGTGCCAATGATATTGTTATTTCTTCAAAAGGAATTTACCGCATAACTAAAGACGGCGCAGAAAAACAGACGGCTCCAGTTCCTCCGGCTGTAACAATTCCTTCAAAAGCATATCTGGGCGGAACTTTCAGCATAACTGTAAGCAGCGAGCTGGATTTGATTGAAAACACAATTTATATAGGCGGAGTTTCAAAGACTGTAAAGCCTGGAGCAAACCAGTTCAAGGTGGAAGATTTTACAACATCTGAAGGAACTCTTGAAGTTTCCGGCACGCTTTCTAATTCAGCCGGAACTACACCGGTTTCCGGGAAGATTGCAATAGAAAAAATGCCGGAGTCATTCTTGATTTCAGACTGGAATGAGCTTCGCATTTATCAGGTTATGGTTTCTTCATTTCAAGACGGAGATTCAAGTGTTGGCTATGGAACTGGCTATGGTCCAGGTCCGCACAATGGCGATTTGCGTGGTGTTATAAATGCTTTGGATTACATAAAATCTTTGGGAATGAACGCAATTTGGCTTACTCCGATTTTTACATCAGATGGAAACGAGCAGCTTGATTCAACTGGATATTTCTGCAGCGATTATTTTAATGTTGACCCGAAATTTGGCGGAAATGCAGTTTTTGCGGAGCTTGTTGAAGAGGCGCATAAACTTGGAATCAATATAATTCTTGACGGCGTTTTCGGTCATCACCGTAAAACAGGCATAACAAAAGCTTCTCCAAAGGGCAAATATCCTTCTGGCGGCAGCAATCCGGTAAAATATCCGGACAGTTTGGATTATTACACGGAAGTTGCTCAGTACTGGATTGAAAATTACAAGATTGACGGATGGCGTTTTGACCAATGCTATCAGGTTGGTCTTGGCGATAATGGAAAAAACTGCAATACAGGCGGACATAACTATTGGTATGAAATCCGCACGGCGATAAAAGAATCTTCTGCTAAAAACGGTGTTAAAGGTCAGGACTGGGGAACTTTGGGCTATACTGTGGGCGAGCATTGGAACGGAGATGCGGCGCAGATTCAGGCTGGAAGCGTAAATCCTGGTTCTGCAAAAGGCTACGGACTTCAGTCTTGCTTCGATTTTCCTAGCCGCTACAAGATAGTTCAGATGTTTGCAACTGAAGAGTCGAAAGGTGTCAGCGGAATTTCGCTTTCAAATCTTGACTATGTATATTCAGATTATTCAAAAAAAGGCTACACGCATCCGGAAGGATATTATCCGAACCTGTTCATTACAAACCACGATTTAGTTCGTTTTGGAAATCTTGTTAATTGGAAATTCTCCGAGAACCGAAGCTCTGAAAATTACTGGAAGCGTCATAAGATTGCTCTTGCGAGCGTGGCTGCATATTCAGGCCCGATTACAGTTTACTACGGCGATGAATATGGAATGATGACTGACGGTTATTATAACGGAATGAACGGCTGGTACAATGATAATATTGCCCGCGATGCAGGAAAAATCAGCGGTTTCAGTTCAAAAGAGCAGGATTTGCATGATTATGTTGCAAAACTTATGCAGATTCGTATGGAAAATGAAGTTATGTGGAATGGTAAGTCTTCTACTGTTACAAGTTCAAGCGATTTTTATGCCGGAAAGAAAACTTTGAATGGAAAAACTGTTTATTTTGCAATAAATAATTCCTCTGCCATAAAATCATTCGATATTTCTGGAAGCGGAATGGACTTGATTTCTGGCGAGGTCTTTAGCGGAAGGGTTACGGTGCCGGCGCTTTCGGCAAGATACATTCTTTTGGATTAGTTTTTTGCACGAAGCCTGTTTCTGTGCGGGAAAAGCAGAAGCGGGCTTTGTTTCGGCGGGAGTTTTTGGAGGAATATGAAAAAGTTTCTAAAATCAGCGGCTTTTGTTGCTGGATTTTTGTCTTTACTGATTTTTTCTGGATGTTCAAACGGATTGGAGCAAAGGTTTGAGTCTGGCTCAAGCACAGAAAAAAGTTATGGAACTCTTGTTGTTGGCTCAAAATCCAGCCGCGCTGTGCAGGTTGATGAAATTTCCGCGGCCGATGTCTGTGTGCTCGGCTCGGATATGGCGGCTGTCTATGCTGATTCAGTTAAGCTTTCCGGCGGAAAAGGTTCTTTTTCCATTGAAAATATTCTGGTTGGCAAGAACCGCGTGGTTCAAGTTCAGGCAAAAAGCGGAAATTCAGCTGATTCAAAAATTGACGGAATCTGTCTGACCGCTGTTGTTGATATTGTTTCCGGTGAAAATACTCTTGAAGAAATAAACTGGGCTTCTTCTGTAAAAGGAAATGTCTATAAGGCACTGGTTGAAGCCGGCGTAAAAACAGCGGATTTTGGCGACGCTCAGGAAAAAGCGGTTGAGTCTGCAATTCCGCCGGAAACGCACGCTTTGCTTGTTGATTCAAAAAAAATTGCTTCTGATTACAAGGAAAATCCGGAGCGGGCTTTTGATTCTTCGGATTACGTCTTGAAGCCTGGAAAAGTTTCTGTTTCTGCGGAAAATGCTTCTGGCTATAAAATCTGGCTGAATGATCCGCTTTCTTCTGCTGAAAAGGTTGAAATTTCTTCTGATAAAAGTTATTCAATTGAAAACGTTGCTCCCGGTTCGTGGACATTATATATAGAAGATAATTCACAAAATATTGAAAAGAGGTCTGTTTCTGTTGCTTCTGGCGGAACTTGCTCGGCTGGAAAAATAGGCGAGGAGCAGACTTTTGAAGGCTTCCGCGTGCATTTTTACGGCGCGAAATGGAGCTCATACAGAATTTATTACTACAACAGCACAACAGAAGTTGTTTCTAAGTGGGAAAATATGCCTTCAATGTCTTCTGAGGAAAACGGCTATTACTACGACTTAACGGAAGACTGGGTTTCTGCCGGAAAAACAATGGTCATTTTCTACGGCGGAAACAACAGCAACCGCTATCCGGCAGACCAGCAGGATGGAGTTGTTCTTCCTTCTGGTGTAAAAGAGGCGTGGTTCAATTTTGAAACTAAAAAGTTTGAGACTAAAAATCCGTTCAGCACGGAGCCAGTTGTTTCAATAACTCCGGGCGGAAATGTTTCGTTCAGCGGAGCAAGCCAGGGCGTTACGCTTTCTTCAAAAAACTGCACGTCGGCAAAATACACAACAGACGGAAGCGACCCGAAAACTTCTTCAACGGCAGTTTCTTTTGTTTCGGGCGAAATCATTGCGGTTGGCAGCGGAATCAGCATAGGCGAATCTGTAACTTTAAAAGTTTGGGGAACAGACGGAACTTTGGAAGTGTCTGCAAGCGCTGTTTACACAAAAGTTGAAAAACCGGCGACTCCAACACGGCTCGGCGCATACTACACAAGCAGCGCGACTTCATTCAGCATTTGGTCGCCGGATTCAAGCGATGTAACGGTTACTGTAAAACCTGTTGGCGGCACGGAACAGACTTACACCTGCACAAAAGGATTCAAGGTTGACGGCGACTATCCGGACGCGGCGAACATCTACGGCGTTTCAGTTCCGGGCGACTTGCACCTTGCGGAATACCAGTTCAAAATCGGCAAAACAGCTGTCCGCGACCCGTACGGAAAAATGGTGAAGTATGATGGAAACCAGCAGAAAACAAACAAAATTTCTGAAGGAACGGAAAACGGCTACAGCTACACTTCTTATGCTGGACCGAGCGTGAATATTGTTGTTGATATGGAAAAAACAGAGCCGGCTGGCGGATGGGCTGTTCGACCTGTACTTGAAAACCGCTGCGATGCGATTGTTTACGAAGTTCATGTGGGCGACTTTACTTCAGATTCAAGCTGGGGCGGCTCTTCTGAGAATGCTGGAAAATTTCCTGGAATGGTTGAAAGCGGAACTTCCTACAGCGGAGTTTCAACAGGACTTGACCATTTGAAGGAACTTGGCGTTACTCATGTTCAGCTTCTGCCGATGTACGATTTTGCGACAAAATACAACAATACTTTGAACGATATTTACAACTGGGGTTACGATCCTGTGAACTACAATGTTCCAGAAGACAGATATTCAACTTGCCCTGGCGATTATGTGGAGCGAATCCGCGAAGTTAAGGAAATGATTAATGAATTCCACAAGAACGGAATCCGTGTGATTATGGATGTTGTTTACAATCATACTTTTGCAAAGGAAATGTTCAGCTCTATTTCTTCAAAATATTACACTTCAACAGACCTTTCGGGTTGCGGAAACAGTGTGAATACCGGTGTTTCAATGGTAAGCAGAATGATTCGTGACAGCTTGGAATACTGGGTTGATGAATATAATCTTGACGGATTCAGATTTGACCTGATAGGAATTTACCATACTTCGGCAGTTAAGGAATGGGGCGAGTATTTGAACAATACAAAATTCACGGATAGAAATCTTCTGATGTACGGCGAGCCGTGGAACGGATATGCGACTGATTCCGAGGAAAGTGCGAAAATCAGAATGAGCGCAGTTTCTCAGCTGGGAAATGCGCACGTTGGTGTATTCAACGGAAAATTCCGCCAGAGCCTGAAAGGTGCAAATGATAAGCCTGCGATGGGGTATATTTTCAATGCAAATGAAGATGACGGAACTGCTTATGCCGCGAATATTGCTGTCGGCTTGAAAGGCTCCGGAACTTCGCTTGATAAAAACGGCTGTTCGGATACTTCCGGCACATGGACACGGTTCTTTACTGTAACTCCTGACCAGTCAATAAATTATATGTTTGCGCACGACAATCTTTGTTACTGGGATAAAATAAAAGCTGCTGAAAAAACAAGCTATGGTGCAAGAATTGTTAAGTTCGGACACGGAATTCTGTTTGTTTCACAGGGAATTCCTTTTATTCATGCCGGCGATGAATTTTTGCGGACAAAGGAAAAGGGTGCAGGTTCGGCGATGAGCCACAACAGCTATATGGCAGGAACGGAAACAAATTCAATTGACTGGAGCTTGAAAAAAACGAACAAGGCTGTTTCTGACTATCATTCTGACTTGATAAAGCTGCGCAAGGCGCACGATGGTCTTCGCTACAGAAACGGTGTTGGAACAACCGAAACAAACGGAAGTGCCGTAATTTACAAAGTTCAGGACACAGACGGAACGAAGCTTTGTATTGTGGTAAATCCTGATGGCAATATTTCAAGTCCGGTCAGCAGCGGAACTACAATTTTTGACATAAACGGCGCAAGTCCGGCTTCAACTGGATGTGAAGGAACGGCCGTAACAGTTATAAAATACTAAACTCTTCGCCGCGTTCTGTACGGGAAAAGCGGGAGGCGGCGGAAAATATAAAAAAGTAAGGAAGAAAAATGAAAAAGTTTGTGAAGCTCATTGCGGCTCTTTTTTGTCCGCTGGTGATGTTTGGCTGCGCTGACTTGGATGAGGCTGGCTCTGATTCAAGCGGCGGAAACTATGGCTCGCTTTATTTTGGTTCAAATGCGCGTTTTGTTGATGTTGCCGGAATTTCCAACGCAACGGTGAACGTTTACGGCTTCGGAATGAAGAAAATTTCCATGTCGGGAATTTCTGTGAACGGCGGAAAGGGAGAATTTACAATTGAGAAAATTCCTGTTGGCAAGAACCGTGTTATTGAAATTGAGGGCAGCAAGGCAGACGGCGTTTCTGTGAAAATTCTGTACGCAGTTAAAAATATAGAATCTGGCGTAAATGAAATCGGCACAATCAAGGACGGACCGGATTCCGCAAAGGGAAAAGCGTATCTTTCTTTGTACAATGCCGGAATTGATATTTCTTCTGTTTCACTTGGCAGTTTTGAAGGAGTTGAAAGCGCATATCTTTTTGACTCGGAAGTATTTGCCGCTGCTTACAAGAATAATTCTTCTGTTTCGCCTGATGGTTTTATTCAGAAGCCTGGAACGGTGAACTTTACAAATATTCAGAGCGCGGCCGGCTATTCTGTCTGGATTGACGATCCGCTTTCTAGAAAACTTTCCATTGAATCGGATTCGGTTTCAACAAAAGAATTGAGCGGAGTTGCTCCCGGAACCTGGAATGTATACGCCAACGATGGAAAAAACACAACAAAAATAGGAAATGTAACTCTTTCAAGCGGCGGTTCGGCTGATTTTTCAGGACTGATTGGAAACGCGCTGCAGGGAAAATTGATTATTTTTGTAAAAGCAAAATCTGCCCCTACGATTTGGGCTTGGCAAATAGATGGTCTTGGACTTAGTGAAGGAGTGGGCGAAACGTGGAGCACTCAAAAAGCAATGGTTTCCGTGCCAGATGGTTATATGAACAATCCTGATGGCTGGTTCATGAAAGATTTTACAGCCGCTGGAAAATTATCAGGAACAGGTACAATTCATTTTAAGCTTAATCAAGGAGAGGAAAAAGATTCTAAACTTGCCTGCACTTTCTGGTACGATGGCTCGAAATTCTATGATTCTGACCCGACTACAGCTCCTGTTTTAAGCAGCGATGCAACGTTGAAGGATATAAAAGTCAACGGAAAGTCTGTGGGAGTAGTTCAGGAATGCGAGGTTTCTTCTGGAACGGAAAAAGTTTCAGTTTCTGCTGTTGCGAATTCTTCAAAAGCAGCTGTTTCAGTGAGTCCGAGCGGAGAAGTTTCTGTTGAGTCTGGAAAAACAGCGTCTTTTGAAATAACTGTAACCGCGGAAAACGGCTCGAAGAAAACTTACTCGCTTTCAGTGGCGCGAAAAGCTGAAAATCCAAATGATGTAACACTTTCTTCTATAAAAGTGAACGGAGTTTCAATCAGCGCGGCTAGCGGAACAAGTTTTTCAAAGTCGCTTTCGGGCGCGGAAGATTCTGTTTCAGTTTCTGTAACGGCAGCAGCTTCTTCTTCATCCGCAAAAGTAACCGTAAGTCCTGAATCTAAAACGCTCGCAGACGGCGAATCCCAGGAATTCATAATCACCGTAACCAACGGAACCGCCTCTGCAAAATACACCGTAACCGTTGACTACACTAAAACCACCGTTTCCAGCTACTACTGGACAAACAAAAACGGCGCAGTGGGAACGAACAAGACGATAAGCACTTTCTCTGATTGGACGGAAGCGGAAAAAATTGCGCAAGGTGCTGCGTGGGATGTTGCAAATCATTGGAAAGGCGGACATGAAAACTGTGTTCTTGATACTTATGCTTTATATGCTTCTTGGGATGATGAAAACCTTTATATCGGATGGCAAATGGTAAATACAACTGATACTTGGGCAAGAAGTGGTGATGGACCTTTAAGTGATGGAGGACGAGTTTTGGACGTTCCGCTTATTCTTGCTTTGAGTATTGATGAAAATTCAATTTCTATGAGCAATAAAAATACAGATGGAAATCCTATATGGGGACAGAAGATGGGGCTTTCTTTTGATGTTCATGTAGACCGTTTGCTTTATATGAGTGGAAAACCAGGACTTGGCGAACCTGCAATTTTCAAAGCTGTAGATGAGAAAGGAAATACAAATTATAAAGAAGGTTGCTCAATGTTTGGTGTTGCAGGAATTTCTTATAAAATGGCGACTACAAACATAAATTCTTCGATTTGGGGACTCAATTCTTCTGATAGTCCTTCTGATGTGAACAATCTAGATGCAGATTGGGTTGATTACAAAATATTTAAGGGCTCTCAGGGAACTCATGATATTAAGTATGATTCTTTCTATGAAATTTCAATTCCTTTTAGTGTTCTTGGCATAACAAAATCTTATATTGAAACAAAAGGTATTGGAGCAATGCTTGTGGCAACTCGTGGTGAATCAGCACTTGATTGTATTCCATTTGATTCTAAAGCAATGCTTGATAATGCGTTAGAAGATTATGGCAGTGATTCTTCAACAAGCGGTGAAAAAGATGACGAGGATATAATTACTGTTCCGTTTGCCCGAATCGGCCATATGTAAAAAATAATATTTCTGTAGATTTTGAAAGGCTTTTGGTGTGTTTTTTGGCGCGCCGAAGGCCTTTTTTTTGTAAAAATCGGCACATAACGCTTTGTTGGGGATTTTTTCCCCTTTTCATTTTTGGCTATTACAACTAAAATTATACGAAGTCTAAAATATTTGGGGTGAACTTGTGAATTCTGGTTCTATTTTTGTTCAGCAGCTCATAAATGGTCTTTCGCTTGGAAGCATCTACGCATTGATTGCGCTTGGCTACACCATGGTTTACGGTATCGTAAAACTCATAAATTTTGCTCATGGCGATGTTATGATGGTTGGCGCTTATGCCGGCTATTTTGTTCTTGTGGCGTTCGGGGCAAGCGCTTTTGGAATGGCTGGCGCATTCATCGCGGCTATGGTTCTTTGCGGTCTTCTTTCAATATTGATTGAACGTTTTGCGTATCGTCCGCTCCGGGAATCCCCGCGCCTTAATTCCTTGATTACCGCGATTGCTGTTGAGCTTATTCTTCAGAATCTTATGCGTGTTCTTCCTTTTGTAGGTCCGGATCCACGCCAGTTTCCTACTATGGAAACAAAGAATTTCACGTTTGGAATTCTTTCAATTTCAAACCTTCAGCTTGTTGTTATTATTTCCAGCGCGGTTCTTATGGTTCTTCTGAATTTTCTTGTTAATAAAACAAAAACCGGAAAGGCGATGCAGGCTGTTTCATACGACTTGAAAGCTTCCGCTCTTATGGGAATAAATGTGAACAGAATTATTGCTGTTACGTTTGTTGTAGGTTCGGTTCTTGCCGGCGCGGGCGGAGTTCTTTATGCTACGGCTTATCCTCAAGTTGATCCTGTTATGGGCTATATTCCTGGATTGAAGGCGTTTGTTGCGGCTGTTCTTGGTGGAATCGGCTCTATTCCGGGCGCAATGGCTGGCGGCATAATTCTTGGAATTGCCGAGACTTTGACAAAAGGCTACTTGAGCAGCCAGTATGCGGATGCGATTTCATACATAATTTTGATTGTTATTCTTCTTGTAAAACCGGCTGGTTTGTTCGGCAAGAAAACAACTGTTAAAGTTTGATTTCAGCGTTTCGCTTTATGGAGTAAAAATGAAAAACAAATTTATACGAAATACATTGATTCTTTCAGCTGTCAGTCTTGTTGCAATCGCAGTTCCAACGCTTCTTACTTCAACTGGCATTATGGACGCGTATTCTTCCGGAGTTTTCGCACTTGCTGGAATTTATGCGATTATGGCTATAAGCGTGAACATTATTTCTGGCGTTACTGGTCAGCTGAGTCTTGGCCAGGCTGGTTTTATGGCGCTTGGCGCTTATGCAACAATTCTTCTGAATACAAACGCGCATTTTCCGCTTCCGCTTGCTGTTATTTGCGCAGGTGCAATAACCGCTTTCTTCGGATTTTTAATTGGTTTTCCAACACTGAAACTTGAAGGCGACTATCTTGCGATTGTTACGCTCGCTTTTGGTGAAATTATCCGCGTTGTTCTTGTGAACTTGAAGCAGTGGACGGGCGGTCCGAACGGAAAGTCTTTTCCAACAATACTTACGTTGAATCCTGCTGTTGCGGTTCTTGTGGTTTCATGCGTTCTTGTGCTTGTTGTTGTTCTTGTGCAGAACATTGTTCGTTCAACTTTTGGCCGCGCGATTCTTGCTGTTCGTGAAGACGAGATTGCGGCGAATTCTTGCGGAATTCACGTTTTCCACTATAAAATGGCGGGTTTTGTTCTTGCAAGTTTTGTTGCCGGAATTGGTGGCGCGCTTTACGTTATGTACGTTGGATTCATCAAGCCTGAGCAGGCGGCGTTTACAAAGTCAATCGACTATCTTATCTTTGTGGTTCTTGGCGGAATGGGTTCTATGACGGGTTCGGTTCTTGCCGCGTTTGTTCTTACGTATCTTCAGGAAGCGCTTCGTTTCCTTCAGAACTACAGGCTTCTGTTCTATCCGGTTGTTCTTATTTTTGTAATGCTTTTCAGGCCGCAGGGACTTCTTGGCACAAAGGAATTCAGCTTTGTAAAGACATTTGACTGGATTAAGTCCGGCGGAATAAAGAAATTCTTTTCTGGTCTTGCCGCAAAAACTGCTAAAAAAGAGGTGAAATAATGGCTGAAAAAAAATTAGTTCTTCAGTGTTCCGATGTTCAGATTGTGTTCGGCGGCCTCTGCGCGGTTAGCGATGCCTCTTTTGACTTGTTTGAAGGCGAGCTTGTAGGGCTTATCGGGCCGAACGGCGCTGGAAAAACAACTATGTTCAATATGGTTTCTGGAATTTACACTCCTACGAGCGGACAAATCAGTTTTTGGGACAAAGATGACAAAGTTCACGTTATAAACAAATTCGGTCCTGCCCAGCTGAATAAACTTGGAATCGCAAGAACTTTTCAGAATATCCGTCTTTTCGGCGAGCTTTCTGTAAAAGACAATGTTCTTATTGCTTTGCACAACCAGCGCAGGGTTTCAGTTTTTGATGTTCTCTTCAGAACTCCGAAATTCCGCCGCGACGAGCAGGTTATGTCTGAAAAGGCGATGAATCTTCTGGAGCTTTTTAAGATTTCTGGAAAGGCTGATGAAAAGGCGAAAAATCTTCCTTACGGAGAGCAGCGCAAGCTGGAAATTGTACGCGCGCTGGCTTCTGACCCTAAGCTTCTGCTGCTTGATGAGCCTGCTGCGGGAATGAATCCGCAGGAAACCAAGGAACTTATGGATTTGATTGCGTTTATCCGCCGCGAATTCAAGCTTACTATTCTTTTGATTGAACATGACATGAAACTTGTTATGGGAATTTGTGAAAGAATCATGGTTCTGAACTACGGAAGAATTATTGCAACTGGAACTCCGGATGAGATCAGGGCAAATCCTGAAGTTGTAAAAGCATATCTTGGAAACAATTAGGAGCGTGTTATGTTGCTTGAGGTAAAAAATCTTTGCGTGAATTACGGCGCTATAAAAGCTTTGCATGGAATCAGCTTTGAAGTTGACCAGGGCGAAATAATCACTTTGATTGGCTCGAACGGCGCTGGAAAAACAACAACGCTTCATTCAATTTCAAATATCATAAAAAAACAGGCTGGAAAAATTGTTTTCAACGGCGAGGACATAACGAATCTTGGCGCAGACAAAATTGTCGCAAGAAATCTTATTCAGGTTCCGGAAGGACGACGGGTTTTTGCGAACCTTTCTGTTATGGAAAATCTTCAGCTTGGCGCATATCTTAGAAAGGACAAGGCTGGAATTGAAAAAGACATTGAGAAGGTTTTCTCGCTTTTTCCCCGCTTGAAGGAACGCGTGAAACAGCCTGCTGGAACTTTGTCCGGTGGCGAGCAGCAGATGCTTGCGATGGGGCGCGCTCTTATGAGCCAGCCGAAGCTGCTTCTTCTGGACGAGCCTTCAATGGGGCTTGCTCCGATTCTTGTTGATGAAATTTTTGAAATCATAAAGCGTATCAACGCGGACGGAACTACAATTCTTCTGGTTGAGCAGAACGCGTTCAAGGCTCTTTCCATTGCGGACAGGGCTTATGTTCTTGAAACTGGAGAAATAATAAAGTCTGGAAAAGCTTCAGAGCTGCTGAATGACGATTCTGTGAAAAACGCGTATCTTGGCGGCTAAACGTTTTTTCTTTCTTTTTGAATTTTCGTGCTATAATATATTTCAGACTTTATTTATTTGGAGTTGCTTATGTTGGTAAAGAATGTGATGACAAAAAATCCTGTTACAATATCGCCGGAAAGCTCTATTACAGAAGCAAAGGCCTTGATGACCAAAAAAAATATCGGGAAGCTTCCTGTGGTTGACAAGAACAATAATCTTGTTGGAATTCTTACAAAGAAAGACTTGGCGAAAGCGGCTCCTTCGGAAGCTACAACGCTCGATATGTTTGAAATCGGATATCTTCTTTCAAAAATCAAGGTTGAAAAGATTATGACCAGAAAGGTTGTTTCGGTTTCTGAGTCGGAAGTTGTTGAAAATGCCGCCAAGCTGATGGTTGACAACGGAATCGGCTGTGTGCCTGTTATGTCCGGCGACTGTCTTGTTGGAATTATTACAGAAAGCGACTTGTTTCAGCTTTTTACGGATATGTTCGGCTCGCGGGAATCTGGAGTTCGTTTTATTCTTACATTGGATGATACTCCTGGCCAGCTTGCAAGGCTTGTTGATGAAATTGCAAAGGAAAACGGAAATGTTATTTCTCTTGTTACCAGGGAACTTAAGGAAGCTGGAAAACGCAGGCTTACAGTCAAGGTTACTGGAATCACGGAAGCTCAGCTGAAGGAAATTCTTTCAAGGCTTAATATTTCTGCGGACGACATACGTTAATATTCAGTTTGATTCCAAAAATTCACAGCTAATTGAAAACAACATGGAAAAACGTTATTCTATAGTATACTTTTAAAATAGAATAAGGAAATGCTATGTTGATAAACGGTTCTCAGATTGTTATTGAATGTCTTATTGAGCAAGGCGTGGATACGGTTTTCGGTTATCCGGGAGGCTGTATTCTTAATATTTACGATGAGCTTTACAAGAATTCTGACCGTATTAAACATATTTTAACAGCTCATGAGCAGGGGGCAAGCCACGCTGCGGACGGATATGCCCGCGCCACTGGAAAAGTAGGTGTTTGCATGGCAACTTCAGGTCCTGGCGCAACAAATCTTGTTACAGGAATTGCTACCGCATACATGGATTCAGTTCCGCTTGTCGCAATTACCTGCAATGTTGGAAAGGCTCTGCTTGGCAGGGATTCTTTTCAGGAAATAGATATTACAGGCGTTACATTGCCTATAACAAAACATAATTTTCTTGTGAAAGACATAAAAGACTTGGCGCAGACAATCCGCGAGGCATTCCTGATTGCTAAGTCCGGCCGCCCGGGACCAGTTCTTATTGATATTTTGAAGGATGTTACAGCCTTGAATGTGCAGTATGAATTTGAACCTTCAAAAGATCCTGATTCTCTTGCAAGAGCTTCTTTGAACGCTTCCAGCTTCAAGCGTGCGGTTACTGTTCCGGTTCCGGTTGATTCTGACATAAAGAAAGCCGCGGAAATAATCAATGCCGCGGAGCGTCCGATAATTTATGCCGGCGGCGGAGTTAAAATTTCCGGTGCGGAGGAGGAGCTTCTTCAGTTTGCGGAAAAAGCTTCAATTCCAGTCAGTGAGTCTCTTATGGGGCGTGACGTTTTTCCTTCATCGCATCCGCTTTGCACATGGATGGTCGGAATGCACGGAACTTACGCGAGCAACATGGGAATCACAGAGGCGGATCTGGTTATTGCGATTGGCGCGCGTTTTTCAGACCGTGTTTATGGAGATGCTTCAAAATTTGCGCAGAGAGCGAAAATTCTTCATATTGATATAGATCCTGCTGAAATCAACAAAAATATTGATACAGATGCAAGCGTTGTGGGCGATGTAAAAGATGTGCTTTCAAAATTGATTCCTCTTGTGAACAAAAATGAGCACAAGGAATGGGTTTCCCAGATTAATGAATGGAAAAAAACTTATCCTTCTTGCTATGACAAAGAGCCGAAAGATTCTATAAATCCGAAATTTATTTGCGAGCATATCCACGAGGTTGCTGGCGATGACTGCTTTATAACTACGGAAGTCGGCCAGCATCAGATGTGGACTGCGCAGTTTTATCCGTTTGGAAAAAAACGCCGTTTTGTAACTTCCGGCGGTCTTGGAACTATGGGATATGGAACTGGCGCGGCGATAGGGATTTCTCTTTCAAAAACTGGAAGCCGGGTTGTTCACATTGCGGGCGACGGTTCTTTCCGCATGAACTGCAATGAACTTGCCACAATCGCGCACTATAATCTTCCTATTGTAATTGTTGTTGAAAATAACAATGCGCTTGGAAATGTACGCATGTGGCAGCGTCTTTTTTACGGAAAACGTTTCAGCCAGACAACTTTAGATTTCGGACCGGACTGGGTAAAGCTCGCCGACGCTTATGGAATCAAAGGCTACAAGGCTACCAACGCAAAGGAATTTGCAAAAGTTTTTGATGAAGCCTTTAAGTCCGGGAAAGCCGCTGTTATCGATGCAAGGGTTGACAAGGATGAAATGGTCCTGCCGATGGTTCCTGGCGGAAAGCCGATTTACAATATGATTCTGGAATTGTCGAAGGAAGTTATGTCTAACGACTAAAACTATCGTACATCACAATTTTGTGTTATACTTGTACGAAATAAAAAAATTACAGGAGCAATAGTGATGTACGAATCTGGTGAAGATTATCTTGAGGCAATTCTTATGATTTGGCAGGAAAAAAATGAATGCCACTCAGTTGATGTTGCCCATAAGCTGAATGTTTCAAAGCCGAGCGTGAGCCGCGCGATGGGAATTTTAAAGGAAGACGGCTATATTTTTGTTGATGAGAACCAGCACATCAACTTTACTGAAAAGGGAATGGCGAAAGCCCAGGATGTTTACGACAGGCACCAGCTTCTTACAAAATTCCTGATGAAAATCACGGGGCTGGAAGAAGAGCAGGCCGAGCAGAACGCTTGCCGAGTTGAGCATGTTATTGATTCGGATGTTGTCCGCGGCATAAAAAACTGGATGAAAAACAACTAATCTTGGCTTGATGAAGAATTTTCTGCGTTATTTAAGAGCACGTCCTCTTGCTTTTGTGAGCGCTGTTTTTCTTGCGGCAGTGTATCTTGTGATGGTTTTTGCAGAATTTTTTGCTCCGTATTCTGCATCCAGAACTTATGAGAACAATACTTTTCATCCGGCAAACATACAGATTTCACACAAAGGGCTGAAAGTCCGGGAATACCGCGCAATAAACAAGGCCACGTGGAGCTATGTTCGTGTGAAGGACGAGGAATATGTTCACGGGCTTAAATTTTTTGTAAAAGGCGAGCCGTATAAGATTTTGGGAATAATTCCGAGCCGAACTCATCTTTTCGGCTCGGATTCAGATTATCCGGCTTATCTTCTGGGCGCGGACAATCTTGGCCGAGATCTTTTCAGCCGCATTGTGTACGGAAGCCGTATTTCGCTTACAATCGGTTTTGTGGCGACAGCAGTTTCTCTTTTTCTTGCAATTGTGCTGGGCGGCTTTTCCGGGTATTTTGGCGGCGCGGCGGACTGGGCGATAATGCGTTTCGCTGAATTTTTCATGCTTGTTCCTTCGTTGTATTTTATTCTTTTTCTTCGTTCGCTTCTGAATGCCAGAATGGATTCTGGAATGTCATACATGGTTATTACATTGATTCTGGCTCTTGTAGGCTGGCCGGGCAGCGCGCGCACAATCCGCGGAATGGTTCATTCAATAAAGCGTGAGGAATTTGTTGTGGATGCGCAGCTTGAAGGAATTCCGAGTTTTGTGGTGATTTTCCGGCATATAATTCCGCAAATTTCAAGCCTTCTTATTGTGAGCACCGCGCTTTCTGTTCCGGGATTTATAATGAGCGAAACGACGCTTTCGTATCTTGGACTTGGAATAAGCGATCCTGCCGTAAGCTGGGGTTCGCTAATAAACCGCGATATTTCAACGCTTTCAAATTTGCGCAATTTTCCATGGCTTTTGTGGCCGGTTCTTATGCTTCTTCTTGTTACGCTTGGTTTTAACTTTCTTGGGGATGCGCTCCGAGATTTTTTTGATCCGTACAATATTGTATTCAAAAAAAGGAAACTGCCGAAACTGAATGGTTCCAGCGTTTCTTCATGTGCGCATAAGGATTCCCTGCTTTCTGTTGAAAATCTTAGCGTTTCGTTTTTAATGCTGCGCGGAACAAAAAAAACTTTGTCTCAGGCGGTGAAGAACGTTTCTTTCTATATAAATAAGGGGGAAATTTTAGGAATTGTGGGGGAATCCGGCTCTGGAAAATCTGTTTCAACCACGGCGATTCCAGGACTTCTTCCTCAGAACGCGGAAATGTCCGGGCATATATATTTTAATGGCGTGGATTTGGCGGCGCTTGGCCAGAAAGAACTGCGGAATTTCCGCGGACAAAAAATCGCGCTTGTTTTTCAGGAGCCTGGGCGAAGCTTTGATCCGCTTCAAAATATTGGAAACGTTTTTTTTGAGACTTTCAGGGTTTCTGAGCCTGAAATTTCAAGGGAAGATTCTGACAAAAAAGCGGCGGCTCTGCTGACCGAGGTGGGGCTTCCCGATTCTTCCGGCCGTCTGAAGGCTTTTCCGCATCAGTTTTCGGGCGGACAGCTGCAAAGAATAGGAATAGCGCTGGCTCTTGCGCAGGGGTGCGAGCTTCTGATTGCGGATGAGCCGACCACGGCGCTTGATGTAACAATCCAGGCGCAGATTGTCTCGCTTCTTTTGCGTCTGAAAAAGGAACGCGGGCTTTCAATTATTTTTATCAGCCATGACATAAATCTTGTGGCGCAGATAAGCGACCGGATTTGTGTTATGTATCATGGAACTGTTGTTGAAACTGGAGCCGCCCGGCAGATTATGGAAGCTCCGGCTCATCCGTATACAAAAGCGCTGATTTCCGCTCTGCCGAAATTTGGCGAGCATTACACTGGCGGAAGGATGGTTTCAATTTCAAAAGAGGCGAAATTTGACTGAACACACAAATTGCAACAAAAAAAACAAGGAAATCGCGCTTAAAGTTTCAGGGCTCACAAAGCAGTTCAGTCTTGAGGCTGGATTTTTTGCGAAAAATAAAAAAACTGTTTATGCCGTGAACGATGTTTCTTTTGAAATTCCGGCTGGCTCGACCTATGGAATTGTCGGCGAATCCGGCTGCGGAAAAACCACAACGGCAAGGCTTGTTGTGCAGATGTACCGCCAGACTTCCGGAAAAATTGAGTTTTTCGGAAATGATGTTTCTTCAATGAATAGAAAAGAACTGAAAAGCTATCGTGAAAAAGTGAAATATATTTTTCAGGATCCGGCGAAGTCGCTGAATCCGCGGATGACGGTCTATGAAATTCTGGTTTCCGCGCTGCGCTATTCGTCTTTGTGGTGCGGAAAGAAAAATGCGCGCGAGCTTGCTGAAGAAGTTATTCAGGAAGTCGGGCTTTCCTTGGAAGATTTGAAGCGTCGTCCGGCGGAATTTTCGGGCGGCCAGCGGCAGCGGATTTCAATTGCCCGCGGCCTGATAATGAATCCAATGCTTCTTGTCTGTGATGAAGTTGTTTCTGCCCTGGACGTTTCAATTCAAGGCCAGATTATAAATCTTCTTCAGGATTTGCGCCAGAAAAGGAATTTGAGCTTCATTTTTATTACCCACGACTTGAAAGTTGCCTCGTATTTCTGCGACAGAATCGGCGTTATGTTCCGCGGTGTTGTGGTTGAGGAAGGCGACGCGCGGACTTTGTACAAAGATGCGCTTCATCCGTACACAAAACTGCTTTTTGAAGGCGCATCCGGTAATCTTTCAAGCTCGAATGTTGAAGTGAAAACTACTCTTGAAAAGGAATGTTGCTGTCCGTTCGCCTACAGATGTCCTGAAGCCACGGAAAAATGCCGCCAGGAATTTCCAGCGCTGAAAACGCTTTCTTCCGGCCATAAAATCCGCTGTTTTTTTAGATAAAATTGAATTAAAAATTTGACATCCTGTCTTTTTGCCCTTAAAATAAAAACATAATATAACCCGAATGGCGAGTCGAATGATTTGCTGAATTAGGAGGCCACGCAAAAAATGGCAAAAGTAGAACTTAAAGGTATTGCAAAAGTTTATGACGGCGGTGTACGCGCTGTAGACAATGCGAATATCACAATTGAAGACAAGGAATTCTGCGTATTCGTAGGTCCTTCTGGATGTGGAAAGTCAACAACTCTCCGCATGATTGCCGGTCTTGAAGAAATTTCTGAAGGAAAGCTTCTTATTGACGGTGTTGAAATGAACGATGTTCCGCCGAAGGACCGAGACATCGCCATGGTATTCCAGAATTATGCGCTTTATCCGCATATGACTGTTTACGACAACATGGCTTTCGGTCTTAAGCTCCGCAAGGTTGACAAGGCTGAAATCGACCGCAAGGTTAAGGAAGCTGCAAGACAGCTTGGTCTTACTGAATATCTTCAGAGAAAGCCGAAGGCTCTTTCCGGTGGTCAGCGTCAGCGTGTTGCTGTAGGACGAGCTATTGTCCGCGAACCTAAAGTATTCTTGTTCGATGAACCGCTTTCAAACCTTGATGCGAAGCTTCGTGTAACAATGCGTGCTGAAATCGCTGCTCTTCACAACACTCAGCAGAAAACAATGATTTACGTAACACACGACCAGACAGAGGCTATGACTCTTGGTACAAAAATCGTTGTTATGAAAGATGGCCATGTTCAGCAGATTGGCGCTCCGTTGTATTTGTACAACAACCCAATCAACAAGTTTGTTGCAGGATTTATTGGAACTCCTCCGATGAATTTTATGACAGTAAAAGTTCTTGAGCGTTCTGGAAAGATTGTTTGTGATGAAGGTTCTTTTGAAATCACACCTACAGAAGCTCAGACTGCTTGCCTGAAAGATTATATCGGCAAGGAAGTTTCTTTCGGTATCCGTCCGGAAGACTTGCAGTATTCAGCTCAGCCGGTTGGAAAAGACAATATGCAGATGAAGATTGTAAACAAGGAGCCTCTTGGCGCTGAAACTCATTTGTATCTTGTTTCTAACAAAGGCCAGCAGGTTATTGCGAAAACAACTGCAAATGCTGATTTCCGTCTTGGCGACACAATCAATGTTGTTCCAAACATGGAAAAGGCAAAATTCTTTGCTATGGAAGAAGGCGAAAAGAACATCTGCGATGTAGTTGAAGTTAAGTGGTAAGCTAGTCGTTTAGGAAATTTTTGTTTTTTCTTTTGAAAGCGTCTTTTATTGGGTTTTATTTCAATGAAAGACGCTTTTTTTTTATCCGCAATGTTGTAAAATATCAGATATGAAAATAAAGATTCCGGCTTTTGCGTTTGTTTTAGGCGCGTTTATTTTTTTCTCATGCAAAAAAACTCAGGAAATGACTCTTGCGGAAATAGAAAAACTTACTCAAACTGGAGATTCTGCTCTTCTTGAAAAAACTGTCAGGAAGCCGTGGAAAGCCCAAGAAAAAAAACCGGGGAAACTTGGCGGAACTTGGAATGACGCGATTTTTTCAGATCCAAAGACATTCAATCAGCTTATAGGCGAGCGGGATGGCGAAAGCAGTGCAATAATAAGCGAAATGCTGGACTATCTTGTTGACTATGATGCCTATCTTAGGGAGTGGAAGCCGCGCCTTGCGTTTTTTGAAATTGAAACAGATGAAAAAAAAGGAACTCTGACAGTTCATTATACTTTGCGAGATGAAATTTACTGGACTTATTATAACAGCGACAAGAAAATTCCTGTTACAAGCGATGATTTTGTGTTTTGGTACAATGAAATTGCCGGCGACGAGGCTTTTTCAAGTTCTGGATATGGCCAGCAGTGGTGCAAGATGCCGGACGGAACCGAAAAACGGATTGAGTGCATAAAAATTGATGATAAACGGTTTGATTTTATATTTCCGCGCGTAGTTGCCGATCCTCTTCTGGCTACAAACATGAGCCTTTGCCCGAGTTTTATTTATAAAAAGGCGAAGTATGAAGGCGGTGTTGAAGCTGTGAAAAATCTTTTTTCTGCGGACTGCAATCCTCTTTCAATTCCAAGCTGCGGAAAATGGTATCTTGTTGAATATACACCGGCTCAGCGGCTGGTTTTTAAGCGGAATCCGTATTACTGGGAAAAAGATGAGAACGGAATTTCGATTCCATATTATGAAACGAAAGTTTGCCAGATTGTTGGCGATATGAACACAAATTATCTTCTTTTTAAGGAAGGAAAAACTGAAGTGTTCAGTCCGCGCCCGGAAGAAGTTTATGATGTTGTTGAAAACCAAAAGGATGACTATACAGTTTTCAATGCGGAAGGTTCTATGGGCGCTCAGCTTTGGAGCTTCAATCAGAATCCTAGGAATTCAGAATCGCTGTGGTATTCTTGGTTCACAAACAAGAAATTCCGCCAGGCAATGAGCTGTCTGCTGAACCGGGAACGAATTATAAACCAGACTTACCGCGGGCTTGCTGAGCCAAAATACGATTTTTTCCCGGATGCGAATCCTTTTTATAATCCGGATATAACTTTGCAGTACCGTTATTCTCCTGAGCGGGCGGAAAAGCTTCTTGCCGACATTGGTTTTTCCCGCGGCTCGGACGGAATTATGCGCGATTCCGCGGGAAACATAATTGAATATGACCTGACAATTGCCTCTTCAAATTCTGTTGTGAACGATATTGCGATGATTATTTCGGATGAATGTTCAAAAATCGGAATAAAGGTTAACATCCGCCAGACGGATTTTCAGAAAATGGTTGAAATGCTGACTTCAACTTATGACTGGCAGTCGCTGATAATCGGGCTTGGCGCGAATATGTTTCCGTCCCAGGGAAGCAATGTCTGGCCTTCAGGAGGAAATCTTCATCTTTGGAATCCTCTGCAGAAATCTCCTGCCACTGAATGGGAAGCGCGGATTGACTATCTTTACAACGAAGGCTGCTACACAAATGACCGTGCGGCCGCGGAAAAAATCTGGAATGAATACCAGCGGCTGATTCTGGAGGAATGTCCTGTTGTGTATCTTTTGCGCAGCAGAAGTTTTTTTGCAATCAGAAACAAATGGAATCTTGATAATGTTTATTATGACAATAAAAACGGCGCGGTCTATGATTTTGTATATCTGAAAAATTAAAAGAAGTATATAATAGAAGAATTGGAAAATGAATTTGAAGAATTTTTTTCTTAAGGCAAAAGAAACTGTTTCTCTTCCGTGGAATTTTTTTAGAAAAAAAGCGCCTTTGGCATCTTTTATAACTGGCCGGATTATTACAATGCTGGTCTTGCTTTTTTTTCTGGGGTTTGCGCTTTTTGGCTTGATGGAGCTGGCGCCCGGCGATATTGTTGACCAGATGATGAGCCAGCAGATAATGAATTCTGCTGAAGGTGGAAAATCTTCTGCGGCTGGCGGCGGAAGTTCGCAAGGTGAAAAGAATTTTTCAGACGGCCAGATGGAACGGCTAAGGGCGGAATTCGGGCTGGACAAGCCTTTTTATATTCAGTATTTCAAATGGCTGGACAGGGTTCTTGTTCATCATGACTTGGGAACAAGCCTTATTTCCAGGGCGCCGGTAAGTTTTCTTATAAGAACAAGAATCTGGAATTCCGTGCTGCTGAATCTTATTTCACTTGTTTTTATTACGTTGTTTTCATTTATGCTGGGCGTTTATTTTTCAAGCAAGGCTGGAACAAAAATTGATACGGCTGTAACGTTTTTCGCATTGTTTTTTCATGCGTTTCCTGGAATTCTTCTTCTGATTCTGCTTCAGCTTTTTGCTTCTGTTACAAATCTCTTTCCAGTTACCGGATATCCGGATTTTCCGTTTGCCCAGGCACCTGTGAAATTTACGTTCAGCTATGTTCATCATATTTTTTTGCCTCTTCTTGCTTCTTTTCTTGGCGGCGCTGGCGGAACAATGCGGATGATACGCGCCACAATGCTTGACCAGATGGGAATGCCTTATATTTTTGCGCTGCGTGCGCGTGGAATCAGCGAGAAGCGTGTCTACCTGAACCATGCTTTCAGAAATACATTGAATCCTTATATAACTGGAAGCGCGAATTTGCTCGCAAGTCTTTTCAGCGGGTCGCTTGTTCTTGAAATTATTTTTGCTTATCCGGGAATCGGGCGGCTTATGTACGAGGCGGTTCTTCAGCAGGACATAAATCTTGTGCTTGCGAACAGCATGTTTATTTCCGCTCTTGTGCTTGCCGGAATGGTTCTGAGCGATATTCTGCTTGCGTTTGTTGATCCGCGCATAAGATATAGTTAGCAGTTACTAGCAAAGCGGTATTCAATCCGTTATAATGAAGCTATGGAACACGGAACAATAACTAAAGACAATCATGCGGCTCTTTGGCACGGACGTTTCAAGGAAGGTCCTGATGCTGAGGCTGTTGCTTTTGAAACTTCAATAAATGTTGACGAGCGGATGGCTTTTGATGACATAAAAGGCAGCCGCGCCCATGCGAAGATGCTTGGCCGCGCTGGAATCATTTCTGCGGATGAAGCTGAAAAGATTATTGCGGGGCTGGATTCAATAGAAAAAGATTTGCGGGATGGAACTCTTGAAATTGATTATTCTGCGGAGGATATTCATTCGTTTGTTGAAGCGACTTTGACGGACAGAATTGGCGAACCGGGCAAAAAAGTCCACACAGGCAGAAGCCGTAACGACCAGATTGCTTTGGATGAGCGCCTTTATCTTGCAAGATTTATTCCTGAAATTCAGAACAGAATTCTTACGTTGATAGATTCTCTTGCTCAGATTGCAGAAAAGCACACAAGGGATATTATTCCTGGATATACACATATGCAGCACGCCCAGCCGGTAACGCTCGCGCATCATCTTTGCGCCTGGGCATGGTCTTTGACCCGCGACTGGAGCCGTCTTGAAGACAGTTTGAAACGAATTTCGGTCAGCCCGATTGGAGCCGGAGCTTTGGCTGGTTCGGGGCTTCCGCTTGACAGAAAATTTGAGGCGGCGGAACTTGGCTTTTCAGAAATCACGATGAATTCCCTGGACAGCGTTTCCGACAGGGATTACTGCATTGAAACGGCGAACAACATGGCTCTTGTGCAGATGCATCTTTCTCGTTTCTGCGAGGAAATTGTTCTTTGGGCGACAACAGAATTTTCATTTGTTGATTTGAGCGAAAAGTGGTCGACCGGCTCTTCGATTATGCCTCAGAAGAAAAATCCTGATTTTGCGGAGCTTATCCGCGGAAGAACTGGCCGTGTCTATGGAGATTTGATTGCTCTTCTTACAATGATGAAGGGGCTTCCGCTTGCCTATGACCGTGATATGCAGGAAGACAAGCAGAGCCTGTTTGAATCCTGCGATATTGTGAATGCAAATCTGAGCGTGTTTACAAAAATGGTTTCATCTGCAAGGTGGAATGTTGAAAAAATGGCTGCGGCCTGCGAGGGTGGATTCCTGAATGCGACTGATGTTGCGGATTATCTTGTTCGCAAGGGGCTTCCGTTCAGAACTGCCCACGGAGTCAGCGCAAGCCTTGTTCGGCTGGCAATCGAAAAGAACTGCCGGCTGGAAGATTTGTCTATTGAAGAATTCAAGTCTTGCTCGGAACTTATTGAAAATGACATATATGATATTATTTCACCAAAAGCTTGTGTCAACGCGCGCAAAACTGACGGCGGACCAGCGGAAGTGAAAGTTCTGGAACAAATTTCCGCATTGAAGAAATTCGCGGCGCAAATAAAATAAAGGAGTTATAAATGAAAAAAATTGCATTGATTCTTGCGGCAGTTGCTTTGGCTGCTGGTTTTTCAGGATGTAAAAAAGTGTCGAAGGTTGACAATTCCCTTGAGGAACTGAAATCCCGAGGCGTGTTCGTTCTTGGCCTTGATGATTCATTTCCGCCAATGGGTTTCCGCAACGACGATGATGAAATTGTTGGCTTTGATATTGACCTTGCCTCTGAAGTTGCCAGCCGGCTTGGAGTTTCTTTCAAGGCTCAGCCGATTGACTGGGATGCAAAGGAAATGGAGCTTTCAACAGGAAAAATTGACTGTATCTGGAACGGGCTTACAATCACACCGGAGCGGGAAAGCGCTCTTTCTCTTACAAAACCTTATCTTAGCAACGACCAGGTTCTTGTTGTGCGCAAGGATTCAGGGCTTTCAAAACTTTCTGATTTTGCAGGAAAAACTATCGGCGTTCAGAGCGGTTCTTCTGCCCAGGATGCGATTAAGGACAACAAGGATTTCGCAGATTCGGTGAAAGACATTATTCTTTTCAAGGAAAATATTACTGCGCTGAATGATTTGGTTATCGGCGGTCTTGACGGCGTTGTAATGGACAGCGTTGTTGCTTCA
This sequence comes from Treponema sp., assembly GCA_050873685.1. Classification (GTDB taxonomy): domain Bacteria; phylum Spirochaetota; class Spirochaetia; order Treponematales; family Treponemataceae; genus Treponema_D. Next base: position 81,956 of record JBNMJH010000004.1, read on the forward strand.
TACGATATTGCCCAAAGCAAAAAGCCGCTCGTTTTGGTTTCAGAAGTTCTTTCTCAGGAAGGATATGGAATCGCGTTCCGCAAGAATGATGTTAAACTCCGAGATGCTGTTCAGAAAACTTTGGAAGAAATGAAGGCGGACGGAACTGTTGAGCGCATTTCAACTAAATGGTTCGGCAGTGATATTACTGTAATCGGAAAATAGTTTTGAGTCCGCGTTATGTAAAAATGCTTCTGGCAATGCTCCGGGGAACTGGCACATCGCTGGAAGTGTTCTTTTTGACATTGATTTTTGCAGTTCCTCTTGCGCTTGTGGTTTGCATGGGACGGATGTCAAAAAATAAGATTCTTTCAAGCACAACAAATGTATTTCTTCTTATAATCCGTGGAACTCCGCTGATGCTCCAGCTTCTGGTGGTGTATTTTGCTCCCGGACTTTTTATAAAATGGCTGAACGACAGTTTTAACCTTGGAATCCAGTTCGGCTGGAACCGCTTTGCCGCGGCGATTATTGCGCTTACAATAAATTATGCGGCTTATTTCGCGGAAATTTACCGAGGCGGAGTTGAATCAATTCCGAAAGGTCAGTATGAGGCTGCAAAAGTTCTGGGCTACACGAAGTATCAGACTTTTTTCAGGGTTGTCCTTTTTCAGGTTGTAAAAAGAATAACTCCGGCTATGGGAAATGAAGTCATAACCCTTGTCAAGGATACGGCGCTTGTTTCTGTAATTGGAGTTGCCGAGCTTCTGATGGTTGCAAAGGAGCGGCAGAGCGCGATGTTCAGTTTTGCACCGCTGTTTATCGCCGGTGTTTTTTACTTTGTGATGAACTGGGGCGTTTCATTTGCTTTTGCAAAACTTGAAAAAAAACTTTCTTATTACCGGTAGGATTTCATGGCAGAAAACAAGAATGAAATTATAAAGGTTGAAAATCTAAAAAAGTCGTTTGGCAGCTTGAATATTCTTAAAGGAATTTCTTTTTCGGTGATGGAAGGCGAGGTTCTTTCTATAATCGGGCCGAGCGGATCCGGAAAATCCACGATTCTTCGCTGCATAAGCCAGCTTGAAAAAGTTGACGGCGGCTCAATTGAGATTTGCGGAAGCGCGCTTGTGAAAGACGGAGTTTATGCTCCGAAAAATGTCATGCATTCGATTATCCTGAAAAGCGGACTTGTTTTTCAGAATTTCAATTTGTTTCCGCATTTGTCAGTTCTTCAGAATGTCATGGATGCGCAACTTTGCGTCCTGAAAAAAAACAGGAATGAAGCGAAAGAAAATGCTTTGGGGCTTCTGGACCGCATGGGGCTCCTGGCAAAAGCGGATTCCTATCCCTGCGAGCTTTCGGGCGGGCAGCAGCAGCGTGTTTCAATAGCGCGTGCGCTTGCGCTAAGACCGGAGGTTCTGCTTTTTGACGAGCCGACTTCAGCGCTCGACCCTGAACTTACTGGTGAAATTCTTTCTGTAATAAAAGATTTGGCGAAAGAAAAAATGACGATGGTTGTTGTTACGCATGAAATGTCATTTGCGCGTGATATAAGCGACTACATCATATTTATGGACCACGGTGTTATTGTTGAGGAAGGAAATCCCGGACAGGTTATTGGAAATCCGCAGCAGGAGCGCACAAGGAATTTTCTTTCACGTTTTGAAGGCGCGACATTACATTGACCAAAGGATAAAAATTCTATAAAATAATTATTCATACTCACAATGGGTATTATTATGCAAAATTGAAATTTCGGGACTTGGCTAAGTACGGTTGAGTCCTGTGGAGGTTATAAAGTGGTCAAAATCAGACTTAAGAGATTCGGTACACAGAAGCGTCCTTACTACCGTGTTGTAGTTCAGGATTCTCGCAAGCCACGTGATGGAGTTTGCATCGAAGAAATTGGTACATTCATGCCTATTGAAGCAGAAGAACGCCAGGTTTCTATCGACCTTGATCGTGCTAACTACTGGATTGGTGTTGGTGCACAGCCATCTGACACTGTAAAAAAGTTGATGAGAGAACAGGCAAAAAAGTCTTCAAAGTAAGAATAGGAAACGGAAATGGAAAAAGACCTGATCGAATATATTGCAAAATCATTGGTCGATGATCCATCTGCGGTTTCAGTAAGCGAAACTGAAGGCGAAAAAGGTATGGTTCTTCAACTTAAGGTTGCAGAAGGAGATATTGGCAAAGTGATTGGAAAGTACGGCCGCATCGCAAAAGCTATGCGAACTGTTCTTAGTGCTTCCGCTACAAAAGATGGAAAGCGCTACAGTCTGGATATTCTGGATTAATTTTGCTGATGGAAAGTAACGAGCAACTTGTTGTTGGCTTTATCCGTGGTTCCCATGGGGTTACGGGTGAATTTAAAGTTGAAAGTGCTTCTGGCGATTACGAGCATATCGAAATCTTGAAGGAAGTTACTTTGAGGCACGGTTCTGATTCAAGAAAATGCAAAGTTGAATTTGCAGAAAAAGGATGCGGTACCTTGTATATGAAAGTTACGGGAATAGATTCTCCGGAAGAAGTGCGAAAGTACAACGGATGGGAATTGGTTGTTGACCGTAAGTATGCTCATCCTCTAGGCGAGAATGAGTGGTACATCAAAGATTTAATTGGCTGTTCCTTGGTTTGGAACGGCGAAGAAGCGGCAGCTGGGACTGCATCAACAGAAATTGTTGGGACAATCACAGACGTATTGGAAGGCGGAGCAGGCTACTTGCTAGAAGTTTCTCTCTCCGAGAGTTGCACTGTTCTTTCTGACGACTTGAAACATACAAGTTCAGGAAAGATTCGTAAGGTTTTAGTTCCTTTGAATCTTAACTATATTTGTAATGTCAATGTAGCAGAAAAGACAATTCAGCTGATGCACCTCTGGATTCTGGAGTAATTCCATGAAATTTACTGTGCTGACCTTGTTTCCTGAAATTCCGCGTGCTTTTTTTGAAAGCTCAATCATGGCAAAAGCGGTAGAGAAGGAAATTATTGCCTACGACCTTGTGAACATCAGAGATTTTGCTCTTGATAAGCACAAGAAATGTGATGACGCTCCTTATGGCGGTGGTGCCGGTCAGCTTATGATGACTGAACCATTAAGCAGGGCTTTGGATAGTGTGAAAGCGAGCCGGAAGCGCGTGATTTATGTTACGCCTGCAGGAACTCCTTTTACTCAGAAAAAGGCTGTTGAATTAAGTCGTGAAGATGAATTGGTTTTTATCTGCGGAAGATACGAAGGTATTGATCAAAGAATCATTGACTTTTATGTAGACGACGAAATTTCAATCGGTGACTACGTAATGAGCAGCGGTGAGCTTGCGGCGACTGTTATGGTTGACGCAATCTACAGGTTGATTGATGGAGTAATCTCCAAAGATTCGCTTGCTGAGGAAAGTCATAGCGACGGACTTCTTGAATATCCCCAGTATACACGGCCAGAAGTATACAAGGGCTTGAAAGTACCAGAAGTTTTACTTTCGGGAAATCATGAACTTATTCGGAAGTGGCGTTTGAAGAAACGGCTGGAAAAAACATTGCGTGTTCGTCCAGATATGATTTGGGATGCCCGCAAGAATAATCAGCTTTCTTTGGAAGCCGAATTGATGATTGAGGAACTAACAGAACAGACTGCCATAAAAAACTGCAGAAAAAAGCAGAAGATGGCGCGCAAGCAATTGCGGGAGTCTTTGAATCCAGGAGATTTATGATGGATCTTATTAAAGCAGTAGAAGAAAAACAGAAACGTGCTTTTACAACACAGTTCAAAGTTGGTGACACTGTAAAAGTATATTTTAAAATTATTGAAGGAAAAACAGAACGAATTCAGGTTTATGAAGGAATAGTTCTTTGCATCAAGAATGCAGGTGTTCGCAAGACATTCACAGTTCGCAAGGAATCTTATGGAATTGGTGTTGAGCGTGTATTCCCTGTAAACAGCCCTCGCATTGTAAAGGTTGAAATCGTTCGTGCTGGTAAAGTACGCCGTGCAAAACTTTACTATCTTCGCGACAAGGTTGGTAAAGGCAAGAAAGTTAAGGAAATGCTTGGTGGAGAAGTTTCTTCATTCATCGCACAGCAGAACAAGGCTGCGGAAGCTGCGGCTCATGCACAGGAAGAAGTTCTTAAGGCAGAGCACAATGCTGAGCATGCTGCGGCAGAAGCAGCAGCGGCAGCAGCTAAAAAATAATTTTCTTATTGCATGAAAACGGATGTTTTAGTGCATTTATCTGCCCTCTCAAATGTGAATGGAAAACATTCTATTCGGGAGGGCAGTACTGTTTATGTGCGTGTAATAAAAAGCGCTGGAAATAATTCTTATATTGCATCTTTTGCCGGCGGAAGGTTTTTTCTGAAATCTGAAATTCCATTAGCGGCTGGAAGCGGTTTTTTGGCAAGAATAAAAGTTGAAAATGGAAGAACAATTCTTCAAAAACTTCCGGGTGGCGTTTCGGCTGAAAAATCCGTTCAAAAAATTACATTGGAAAATCAAACGCAGTTTCTTGAAAATCTTGGACTTCCGCCGGACAATATTTCTTTTTCAATGCTGCAGCAGATAAAAATGCTCGGAAGCCGGTTTTTGCCGAGCACTTTTCAAAAAGCTAGGAAAATTGCGGAAAAAATAAATGGCAGGGAAAAAGCTGCTTCTGATGCGGCGCTCGTTTTGGAAGAAAAAGGAATTTCTTCAGATGAAAAAAAAGTTGCTGCAATTTTGGAAGAAAACCGCGGAAATGCGGATGAAATTCTTTCCGGCGGCAATGAAAATTTCCCTGTGCCCAAAAATTCTTTTAAGGCATTCTTTGAAGAAATTTTGAATTCTTCAGAAAAAATGAAAAATCAGCCCGGAATTCTGACTTTATTTAATCATCTTGGATTTGATTTCGGTGGAAAAGGCGGCTGCTTGGCGTCTTATGGGAACTGGATAAAGCTTCCTTTTGATTTTTATTCCGGTGAAAAATCTGGGAGCGGATGTTTTTGCGGATTTTTAAAAAATTCTTCCCAAAAACTGGAAAAAGCGGTTTTGATTTTTAATTTTCAGGATGAAAAATTCGCGTTTGAATTTGGGCTTTCTGAAAAAAAATTGCTTTATTTGAATGCAGGCTGCTCGGATTCCGCAAAAAACGAAAAACTTATTAAAATTTTAATGTCCTGCTTTGAAAATTCAAAAATTGGAGCAATAGATTCCGTTCCGGATTTTTCTGAATTTTCCGCCGGCAATATTGAAATTTCAAAAGTGAACTTGAATGTATGAAAAAAAATGAACTGAAAGCGGTCGTCTTGAAATATCCTGAAAACGCCTCTCTTCCTTTTGTTTCTGTGAAGGCGAAAGGCGAGCTTGCGAAAAAACTTGTTGAAATCGCCGAGGAACAGAAAATTCCGGTTGTGGAAAATATTGAGGCGGCGAATATTCTTTCTGTTCAGGAAATTGGCTCTGCGATTCCGGAAAATACCTGGGAAATTGTCGCGAAGATTTTTGCCGCTGTTGTGGAATGTGATAAAAAGTTGTAAAATCAAGCTCATATGGAAATGAAAAAATTGGATTGCAGTTTTATTCATATTGGAACTTGTTTTTCGGCTCCTGTATACTTTGATGACGGAAAAAATATGTTTCTTGCCGCTGGAAAGCAGGCGAAGCCTTATCATGTTTCTGCTTTGGTCAGGTGGAAAATTCCATATTTGCTTACGGCAGGACATCCGGTTGATCCGGACGAGTTCAATTCTTCCCTGCAGGAAAATGCCTCGGATAACGGTTTGAAGCATCCTGAAAATGAAAACATAGAGGAACTTGAAAGCCTTTGACTTGTTCAGATAATAGAAAGAAAACTGGAAATTCTGGAGAAAATCAGGCGGCACAATTTCTTGCAAGAAATGGATATCTGCTTGTTGAAAGAAATTTCAAGACAAATCAAGGCGAAATTGATATAATTGCAGAAAAAGGAGAATACATTGTTTTTGTGGAAGTAAAAACTCTTCCAAAAGGCAATTTAGAATTTTTATCGCACGTTTTGGATAGCAGAAAACAAAAAAGAATCATTAAAACCGCTAAACGTTTTCTTGCAATCAATCGACAATATAGTAACAGCTATATTAGATTTGATGTGATTGTGCTTGATATGCCGGGTTTGCCACAAGTGTATCATATTGAAAATGCGTTTGCGGAGATTTTATGATTTCTGAATTAGGAAAGGCAGCTGAAACTTTGGTCGTGGAGCGAAATGACGATATGATTTCAAGTAGACTTCTGGAGTTGCGTGTGAAAATACATGATGAAAATTATGTTAATAATGCTATCCAAAGAATTGCGCAGGTAATCAGCCGGAAACTGGTTGAAGATCCTAATGAATTTTTATTCCGTGAGTAATATTTTAATGGCGCGGAACGGGAGCTGGTTTTATGGAAAAAAATCGACATAGCAAAAACAGACATCGCAACAACCGGAACTGGAACGAGCAGAAGAAAAACAACGGTGAAAATTCTTTTAGTGCCCGGAATTTTCAAGGAAATTCCGGCGCGAAAAATACTAACTCAAGCCAGAAGCAGTTTCAGTTTGTGAACCATGAAAATCCTGAGGCGGTTGCACAGCGGGAGCAGGCTATAAAAGAGCTGAAAGCCCGCGAAATTGTTTGCCCAAAATGCGGAAAAATAATAACGGATGTTGCCAGCGCAATGTCGGATAAATCTTCCGGAAAGCCAATCCATTTTGAATGCGCTATGGAGCAGGTTTCTTCTGCGGAAACTCTTGGGCAGAATGAAAAAATTGCGTATATCGGCCAGGGGCGTTTTGCTGTTCTTTATTATGAGAATATCCGCGACCAAAGGCATTTTCATATCAAGAAAATTATTGAATGGGAAGGCCGTGATTCTAAACCTGAATGGCGCGACGAGATGAGCGGATTATTCAGCCAGGTTGAATAGATTCTTTATATTTGTATCCACCGTTTCACAGAGCTGCTCAACAGGAATTTTTCGTATTTCAGCGATAAAGCGGTAGGTTTGCTCTATAAGCAGCGGTGTGTTTGTCTTTCCGCGGAAAGGAACTGGCGCAAGGTAAGGCGAGTCTGTTTCGCACAAAATTCTTTCGCTTGGAACAAGATTTATCAGTTCCTCGATTTCCGGCATTTTTCTTTTTTTTGTGTAGGTAACAGAGCCGCTGAAGCTTATGTGCCATCCGCGTTCAAGAAAAGCTTTTGCTTCTTCTGCGCCGTATGAATAGCAGTGGATTATTCCGTTGTCGTAGCCGATATTCTTTATGCAGTCCAAAGTGTCATGAAAAGCGTCTCGCGAATGGATTATAACAGGAAGTTTTTTTTCTTTTGCAAATTCGAGCTGCATTTCAAAAAGTTCTCTTTCCGCATTGTACATTTCCTGGTCAAAATCAGATTCGCATCGGCCGTCCACTCCTGAAGGATTCCAATGGTGGTCAAGGCCGCATTCGCCGACAGCAATTATTTTTCTGTGCAATGTGTCGTTGTCGCTTGAGTTTTCTGCGGCTTCAATTTGTTTTTTCAGAATTTCCATGCTTTTGCGGCGGTTTTTTATTTCTTCAACAGAAGGCCATATAGCCGCGGCAAAATATATGAATTTCCGCGCTTTGTCCGCAAGCCTTGTGTCTTTTATCTGGGCAATGGCGCTATCAACGCAGGCTTGTCTTTTCAGCAGGTCATCGCTTTCTGTTCCGATGTCAAGCCCGAAACGGCAGTCTTTTCTTGCCATTTCTTCTAAAATTTCCGTGCCGTTTATAGGATTTTCTTCTGTGCTTCGGCAGATTGTGTGTTCAAAATGAAAATGTGTGTCAGAAAACATAAAATTATTGTAGCAGAAATTTTTATGTATTGCAAAATAGTGTTTTTTCCTATAAAATATATAAGTATGTTTTCGCCGGGATGGTGGAATGGTAGACACAAGGGACTTAAAATCCCTCGACCGTAAAAGGTCGTGCCAGTTCGAGTCTGGTTCCCGGCAGTTTTGTGTCTTTTCTTCTGATTGTGATTATTTTATGTCTTCTTGGTTTATAGCAATTACATTTATAAATCTCTTTTCGCTTTTAATGCTGATTGTTTCAATTGAAAGCAATTCCGTTATAAATAGATTTCAGAAGATAAATTTTCTTATAACTTGCTCGATTATTTTTATAATTTGCGTTATGGAAGTCCTTACGCTGATTTTTGACGGTTCTCCGGTTCGCTGGCGGTTTTTGCACATTGCGTCAAATTATTTTGGTTTTTCGTTGACTCCGCTGGTTTATCTTACGCTTGGAAATGCGCTTCTGCCGGAACTTTCATTGGAAGGAAGATGGCATGTTGTTTTTCTTTTTGGCGCATGGTTTTTGTATTCTGCATGGCTTTTTCTGACGCTTTTTTACGGTTCGAATCTTGGAGTTTTTTATGTTGACCAGCTGAACCGCTATTCGCGCGCAAAAGGATTTTTTGTCTACATGATTTTCTACGGAATCGGGCTTTTGTATTTTTTGATTCAAAATATTGTTCTTTCGCTTCGGTTCTGGCAGAATAACTGCGGAATTCTGTTTCTGAATTTTATTTTTGTGTTTTCTGCTTCTGCGGTTCAGGTTGTGCGCCCGGACATTCAAGTTACCTGGCTTGCTGTTATAATTTCAATCAGTTTTTATTTTATGTACCACGGTTCGCTTTACCAGCAGTTTGATATTCAGACTTATCTGCGGAACTACCAGAGTTTTCAGCGGAAAATTGAAATGCTGAAGAAAGATTCTGTCTTGATTCTTGTTGAAATTGATAATTTTGAAAAGCTCAAGCTGAATTATAACCGCCAGGACGTTGACTCGCTTGTTGTTAATGTTTCCCGGGTTTTCAGCAGGTTTTACAGAAAATACGGCGCATTGTTCAGGCTGGGAACTGAGGAATTCTGCGTGATTGCAAGGGATTTTTCTCTGGATTTTGATTCTATAAACAAAGCGTTTTTTGCGGAATTTCTGAAGGAATGTTCAAAAATTGAAGAGATGCCGTTTGTTTCTGTTGGCTGGGCAAAAATTGCTCCTCAGCAGGATATAAACAGCGTTCTTTCGCTTGCAGACTTGAAAAAAAGGGAATTTATAAACGAAAGACCTTCCTATCTTTTTTAGCCGCCAATAAATTACGGAACAAAAATGTAGCCGCACTTGCTGACGGAGACAATGTGCTTTGGATTTTTCTTGTCGTCTTCAATAAGGTTGCGCAAAGTTTTAATATTAACGTAGATATTGCTTTCCAAAGTTTTTTCATCGGGAACAGGCTCGTTCCAGACGTTCTGGAAAATTGTTTCAAATGAAAGAATTTTGTTTGGATTTTGAATGAAATACAGAATCATGTTGAACTGCTTTTTGCGCATCGGAATTTCTTTTTCTTTTTTGTATACAGTTTGCTTTGCGGTGTCGATTTTAAAAATTCCGCACGAATATGTTTCTTCCAGAGTTTTTTTTTCGCACCCGGAAAACGCGAATTTCTCCAGCATTCTTTTTACGCGCAGAATAAGCTCATCGATGTAAAACGGTTTTACTATGTAGTCATCGCAGCCTTCCCGGAATCCTTGTATCTTGATTTTTTCATTTTGAATTGAAGAAACAATGATTACTGGAAGCATTTTGCTTTGAATTCTGATTGAATGCAGAATCTCCATGCCGTTTTTGCCGTCGCCAAGGTTCAGGTCTAAAATAATGAGGCTTACTGGATTTTTTGAAAATTGTCTGTAGGCGTCTTCTGCATTGAAACATTGAATCACTTCATAGTTTTGATTCCGCAGATTTTTCGCCATAAAATTGTTCAAGTCTTCAGAATCTTCAACAATCAATATAAGTTCATTTTCTAGCATTATTTATATTTTACAATATAAATGCGAATTTATCCAATTTTTTTAAATTTGATGCTGAAAATACTTCCGCTGCTTGCGTTTTTGTTTTCTGAATATTCCAAAAGAATTTCGTTCAGCTTGCAGACTTCATTCACAACAAAAAGTCCAAGCCCGAAAGATTTTTCATTTCCTGTTGGAACGGAGCCGATATTTGCAAATCTGTTGAACAGCACATCCTGTTTTTCCTTGGGAATTCCAGGACCGTCGTCAATAACATTCAGCACGATGAATTCTGTATTTTCTTCTATTGAAACGGTTATATTTCCGCCTGGTTTTGTATATTTTATGGCGTTGTCCACAAGGTTTTCGTAAATTCCTTTCAGGCTGTATTCGTCGCAGAATACGTTTGGTGAGCTTGCGCTGCATAAAAATTTGAAATTCTGGTTTTTGTTCTCTGCTTTTTCCATTAAAAATTCAGTTTCACGTTTCAAGACGTTCTCAAGATTTAGAATCTTCGGGTTTATAATGTAGCGCCTTTCTGAAATTTTATAGGAATTCAGCACATTTTGAATAATTATATTTATTGACTGGGCGTTTTTGTGAAGAATTTGAATGGATTTTTCCAGTCTGCCTTTATTTTCTGTTCCAGCTTCCGCTGCAAGATTTTTTTCCAGCGTCTGAAGATTTTGAATTTCATTTAAAAGAAGAGTAAGCGGCGTGTTCACATTGTGCGTTACAAAATATAGAAATGTGTTTTTTTCTTTTTCAGATTTTAAAATTGCTTGTTTTTCCTTGTTAAGATTCTTGTAGTTTTCAAGCTGCTGAATGCGGAAAAGCAGCTCGGAAACATCAAAAGGCTGAATTATATAGTCGTTTATTTTGTTTTCCAGAAGTTTTTGCGTTAAATACGAGCGGAATTTGGCTGCAACAAGCAGAATTGGAAACTCTTGCTCAGAAAGAACTTTCCGTATGTTCTTGCAGACTTCAAAAGTTTCATCGTTTTCGCTTTCTGCTGAAATTATCAGCATGTGGATAAGATTTTGCTCCGCGGCGAGAACCGTTTCTTCAATGGTTTTAAAAGTTCTTACAAAAAATCCGTAAGACTGGAGCACGAGCCGGAGTTTTATGTTGTCTGAATCTTTTTTTGAAAAAATGCCGATGGAATTTTTTTCCGGAATTTCCTGCTGAATCGAAAAATTCTGGTTTTCAAAGAAAATTGTTTCTTCTTTTGTTAAAAGTTTTGAATTTGCGTCTGATAAAATATTTTTTATTTCCTGGACATTTTTCTGGATAAAATTTGACGTCAGGAATTGCGTTTTAGGTTCAACAGGATTTTCAAGGACTTTTGCAGACGCTTGTATCAGCTGAAGGAAGTCAAAGGCTTCTTCCAGCGCTGAGGAATATTGTTTTTTGTCACTCTCTGAAATATTTACGGCGTTTGCTGTTTTTTCAGTTTTTTTCATCTGCGTTTCCTATAATTCCAAAACTTGGCTGCTGTTCAAAATATATACTTGAATTATGTTTTTCTCAATGATTTTTGTTGCGCTAAAAATATGCGTTTACAGAAATTGACCAGTCGTGGCGGAAATTTCCATAATCCATGTTGAAGGAGTAGTTTCCTTTCAGCGCCATATTTTGCGACAAAAAAACGCATGATTCTGCGGAAAACTGGCAGCGCAAATGCTCAAGCTCAAAAGGCGACTGCATTGCGCTTGCTGAAAATTTTGTTTTCCACGTTTTGCATGTTGTGATAAAACCTGTTTCTCCGCCTAGAAGAAGGTCTGTGGCATATTTGTATTCCGGCGAGAAATAGCTGTCAGCGCCGCCCATAAGATAAATCTGGAGCCACGGAAAAGGCTTGGTGCTTGTTCCGTACAGAAATTTCAGCCGCCATGCCAAATCTTGTTTTTCTTCTTTGTTGGGATTTTGTTCAAGCCCTGTTAAAATGTGGCTGGCTCCATTGAAAAAGAATATGTCTGAAGCGGGCAATGAAAGAAGTGAAATAAGAGTTGCTTTTTTTAGGTAAAACTCATTTTTTTGCGGATTGAATCTGACTTCTGCATTTAAAATTGAAATTTCAGAATTTTCTGAATATCCAGCAGGAGTTTCGAGCTGTTCATGCGCGCAAAGCCTGAATTCCATTCCGCAGAAACCGCCGTTGACGTCTTTTCCGCCTGTCAGCGCAATTTTCTTGGAACCGTGCGCTTTTTCCGGCGTGTCCGGGATTTTTTCGGTTTTTGTTTCAATATTTTTAATTTTGCTACGGGCTGAAAGCACAGAAACAAATCTTTTCCGATATTCTTCAGAAGAAATTTTTCCGCTGGTTAAAAGCGAGCTTAAATAATTGGATGCTGTATCCCAGATTTCAGCCTGTTTTTCAGGAGAAGCGTCTTCAAATGGAAAATCCTGCACGCTTTTTTTGCCACGGCACACGTCTTTTGCAAATTTCTGTTCTTTTAAAGTAAGGTTCTGTTTTTCCATTTCAATTTTTGAATAGGCAGATGGACGGTATTTTGTTTCTTCTGTAAGTCCAAGTTTGTCCATAAGTTTTACAGTTGCAAGAGGTTCCACAATTCCTGAAATTTTTTCAGTGGCTTCCGTTGAAGGCCGCGCGGCTTCAATAAAGAAAAGAAGATTGTACGAGCAGTTTTCGCTTGTAAAAAAATATTTTGAGTATATTCCAGCCAAATCAAAAACGTGCCGGAGCATTCTGTCTTTTTCTTCATCAGTAAGATTCAGCCTGCATTCCCACATATCTCGCATATCCATGTCGGAATACTGTCGTATTTTTTCGTAGTAAGTTTCAAATCCATAATATCCTTTGAATCCGCCGGTAAGACCAAGAATTGCGTAGAGCGGACCGCCTGTGATATTTGTTACAGCACCATAGCTTATTGAATTCGCTGTGAGCCGCGGCTTGTTTTTTGTTTCGACCAGAAGAAAAGTGTGCCCAAATATTGAGGCTGGCCGTTTTAAATAGCTTGATGGAAAAACAAGAAACACATCTCCCGGATTTAATTTTTCTAGTTTTTTTTGATATGCAATGTCGCCGTTGTACGGAAAATCATCCTCTGAAAGTTCAAGCTTTTCGCAAATCCATTTGAACCGTCCCGGAAAACGTTCAATGGGATGTTTCTGAATTTCTATTTTTTTATTTTGCGCAGAATCAGTTTGGTTTTGATTGTCCTGGTTTTCAGCGGTTTCTGGCGCCGGCTCAAAAAATGCCCTTATTGTTGCGTTGAGTTCCGCCTTTGGGTTTGTTTTTCCGTTTTTTGCGCAGAAGAATTTAGGATCGTCAACAAGGCTTTTGCTGCGGTGAAATAATGCCGGCTTGTAATGAAGCAATGTCCGCCAGTATGAATCTTCGTATAACTTCAGCTCGTCTGCTTTTTCTATTAATTTTTCGGCTTTTTCAGAATAAAAGGTTGATTTGCTTTCTTCTGAAAAAACAGGCATCGCTGAGAAAAATAAAAGTGCGGCGGATAAACAAAATGCGCTTCCAGTTTTTAAAAAACTAAAAACGCATTCTGTCTTTTTTAAAGAAATTAACACATTAGCCTACAAGAGAATAAATCTTGTTTGCAACTTCCTGTGCAGAAACTTCTGAAGAAGGGAAAATTTCGTCAAAGTTGTTCTGAAGAGCCGCTTTGAATGCAACTGAGTCAGAAACGTTCAGCATTGTAGAAAGAGTATCGATGTATTCACCTTCGCCCTTTGCAATGTCAGTTGCGATAGCGTCAATGTTGTCTGTGATGAACTGATTTGTTTCTGCCATAGCAACTTCAGCTTTGTCATATCCCCATGTTCCAGAAGAAATAGCGAAGAACTGGTTCCACCAAAGTCCGTTAAGGAATGAACCGAGCAAGTCCCAGCCCATGCCTTCTTTGTCGTGGCAAAGAAGATATCCAAGACCAGGTCCTACATTTCCTGCGAATGCAGATGAAGATACTGCGAGCATGCCTGCCGCTGCAAGAGCGATAATCTTTTTCTTAAGCTTCATAATAGACTCCAAAATTTGTATGTTACTAATTTGAAGTCTATTGCAAAAAACTAAAATTTTTCTAAAAAAAATTGAAATATGCTGAAAAATTCAGCCGGTCTTCAAGTTTGTTCAGCTTATGTCCAGGACGCATCCATTTGGACTGCATCTTTTATTATTTCAAGAATCGCTGTTCCGTAAAAAGCAAAAATAACAAGAACCGCTATAAGTGAAATAACTCCGATTGCAATGCTTATGATTGAGCAGACTATTCCGACTTTCGCATAAGTGTTGCGCTTTTTGTTCTCTGAAATTTTTCCGAAAACCAGACCGAGAATTCCAAGAATCAGTTTTTCGCTTATAAGTGAAAAAATTCCAAGAACCATTGAAATCGCTCCAAAAGCCAGAGCGTTGTCATTGTTTTCAGAAAGAAAATCGTCTTTCTGTTTGCTGTTTGCCTGCTCGCTGTTGCCGGAAGTGCCATCCGTTTGGTTCTGGCTGTTAAGGTTTTCCGGGTTGTACCACGGTCCTGAATTACTGTTGTTCTGGTCCATAAAATCTCCGTTTTTATAATTTTTTTTTGTAAAATTTTCTAGGCAATATAAAAAGACCGGCGGAATCTTTTTGAAAACGCCGGTCTTGAAGCAAAATCTTCTATTTAATCAGCAGGCTTGCGTATTTTGCCAAAGCCGGCTCCATATTGTTTGAAAGAACAGCTTTTGCGAGCTTCTTGCCAAGCTGAACGCCTTCCTGGTCGAAACTGTTGATGTTCCATACGAATCCCTGGAACATAACTTTGTTTTCAAAGTGGGCGAGCAGCGCTCCAAGAGTTTTTGGTGTAAGCTGTTTTCCGTAAATCAAGCTGGAAGGTCGGTTTCCTGCAAAAGACTTGTTCGGGTCTGCATCCTTTTTTCCGCAGGCAAAAGCGACAATCTGAGCCACAACGTTTGCGCAAAGCTTTGTCTGGCTTGTTGAACCTTCAATTACAACATCCTTTCCAGTCTGGTTTTCGCTGAACGCAATGAACTGAAGCGGAGTAACATTTGTTCCCTGGTGCAGAAGCTGGTAGAACGAATGCTGGCCGTTTGTTCCTGGCTCGCCGAAAATAACAGGGCCTGTAACATAATCAATTTTTCCGCCGTCGCGGTTCACAGATTTTCCGTTTGATTCCATGTCAAGCTGCTGAAGATGCGCCGGGAATCTTGAAAGCGCCTGCGAATACGGAAGAATTGCAGTTGCAGGATATTCCTGAACATTTCTTTCATAAATTCCAATCAAGGCATCCATAAGAGCCGGGTTTTTCCTAATATCTTTTTCAGTTGCAGTCTTGTCTTCAGCGGCAGCTCCGTCAAGGAAGTCCGCAAAAACTTTAGGGCCGAACGCAAGCGAAAGAACCGCTCCGCCAACGCCTGAAGTAGAAGAGTAGCGTCCGCCGATATAATCATCCATATAGAAAGCCTGCATGTAATCAGGATTGTGCGCCAGCGGCGAAGTTTCTGAAGTAACAGCAATCATATGCTTTGAAACATCAAGACCTTCCTTTTTCAGAAAATCCTTCACAAAACTTTCGTTTGTAAGAGTTTCCAGTGTAGTTCCCGATTTTGATACAAGGATGAAAATTGTATGAGCCAAATCCAAAGAAGCAACAACCGCCGCTCCGTCATCCGGGTCAACATTTGAAATAAAATGCGCTTCCATTTTGAAAGTGCCGTTCGCCTTTGCCCAGTTTTCCAAAGCCAGGTACATCGCGCGCGGTCCCAGGTCAGAGCCGCCGATTCCAATCTGGCAAACCTGAGTATATTTTTCACCTTTTTCGTTCACGATTTTTCCAGAATGAACTTTTTCAGCAAATTCCGCGATTTTTTTCTGCTCGTTTATATAAAAATCACGCTTGTTCTGTCCGTCCGCAATAACATCTTTTCCAAGCTGTCCGCGTGTAAGCTGGTGCAGAACCATGCGTTTTTCTCCAGTGTTCACAATTTCACCGTTGTAAAGCGCCTCGAATTTTTCAAGAAGCTGGGCCTCGTCTGACAAATCCTGCAGAGTCTTTAGAATCTGCTCATTAACCTGCTTTGCGGCATAGTTGTAAGTCAATCCTTCTGCCATTGGTATTGAATATTCCTGGATGCGTTTTACTGCATCAGCAGAAGAAAGCTCGTCTGCAACAGAAACCATTCCCTTGAGGGAAAACAACTTCTTCCAAGAAGAAAGAGTGTCAGCATTTGACCATGTAGCCATTTTTGAAGCCTCGTTTATAAAAAATGTCAATCCTAATCAATTGGATAATAAAACTATAATAAATTTCCTAGTTTTTCACAATATTAAATAAGAAGGGGAAAGTCTTCCCCTGTCTTCCAAGTCAAGTCGCTCCAAGAATCGTTCCTGCAGGCAGGACTCTTCTTTCCGCTTTGTTGCCTTGTCCGCCACCCCTTCTCCTAGGGGACACCCCTAAAACCCCGTCCGCCTCATTTCAGCAGAACAGGCTCCTCGCCGTGGAATGCCTTTTTAAGAAGAATCGGAACAATCATAGAAGAAATAATTATAAGAAGAATCACCGGCGCAAAATATTTTGATTCAATAATTCCCACGGAAAGACCTTTCTGCGCTACAATCAGCGCAACTTCTCCGCGGACCATCATTCCAAGTCCGATTTTGTATGAATCCTTCCATGAAAATCCCAGCAATTTTGATGTGCAGCCGCAGCCGATAAGTTTTGCAATGCAGCCGACCGCAACAAACGCAAGGCTGAACCACAGAAGCGAAAAATTCATTCCCGAAAGGTCTGTCTTTAATCCGATTCCAGCAAAAAATATCGGGCTGAAAATCATGTACGAATTTATGTCGATTTTCTGTTCCATATAAGGAGCGTCTGTCAAGGAGCAGAACACAACTCCAGCGATGTAAGCTCCGGTAATGTCGGCGATTCCGAAGAATTTTTCAGCTGCATAGGCAAAAATAAGGGCGATTCCCAGCCCATAAATAGGAATTCTTCTTGAATGCGGATGCTTTCTGTCGTACCACTTGAAAACTCTGAAAATTATGAATCCAAAAATAATCGCTGCAATAAAGAACAGAATTGTTTTTCCAAGCGTTATTAAAATTCCGCCGGTTCCAGTGCTTATTCCAAGCACAACTGTCAGCGCGATAATTCCAAACACATCGTCAATGATTGCGGCGCTAACAATTGTCTGGCCAAGATCTGTCTTCAAATGTCCGAGCTCTTTCAGCGTTGCCACGGAAATGCTTACTGAAGTGGCTGTAAGAATGGTTCCTATGAACATTGCCTTGTAAAACTGCGGTGTTCCGAAACCGTCAAATCCCCAGAAACATAAAGCCATGACCGTTCCGAGCGCAAGCGGAATCAAAACTCCGCAGAGCGCAATTATTGTGGATTTTATTCCGGATTTTGCAAGCGACTTTAAATTTGTTCCAAGCCCGGCGCTGAACATTATCAGCACAACTCCGATTTCTGAAACAAACGAGATGAATCTGTCTGTTTCTCCGTACAATGAGCCGGAAGGATTCGAGCCGAAATTGTTGAACCATGGCAGAAGCCTAAGAAGAAGCCCCGCGATAATCATTCCGGCAACTTGCGGAAACCCGATTTTTTTAGCCAGCGTTCCAAGATATTTCGCCGCGATTACAATTATTCCAACTGACACAAGAATTTGAAGCACAATTTCGCTGTTAGAAGCCTGTTCCATTTTGAATTCTCCTAAAGTAAGACTCTGAATCCGATTTAAGAATTTATTATACTGAATTGTTGAAAAAGTTTGAATTAACAACGTTATTAATTTATAATTTTTATGTTAGGTATTTTTATGAATGACAATCAGCATAGAAGTTCATTCGACGAGCTTGTGGCTGGAATAAGCTCTGATGAACGAAAGTATTTGCTTGCAAAAATAAACCAGAACAGGGAGCAGTCTTTTCCGCTGCTTCAGCCGTTGCGCGAGGTGGCGGACAATTTTACCTTGGACGCAAAGCTCAGCTCGGAATCAATTCTGTATAAATTTTTTCTTTGGCTTCGGTCGCTTCTTTCTAAAAAACAGAAAATTGAAATTTATAATGAAGATTTAGTCAGCGGACTTGCAAGGAAAATAAACAAAAACCATCCTGGAATTATAGATATGCAGAACGGTCTTGTTCTTTCGCTTTTTTTTGAAAAGCTGAAGGAACTGAAAAATTCCGCGGATTTTTTCAAGCCGTATTTTTCTGTGTTCAATGAAAATCCGGGAAAATTTTATGTTTTCATGAGCACTTTCATCGCTCCGGAAATCGCTTCGTCTATCAACGCGGAGGCCGATCCGTACTCAATTCCTTTTGAAAGGGAAGGCACAAAGGAAGTCCGAGCCTCGCTCCTGAAAAAAATGGATGAAATATTGAAAAATATTCCGCAGCAAAGCCGGGCGGTAATGTACGACGCTGTAAAATCCGTGAACTGGCTTAAGCGTTTTTCTGATTTGCCGTACACGCATTTTCTTGCGCAGTTTACGGCGATAATTTCAGAAGACTATACTTGTCCTTTTTCAAATGCGCAGACAGATTTTTCCGCTTTTGCAAATGTTCTTAGCGATGCGCGCTCAATTCCGAACGAGGCGCTTGAAGCGTTGTTCCTGTTTCCCCAGCGGAAAGGCGGCGCTTCCGTTGAGCTTGATCCGGACACAGAAAAATCTATGCGGGATTTTCTTTCAAAGTCCGCGGCGAGCATATCGATGATTCAGATGTTCATTTCAACAGTTCCGCTTCTAGCTCTAGGAAAAGTTATTTTTGCTGATTATGAATGGCAGCTTGACAATTCCGGCGGCTCGGAAGACTGGTTTGTTAAATTCAAGGAAGAATGGAAAACTGTTTTTGATGAACGCTGGGAATCCTGGCTCCGCGACAGAAAAAAAAGCCAGCTTGCCGAAATTCTTCAGGAAAAATTCGGAATCAGCGAATTTCCGGAGCTTCCTTACCGTCCTTGGACAAAACTTTGGGGCGGTGTTCCGTTCCGCTGCGAAATGACGGGCGGATTTCTTTATTGGTTTGCGAATTTGAAATATGATGAAGTGATGGGAATTCTGAATGTTCTTGTTCTTGAAGGAGTTTTTCTGAACAATGACAACCGCGCGGAATTTTCTGAAGCGCTGAACCGTTTTGCCGACATAAACCATCAAATTCAGCTTTTCGGCGAGTCTCTTGGTGAAAAAGGTTCTGTTGGAAGCGTGTTTGCAAAGCTTATTGCTGAGCACGTCCGAACTTTGAAAGGCCAGAATATGGTGAATTCAATGATTTTGAATGCAGAAACTTCTATCCGTGGCTGGGAAAGTTCTTTCTGCGACTGCTGCCGCACAATTGAACGTGTTTTGAGCGGAATTCTTGACGACGAAAAATCCGATAAGAAATATGAGTCGATTCAAAATCTTATGACAATAAAGGGAAGGGATAACCGCGCATACCGTGACAGCCTCCAGGAGGAAAGGGAACTTCTTCTTGAGTGCAGAAAAATTCTTGCGGAAATAGAGCCGCTCGATCTTCCAAAGGTTGAAAAGAAAAAATGACATTCATCGATTTGGCTCCGGCGGATTCAGAAAAAAAATATGTGTTTTCACGTTTTGTAAGAAATGGAAAAGTTGCCGAGGAGCCGGCTGTGTGGGGAATGACCGTTCTTGCAGCCGGTTCGATGCGTTTCCGCTGGAATGAAGAAAATCTTCCGCGCGAAAAACTTCTTTCTGAAATTGCGTTTCCACGTTCCGCGGTCGCAGTTCAGCTTGATCATACAAAAATTGTCTATTCAATAGAAGAAAAAGATGAAATTTTTCAGAAAATCGGCGATGGAATTATTACCCGCAACAAAAATCTTATGCCGGTGGTAACTGTTGCTGACTGCATGCCGCTTTATTTTTCAGACAATGAATCCGGATTTTTTGGAGTTGTCCATTCAGGCTGGAAAGGAACTGGAATTGCCGCAGAGGCTGTTGAGCTTGCTGTAAAAAAATATGGCGCAAGAAGAGAAAATATCGCCGTTGCAATTGGCGCGCACATAAGAAACTGCTGTTATATAGTAAACAAGGAGCGCGCTGATTATTTTTCAAGGAATTTCACAGCGGAATGTGTGGAGCCGCTGAAGGACGGGGAGCATCCTCTTGAAGGCGCGGCTTCCGGCTGGAACAGCGGCTCCGGCCAGCTTTTCAGGCTTTCCCTGGAAAAGGCGAATCTTGCGATTCTTGAAAAAGCTGGAATCCGGGATGAAAATATTGTCGCCGCAAAAAACTGCACTTGCCACAATCCGTTGTTCGGCTCAAACAGGCGTGAAACCAGCGTTGGAAAAACTTTTACGGTTCAGGCGGCGTTTGTAAAATGCTGAAACTTGTAAAAATTCATTTTACATTTTTGCTTACCTAGTTTAATATTTAGTAACTATGAAAAGAAGCAGTGGTATTTTGATGCACCCGACATCATTTGCGGGAACGCCTGGTATTGGCACGCTTGGAAAGGCTGCCTATGATTTTGTTGATTGGCTTGAGTCTGCTCATCAGACTTTGTGGCAGATTCTTCCTATTGGTCCTACAGGATATGGAGATTCTCCTTATGCGTCTTTTTCTACACACGCGGGAAATCCTTTGATGATTGATCTTGACCGTCTTGTTGAAAAAGGCTGGGCAGACAAAAATGACATTATTCCTGCTGACTACATAAAAAATGAAGGGCCGGTTGAGTACGGTTCTGTTGTCTGGTGGAAAATGCCGGTTTTGTTCAAATGCGCGGCTTATTTTCAGAAGAACTGCTCAAAGTCTGACAGGGTTGCCTATGAAGCATTCAAGAATGACAATTCCGAATGGCTTGACAATTATGCGAATTTCACGAGCATCAAGCAGTTTTATGATGCAAAAGCTGAAAAAGAAGGCGTAAGCGGCATTGCTCAGATGTGGAACGCATTCTGGCCGAAAGATTTGGCTGCGTGTGATCCTAGTGCAGTTTCAAAATGGAATTCTGAGCATACTGAAAATATTGAGCAGATAAAGACTATTCAGTTTTTCTTTTCTGAGCAGTGGTTCTCTGTGAAAAAATATGCGAATGAAAAAGGCATTTCGCTAATCGGCGATATTCCGATTTTTGTTGCGGCTGATTCTGCTGATGTCTGGGCTAACCAGAAATTCTTCCAGCTTGACAAAAACGGCATTCCTTTGAAAGTTGCGGGAGTTCCGCCGGATTATTTCTCTGCGACCGGCCAGCTTTGGGGAAATCCTCTGTACGACTGGGATGCAATGAAAAAAGACAATTATTCATGGTGGGTAAAGCGCACAAAAAGAATGACAGAGCTTGTTGATGTTGTGCGTATCGATCACTTCCGCGGATTTGAAGCTTACTGGTCAATTCCTTACGGCGATCCTACGGCTGTGAACGGAAAATGGATTCCTGGTCCGAACATAGAGCTTTTCAACGCAATAAAAAAAGCGCTCGGAACGCTTCCGATTATTGCGGAGGATCTTGGTGTTATTACAGATGGTGTTCGAAAGCTTCGCGATGACGCAGGTTTCCCTGGAATGAAAGTTCTTCAGTTTGCTTTTGATCCGAACGAGGCGGGAAGCCAGGGAATGGTCAATGCGTTCCTTCCGCATATGTATCCGCAGAATTCTGTTGTTTACACAGGAACTCATGATAATGACACAATGCAGGGCTGGCTTGACAGTGCTTCTGATGCGGCTGTAAAAATCGCCGCGGAATATGCTTTTGGCCGCAAAATGTCTGAGGCCGAGGCAAGGACGCTTTCCGACAACGGAAAACTCTGCCGTGAGATAATCCGGCTGGCAATTGCTTCCACAGCGGATTACGCGGTTATTCCGATGCAGGATATTCTTGGTCTTGGCGCTGAAGCCAGAATGAACACTCCTAATACTTTGGGCGGAACAAACTGGGGCTGGCGAATTGCTCCGGACGGCTTGAAGAAAGAAGATGCGGAATTCCTTGCGTTTATTTCAGATTTGTATGGAAGAAACATAAAAAAATAGCCTGAACTGAAATTTGTCAGTTTTGATGCGTGAAATGGATTTTAGAAAATTTCTGGAATCCATTTTTTTTGCCCTTTTCAAGTTTTCGGATTTTTTTTGACAAATCAATATAGTGGGTTTAAAATTGCTTCATATATAGAGATTATCTTTTACGGAGGATTTAATGAAAAAGGTAATATTTACACTTGCTGCAGTTGCAATGGCTGCGGGCATGTTTATGGGCTGTTCAAAGAAAAATTCTGATTCTTCTTCAGCAGCTGGCACTGTAAAACTTGAAATGTACTATTACAAGCAGGAAAACCAGGAAGGTCTGAAAAGAATTGTAAAGGCATTTGAAAAAGAAAATCCAGGCGTTACAATCGATATGCTTATTATTCCTAACGATGCTGACTCTGCGATGTCTGCACGTGCCGCACAGGGTGATTTGCCGGATATTCTTCAGATGCAGTCATATTCCCGAATCAAGGAATATGCGTCTAAGGGATTCCTTCTTGATTTGTCAAAGGAAGAAGCGATGGGAAAAGTTCTTCCAAGTTCACTTCCAGCTGTTTCATGGAATGGAAAGCAGTATGCAGTTCCAATGGATTATGCGGGAATCGGCATTATTTATAACAAAGATATTTTCAACAAGTACGGAATCAAGGCTCCAACAACTTACCGCGAGCTTGAGCAGGCTTGCCGCACTTTGAAGGAAAACAACATTGTTCCTTTCTCTGGTCTTCTTAAGGAAAACTGGTCTATGGGCCATTTTATCACAATGGTTCACACAGCTCTTCTTAAAGAGAAGAATGTTGATGTTGAAAAATTTATTTCAGACATGAACGCAGGAAAATCTTCTTACGGTGTTGTTGACACAGCAAAATTGTTCAGCATTCTTGACTTCTACCGCGACAATATGAATTCAAATGCGGCTGAAATGGGCGGCGGCGAGCAGCAGCAGTCATTCGCAAAGGGTGAGTCTGCAATGATGGTTCAGGGACTTTGGGCTTATGTAGACGCTCTTAAGCTTAATCCTAACTTGAACGCAGGATTTATTCCTTTCCCGGTTTACAATGATGCTAAAATGAACACATTCTATGCGGATGTAGACTCAACTTTTGGAGTTTCTTCACAGTCTAGCGCTGAAAAGCAGGCAGTTGCTGTTAAGTTTCTCAACTGGCTTACATCAGATGAAGGACAGAAGCTCTGGATGGATGAATACAAGCTTATTCCGCCGTTCAAGGGTGTTGATGTAACAGCTTTTGGCGGTCCTTATGTTGATCTTATGGCTTCTGTTGAAGAAAAAGGCTCTTCTCCATGGGCATTCTCTCAGTATCCTACAGATGTATTTGAGGATTCTTGCAAGAACGGCGGTCAGCAGTACATGATGCACAAACGTTCAGCAGGTGATGTTATCAAAGAAATCGATGCTCAGTGGGCTTCTTCTGTTAACAAATAGTTTTGAGTGAGTAAAAAGTCCGTGGCCGCGGCTGCGGACTTTTTATATTTTATAAAAATTGAGAGGAACCAGTTTTTATGGTCGAAGCAAAATCAAGGAAAGCATTTTATTTTACAGCTTTCATTATTCCTTGCCTTATTCTTTATCTGATATTTTTTATTACTCCTTTTTTTAGGGGAATTGGAATTTCGCTTACAAACTGGGATGGTCTTACTCCAAAGACACCAATCATTCTTGAAAAAAATGAATTTGAATCGAAAATCTTATACAGCGCTAAGTTGAATCAAAAAGAACGGAATTATATTCAGTCGATTTATTATTACGATCCGGTTGACAATTCTTATAAACGAAAAAGCCTTGGCGGTCTTGCCAGAAAGAAACTTGAACGCATAGTTGGAAAAACAGGTTATGAGCCTGAACGAAATAAATTTGTTGGATTTGAAAACTATAAGAAAATCTTTACGGGACAAATTGGAAAAGATTTTTATCCACATAAAAACAGAATTGAAAAATTTACGGAAAGCTCTGAGCTTCCTAGAATTATTCAGAAAAAAGACTTTGTTTCCGAAGTTCTGAAAGGCCTTGAAAAATCTTCTGAAGACTATTTGCTTTTGAACGACGCTTATAAATTCGATGAAAAAATAAATGCCTACAGGCTTGATTCCAAGTATGACGAATTTGTTCTTACAGGATTTTTATGGGAACTGCCTGGAGCAGGAACGGCAATTCCGGAGTCGAAGATTGATTCTTTGGTCAGGGCGTTGAAAGCTTGCGGACTTAAGCAGAATGCTTATGATATCCATAACGTTGCAATCGATTTTGCCAATGAAAATGGGCTTTCGGATTCTGTCAAGGGTGAAATTCTGGAGCTTTCAAATGAAATCCTGAAAGTTTCCAAGATAAAAAAAGTTCTTGCAAAAAACTGGGTTGTTACCCAGCGGAATATGGGTGTTATTGGTTTCACTCTGTTTTTTGCAGTTTTCTCTGTTATTGGAATAAATGTCCTGGCGTTTGCGCTGGCTCTTGCGCTTGACACTGGAATCCGCGGCCAGAAGATTCTGCGCACGATTTTCTTCCTGCCGAATGTTCTTTCAATGATTATTGTTGCTCTTATTTGGTCCATGCTTTTTGTTCAGCTTTTGCCGGCGATTACAGGAATTGAAAAGTGGATTTCCGATTCAAACAAGACTCCGTGGCTTCTTGTTCTTGTTGCGGTCTGGCAGGGATGCGGCTATTACATGATTGTTTATCTTGCTGGGCTTCAGAATATTTCCACAGAAGTTATTGAGGCTGCAAAGATTGACGGCGCTACCGGATGGCAGCGTTTTAAATACATTACATTGCCGCTTATGATTCCTTCGCTTACAATTTCTTTGTTCCTTACAATTGCAAATGCGCTGAAAAGCTTCGACTTGATTTATGCAATGATTGGGCAGACGGGCTATGCGACAGGAACAGTTCCTTTTGTAATGGATATTTATTTTGATGCGTTCTCTTTGAAGCAGGCTGGTCTTTCTACTGCAAAAGCGATGGTTTTGTTCTTCGCGATTGTAATTGTTACAGGAATTCAGCTGTATGTGATGAAACGCAAGGAGGTTGAGGCGTAATGACTTTTTTCAAATGGAATTTAAAGGAGCAGACGGCAAAGGAAACTGTGCTTACAACCTGCATGGTTATTTTTGCTTTGTTTTTCATCTATCCTCTTGTGTTCGTGGTTATAAATTCTTTCAGGCCGAATGCTGATATTATCATAAATCCAACTGGAGTTCCGGCTAAGCTTTATATTGGAAATTATGTTCAGGCTTGGACTCAGATGAAATTCCCTTCTGTGTTCTTGAATACTCTTCTGGTTACTGTGCTTGGAACTGGCGGAATCATCATAACTTCTGCGATGTGCGCCTATGGGCTTGCCCGTTCAAAAACGAAGATTTCCTGGATTTTGTACGGATTCTTCTCGTTTTCGCTTGTAATTCCATTCCAGATTATTATGGTTCCGATTGGAGTTCTTGCGGCTGACCTTCATCTTATGAGTGTTCCTGGACTTATTCCTATGTACTGGGGCTTGGGCTGTCCTACGGCGATTTTTATGTTCCACGGCTTTATAAAGTCTGTTCCGCTTGAACTTGAGGAGTCCGCTGCAATGGACGGCGCGGGAAGATTCTATATTTTCTTCAGGATTGTGCTTCCGCTTATAAAGACAATTATCGCTACGGTCGCAGTTATTGACGCTCTGTGGATCTGGAACGATTTTCTTTTGCCGTTGATTGTCGCGAAGCAGGGGACGATTCAGCTTGCCCAGATGCGTTTCAACGGCCAGTTCATGAAGGAATACGGTCCGATGTGCGCTTCGCTTACAATTTCTTCAATTCCTATTATCGCATTTTACCTGGCGCTTCAAAAATATATCATAAAGGGTATTGCGGCTGGAGCGGTAAAAGGTTAATGTTTTTTGTATGAAAAACATTTATCTGGATCTTTATTTGACTTTTGCAAAAATCGGTTCCCTCACCTTTGGCGGGGGAATTGCAATGCTTCCGATGATGCAGAGCGAGCTTATAGAAAAAAAACAATGGGTTTCTGAAAGTGAAATCCTTGACTATTATGCGATTGGCCAGTCTACGCCAGGAATTATTGCCGTAAATGTAGCAACTTTTGTTGGCTATAAGAAAGCTGGAATTCTTGGCGGAATTGTCGCGACTTTAGGAGTTATTACTCCATGTGTTGTTCTTATTACAATTTTGGCGAATCTTATTGATTCTATAGACCATTATCCGAATGTACAGAAAGCCCTGAAAGGAATAAATGTGGCGGTATGCGCGTTGATAACAGATGCGACGCTTAATTTTTCAAAGAAAACTTCAAAGGGCGCCGTTAATATTCTTCTTATGCTGGCTTCTTTCTGTCTGATTTTCTTCTTCAATGTGAAATCCTACATAATAATTCTGGGAGCTGCGGCGATTGCTGTTGCCGTTTACTTCCTGAAAAGAAAGCTTGAAAAAAATGGCGGAAAAAAATCTTTGAAAAACGAGGCGGATTCAGATGACTAGCGATGTTAGCCTTTTGTGGCTTTTTTGTATATTTTTCTATATCGGGCTGTTTACGATTGGCGGCGGACTTGTTGCGATAACTTTGATGCAGCAGACAATTGTTGACCGCGGGCTTATTTCTGTTGAGCAGTTTTACAATATGATTGCAATTTCAGAAAGCACGCCTGGCCCGATTGGCGTAAACATGGCGACTTTCCTTGGATATAAATTTTATGGAATTCCAGGCGCGGTAATAACTTCTCTTGGGCAGGTGCTTCCTTCCCTGATTACAATTTTGATTATTGCCCGGATAATAATAAAATTCCGGGAAAACCAATGTCTTCAGCACGTGTTTGCCTTTCTGCGGCCCGCTGCAACGGGAATGATTTTCGTGATTGCAGTGAATATGTGCCTGAATATTCTTGTGAATGTTCCTGAAGACTACAAAGTTTTGCTTTCAACTGAAGGCTGGAAGGAACTTTTTAACTGGATGAATCTTTCTGCGTATTTTGTGTTTCTCTGGCTGCGGAAAAAATTCAATCTTCATCCGTTCTTTGTTGTTTGTATCGGCGCTATTTTTGGAATTGTGTTTTTTTAAAAAATCTGTGCTATAATAAAAGAATGAGTACACATATTAATGCGCCGGAAGGTGCGATTGCAGACAAAGTTCTTCTTCCTGGAGATCCGCTCCGGGCAAAATTCATTGCGGAAAATTTTCTTGAAAATCCGAAATGTTACAACGAAGTAAGAGGAATGTACGGATTCACAGGAACTTATAAAGGCGTGAAGGTTTCTGTTCAGGGAACTGGAATGGGGCAGCCGTCGCTTTCAATTTATGTGAACGAGCTTTTCCGTTTTTATGGCGTTCAGAAGGCAATCCGTGTTGGAACAATCGGCTCTGTTCAGGATGACGTGAATTTGAAGGATACTGTTATTGCGAATGCGGCTTTTTCAGATTCGTATCTTTTGAACCAACGTTTCGGCGGGCTTCATTATGCGCCGGTTTCAGATTTCGGGCTTCTTTATAATGCGTACAACAAGGCGAATGAGCTTGGAATCAAAGTGAAGGTTGGACCGGTTGTTTCAAGCGATCGTTTTTATGATGACAACCAGAACTGGAAGCTTTGGCAGAAATACGGGGCAATCGGAATTGAAATGGAATCGGCCGAGCTTTTCACTTTGGCGGCGGAATTCAAAAGGAAAGCCCTTTCTATTTTCACGGTGAGCGACCATATTGTAAAAGGCAGCCAGACAACTGCGGAAGAGCGGGAAAAAACATTTAAAGATATGGTGATACTTGCACTTGAAACGGTAATTGTGGAATAATGTAAAAATTACAAAAATACTTCAATGGAGAAGAAAGTTATGAAACCTACACTTTTGGTTCTTGCCGCAGGAATGGGCAGCCGTTATGGCGGAGTTAAGCAGATTGACGCAGTAGGCAAGAATGGTGAATGTCTTCTTGATTTTGCAACATTTGATGCGAAAAAAGCTGGTTTTGGCAAAGTAGTTTATATAATCAGAAAAGATATTGAAAAAGATTTCCGTGAAAGACTTTTTGACCGCATTTCTAAAAATATGGATGCAGAATATGTGTTTCAGTCGCATGAAAGCCTTTTAACGGCGGAGCAGATTGAGCGTTCTGCAAAGCGTACAAAGCCTTGGGGCACAGCCCATGCAATTTTGTGCGCGGAAAAATCAGTTCATGAGCCGTTTGCTGTAATAAATTCAGACGATTATTACGGCAGGAGCGCCTTTGAAACGCTGGGAAAGCATCTTTCTTCTATAAATAATGATTCAACTGAGCATGCGATGGTTGGATATGTCCTTGAAAAGACTATGAGCCGGAATGGTTCTGTCAGCAGGGGCGTTTGCACTGTGAGCAATGGAAATCTTGTTTCAATTGTTGAAAATTTGAAAATCTATTTTGAAGACGGAAAAGTTGTTTCAGATTTCGGCGACAAAAAAGTTGTTCTTACAGGAAAAGAAACGGTCAGCATGAATCTTTTTGGCTTCAGCCCGAAGGCTTTTGAGGAATTCAACGTTTACTGGGAAAATTTTATAAAGAATAATGTTGAATCTGAAAAGGCCGAGGCTCTTCTGCCGGTTGTTGCCAGCGACATCATAAAAGACAAGAAAGGTTCTGTTAAAGTTTATACTTCCGAGGAAAGCTGGTTTGGAATGACTTATCCGGAAGACCGTGAAAATGTCAAGAATGAAATTGCGAAGAAAATCTCTGAGGGTTATTATCCGGAAGTTTTGTGGGAAAAATAATTCTTGAAAATCATAACTTGGCCAGATTTGCTGAAAGAAAAAGATCAGAGCTTTTTTGAAAAAGGAGCCGCGGTTTCTGTCGGTTCATTTGACGGGCCTCACCGCGGACATTTTGCGATTTTCAGGCAGGTTTTGTCTTTTGCGGAAAAAAACGGAACTTTGAGCGGGCTTGTAACGTTTGAAAAGCCGCTTTCTTCCATAAAAGAAGGCTCGCACTACAAAGGCGATATTTCTACGCTTCAGGAACGCCTTGAAATCTTCGGAAAAATCGGCTTCGACTTTGTTCTTGTTATTCATTTTGATGAAAAATTCAGGCAGATTGAAGGAAAAGATTTTTTTTCAATTCTTAAGGAAAAGCTGAATTTGAAATTCATTGCGGAAGGCGAAGATTTTCACTGCGGGCACAACGGCTCGTTCGCAAAGCCGCAGATTCAGGCTTTCTGCGCCGAAAATAAAATTTCATCTTTGTTTGTGGCTCTTGTGAAGGAAAATGGAAAACGCATAAGTTCGACATTGATTAGAGAACTTATTGCTGAAAAAAATATTGCCGAGGCGGATGATTTGCTTGGAAAAACTGGAGGCGATAGTTTTTAAACTTGATTATTTTATCTTGTTTCAATAAACTTTTAACTGTCTGTTTTTACGGAATTTTTGTGATTGATTTCCCTCAACCCGGAGATTGACCTGCATTTTTTCCGCTTATTCAGATAAAATATTATTTTAAGGGGTTCCAACAATGGCACTTGCAAAAGAAACAACAAAAGCGCTTGTAACAAAATACGGCGCAAAAGAAGGCGACACAGGAAACGTTAAGGTTCAGATTGCTCTTCTTACTGAAAGAACAAAGCAGCTTACAGAACATGCAAAAAGATTTCCGAAAGATGCTGGAGCAAAACGAGCTCTTCTTAAAGTTGTTGGTCAGCGTCGCAAGATGTTGAGATACTTTGAGCGCACAAACCTTGAAGGTTACCGTGCATTCATCAAGGAACTTGGACTTCGCAAGTAGTTCTTGTTTGTTGACAAAGGCCTGTTGCCATTCACCGTGGTGGCGCAGGCTTTTTTGTGCATGACGCGGTGCATCGCTTCTGGCGGAAGTTCGTGGACTGCACTGATGTTCACAGGTGCGTATATTTTTCAATGTGTGCAGCTGTGATCATCTGTGCTATCGGAAACCTTTTGCGATGTAAAAGAAAGAATAAGACATAAGGAAAGGAAAAATGTCAGAAGTAACAAGAGTGACTTACAAACTCGGAGATGCTGATTTAATCATTGAATCAGGAAAAATTGGAAAACAGGCGAACGGCTGTGTTTATGCTCAGTGGGGCGGCGCCGCTATTATTGCGACAATTTGTGCGTCTAGCGCTGTAACAGAAGGCCAGGATTTCGTTCCTGTAACTGTTGAATATAATGAGAAATTTTATGCCGCTGGAAAGATTCCTGGCGGATTCGTAAAAAGAGAAGGACGTCCGAAGGACAAGGAAATCTTGGTAAGCCGTCTTATCGACCGACCTATGCGCCCGCTTTTTGAGCCTTCTTTTGGCCATGAGCTTCAGATTGTTCCGACCTGCGTTTCTTGCGATGGTGTTCATACTCAGGATATTCTTGCAGTAATTGCGGCTTCTGCTGCGACTTGCATTTCGGATATTCCGTTCCACGGACCGGTTGCCGCTTGCCGCGTAGGTTTTTTGAACGGAAAATATGTTATAAACCCTACTTTCAAGGAAATTGAAGAAGCTGACATGGAAATTGTTGTAGCCGGAACAAAAGACGGTTTTACAATGGTTGAAGGCGGCGCGAAAGAAGTTTCTGAGGAAGTTATGCTTGGCGCTCTTGCCGAAGCGGAAAAATTTATCAAGGAAATGTGCAAGCTTCAGGAAGAGCTTGTTGCAAAATGCGGAAAGGAAAAGCTGCCTTTGAATCCGCTTGATGTAACTCTTGCGAATGCAGAAGCTATTGAAGCTGAGGCGACTCCGCTTTTGAAGAAGGCTTGTTTCCAGGATGGAAAAATGAACCGCGGAAAGGCGATTGCCAAGGTTATTCAGGAAGTCGGCGCAAATCATGCTGAACAGCTTGAAGATCCGGTTCAGGCGAAACTTTATGCGAACTTGATGGATGAAATTCAGTATAAATTGCTGCGAAAATCAATTCTTGATGACGGCGTGCGCATTGACGGCCGCAAAACTGATGAAATTCGTCCTATTACATGCGAGGTGAATGTGCTTCCAACTCCGCATGGCTCTGCGTTGTTTACACGCGGTGAAACTCAGTCTTTGGCAGTTTGTACGCTTGGCACAGCAATGGATGAGCAGTCTTATGACGATATTGATGGAAACCGCTCTGAGCATTTTATTCTTCATTATAATTTCCCGCCGTATTCTGTAGGTGAAACAGGAAAACTTACAACAGGACGCCGTGAAATCGGACATGGAAATCTGGCTCGCCGTTCATTGGCGGCAATGGTTCCAAGTCGCGAGGAATTCCCTTATACAATCCGTGTAGTTTCAGAAATTATGGAGTCAAACGGCTCTTCATCACAGGCTTCTACTTGCGGCGGCTGTCTTGCAATGCTTGCGGCTGGTGTTCCTATGAAGAAAATGGTTGCCGGAATCGCCATGGGTCTTATCACTGAGCCGGAAGGCGATAATCCGTACGGACGCTACAAGATTCTTTCAGATATTCTTGGCGAGGAAGATCACCTTGGCGATATGGACTTCAAGGTTGCCGGAACAAAAGACGGAATCACTGGTTTCCAGATGGATATCAAGATTGCCGGTGTAACAACTGAAATTATGAAAAACGCTTTGGAGCAGGCTCGTCTTGGCAGGCTTCATATTCTTTCTATTATGGAAAAAACTATTGATAAGCCGGCTCCGCTTTGTCCGCGTGCGCCTCAGATTATCACAATGAAAATTCCTGTAGACAAGATTGGCGCTTTGATTGGACCTGGCGGAAAAAATGTGAAGGCTCTTTGTTCTCAGTATGATGTTACAATCAACACAGATGATGACGGAACCGTTACAATCTACGGAAAGAATGGCGAGTCTGCTGAAAAAGCTAAAAAAGCTGTGAAAGGAATTACAGAAGATCCTGAGGTTGGCGCAATCTACCAGGGAACTGTAAAACGTATCATGGATTTTGGAGCTTTCGTTGAAATTCTTCCTGGAAAAGAAGGTCTTTGCCATATTTCCAAGCTTTCAAAGCAGCGTGTTGAAAAAGTAAGCGATGTTCTGAAAGAGGGCCAGGTTATTCCTGTTAAGCTTCTTGAAGTTGACAAGATGGGCCGCCTGAACCTTTCTTATATTGATGCGATTGAAACAAAATAATTTCAGCCTGAATTTTTAGGCTTGATAAAAGACGTGCGTTTTTTGACGTGCGTCTTTTTTTTTATTCTTATTTAGGCTAAACTTTTATAGATTTTTTTCTTTCTGGGGGAAAAATGGAAGCGGCTTTGTATTTGATTCCGGTTACTTTAGGCGACACAGAATATTCTAAGGTTCTTCCTGCGTATAATATTGAAATTATCAGGCAGATAAAACATTTCGTTGTTGAAAACATAAAATCGGCAAAAAGATTTCTGGCGAAAATTGAAAACAGCCATGTTGACGACGGAGATTTTGTGGAGCTTAGCGAGCATACAGATTCAAAAAATATTCTGCATTATCTTGATTCGCTTGAAAAAGGCGAGCCTGTAGGCGTTATCAGCGAGGCTGGATGTCCGGCAGTTGCGGATCCAGGCGCGGATATTGTCGCTTTGGCTCAGTCAAAAGGACTGAAAGTTGTGCCGCTGGTCGGTCCGAATTCAATTATAATGGCTGTTATGGGAAGCGGATTCAGCGGTCAAAGTTTTGCCTTCAACGGTTATCTTCCTGTAAAACCGAATGAGCGGGTGAACAAGCTGAAGTTTTTTGAAAGCCGCGCATACAAGGAAGGCCAGACTCAGCTTTTTATAGAAACTCCTTACAGAAATTCCCAGCTTTTTGAAGCTATTTTAAAATCTTGCCGCCCGGAAACAAAACTCTGCATTGCCGCCGGAATTACAACAGATTTGGAATTTATAAAGACGAAAACAGTCGCCCAGTGGAAAAAGAACGGTTTTCCGGAGTTAAAAAAAGTTCCTGCGATTTTTGCAATTTATAAATAGTCGTTTTTATATAAAATTCGTGTTTTGGAGAAAACTATGGATAAAACTTATCTTTTTTTTGATATTGAATGTGCAAATTGTTTTGGCGGAATTGGAAAAATGTGCTCATTCGGGTATGTTGTTGTAAACCAGGACTGGACAATTCTGGACGAGGACGATGTTGTTATGAATCCGGAAACAGAATTCGACTGGTACTTGTTTGATTCGAAGCACGGATGCAAGCTGGCTTATTCAAAAGATTATTTCAGGGCACAGCACAACTTTGAAAGTTTTCACAGCGGAATAAAAAAGCTGATGGAAGCGAGCGGCCGTAAAATTCTCGGTTTTTCTGTGAAAAATGACATGGGTTTTCTTCAGAGCGCCTGTGAACGATACAATTTGCCTTCAATAAATTACGCGGCGTATGATGTTGCAAAGATAATTGACGGCGCGAACAACTTGAAGAACGGAAAAGGCCTGGGAGAGTGGTGCAAAATTTATAAAGTTTCCTGTGAAAATTTTGTTTCACACAAATCCAGCGATGATGCGAAAATGACAATGCTTCTTCTGAAGGCTTTCTGCGAACAGAACAACGAGACAATTGATTCTCTGGTTGAAAAAAACAAAGGAACCAAGCTGAGCCTTGAAAAATTTCTTGAGCAGCGTGAAATCAGCCGCCATAACAAGGAAATTGCTGAGAAAATTTCCGCGCTTTATGGAAAAAAAGCGAAGGCGTTCCTGAGCCAGAAACTCAGCGGAAATTTTGCGCTTGGATTTAAAATAAAAAACGACGCAGATTTCAGCTTGAAGATAGCGGAACTGATTTACAAGCACGGCGGAATTCTTCAGAAAAGCCTGAAGTCGAACGGAACTGTTATTGTTGAGGACGACTGCGCTCCTGAAATTATTGAGAATATTCACAGCCGGAATTTGAAGACGCTGAAAGTTTCTGAACTTTTGGAAATTACACGAATGGAATAAAATCCGGAAAAATTGTAGAATCATTTTGATTTTCGGCGATTGATTTTTTGCCGGCCTGCATTGTTTACTTTGCAGATTTGCTGTAAATTCAGTATATTAAAAATGAAATTATCAACTTCCTGTTAGGGGCTGCTATGATATTGCTTGATGTACAAAATATTTCAGTCAGTGTTGACGAAAAAACTGTTCTTAGGAATTTGAATCTTAAGATTGGCGAAGGTGAAACTCATGTGTTGATGGGACCGAACGGAGCTGGAAAATCGACTCTTGGAAACGCTCTTATGGGAAATCCTGTTTATAAGCTTGACGGCGGAAAAATAATTTTTGAAGGCCAGGATTTGACCAGCGAATCCACCGATAAACGCGCAAAGGCGGGAATGTTTCTTTCTTTTCAAAATCCGCTTGAAGTTCCGGGAATTTCTCTTGAATCGTTTATCCGTTCTAGCATTCAGCAGAGGACTGGCGAGCGTGTGAAACTGTTTCAGTTTCAGAAAGAGCTTCAGAAAAATATGCAGCTTCTGAACATGGATGAAAGCTATGCGAAGCGTGATTTGAATGTTGGATTTTCCGGCGGCGAGCGAAAGAAAAGCGAAATTCTTCAGCTTCTTATGCTGAAGCCTAAATTTGCGATTCTTGATGAAACGGATTCCGGGCTTGATGTTGATGCGGTCCGCACAGTTTCAAAAGGCGTTGAGGAATATCAGAAAAATCAGAATGGCGGACTTTTGATTATCACTCATTCTACGCGGATTTTGGAAAGTCTTCACGTTGACTACACTCACGTTCTTGTGAAGGGCCAGATTGTGAAAACCGGCGACGGCTCGCTTGTTGAGGAAATAAACGAGAAAGGTTTTGACCAGTTTCTGAAATAACGGAAAGTTTTGAAAAATCTGTGGAATTTGTGCCAGGAAAGGAACTAAGATGGCTGACGAAAAAACGAATATTCAAGATATAAACCAGGATTTCTATAATTTTCGCTACGAAGAGTCTGAAAAAGAATTCTACCGGATTGAGGCTGGACTTAATCCTGAAATTGTAAAAAAACTTAGCGATGAAAAAGGCGATCCTGAATGGATGCGCGAATTCCGCCTGAAATCTCTTGAGCAATACAATAAGATGGGCGTTTCGGTTAATTGGATGCCGAATATTGAAGGACTTCACATAGAAGATATTTCAACTTATGTCCGTCCGAAAACAAAAATGGCTGGAAGCTGGGAAGAAGTTCCCGATGACATAAAAAATACTTTTGAAAAGCTTGGAATTCCTGAGGCAGAGCGGAAAAGCCTTGCCGGCGTTGGCGCTCAGTATGATTCCGAGCTTGTTTACCACAATATTCAGGATGAAGTTGCAAAGCAAGGCGTTGTCTATCTTGATTTTGAAAGCGCCTTGAAAAGTCCTGAATGGGGCCCGATGGTAAAAGAATATTTCATGACGCTTATTACGCCGAAAGACCATAAATTTGCCGCTCTTCAT
This sequence comes from Treponema sp., assembly GCA_050873685.1. GTDB lineage: Bacteria > Spirochaetota > Spirochaetia > Treponematales > Treponemataceae > Treponema_D. The sequence goes on from JBNMJH010000004.1 coordinate 117,024, forward strand.
GGGGCGGTCTGGTCTGGCGGTTCGTTTGTCTATGTTCCGAAAGGAGTTAAGCTTTCATTTCCGCTGCAGTCATATTTCAGGCTGAATGCAAAAGGCGCCGGCCAGTTCGAGCATACTCTTATCATTGTTGACGAGGGCGCTGATCTTCATTTTATTGAAGGATGTTCGGCTCCAAAATACAATGTTGCGAATCTTCATGCGGGCGCTGTTGAGCTTTTTGTAAAGAAAAATGCGCATTTGCGTTATTCTACAATTGAAAACTGGTCAAAAAATATGTACAACTTGAACACAAAGCGCGCAAAAGTTGAGGAAGGCGGTTCAATTGAATGGATTTCAGGTTCTTTTGGAAGCCATGTAGGCTGCCTTTATCCTGAAAGCGATTTGGTCGGCCGCAATGCACGCGCGGAATTTACAGGCGTAACTTTTGCGGGCGCAGGCCAGGAACTCGATACCGGTGCGAAAATGGTTCATCTTGCGCCAAATACAACCAGCGTAATTACTACAAAATCTATTTCAAAAGGCGGCGGCGCTTCCATTTACCGTTCGGCGGTTTATATTGCCAAGGAAGCGGTCGGCTCAAAGGCAAGCGTTTCCTGCGCTTCTCTTATGCTGGACAGCAAAAGCCGCAGCGATACAATTCCTGCGAATGTAGTTCTTACGGACAAGGCGGATGTGGGCCATGAGGCTAAAATCGGGCGCATTTCAAATGATGCGGTTTTTTATTTGATGAGCCGCGGAATCAGCGAGGAAGAGGCTAGAAGCATGATTGTAAGCGGTTTTGCGAATCCTGTTTCAAAGGAACTTCCTCTTGAATACGCTGTTGAGATGAACAATCTTATCCGGCTTGAAATGAAGGGGACAATGTGATGGCAAATTCATTGAAAATAAACAAACTGGTTTCACCTTCGTGGAGCTGGCTGAAAATAAACGAGGCTTCGCTGGATTTTGATTTTTCACTTGAAAATGTTCTTCCCGAATCAAGAAACGCGCAGAACATTGTTTTTTGCGAAAACGGCTCGGAATTGAAGACGAATTTCCCGGATCTTTTGTCTGGAACTGGAAAATCTTCTGATTCAATTTTTGAAAATTCAGTTCCAAAAGGAATTTCTATCCCTGAAAATGCGAAAATCGAAAAGCCGCTTGTGCTGAACTATGATTTTTCAGAAAAAAAATATGCGCTCACTTCCCAGGTTATTGTTGCCGGTGAAAATTCTGAGGCAACCGTGATTATTGTAAGTTCTTCTGAAAAAAAATCAGCAGGATTTCAGGCGTTGAAAACTGAAGTCTATGCGAAGCCGAATTCCAAAATTCATATTGTAAAAGTTCAGCTGCTCGGCGATGGTTTTGTTCAGGTTGATGACACTGCTTCTTATGCGGCGGAAAATGCTTCAATAAATCTTACTCATGTGGAGCTTGGGGCTTCAAAAGTTTATGTTGGCGCTGGCTGCAGCTTGAAGGAATACAAAGGCTCGTTCAAGTCAAATCTTGGCTATTATCTGAAGGACGAGCAGCTTCTTGACATGAATTTCATTGTGAATCATTTTGGAAAGAAAACTTTGTGCAAAATGAATGTCGCAGGCTCTTTGGCAGACAGTTCAAGAAAAACGTACCGCGGCACAATTGATTTCAAGACGGGAAGCGCAGGTTCTTCTGGAAATGAGCAGGAGGAAACTCTTCTTCTTGGCAGTAATGTTGTTAATAATTCAATGCCGATAATTCTTTGCACGGAAGAAGATATTTCCGGCGAGCACGGCGCAACAATCGGAAGCTTGAGCGATGAAATTCTTTTTTACATGGAATCGCGCGGAATCAGCCGTGAAAATGCGGAGAAAATTATTGCGCGGGCAAAAATTCAGGCGGTTTCTTCTGAAATAAATGATGAGGAAACTGTTGAAAAAATCAATGCCGAAATGAACAGCATTTTTGGAGAAGAATAAAGGCAGGATTTTATTATGGAAAATATTTTTAAGAAAGACTTTTCAATTTTTAATGCTCCAGAAAACAAAGGGCTGATTTACTTTGACAATGCGGCTACAACCCAGCGTCCTGATTGTGTGATTGATGCGATTTCCAGTTTTTATTCCCACAACAATGCAAATCCTTTGCGTGGCCTTTACGATTTGAGTGGCCGGGCAACAGAAGATTATGAGAATTCGCGCCATACAGTCGCTGAATTTTTAAATGCGAAGGACTGTGAAATTATTTTTACAAGAAATGCTTCCGAAAGTTTGAATCTGGTCGCATACACATACGGAATGGCGAATGTGAATTCCGGAGACGAAATTGTTGTTTCGGTTGCTGAGCATCATTCAAACATTCTTCCGTGGCAGATGGTCTGCAAGGCAAAAGGCGCGAAACTAGTTTTTCTTGAGCCGGATAAAATTTCCGGGGAAATTCCTGATTCTGAATTTCTGAAGATAACTGAAAAAACAAAGATTGTTTCAATTGGCCAGGTTTCAAATGTTCTTGGAACAACGAATCCTGTGAAAAAAATAGCTGCGCTAGCCCATAAAGTCGGCGCGGTTTGTGTTGTTGACGGCGCGCAGTCGGCACCTCACTTGAAAATTGATGTGAAAGATCTTGACGCGGATTTTTTTGCATTCAGCGGGCACAAGCTTTGCGGGCCGATGGGAATCGGCGTTCTTTACGGCAAAAAAGATATTCTTGAGGCGATGCCTCCGTTCCTGCGTGGCGGCGAGATGATTGAGTATGTTACGCGCGAGGATGCCACATGGGCGGAGCTTCCGCATAAATTCGAGGCTGGAACTGTGAATGCGAGCGGCGCGGTTGGACTTGCGGCGGCCATAAAATATATTTCTTCAATTGGATTTGAAAAAATCGAGGAGCGCTGCAATAATCTTGCTTCGCTTCTTGTTGAAAAAATGAAAAAAAATCCGTATATAAAAATTATTGGAAATCCAGATCCGGAAAAACATTGCGGAATCGTTACTTTTACGGTTGAAGGCGTTCATCCGCATGATGTGGCTTCTCTTTTGGACACGGAAAAAATTGCAATCCGCGCTGGACATCATTGTGCGCAGCCGCTTGGAGCTTATCTTGGTGTTCCTGCTACAGCCCGGGCCAGCTTGTATTTCTACAATGACGAAGAAGAAGTTGAGCGTTTCTATTCAGTTTTGAGCAATGTAAGGAAAATGAGTGGATATAAAGACTAGAATGAATTAAAATATCCTGAAGAGAGTGTGAAATTGGGTATAAAGCAGATTTTGTTTTTCTAGAAAGTTTTTTTCTCTGGCGGTCTGCTTTTTTTTCATGTGCGACTACAAAATTCTGCAGCACAAAAGCTGAAATTACTTATAATATCATCGAGGAGGAAGCAACTAGAACGTTTTATGGACACAAAAGAACTATACCGGGAAATTCTGAACGAACACAATATCAATCCGTCTCATAAAACTGACTTGCCGGGCGCTAATATGCAGCTTAACGGCGTGAATCCGAGCTGCGGCGATAATATTACGCTCAACCTTAAAGTTGAAAACAATGTTATTGTTGACGGTTCCTTTACAGGAAGCGGATGCGCTGTAAGCCAGGCAAGCTGCGACATGATGCTGGATCTGGTTATTGGAAAAACAACTGAGGAAGCGCAAAAGCTGGATGACATTTTTATGGAAATGATTCGCGGCGAGGCTTCTGAGGAAAAAATTGAGCAGCTGGATGAGGCTGCCGCTCTGCAGGATATTTCTAAAATGCCTGCAAGAGTAAAATGCGCGGTTCTTGGATGGCGCACGATGCGTGAAATGTTCAAAACGAACGAAAAATGCGCGTCCTGCTCAAATCCAAACTGCCACTGATTGGAATTAATAAACAAGTTTGAAAAAAGGAGTTTTTAATGAAGAAATTGTTTGTTGCATCTGCTGCGGCTCTTTTGGTTGCTGGAGCAGCTAGCGCTCAGGTTATGAAGAATCCTGGCGTTGAAAACACTTTGTATTCAGGTTTCGGTTCGCCGCTTGTTGGAGATCCTGTTTTCTACGGTTTTCTTGACACTCTGCAGGCTCGTATCGATGTTGGCCAGTTTACGCTTGAAGGAATGTTGAACTGGGGCGCAATGGCAAATGTTAAGGACGACGGCTCGCTTGACAATTTTACTTTTGCGCATACAAGCAACAATCCTCTTGGCTACCATTACGGATATGGAAATGGCGAGTTTTTTAATGTTCTGAATGGCAATAAAATTAAAGGCAATAGTGATAAAGACAGCGATTATTATAATGGCTATCGTCATGGCCAGACAACAACAGATGATTACTATGTGAATTTCCTGTGGCATCCTTTTGCTGGCCTTGATGTTGGAATGGGAACAAAGCTCAACTGGCAGGTTGGTCCGGCTCCTCGATTCGGCTCATGGCTTTGGGAATCAGACGCCCATGTTCGACAGGGCGGTTTTTCCACAAAGTATGATGACAGGCACGGAAAAGTCGGTGAATATCAGTTTGTTCCGGATGCGCCAGGTTCTGGAGACGTTGTAGGTTTTGTTCCGTATGCAAACAAATACGCAAAAACTGCAATCGGTGTGCGCTACTTCCATGACGGCGACTTTACATTCCAGGTTGGCGGCGCGATTCCTAGCGGAACAAACACAGACAGCTTCCGTTCAAATTTTGGCGCTCAGTTCCAGTTTGAAAAATTCGGTCTTGCTGTTGCCTACGAAGGACTTTTCCAGAAAGACGGAAACTTTTATGCCGGCGCAGAATTTGGCGTAAGACAGTTCTTCTTTGATGTTTATTTTGCATGGGATTCAATTGACTTTGATAACGGCAGCGATGATCCGAAAGATATGTCATTCAGCGCAGGCGCAACAATGACAATGCACTTTGAGAAAGTTGGAATTTCGCTTATGCCGGAATCTTCAATAAACTGGTTTGAAAACACAGACTACACTCCTGCCTGGTATGCTGGCTGTACATTCCTTTGGAACATAAGTGACAAGTTTATTCTGGATGTATACTCTTCATTTGCAATCGGTTCAAAAGACACAACATGGGATGATTCTAAAGAAACAGACGGCTGGGGAACAGGAAATATCTTTACAGTTCGCCCGGATTTCAAGATTGCTTTGACAAAGAACCATTCTGTAAGCGCGTATTTGAACACAGAACACCGCGAGTCTTTCGACGGAAAATCTCGCTGGTGCTGGTCAACAGGCGCATACTGGACGTATAAACTGAATACAGCGGCTTCTAAAAAATCTGGAAGACGCTAGAAACTGTATTAAATTTTTATAAATTCAACAGCTTGGGTAGTAATATCCAGGCTGTTTACTTTAACAGTGATTTTTTCATTCAGTTCTGTGTTCTGAACGCCTTTTACGGTTGCCTGCATGGCAAGGCTTGGAATCATGAAAAGAGGATCATCAAATTTCTTGTCGACGCATATTGCCTCGCCCTGCCATTCTGGGTTTTGAATAAGATAAATCAGTTTCCAGTGGGTTTCGCTGAGCCGGCTGGCTTTTCTTGCTGCCACGCTTGCAGCGTCTCCCTGGCTTATCCGTTCGAGCATTGCGTCTTTGTCAATGAGCTTGCGTCCGTCTATAAAAGCCCTGAGCTGCTGGTGCGCAACAAGATCGCTGTACCGGCGGAGCGGACTTGTAACTTGGCTGTAGATTGCAATTCCAAGGCCGGAATGCATTGCAGGAGTAATTCCAACGCTGCGTTTCCGCATGCATTTTAAAAGCTGGAACTGTCCGGCAAGTCCCGGCAGAACTTTTTCCGGAAGGGCAGGCGCTTCCTGGCTTACATATGGAAAAGGAATTTTGTTCTTGAACGCGAAATTCGCCGCGCCTTCACCGGCAAGAAGCATCATTTCGCAGACCATGGAATCTGCCTCGTAGCGGACTAGCGGCGAAATTGTAACTTTTTTTGTTTCCGGCTCAACGCTTATGTGGATTTCCGGAAGGTCGATGCTTGTGGCGCCTGATTTTTTCCGCCGCGCAATATTTTTTTCCGCAATTTCAAAAAGCGATTTAAGTTCAGGAGAATTTTTCTGTTCTGTTGCCTGCTCATAAGTAAGCCGCTTTACATTTACTTTTGTCTTGAAAATCTGGCATTCGTTTATTGTGCAGTCTTCGTTCAGAAGAAGCCTGAAAGAAAGCGCATTGCTTTTTTCCTGAAGTCCCAGCGCATAGTCTGCAAGGCTTTCTTCTGCAAGCATACGCACCGCTCCTTCCGGAAGGTAAAGCGTTGTTCCTTTGTTCCGGGCAACTTTGTCAATTGAGCTGTCTGGAAGAACAAAGCAGGCTGGATCCGCAATGTGAACCCAAAGATATTTTCCGTCCCAGGCAACTGCGTCGTCCGGGTCAGCCGACCATGAATTGTCGATTGCGTATGCGGTCTGCTCCAGTTCAAGCCGTTCTTCCTGCGGCGGCGTTCCCAGGCCTTCCTTTGCGCTGACCATTGAAAGGCCGTAGCGCGTTGGATACGGATTTTTTGTTATGTCCCAGATTCCTGTTTCAATTAGAAGTTTATGCGCTTTTTCCGGGCTTTGCGTAACTCCGGCTTCAACCATGATTTTTGATTTTTCTGATTTGCAGAGGGCAACGTTTTCAACTTCGGACATAAATTTTGCATCGTCCGGCAGGTTGAGCTTGCGCTGCTTGAGCCGTTCTATAAAAGCGTCGTGAATTTCCTGCTCGTGCTCTTTTTCGTAGTTCTTTTTGTTGATTGCATCGATTTGCTCCTGAGTGCGCGGAATGAAATTTATTTTTCCGTTTTTCAGGCTTTCTTCTGAAACTGCAAATTCCACGGAAGAAACCAGCGAGTTGAAAACGAACCAGCTTTCGTCCGGGGCGAATGTTCCGCGGATAATTTCCGCGAGCTCTGGAAAAGATATTTCTGCGGCTGCGGATGACTCGTCGCTTGAAAGCAGCTCGTGCGCTTCTTTTATCTGGCCTGAAATTTTGCTGTCTGAAAAATCCAGCAGTTTTTCCAGCGAGGCGCAAGGTGCTTCATTCAAAGGAATTATGTCTTTTTCGCGGACTTTTTGCGTTGCGTACTGGGCTTTTTTTCCGGTCGGAGTGGCTGGAGCAACTTGAAATTTTACAATTATTTTGTCGCCGTCAAATTCTTGGATTACGGCGCAGTTTTTTTTATACAAAACAGGAATATCTTTTTTGAACATACTTAAATATAGCAAAAAAAACGTTAAGTGTGGAAGTAACTTGCGCGGGATTGGAACCGCTTGCCGCAGGCAAGTTGCGTAGGCGGCACGCAGTGCGGACGGAGCAATGAGGCGGAAGCCGGAACGGTGAAAAGCCCGTTGCGGATGGAATTTGCGCCCTTAAACAGAAAATGAAATTGCATAAATATACGAAAATGTGTATTTTATTTAATATGATAGTTATGAAATTCGGCGGCTCTTCAGTTGCCAATGCGGACAGAATCAAGCATGTAGCTTCGATTATTAAGGCTTACAGGGAAAAGCGCCCGGTTGTGGTTCTTAGCGCTATGGGCGACACAACTGACCATCTTTTGGCGGCTGCGGACTTGGCGGTTACGGGAACTGTTGATGTTGCCGGCGTTGCTAAGCTTCACGAGGAAACGGCAAAAGAGCTTGGAATAAATATTGATACGATTGAATCTCTTCTGGCGGAGCTGAAGCAGCTTCTGACCGGAATTTCTATGCTTAAGGAAATCAGCAAGCGTTCGCGCGATTATCTTGTTTCTTTTGGCGAGCGTATGTCGGTAAGAATGATGTCGGCTTACCTGAACAGCCAGGGAATTGAGGCGAAATTCTACGATGCGTGGGATATTGGTTTTGTGAGCGACTCGAACTATATGGCGGCGGAGCTTCTGGATGAAGTCTGGGAGAATATTCCGCGGCATCTGGGCGCCTACAAGCAGGGGGCGGACAACGCAATTCCGATTGTTACTGGTTTTATTGCGAAAGACAGAAAAGGCACAATCACAACGCTTGGTCGCGGCGGCTCGGATTTGACTGCCACGATGATTGGCGCAGCGATGAACGCGGAGGAAGTTCAGACGTGGAAGGATGTTGACGGAATTCTTACGACTGATCCGCGTGTTGTGAAAGAGGCGAAGCCTGTTCCTGAGGTTACTTATGAAGAGGCGCTGGAGCTTGCGATGTTCGGCTCGCAGGTTCTTCATCCGCGCTCGATGGTTCCGGTAAGGAAAAGCGGCACTCCGGTGCGTGTGAAAAATTCCTATAACATTGAAAGCAAGGGCACAATCATTGTTGAGAAGCACAGCGGAAAAGTTCCTCCGGTATGCGCAATCACTTCTGTGAAGCACGTGCAGGTGATTGATATGGTTTCTAACCGCATGCTCGGCGCGGCAGGATTTTTGGCGCATATTTTCAACAATTTCCTGAAATGGAATGTCTGCATCGATGTGATTGCGACTTCTGAAGTTTCTGTTTCATGCACGGTGAGCGGAAAGGAAAAGCTTGAAGGACTGGTTCAGGATTTGGGCAAGGCGTGCGATGTTTCAGTGCGCAAGGAGCGCGCTATTATAACAGTGATTTGCGATGTTGAGCATTCTTCCGCGATTCTTGCGAGCGGTTTTGACGCTTTGGCAGATGAAGGAATAAATGTTCAGATGATAAGCCAGGGCGCTTCCAAAGTGAATATAAGTTTTATTGTGAACGACGACGAGGCTGACCGCACAGTGCAGATTCTGCACAAGGCTTATTTTGGCTAGAAGTTTTTAGCTGGAGCCGGCGGAGCGGAGTTTTTGCAGTTTTGAAATTGGAAGGTTTTGTATGAAAATTGCACTTGTTGGATATGGAAAAATGGGGCACATGATTGCTGAATGTGCCAGAAATCTTGGGCATGAAATTGTTGCGGCGGTCGATGTTGTTTCTGATGATGCGACTGTAAAAGTTTCTGCCGGCGACTACGATGCTGTTGCGCGCGCTGTAAAATCCAGCGGAGCGGAAGGCGTTATTGAATTCAGCCATCCTTCGGCGGTCATGGGAAATATAAAGGCTCTTCTTCCTTTGGGGCTTCCAATTGTTGTTGGAACAACCGGCTGGAACGACAAATATGATGAAGTGAACAAATTTGCCGCTGACTGCGGAGGAACGATTATGACTTCCTCAAATTTTTCGATTGGCGTGAACATGCTTTACAAAATCGTTGCTGAGGCTGTAAAAATAATGGACCAGTGGCCGGAATACGATATTGCCACCTGGGAAGCTCACCACAACCAGAAGGCGGACAGTCCTTCCGGAACAGCGCTTTCGATTGCGCAGACAATTCTTGCGAATACAAAAAAGAAAACTGAAATTGTTACCGACGCATTCCATGAAAAGCCGAAGCCGGAGCAGCTTCACGTTTCTTCAACGCGCTGTGGTTCAATTCCTGGAACACACACTGTATTTTTTGACAGCAAGGCGGATACGATTGAAATAACTCACCGCGCGCGCAGCCGTGAAGGTTTTGCGGTTGGAGCGGTTCACGCGCTGGAGAAGCTTTCCGAGGCGGTGAAAACAGGCGCGCTTAAAAAAGGCGCTCTCTACACAATGAAGGATTTGTTCTGATTCTAATTTCTTTCTGGAATTTTTGTTCCCTGATTGTTCGGGGCGTTGCGGGGCTGCGTTTTTTTGGCTTTTGCTGAAGCTGCGCATATCAGCCCCGCTGGGTGGGGTAGACGAAAAGCCTGCTTAGCGGAGCGGGCTGGCTTTGAGGCGTAGGGCGGGGCTCCGCCCTTCCTTTTTTTAAAATACCATCAGTGAAAATCCGGCGGTTACAAAAAATTGTCCGGTGATGTACAGAATCATTCTGAAAACACGGTCTTTCGGGTTTGCTTTTATAAAAAATCCTTTTACAATAAGCGCTTGCGCCGCGGTTAAAATTGTGCATCCTGCAAAAAGCAGCGCTGAATAAAGCCGTGGCTGGCCGAAAAGCGTAAGAATCGAGCCGTAGTGAAGAATCATCAGCGGCGCGATGAAAACTACGGTTCCGGCGGTTTTAAGGGCGTTTCTTTTTCCGATTGCAAAAATATAATATAGAACAAAAAGCGCGATGTATACCGCGAAAATTGCTGCGATAATCCATGGGGAAAAGCTGAACAGCCTGAATGAAGGGCGAATCAGCATTATGTAGCTGAAAAAACTTGCCACAAAAAATATTGCGCAGATTATTACGTTTTTTCTTTTTTTCGGAAGAAACTGAAGGCAGGCTCCGGTGAGTCCGAACGCGCTTGCTGCGGAAATCCAGACTATTATTGTGAGCGAGTCCGGAATGAGCGGTATAAGAACCATAAGCCAGGCGGCCAGCAGGAATGTGTGCATGCATGGAGTTGCTATGTATTCAGCCAGGGAAAGTTTCTTGTGGTAGCTGATGATTTCTGTGAGCGCGCTTGCAACAAAAAGCGCGGCGAATATTAAAAATAAAATGTTAAAAATGCTCATAATTTGTTTTTGATTATAACACGATTTATTGAAAAATAGGTTGGATTCTTTTATAATTTAAGAAATATTTTGTTTTTTCAAAATAGTCCTAATTTCAGGAGGATATATGACAATTTCTCAGATGCTCGGGCAGAGCGGTCTTTTGACTTTGCTGGGTATGGCTGTTGTATTCGCTTTTATAATCATCTTGATTGTCTGCATGAATATTCTTCATTGCGTTGTTCATGCGCTCAAGCTTGACAAAGACGAAGTGAAACCTGCCGCTAAGGCTGTTGCCAAGGCTGCTGTAAAACCTGTTTCTGCGGCTGCTAATAATGCTGTTGACAAGAAGGCAATAATTGCCGCGATCGCTGCGGCGGTTCATGAAAAAGAGAACAATTAACTTATAAGAGGTAAAATTTAAAATGGCTAAAGTAGGAATTACAGAACTTGCAATCCGTGATGCGCACCAGTCGCTTCACGCTACTCGTATGACAACGGCAGATATGCTTCCTGCATGTCCAATGCTTGATAAAATCGGCTATAAATTTATTGAAGGATGGGGTGGCGCGACTTATGACTCGTGCATCCGATTCTTGAACGAAGATCCTTGGGACCGCCTTAGAAAGCTTCATGCGGCTCTTCCGAACAACAAGATTATGATGCTTTTGCGCGCCCAGAACCTTCTTGGCTACCGTCACTACGCTGACGATGTTGTTCAGAAATTTGTTGAGACTGCCGCTAAGAACGGTATTGATGTGTTCCGAATTTTTGACGCCTGCAATGATCCTCGCAACATGGAATGCGCTACAAAAGCTGCCAAGAAAACTGGAAAGCATGTTCAGATGGCTATTTCGTATGCGGTTACTCCTTACCACACAATTGAAAAATATGCGGAGCTTGCGAAGACTTACGCTGATTTCGGCGCGGACTCAATTTGTATCAAGGATATGTCTGGTCTTCTGAAGCCTTATGTTGCGTACGATTTGGTAAAGGCAATCAAGGCGAAGGTTGATCTTCCTGTTGAAATTCATTCTCATGCCACAACTGGTCTTTCTGTTGCGACATTGCTCAAGGCTGCTGAAGCTGGCGCTGATATTCTTGACACAGCAATTTCTTCTATGTCTATGGGAACTTCTCATTCGCCTACAGAAACTGTTGTTGAAATGCTCAAAGGCACTGACATGGACACTGAGCTTGACACAAAGGCGCTTCTTGAAATTGCGGCTTATTTCCGCGAAATCAGAAAGCACTACGCTTCTCTTGAATCAAAATTCCTTGGCGCTGACACACGAATTCTTGTTTCCCAGGTTCCTGGCGGAATGCTTTCAAACCTTGAAAACCAGCTGAAGCAGCAGGGCGCGGGCGACAAAATGGATGAAGTTCTTGCAGAGCTTCCTAGAGTTCACAAGGATGCTGGATATGTTCCTCTTGTAACTCCGACTTCACAGATTGTTGGAACTCAGGCTGTAATGAACGTTCTTATGGGCCGCTACACAACAATGACTCAGGATTTCAGAAATCTTCTTGTAGGCCGCTTTGGAAAACTTCCGGCTGATCCAAATCCTGACTTGGTAAAAAAAGCGCTTGAACAGAACAAGATGGACAAGGTTGTTACATGCCGTCCGGCTGACCTTATTGAGCCTGAGTGGGACAAAATGCTTGAGGAATCAAAGAAAAACGGCGGCGATGGTTCTGATGAAGATGCGCTTACATACGCTATGTTCCCGAATGTTGCTCCAAAATTCTTTGCGGAGCGTTCTAAAGGTCCTGTTGACGCAGAAACTGCTTTCGGCGCAAAGAAAGAGGCGGCTGCTCCAAAGGCTGCTTCAAACGGCGGTTCTTATTCAATTACAGTTAATGGAACGTCTTACAATGTAACTTCAGACGGAAAAGGCAATATCAATGTTAACGGAACTTCTTACAATGTTGCGTTCGGAAAACCTGGAGCGGCTCCTGCTGCTTCAGCGGCTCCAGCCACAGTTCCTGTTGTTACAGGCGGAACAGAAATTCCTTCTCCTGTTGCAGGAACTCTTTTGCGTTATGCTGTTGATTCCGGCGCTTCTGTAAAACGCGGCGACACAGTTATTGTTCTTGAGTCAATGAAAATGGAGCTTGAGGTAAAAGCTCCTGCTGATGGTGTTGTTACATTCTCTGTTCAGCCAGGTTCCCAGGTTGCTGCCGGACAGTCTCTTGGTTCTGTAGGCGGTGCGGTTGCGGCTGCTCCTGAAAAGCCTAAGGCTGCGGAAAAAGCTCCTGCTGCTTCTGCGCCTGTTGCATCTGGCGCTGGAACACCTGTTGCTTCTCCTGTTGCAGGAACTTTGCTCAAATATGCAGTTTCAGAAGGTTCTTCTGTAAACAAAGGTGATACAGTTGTAATCCTTGAATCAATGAAAATGGAGCTTGAAGTAAAAGCGCCTGCTGCTGGAAAGATTCATTTTGCGGCGGCTGCGGGTTCTCAGGTTGCGAATGGCCAGACTCTTGCTGAAATTCAGTAAGGTTTAAGTTACTTTTAGAGGAACATAATGCTTAGTAATACAAAAACTGATACAAGAAAAATTGCTTTTATCATGCTTGCGATTATGGCGGCGGCTTCTGTTGTGTCTATCGGGACAAAAGTTTTTGCCCAGGATGCTTCAGCGGCTGCGGAAGAGCCTGCCGGCATGGAAAGAGTTATTCCGGGAACAGAAAACTGGAATGGAAAACACGATATTTCTGTCGGCTCATTCTTCAGCAATCTTTGGCATACAACCGGAATCTACAAGATGATTCACACAGAAACTCCGGAAGAAGTTGCCGCTGCTCAGGCTGAAGAAGCCGCTGAGGAAGCTAAAAAGAATGAAAGCGGCAGCGTGTTTGCAAAAAGCGCTCCGGGCTGGCAGTATCTGCTGATGATTGCAATAGGATTTCTTATTGTTTATCTTGGCGCAGGACGAGGCTTTGAGCCGCTTCTTCTTATTCCGATTGGATTCGGCACAATTCTTGTGAATATTCCAGGTGCGGGAATGGGAAATGCCCCGGATGGAATGCTGAATATTATCTATAATGCCGGCGTTGGAAATGAATTTTTCCCGATGCTGATTTTTATGGGAATCGGCGCAATGACTGATTTCGGACCGCTTATTGCAAATCCGAAAATGGCTCTGCTTGGCGGTGCGGCTCAGTTCGGCGTTTTCTTTACGCTTTTCGGTGTTTCACTGCTGAATCTTATTCCTGGAGTTTTTGACTATAATATTCTTCAGGCTTGCGCAATTGCGATTATTGGCGGTGCGGACGGTCCTACTTCAATTTATGTTTCCGGAAAACTTGCGCCTGAGCTTATGGCGGTAATTGCGGTTGCGGCTTACTCATATATGGCGCTGGTTCCGATGATTCAGCCGCCGATTATGCGTGCCCTTACAACAAAGCACGAGCGCGAAATCCGTATGGAGCAGCTTCGTCCTGTTTCAAAGGCTGAAAAGCTTTTGTTCCCGCTTGTTCTTCTGGCTGTTACAATTCTTCTTCTTCCTGCCGCCGCGCCGTTGATTGGTATGCTTGCGTTCGGAAATTTTGTGAAGCAGTGCGGAGTTGCGGAACGTCTTTCAAAGACAATGGAAAACGAGATGATGAACATTGTTTCAATTCTTCTTTCTCTTGGCGTTGGAAGCCAGATGACTCCGGAAAAAATTATAAACGGACGTTCATTGGGAATTATTCTTCTTGGTCTTGTTGCTTTTGCTGTTGCTACATCTGGCGGTGTTCTGATGGCTAAGCTTATGAATCTTTTCCTTCCGAAAGGAAAGAAAATCAATCCGCTTATTGGTTCTGCCGGAGTTTCTGCAGTTCCGATGGCGGCCCGTGTTTCAAACAAGCTCGGCCAGGAATACGATCCTATGAATTTCCTTCTGATGCACGCTATGGGACCTAACGTTTCTGGTGTAATTGGAACGGCAATTGCCGCAGGTGTATTCATTGCGACTTTTGCGAAGTAAAAAATAATTAAGTTTGCAGACGGACATTCGTTTTCGGATGTCCGTTTTTTTATATTTCAGAAAGAAGTTTCCTGCTTTCAGGAGAATATTAATCAATCTTGTAAAAGTTCTTGCCAGCCTTTATACTATACATTATGGGTGAGGAAATTAAGAAAAAAAAATCTGCTGCTAAACAGAATTCCGCTGTTTATGATGAAAGCAGTATTCTCCATTTGGAAGGTCTTGAGCATATCAGACTCAGACCGGGAATGTATATTGGCTCTTTGGGCGACGGAACGAATGAAAACGACGGAATTTATATTCTGCTGAAAGAAGGAATTGACAACGCTGTTGATGAATTTTCTCAAGGCTACGGCGATAGAATTGACATTCAGATTTCAGAGGAAGGGCGCGTAAAAATCCGCGACTATGGCCGGGGAATTCCTTTGGGAAAACTTGAGCAATGTGTAAGCGATGTGAACACCGGCGCAAAGTACAATAATTCAGTTTTCAAGCAGGCAATCGGAATGAACGGCGTTGGTATAAAAGCTACAAACGCATTGTCTTCTTATTTCAGGGCTGCTTCAATCCGGGACGGAAAAATGGCCGTTGTTGAATATGAGCGCGGCGTGAAAAAATCTTCAAAAACTGGAGCGGCAAAGCCCGGCGTGAAAAATGGAACTTATCTGGAATTTGTTCCTGACCACGAAATGTTCGGAAAATTTTCCTATAACATGGAAATGGTTGAAAAACGGCTCATGTATTATGCCTATTTGAACCCGGGGCTTCAGATTTACTGCAACGGAAATCTTTTTGCAAGCGAAAAAGGCCTTGAGGATCTTATTGATCATGAAATTGGCGGCGCGGAAAAACCTCTTTACAAACTGTTCAACTACAAAGGCAAGAATATTGATTTTGTTCTTGCGCATACGGCAAGCCTTGACAAGGTTATTTATTCATTTGTAAACGGCCAGGTTACCGAGGATGGCGGAACCCACGTTACTTCATTTTTGGACGGCTTTACGCGCGGCGTGAATTCTTTTTTCAAGAAAGAATATGATGAGAAAGATGTTTCTTCGGGGCTTATTGTCGCTTTGAAAATCGGGATTGACAATCCTATGTTCACGAGCCAGACAAAAAACAAGCTCGGAAATGTTGAAATCCGCCAGCCAATAATTCAGGAAGTTCAGCTTGCTGTGGACGACTGGCTGCGTCATAACCCTGAAATTGCGAATGCGCTTGAAGAAAAAATAATCCGCAATATGAAAGCCCGCGATGAAATTAACAATGTTACCGCGAAGCAAATCCGGGAAGCGGAACGTTCGGCTACTTTAAAAATCCACAAGCTTCTGGATTGCCGGTACCATCTTCAGGATGGCGAAAAAGGCGCGAATTCAATGATTTTTATTACGGAAGGTGATTCTGCGACTGGCTCAATGGTGAATTCCCGCGATGTTTCTGTCCAGGCAATATTCAGCTTGCGCGGAAAGCCTGAAAATATGTTCGGCCGCAAGAAAACTGCGCTTTTTGAAAACGAGGAGCTTAAAAATCTTACGTTGAGCCTTGGTGTTCAGAAAGATGTTGAGGATTTGCGCTACAATAAAATTATAATCGCAACCGATGCGGATAACGACGGATTTCATATCAGGAATCTTGTCATGACGTATCTTCTGCTTTATTTCGAGGAGCTTGTGCTTACCGGACACGTTTTCATTCTGGAAACTCCGCTGTTCCGCGTAAGAAACAAGAAAAAGACAATCTACTGCTATTCAGAGGAAAGCCGCGACAAAGCCCAGAAAGAGCTTGGCAAAGACTGCGAGACAACGCGCTTCAAGGGGCTGGGAGAAATAAACGGCGATGAATTCGGAATGTTCATCAGGGAGCGCAAGGAAGGCGAAAGCGAGGACGTTGGAATGCACCTTACTCCGGTTACTGTTCAGGCTTTGAAAAATGTTCCGAAAGTCCTTGAATTCTACATGGGAAAAAATACTCCGGAGCGCAGGGATTTTATTGTTCATCATCTTGCTTCTGAAATCGATGCGTAAGTTCAGCTGAAATTGGTAGTACATATTGAAATACTATTTTATTTGATGGTAGAATCCATCATGAAAGTGAAATCAAGGGGGATTTCTTTTTTATGGAACATAAATATTTGGGTACGGCGCAGTTTTACAAACGGGCGATAAAAATCGCAGTTCCTGTAATGCTTCAGCTTCTGATTCAGAATCTTGTTTCTTTAATTGATAATTTTATGGTTGCCGGGCTTGGCGACATAAAAATGAGCGGAGTGAATGTTGCCGGTCAGATAAATTTTCTTTTTCTTATCCTTGTGAACACAGTCTGCCTTTCCGCCGGAATTTTTATGAGCCAGTTCAAGGGCGCGAACGACAGGGAAGGAATGCAGCAGACGTTGCGCTTCAAGATTATTATTACTGGAATTTTCGGAATTGCGTATACAGTTGTTTCTTTTGTGGCTCCAAGAAATCTTTTTAGCCTGATGGTTACAATTAACAAGGATGCGGTGCAAATTCTTGACCAGGCGCAGATTTATTCGCGTTCAGTTGCGCTTTCATGGTTTTTTATGGTTTTTGCCCAGTCTTTTGCTTCTTCTTTGCGTGATATTGAAATTGTAAAAGTTCCGCTGGTTATTTCTTCTATTGCAACTTTGGTGAATACATTTTTCAACTGGATTTTGATTTACGGAAATCTTGGGGCGCCCCGGCTTGAAGTGGCTGGCGCTGGATATGCGACTGTTATTGCCCGTGGAGTTGAGCTTCTTCTGTTTGTTGCGTATTGTGTTGCGAAACGTCCGCCGTTTATGTTCAATCCGTTCAAGATTCTGTTTATCCGGTTCAAGCTTTTTGGAAATATTTTTGCAAAGTCGCTGATGATTTTGTATTCGGAGCTTTTCTGGGCATTTTCAGAAACTCTTTCAAATGCGCTCTACAATACGCGCGGCGGTGCTGAAATTGTAAGCGGAATGGCAGGCGGTTTTGCGGTTGCGAACTTGTTCTTTATATGTTTCAGTGGAATTGTAACTTCTGCAAGTGTTATTCTGGGTCAGGAGCTTGGCGCTGGAAAACTGGATCAGGCCAGAAAATACAAAAACTGGGTTTTGAGCGGCGCTACGATTTTCGGCGTTATTTTTATGCTGGCTGGCTTTGGCACAACTTGGATTGTTCCGTTTGTGTTTAAGAATCTTACTTTTGAAGCTCAAAGAATTGCCCGCCATTTGATTATTGTTGCGGCGGCGTATCTTCCTTTGTGGGCTTTTTTGAACGGTCAGTACGCAGTTTCAAGAACAGGCGGCGACACAACAATGGGAGTTATCTGCGATACAGTTGCGAATGTTCTGTTTATTGGCGGAATGCTGGCGCTTACTTTCCTAACGAAACTTGGGCCTATAGAAATGTATGCAATCGTGAAGCTCAGCGATGTTGCGAAAGCTTTGATTGCTTATTTCTGGTTGAAAAAAGAACGCTGGCTTGTGAATCTTACAGTTGCTGAAAAATAAATTTTGCGGGGCTTTATATGATGAAAAAAATTGTTTGCGGTGTGTTGTTTCTGGCTCTTGGAATTTCCGGCGCATTTGCGTGCAAATTCAACAAAAGAACTCATAAGCTTACCGAGTGCGCTGAATATAAAAATGTTCCTATGCCTGAAAAATGCAAGAAGGCGCACAGCGAGTATAATTCCTGGCTTATAGAGGAAACTAAAAACAAATTCAAGAAGCAGATTGAAAGCACTAAAAAAGAACTGAAGGAAACTTCAAGGCAAGTTGAAAAAGATACAAAAAAAATTGTGGACCAGGCGGACAGCACAGGAAACAAAGTGAAGGATTCATTCTTCAAGTTTCTTGAAAAGAATTTTTTCGGCTCGGATTCGTCTTCAGCGGAAGACAGCGGTGATGAAGATTAAAAAAAGCCGCGCTGAAAGTGTTTGAAACTTCCGGCGCAGCCTTTTTTTCAGCTTTTATTTTACAAATTCTTTCTTCAGGAAGTCCAAATCAAGCTCCGGATAAAGAACATGAGCTGAAAGCAGTTTGTTCACACGGCTTCTGGCTTCTTCCTGAACCTTCGGATCAAGGTTGATTTTGCCCTTTGCGGGTTTTCCGTCTTTTGTAAGGCCAGGTTTTGTTCCTTTCAGAACAAAGTCAATGATTGAAGCAACTTCTTTCATATCTTCTGTTGTGAATCCTAAAGTGGTAAGTCCTGGAGTTCCAATTCTGATTCCGGAGGTCCACCAGGCTCCGTTCTTGTCGTATGGAAGAGCGTTCGCATTCGCTGTGATTCCGCAGCTGAACAATGCGGCTTCAGCCTGTTTTCCTGTAAGTCCGTAAACTGTAACATCAACAAGCATAAGATGGTTGTCTGTTCCGCCTGTCTGAACCGGCATTCCAAGCGATTTGCAGGCTTCCGCAAGAGTCTGGGCGTTTTTTACAACATTTCTTGCGTATTCCCGGTATTCAGGTGTGTTCGCTTCTTTCAGCGCGATTGCCTTTGCCGCCATTACGTGCGCAAGCGGGCCTCCCAAAACCATAGGGCAGCCTTTGTTCACGTAGTCAGCATATTCCTTCTTGCAGAGAATAAGAGCGCCGCGAGGTCCGCGCAATGTTTTGTGTGTTGTTGTTGTTACAATGTCAGCCCATTTTACTGGATCAAAATCATCTGTAAGAACTTTTCCTGCAACAAGACCGGCGAAGTGCGCCATGTCTACCATGAGAACTGCTCCGCATTTGTCTGCAATTTCACGGAAACGTCTGAAATTTATTTTTCTTGGGTACGCTGAATATCCCGCGAGCAAAATAAGCGGTTTTACTTCCATTGCCTGTTTTTCAATTTTGTCGTAGTCAAGAAGACCTGTGTCTTTTTCAACGCCGTATGGATGGCTTTCAAACATACGGGCAGAAACATTCATTCTGTAGCCATGTGTAAGATGTCCGCCGCATGAATAGTCAAGTCCCATGAGCCGCTGGTTTCCAAATCGTTTTCTGAGCATGTCAAACTGTTCGGCTGTAAGGTCGTTCAGAGATTTTACACCAAGCTCCTCAAGTGTTGGAGTTTCAACTTTTGCAGAAAGAATTGCCCAGTAAGCAACCAGGTTTGTGTCTGCGCCGGAATGAGGCTGAACATAAGCGTATTCAGCGCCGAAAAGTTTTTCCGCCTCGCGCGCAGCGGTATTTTCCACCGCATCTACGTTCACGCAGCCGCCGTAATAACGGTGTTCTGGATAGCCTTCCGCATATTTGTCTGTTAAAAGGTTTCCCATTGCCGCCTGGACATTGAGAGAACAGTAGTTTTCTGAAGCAACGAGCTTCAGATGGCTTCTCTGGTTTTCTAGCTCATTTACAATTGAAGCCGCAATTTCCGGTCCTACAGAGGCAACCTGCTGAAGGTTTGCCACATATGAACACATTGCTGCGTTCGGTTTTCCGTTGCAGGATGAAAGATATTCTTCCAGTGGTGTTGACATATAAACTCCATAAATTTAAGGTGAGATAAATAAGTTTACTTTTAAAGATGTGTTTTTTCAATAAGAAGAACGTCTTTTCGGCTTGTCTTCTGCGATTGAAACACGGACTTTTCGCCCGTCAATATCTTTTCCTTTCAGCCCGGCTATTGCTTTTTCCGCCTCGGTGTCGTCGGGCATTTCAACAAAGCCGAATCCCTTTGAAAGGCCGCTTGTCTTGTCCTTGATTATTTCCGCTGAGGTTACTTTGCCGAATTCAGCAAATTTTTCTGAAAGATTTTCTTCCGTAGTCTTGAAATTAAGATTGCCTATGTATATTCTTTTCATATAACGAATTTTATATATTTTTCAAGGTTAATCAATTGGTTTTAAATTTTATTGGTCATGTTTTAAGTTTTGCGGGCGCGCTTTGTCTTCTTCTTTTTGGAATGGATATGCTTTCAAACGGAATCCAGAAGGGAGCCGGCAGCAGCCTCCAGACTCTTCTTGGAAAAATCACAGGAAACAGGTTTTCCGCTGTGCTGACTGGTCTTGCGGTTACCGCCATAATTCAGTCTTCCGGGGCAACTACGGTAATGGTTGTGAGTTTTGTGAATGCGGAAATTCTTTCGTTGACACAGGCAATCGGGATTATTTTCGGCGCGAACATAGGAACTACGGTTACCGCGTGGATTGTTTCGTTCTTCGGATTTTCATTCAGCATGGAAGCTGCCGCTGTTCCGCTTTTTGGCCTTGGATTTATTCTTCAGTATTTCAAGAAGCTGAAAATTCATAACTTTGCGTACTGTTTCATGGGTTTCGCGATTCTTTTCATGGGACTCGGACTTCTGAAAAATTCAATGCAGCTTGGACCTTCGGCAATTAATTTTATTCAGAAACTTACGGATTTGGGATTTTTCGGGCTTTTGCTTGGAGTCCTGATTGGAGCGGCTTTTACGGCGCTCATTCATTCGTCTTCCGCGATGACGGCGATTGTTCTTGCGATGGCGGCGAACGGCTCTCTCACATGGAAACTTTCGGCGGCGATTGTTCTTGGAAGCAATATCGGCTCAACGGTGGACGCAGTTATGTCTTCTTTGGGGGCGAATATAAACGCGAAACGCACGGCGGCGGTTCATGTGGCTTTTAATGTTGCGGGAACTTTGATTGCGCTGGTTTTCTTCAATCCTTTCCTTCGCTTTGTTGATTTTTTGATTCCTGGAACGCCTGCTTCAAATATTACAACGCACATCGCGATGCTTCACACGGTTTTTAATCTTTGCGCCACATTGATTTTCCTTCCGTTTGTGAACCAGATTGCTTTTCTTGCGCAGAAATTCATCAAAACGTCTCAAAAGGAAGAGGATTCCCACTACAAGCTTCCTGCGATTCTTCCAAAAAATCATATTTCCGCGGATGTTTATGCGTTCCAGATGCAGAAGGAAATTTCAAAAATGTCTGGGCGCGTTATGGGAATGCTCGACTTGATTGCGCAAAGCCTAACGAGCGACGAGGATGAAATTGCCGGATTTACGGAAAAAATTGTCGCGGACGAAGCCTATGTTGATGAGATGAACGATTCTATTTCGCATTTTCTGCAGATTTGCTCCCGGCTGGACAACGCGAACCATAATGACCGTCA
The DNA here is from genome assembly GCA_050873685.1 of Treponema sp. Classification (GTDB taxonomy): domain Bacteria; phylum Spirochaetota; class Spirochaetia; order Treponematales; family Treponemataceae; genus Treponema_D. The sequence goes on from JBNMJH010000004.1 coordinate 138,429, forward strand.
GAATTACGCGCGTCTGATTCATGTTACGCAGAGCATTGAAGATCTTAGCGATGAATGTTGCTCAATGATGCACACTGTTGGAAAATATATTTCGGAGAAAAATATCACGCAAGGTTCGGGGCGGATAAAAAAGCTTCTTTCGTATCTGGATCAGGTTAGAATTTTCTACGAGCAGGCGTGCACATTTATTGCGCTTGGAATTTCGGATGATGAAAGAAATATGTCCGCTGAAATTGAGGACAAGATTGACCGCACTAAGAAGGAGCTTCAGAAGGCGAGCCGCAAAAGAATCGAGGCTGGCGGCGATGTAAAGACCGAGCTTCAGTATATGGATATTGTCAGGAAAATCGAAAGAGCAGGCGACTGCGTTTATGCAATCGTTCAGGCTCTTTCTTCAAAATAAATTTAGCAGCTGCGGTTCGCGGCCGGATTATTTGTTTTTCTGGCTGCGGACTTTTTCAAGATATTCTTTCAAGCTTTCTGAAAGATTTTTTTCCGCTTTGTATGTAAGAAGATAGCGTATTTTTTCCTTGCTTTCCTCGCGTTTCTGCTGAAGATGGTTCTTGTAGTTTTCGATTCTGAATATAATCTTGTTGTCTTTTGCGAATTTTCTGATTTTTGCCATGATTTGGAATGAGCTGAAAAGATCAACCGCGAAAATTCCGTAGAAAAATCCAATTACAAAAGAAAACGAAATGTGGTTTGTGAACCAGAAAAGCCATGCTTCGATATGCGGATGGATAAGAAAATAATAAACCGCGCTCAAAATCCACCAGAAGAAAGTGTAAAGCGGACAGATGATTCCCTGGATGTTTCCCCATTGGCTTTTGTAGTCCCAAAGCATTATTTTCATTCCTTTTATAAAAATAAGTCCGGCAATGTATTCAAATGCAGTTATGGCGAGCGCCATTGCCGCGAACAGAACTATTTTCTGAAGAGTCGGATTTTGTATGAAGGAAACATCTATTTGCGAAAGCAAAAAAAGCACAATCAGTGAAATTCCGTAGATTGGAAGATACGGACCGGTAAGAAAGCCTGGATTGACCCATTTTTTTTCAACGCCTTTCAGCGGAGAAAAACGTCTGTAGATTACTTCGATTGACCAGCCAATCATGCTTCCAATGCAGAACAAAAACGCTAAAACTAAAAATAAAGACATATCAAAAAGATAATGACTTGTTTCTGATAAATCAAGGCTTCATTTCAAGGTGAAGAATCCAAAGCTGAGGAAATACGACGGCCGCGAAAAATGCAAGGCTTATAACTGTAAACCAGAATATGAATTTGAAAGAATTCCCTGGATATTCCTTTGAGTAAATCCGCAGGTTTATGACTGAGGCAAGTGAGCCTATTATCGAGCATAATCCTGCACTGTCCAGACCGTAAAGCAGCGCGCGCAAATTTTGTGAGAACGGCCACAGCACAATGCTTGCCGGAACATTTGAAATAATCTGGCTCAGCAGAATGCTCCAGACATATTCGTGGCCAGCCACATTTTTCTGAAGAACGCCGGAAATAAAATCATTCCTGCAGATTGACGAACTGAACGTAAAAAAGCACAGAAAAGTAAAAATCAAAACATAGTCGGTTTTCAGAAGAATCTGCCGGTCGAAAATAAGCACGGAAACCAGAACGATTGCTGTTGAAAGCGGCCAGAATTTTGTGCGCGTTACAATTGTTGCAATCACAAGAATGAACAGAATAATATAGAAGATTTGCTTGCCGCGTTTTTCAGTGCGCTGAGTTCTGCTGAAAGATTCTTCTTCTATGCTGAGTTTTTCGCGGATATTTCTGCGGTAGAGAAACGCCGTGAACAGAAGGAGCAGAAATGCGCTGAAAATCCATAGCGGAAGCATCATTTTTATGAATGAAGGTGTGCTGATTCCGCTCTGGCTGTACAGAAAAAGGTTCTGCGGGCTTCCGAACGGAGTAAGGAGCGAGCCTCGGATTGCGGCGATATTTTCAAAAGTCAGGATAGGAATTAAATATTTTTCCTTGTCTCCGGCTTTGAAAATCATGATTGTGAGCGGCACAAAAATAATCAGCGACACATCATTTGTTACAAACATTGATGAAATAAAAACTGAAAACACAAGAAAGCATGAAATTGAAAAAATTGTCTTCATTCTGCTTGTCTGCCGTAAAATCGGATTGAAAATATCCTCGTTTTTAAATCCTTCAAGAACTGTTAGAAGCATAAAAAGAGTGGCGAGAGTTTTCCAGTCAATGCCGTGCAGAATTTCCTTTGACGGCGGAGTAATAAAAAATGACACAATGACTGCGGCCAGCGACACAGAAAGCATTATTTCTTTTTTCATAAAGCCGGCGAATTTCTTAAAAAACGTTTTCATTGGCTTATATTTTATATTTTGTGCTATAATTTTGCTATGTATCTGGGAGATGATTACAAAAGATTTCTTTCGCCGCATATTAACCGCCGTGATTTTATTTTGAGCTGGCTTTCAGCGCACGGTGTCAAGACTGCTGTTATGCCGATTGACGGGCACGAGCATATTTATGTGGTTTTCCCAAAAGATGCGTACAGTCCGCTTTTCAGGATAAAAACGGTGATTGCCCATTACGATATTTTTCCAGGAAGTCCGGGCGCGAATGACAATACTTCATCTGTTTTTGCGCTGATGAACTGGGCGGCCCGGCTTTTTAAAAGCGGCATCCAGCATAATGTAAGGCTTATTTTTACAGACGGCGAGGAAATCGGCTCAGGAAAAGAAATTTCTTCTTCGGGAAAAAATTCTTCTGAAAGCAATGCGGCTTCCTCCGTACGGAAAAATTCTGTTTTTTCGCAGGGAGCGTTCGGGCTTGCTAATGTTTTTAAGCGGCTGAACATTACGGACGATGATATTTACGTTTTTGACTGCGTAGGAAGGGGAACAGTTCCGGTTCTTTCAAAAAGTTTCGTGCCTAAGAATCTGAGCGGAAAATTCAAGAGCAATTTTTTTGAGCTTGAATCAAGAATTTCGCAGGTTCTGAAAGCTTCAAGCGGCGGAAAATTTGTTTCGCTTCCTGTTCCTTACAGCGACAACGCAGGTTTTCTGGCTCATGGAATTGCCGCGGTCGCCGTAACGATGCTTCCAGTTGAAGAGGCGAACGAGTATATGTTCAACCTTGTGCGATTTCCGTATCTTGAAGATTTTGTCATGAATCATAAAATTCCGCCGGAAATCCAGAAATCTTTCCTTGAAGGAATGGTTCCCGCAACATGGCGGAAATTCCACACTGTCCATGATGATTTTGGCTCGCTCACTGAAGAAAGTTTTTCTGTTATGGAAAGAATTCTTGAAAATCTTGCTCGGCTGAAAATTCTGTGCTAGGAAAAATGTTGAATTTCCGCGTTTCCGGCTATTTATCATTTTTTTTGAAATTTGATATAATTTCTTTGTGAAGAAGAAACTTTTACTCGTCATTGCTTTTTTCGCTTCGGCTGGTCTTTTTGCAAAAAGCGGAATTCCTGTGCGCATCTGGAAGAATGTTCCTCAGATGAAGAAATATAACTCAACAATGTACGTTCATCCGGCGGAAGGAAAAAACACCGGCGCGGCCGTTATCATATGTCCAGGCGGAAGCTACCATCATCTGGGGCTTTTCAATGAAGGCTACAAGACTGCGGAATGGTTCGCTAAAAAAGGAGTGACGGCGTTCACTCTGCGCTACAGAACCGCGGAAAACGGATTTCATCATCCGGCAATGCTTCAGGACGTTCAGCGCGCAATTCAGCTTGTGCGTGAAAACGCGGAAAAGTATTCAGTTGATCCAGATAAAGTCGGCGTGATTGGCTATTCTGCCGGAGGTCATTTGTCCGCGATGGCTGGGGCTTTTTTTGAATCACACGATGAGCTTGAAAAAATTGGAATTCAGCACGAAGTCAGCTTGCGCCCGGATTTCTGCATTCCTGTTTATCCGGTTGTAAGCATGAACAACGAGTTTGCTCACCGCTGGAGTCGTAAAAGTCTTCTTGGAAAAAATCAGTCTGAAGCCAGAAAAAATGAATTTTCGCTGGAGCTTCAGATTCCGGAAAATATGCCGCCGACATACGTTGTTGTCTGCCTTGATGATCCGGTTGTTGACTGCAGAAACAGTTTCGCGCTTTACGAGGCGCTTCAGGCTAAGGGAATTCCTTCTAAGCTTGCTGTCTACGAATGGGGAAAGCACGGCTTTGGAATGCTTGACAATAAATTTATGGAAGAATTCCATTGGAATGAAAAAATGTGGAATGATTTTTTGAAGGATTTGATAGAATAGCAGAAAATGGGCATTATAAAAAAAATTACTTCCGGACTTGAAAAAAAATACTGGGTTTGCACTTTTTTGTCTCCTGTTGTTATGGTTGGCGAAGTTGTAATGGAAACGCTGATTCCGTTTCTTATGGCAAAAATCATTGATATTGGCATTGCAAGCCGCGATATTCATTATGTTCTTTGCACTGGCGGAACAATGGTTTGCCTTGCGCTTGTTTCGCTTGGATTCGGTTCGTGCGGAGCCCGTTTTGGAGCAGTTGCCGCACTTGGTTTTGCCCGCAATCTGCGGCGGAATCTTTTCAACAAGGTGCAGGCGTTTTCATTCCTGAATGTGGATCATTTTTCTTCAGCAAGTCTGGTTACAAGGCTTACAACAGATGTTACAAACGTTCAGAATATTTATAAAATGCTCTGCCAGGTATGCTTCCGCGCGCCGTTCATGCTTGCGGCCGGAACTGTGATGGCTTTTAAGATAAATCCGGAGCTTGCGCTTGTTTTTCTTGTTGCAATTCCTGTTCTTGCATTTGCGGTTGCGGCTCTTTCTTCCGCGGCTTATTCACGTTTTTCTGAAATGCTGAAAAAATACGACAGAATGAATAATATTGTCCAGGAAAATCTTATTGCAATCCGGGTTGTAAAGGCTTTTGTGCGGGGCGAATTTGAAGATGAGAAATTCCGCGAGGCCGCGGAGAATGTTCGGAAAACCCAGGTCCGCGCTGAAAAAATTGTTATATTTCTTATGCCTATCATGCAGCTCGTTGTTTATTCCTGCATAGTTTTTGTTCTTTGGTCTGGTGGAAAAATGGTTGTGTTTGGCTCAATGAAAGCTGGCGAGCTGGTGAGCTTTCTTACATATGTAACCCAGATTCTTATGTCTCTGATGATGCTTGGAATGATTTTTGTAAACCTTGTGCTTTCCCGCGCAAGCGTAGGAAGAATTTGCCAGGTTCTTGATGAAGTTCCCGATATAAAACAGCCGGAAAACGCCGTGAAAACAGTTGCGGACGGCTCTGTTGACTTTGAGAATGTATGTTTCAGCTACAGCAAGAAGAAGGAAAACCTTGCGCTTTCAAATATAAATCTTCATATAAAATCAGGGCAGAGCGTTGGAATTATCGGTGGAACAGGCTCTTCAAAAACCACATTGGTTTCTTTGATTCCGCGTCTTTACGATGCTCTTAGCGGCTCGGTAAAAGTTGGCGGAACTGATGTCAAAAACTATGAGCTGAAGGCTTTGCGCGATGCGGTTGCGGTTGTCCTTCAGAAAAATGTGCTTTTCAGCGGAACAATAAAGGAAAACCTGAAATGGGGAAACAAATTTGCCACGGATGAAGAAATTGCCGCGGCTTGCCGTGCCAGCGACGCCGAGAGTTTTATAAAAAATCTTCCGCAAGGTTACGAAACCGAACTTGGCCAGGGCGGAGTGAATCTTTCCGGCGGACAGAAACAGCGTCTTTGCATTGCCAGGGCGCTTCTGAAAAATCCGAAAATTCTTATTCTGGATGATTCAACCAGCGCCGTTGATACCGCAACAGAGAAAAGAATCCGGGAAGCCTTGAAATCTTTGCATCCTGAAACAACAAAAATAATTATTGCCCAGAGAATTTCTTCTGTAAAGGACGCGGATGTGGTTTTTGTTCTTGACGACGGAAAAATCAGCGCAAGCGGAACTCATGAGGAGCTTTTGAAAAACAGTGAAATTTACAGGGAAGTTTTTGAAAGCCAGTCAAGCATGGGCGATGCCGACATAAACTAAAAGAGGAAAAAATGCCGCCAGTAAAAATGAAAGGTGTTCAGAAACCTAAAAATACGAAAAAAACGATAAAACGAATCTTGAAATATATGGGCAGCTTCAAGGCGCTTTGGCTTCTTGTTTTTGCCTGCGTAGTGATTGCCGCGTTTGCCGATATTTTAAGCTCGTACATCATAAAGCCGGTGCTGAATGATTTTATAATTCCGTTGATTGGGCAGGAATCGCCTGATTTCAGGGAGTTTTTCCAGATGCTTGCAAAAGTCGCCGCCGTTTTTGTTCTTGGAGTTTTTGCCAGCTGGCTGAATTCGCGGCTTATGCTTCATATAAGCACGAGCCTTCTGTGCCGAATACGCACGGATTTGTTTGAAAAGCTGGAGGCTCTTCCGGTAAATTTCTATGATTCCCATACCCACGGCGAGCTTATGAGCCGGTTCACAAACGACACGGACACTTTGCGCGATATGCTGAGCCAGACAGTGCCGCAGCTTATGTCCTCGTTGCTTACAATTGCTGGTGTTTTTGTGATGATGCTGGTTCTTTCGCCTGTTCTTACGCTTGTTGTGGTTTTCACGTTGTCGCTGATGATGATTCTGGCTGCAAAAGTCGGAAAGAAATCTGCGGAGTCATTCAGGGAACAGCAGAAAAACATCGGAAAGCTTAACGGTTATATAGAAGAACTTATTGAAGGCCAGAAAGTTGTGAAAATTTTCAACCACGAGCAGGAAGCTGTTGAAGAATTCAGCGTTCTGAACGACGAGCTTTGCAAGGCTGGAACGCGCGCGAACACTTACGGAAATATTCTTGGACCGCTTATGGGAAATCTTGGGCACGTCCAGTATGCGCTGGTTTCTGTGGCAGGAGCTTTTCTTGTTATTTCAGGTTTCCACGACATTGGAACGATTGCGGCTTTCTTGCAGTACACAAGAAATTTCAGCAGGCCGGTAACAATGATAAGCCAGTTTTTTAACTCGATTCTGAATGCTCTTGCCGGCGCTGAACGGATTTTCAGCATAATCGATGAAATACCTGAGACAAACGAAGGAAGAATCACGCTCGTAAATTCATTCAGAAACCACCAGAGTTTTGCCTACACAGGAGAATGGTCCTGGAAGGACAATGCGGACAACCATCTTATTCCGATGAAGGGCGAAGTTGTTTTTGAGCACGTGAATTTTGGCTACACACCGGAAAAAATAGTTCTTCACGATATTTCAATTCACGCGGAGCCAGGCCAGAAAATTGCGCTTGTCGGCTCGACTGGCTCCGGAAAGACAACGATTACAAATCTGCTCACAAGGTTTTACGATGTTCCTGAGGAAAACGGAAAAATTTTTTACGATGGAATTCCGCTGAAGGAAATTGCGAAAAATGATTTAAGAAAATCTCTTGGAATGGTTCTTCAGGACACGCATCTTTTTACAGGAACAATTCTTGAGAATATAAAGTACGGAAATCTTGAGGCAAGCCGGAAACAGGTTGAAAACGCTGCGAAACTTGCAAATGCGGATTTGTTCATAAAACATCTTGAAAATGGCTATGAAACTGTGATTACCGGCGACGGCGGAAGCCTAAGCCAGGGGCAAAGGCAGCTTCTTTCCATTGCGCGGGCTGCGGTTGCAAATCCTCCGGTGCTGATTCTTGACGAGGCGACAAGCTCAATAGACACAAGAACAGAAAAACTTATTCAGGAAGGAATGGACCGCCTTATGCACGGAAGAACAGTTTTTGTGATTGCGCACAGGCTTTCCACAATCAGAAACGCAGATGAAATTCTTGTGCTTGAGCAGGGGCGCATAATTGAGCGCGGAACCCATGAATCCCTGCTCGCCCAGAAAGGAAGATACTACACACTTTACACAGGAAATTCCTTGGCGGAATAATCGCGGATATAACGATTTGTTGCTGAAGTTTTTTTTGTGTGGTTGATTCATGCGGAAAAGTTCGTTGATTTTGACCAGCGGAGCGCGGTCGTGTGCCGGGAGGGTAGACGAAAAGACGCGGAGCGGGTTTGAGGCGTAGGGCGGGAGCCCTTCAAAGAAAAAAAACGAATTGAAAATAAAGGCTCAATTTGTTAAAATGTTTGCTTATGAAAGCAATTGAACTGGAAAAAGCTTATAATCCAAAAGATTTTGAAGATCGAATTTATAATGAATGGGAAAAGAAGGGCTATTTTAAGCCTGCTAGCGATAAAGATTCGCCTGTGCATGAGAATTACGAATGCGGCTGCAAAAAATGCGGCGGAAAAACGGGCGTTTATTCTGTGGTGATTCCTCCGCCGAATGTTACTGGCGTTCTGCACATGGGGCACGGCTTGAACAATACTTTGCAGGATATTGTTGTCCGCTACCACCGTATGAAGGGCGACAATACTTTGTGGGTTACTGGAACTGACCACGCTGGAATTGCGACTCAGAATGTTGTTGAGCGCCAGCTTAAAAAGGAAGGCAAATCCCGCAATGACTTGGGGCGCGAGGCGTTCCTGGAGCGGACTTGGCAGGTGAAGAAAGAACATCACGATATTATTGTCAAGCAGCAGAGAAAGCTCGGAAACTCAACTGACTGGGAGCGCGAGCGTTTTACAATGGATGAAGGTCTTTCAAAGGCTGTGCGCGAAGTTTTTGTTACTTTGTACGAGCGCGGTCTTATTTACAAAGGCCATTATCTTGTTAACTGGTGTCCGCGCTGCGGAACGGCTCTTGCTGATGACGAGGTTGACCACAAGGATACAGCCGGCGCGATGTATCATATCTGGTATGAATATGCGGACGGTCCGGCTCCTGACGGCTCTACAAGAATCGAAGTCGCAACAACACGCCCGGAAACTTTGCTCGGCGATACTGCGGTTGCGGTGAATCCTTCAGATGAGCGTTACAAGGATATTGTCGGGAAGAAACTGAAGCTTCCGCTGACAGACCGCGTTATTCCTATTATTGCAGATAATTATGTTGACAAGGAATTTGGAACTGGAATGGTGAAAATCACTCCGGCTCATGATCCGAACGACTGGCAGGTTGCGCAGAGAAATCATCTTGAAGTTATAAATCTTTTGAATCCGGACGGAACTTTGAATGAGAACTGTCCTGAAAAATACCGTGGCTTGACTTGTGAAAAAGCCCGCGCTCTTATTCTGCAGGATTTAACGGACGCAGGTCTTTTTAAGGGCGAGGAGAAAATCACCCATTCTGTAGGCCACTGCTACCGCTGCAACACGGTTGTTGAACCGTATCTTTCTTACCAGTGGTTTGTAAAAATGCAGCCGCTTGCGGAAAAAGCGCTTAAAGCCTGGAAAGACGGAGAAATTCAGTTCTTCCCGAAAAAATGGGAAAACACTTATGAGCATTGGCTTACAACAATCCGCGACTGGTGCATTTCCCGCCAGCTTTGGTGGGGACACAGAATTCCTGTTTGGTACTGCCAGTCTTGCGGCGAAACAATTGTTAGCCGGGAAGATCCTTCTGAATGTCCGAAATGCCACGCTTCAAAAGAAAAGCTTAATCAGGATCCGGATGTTCTTGACACTTGGTTCTCTTCTTGGCTTTGGCCGTTCTCAACTCTTGGATGGCCGGAAAAAACTGAGGATTTCAAGAATTTCTTCCCTACTTCAGCGCTGGTTACAGCATACGACATTATTTTCTTCTGGGTAAGCCGAATGATTATGGCTTCCCTGGAATTCACCGGAAAAGTTCCGTTCCATGATATTTATATCCACGGTCTTGTTCGCGACAAGCAGGGAAGAAAAATGTCGAAGTCGCTCGGAAACGGCATAGATCCGCTTGAAATTATTGATATCTACGGCTCGGACGCTTTGAAATTCACGCTTGCATTTATGTGCGCCCAGGGACAGGACATTCTGATTGACAAGGATTCCTTCAAGCTTGGCTCAAGGTTCTGCAACAAGGTTTGGAACGCCAGCCGCTATCTTTTGGGAAACCTGGACGGAAGAAATATTGTTCCTGTAAAAGATTCCGACCTTACAGAACTTGATGTGTGGATTTATTCATGTCTTGACAAAGCTGCGAAGAATGCGCGCGAGGCTCTTGAGTCTTACCGCTACAACGATGCTGCCAGCGCAATTATGGAATATTTCTGGAATGAATTCTGCGACTGGTATGTTGAGGCTTCAAAACTTTCGTTCAAAAATGGCGACAATGCGGAAAAAGACAGGCAGGCTTCTGTTCTTCTGAATTTGCTGGAAGAAAGCTTGCGACTTCTGCATCCGTACCTTCCGTTTGTTACAGAGGAAATTTACGGAAAACTTCCTATTGAAGAAATTGTTGCTGCGCGAAAGCAGGCTGGTGCTAATGAGATTGTTTCAAATTCCCAGTACACAGGAATGATTATAAATGCTCCGTATCCGGAATATTCTTCTGCCCGCGAGAACAAAAATGTAATCGCCCGCTTTGATGTTTTGAAAGATCTTATCGGAAAAGTCCGCGCTTTGAGGGTTGAATGCGGCCTTGATCCGGCAAGCAAAATTCACATCGCGATTCTTGTTACTCCAGATTCTCCTGCGGAAGTTGCAAAAGAAAAAGTTGATATGATTGAGCTTCTTGTAGGCGCATCCAAAACTGAATTTGTTCAGGCGAAGCCGGAGAAGGCTATTGGCGCGGTTGGAGCTGGATTTGAGGCTTTCATTATTGTTGACGAGAATATCGACAAGGAATCTTTGAAGACAAGATTTCAGAAGCAGATTGACACTGAGTCTGAATATGTCCGCCGCAGCGAGGCCAAGCTGAATGGAAATTTCGCAAAGCACGCCAAGCCGGAAATTGTTCAGCAGGAACGTGACAGAATGAATGAAAGCATCCGGGCAATCGAGAAGCTGCGTTCTTATCTGGCTAGTCTTTAATTGGCAAAAACTGAAAAAAATAAAATAAAAGGGGCAGGCGCATGAAAAAAGCTAAATATGAAATGAAAATTGAACGTTCACAAAATATGAAAAACAGCGAAATGCAGAAGCTGAGCGATATGCATCTTGCTCCTTTTATGCAGATTGCCACTGCGCTGATTGGAAAAGCCCGTCATGCAGGCGGGAATATGTTCCGCCACCAGATGGATACTCTGGCGATTCTTATTGATTATGGTTATATTGACTCAGTTCTTCTGAAAGCTTCAATAATTCACGATACAGTTGAAGACATTCCTGGATTTGACAAGAATCTTATAGTCAACGCGGACGAGGAAGGTCAGCAAGTTCTGGATCTTGTTCTTGAAGTTACCCGCCGCGAGGACGAGGACAAGCGGCAGTTTTTGAAGCGGATTCTTGACACAGGAAGCCAGCGCGCGAAGATTTTAAAATGCGCGGACCGGATTTCAAATATGATTTCGCTTGGCTACGTTACAGATCCGAAATTTATTGAGCGCTACTGCGATGAAACAGAATATTTTTTGCTTCCGATGGCTCTTGAAATTGATTTCAATATGTACCAGGAGCTTATCGGGCTTATTATGACCCGAAGACGCTATCTTGAAGACGGCGGATATTTCTGCAATGTAAAAAAAGAATCCACTCCGCCTGTAAAACATGATGAAACTAACTTAAAAAAATGATATGCTTTCTGCATGAGTTACGGTTTCTTTAGGGCGGCTTGTGCTTCGCCGGATTTAGTTGTTGCAGACTGCAATTTCAATGCTGATAAAATTATTGACTCAGTTCGGGCGGCGTATGAGCAAAATGCCCGCCTTGTGGTTTTTCCTGAGCTTTGCATAACTGGCTATACTTGCGGCGACTTGTTCCTTCAGCGCAAACTTCAAATTTCTGCTGTTGAAAATCTTGAGCGCATTGCGAAGAAAACTGCGTCCTGCGCTTGCGTTGTTCTTGCGGGGCTTCCTGTTGCTGCAGGAAATTCTTTGTACAATTGCGCGGCGATTCTTTTCAAGGGAAAAATTCTTGCGCTTGTTCCAAAAACATTTATTCCGAACTACAGCGAATTCTATGAGCGGCGCTGGTTTTCTCCGGCGTCAGAAAATCTTCCTGAAACAGTTTTTCTTTCTGAAAAAAATCCAGCGGTTCCTTTTGGAAAAAATATTCTGATAAGTGATTCTTCCGGCTCGGGTTTTGTGCTTGGCGTTGAGCTTTGCGAGGATTTGTGGGTTCCGCTTCCGCCTTCAACCGGGCTTTCCTTGGCGGGCGCAACTGTGATTGCAAATTTAAGCGGTTCAAATGAAATTATAGGCAAGTCTGAATACCGCAGAAATCTTGTGAAAATGCAGTCGGCGCATACGGTTTCTGCGTATTTGTATGCGAACGCTGGAAATGGCGAGTCGACCCAGGATTTAGTTTTTTCCGGCCACTCTATGATAGCTGAAAACGGCGCGCTTCTTGCTGAATCCAAACTTTTTGAAAATAAAATTCTTTATGCTGATATCGATATTGAGCGGATTCTGCAGGAACGGCGAAGAACTGTAACTTTTGCCCAGTGCGCGGACAACATCAAAAAAAATGAATACCGCAGAATTTTTATAGATTTGCCTGGCGGAGTTTTCCGTTCAGATGGTTTGATGCGTTTTGTGGATTCTCATCCGTTTGTTCCAAGCGGAAAATCCGAGCGTTCTGAACGGTGCTCTTCGGTTGTGCAGCTTCAGGCGGAAGGGCTTGCAAAACGGCTGAAACATATCCGCTGCTCGTCTTGCGTTATCGGGCTTTCCGGCGGTCTTGACTCAACATTGGCGCTGCTTGTTACTTACCGCGCGTTCGATTTGTGTAAAATCAGCCGTTCTGGAATCCGCGCTGTTACAATGCCTTGTTTTGGCACAACAGACCGGACTTATAAAAATGCCTGCATTCTTGCAAAGAAATGTGGAGCCTCTCTAGTTGAAATTCCGATTTCGGATTCTGTCCGCCAGCATTTCAAGGATATCGGGCAGGACGAATCGGTTCATGATGTTACTTACGAGAATTCTCAGGCCCGCGAAAGAACCCAGGTTCTTATGGATGTTGCGAACAAATCGAATGGAATTGTAATCGGAACAGGAGATTTGAGCGAGCTTGCGCTTGGCTGGTGCACCTACAACGGCGACCAGATGAGCATGTACGGAGTGAATTCTTCAGTTCCAAAAACTTTGGTCCGCTATCTTGTTGAATGGTTCGCGGAAGATTCCAAGGATTCTGAGCTTTCCGCAGTTTTGAACGATATTCTTGAAACGCCGGTAAGCCCTGAGCTTCTTCCTCCGAAAGACGGAAATATTGCGCAGAAAACAGAGGATTTGGTCGGTCCTTACGAGCTTCACGATTTCTATCTTTATTATCTTCTGCGCTTTGGATTCAGTCCGGCAAAGATTTTGTATCTTGCGGACAACTCGAATCTTCCTTATCCGCATGACTTCAAGCTGAAATGGCTCAGGATTTTTTACAAACGTTTTTTCAGCCAGCAGTTCAAGCGCAGCTGTATGCCGGACGGTGCTAAAGTTGGAACGGTAAATCTTTCGCCGCGGGGCGACTGGCGCATGCCAAGCGATGCAAGCGCGGCAATTTGGCTGGAAGAAATCGACAGGCTGAAATAACACTTCCGGAGAAAAAAATGCTTTCGTATTTGCACAGTTTTCACGCAGGAAATCACGCGGACATCCTGAAGCACGTTGCGCTGCTCTACATTCTTGAATATCTCTCTAAAAAAGAAAAGCCTTATTCGTTTTTTGATACGCACGCTGGATCCGGGCTTTACAATTTGAACTCGGAGAATTCGCTGAAAACAGGCGAGGCGGCAAAAGGAATTGAAAAACTTCTTTCGGCGTTTGAAAAAAATCCTGAAAAGATTCCGCAGCCACTTCTAAGCTATATAAATTTTGTCCAGAATTCGTTGAAAAAAGGATTTTATCCTGGAAGCCCTGCATTCGAGGCTGTTTTTTCAAGGAAAGGCGATTTTTTGAACCTTACTGAGCTTCACAAGGCGGAATTCAATTCTCTTTCTGAAAACATAAAATCCTTGAAGCCTTCGGGTTTTGCAAATATTTTAAACGATTCTGGCTGGAATATCCTTAAGAAAAATATTCCTCCTGCAATAAAACGCGGCGTTGTGTTCTGCGATCCAAGCTACGAGGAAAAATCTGACTATTCAAATGCGGCGGAGCTTCTTTCTGAAGTGCATAAAAAATGGAACGCGGCGCTGATTTTCCTGTGGTATCCGCTGCTTGCGAACAAATCGGAAGAAATCGAGAATATGAAGCAGGCGATTCTTGCCTCGGTGAAAAACCGCGACAGCCACACGGAAGTTCTTGATGCCCAGCTTTTGGTTGACACAGAAGACAGCCACGTTGAAACAACTCTTGAAAATTCAATCGGAAGTGAAAAGCCGCGTCTTTACGGAAGCGGAATTTTTGTGGTCCGTCCTTGCTGGGGGCTAAAGGAACATCTTGAAGCGGTTTTGCCGTATCTTTCGGAGCTGCTTGGAAATGAAGGAAACGGCTCTTTTAAAATTCAGCTTTTCTAGAAATAAAGCCTTAGGCCGGCATTGCATGGAACTTTCAGGCTGAATTCCGCTGTGGTTCCAATTTTCCATTCAGGCTGAACTGCGGCTTGCACAAAATATTCAAGGAAACCATCGTAAAAAATCCAGTTCACTCCAAGGACGAGCCGCGGAGCCGCGCAAAAAAATGCGGAGCCGCTGCTGAAGCTTCCGCCGGCAAAAGCTCCTGGACCTGCAAAAAACGAGCTGTAGTTTCCAATTTGCGGGTTGAAAATCCAGTAGTCGCACGAAATGCCTGCGTTCATGGAATTTTCTGAAAAATCGTAGTCGGTCGCCACGGAAACTGCAAGCGGAAAATTGTCAGCTTTCATTGAGCAAGAAATCCCTGCCTGAAAAATTCCTCCGTTTCCATCTGTTCCCGCCGAAAAATCAAGCTGCGGTCCGATTCCCATTGAAAAAATATTCGCGCTGAAAATAAAAATCCAGACCGCTGAAATCAAATTTCTTTTTGCTTTTGTTGCTGTTTTTAAGTCTTTCATATTTTTATGCAAACTATTATACTTTATTATCAAAAAAAACTATATAGGAATGAAAATATGTCATTGTTTGAAGATCTGAAATGGCGCGGACTTATCAAGGATGTTGCCGGCGATGAAAATGAATTGCAGAAAGTTCTGGATGGAAAGCCGTTCAGTTTTTACTGGGGAACTGATCCTACCGCTGATAGCCTTCATTTGGGACATTATTCTTCTCTTTGCATGGCTAAGCGTCTTACAAATGCGGGGCATCATGCGGTTTTGCTTTGCGGCGGCGCTACCGGAAGAATCGGTGATCCGCGGCCGACTGCGGAGCGTGAAATTATTTCAGAGGAAGCTGTAAACCGCAATATCAAGGGAATCCAGGCGCAGGTTTCACGTCTTGTTCCTGATGCTGAAATTGTGGATAATTACGACTGGCTGAAAGATTATTCATTCCTGAACTTTCTCCGTGATATTGGAAAATATATCAATGTAAACTATATGCTTGGAAAAGATATAATCCAGCGCCGCCTTGAAAACGGAATCACTTATGCTGAATTTTCTTATATGCTCATGCAGGGATATGATTTCGTTCATCTTTATCAGGAAAAAAACTGTATAATGGAAGTTGCGGGAAGCGACCAGTGGGGAAACATCACAACGGGCGTTGATTTGATTCGAAAAATGCTTGACAAGACGGCTTATGCGTTCACAATGCCGCTGATTCTTGATTCAACTGGGAAAAAATTCGGAAAATCAGAAGGAAATGCGCTTTGGCTGGATAAAAACAAGACTTCTGCATATGAAATTTACCAGTATCTTATCAACACGGATGATGCGAAAGTTCTGGAATATCTTAAGGTTTTCACTTTCCTTTCAAGGCAGCAGATTGAGGAAATTTATTCCGAGCAGCAGGCTCATCCTGAAACAAGAATCGCGCAGAAAACTCTTGCGTGGGAAGTTGTAAAGGATATTCACGGAAAGGAAGAGGCTGACAATGCTGTTTCTGTGAGCCAGAAACTTTTTGCCGGCGATTTCAAGGGGCTTTCTGCAAAGGATATTATGTCCGGAATGAAATCTGTCCCTACGTTCAAATTTTCAAAGGACGAGCCGCTGATTGACCTTCTTGTGAACAATAAAATTGCGCAGTCACGGCGCGAGGCCAGGGAATTTATCGGGGCAAAAGCTGTTTCTGTAAACGGCGAGGTTTTCACTGATGAGAATGCGCTGGTAACAAAATCGATGGCGATTGACGGCCAGATTCTTATAATCCGCCGCGGCAAGAAAAAGTATTTTATAGGCCAGGTTGAATAGCGTCCGGTCTGGTTTTTGCTGTTTTTTGTTTTTAATTGAAATAAAAAATCCCCTGGCTTTCAGAAGCATTTTCAGCTTGAGGCCAGGGGATTTTTGTTTTTTAGCTGTTCAGCTAGATTTTCGCAGCCTTGATTGCCTTTACAGTGTAATCGTAGCTGTATTCATTTATGTTGAACTTAAGGTTTTCACTGACTTTTGCGTTCATGATTGCATTTCCAAACGGAGCCATGTATGAAATGATTCCGTTGTCCGGATCTGATTCCCAAGGACCGAGAACTGTGTATGTTTCGTCCTTGTCTTCCTTGTTGTTGTGCAGAGTTACAACTGTGGCGAAAGAAACAATCGCAGTTGTGATTGTTGTAGGATCGAAAATAACCGCGCGGTTAAGCTCTGAAGTAAGTTTCGCAACCTGAGTGTTAAGATAGTGCTGATGCTCTTTTGCGGCTTTGTATTCTGCGTTTTCCTTCAAGTCGCCTTTTGCGCGCGCCTCATCAATTTCTGCGGCGTTCTGCGGAATCTGTACGGTCTGAAGGTCTTCAAGAAGAGCTTTCTTCTCTTCGAGCTTGGCGCTTGTAACGAGCATTCCTTTCGGCGCGGAAGTTTTTTCTTCTGTAACATGGAACTTGAAGTCCGGATATTTTTCAAGGATTTTGTTTCTCATAAGAGCCTTGCAGCTCGGTTCGAGTCCTTCAACGTCGTCAATCAGAGTGTATATGCGCTTAACTGTTTCCTCGTCGTTCGAGAACATATATTCAAAAAGCTTGTCTTTTCCGAACAGAAGGTTTGTCGCGTTGTCGATAATCTTCTTGTTTTCAGTTGAGTTCACATGGTTGTTGATTTCCCTGTATGCAAGCTGGATGAGCTGCACAAGCGCAATAATCTGGCGCTCGTAAGGAATATTTGCGTTCTTGAACCATTCAGCGTTCTGGCATTCCTTGAAGAAGTAAAGCACAGCGTTCCTGTAGTCGCGGCAGTTTTCAAAAGCTGTGACTGCAAGGTTCTGGAGCTTTTCTTCCTGTCCGTTGTTCAGAAGGTAGCTTATCATTTCTCCTGAAAGAACAGTCGGGAACAGGCGGATATATTCATCAGCCCAGTTTGGAAGCATTTTGATGTTCGCAAGGAAATCGTGGCGCAGATTTGTGTTCTTTGTGTCTTTCAGCACAAGGTACATTTCGCGCGGGTCATCTATTTTTGAATAAATTTCCTGGAATGTTACAGACGGTTTGTACGCAATTTCCTTGATTTGCGCTGAAACGCTCTGGACTACAAGGTATGAAGCCAGAATCTGTTCGTTTACTTTAGGGAACACATCTTCGGATTCAAGGGTTTTTACATATCCTACAAAATAGTTGAACATTTCTGCGAACAAATCGTTTGATTTGTCTGTTTCTTCCTTGTTCACGTATTTCATGAGAGTGTCAATTCTTGCGAAGAACTGCTTCTGCGCCTTGAACTCATTCGCGAGTTTCTGCTCTGGAGTTATGTCGTTCACAATTGTGTACTGGGAGATATCGTTTGGATTTACTCCGAATGAAGAGTCTGTTTCAAGAATTCGTTTTGCGGCAGAATTCCATGATGTCCATTCGCCGGCGGTAAGAACAGAAGGAACAAGCTCCGCTTTGATTTTCTTGAAGTCGCAGCTGTTTCCAAAGCTCTTGATTATTGTCTTGAGCGCCCATGCTTTGTCGTCCTTTACTTTTTCCTTCAGCGGAACTGTAAGAACTTTTCCTGTTTTTCCGTCGAGAACAGGAGTTCCGTTTTCATTCAAAACTTCAACGGCTTTTTTCGCCTTAAGAACCCAGATGTGGTCGTTCGCAAGCGGAGTAAGCGCGCTTACTGCCATTTTCAGAGACATTGTGTCATAAACTTTTGTCTTTTTGCTTGGGTCTTTTTTTGAAGGAGCTGTTTTTCCGAACCAGATGAAAAGCTTGTCGTCGCTTACTTTTCCAATCTGTCCTACGCCCCATGACTTGTGGAAAACATAGCTTTTCTCGTCGAATGCAATGTGCTTCTCGAAGTCGTTTATTGCTTCAAATATATTTCTGTAGTTTGCTGTAAGGTCTGAAGAGCGGATGTAGTCGTCAAGATGGCTGTGTCCTTCGTACTTGTTCTTGTAGCAGTCAACAATTTCGCGGCGCGCCCAGATATCGCCGTTGTCAATGTGCAGAATTTCTTTCAGAAGGCTGATTGCGATGTCCCAGTATTTTGGCTCGGAAGCGGCCATTTCCTTGTATTTTGTGTAAAGCTCCTGAAGCAGAACGGCCGTTTTGTCCTCGCCGAGAGTTTTTGCAATCTTTCGTTTTGCAAGCTGGAAGAAATCAACTTCCTCCGGAATCATGGCAATCAGCTTTGTCCACAGTTCTTTTATTGCGTTGATATTCTTTGCGTTTGTGTATCTTAGAATTGCCTTCTTGTAGTATTCTACAGCGGCTTCCTTGTCTGAAGATTCAAGATGCTCGCCGAGAGCTTTCGCAAGGTCGGCCTCCTCGAAGTCGAGCTTTACGATTTTCTTGTAGAAATCCCAGACTTCCTCTTTGTTTTCGGCTCGGTAGGCTTCCGCAAGGGTTCTGAGAGCGAAAATATTGTTCTCATCTTCTTCAAGAATTGTCTGGCAGATATATTCAACAACATTTTCCTTGTGGTTTCTCTGGAAGATGTCTACAAGCTCGCGCAGTGAAGATTCGTCAAGAATGCCTTCCTTTAAAGAGATAAGTCCTGAAATGTAAAGGGCAATGATGCTTTCTCGCGAATGGGAAAGCTGCTCGTCGCAAATTTCCTTGAGTTCCGCAAGACAGTTTTCCTCGCGGGCCTTTTCGATTACGCCGGAAAGCTCAACAAGCTTTTCCTTTGTGTAGTTTGAGATTGCGGCGCGAGTCCAAGTCTCTTCTTTGAGCATTTCCTGTACGGAATTGATAAGTTCTGCCATAAAAAACCCCTTTTTTGTTGAAGCCTGCCTTTTGATTCTTCCGGGCGGCCTTTTTATAAACTCTTGCTCTTTTCTGTTTTACTTCACATACATTTTGTATATTTCAGTGTCCAGAATTTTTATTTTCAATAAAATCTCGTTGATAAGCCTTGTGTCGTTGACGGTCTGGCAGTAATCAACAAGCCAAAAATATTTATTTATAAGCCGCGGAACCAAGAATTCAGAATCCCTTGAAGGATCCTTGTGCTCGTTTTCCATGGCATAAATTTCCTGCCTGAGCCTGGCGACTTCCTGCGGCTTGAGGTTCCTTCTTACTGAAAAAACTCCCCACAGAACACCGTAAACCGGAATCCAGGCGTTTAGAATCTCGCCGGAATAGCCTTGCTCCTCTGTTTTTTCCGCAAGGTTCGTAATCAGCGGAGAGTCGAGGTATTCAAGATCGATTTTTTTAGGATCGATGAAAAACGCTTCCCTGAAAAGAACTTTTGCGTATCTGTCCTCGCCGCAAAGCGCATAGCAGTCCGCAAGATCCGCGAGCACCGCCGCCTGCCCAGGGTGCAGCAGGTTCGCCTGGGTGAGACACGTTTTCGCGTTGTCGAATTCACCGAGCTTTTTGTAGCAAAGGCCTGCTTTTCTTAGCACATCGGCTTTTATCACAGGATCTTTTTCGCCTAGGAGCCGGTTGAAATTCTGCAGCGCAAGCGAAAAAACTCCGCGCCGGATAGCGTAAACTGCCGGCTGGTAGACAAAATCCTGCGCTTTTACATAGCAGAGAAAATTCTTCCATTCTGCGAGCAGAGACTCTCCGCGTTCCATAGGATCTTCCTGAAACATCACATTTCTTACGTATTCAATCCAGCGGTTGCAGCAGTTGGATGTGAAAATCAGTTCCGGGCTGATGGAGTCATAAAGAAAAGTATTCTGCACAATTTTGCTGGCTTCCTCTGGATTGCCGGCTTCAAGGAAAGCAAACGCTTCTTTTAATCCTCTTTCAGTTTGAATATCCATATGCGGTGAATTTAATTATATCAGAACGGGGAATTTAGTCAATGGAAATGTTAATTTTTACTAAAAATGGGATATAGTTTATACAGGCAAATTGCTTATCTGTCAAGAGTGTTTTTTGTAAAATTTTAATTTTTTTTATTTTCCTGAATTTTATTCCGCTGAAGAGGCTTGCGCCGTGCTGGAAGGGTTTTGCGCCGGGCGCAAAAGGATTTCGCCGAAGGCGGAAGACCGAGCGGGAGCGGGCCCTGGAAGCGCGGTTTTCTGAAGGAACTTGGGAAGCGGCGGAGATTTGCCGCGGGGAGGAATCTTTGCGCCCTTTTGTTTTTGAATATGGTTTTTATGCGTTTTGTTGTCAGAACTTTTTCTATATGCTATTATAGTAAACAATGAAAAATGCGATTCTTGCGCCTTCTTTGCTTAGTGCGGACTTGGCTGATTTGAAAAATGCTCTTGGGCTTGTGGAAAAAAACGGCGGCGGCGCTGTTCATATTGATGTGATGGACGGACGCTTTGTGCCTCAGATTTCTTACGGGCAGCCTGTTGTGAAATGTCTTAGGAAATATTCATCGCTGCCGTTCGATGTGCATCTGATGGTTGAGCATCCTGAGGAGCAGGTTGAGTCTTTTGCGGAGGCTGGCGCGGACTGGATTACGTTCCACCACGAGGCGTGCGTGCATTCCCACAGGCTTGTGCAGAAAATTCATGACCTTGGGAAAAAGGCTGGAATTTCAATTGTTCCTTCGACTCCTGTTGCGGCGGTGAAGGAGCTTCTTGAGTATGTTGATATTGTTCTTGTGATGACGGTGAATCCCGGGTTCGGCGGGCAGAAGCTGATTCCTTCCTGTGTAAGGAAAATCGGCGAGCTTGTGAGGCTCCGCGAGGATTCGGGGCTCGGGTTCAAGATTTCTGTTGACGGCGGTGTGAATGCCGGAACTTTGCGTTCTGTGGCGGATGCCGGCGCGGATATTATTGTTTCTGGCTCGGCTTTTTTCAGCGGCCAGCTTGAATGGGAGAAATAGTTTATGTCGGGTTTTTGCAGAAGAGTTGGAGCGGCTGGAATTGTTTTTTTTGCTGTGGTTTTTTCCGGCTTTGCGCAGAATTCAAATTCGGGCGTCGCATCTGCGGCTTTTGTGCAGGGCGCGAAGGCTTTTGGCGCGGGCGAGTGGATGTCCGCGGTTTTTCAGCTCAGAAAAGCTGTTTCGTATGAAGAGAACAACAATGCCGACACTTGGTATATGCTGATTGCGGCGGAAATGTATGCGGGCGAGTACAAGAACGCTTTCCAGGACTGCGAGGTTTATCTTGGCAGCTTTCCGGGAAGTCCGTATGATTCGTATGTGCTTTACCACAAGGGCCGGGCGCTTTTTTTTATGGGCGAGTATGAAAGCTCGGTTCTGGTGCTGAGCGATTTTTGCCACCAGTACAGCGGCCATGAGATGTATCCTTCGGCTCTTTACTGGATTGCGGAGTCTTTTTTTGCTGGATACAACTATGATGACGCGAAGGTTCTTTATGAGACTGTTGTGAACAATTATCCGGATGATGCGAAGGCTCCGGCGGCGCGTTTTAGAATTGACACGATTGCGCAGAGTTTCAGGGAGGAGAAGCTTCTTTATCTTCTGAAGGAAACCGGCGAGGAATATCTTGCGGCTAAAGAAGAATATGAGCGGCAGCTGAAATATGCGGGCGCTGAAAATTCCGGCGAGGCAAGACGGAGAATTCTGGACTTGCAGAAAAACGCTTCTGAGCTGGAAAAAAAAGTTCAGGAGCTTACGGAAGAAAATTCGGCGCTGAAATCCCGTCTTGACGAGCGGCAGCTTCAGGATTCCGAGGCGAAGCGGCAGGCTGATGAATTTATACTTGAACTGAAAAGAAAGGCTGCCCAGGCGCAGGAGCTTCTTGATAAAAATTCAGTTGCGGATCCGGAGAATGGAAAATGAAAAATATGAACAGGAATCTTTTTGCGGCGCTTGCCGCTTTCAGCTTGATAGGCGGTTTTTCATCTCCGTCTTACGCGGCCTCAAAGTCAAAAAAAGCTAAGGCTCTTGCGGAGCCGGTTGCGGCTTCTTCTGGAGCGGAAGTTTTTGAGGCGGATTCAGAGAATTCCGCGGCTCCGGTTTCTGATGCGGAGGAAAAGTTCAAGTCCAGGACTGTTGAGAACAGCGTTGGAGGAATAAAATATCTTGCGAAGGGTGCGGTCGGAAGTTTCCAGCTTTATGCGCTGGGGGAAAACGGCTCGCAGATTCCGCTTCTTGCGGGCTACGATGAATTTACGTCTTCGTTTGTTTCTCTTCTGGCTGGAAAAAAGGAATACAAGCTTACAAATAATATTGGAATTGTAATCGGCGCAAGAAAAACTGAGAATGGTGTCCAGATGGTTTATGTTGTGCCAGATGTCGCGCGTGTTCTTCTTTCGTTTGAAAGCGTGCCGGAAAAGATTCTTGCCAGAAAAAAAATTGTTTCCGATGTTGCGAAAGTTTCTTTGTCCGTGATGAACAGAAGTTCCAAAACAATGAAATTTTCTATAAAAGAAGTTTTTGACACGGTTCTTGGCGAGCAGCTTGGACCGCATTTTTCCACAAGCGAGGAAATTGCGATAAACAGCGAGCGTCAGTACAGAAAATTTGACAAAGTGAAATGGGTTTCCAGTTCGAATTCAAAGGCTGGAATTCAGTTTGTGTTCAGCGGTTACGGGGCAAGAACTCCGGAAGCAGTTTCTCTTGGCAACAAGGATTTGCTGGCCCTGCAGAAATGGATTCCGCAGGCGATTTCTTCAAGAACGTTTGATTCTGTTCTTTCGTATAATAATTCAGCACTTTGCATAAATTGGGAAGGCTGTGTCCTGGGGCCGGAGGAGCAGTTCGAGGTTTCTTATTATATCGCTGTTTCTTCGGATGGAAAGCCGCTTGACGGCGATAAATATGTTGCGCTTCTGGGAAAGGATTTTTCTGCCGGAACTGAAGCGGCTGGCGCGGAAAATGAGGCTTACGCGGAGGCTTCAGCGTTGTACGCGGCTCAGAAATACAGCGAGGCTTACCGCGTTGTGAGCAAGGCTTGGAAAGATCCATTGAACAGAACATACCAGCTTTCAAATCTGAAAAATATGATAGAAGAAAAGCTCGGTTTCAATGACTACAAGCCTTCCTTTGATTATTCCGACGAAATTCCGCCGGATGAAAATTCTGAAATTCCTGAAGCAGAGTCTGAAAAAACTGGAAAAACTGCGGCGAAAACAAATTCCGAGGCTGCCGGAAAACCAAATGCTGAAGAAAAATCTGCGGATTATGATCCGGAATATGTTCAGAATCTTATAGACAAGATAAAAAATCTTCAGGAAAACAGCGATGCCGTTGACCGCAACGAGCTTCTGAGGCTTAACTATGAGCTTGACGAGGCGATTAAGCGGCTGGAGCAGTAGAAATGGCGCTAGATGTTCTTGCCGCTGCAAGAAAAATGATGCGGCGGCGGCAGTTTGACAAAGCAATTACGATTCTCCAGAGCCGCGCTGAAATTTACGAGGATAATTTCGACTATTATCTTCTTTTTGCAGTTGCCTGTCTGTATGTTGGTGATACAGGAACTGCGTCCGCGTATTTTCAGAAGGCTCGGAAAATAAAAATTACAGATACAACTCTTATGCTTGGCCAGGCGGCTTTGTTTCTACGGCGTGGTGACACGGACCGGGCGCTTCAGTATTATCTTGATGTTCTTGACTATGAGCCTGGAAACAAGATTGCCCAGAACGCCATGGAATTCATCCGCACAAAAGGAGATTATTCAACAATCTGCAGATGGGTTGACACCGGCGATATTGAGCAGTTTTATCCGCCGCTCGGCATGAATCCTTTCAAAATTGCAGGAGTTGTGCTTCCTGTTCTAGCTTGCGCGCTGGGAATTTTTGTCGCGGCTCGGTTCTTGCCGGTTTATCATGCGGAATCCGGAGCCCGCGCCGATTTGAGCGCTCTTGTGCTTTCTGTGGACGAGCGGAAAAATATCCAGGAAACAGATCTTTCGAGCGGTTCGTTCGCGTATATTCTTTCTTCTTCGCAGATAAATGAATGTTATGAGAAGGCTCAGGGATATTTTCAGAACTACCGGGACAATATGGCGCAGGTTGAAATAAACCGCATATTGAATTCAAATGCGTCTCTCGCGGTGAAGCGCAAGGCCTCTCTTCTTATGTCTTATCTGGAAACGCCTTCGTTTGACACGGTGAAGGATGTTCCCGGATATTCGGCGGTTGCGAAGGAGCCGGCGCTTTATCTTGACTGCTGGGTTTCTTGGTCAGGAAGAATATCAAATGTTGTTCAGACCGAGAATTCTTTCATGTGCGATTTGCTTGTCGGCTATGAAACTATGAAGAAAGTTGAAGGAATAGTTCCGTTGAAATTTTTAGTTCCGCCGGAAATTGAAAGTGAAAAGCCGGTTACAGTGCTTGCAAAAATTGCTTCTGAAAATGGAAAGCTGGTTCTTGCCGGAAAATCTGTTTACCAAAGCATAAAAAATCAGTAAATTTTTATTTTTTTTGTGATTTATTTCAGAAAATTCAAAATTTGAACTATATAGTAAGTGGGAGGAATTGGAGGCGATATATGGCAGAAATCAAAGATATGTCAGAAAAACTAAAAGCCCTTGAGGCGGCTCGTCTGCAGATTGAAAAGCAGTACGGACAGAATTCCTTGATGAGGCTTGGCGCGCAGAACAGCACAGAGGGCATAGAAGTTATTCCGTCTGGCTCAATTTTGCTCGATGAGGCTCTTGGAATTGGCGGTTATCCTAAGGGACGAATTATTGAAATGTACGGACCTGAATCTTCAGGAAAAACAACGTTGGCGCTGCATGCGATTGCGGAATCCCAGAAACTTGGCGGAATCGCGGCTTTTGTGGATGCGGAGCATGCGCTTGATCCTGTTTATGCCAAGAATCTTGGCGTTGACATCGACAACTTGTGGGTTTCTCAGCCTGACTGCGGTGAGCAGGCTTTGGAAATTACGGAAAATCTTGTGCGTTCCGGAGCGGTTGATATTATTGTAATCGACTCGGTTGCGGCGTTGACTCCTCAGAAGGAAATTGAAGGTGAGATGGGTGATTCCGTAATGGGGCTTCAGGCTCGTCTTATGAGTCAGGCTTTGCGCAAACTTACAGCTATTGTAGGAAAAAGCAAGTGCATTGTGATTTTTATCAATCAGATCCGAATGAAGATTGGCGTAATGTTTGGAAATCCTGAGACAACAACAGGAGGAAACGCTCTTAAGTTCTATTCTTCTGTACGTCTGGAAATCCGCCGTGTTGAAACCATTGATGGAAAAGGCGATGAGGACGCGATTGGAAACCGTGTTCGTGTCAAAGTTGTGAAAAATAAAGTTGCTCCGCCTTTCAGAAAGGTTGAGCTTGATATTTATTTTGGGAAGGGAATAAATCGTTACGCTTCGTTGCTTGATTCCGCTGTGAAGCATGGCATTGTTGACAAGAAAGGCGCCTGGTTTACAAAAGGCGATATAAAAGTCGGCCAGGGACATGAAAACGCGGTTGCTTTTGTTGAAAACAATCCTGATTTTGCGGAAATGCTTGAGGATACTTTGCGGGAACAGCTTTTTCCAAATCTTGTGATAAAAGACAAGGATGGAAATCCTGTAAAAAAAGAAAAAGATGAAAAGAAAAAAGCTTCTAAAAAGTCGGATGATAAATCCGAGGAGCCTGCAAAAACAGAAATTCCTGTTCAGGAGGGTTTGTTCTAATTGAAAACTGTTCTGCTTGGACTTGGTTCAAATTCAAATTTTCAGGGAAAAAATTCAGTTTCTCTGCTTGCTTGTGCCTGCAGGGAGCTGTCTAGGATTTTAGTGTCTCCAATATTCTCCTGTATTTATGAATCAAAGCCGATGTACGTTGAAAAACAAGGGAATTTTTTCAATATGGCGGCAAAAGGCTTCGTCGAGGATTCGGCGGATCCTTTTGCTTTCCTTGAAAAAATTCACGAAATTGAAAAAATGTATGGCCGTGACCGCAGCAAGGAAATCCGCAACGGGCCGCGGTCTTTGGATATTGATATCGAGGAATTTGGCGGTGCTGCGGTAAATGAGCCGCCGGTTCTTATTGTTCCGCATCCAAGAATTCAGGAAAGACAATTTGTTTTGCTTCCAGCTATTGAGATTTTAACAGATTCTGCCGATGAACAACTAAGGGCGAAACTCAAGAAGTTTTTGAGCGCGCTGCCTGAACAGGGCGTTGTGAAATGTCCTGAGGAAATTCAAGTTCAGTTCAGAAAAGAGCTGGACCAGTGATTCTGGCGGAATAATTATGGAAAAAAAACAGGCGAAATCAGATGCGGCTGCTGCCGCGGAATCTTATCCGGAAGAAAAAAACAAGCGAAAATTCACGGCGGGCCAGTTTGAAGGTCCGTTGGATTTGCTTTGGTATCTTATTCATAAAAGCGAAATCAACATTTATGATATTCCTATCGCAAATATCACTGAACAGTATCTTGAATATCTTGATTACGCTGTGAAAACCGATCTTGGCGACCTGAGCGAATTCTACAAATGGGCGGCAATGCTTCTGAACATGAAAAGCAAGATGCTTCTGCCGGTTGAAATAAACTACGACGACGAGGATATCGAGGATCCGCGTGACGAGCTTGTTGAAAAACTGATTGAATACCAGAAATTCAAGAAACTTTCTGAACTAATGGAAGAAAAAGAGGACAATTCTGACTGGAACTATGAACGCTCTAAAATTCAGCGGGTTCTTCCGTTTGACGAAAGCGAAAACGAATGGAAAGAAGTTGACACCTGGGATTTGCTCCAGCAGATGCAGAAACTTTTCAAGAATATGGTCAGCCGGTATTCAAATGAAAAAATCCTGAACATGTACGAGGAAATTTCCGTGAATGAAAAAATCGCCCTGATGAACGAGCTTTTTGAAAAAAGCAACGAATGTATGTTCACGGACTTGATTACCCGGGCTGGAAATGAAATGGATGTGATTTGCGCGTTTATGGCGATTCTTGAAGCTGTGAAATTCAGGATGATTACAATAATGCAGAACCGTCTTTTCGGCGATATAAAAATTTGCCGCCGCCTTGACAGCCATGAAAGTTTCAAAAATTTTGAAATTACAATTGATAAAATCGATAAATTTAGTGAAGAAAAAGAAAAAATTCAGTAGACTTCAATAGCCGGCTTCTCTCGTTGCCGGATGAAAATTTAATTTTGGTTGGAAAAAATGGAGCTTGAAAAAGAAACCGCGCTGGTTGAAACTATTTTGTTTCTTGAAAGCGAGCCGGTTGCGGAAAAACAGATTTCAAATATTGCTCAGCTTTCGGAAGAAGTTGTAAAGCACTGCATTGAAAATCTTAAGGAAAAATATAAGGCTGAATATTCGGGCATTGAGCTTGCGGTCATAACCGGCGGCTGGTGCCTTGTTCCAAAAAAGGAATTCTGGAGCGTTCTTTCCGAGCGTTACGGCGAAAAAAACAGCGGAAGGCTTTCTAAGTCGGCGCTGGAAACTTTGTCGATTATTGCGTACAAGCAGCCGATTACAAGAAGCGAAATCGAGCAGATTCGCGGTGTCGGAGTTGACAATATGATTCGTCTTCTTGTTGAAAGAAATTTCATAAAGGAAGTCGGACGGAGCGATGCTCCAGGAAAGCCGGTGCAGTTTGGAACAACAAAGGATTTTCTGAAATTTTTCCATTTGAACAGCATTGCGGATTTGCCGAAACTTGATGAAGATGAAGAACAGAGGTTTGAACTTGCTAGATAACGGAAAAAAAGAAAATTCGGAAAAAAGCCAGCTTAGGCTTCAAGTTTATCTTGCCCATTGCGGAGTTGCCAGCCGCCGCGCTGCTGAAAAAATAATTGCGGATGGCCGTGTTTCTGTCAATGGAAAAGTTGAGACTGAAATGGGAACAAAAGTTTCTATGGAAGATGAAGTTTGCGTTGACGGAAAAAAAGTTTCTCTTGAAGAAAAAAAACGCTATGTGCTTCTGAACAAGCCTACCGGCTATGTATGTTCTCTTTCGGATGAAAAGGACCGTCCTGTAGCCGCGTCTCTGCTGAAAGAAGCTTATTCAGAGCGGCTTTATAATGTAGGGCGGCTTGATATGTTCAGCGCCGGCCTTATAATTTTCACAAACGACGGGAATTTCGCCGCAAAGCTGTCCCATCCTTCCGCGGAAATTGAAAAGGAATATGTTGTGGAAACTTCAGTTCCTCTTCCGCGCTCGCTTGCCGCTGAATTTGAAAAAGGGCTTCGCGTTGAAGGTGTTTTTTACAAATGCAAGTCGGCGGTTGAGCTCAATGCAAGGAAGATAAAAATCGTTCTGGTTGAAGGAAAAAACCGCGAAATCCGCAATGTTTTCGCCTCAAAGGAAATAGGAATAAAGAAACTGGTTCGTGTAAGAATCGGTAACATAGAAATCAACGGCTTGAAGCCTGGCGAATTCCGCGAGCTTTCAGAAAAGGAAGTTTCCGGATTGCTGAAGCTTTGCCATAAATAAAAAACGTTTTTACAGGAGTCAATGATGATTATTGCTATGGACGGACCTGCCGGAACAGGAAAAAGCACAATCGCTTCAATTATTGCGAAAAAGCTTGGAATCACGTATTTGAACAGCGGAAGTTTCTACCGCGCCCTTACGCTTTCCCTGCTGGATGAAAAAATTCCGCTTGATGATGAGAATTCTGTTGTTGACTTCTGTAAAAAGCAAAAGCTTGAGTATGTAAATTCTCATCTTGTGCTGAATGGAAAGGATGTTGAGGCGCAGCTTCATGATGACCGGGTCAGCGCGAATGTTGCCCAGGTTTCTGCATTTGTTCCGGTTCGGCATCTTGTCAACGAGAAAATGCGTGAAATCACAAAAAGCCTTGATATAGTTTGTGAAGGCCGTGACATGACAACGGTTGTTTTTCCGGATGCAGAATTCAAATTTTATCTTGATGCCTCGCTTGATGTTCAGGCTGAGCGTCGCTTCAACCAGGGAGTCAGCAATATGACTCTTGAAGAAATAAAGGAAGCCATCAGAAAACGCGATGAAATTGATAAAAATAAGCCGGAAGGAGCTTTAAAACGCGCTCCGGATGCCTATTACATCGATACTTCAGCCTTGACCATAGATAGTGTTTGTGAAATAATATTAAACAAAATCAACAAACAAGGGTTCAAAATGGAAGAAATGGAAGTGGAAAAGGAAGAAGCTCAGAACTCCAAGAGCGCTATCCAGACACAATTAGAAGAGTCTCTGAACAATCTTAGCAATCCGGAGGAAGGACAAATCGTAGAAGGCGAGGTTATTTCAATTTCTGATGATTATGTTTTTCTTGATGTAGGATGCAAGTCAGAGGGTAGACTCCCCGTTCAGGAGTTCGCAGGAAACCTGCCAAAAGTAGGGGACAAAGTATCAGTATTCTTGGCTAAGGTATTTGGAAAATATGGGCCGGAAATTTCAAAGACTAGAGCTGATTCAAAGCGTATGTGGAAAGAAATTTCTCAGGCATTCAAGGATAGGGTTCCAGTTGACGGCGTTATCACAAAAATTGTCAAGGGCGGCTACGAAGTTTCTCTTGGCGGCGATATCCGTGCATTCTTGCCGATCAGCCAGTCTGACAGCCAGAAAGTTGAAAAGCCGGAATCATTGCTGAATCTTAGCTCAAAGTTTTATATTGAACGTTTGTATTCAGAAAACAAGGCTAACGTTGTTGTTAACCGACGAAAATATCTTGAAGAAGAAGTTGACAGAAAGCGCGAGGCTTTCTTCAATGAAGTTAAGATTGGCGATACTGTAAAAGGCACTGTAAAGAGCTTCACAAGTTTCGGCGCATTTATTGATCTTGGCGGATTTGACGGTCTTCTTCATATAAATGATATGAGCTGGGGTCATGTTGCCCGCCCGAAGGATTTCGTAAAGAAGGGCCAGGAAATTGAGCTTAAGGTAATCCGTCTTGATCCAGCTGAAAAGAGAATCAATCTTTCTTTGAAGCATTTTACAGAAGATCCGTGGATTCACTTTGAGGAAAAATATCACGTAAATGATATTGTAAAGGGAAAAGTTACAAAACTTACTGACTTCGGCGCTTTCATTGAGCTTGAGGAAGGAATTGAAGGTCTTGTTCATATAAGCGAATTCTCTTGGACAAAGAAAATCAACAAGCCTTCTGATATGCTTAAGGTTGGCGATGAAGTTGAAGCAATGATTTTGGGCTACGATATTCAGGCTGGACGTGTTTCTCTTGGAATCAAGCAGGTAACTGCAAATCCGTGGGATTCTATTTCAGAAAAATATCCGGTTGGAACAAAAGTAAACGGAAAAGTTGTGAAAATTACAAATGCCGGCGCTTTTGTTCAGCTTGAAGAAGGCATTGACGGATTCCTTCATGCTGATGACATTTCTTGGACAAAGAAAGTTAAGCATCCTGGCAGCGAGCTGGCTGTTGACCAGGAAATTGAAGTTGTTGTTCTTGATTGTGATGCTGAAAATCACCGCATCAGGGTAGGAATCAAGCAGCTTTCTGAAAATCCGTGGAAGCAGTTTGCCGAGGAATATAAGACAGGTTCTACTTTGGAAGGCGAGATTACATCGATTACAGATTTCGGTGTTTTTGTAAAAGCTCCAAATGGAATTGAAGGCCTTGTAAACAAAGCTAATCTCAGCGAAGACCGCGATACTCCATACGAAGAAGCTGTGAAGAAATATAATGTCGGTGACAAAATTAACGTTTTTGTTGTTGACGTTAATGTAGAAAAAGAAAAAGCGGCTTTCTCTGTACGCGAGTACAAGCGAAAACAGCAGCGCGATGAAATCTCCCAGTATATGTCAACATCTAACGATGATGACCAGGGAGCATACACATTGGGCGATATGCTGAACGATAAAAAAGCTGAAAACAGATAGTTTGATGTTCTAGAAACGCATTGTGCCTGTATATTTTGCTGGCGCAATGCGTTTTGTTGTATTGAAAACCTTTTGTATGAACGAAACTTTTATTGCAGCTAGTCCTGTTACAAAGGATTTGCTTGAAATTATCAAGAAAACTTCTGCGACAAATTCTCCTGTTTTATTGATAGGGGAGCTGGGGTGTGGTAAAAAGACTTTTGCGAAAATAATTCACGCTAATTGCAGCCGGAAGAATTTTCCTTTTTTTTATTACAACTGCAGAACTTCTGACGATATTGATTTTGTAAAAGTAAGTTCAGAAAATGGTTCGATTTTTTTAGATGAAATCGAATCTTTGAAGATTGAATATCAGGAAAAATTGCTGGATTTGATTCAGTCAAAAATCAGTGTAAAGATTATTGCGTCAACAAAAGAAAATCTTGCTGATTTTGTTCAGAAAGGCAGTTTTGTTGAAGAGTTGTTTTTCCGGTTGAATGTTTTTCCAGTGCGGATTCCAGCTCTTCGGGTAAGAAAAGAGGATATTTTGCCTCTTGCTGAAAATTTTTTAGTTTCTTTTTCTGAAAAATATGGAAAAAAAATTATTGGATTTTCAGAAGATTCTAAGAATGCCCTTGTTGATTATTCCTGGCCAGGAAATATTCTTGAGCTTAGGGATATTGTTTCCAGGAGCGTGCTTTTATGCCGCGGTTCCATGATTCAGAACGAGGATTTGCATCTTGTGTATATTCAGTCGGAGCCGGAAAGCGGACAAGTTCTTTTGTTTGATGACGAGGACAAGACCTTGAAAACGGCGGTGAATGATTTTAAAAGACGCTATGTTGTGAAAATTCTTGATGAATGCGGATGGAACCAGACAAAGGCTGGAAAAGTTCTTGGCATACAAAGAACTTACGTTTCGCGGCTGATGAATGAGCTTCATATTCGCGATAAAATATATAAGTATGGAGAAATAAATGAAAGCACAATTTGAAAAAGCTAGTGCAGGAGAAAAATTATCAGGATTTTTTGTTGCATACAGAAAAGTTCTTATTGCGGTTCTTGTTGTTCTGGCTGTTTTTGTTTTGACTTATGGAATTGGAGCTGCTGTGGTTTCCAATGCAAGCAAAAAAGGTCTTGAGGATATTGATTCAATTTCTTATAACCTCACAAAAGGTTCTGTGGGGCTTTCTGAGGAAACTCTTGAAACTCGCCGTGGAAAAGCTCTTTCTGATTTGGCTGGATATATTAATAAGTCTGGCATTGTTGGAGTCCGGGCAAATATGCTTTCTGCGGAAGTGAAATATTCCCAGAAAAATTACGATGATGCCGCGTCTTTCTGGCTGGCTGCCGCTGAAAAAGGCAAAAAATCATATACTGCGCCTCTTTGTTATTTTAATGCCGGCGCTGCTTTTGAAGATTCTGGAAAATTCGATGATGCGGAAAAGTCCTATGAAAAAGCTGTTTCCTACAAGGATTTTGACCAGATTGCCCATGCGAAATTCAGTCTTGGCCGCGTAAAAGAAACTAAAGGTGATAAAAAAGGTGCTGTTGAGGTTTATTCTGAGCTTTTCGGCTCTTTGCCGGAGGATTCCTGGGCGAAACTTGCAGAATCAAGGCTTATAAGCATTGAAATTGCGGACAAAGAATAGTTTCTAGAAATTTATTTTGCAGAAGGCAGATATGAAAAAATTGATTTTTTTTAATATTTCGATTTTTTTTGTCTGTCTTTTTTTATTTTCTTCGTGCGGCATTGAAAAATCTTATTATTTGGATGCTCCTGTTCAGCGTCAGACGAATCCGACTGTTTCTGATTCCGGTGATGCGGCTTCTTACACTGAAGCCTATTTTGATTTTATGACAAATGACAGTGGCAATGCTTCAGAAGGGGAATTCAGGTATTTGGGCACGGCTGTTTATTATAAGATTTACAACAGCTATTCAACAATGAACAGCCACATTTCTTCTGTGAGTTCTATTTCAAGCTCAACAAATTCGTCTTCGGCTTTTCCGCGGTTGCAGTCATATGGCTATCAGGAGCTTGGCACTAAAGATATGAATGGAGATGAAAGGAATATTTCTCCGCTGATTCCTGCTGAAAGTTCAAACCAAAGAGTTGTTATACGTCTTACAAATTACCAGGAACCTGACCAGTCGAGCGCTGAATGGAATGACTATGCTTACCGGGCAAAAATTGTGATTAACAATGTCGAAAAGTATGTTCCAATGCGTAACGACAGCACAAAATCTTTTGATTTTGGAAGAAAAAACAGCAGTGGCGATTATGACAAGCCGAAAAGCGGCGAAGATGATGTGAATTACGGAACTGCTAGCAAAGATGATGTGTATTATGTTACGCTTTATGCGGTTGCAGTCGGCCGTGACAATTCTTTTACAAACTACTACAGCAATGTTCTTTATCTTGGGTCGGTCGCTATTGATGCTTCTAGCGAGGACAATTAGCTTTTGAGTCATCCTGCAAATAATTCTGCAATTCTATGGTTTTTCACTTGTAAAAAAACTGATTTTTTTATATATTATTTGAACAGCGTTTTTCGCATTTTATTTGGTGCTTTAGCTCAGTTGGATTAGAGCAGCTGCCTTCTAAGCAGCAGGTCGCAAGTTCGAGCCTTGCAAGCATCACTTTTTAAAGCTGGCCATTGGGCTGGCTTTTGTTTTTTACTATGAAATTTTCAAACGGGCATTTTTATTCAGCAAGCCAGTATTATCAAGAAATTTTCGGCTCGAAGGTTTATAAAATCAGTTTGGATGCGGGCTGCACCTGCCCCAACCGGGATGGAACAAAAGGTTTCGGCGGCTGTATTTTCTGCAGTGCAAGCGGTTCCGGAGATTTTGCCGCAGACAGGGATTTTTCCATAAGAAGCCAGGTTGAGCAGGCAAAGAAAATTGTTTCTTCAAAGCTTAAAGAAGGAACGAAAAAATCGTATATTGCTTATTTTCAGAATTTTTCTTCAACTTACGGAGATGAGACAGAGCTTCTTGAAAAATACAAAGAGGCGCTGGGCTGCCCGGAAGTTTCAGGGCTTGCGCTTGGAACCCGGCCGGATTGTATTTCTGAAAAGATGCTGGAAAATCTTGCGGCGCTCTCTGAAAAATATTATTTGAGCATCGAGCTTGGATTTCAAAGTTCAAAAGCTGAATCTGTGAACTATATGCGGCGGATGTACGAAAATTCAGTTTTTCTGGACTGCGTTAAGCGCATAAAATCAAAGGCTCCCAAAATTCATGTTGTGGCTCACCTGATTTTCGGGTTTCCCGGCGAATCCGGGCAGGATATGCTGAATTCCGTGGAATATGTTCTGGCTGCAGGGGCTGATGGAATAAAAATTTCTGTGCTTCATGTTTTGAGCGGAACTGATTTGGCGAAAGATTTTGAGAACGGATTTTTTTCCTGTCTTGCGGAAGACGAATATTTCAGGCTTGTCGGAAGGGCTCTCGAAATAATTCCGGAAAATATTGTTGTTCACCGGCTTACCGGCGACGGCGCGAAGAAAATTCTTGTTGCTCCGCTGTGGACTGGAAACAAGCGTGAAGTTTTGAATTCTATGAAAAAATACTTTGACGAAAACAATATTTTACAGGGGAAAATTGCTTCTAGTATCTTGAAATCATAGTGTAGCCGCGGGAATTTTTCAGAATTTCAAAAGCGTCCGAATTTGCCTTTTTCATTGCTTTCCGGATTTTTGAAACTGAGCAGAAAACTGTTGCTTCCTGAAGCTTTTTCTGTTTTTCCTCTGAATTTTGAAGTTCTTCCAGTGGCACGCATTTGTTCAGATTTTTTAAAAGTTTTTTGAAAACCGCAAGATTTATTCCGGAAAGTTCTTTCAGAATCAGCGTTTCGTGATTTTTTTCTGTATATGGATTTTTTTCTGTATGTGGATTTTTTTCTGGAAATTCGGCCGCTTCCGGAGAAGGTTCTGCGCGTTCTTCCGCGAGCATATTTTTTTCACGGTCGATGATTTCTGCGGAATCTGCCACGATTTTTCCGTATTTTTCCCAGTCGATTCTGTTTTCTTCGTGGATGTAGTTCAGAAAATTCCTGAAAAAAAGTTCTGTTGTTTCCGTGTGGATTGCCGGATCGTTGAAAAAAACAAGCGGAACCAGGCATTTTTCATTCTTCATGAAAGTGTATACATTGAACGCGTTGTGGTTGAACAGAAGATAGTCGTAGATAATGAAATCAGGAATTTTTTCCTTGTTGTAAATTGAAATAAAAAACTGCGAGTCAGAATCGAAAAGTTTTGCGGAGTAGCCTTTTAGGTTCAGAAAATCCTGAATTTTTCGTGCGGTCTCAAGATTTTGCGGAAGAGAAAAAATGTAAACTCTCATATTCATTTGATAGCATAAATTTGGCGGTTTTTCAATGGTTCAGCGCGCTTTCCTGAAGTTTTCCGAATGTTTCCGCGGTTTTTGCGTCGCTTGACTAATATCAATATTTTTTAGATTATTATTTTTATGGAAAAAGATGTGCTTAGCCGTGCTTATTTGGAAACTCTTTCATTTTCTGAGCTTATTGGAATTGCAGACGACGAGGGAATTGACGTTCCTTCCGATTTTAATAGAAATTTTCTTATTGAAGAAATTCTTGAAGTTTACGAGGATTTGGAGAGAATTGAAAAAGACGACATGATTATTTCAGATGATGAACCGGAGCCAAAGGAAGAGGACGAGCTTGTTCCGCGCGCATATAATCAGACTGAAGTAGGAATTGTTCTTAGAAATCCTGCGTGGGCTTTTGTTTATTGGAATATCAGCGATTCTGACAGAATTTCACTTGAAAAAGCGTTTGTAAGCCAGATGCGAATCCGCGTGAATTCTTTTTCCGAAAGCGGCCAGGTCAAGCCGGATGAATTTTTTGACATTCAGATTTCAAAAGAGGACGACGGACAGTATGTTCTTCTTCCGCAGGACAAGAAATTTTTCCGGGTGGATCTTCTTTTCAATCTTGATAATTTTGTAGATATTCTTGCTTCTTCTAGAATTTTGGAAAAACCTAAAGGTTGCGAGCGTTTTGCGCTTCTTCAGCCTGGAAAACTGGAAAATGAGTCTGAAATAATGAGGCTTTCTGGAATGAACGAGCTTCTGCTTGAGCATTACAAAAACCACCGGGAGTCTTTTTCATAGTTTGCGGAAAAATTCAAGTGATTCCTGAAAATTA
This sequence comes from Treponema sp., assembly GCA_050873685.1. GTDB lineage: Bacteria > Spirochaetota > Spirochaetia > Treponematales > Treponemataceae > Treponema_D. Next base: position 174,655 of record JBNMJH010000004.1, read on the forward strand.
AGCTGCAGGAATTACTTTACAGGAAAAATAAATGGCACAAAAAAAACTAGTTCTTATTCTAAATACAAGTCAGGAATATATAAAGCATACCGGAGAGGAAGCTGTTCTGTATGCGGGCGAGCAGAGCATTCTTTTTGAAAATATTTCAAACGTTTACATTCCGCTGGTAAAAATGCTGGAAAAATTTGAAGCGGAAGAAATTCCGGCGAAAATTGCGCTTGTTTTAACGCCTGTTCTTTGCACTTTGCTGGAGGACGCTGAAATTCAGGCGCAGTATATTGCCTGGCTTCAGAAAAAAATTGATTTCGGCAAAAAAGAGCTTCTCCGGGTGAAATCTGACGGAAAACTTCTTGAAGCCGTGAAACTGTGTCTTGCGAAAGCTGAAAGCGATAAAAGTGATTTTGAGCGTTTTGGCTGCCGTCTTGTAAAGAAAATTGCGGAATTCAGAAAAAAAGGTTTTGTGGAAATTCTTGCGACTTGCGCGACAGATATTTTTCTTCCGTTTTACAATGATATGCAGGAAGTTATGTCAGCGCAGGTTGAAGCTGGAATTTTTGCCTACAGAAGTTTTTTCGGCGAAGTTCCTGATGGATTTTGGCTTCCGGAGCTTGGTTATTATGACGGAATTGAGAAAATTCTGCGTGCATACGGAATAAATTATACAGTTCTGGATGCGCACAGTTTTCTTTTCAGTGAGATTGAGCCTAAAAAAGGAATTTTTTCTCCGGCTCGGTTTGCGAATGCGCTAGTTGTCTTTGGAAGGGACGGTTTTTCTGACAATGAAATTTCCGGCTCGGAAGGATATTCTGAAAATTCTGTGTACCGCTCGGAAAACCGCGATGTGATTTTTTCTTTGCCGGCTGAAGATATCGAATCCTTTGTGAAAAAAGGAACTTCCCGCTATTCAATTGGCTATAAATACTGGAACAAAGGCGGAGATTCTGAGGCGAACGCTGAAAATCCTGCCGAGTCTGAAAATGTTTATTCTGCGCCGGAAGCAAAAGCTCAAGCCTTGAAAGACGCGGAAGATTTTGCTTCAAAAAAACTGGAAAAACTTTGTGCGGCGGAAAAACTTCTTCCTGATGAAAATGAAATTTCGCTGGTTGTTTCAATAAATATCAGCCGTCTGAGTGAAAAGTGGTTTGAGGAAATTGACTGGCTCGAGCAGCTTTGCAGAAAAATTTCAGAATCAGAAGCGCAGCTGGAATTCCCGAAAAATCTTGCGAAAAATCCTTTTGAACTTCAGCGCATCCAGCCGTACTACGGCGCGGCGAGCGGTGTTGGCTATGGCGAGGATCTGCTTTCAAGCAAAAACAACTGGATGATGAAATTTGCGCGCAAGGCGAGCGAGCGGATGGTTGATCTGGCGGATCGTTTTCCTTCTGAAACAGGGCTGAAGGCGCGGCTTCTTAATCTTGGAGCAAAGGAACTGATGTTTGCGCAAAGCAGCGGCCTTGCAAAGATGATTCAGAACGGAATTTTCCCTGAATATGCGGAATTCCGCTTCAAGCAGAGCATAAATGATTTTACCGCTGTGTTTGACGCGCTTGGCTCAAATACTGTCAGCACGGAATGGCTTACGCAGCTTGAAGAAAAACATCAAATTTTCCCATGGATGAATTACCAGATTTTCAGCAGAAAAAGATAACTTTCAAGATTGAAAGATTGAAAAATCAGCTGGCTGAAAGATTTTCCATATTTTTCAGCATTTCGCTGTAAATTCTGGCTGTTTTTATTCCATTTTTCGCCGGGTCGAAATTTTTGTCAATTTCCAGAGCTTCCTGCCATTTTTCAATTGCTTTTTCGTATTCTTTTTGGGAGAAGAAATAAATTCCTTCATTGTAGAGTTTTTTCACTCTTTCCTGTTTTTTTGCCCGGCCTTTGTCGCCAAGAAGAATTCCCGCGGAAAAACTGAAGCGGTTCAAAGGATTCAGCGATGATGTAAGGTCGAGTGTGTAGCTTGCATTCAGCTTGACTTTTGAAATAATTGCCTCTCCGCCAAGACTGAATCTTGGGTTTGCGCCTTTCAGCTGGAATCCGCCCATGACTGAAAAGAATTTTGCAATCTGCACGGAAATTCCTGTGCCGGCATAGAACATCTGGTATTCGGAAAAATCCTGAAGATTCAGCGGCTGCCTGAATTCAGCGGAGACTGTAACCGGCCGCAAAAATTTGTATGAAATCCCGAGCCCAACTGTGGAAGGCAGCGGATCATCCTGGAAAATTCCTTTTTCGCTTGAAAATCCTGTTATTGCGGCTCCGAAATTTGTTGCGCTCAGACCGATTTTGAAGTTCGCTTCTTCCGCGCTGTAGAATTTTGCCACGTTGAACTGCAGCATAATTCCAAAATCCGCCATGAATGCGAGCGCGGACTGCTCAAGCCCGGATGAAGAAATAATTTCGCCGGTATTGTTGTCGGTGTAGTCTGGAACCGAGCGCCAGGAAACTTTTAAATTTATTCCGGCGGCAATTCCCTTGAAATTGTATCCAGAAAGAAAATTGTATGAAAAATTCGCGCTTCCAGTTGTTTCGGAATAGTAATTTCCGGCGACTCGCGAGCCAAAAGAATCGTATTCGGTGAAAGGAACGTAGAAACACGAAATTTTTCCGCCTACGCCGAAATTGCTGAATCTTGTTGAAAAAGCCAGGCTTTCGATGTTCGAGTCAGCAATCCACGAGCTGTGGAAAAATGCGATTTCAGTTTCATCCAGAAGGCTTGAAACCGCCGGATTGAAATCAATGCAGCTTATGTCGTTTGAAAGTCCAGTGCAGGCTGCGCCAAGGCTTTCCGAGCGTCCGCCGGGCGGAATTAAAAGCGAGCGGAATCCGGTTGTTCCTTCATTTTTTCCGTAGAGCGAATCAAAGAAATTTGCAAGCGATGAAGAAATTTCAGTGTAGTCAAGGGCAGCGGTTTTTGAAGCCTTGAAAAATGAGAAAGCTAGGAAAAAAATAAAAATGAACAGCCTGTTTTTTTTCATTTTGTTACTTTATTAGTCGGATTTTTTTTCTTAACTCATTAGAATATATACCGAAAAAGAAATTGTGAACATTTGCATTTTGCATTTTGTTTTTTTACGATGAAGCAAAGAAATATTCTGGCGTTTTTAATATTATTTTTCTCATTTTCAGGAAATGTTTTTCCGCAGGAAAAAATTATGTCGCTGCGTGAAATTGACAAAATTATTGACGAGCCGGATGAACGGAATTTTCAGCGTGCGCTTGTTGAGCTGAATAAATATCTTGAAAAAAATCCGGCGGAATTTGATTCGGTTCAAAAACGTTACAAAAAAATTCTGAATTCAAGGAAACTTTACTCCGAGCTTGCGAACGAGCTTATCGAGCTGATTAAAAACAGTTCAGAAGAAGACACGGAGGATACGGACAGCCGCATAAAAAAGCTGACCGAGGAAATTCTTTCGCTGGAATTCAATCCGAACGACAGGCGGCTTGATATTGTGAAAGACACAAATTATCTTGTTTCAATCCGGCAGTACAGCGCGGTTCAAAACAAGACGGCGAAACTGGTTCAGGCTGAAAAATTCCCCGAAGCAATGAAAAAAGCTGCGGAAGGACTCGAAATTCTGCGCGACAACTTCAATACCGAGTTCGGAAAAGAAAAAATCAGCGCAGAAGTTGATTCAATTGTAAAAGAAATCAAAAAAAATTCCGGGCTTTTTGAAGGAATTCTCTTCAGGCTAGAAAATGCCAGCGCGGCTTGCGTGAACGCGTTGAATTCAGAAAATGAGCAGGCGGTTCAGTCCGCGGTTTTGAATTTGAAATCAGCGGCGTCAGAATATTGCGCGCTTAGAAATTCCATTCTTGAGCTTGGGCTTCAGCTTGAAAAAAAATCTGTTGAGGCAAAAAAAATTGCGGAAAAAAACAGAAAAGCTGAAAAAACTGAGGAAAATGAAATTTCTTTTGCACACGGCGAGGAATATCCAGGACTTGCGTATGGCTCGGTTTTTGGCTGGAGCGAAATGTCTGGAAACGGGCACGGAATTCTTGGCGTTATGGACAGCGTTTTTTCTGTGAATGTTGAAAAAATAAAATCTTCGGCAGTTTCTGTCCTGGGCAGAATTTCAGAGCGCTTTGCTGAAGAAAGTTCTGTGGAAAATTTCCGCAGGAACAAAATTCTTCCGGAAAAATCAGAGCTTTTAAAAATCGAATTGATTGGAAAAAAATCCCGCGAGGTGAACAGTTTTTATTCAATGCTGGAAAACCGGAATGGAAGCGGAAATTTGGCTCCGCATGAAAATTTTGACATTTCCGTTGAATATCTTGAAAATATTGCGTTTTATTCAGAAGCTTTTGTTGACGAATTTGATGAAATCGCAAAAATAAAATCTTCCGCGGAAAATCTTGCTCAGCCTGAAAATCCTGGCGCTTCCGCGCTTTCTGGCGATTCTTATATTTTGGCTCTGATTGATTTTGTTTCCCGGATTGATTCTGTGAAAAACCAGATAAATTCAAATTCGCCGAAAAATTCCGGATGGAGCGAAAAATACAGAAATCTTCTTGAAAAGCAAAATTCTTCTGGCTCAGAAAATTACCCGCAGGAAAAAGAATCCGCGGACATTCAGCCTGATGACAAAATTATTGCCTGGGAAAAAATCAGCGGAATTTACAACGACTATATTTTTGCGCTGAACGAATATTGCAATGAACTGTCGGCGGAATTCTACAGAAGAGGCGCGGAATTTTACTCGCTTGCCGGAATTCAGTTTGAAAATGAAGCTTCTGCAAAACTTGATGAAATTGAGAAAGACCTGGAAGGAACTGTTTCAGGCGGAATGAGAATGCGTTTTTCCAGAAATGCGGCGCAGAAAATTCAGGAGCTGGAAGAATTTTCCGGCGGCGGAAAAAATGCGCTTGAATCCGGACTTCAGAAAATTTCAAATTCCTATGAGGAAAATTACGGAAATTTTGTTTCGTCGGTGAAATCAAGCATTGCGGCGCTTGAAAAAATTTCAGTTTCGCTTGAAGAAAAACTTTCCGAGGCGAAAACGCTTGTGAAAAAATCTGATGAAAATATTTCCGCCGGCGATAAGAATTTTGAGAACGCGCGGAAACTTTTCCGCCAGAAAAAATTTGACGAGGCAAGAAATTCCGCGGAGAACGCGGTTGAATTCTACAACGATTCGCTTCGTTTCAATTATGATGAAAAATTCGCTTTTTCCAGCCGGGAAAAAGTTGAAAAGCTTCTGGAAGAAATTTCCGAGCAGCAGAAAATTATAATCGACAAGGAAGTTGAATCGCTTCTTGTGAAGGCAAGAAACGAATTCAGCAATGACAATTACGCGGAGGCGCAAGTTTTGCTGAACCGCGCGCAGGAGCGCTGGAATGTTGTTTTTCTTGACTACAAAAACGATGAAATTCAGAATATGATGAAAGTTGTGGAAAACGCTTTGAACGCAAACAACGGCCGCGAGGTTCTTCCGTCAGATGCGCTTTACAGGGACGTTTCGCAGATGCTAAGGAGCGCCCGCCAAAGTTTTGAAAAAGGAAAGGCGTATTCAAAAAAAGGCGATGCGGAGCTTGCTTCAGCGCAGTTCAACGAGTCTCTGAAAACTTTGGAAATCCTGCGCTCGCTTGTTCCTCGGAACACTGAAGCGAATAAACTTCGGCTCGAAATCCAGCAGTTCCAGGATCCGGAGCAATTTGCGGTGAATTTTGCAAGAAGGGTTTCCCAGGCAAAGGAAACTGCTGCTTCCGCGTCAAAAGATTCCGCCGGAAATGAAAAACTCATTCAGGCTTACTCCGAGCTTTCTGACCTTGCGGAAATAAATCCTGATTATCCGGGGATTAAGGCTGCAATTCTTGAAATTGAATATTCTCTTGGAAAAAAGAAACGTCCGCTTGCCCCGGAAGCAAAAAAACAGGCGGAACAGCTTTATGCTGAGGCGCAGAAATTCTTTCAGTCTGGAAATTACCAGGAAGCATTTAAAAAAATAAACCAGTCGATTTCGATTGACACGGAAAACCAGAATTTCAAGTCTTTGCGTTCAAAAATAAGCGCGCGGCTAAAAACAAAAGTTTACACAAGAGATACAAATTATGCAGACAGATACCAGGAAATTGTTGAGCTTATTTCTTCGAACCGCTATGAAATGGCGCAGGAAATAATTTCTGAAATGTGGAAAAATCCAGCGAACAGAACTGACAATCTTGGAAAACTTAAAAATCGCGTTGAGAGGGCTCTGGGACAATGAAAAAGCGGCTTTATTTTTTTGATTTTTTCAGAATTTTTCTCGTTCTCTTGTTTTTTTCAGTTTTTCTTTTTTCAGGCTTTTCTGAGGAAAAATTCTGGTGGAACCAGCCGCGTCCTGCAAGCGGAAAAAATTCAGTTTTTCCAAAGTCGGCTGGAAACGGAGAAAAATCTTTTTTCTTCTGGCAGGAAATTGAAAGTAAAAGCAGAAATATCTGGCTTTCGGCGCGCGCTGTTGATTCAGACGGAAACTGGAACGATTTTCCGCGCTTTGCGGGGCCTTTTGAATACGCGGGCTCTGAAATTCCTGATATTTATTCCGCGGCGATGTCAAAGAATGGCACTGTTGCGGTCGCAGTTCAGGCTTCAGGCTCAAAAATAAGCGTTTTTGTCTTGAATTCCGGGGCGGAAAATTTTTTGACGGCGGAAATTCCTGTCGCAAAAGATGAATTTTTCACGCCTAGAATTTATGCTTCTTTTACCGGAAAATTTGTGATGTTTGTCTCGAAATCAAAAATTTCAGACCCGAATTTGCGGCTTCACGAATTTTTTATTTATAATTCAGTTTCGGAAGACGGCTTGAAGTGGCCGGCTTTTTCTGAAACTTTTAGCGGCTCTTCAATGCCGAACTCGTTCGCGCCGTTCATGGCAAGCTCTGGAAATTCTGATTTTCTTGTCTTTCAGTCGCAGTTTCTGCAGAACGGCAGGAATTCTTACCAGATTTATATTTCACATTCGGAAAACGGCGGAAAAAACTGGGCGGCTCCAGCTCATGTTTCGGGAAAAGATTCTGTGCTGAAAGGCGATTTTGCGGATTTTGACAACCAGTCGCCTTTCATTTTGTGCAAGGATGAAAAAATCAATCTTGTGTGGGAACGGAAAAAACGCGGCGCGGAAAATTCAGAAATTTGGTTCGCGCAGATTTCGGGCGGAAAAATCCTATCGGAAAGCGTTGATGTTGTCGCTATGAAAGGAAACTGCCGCAAGCCAGGAATTTTTAGCTTCAGAAATAATCTTTTTGTCTACTGGTTTGACAACCGTTCTGGATACAACCAGGTTTATCTTGCTGAAAAACAGAAAGTCGAGTGGAACGAAAGCTGTCTTGGCGGCGTAAAAACTGATTCAGAATTTCCGGCTGCTCTTGCCGCTGATGATTATCTGGCGTTTGTCTGGCAGTCAAGAAATTCTTCTGGAAACCAGATTTTTGTTCTTGAGCCGGACAGGGATGTCGGCGCGGCGTCTATTTCTCCGGAAAACAAAAATTCTTCAGGCCGCTCAAAGAACAAGCGCGTTTCCTACAGAATAAAATTTCCATACGATATTTCGGGAATAAAAGGTTATTCATACAGCTGGTCCCAGGATGAAAATGAAATTCCTCCGCAAGGGGAAAGCGATATTTCCACGGAAAATTCCTTGCAGCTTTATGCTGAAACTGAAGGAAACTGGTATCTTAAAGTCCGCGTGCTTGACAATGCTGGAAACTGGTCGGAAATCAGTTCCGCGGAATATTATCTTGATTTGACTCCGCCGAAACCAGTTGTGTTTAATTCTCTTGAAACAGATGCGGCTGGATTTCTTTCTTCAAATTACGGAACTGTGCGATGGCAGCCGGATTTTTCTGACGATGATATAAAAGGTTATTCCTTCGGCCTGGCTAAAATCGCGGAAATTCCAGCAAGATTTTCTTCAACGCCGAAAAACAAGACAAAAGTTCCTGATGAAGAACTTAAAAATTACGCTCAGGAAATTCTCCGCTCAAATGAAAAGCTTGTTCAGAAAAAAATAAAGCTTTCCGGGGAAATTTATAAAAATCCGTCCTTCACATTTAAAAACCAGCGGAACGGACTTTATGTGCTTTCTGTTGCCGCCGTTGACGAGGCTGGATTTTTTGGACCGGCGGAAAATATTCCGGTTCTGCTGAATAAATATGTTCCGCACACAAATATTTCCGCAATAAAGGAAATTGTCTCTTCGTTTGGCGATGTGTCAATCGAGCTTTCTGGAAATGATTTTGCTTACGACGGTTCGGTTTCTTCCGTGATTATCGATTCTGACGGAAAGCCGCCTTTCGACATGGTTATTTCAAAATCTGCGCAGAATTTCAATGTTTCAAACCAGAAAATTTCAGGAATAAATCTTGGCCACGAGCTGGATGAAGGTTCGTATTTTGTTGGCGTTGTCCATTCAAGCCGAGGAATTTCCTTTACAAAAACAAAAGCGCTGAAAATAAGTCCGAACGGAACAGTCCAGATTGAAACTGAATATGAATATGTTCCGGCGTTCAAAGCTGTTGAAAAAAAGTACGGACGTTCAGTTTTTGCGGGCGCGATTGTGCTTTTCGTCTCGCTTGCTCTTCTTGCTGTTGCGGCGGTTGTGTTCGGCGCGTCATTCTTTAAAAACTATGCAGAAATCTGTTCGGCAAAAAAAATAGTCATTCAGCTGGAAAAAGGAGGATTTATGCCGCAGTTCCAGAAATCAAGGAAAGATGAAAAAAGAAGAAACGGCAGCCTGAAAACTTCTCTGGCGGGATTTGCAATTTCTCTTGTAGTTGCGATTATTGTGATAATTTCGCTGAGCCTCGGCCTTACAATGATAAAAGGGCAGGAAAAAACTCTTTCAAAAGGCTTGCATGACCGCGTGAACGTTCTGCTTTCATCCGTTTTTACCGGAGCAAGAACTTATCTTCAGAATGCAGACCAAAGCACAATGGAATTCAATGATTTGCTGAACCAGATGACATCTCTTTCCGAGGCGGAATTTCTTACAATTACCGGCGGACCGGCGGAAAATTTCTCTGCTGGCCTTTCTGGAAACAGCGCCGGCGGTTCAGAAACTTCAAGTGAAAAAGATTCAATCCTTTACGTCTGGGCATCCAACGATGCGAATATCAATTCAAAAGTTGACAAGCTTAGCGCGCGGAAAACAATAGTTCCCGGAGTTTCAATGCTCTCGCCGGCTCAGGAGGCGGAAAGGGAAGCCGTGTCTCGCTGCCTGGAGCTCAATTCCCAGGCTCATGAGCTTTGCGGAAAAATCGAAGCGGAAATCGCGGAACTGAACAAGGAAATTTCTGGAGCATCAAGCGCGCGGCGGGCTGAAATTTCAAGCTTGAACGCCAGCTACCGCGGAGAAATACAAAGGCAGCTGCTCGCTCTTTCAGAAAAAGGCTCGGATTCTCTTCCTCCGTACAACGATGAAAAATTCAACCGCAATGTCACGGAATATCTTTTTTACCGCCCGGTTCTTTATTCCGCAGGTTCATCCGGCCAGTATGTCCACGGAATTCTATTCCTGAAGGTGAACACAGATTCACTCATTCACGACATTGACAACGCCAGCCGAAGTATTTTTTATATTGTGATTATTCTTTCCGCCGTCGCCGTTGTTCTAGGAATTCTTGTGGCGAATATTTTTGCCGGAAGGATTGTTCGCCCGATTCAAATGCTTGAGAAAACTGTAACCGAAATTTCCGAGGAAAACGACAAGGAACGTCTTCTCGCCGGCGATATAACGGATCTTCCTAACAATGAAATCGGCCGGCTCGGCGATTCTGTGAACAGAATGAAAAAAGATCTTGGCTACAACGAGCGGGAACTGAACCTTCAGGCGAATGAAGCGACTCCGATTCAGCAGGCAATGGTTTCGCTGGAGCCGCTTTCCGGCAATTTCAAGCAGAATATTTCAAGAATTTCAGACGGAAATATTTCAGAATTTGCGTATTACAAAGGCGCGTCCGGCGCATCCGGCGACTATTTCGACTTTGAAAAGCTTGATGAACGCTGGTACGTCCTTATAAAATGCGACGCATCCGGCCACGCCGCGCCGGCAGGAATTCTGGTTACAATTGTCGCAACGCTTTACAAAAAATATTTTGAAAACTGGAGCTACCAGAAAAACGGAACAAAACTTGAAGATTTCGTCTACAAAGTCAACGGATTTTTGGAATCCCTGAACATAAAAGGAAAATTCGTCGCAATGATAATTTCCCTTTACGACTCAAAAACTGGCGACGTGTTCATGTGCCATGCAGGCGACCGTTTTGTCCGTGTATATGAAAATTCATCCAGAAAAATCAAGAAAATCGAGCTTTCAGAAACTCCAGCGGCCGGACCATTCCCAAATTTCATGCTTGAAATGAAAGGCGGATTCAAAGTTGAAAAGACAAATCTCGGCAAAAAAGACGTTCTTCTTCTTTACACCGACGGAATTGAGGAAAACGGAAGAATTATCCGCACTCCAGATTTCGCCGCGGTTCTCAAGCCGAAAAAAGATTCAAACGGCGTTCAGATTTACGACGAATACGGAAACCCTGAATACGAGGCTGAAAAAGAAGAATTCGGGGAAAAACGCGTTTCAGAAATCATAGAAGCCGTTTTCCAGAAAAAGAAATACATTCTCACAAAAAAAGAAAATCCGTCCGCAGACGAAATTCTTGAGTTCGACTTCACATCCTGCGAAGGAACAGTCGAGGAAGCAACGCTTGCCCTTGCATCCCTGGAAAAACTATTCCGCCTGTACAAGCCGGATTCAGCAACCGTAAAAGACCTTGTTGAAGTCGATGTTGCAATCGACCGTTTCCTTAGAAAATATTTCTCGCTCTATGAAAAGTACGCCGTTCCGCCTACAGAGGAAAGCTTCAACGGCCGTCCGGTCAGAAAACCGAAAAATCCAAACAATGTTTTTTATTCATTCATAAAAGAAGACGCCCAGGAAGATGATTTGACAATTGTTTCTCTCCAGCGAAACTGAAAATTCTCGAAAATGCAAAAAAAAGTTTAAAAAACTGAAAAACAGGATTATATTAAAAGTATATTTACGGAGGCAAACTCATGGATAAAAACGAAATCAAGGAAAAACTGAAGGCAGGAATGGACAAAGTTGTTGCCTCTTCAAAAAAAGCATTTCAAAAAACAGAAACTGCGGTCAGAAAATTGAGCGACCAAAGCGTAATCCGCATTGAAATCCGCCAGTTTGAATCAAAGCAAAAAGACGAAATCCGCAGCCTGGGCCAGCTGGCATTTGAAAAATTCTCCGCAGACCCGAACGAGTCTCTTTCAGCCTCTGACGCAGAAGTTTCAAAAATAATTAGCGCGATAAAAGAAATCGAAAAAGAAATTCAGCTCCGTCAGGAAAAACTGAAAGCGCTTGGCGAAGAGCCGGAATCTCCTGAAACCACAGGAACTTCCAGCAACACTGAGTCATAAAATTTTTTGATTTTTTCATATTTGGGCGGCGCGTCCAGGCTTGCTCCGCGCGCCAGTCCGCCGGGCTTTGCGGGGTTCCGCTCCGCTCCATAAAGCGCGCTCTGCCCAGTTGTTTCCCATAAATGCCGGTTTTCCAGCTGGCTTGCGCGCCGTCCCTTATCTTTTCCGAAGGTTCCGCCTCCGCGCCCTTTACAAGCCCCTCCAATCCCTGCCGCGTGCAGGCTCGCAGGCGGGCATCTGTCCGTCGCGCATTTGTTTTGAGGCTCCGCCAGCCTTCCGCGGCTCCGCCGCCGGTCTTCTGTTTTTCAATTTTTTCAGCGCTTTGACATATAGTAAGAATTAAAAAGTTTTGTGAAAGTAAAAATTTTTGATAACAGATACGTATGTGTTTATATTATGCAGTATGGATATAGATTACAAGAAAGTTATTTCGTTCAAGAGACTGAAGGAAGTTTTGAATGAGAACAGGATTAAAAATTATGAGCTGGCTAAAGCGGTGGGATGCGAGACAACACAGATTTCGGGAATTATAAACGGAACTGCGTTTCCTAAGACGGATATGATAGCAGCAATATGCAGGGCGTTGTCGGTGCCTGCGAGCGAGATATGCACATTCACAGGATATGATATAAAGCCGTATTTCAAGGATATGCGAGTTCCTTATGTGCCGGCCAAAGACGCAGAGGGAAAAGTTACATACAGGCCTTTGAGACGGTTTTTAGAGGAGTACCTGAGAGAGCACGAGGAGAAAACCGCGAACGACCTGTTTGACAAGATAGAGCCGTCGAGAAGACGGAACGGCCAGTTCAATGGAAATGGTATAAAAAAAGCTTTGGAAGCCAGAGGGATAACGGAGGATTATGAGGTGAAGCGGGAACGTGTAAGAAGGGACTACACAAAGGGGCTTCCATTTTTAACCCGCACGAAGCTCCGTCAGGACAGGCCTCTGAATATACGCAACATCTATGACATATGCCGTTTTCTCGGCTGCTCCATAGACTTTGTTATGAGCTACAAATAAAAAAAAAGGGCAGGATTTCAGTTCCTGCCCGCTTCATTTTTAAATGCCCGCGGAGAAATTCCTGACCTCCTCCGCCACAGCCTTTTTAAGCTCCTTCTTCTCAACCGAGACTATGAAAGCCTTCAGTTCCCTCATCTTCGCGCACATCTCGTCGCACTGCGCCTTCATCCGCTCCGTGTCGACCTCGAATCCGTCGGCCGCCTCTGAAATCTTCCCGAACAGCCTTGCGGTTCCGTTGTCGTGGAAGTAGTCGCCTATAGGAATGCTCTCCTCCTGCCTGAATAGATTTTTAACTTGAACAAGCTGAAAACAGACGTTTCTCAGCTAGCAGAATAAAAAAACGAAAAAAAAGTGATTTTTTTTAAAAAAAAAAGCGGAAATGGTGTTGACACTTTTTCTGAAGGAGTATATATTCATATTCACCGTCGCACAGCACTGCTGAGGCACGGCGGAAGAGAAAGAAAGCTGTTTGACAATACAGGGAAGGAAAGA
>JBNMJH010000005.1:0-171265 GCA_050873685.1 Treponema sp.
CGGTAGCGCTGGGAGCCCCGGAGTTGCAGAGCGGAGTGGAACGGAGCGGAGCAATGAGCTGCGGCTAGCAGCGAAGGGCGGACATAGCGACGGCAAGGGGCGCGCGTGCGCGGTTTTTGCCGGACCGCCGGAATTTCTTGTCATCAGAGGCGTGGTGATTTTTTGATGACCGTTTGCGGGCGATTTTTCTTTTGGAAATTTTTTTTTGTGATATTTTAAAGTCATAAGCTTGAAAGGAGGTTTATATGCAGTTGAAATTTTATTTTTGCAGACATTGCGGAAAAATTGTCGCGATTGTTAAGGATTCCGGAACTCCAACAGTTTGTTGTGGTGAAGAAATGCAGGCGCTTGTGCCTGGAACTTCTGACGGAGCGTCGGAAAAGCATATTCCGGTGATAAAAGTTTCAGGAAATACGGTTTCGGTTACGGTCGGCTCAAAATTGCATCCGTCTGAATCGGAGCATTATATTGAATGGATTCTTCTTCAGACCGACAAAGGTTTGCAGCAAAAGTGGCTTAAGCCGGGGAATTCTCCAAGCGTTGATTTTGCGGTTATGACCGGCGAGCGCGTTGAGGCGGCGTACGAATATTGCAACGTTCACAAGCTTTGGAAAGCGGAATATTAGCGGATGTGGATTTTTTACAAATTGTGGAAAATCGCTTTCGGCATTTTTCAATATTCCAGCTATTAAATTTTAGAAAAAACGAAAAGTTGAAGGAGGATTTATGAGCACATTGCTGTCGTCTATGATGAACACGCAGATTCAAAAAGAATTTGAGTCGGCATACATTTATCTTGGTTTCGCGGCCTTTTTTGACCGGAAGGGGCTCCCCGGATTTTCCAGCTGGTACAAAATCCAGGCGCGCGAAGAAGAAAACCATGCAATGAAAATTTACGGATTTTTATGCAAAGTCAACCAGCCAGTGGAACTTCTGCCGATTTCTGCGCCAAAGGAAAAGCCGGAAACAATTTCACAGGTTCTTGCAAAAGCGCTTGAGCACGAAGAATACGTTACAAACCTTATCAGCACGATTTATTTTCAGGCTGAAAAAGAAAAAGAGCTTTTTGCCAAAAATTTTCTGGAATGGTTTATAAGCGAGCAGCTTGAAGAAGAGCAGAACGCAAAGGAACTGATTGGAAAATACGAAATTTTCGGTTCAACGCCGGAAGGATTGTATGCCCTGGATAAAGAGCTTGGCCTGCGCAAACTGGAATCATAAATTTCAGGCGCGGCCCGGAAAAATTGTTCAGGATTTAGTTTCCGGATGCTCTTTCTTAAAAAGTTCGATAAGCTGCTCGCGCGTAAGATTTCCGTTCCGCTCGCGGGCGGCTTTTAGTTTTCTGTAAACAGTATTCTCGCTGAAACCCTCAACTTCCTTCTGGTAAATTTTTCCGTCGCAAAGCTGCGAAAGAATTTTTATTTCATCTTCGTAAAGAATCAGCTTCTTGCGCTCAAAATTGTTCGCAATAACAAAGAAAACCGTTCCGAAAAACCAGACCGTCCGCGCCAGGTGAATCAAAAAATGAAAAACACTTTCACCGTTCAGCGAAAAAGCAACGCAAATCGCGGCAAGATAAAGCAAAATCGCAATATATTTTACGCGCGGCTTAATCATAATCACAATGCAGACAATAAAAAGCGCTGTAAAATTATTAAAAAGAAAAGTTTTTTCAAACGCAATCATAAAAACCAAAATGACCGCATATGAAAGATAAAAGTACGAAAAACATTTGCGCCTGAAAATTGCCGCCGCCGGAATATACAGAAAATTCATCAGCGCGATAATCCAAGTTCCAATAAAAAATCCCTCGGCAAAAGCCTTCCACACGTAAAGCGCGCACAAAATTCCCGAAAGAACGCTTGTAAACAACACAAAATGGTCGTTCAAAAAATCATCCAAAAAACTCGTCTTCATACAAAAATTATATTGCTTTTAAATTTTCTGAACAACCTCGAAATCCGCCGATTTCAAAATTTTCACGTTTTTTTTAAACTCCGCCGTCCAAATAAAAGTGAGGGGAAAAGCCTTTCCCCTAGGCTCAGCCGCCCGCGTCTTCGCCATACCTCATTCTCCTAGGGGCTTCGCCCCTAAAACCCTGCGGAAATATTTTTTATACGCAAGTTTTTTTTTCGCCCGGTTGCTCCCCAAAAATTGCGTGCATTGCCGGCTCGTAAAAATCTTCCCGGTCGCTTTTAGGGCTCGAGAAATGGTACATATCCAAAAATTTTATGTTTCTTCCGTTCAAAGAAAAGTTGTAAAACGCAATGTTTTTCTGCTTTGAAAAATTCTCTGAAAAATCTTCCGGCGGAAAAACCTTGGCAAGCTCGTTCTGGTCAATTTTTCCGTTCCATAAATTCATTGCAATAATTACATCAGGATTCAGGATTTCTATTTCTTCACGCAGAAAATTCCGTTTGTCAAGCTCGCTGTCGGCAAGAAACCTATTTATCAGATTGTAGTCCGCGTTTCCGCCGTTTTCAGAACCGTTCGCATATTTTGAAATGTTCATGAACGCAAATCCGTAGTTTCCGCTTCGGTTCATTTCATTAAGAATATTTATTGCCGGCGGAATATCGCCAAAACAAAATTTTCCGCCTGTTCTGATTCCGTAAAGAATGTAAAAAAGTCTCCGCCAGAACGGACTGTTCAGACAAAGGTCAGGATTTTCCTTCCAGATTTTTAAGTCAGACAGAATTCTGTTTTTTCCGGCTTCGTAGCGACCTTCGCGCCCGATAAAAAGAACCTTTGTTTTGTTCAAAAGATATCCAGGATAAAATCCGTCCGTATTGAAATAATCTATCGCCGGATAAAACTTTTTGTCGTCCACAAATTCAATCGCCTTTTTCGTTTTTATCAACGCCATCCACTCATTGAACAAATCCTCCAGTTTTTCTGCGAGTATCTGCTCATCTTTTGAAAAATAAATTGAGTTGCCCATAATAAAACCCCCGATTTCTAAATTTCATCCATCCGATTTTATCAGCGTGCAGATATTCTAACAATCAACCCCTATCAAGTGGTGATAGGGGTTGATTGTTATTAATGAGCAATTCAAATTGATTTATGAAACTTTTATAATTTTCTTCTTGTTCAGATATTTTAATATGAAACTCGAGTACATTATTAGAATAATTATAAATATCAGGACAAGTATAGTGATACCATTTTCTATCATCTGAGATTATCATTAGAAAAAAAACTTTATTTAATAGCTTCTTTTTTCTTAAAATATTTAGTCCTGATTTAAAATTTTCAGACATTTTAAAATTTACAGGATCAATATCTTTTTCACAGAGACTATATAGTAAATAATTGTTTGGAATTGTTTGTATGTGTTTTATATAATTGTTCATTATTTCTATTCTTGCTTTTAGAGTGTTTTGAAAAAATGGATTTCTAAAGTCGTTATGTATAATAAAATAGTTAGAGGTTGAATACCATATTTCTTTTTCGTTTCTATGGTTTCCGCAAAATGGTTGTTCGATTTCTCCAATTTCAAAAAATTCTTTATATAATCCGCTGTTTTCAAAAATAGCCTTAATCGAACCTAAGCCGAATTTTGATTTCATATTATCTACTGGTCCGAGAATTCTGTTGTTTGATAAAATGTGTATACAAGCACAATTTCCGCCGATACTTAAAAAGTTATATTTCATTATTAATCTTTATTTCTCCAAACTTTAGGGAATTCATATTTATTTTAAGTTTTTCTAAATGATAAGATGTATTTACAGGTGTTAATATTTGACTCCAATTCCATTTTGAAACCATGGAATTTTTTAATTTTATTTCAAATTCAGTATTATTTTTTTGTTTGACATAGTTTACTAAACTTATATCAGATGCTGAGAATAAATTGTAATTTTCTTTAAGGTGAATAAACAAAGCTTTTATAAATTTGATTTTTTGTTCATAATCTGCGTATATGAATCTTTCTTTGAGAATGTGATAAGTATTTTCTTTCAGTTTATCCCAAAAATGATTATAAATAAGTCTAGCTGGATGAAGATATAGAGATAAAAATTTGACATTTTGCAGATAGAAATTTATTCCTTTTATACTTTTTATTTTTTCTAATGGTGTTATCAATGTTGGTATAATAATAATTCCTTTATAAGAAAAAATATCATGAGAATTAATATGAATAGTGGTGGTAGTTAGTCCATATGATTTCATAAAATCAAAATAATCTGGAGTCCAGCAATAACCAGGACATCTAAAAAGGCTTGTTCTAAAATCATTTAAAAAAGTCTTTATTCCACCCGGTTTGGTTGTTAATTTTTCAGAAATGAAATCGAAATCATATTCTTCTATTGATTTCAATTTTTCTATTGAGTCTTGTTCTGGAATTGTATAAAAGGAATGTGTGTTAGAATGATAGCCTACGTTAATATAATTTGAATTTTTCAATATATTGACTAGTGCATTATCATTTTTTATAAAAGAATACTTTATCGCAGAAATGTATACATCTACATGAATTTTATTATTATCACAGAATTGTAACAAATCATATAAAGATTCATTAAGTAAATTCTGATTACCATAAATATCTTCAACATCAAAAGATATATTTATAAAAGCTTTCTTCATTGAATTATTTCCCCCTTTTCAATCTATATTTTATGATGCAATTTAAATAATCATTTCTTAAAATGCTTTTCAATATAGAAGTATATTTTGTTTTTTCAATAATTAAATGTTTTATCAAGTTTTTATCTAAGTTGAAGTTATTAATTTTTGTTCTTAAATACTTATTAGTAGAAATAAAAGATTTTTTGTTTGATTTTATTTCAAATTCAATGCCAGAAATAATTCCAAAAATTTTATAATATTCTAGGTGGGTTTTAAAAATAGGATTAGAGATTTTTCTATCTAAGTAGGCATATAGAGTTTTTTTGTGTTCGAAATGTTTAGAGTCAATTGTATGACATATAGATAAATTATTTTTCCTATAATGATAAGGTTTAAATTCATTGTCTATAACAATGCGGGATGCTTCTAATAATAGTGGAAATATTACTGCGACATCTTCTCCTCTCGTTATTTCTCTAGGTACTGAAACTTGAAATTTTTCATATAGATTTCTTGAAATAAGTTTATTGCAAATAAAAGGCATAATACCAGGTCTATAGAATATTCCGCTGTATATTAATTTAGATTTTAAGTCTTTTAATTTTGTTCCTGAATATACTCCAGAACTAAGAAAATTATTTCTCATAAAAGAGCCAGTGGGCTTTTCTTTTACATAACCACTACATATTACGTCTGCTTTATTTTCTATAGCCAAAACAAGCATTTTTTCAATTGTGTCGGAATTTATATAATCGTCAGAATCAACGCATAGTATATATTCACCGCTGGCATTATGAATTGCCGATATTCTTGCTGAAACTAAACCTTGGTTTTCCTGATGATATATTTTAATTCTTTTATCAATATGTTTATATTCTTCACAAATTTTAAGGCTTTTATCTGTAGAGCCATCATCAACCAGTATAATTTCAATATTCTTATATGTTTGAGTTATTAATGATTGTATACATTCTTTTAGATATTGTTCAGTATTATATATTGGTACTAGAATAGAAACTTTAGGCATTTACAACTCCTATTTGTTTTAAAACTGTTTCAATATCTAATTCGTAGTCAACAAAAGCGCTATTGTTATTAATTCGATAATTACACAAATCTTTTATTATTTCGTTTCCAGCGAGTTTTCTAAAGATATCATTTTCTTTTAATTGTGTTTTAGCCTCATTAATATCATAATTATGACGGGTGCAATATCTCTTCAGTCTTAATAAATTGTTTGTGTTTTCTATAAGAATTTTGATACAGTTAGAATTAAATAAACTGTCGAAATATAAACAGTCATCTAAAGATAAAAATCCTTCGATTGCAATCAAAGAAGAATTTTTGATTATGTTTTTAATATTATTTTTTATATCGTTAATCAAAGGTATTCTGCTTTTGTTAATTATTTTCAATTCTTCATATTTTTTTACCCCTTCTGGTGTTGAACAGTATTTTTCTTCAAGTATTCTACTTAGATATACAATGGTTGCATTAAACTTGTTATGCAAATATTCACAAAAATAAGTTTTTCCTGTTGCTTTTAGTCCGTAAAGTGCAATAAAAATTTTTTTCATATTATAGTTACCATTAGAGATTTATATAAAATCCATCTAGATATCTTACCCATTCACCATTGCCTATGTTATAATTGACCTTGTTTAGGGAATATCCAATATTTGCTACAGTCCCCGATTGGCTAATAAAAATTGTAATTCCTCTCTCAATGCATTTAGATTCAATAAATTCTGTAGCTATGACTTTTAAATTAGTAGGATTTCTTAGAGAATCATAATTTAATCCTGCTTTCCACTCTGAAAATATATCTCTCGCTTTTTTTGTTTTATAAAGTTTTTGATATATTTCATTATTCAAAATATGTAATCCTGGGCATCCTAATTTATTAGAAAGTATTATTTCTTGTTCATTGTTTGATATAACTGAATTGAAGATGGTTGCTGTTTGTACGCATCTTAATTCCGGGCTAGAAATTATTCTGATTGGACAATTTATCTTTTTAAGTTCTGTTGCAAATTTATTCGCAGTATAGATTCCTTTTTTAGATAAAAGGCTTAAAGAACTTTCTAATTTTTCTCCGTGTCTAATAAAAAGAGCAATTTTTGCTGATTGTTTTTTAAGTATTATTCTTTTTATTTCATCTATTATCATAAATGCGCTCTATAAAGTGAAATGATTGTGAATCAAAGTTACTAGTAAATGATTAAATATTAAGTGAAAATCTTCGGCAATTTGCATATTATTACAATCTATATTTAAATTATAATCTGCAATAGATTTCAGAATGCCACCATCAAACCCTGTTAAAGCAATTATTGTTGCGCCTTTGTTTTTTCCATATTTTGCAGCTTTTATTATGTTTGTTGAATTACCACTTCCAGATATTGCTATTATCAAATCTTGATTTGTTATTCTATTTTCTAATTGTTTTACAAAAATTTCTTCGTACGAATAATCATTTGCTATTGCAGTTATAGTCGGTATATTGTCTGAAAGACAAATAAAGTTGAATTTTTTAGTAGTTATATCGGCTAAGCTTATGTTAAAATCATTCTGAAAATGAGATGCAGTTGTTGCGGAGCCACCATTTCCTAACACATATATATTGCAATTTTTATCTACTTTATTAATTAACAAATGTGCTATATCTAAAATAGAGTTTTTATCAATTGCATTAATTATGTTTTGTATTTTAGTAAAATAATTATTAATATCATTAAGCATATTTATCGCCATAGTTCACTCCTTTTTGTTAAAAAAAATTGCTTTTAATTTATTAAATATATCTTGGTAATATTCACTTTCATAATGCGATGGGGAAGCTCCTCCAGTGATAGGACAACTAATATCACTCATCCATTTTGAATCACGCATATCTATATAGATTGCATTTTTACATTCTTCAAAAAATAATCTATCTACTATATTCCAATTATTATTGGATTTTGTTATCCATTCCATTTTGTCATTCCAATAATTAATAGTTTGAGATTTTTTATTTTTCTTCTTTTTGCTTAATCTTCCTCCAAGAAGAACAATTTCTATGTTCATATTTTTTTTAGTTAATTCTTTAGAAAATCTTTTTATAGCATCTTTATATAAAAGTTGATGTTCTGTTGTTCCTGGATAAAAGATTTTCTTATTTGCAAAATTACGTTTATATATTGATTCTGAAAAATATTTGTTATATGTAAAATAAGAATTAATACTCATTTGAATTATTGGTCTTGTTGCATCTATATAATTATCAATAAATATTAAGTCTGGCTTGATATTATTTATCTTATCAAAAAAAATCTTTAGAAATTCTATTTCTATGTATCTAAATACTTCTGGAGTTTGTAGATCTTTGTATTTTGAATAATTAATATCTTTGTATGGTTCAGACATTAATGAAATGAAGGAGTTATGAAATACTGTATATCTAACATTAAAATATTCTTTATAATTAGGATTAAAAAAAATATCCGATTTTAATACACTTCTTGAAAAGCATGAGCCTATAACAATAACATCTAAAGTTTTTTTTGATGGTTTTATGTTGCTCGTTTTATAATGAAAAATTTTGAAATTAGTATTTTCATGTTTTAAAACAGGAATTTCATGTTTTGATATGTCAAAATATGAAATATATAATATATTATTTTCTGTATAAATCTTATATGAGGTGTTATTAAATATTAAAATTTTTTTTGAAATTTGATAATCGATTTTTTCAAACTCAGAACTAAGGGATAATTTAAAAGTTATTTTTTCAAGACCTTTTTTTACAATGATTCTTCCAGAAAATATATAGTTTCTTTTTTTTAATTCTATTATATCAGGTGAATGTTTGTTTTTGTTTTCAAGCCATGCGTATGCTATTTCATGAGAAAATTTTAATGAGATGTATTCGTTGGATAATATTACTTGTTGTAAATATATAATATCATTCATCTGCTAGCCTTTTTACGCCAATTTCTACTATTTTCATTAGGTCATTTTTTGAATCTATAACAGTTTGAATTGTCGTTCCTTCTCCCCAGTCATTAATCAAAAGGCTGTTTAATTCTGTTGCTGAATAATGTTTATGACAACGAGTGCTTAATGGAATGCCTCGGGAAATAAGGGAATGTTCTATTCTATTCCAATAAAATAAAAATTTTATGAAACATTTTCTAAGAAGTAATAAATAATCTTTGCCAAAAAAGTTAATGATATTTTCATTGTTCCAAATGTCTTCTATATTCATCGAATATGTTTTACTTATGCTAAGTATTTTTCTAAGTTTTGCTAAAAAAATATAAAACTCAACTATCCCTGAGTGTTTTAAGATTTTTTTTATATCCGAAATGGAAAAGTTTTCTGGTAATATTGATTTCTCAAAGTTAAAACAATACCCATCGCAAATATTGTTTTTTTCTTCAAGCTTTTCTAAATCAGCTAAAAAGTTATGTTCTGTATTATTTTCTAATATTTCAATTGAATATAAACTATCAATATCAGCTTTTTTCTTATACTTTAGTTTAAAACTAGTTAATAAAGTTTTATAATCTCTCGAATTTTTGATATTTGTCATATTCTCAGATAAGGTTTCTTGCCCACAAGAGTATGTTATAGAATTATCTTTAAAGAGTATGCAGTATAAATTTTCTTTTTCAGGCAAATTTTCGAATTCTGGATGTTTTGGATAATGTTGAAAATTGCCATGAACATGATCGATGCTATAGCCGAATATCTTTGCAATTGTGTAGTCGAGCATCTCTTCAGCACATTCATATTCATCTGTCTTTTTAATATCATAACATATGGTAAAATCGATATCGCTGTAAATTCTTTCTGTTCTTTTTACAAAACTGCCAAATTCTGATATAAATAAGTTATTGGGTAAATATGGTCTGTAATAATTTATACAATCTGTAATTATGGTTTGAATTAAATTTCTATACTCATTTCTAAACTGTTGATATTTTTCAACATCGTCATTCCAGGGAATTTTATCAAAGAATCCATATTTTTTGAAAATTTGTGCTCTACCAGATTGAAATATCTTTGTTTTTTCTGTGATAAAAGCATTAAATTTTTTAAAAGAAATAAGATTTCTGGCATCAAAAACTAGCACTTGTAACCTTCTTTTTTGCTTATAATAGCATTTTCCATTACAAGATAATCAATTTCAGACTTTAATAAACATTCTATAGCATCATTAGGTGTATTAACTAATGGAATTCCTCTTAGATTAAAAGATGTATTGCATAGTATAGGAATTTTAGTTTTATTATAAAATGCTTTTATTAGTTTGTAATATTTTTTGTTTTCTTTTGTAACAACTTGGGGTCTGGCAGTTTCATCTACATGGACAACGGCAGGAATATACTTTTGTTTATCTTTTTTTACTTTCGTTGCTATATTCATAAAATATTTGTTTTCAGGAGTTCCTTCGAAATAATCTGAATAAAACTCATAAAGAACACTTGGAGCTATTGGCCTCCACATTTCACGTTGCTTTATGTTATTTAATTTAATAAGACTTTTTCGGCTTCTTGGATCAGCAAGGATACTTCTGTTTCCTAATGCTCTTGGACCGGCTTCAAATCCTTCTTGCATCCAAGCTATAATATTGCCATTGAATAGGAACTCTGCTACTTCATTGTAAAATAATTCATTATTAATTACTTTATAATTTAATAAGTCTTTATATGATTTTATCGTTTTTAAAATATAGTCGTCATCGTAGGACAATCCTAACGAGGCTGAGTGTAAAGATTTTTTAGTATTACTCATACCATGTAGTCTATAATTTAATTCCAATGCTGCGCCTATGGCGGTACCCGCATCTGAAGCAAAAGGAGGTATATAAATATTTTTAAATAACCCAATATTTTCTATTTTTCTATTTGCAGAACAATTAAGTGTCACTCCACCTGCCATAACTAGATTATCTAAGTTAGTTTTTTCTTTTAATTCTGTGACAAAATCAATTAATACGGCTTCTAATGCATTTTGTGCAGATGCTGCAAAATTTGCGTACCCCATAATCTCTTCAGAATTACCACTCTCAAAGGGAAAACAATTATTGCTGAAATAATCATTTAATTGTTTTGTTCTTTTTTGCAAGGCGTCATAAATCGATAAATTTTCAATATCTGGTAAAGCCTTAAATAATTTTGCATCTCTTGATGGCTTTAATGGGATATCAATATTAGGATTTCCGTATGAAGCCAAGCCCATAAACTTTCCTACTTCTCGATATTTGCCATATAATCCTGTGTACTGGCAAGCTCTATTATAAAATATTCCTAAAGAATTCTGAATGTTAATTTGCTTAAAAAAACTAATTTTTCCATCTTTTGCAACGCCCATTGAACTAGAAGAATCTTCGCCTCTATTATCAACTACTAATATAGCGGCATCTTTGAAACCACTGACCCTATAAGCACTTGCGGCATGTGCATAGTGATGACGAATAATATGAATTTCGGGTCTGTAGTTACCAAAAATTTCTTTGGGCAAAAACCAATCTGGATTGTTGAATTTGAGATATTTATTGCTTTCTTCCTTGGGTTCATGGTATACAGTCTTTCTATATGACCAATCCATGCCAACAGCAATGGCTTCAACATTTCTTAATGAAATACCTTCCTTTTCTAAGCAGCAGAGCAAAGCATTGATTGGAGCTTCTCCTATTGCTAGTTTATTTCTGCTTATTCTCTCTTGTTCAATATATGAAACAATTTCTCCATTTTTTAGTAAACATGCAGAGGAGTCATGATTGCCAATGTTTAATCCAATTATATAATTTGTTTTCATATGATTTTAAATCTAGGAAATTTTTATTCGTTAATTTTAAGTGTTAGTGTTGTTTGCTGATAATGAATCTTTTGAACTAGATTCAGTTTGGCATGAAATTAGAAAAACTGTCATAATAAAAATAAAATGTATTTTTTTCATGGAAAATCTCCGTATATAATCTAAAAGTCCCATGGACAGTTTCCGTTTAAATCTTTAAAAACTGTTGCAATATTGTTTGCTGTGTATGCGTCTTGTTTTTTGTCAAAGTATTTCCATGCTTTTGAAATTAAGGTTGCAGTTCCTCTTAGCCCCTGATAATTTTCGTTATACGAAGTTCTATAGCCAGAAGCATTTAGAGTGCTTGCTACTTGCCTAAAATCCATTGTTTCACCTTTTTCTGCTAATTCATTAGCAAGGTCTCCAATAAATTCTTTTTTATTCATTTTGTTTTCCTCTGTTTCTTTTGAATATAATGCAAAGTTGTTTTATCTTATGTTTTTGGATGCCAAATATTTTTTATATTTTTAACTATTATCCATCTAAGCTTAAATATCTAAAAATTTTACTTTCTGCGGTTGTTAGAAATCCGATGAATCCCAAGATAATAAATAAAATATTTTTTTTCATAAAATCTCCTCACTTATCAATAATTAAGTTTCCTTAATTACTTAAATAAGCGTTTGCAGAAATATTATACACCTATAAAAGCGTAAAATCAAATTTAAAACGCTTAAAAAAGTATAATTCAATTATGACGTTTGCAGAAAACCTTCGGGAACTTTTGGATTTTAAGGGCGTGGAATTGAAGGAGCTTTCCGCGGGAACTGGAATAAGCAAAAATACTCTTGATAATTATCTTTCTGGGCAAAAGTCTTTGCCGAATGTTGAAAACGGCGTAAAAATTGCAAAGTATCTGGGAGTTTCTGTTGAATATCTTGTGGAAGGTCGCCGCTCGAAGGAAAGTCCTGTTATTCCGTTGGAAACCGTAATTTCAAATCTGAATAAACTTAACAAAACTGACTACGAATCCGTTGCGAACATTGTAAAATCTCTGGCCAGGTAAGATTTTTGCTGGGGCGAGGGGAAGAAAACTGTATTGGTTGATTAATAATTTTTCATAACAAAAAAGACTTCCTGATTCGGAAGTCTTTTTGTAGCCTTAATAAACACCCTGCGCGCATCGCAGCGAAGCTGCTAATCGCACAAGATTGCATCTGCAAAAACAAGAGATTTTGCAGATGCAAGTTTTCTTAGCTATTACTTAGATGCCTTGATTACAGCCTGTGCGCCAGCCAGTCTTGCTGCTGGAACGCGGAACGGTGAGCAAGAAACATAGTTCAAGCCAAGCTTGTAGCACAATGCGATAGAAGCTGGGTCTCCGCCGTGTTCACCGCAGATTCCAAGGTGAAGGTCAGCTTTTACTGAACGTCCCTTTTCTTCTGCAAGACCAATCATTACGCCAACGCCATCTTCGTCCAAAGTCTTGAATGGATCCTGAAGAAGAACTTTCTGGTCAAGGTAAGAATCAATGAACTTAGAGTAGTCATCGCGGCTGAAGCCGAATGTTGTCTGTGTAAGGTCGTTTGTTCCGAATGAGAAGAAGTCTGCGTATTCAGCGATTTTGTCTGCTGTAGCTGCTGCGCGTGGGAATTCGATCATAGAACCAATCTGGAACTTCAATGAAACTTTTTCATCTTCGTTTACTTTTGCGATTACAGCTTCTGCCTGAGCGCGGATCTGTTTCAATTCTGCAAATGTAGTTACGTTTGGAATCATGATGCGAACATCGTGCTTAAGACCTTCTTTTTCAGCCTGTGCTGTTGCGCGGGCAATAGCTTCAACCTGCATTTCATAAATCTCTGGATATGTAATAGCAAGACGGCATCCGCGGTGACCAAGCATCGGGTTGTGCTCGTTCAATTCAGAGTATTTCTTTTCAATGAAGTCAACTTTTACGCCGAGTTTCTTAGCCAAAGCCTTAGCCAAAGCTGGTGTTTCAGCCTGAACGAATTCGTTGAGCGGCGGGTCAAGAAGACGGATTGTTACAGCGCGTCCTTCCATAGTCTTGATGATGTTGTAGAAGTCTTTCTGCTGAAGCGGAAGAATTGCAGCAAGGTTTGCTTTTCTTTCTTCTGTTGAGTCAGAAATAATCATTTTCTGGAAAGAAGTGAGTTTTGGCTCTTCAAAGAACATATGTTCTGTTCGGCAAAGACCGATTCCAGCAGCACCGAAGCGGAATGCCTGTGGAGCTTCGTTCTGTTCAGCGTTTGCAAGAACTTCAAAGCCTTTTACAGTTTTTCCAGAAGGAGTTGTGCGTACTGAAGAAGCACGAACTTCGTCTGCCCATCCAAGGAATGTCTCAAGGTCGCCAGAAACAGCTGCAGGAGTTACAGGAATTACTTCGCCGTAAACATTTCCTGTTGAACCATCAATAGAAATGAAGTCGCCTTTCTTGAATTTCTTTCCGCCGATTGTAACAGAATCTTTTCCGTTGAATACAACATCTGAACAACCGCAAACACAAGGTGTTCCCATACCGCGAGCAACTACGGCAGCGTGTGAAGTGCGTCCGCCAGTTGAAGTCAAGATGCCCTGTGCAACGTACATTCCGGCAATGTCGTCTGGAGAAGTTTCTTTGCGAACGAGCATAACTTTCTTTCCGGCTTTGTCCCATTCAACGGCTTCTTCAGCTGTGAATACAATCTGTCCGCATCCTGCTCCAGGTGAAGCGTTAAGTGCAGAAGCCAAAGGTTTTGCTGATTTAAGAGCTTTTGAGTCGAACTGCGGGTGGAGAAGCTGATCAAGCTGGTCTGGCTTTACGCGGAGAAGAGCTTCTTCTTTTGTGATCATTCCTTCTCCAACCATGTCTACTGCCATCTTTACAGCTGCAGGACCAGTTCGTTTTCCGTTTCGGCACTGAAGCATGAAGAGTTTTCCTTCCTGAACAGTGAATTCCATGTCCTGCATATCGCGGTAGTGAGCTTCAAGTCGGTCTCGGATTGTAGAGATTTCCTTGAAGATTTCCGGCTGCTGCTTTTCAAGAGCAGAAATATCCATTGGTGTGCGGATTCCGGCTACAACGTCTTCACCCTGAGCGTTGATAAGGTATTCAGCCATGAAGTGGTTCTCGCCAGTTGAAGGGTCGCGTGAGAATGCAACGCCAGTTCCTGAAGTTTCGCCCATGTTTCCGAAAACCATTGCCATAACAGTTACGGCTGTTCCCTTGATAACATTTTCATCAATGTTGTTGAGCTTTCTGTAAATGATAGCGCGCTCGTTCATCCAAGAACCAAATACAGCGCCGATTGCGGCCCACATCTGGTCTTTTGGATTCTGAGGGAAATCTTCGCCCTTTTCTTTCTTGTACATTTCCTTGTACTTTGCAACGATTGTCTGAAGTTCTTCTGTTGTGAGCTCAGTGTCCTGTTTGATTCCGCGGACAGCTTTTACTTCATCAATGATTGCTTCGAATTTTGCATGTTCAACGCCCATTGCAACATCGCCGAACATCTGGATGAAGCGTCGGTAAGCGTCCCATGCGAAACGTGGATTGTTTGTTTTGTTGGCAAGTCCAATAACTGATTTATCGTTAAGACCAAGGTTGAGGATTGTATCCATCATGCCAGGCATAGATTCAGCGGCACCAGAGCGAACTGATACGAGCAACGGGTCGTTCTCGTCGCCAAGTTTCTTGCCGAATACAGTTTCGAGCTTGTTAAGGTATTCATCAACCTGCGCTGCGAGTTCTGCAGGATATTTTCTGCCCAGCTTGTAGTATTCCTGACAAACGTCGATGGAAATTGTGAATCCCGGTGGAACTGGAAGACTTAAAGGAGCCTTTGCCATCTGAGCAAGGTTGGCGCCTTTGCCGCCAAGGATTGGACGCATTGATTCATCGCCTTCTGCGTCGCCGTTACCAAAAAAGTAAACATACTTTGTAGCCATTGATTTTTACTCCAAAAGAGATAGATATTAGTATCTAAAATAGTACATTTTATATGAGCAACTGTCAATTAAACGCCTGGTATTAAACGGCTTCATGGAATTCTTTTTAGCGGTGGTAATTTTTTTTTATCCGTGCTACAGTTGAACATATTTGTTTTGGGGATTTTAATGGATTCTTCTTTTTTTGATTACGAGAAATTTAAAAATGACAATATCCGCGCGGTCGATGCTAAATTTGAAGCCCAGAAAATTGCGTTCGCGCCTTTAACGTTTCAGGCTGTAAGAACAATGCTTGAAACTGGAATTCTTTCAGAAATTGAAAATGCCGGCGATTCAGGAATCACACGCAAGGCTCTGTCTGAAAAAACAAAAATCAGTGAATACGGAGTCGGCGTTCTTTGTGAAATGGCTCTTGGAATGAATGTTATAAAACTCAGCAAGGATTCAGTTCCAGGCTCGGATGAAACAGAAAAATTCATTCTTGGAAAAACCGGCTGGATGCTTCTGGAAGACAATCTTACAAAAGTGAATTTCTGGTTCACGAACGATATTTGCTATGAAGGCGCATTCAAGCTGAAGGAATCAATTTTGAACGGAAAGCCTGAAGGGCTTAAGGTTTTCGGTGAGAAATGGACGACAGTTTACGAAGCTCTTTCAACTTTGCCGGAAAAAGCGAAGAAATCTTGGTTTGAATTTGACCATTTTTACAGCGACATTGCTTTTCCGGAGGCGCTCCCGATTGTTTTTGCTGAAAAGCCTAAAACGATTGTTGATATTGGCGGAAACACGGCGAAGTGGTCAATTGCCTGCTGCGGCTATAATCCTGATGTGAAAATGACGATTGTGGATTTGCCCGGCCAGACTGCTGTTGCAGAAAAAAATGCGGCTGCCGCTGGTTTTGCTGAAAGAATTGGCTTCTGCACAGGAAATGTCCTTTCAGAGGAAACAAAGCTTCCTTCAGCTCCTGATGCGGTCTGGATGAGCCAGTTCCTTGACTGTTTCAGCCTTCACCAGATTACAAAGATTCTTAAAAAAGTTCATGAGGCGGCAACTGCGGAAACGAATGTCTATGTTCTTGAGCCGCTTTGGGACAAACAGCGTTTTGAAACGGCCGCTTATTCGCTGCAAGCGACTTCGCTTTATTTTACTTGCATTGCGAACGGAAACAGCAAGATGTACCGTTACGAAGAGCTTGTGAATGCAATCTGCGAGGCTGGTTTTGAGCTTAAGACTGCGCATCATAATCTTGGCTCGAATGCTTATTCACTTCTGGTTTTTAGAAAAAAGTAGAATGAAAGGAATTTTTGTTTCGAATTTTCATAAATGGCAAGCTTCTCCAGAAAACCCGAAAGAAAAGCCTCGGCTCGAATTTGCCGATCCGCTTTTTAAGCGCCGGCTCGGCCAGGTTACGCGGATGACCGTTCAGGTTCTGCATGATTTGCTCGCTGAAGCGCCGGAAGCCGGCTCGTTCAAGCAGGTTTTTGTTTCTTTCCGCGGGGAAATTGAGCGGGAATTTACTATAAATAAAGGCCTGATTGAAGATTCGGAAATTTTGCCGGCTGGATTCAGTCTTTCGGTTTTTAATACGCCAATTGCCGCGGCTTCGCTGGCTCTTAAACTTAAAGCCGGATATTCGGTTATTTATCCTTCAAAGGAAAATTTTTCCTCCGCGTTTTTAGGCGCGGCGGCTCCAGTTCTTTCCGGGGCGGAAGAAAAAGTTGTTTTTGTCTATGCTGATGAATATGTGCCGGATGAGTATGGAAAACTTCAGCCGGAAAACAACTTCGGGCTTGCCTTTGCGTGTGTTTTGAGTGCAACCGGAATGGACGGCTCTGTGTCAATAGATTGTGCTGATATTAATATAGAAAAGAAATTGAAAAATCCTTTGGAATTCATAAAGGAAATTTGCAGGTAGTAAAATGGCAGAAGAATCAAAAGAAGAAATTGAACAGAAATACAATCACAAGGAGCTTCCGCGTGTAAAAAACTGGTTTTTGTACACATACCGCGCTTTTATGAAGCTGTTTTTTTATTTTTTCTTCGGGGCTGGAAGTGTTTTTCTTGCGATTTTTGTTTTTCCGTGGATTAGAGTTTTTGAGCATAACAAGCATAAATTTCAGATAAAAGCCCGCGCTTTTGTTTCCGCTTCGTTCAGATTTTTTATTAATTTCATGCGGATTACAGGCATGGTGAAACTTAAAGTTGATGACCGTGAAGCTTTTAAAAACATCCATGGAAAGGTTATAGTTGCGAACCATCCTTCGATGCTTGATTTTGTTTTTATAATGTCGCTTGTGCCGAATGCGAACTGCATTGTGCGCGGCGGACTTGCGAAAACTGTCCTTGCCGGCGTTATCCGTCAGTGCTACATAGTTAATACGCTTGATTTTGACGAGCTTTGCGGCCTTTGCAAACAGACGCTTGATGAAGGTAACAATGTTATTATTTTCCCGGAAGGCACACGTTCGCCGCGTCATGGAAAAAATCCGTACAAAAAAGGCGCCGCCCGGATTGCGTATTATTCGAAGGCTGGCGTTCAGCCGGTTCTTGTTGGCGGAAACGACAAGTATGGGCTTGGAAAACACGATCCTTTCTGGTCGTACAACCATTCAGAAACTTATGTCTATGACTTTTCGCTGCTTCCGGAAATTAAGATTGACGAGTATGCCGAGCTTTCTGAAACAATTGCGGCGAAGCGTCTTACGGACAGAATGGAAAATGAAATTTATTCCGCAGTTGAAAAAAATGACACCTTGTATGTAACGAACCGCGACAAGAATGTTTAGATAGGGTTGCTTTTTTCTTGTTGCTTTTATAAAATATAAAAATCTATAAAAAGGTGAGTCGTGCTGTGGACAAACTAAAAAACGAAATAAAAGAAGTAATTATTTCTACACTTCAGCTTGAAGATGTAAAGCCGGAAAATATTGTTGATTCGGAACCGTTGTTTGGCGAAGGTCTTGGTCTTGATTCAATTGATGCATTGGAGCTGGGCGTTGGTTTAAAGAAACATTTTGGTGTGAAATTTTCTACGGAAAGTGCAGATAATAAGAAACATTTTGCATCTGTAGATGCTTTGGCTGAATATATTACACAGGCAAGAAGGAGTTAAAAATGTCAAAAGATGAAATTTACGGAAAATTGAAGGGAATCCTTGTATCTGATTTTGAAATTGATGAAGCGTCAATTAGCCCGGAAGCAACATTGTTTGATGATCTTGAGCTTGATTCGATTGATTCAATTGACTTGATTCAGAAAATGAAGGAATTTATGCCTGCCGGCACAAAGTTCGATCCTGCAATTTTCAAGACTGTAAAAACTGTTCAGGATGTTGTAGACGTTCTTGTTCCATACATGGGCTAATGAAAAAGTTCCTTAAAGTTCTTTTTTACGTTGTTGCGGCGGTTTATCCGGTTCTTGTGTTTACAATGCTTGTTGTGTTCAAGGTTCCGGTAAGAATTTTGTCGCTTTGTGTGGTTGCCTTGGCTTGCGCTTTTTTCTTAAGCGCGACTGGCGGCCGCAAATCTGACGTTGAATCAGAAAAAAGAGCGCTAGACTGGCGGCCAATGCTAAGTTCAGCGCTTTTTTTATTGGCTGGAATTCTTTGTTTTGTCTTCAATAAGAAGATTTTCTTGAAACTTTATTCAGTTGTAATCAGCGCAACGATGCTTTTTGTGTTCGGCTCGTCGCTGGTTTTCAAGCCGAATATTATTTTCAGGTTTGCCTGCCTTGGGGACAAGTCTGTGAAAGGCTCGTCTTTTGAATCCCAGGTGAATGAGTACTGCAGAAAAGTTACGGTTGTCTGGTGCGTCTTTTTTGTTTTGAATGGAAGCGTTTCCGCGTTTACTGCGCTGCACGATTTTGGAAATGATGCGCTGAACGATAAAATCTGGTCGGTTTATAACGGCGGAATTTCTTATGTTCTGATGGGGCTGCTTTTTGCGGTTGAATTTATTGTCCGGAAAATGGTGGATAAAAAAATGATAAAGTCTTTTTCTTTTACAAAATTTAAATCTGATTCAAGGGAAGACGGGCATGTTCTTTGCTATGAGGATTGCTGGTCGAAAAAAATATACAAAACGTGGAAGGATTTTCTGGTTGACAGCGCGAAACTTCGTGTGTTTATTTCTTCAAAAAATTCTTCTGACTGGATTTTGCATTGCGAGGATTACTGGTATTTTCTTTGTGCGTTTGCGGCTTTGCTTCAGTGCAAAAAACGAATTCTTCTTACGCAGAATATTTCTGAAAGTTTTATCGGTGAAATAAAAAAGCCCGGCGTTGAGTTTTTGACGGACCAGAATGTTCCTGGCGCGTCTTTTATTCCGGAGATTGTGGAAAAATCCGCTGTTCCTGATGAAAAATTTTTCCGCGATGTTCCGGTTCTTAATGCCGAAGAAACTTGCATTCTGATGTTTACTTCCGGCTCCACTGGAAAACCTAAGGCAGTTCCGCAGAGAATGAAGGAATTTGAAGAGGACAATGCGTTCATAATTTCAAAGTGGGGAAAGGAATTCGTTTCAAGAAAACTTGTTACAACGGTCAGCCAGCATCATATTTACGGTTTTCTTTTTGGAATAAGCCTTCCGTTTACGCTCGGCGTTCCGTTCAGACGAAAAAGAATTGAATTTCCGGAAGAATTTGAAACTCTTTCCGATGAAAGCTATATGATTATTGCAACTCCGGCGTTTTTGAAGCGGACTGTTGAGATTGAAGAAAAACTTGACTTGAAAAATCCGTGGATTTTCACTTCCGGCGGCGCCTGCTCTTCTGAGCTTGCTGAAAAAACGGAGAAAGTGTTCGGTTTTTGCCCGCTTGAAGTTTACGGTTCAACAGAAACTTCGGGAATTGCGTACCGCCAGCAGTCAAAGGATGGCTTGAAGTTTACGCCTTTTGCAAATGCCCGGCTTTGGCTTGGCGAGGACGGCTGCCTTCACGTGATTTCGCCTTACATAAAAAATCCTGAAGGTTTTGCCACTGCGGATTTGGCTGAATTTTTTGACGACGGACGTTTTTTGTTGAAAGGACGTTCAGATTCAATTGTAAAAATAGAAGAAAAGCGCATTTCCTTGACAGAAGTTGAAAACCGCATTCTTCAGACTGGACTTGTTGAAGACGTGAAGGTTATTGCGCTTCAGAACGATGTCCGCCAGTATCTTGCTGCTGCTGTTGTTCTGAATTCAGAAGGAAAAAAGAAATTTGAAAACACTGAGAAATATTTTGTGAACCGCTACTTCCATGATTTTCTTATGCAGTATTTTGAAAATGTTGTTCTTCCAAAAAAATGGCGCTTTGTTGAAAAACTTCCTGTTGATGTTCAGGGAAAAAAGCATAAAGACGAAATTGCTGCTATGTTCATCAATGAATAATCTGTTATACTAAAATAGAGGAAAAAAATGGCTAACTTACACAGTATAGAAAATGAAAAAATTCTTGAGAAATCTGAAAATAAAATTGTTCTGGAATTTGTTGTTCCTGCTGAAAGCGATTTTTTTGACGGACATTTTCCTGAATTCAAGCTTCTTCCGGCGGTTGCGCAGTTTGAGATTATCACGCGTTTTTCAAGAAAATATTTTGGAACTCAGCGTTATGTTCCGCATATAAAAAGAATTAAGTTTTCTGCGCCGATTCTTCCTGATTCAAAAATTAAGCTGGAGCTTGAGCATAAAGTTGAAAAAAGTTCTGTTGTTTTCTGCATGGCTGATGCGGAAGATTCTGAACACGTTTATTCTTCCGGTTCTTTCAGCGTGATTGCTGAATAATTGGCTTTATGAAATACGGATTTATTGTTCCAGTTTACAATCATGGCTCGACTCTTGAAGATGTAGTGAAAAATCTTCTGCCGTACGGACTTCCTGTTATTGTTGTTGATGACGGCAATGATGAAAAAAACAAGGCGTTTATTCACAGAGTTGAAGGAAAATATCCTCTTGTGACTGTTGTTGAGCGCCTTAAAAACGGCGGAAAAGGCAAGGCTATGGAAAGCGGCTTGAAAAAAGCGCACGAAATGGCTCTTACTCATGTTCTGCAGATTGATTCAGACGGTCAGCATGACGCGGCAAGGGTTGAAAAATTTCTGGAGCTTTCAAAGAAGAATCCGGATGCGGTTATTTGCGGTTACCCTGAATATGATGAAAACGCTCCTGCCCACCGTGTTAATGGAAGAAGAATTGCGAACGGCTGGGTTCATATAGTTTCTCTGAACTGGGACATAAAAGACGCCTTGATTGGTTTCAGGGTTTATCCGGTTGAACCGTATTATAAAATTATAAAAAGCCATGCAATTATTGATGCAAGAATGGGCTATGATATTGATATTCTTGTGCATTTGTGCTGGGCTGGAGTTCCTGTTGTTTCGGAATCTGTAAAGGTAAGCTACCCAAAAGATGGAATTTCAAATTTCAGGATGGTGCGTGACAACTTGCGGATTGCTGGAACTTATACAAGGCTTTGTGTTGGAATGATTTTAAGGCTTCCGGTTCTTGCTGCCAGAAAAATCAAACGGAGAAAATGTGGAAAATAAAACTGAAGAGCTTTTGCACTGGGCAGATGAAAAAGAAGTTATTTCCTCGAACAAGCCGCTTCTGCTTGTTTTTAGCTTGATGCGGAAGCTTCCGGCTTGTCTTGTTTTTATTTTAAGCTATCCGATTGCGTTTTTTTTCTCTATTTTTTCCAGGCGCGGCAGGATTGAGTCAAAAAATTACCAGAAGCAGATGAAGAAATTTACCGGCGGAAAAATTCCTTTCAGAATAAGTCCGTTCAGGCAGATTTTGTCATTCTCGTTTTGTGTCATGGAAAAAATGGAAGGCTGGCTCGGAAACTACCATTACAAGGATCTTGTTACCCACGATGATGATTTGAAAATGCTTCAGAATCAGCTGGAAGAAGGGCGTGGCGCGCTTTTTATCGGTTCGCACCTTGGAAATATTGAGCTTTTGAGAAGTCTTTCCAGTTTTGGTGAAAATGGAGTTGCCAGAAAAATTTCTGTTACGGTGATAATGGAATTGAAATCCACCGAGCAGTTCAACCGGACGCTGCAGGAAGTTAATCCGAACGCTGGATTTCAGGTTATTGATCCCAGCGAAATCAGCATAAATACAATGGTTGACCTTCAGGAGCAGATTGAGAACGGCGGGCTTGTTGTTGTTGCTGGCGACCGCACAAGCGCAAGGTCGCGCTCTAGAATCATAAGGGAAAAATTTCTTGGAAAAGAAGCGGATTTTCCTTATGGAGTTTTTGTTCTTGCGCTTCTTTTAAAAGCTCCGGTTTATTATTTGTTCGGTCTGCGTACAAAAACTGCTTCGCTAAGCCCGAAGTATCATTTGTTTGTGGAAAAGTCAAAAGTGGATTTTGAAGCTTCTCATTCAAGGCGCGATGAAAAAATTCATGCTTTGTGCAAGGAATTTGTTGATAAGCTGGAAAAATACTGCGTTCAGTTTCCGTACCAATGGTACAATTTCTATAATTTCTGGAAACTTTCAGATGGAGTAGCAAAGTGATGTCTTTTGTGAAAGCTGTTGAAGGCACAATGCTGCGCCACTGCTCGCATCGTGGGTATAACTTTTATAATTTCTGGAAACTTTCAGATGGGGTGGCGAAGTGATGTCTTTTGTGAAAGCTGTTGATGGCACAATGCTGCGCCACTGCTCGCATTGTGGGTATAATTTCTATAATTTTTGGAAACTTTCAGATGGAGTGCAAAATAAGGAAAAAAGATGACGAATTTGGAAAAAAATGCGTATATTATAAATGAAACTGTTATTTCGGCGGAATTTTTTGATGTCGATGCAATGAAAATTGTTTGGCACGGAAATTATGTGAAATATATGGAAATTGCGCGCTGCGCTCTTTTGGATAAAATCGGCTACGGCTACAAAGAAATGGTCAAGGAAGGGTTTGCTTATCCGGTAACTTCAATAAATTTAAAATATGTTCGTTCTTTGTATTTTGGCGATAAAGCGACTGTAAAAACTTATCTTGTTGAATATGAAAACTGCATAAAAATAAAATATGAAATTTTTAATGCCAAAGGTGAGATTTGCACAAAGGCGGAGTCTACTCAAATGGCTGTAAATTTGGAGACGAATGAATCCCGTTTTGAATGCACTCCTTGGTTTATTCAGAGAGTTGAAAAAATTTTAAAGGAAGAAGGAAAAATAAAATGAAAAAAATCATTTTAGCTGTAATTTCAGCCTTTTTTTTGGTTATGTCAATAAATGCAGAGACGTTTGAGTCTGTCTGCAAAAATCTTTCAGAGCACCCGAACATGACGGGAAATTTCTCGCAGATAAAAACAATTTCCGCGGTGAACCGTTCAATGAAATCAAGCGGAACTTTTATATTCAGCCTGGACGGAATCATGTGGCAAACCCAGAAACCTTTTCCTTCTACAATGGTTGTTGGAATGACAAGCGTGAAGCAGACTCTTGCGAATGGAAAGGAAACTGTGATTGATGCGTCGTCAAACCAGATTTTCACGAGCATTTCCACAACTTTGAGCGCAATGTTCAGCGGAAATTCGGAAGTTCTTCAGAATAATTTTGATGTTGATTTCAACTGCGCCGGTTCTGACTGGAAGGCGGTTCTTTCTCCGAAGGACAGCATGGTGAAAAAAATTCTTGTTTCACTTGCGATAAGCGGAAAAGTTTCTGCAAATTCTGCTGATTTGAATTCAATCGTAATGACCGAAGCTGCTGGCGATACGATTACTTATAACTTCACTGATCAAAAATATCCAAAGGAGCTGACCGATGCTGAAAAAGCTTACTTCTCTTCAAAATAAAACTTTCTTCAAATTCTGGATTTTTTTTCACGCGCTGGTTATTCTTGGTTTTTGCGCAATGCTTTATGTGAAAAAAGGAATAAACATCGACGCTGATCTTTTTAATATGCTTCCAAAGCCGGAAATGGGAAAAGCGCTTAATGCCGCGGATGAAAAGCTCACGGAAGTTACCGGCCAGAATGTTTTTATCCTTGTTTCAAATCCTGATTTTGGAAAAGCGAAGCAGGTTGCGGAAAATGTTTACGGTCAGCTGAACGGAAGCCCGCGGTTCAAGTCGCTTTCGCTTTATCAGAATACTGATTCATTTGGAAAAATCGTTGAGTACATAAATAATTATAAATACAATCTTATTGATTCTGAAACTATTGACGAGCTGAATTCTGAAGGCGGCGCGGAGGCTTTTGCGCAGGATGCGCTGTCAAAGGCTTACGGCGCGTTCACGGTGACTTCGCTTGAAAATTTGGAGTCGGATCCGTTTATGCTTGGCGAGCACAATCTTCTTAGCTTTTTGAAGCAGCTTCAGGAAAGCGGAACAAAAATGTCTCTGAAAGATGAAGTTCTTGCCAGCGAGGTGAACGGCAGATGGTACGTTATGATCCGCGGAATTCTCAGCAAGGAAGGCGCGGCTCTTGCAAGCAAGGAAAATGCGGTTGTGCAGATTCATCAGGTTTGCGATCCGCTTGAAGACGGCGAGACAAAATTTATTTATTCTGGAACGCCGTTTCACAGCTACAAGAGTTCCTCCGACGCAACCAAAGAAATTTCAACAATTTCAACAATCTCAATGACCGCAGTTCTGGTTATTCTGCTTTTGATTTTCCAGCGTCCTTCTCCGATTCTTTTCAGCATCGGCTCAATTCTTTGGTCGAGCCTGATGGCGATTTTTGCGACTCTGGCGATTTTCGGAAAAATGCACATTCTGACCTTGGTTTTCGGAACTTCGCTTATCGGCTCGTGCATTGACTACAGCCTGCATTATTTTATCAACTGGAAAGGAAATCTTGCGTGCCACAAAGGCTATCAGGTCAGAAATCATTTGATAAAAGGCTTGTCGCTTTCGCTTGTTTCAACTGTAATCTGCTATTTTATTCTTGTTTTTGCGCCGTTCAACCTGCTGAAGCAGATGGCGGTTTTCAGCATGAGCGGAATTATTTCTTCATTTCTGACTGTTATTTGCGTTTATCCGTTCATAAAAGTTCCGCAGACAAAGCGTGAAATAAAACTTTTGAAATACTACACAATGCCAAGCTGGTACAACAAGAAATTTGTTGGACGGATTGCGATTACGATAATGTTCGTTTTTTCAATTTCGGTTCTGCTGATTTTCCATAAAAATGTAAAAATTGAAAACAATCTTTCCCGGCTTTATAAAATGGAAGGGCGGGAAATGCTTAACGAAAAGGAAGCGGCGCAAGTTCTTCAGTACAGTCCGAGCGGCTGGTATATTGTGAGCGGTTCCACGGCGGAAGAAACTTTGCAGAATGAAGAAAAAATCACTGCCGAGCTTAAAAAAATGAATGAAGGAAAGGAAAAAGGCGGTTTTGTCTGCACAACTTCATATATTCCTTCTATTTCAATGCAGAAAAAATCGCGCGAGGCTGCGGCGAAGTTGCTTCCTTTGGCGGCTCAGCAATATGAATATCTTGGCTATGATTCTTCTTATGCGAAAAAACTTGCTGAAGATTTCAAGGCGGGCGAAAATGATTTTATTGAAATTGGAAAAAATGTTCCTGAATATCTTGCCGGCGCGATTTCTTCCGCATGGCTTGGCGAAATTGACGGAAAATATTATTCGGTTGTGCTTCCTGTGAGCGTTCTTGACTATGATGCGTACAAGTCGCTTGCGGACGGCGAGAATGTTTTCTTCATCAGCAAGGTTCGCTCGATGAACGCAGATTTGGACAGGCTTTCTGATATGATTCTGAAGCTGTTTGTTGTTGTCTACATTGCCTTGTTTATAATTCTAAGATTTTTCTATTCGTTGAAACAGACTGCAAAAATTGTTTCGGTTCCGCTTCTTATTGTTCTGATGACATCTTCGATTTTTGCGCTCTGCGGAATTCATTTTGAATTTTTCTCAATCACCGGAATGATTCTTGTGTTCGGACTTGGGCTTGACTATGTTATTTATATGATTGAAAATGAAAAGCGCACGGAAGAAGTGGAAGTTCAGAGCTCGAACCTGGAGCCTTTTGCAATTGCGTTGTCTTTTGTAACAAGCGCAGTGAGTTTCGGGGCGTTGGCTCTGAGCAAATTCGTTCCGGTTCATATGATTGGTCTTTCAATTTTCATAGGACTGACAACGGCGTTTGTTTCTACATTCTTCTATACGCGCGCGGATTTTTAAGGAAATATGAAATTTCGGAACGGTTTTTTCTGCATTCCAATAATTCTCTCTTGTGTTTTCAGCAGCATTGCCGTTCCTGTGTTCAACCATATTTCTGAAGCGGCGTTGGTTCAGCGCGCGGAAAATGTCCGGTCTTTGACCAGCGCTTCTGTCCGCACGGAAGATATTTTTGCGGCGTTGGAAGTTCATCCGCTGAAAATGGTTGCCAGCGCCGAAAAACGTGTTTATGCCGCTTTTTTGCTGCTGTTTTCCGCTTCCGTTGCGAAAATAACGTGCTTATTCTTTGCCTTTAAATTTGTCCAGAAAAAATTTGTCTTTTCTAAAAATAAATATCTGAAATCTGTGGTTTTCCAGCAGACTCTTCAGTAGCTGCATCCTTCATTTTTATTCATTTTAAAATTTAAATTTCTCATAAAACGCACTGGAGGATGTGCTATGTTTCCTATTATTATCGGACTCCTTGTTTTTACAGGAATCGTTGCGGTTTGCGCGTATTTTTTTAATTAATTTTGAATATTGAAATGTTGAAGGCGAAGAGGACCCGCTGAAGTCAATTTGCACTTTTTTGGCGGAAGCCATAAAAAAGTTCAACTCTTGACTTTCAAGCGGGATTCGTAGTCGTAGACATTTAAATTTCAATTATTTTATTAAAACTCAGCATTACAAATTAATTTTGAATTCGAGGTTTTTTTATGTTTTATATAATTATATTTCTTGCGATTGTTGCCGGCACAATATTTTTTGCTTTTGCAGGCTGTCTTATAGACAATCTGTTTGATTTGATTATTGAAAAAATGGATGCAAAGAAGGAATATTAGTTTTGTGATTTGACTAAATATCCTATAAAATTTACAATACCTTTACAAAATATGAAAAATTGTCATTTTGTAAAGGTATTTTTTTTGCTGCTTTCGGGATGGATTTTGTTTTCCGGATGCACAAGCACAAAAATAATCGGAGACTCAAATATTGAGCCGATTTATATAACGAATATAAAGAAATTGTATCTTCTTCCGCCGGCTGATATTGAAGAAAATATTGATAGCGAGCAGGTTCTTACCGCAACTTTTGGCGATAAGTCAATGGCTTTTCTGGCTTACCTGAAGGCTGATGAAAACGAGATTTTCCTTTCAATGTTCAATGATTTTGGCACTGGAATGGGAACGCTTTTTTATGACGGTCTGAATATTTCTTTTGATTCTCCAGTTTTTCCAAAAAATTTGAAATCTGAGTATATTGTGGCGGATCTGCAGTTTGCGTATTACAAAGTCCATTCAATTCAGAAGCTGTTGAAATCAATCAAGATGAAAATGGTTGTTGAAAAAACTGAAAATTCTGAAAAGCGTAAAATTTACAACGGTCCGTTTTTGATTGAGGAAATAAACAAGTCTGCTGAAAAAATTGTGATAAAAAACAAGCTCCGAGGCTACGAATATGTTCTTCAGGAGGTTGAGTAGTTGACTCCTGTTTATTTTTCTAGGCCGGCAGTTTTTTGTGCTGCGGGAAATAATATCGATGAGCTTTGGAAAAATGTCGCGGCTGGAAATCAGGGCGGAATTCGCCGCGTAAAAGCCTTGAACGGCAAGGAATTTTATGCGGCAAGAATTTCTGATGATTTGCTTGAAAAGTCAAGCGGGCGTTATGACATGCGGATAATCCGCATTGAAGAGCAGGCTCTGCGCCAGATTGAAAAAGAAATTGAATTTGTGAAAAATAAATACGGCGCAAATCGCATTGGTGTTTGCGTTGGCTCTTGCGACAATGGAACTGAATTTTCGGTTGCCGGACACAGGGAATTTTTTGTGCGCGGTGAATTTTCTGGGCGTTATGCGCTGGAAATGCAGGGCGCGGACTATGTTGCGTCTTTCATCAGTGAAAAATACGGATTGCGCGGTGTTTCGCTTGCTTTTGAAACGGCGTGTTCTTCGAGCGCGGGCGCGATTATAAAAGCTTCAGAGCTTATTCGTTCTGGTTTTTGTGATGCGGTTGTTGCCGGCGGAATTGATATTTCAAGCGACACTGTTCTTATGGGGTTTGATTCTTTGGAGGCGGTTTCGCCGGAAATTACAAATCCATTCAGCAGGAACCGGCGCGGAATAACTTTGGGCGAAGCCGGCGCTTTTTTTGTTCTTTCAAAGGAACTTTTGCCGGAAAATTTGCCGGTTCAGCTTTTGGGCTACGGCGAATCTGCGGATGCTTACCATATGACAAGCCCGGATCCTTCTGGCGACGGCGCAAAACGGGCTATGGAGAAAGCTTTGAATTCTGCTGGAATAAAACCGGAAGAAGTTGACTACATAAATCTTCATGGAACTGGAACAAAGTACAATGACAGCATGGAGGCGAAGGCGGTTCAGTCTGTTTTTGGCGGCGGAGTTCCTGCAAGCACAACAAAACCTGTTACAGGCCATACTTTGGGCGCGGCAGGTGCATTGGAAGCGGCAATCTGCTATGCTTGCATTGAGAAGAATTTTAATAAAAAAGAAATAAAACTTCCGGTTCAGGTTTGGGATAAGCAGCAGGATTCTGAAATTCCGGCGTTGAATATTATTGATGATGAGAACAATAAAAATTCAGGAAAGGTAAAAATCTGCCTGAGCAATTCTTTTGCTTTTGGCGGAGCGAATTCCAGCCTGATAATTGGAACAAAATAGAAAGGAGCGTATTATGGCAGTTGTTGAACCTAAGAATGTAGCTCAGTTTATTGATCATGATGAACTTATAAATTATCTTCCGCATAAGGGAAAAATGTTTTTGCTGAGCAGGGTTACGCAGCACGATGTTGAAAAGCACACAATAACCAGCGAATACGATATTACAAAAAATTGTATTTTTTATGAGGAAGAATTTGACGGAGTTCCAACTTGGGCAGGTTTTGAGCTTATGGCGCAGGGAATTTCCGCGCTTACTGGAATTACGAACAAAATCAAAGGACGCACGCCGCTTCCGGGAATGATTTTGAGCGTTGTCGATTTTAAGGCGTCGGTTGGATTCCTGAAGAATGGTTCGACTGTGCAGATGAAAATTGCTGAAGATTACCGCGATGAAGAAACGCATACTTACCGGTATTTGTGCAGTCTTTTTGCTGCGCCGGAAGATGCGGAGCCTGCCGCTACGGCAAAAATCACGGTTATGGAAACTGAGGATATGCTTGCAATGTTCAATGGTTCGCGCTAGGCGAAAGTTTATAGAAGGAGCAGATTATGCAGAATGAAAATTCAAATAAGAAAGTTTTGGTGACTGGCGCTTCCGGTGGAATTGGCCGTGCTTGCGCAGTTGAAGCCGCAAAAGCTGGCTATTATGTTATTTGCCATTACAATGGAAGCAAGGCGCGTGCTGAAGAAACTCTTGCAGAAATTAAAGCTGCCGGCGGAAACGGTGAGTTGATTCAGTTCAATGTTTCTGACCGGGAAGACTGCAAGGCGAAGCTCGGCGGACTAGTTTCTGCATTGGCGGAAAACGGTGAAATTTTGTGGGGAATTATCAACAACGCTGGAATTACACGCGACAACACTTTTGTTGGCCTTGAGGACAGTGACTGGGATTCTGTTATCCATACGAATTTGGACAGTTTCTACAATGTTTTGAAACCTCTTGTTATGACGATGGCGAGCCGCAAAAACAAGCGCGGCGGAAGAATTATTACAATGGCATCTGTGAGCGGAATTATTGGAAACCGCGGCCAGACGAACTATTCAGCTTCAAAAGCGGGAATAATCGGTGCCACAAAGGCTTTGGCTGTTGAGCTTGCCGGAAGAAATATTACTTGCAACGTTATTGCGCCGGGCGCGATTGAAACAGAAATGACGGCGAATATTATTCCGGAGGCGAAGGAAATAATGCTCAGCACAATTCCGATGAAACGAATGGGAAAACCGGAAGAAATTGCGGCTGCGGCAGTGTTCCTTTTGAGCGAAGGCGCTTCATACATTACACGCCAGGTAATTACTGTAGACGGCGGAATGTGCTAGAATGTTTTTGAGCGTGGCGTAGCCTGAGCCATGCAGAAGGGGTAGGAGGCAACGAAGTGCCGACGAGGGGAAGGCTTTCCCCTTTGAAATGCGGAGCTGAATTGTCATTCTGTAATCCTGAAAAAAAATTAATTGAGAAAGGAAAAATATGAATTTTACAAAACCAAATGGAAAACGCCGGGTTGTTATTACTGGCGCGGGAATGATGAGCGGTCTGGGACAGAGCTGGGAAGAAGCGTTCGAGCAGCTGAAATCGTATAAAAACTGCATAAAAAATATGGAAGAATGGCATGATATCCAGGGAATGAATACGCATCTTGCGTGTCCAGCTAAGGGTGAAATTCCGAAATATCCAAGAAAACTGGTTCGCGGAATGGGCCGGGTTGCTTTGCTTTCTTATCATACTTCGCAGATGGCTTTGCAGATGGCTGGGCTTCTGAACGAGGACGGAACTATTGTTGATGAGTGCAAGAACGGACGGACTGGTGTTGCATACGGTTCTTC
Organism: Treponema sp.; assembly: GCA_050873685.1. Classification (GTDB taxonomy): domain Bacteria; phylum Spirochaetota; class Spirochaetia; order Treponematales; family Treponemataceae; genus Treponema_D. The sequence continues at coordinate 30,914 of JBNMJH010000005.1, forward strand.
AATGGGTTCTTTTGATTCGATTCAGGAGCTTACAAGCGTTATGGAAGACCGCTGCACGGCGAAAGTAAATTCTTCAACATATATAAAATGTATGCCGCACACTTGCGCCGCAAATATTGAAGTAACTTATCAGCTTAAGGGAAGGATGATTGTAACTAGCGAGGCTTGCACTTCGGGAAGCCAGTCGATTGGCTATGCTTATGAAACTATTGAGAACGGGCTTCAGGATATGATGATTGCCGGCGGCGCGGAAGAACTTTGCCCTCCGGATGCGGCGATTTTTGATCAGCTTGGCTCAACTTCAATAAGAAACGAGCATCCTGAAACTGCTCCGAGCCCTTTTGACAAGGACCGTGACGGACTTGTTATTGGCGAAGGCGCTGGAACTTTGATTCTTGAGGATTTGGAGCACGCTGTGAACCGCGGCGCAAAAATTTACGCTGAAATTGTTGGTTTTGGAACAAACACAGATGGAACTCATATTACAAGTCCGAACAGCGAGACAATGGGAATTTGTATGCAGCTGGCTCTTGATTCTGCAAATCTGAAGGCTGATGACATTGCTTATGTGAATGCGCACGGAACTTCTACACATCACGGTGATATTGCGGAAACAACTGCGACTGCGCGTGTTTTTGGACGAAAAGTTCCTATTTCTTCAACAAAATCATATATTGGTCACACTTTGGGCGCTTGCGGCGCTGTAGAAGCTTGGCTTACAATCAATATGATGAACGAAGGCTGGTTCCACCCGACTTTGAATTTGAAGAATGTTGATCCGGAATGCGGCGATTTGGATTATATCAAGGATGAAGGCCGAAAAATTGATGCGGAATATGTTATGAGCAACAATTTCGCTTTTGCCGGAATCAATACATCTTTGATTTTCAAGAAGTGGCACGAGCAGTAAAATAATTTCAAACGGCGGTCTTTTTGGCTGCCGTTTTTTTTGCAGATTTTTTTTCAGGCTATTTGGCCAGAAGATTTTTTAGCGTTGGAGAAACGTTCAGCGCGGCTATTAATTTTTCAGCGGCGGAAATTTCTTTTTCCGCAGAAGGTTCATTTCCGTATGAAGATGTTTCTCCGGCGTTCGTTTTTTCAGGATTATTTTCTGCTGAATTTTCATTTTCCGGGGAATTTTCGTTGGTTCCGCCTTTCTGTTTTTTTACGGCGCGAATCAGGATGTTTTTCGGCGTGTGCTCCATGTCGATGAATTCCAGAAGCTGAACGGAATATCCGGCGCTTTCAAGAATTTCTCCACGGAGAGCGTCTGTGGCCAGCGCGGCGAACCGTTCCTTTATGATTCCGTATTTCAGGAGCGGCTTGAATTCGTCTGGAACAGAATTTTTGTTCAGCTGGGAATTCAATTCATGCTGGCAGCAGGGAACGCTTAGAATTGCCTTGCAGCCGTGTTTTACCGCGTAGTTCAAGGCGAAATCTGTGGCAGCGTCGCAGGCGTGCAGAGTGATTACAATGTCCGGCTCGTTCTGGTAGTTGTAGTCGGCGATGTTTCCTGTGTCAAATTTCAGGCCTTTCAGGTTCAGCTGCGCGGCGATTTTGTTGCAGTAGTCGATTACGTCTTTTTTCAGGTCGAGTCCGATTATTTCCGCTTCAAGATGCTTGATTTCGGTCAGAAAATAGTGAACAGCGAAAGTCAGGTAGGATTTTCCGCAGCCAAAATCTGCAATTCTGATTGTCCGGTTTTTTGTCTGCTTTTGAATTTCTGGAAGAATATCGTCTATGAATTCAAGAAAACGGTTGATTTGGCGGAATTTATCGTGTTTCGAGCTGATTACTTTTCCGTCGCTAGTCATTAATCCTAGCAAAACCATGAACGGAACTGGATTTCCTTCCGGAATCAGATAGTTTTTCTGTTTTCCGCAGTTTTTCCACAGAATGTTTTTTTTGCCCGCGGAATTTTCGGAGGTTGTTTTCTTTACAAGTTTTGTAACGTTGCCTTTTTTGTTTCCAAGATACGAAATTTCTTCTGATTCAGTGCGGATGATGCAGTTTTTAAAGGTTTTTCCGGCGTGCTTTTCAATGAATTCAGCCAGCTCTTCTTCGGTTTTCTGTTCGTGGAAAGCCTGTGTTTTTGTAAATTTTTCTATGTAATACAAAGTTTTATTTGAATTGTTGGCGGCTTGCGCTTTTATACGCAGGTATGGGCGGCCAAGAATTTCTTCAATATTTTTTGACGGCTTGCTGAATGTGCATGAAATAATCATAACAGTTTAAATGTATACCAAATGCAAAAAAAATGATATATTTAAAGTTATGGGAAAGACTATTGTTTTTGTAAACCAGAAAGGCGGAGTTGGAAAAACAACTTCCTGCATAAATATCGGAGCGTATATTGCTCTTTCTGGAAAAAAAGTTCTTCTTGTTGATTTTGACTCTCAGGGAAATATGTCCAGCGGAGTCGGTGTTTCAAAGGACAAGCCTACAATTTACGAGTTGCTTGCCGGCCAGGTGACTTCTGAGCAGGCGATAAAACATACGCCTGTGGAAAATCTTGATGCAATCAGCGCCTCTATTGATTTGTCTGGAGCCGCGATAGAGCTTGTTGAGCAGGAGAACCGTGAATTCTTCCTGAAAAAAGTTCTTGAGCCTTTAAAGGAAGTTTATGATTATATTTTGATTGACTGTCCGCCTTCACTTGGAATTTTGACTTTGAACGGACTTGCGGCGGCAGACCAGGTTCTTGTTCCTATGCAGTGTGAATATTTTGCGCTTGAAGGAATCACGCTTCTTTTGAAGTCGGTTAATAAAGTTCAGCAGGGAATAAATCCTAAGCTTACAATCGGCGGAATCTTTTTTACAATGTATGATTCAAGGACAAGGCTTGCACAGGATGTTGTTATGCAGGTAAAAACTTATTTCAAGGACGTTGTGTTCAGCACAATAATTCCAAGAAATGTAAGATTGTCGGAAGCTCCTTCGCGCGGTCTTCCAATATGCAATTACGATCCTGAATGCGCTGGTGCGAAAAGCTACAGAAAACTTGCAGAGGAGATAATGCATCGTGGCTAAAATAGGTGGTTTGGGTCTCGGGCGCGGGCTGGATGCCCTTATGGGCGGCTCTGACAATGTTTCTCTTTCAGGGCTGGGAAGCGCGGAAGATATAAAAAAAGATGAAAATGGAAAGCCTACGAATCTTCCTGAAGGTGTTTCTGTGGATGATGATGGAACTCTGTGGGCGGATCCTGCCGATTTTATTGCAAACCCGAAGCAGCCTCGAACTGAATTTGACCAGAAAAAACTTGAGGAGCTGGCTGATTCAATCCGGGAAAACGGAGTTATTGAGCCTATTATTATTGAGCCGGCCGGCGATGGAAAATTCTACATTATTGCCGGTGAGCGCCGTACAAGGGCTTCTCTGCTTGCCAGGCTGAAAAAAGTTCCTGTTCAAATCAGAAAATTTGATGAAATTCAAAGGCTTCAGGTTGCGTTGATTGAAAATATTCAGCGGGCGGATTTGAATCCAATCGATGAGGCCAAGGCTTACTATAATTTGATGGAGCTAGGTGATCTTACTCACGAGGAAGTTGCGAAGCGTGTTGGAAAAAATCGTTCCACGGTAACAAATTCTGTGCGGCTTTTGAAGCTCCCTGATGATATGAAAAAATCTTTGGTTGACGGCCAGATTACTTCCGGGCATGCGCGTGCTTTGCTTTCTGTGGCGAATCCTGCGGACCAGAGAATTATGTTCGGAAAAATTATTGGAAGCGGCTTGAACGTCCGAGAGGCGGAGGAACTTGCGCAGCTTTACAATAACGGCGGACGGGCGGCATCCAGCAAGCCTGCAAAGAAAATTGTAAAGAAAGATCCTGAAATTGCCAGAATCGAGCAGAAATTTATTGACGTGTTCGGCACAAAAGTTATTTTGAAAGGAACTCTTGAAAAAGGTTCAATTGAAATAAATTATTTTACAAAGGAAGATTTGAATCGTCTTTACAATATAATTGCGCCGAATCAGGAATAGCTTGAAATTCTGGGCTTGCCGAAATTGCAGGCCTAAAATCTGGAGCGGCGGAATTTCCCGCGATTTTCTAAATTTTCAGCGCGCTGAAAATTTTTCCCAGGCTTTCATGGATTACAAGATTTGCCTTGCGGTCGCCGGATGTTTCTGATTTATTGATAAGAACAATATTTTTTCCGTTGAAATAGTCAATTAGGCCGGCGGCAGGATAAACCACGAGCGAAGTTCCGCCGATAATAAGCGTGTCTGTCGCGCGGATTGCGTTTATTGCGCCGTTTATTACATTTTGGTCAAGGCTTTCCTCGTAAAGAACAACATCAGGTTTTACAAGTCCGTTGCATTTTGTTCAGTGAGGCAGTTTGTCCGGTGAATTTTCGCTGTTTTCAATGAAATCAACATCGTATTTTTTGCCGCAGTCCATGCAGAAATTTCTTAAGATGCTTCCGTGCAGCTCGAATACGTTTTTGCTTCCCGCCATTTGATGGAGCCCGTCGATATTTTGTGTTACCACGGCTTTGAGTTTGCCTTTTTCTTCCATTTTAGCAAGCTGAAAATGAGTTATGTTTGGCTTAACGTTTTTTATGATCAGTTTTTTTCTGTAAAAACGGTAAAATTCAACAGGATTTGCGTTGAAAAAACTTCGGCTTATAATTGTTTCCGGCGGATATTTCCATTCCTGGCTGTAAAGTCCGTCCTGGCTTCTGAAATCTGGAATTCCGCTTTCTGTTGAAACGCCCGCGCCGCCAAAAAATACAATGTTTTCTGAGCTGTCATAAATTCTTTGAAAAGCTTCGATTTTTTCTTCTGTTTCGTCCATGGCTTGTAATTTTACCACTTGGCGTGAAAATTTAAAGAATTTCAATTAAATTTCCGATAAAAAACTGTAAAAATTTGTCAATTACATATTTCTGGATTAAAATTAATTTGTTATTTAAAAAAGAATGGGAGAAAATGTATGAAACTAGTCAAGGCTCTTTTCTTTGTTTTTGCTTCACTTTGCTTGGAAGGAATTTTGTGGGCGCGTGATGTTGAAACGCACAGTGTTGAAAATTTGAAGAGCTGGCAAGATTCTTTTGACTTGAACAGTAGAAAGGCCGGAAAATACAACATTATGGTGAAGGCTACGGACTTGAGCGAAAATGTTGCGCTTGAAGGGCCGTTCAATATTTATCTTGATCCGAATTCGGACTTGCCGGTTTGCGGAATAACGAATCCTCACCAGGGAATGCGGATTGTCGGCAACTTGAACATTGTTGGAACTTGCGTTGACGATGATGGCGTTGAATTTGTTGACTTGATTCTTGACGGCGATGAAGAGCATCCTGTGCGCGCCAAAGGAAAGGAATTCTGGTCTTACTACCTTGATACAACTGAGCTAGAGGAAGGCTTGCATTCAATAAAAGTTGTCGGATGCGATATAAACGGACTTGTCGGAAAGCCTGTTGAAATCACCTGGAATCTTGACCGGCGCCAGCCAGTTACGAATATCGATAACAAAGTTATGGGAACTCTTGTTTCTAAAACTGTTAAATTTCATGGAACTGTAGCGGATGGCAACGGAATAAAAAGCCTTGCGTATTCTGTTGACCAGGGAAATTCGTTCAGCAATGTGAAGCTTTCCCGCAAAAAAGACAAAATTGAATTTGATATTTCTATTGATACAAAAAAATTCCCGGACGGTCCGGCGGTAATTTGGTTCAAGGCTGTTGACAATGCCGGTTCGGAAGGAATTTATTCATTTCTTTATTTTATTGACAACACAAGTCCAGATGTGAAAATTCTGCAGCCGGCGGATAAAACTCCTCAGTTTGGAAAGCTGGCGATTGCCGGATATGCTAAGGACACGGTTGGAATTTCAAAGCTGAGCTGGACTTTTGGAAAAGAATCAGGCGATTTTGAAATTGTTCCGGGAAATCCTTTCTGGGCAAAGGAATTTGATCTTGCTGGAACGACTGAAAAATCAAGAAAATTTACTATTTCTGCAACTGATGCGGCTGGAAACGTAATTACAGTTTCGCAGAATATTTTTATAGACGAGTCGCTTGACAAGCCGGATGTGAAAATTGCTTTTCCTACTGCGGAGTCGCTTGTTGAAAGCGGAGATTCTCTCTATATCCGCGGAATTGCAACAGACAAGGATGGAATTGAATCCGTAAAATATCGTCTTGACAACGGCGAATGGATTGAAGAGCAGACGAAAGGCGTTTTCTGCGGAATTCTTGCGCAGGGGTCTGAACTTTCTGCGGGGAAACATTCTGTTTCTGTTGTTGCAACAGACAGGCATGGCGTTCAAAGCAATGTTGCGACCGTGGAATTTCAGGCTAGAGGTGCAGTTCCTGAATTTTCAGAAGCGAAAATCGCTGGAATTCCTGTTGTAAATGGAATTCAAGTTCACCCGGAATCTGGCTCGTCGTTTTCAACTACAGTTTCCAGCAGTGTCGGGCTTGCTTCAGTTCATACTGAAATCCGCTGGGGGAAAGACGGAGTGAAGCAAAATGACTATGAGTTGAATTCTTCCGGCTCGTACACGGCGAATATTCCTATAAACGATGAATTTCCGAAAGGAATTGCAAGAATTTATATTTCAGCAACAGATGTTGTTGGAAGAATCCGAAGCTGCAAGGCGCTCATTGATGTTGTGAATACATCTGTTGTTCCGGAATCAGAGCCGAAAGTTGTTTTTGAAGACAGCATAATTGATGAAAATGGAGTTATTCAGTGCAGCAAGGAATTTCCTGCCTCAGGATATTTTGCCGGCGGAAACGCGCGTAGCGTGGAAATTGTTCCGAAAACTCCTTTTGCAACGGCGCGTCTTTCTGGAAACCAGATTATTCTTTCTGCAGGTGATGTGAACGGTTCTTCAGAGCCTGTTGTTGTTCGCGTTACAACTGACCAGGGGCTTGTATATGACTCGCGGAAAATTGTGTTCAAGCAGGATTCTGCTTTTCCAAGGATAAAAATTTCAGAAACTTCTGACGTTCAGCTTTTGGACGCAAGCAGCGGAAATGTAACTGTTTCAGGTTCGGTTTCGTGTGATTCGGGAATTGGTTCGGTTTCTTACCGTGTATTTTCTTCAAGGGCGAACATGAATGCCGGAATTTTGAATTCAATGGAAAGCATTTCTGCCGGTGAAAATGTTTCTCTTGGCGCGGTCCGTTCTTTCAGCATTCCACTCGATACAAGCGCATACGGAATTTATTTTGTTGAAGTTACAGCCGAAAGCGCGGGCGGAAACAAGTCAAGTGAAGTTGTTGGCTTCAGAAATATTCCAGATTTCCCTGAAGGCGCTAAAGGCTCGCCGAAAATCCCGGCTGTTGTCTGGGCTGATGGCGAAAATGTCTACGCAGGAGCTGTTTGTCAAGGCGGGCTCGAGCGTTCTTTCAGCGTTTACAAACGTTCTGAAATGGCTGCCGGCGCAAATGTCTTGCAGTTTTCTGTTGAGTACAGCGGCGGAAAAACAGTTTCTTCAAAATTCAATGTGAATAAAATTCCTGAAATAAAAGCGGCTTTTGCAAAGGCTGGCGGAGAAGATTATGCAAGCGGAATTCCTGTTGTTCTGGCGAAAGGCGAAAAATCTTCGCTGGTTGCCTACGTTGATTCAGAAGTTCAAATTTCTGCAAGCTATGAAATTTCCGGGGATGAAGTTCCGGGCGGCTCAAAGCAGTCAAGCGGCGCAGCGAATGTTTCAAAGTCTGAGGAAAAGGAAAACCGCTGGGTTGTGGAAATTCCGCTGGAAAATCTTCCGGCAAGAATTAATAAAATCAAGCTTTTTGTGAAAGCTGGCTCTGCTTCAAAAGAAATTTCAGGGGCTGTTGCGGTTGTTCGTCCGGTTGATTCTTCGATGATTGACGACAGACGCGCGGTTTATTCAATAGAAGATTCTGGAGTGAAATATGACAGCGATTCTGGCGCTTATATTATGCGGCCGGACGAAAGTTTTAGTTTCTATGCGAATGTTCCGGAGCTTGTGAGCGCGGATTTTGTTTCTGCGGCTAACGGTCTTAAGCTTGAGCGCCAGGGCAATCTGGTGAAAATTGTTCCAGAAAAAGAAGGTTATTACAATTCTGTTGCAATCCGCGTGAAAGATTCAAATGGAATTTCTTATAATTCTTCCGCGGTGAATTTTATTGTTGACAATGGCGCGCCGGAAGTAAAAATTGTAACGCCGGAAATTCATCAGTGGGTAAAAAATTCATTGCGCATCACGGGAACTGCGGCTGATCCGAGCGGAATAAAAAATGCGGAATATTCTCTTGATAATGGCGAAACTTGGAAAGCGTTGAATTTGAGCGCGGCTGGAAAATCTGCGGTTGGCGCAACTTTCAGCGGCACGGCGGATATTAGTTCTGTTGAAGACGGGCTTGTTGAGCTTGATGTTCGAGTTTATGACATGGCAGGAAATATTGCCTGTGCAAAAACCGCGGCTTACAAGGATATAACTCCGCCGTCTGTGGAAATTGTTGTTCCAAATGACGAGGCAACTGTAAACGGCGATAATCTTGTATGCTTCAATGTTTCTGACAACGCAAGTTTTGAAAAAGCGTTCTATATTGCTCCGCCTTCAGGAAAAACTGCTGGCGCGCGTACAGAAATCAAGGATATTTCTGCAACATTTGTTTCAACTCATGTTGGAACTTTGGATATGCCGATTGACGATGGAATGTCGTTTGAATTTGTTGATGCGGCTGGAAATGTTTCTTCTTATGAAGCATGGAAATTTCTGATTGATTCAAAATCTGATTTGCCGGTTGCGGAAATTCATCTTCCGACTTACGAGGATGTTGTTACCCGTGACTTTACAATTTCCGGCGTTGTTTACGATGATGACGGTCCTTCAACAATTTATTACAGGATTGACGGCGGCTCATATATTAAACTTGATGAGCCTGGAACAAGTTTTGCGATTGATGTTCCTTTTTCAACAATGACAGACAATGAGCACACAATAAATGTTTATGCTGTTGATATAAACGGTGTGAAGGGACCTGTTGCGGAAAGAAAATTCAGGGTTTCCACGGAAGAGCCGAAGGGAGCGGTGGAGACTCCTACAATCGACAAGGCTAATAAAGGGCTTATAACTTTAACTGGCGTTGCGAGCGACAACAACGGTATTGAAAAAGTTCTTGTTTCTCTGGATAACGGAAACAGCTACAACAATGCGGTTGGAACAATGAACTGGTCTTACACGTTTGATTCCCGGGCAATTCCGAACGGAACGAGCGTTGTGTTTATCAGGGTTATTGATAAATATGGAATTTCCGGATTGTATTCAAGCTTGATTAATATTGACAACAAAGCGCCGGAAATGGTTTTGGATTATCCGCTTGATTATTCAGCTACAACCGGACCGTTGTTCTTCAGCGGATATGCTTTTGACAACGTTAACATTACGGATTTGTTTGTTACGGTAAGAAGTCTTGACGGAAAATCTGTTCCAAGGAATTTGCAGAGAATTGATTTCAAGCTTGACAGAATTATTGCCCAGAATATTGATATTTCTTCTTTGGAAAACGGTTCATACAATATTGAGCTTACGGCGCTGGACAAAGCTCAGAACGCAACTCATGTAAGCCGCAACGTTATGCTGAATAAAAACAAGGCGCTTGCCACTGTAAATCTCTTGTATCCGCTGAACGGCGAGCATAAGCAGGGCACTTTCAATATTTACGGAAGCGCGGAGGCAGACAGCAAAATTGAATCGTTGAGTCTTTATATTGATGATAAATTCATTTCGTCTGCAACATTAACGGAAAGCGATTATTTTAAGTTTGAAATAACACCGGAAATAATTACAGACGGCGAGCATACTTACCGTGTTGACGCAAAAGTTGAGTCTGGGCAGGTTGTCCGCTCTAGAATTCAGACTATTGAGTATAATTCTGTTGGTCCGTGGGTTACAATTGACAACTTTACTTACGGAGATTTTGCTACAGGTCGTCCGTACATAAAAGGTCATGCCGGATATTCGCTGAGTGAGGAAGAAAAAGTCCTTTCTGCAACAAAAAAAGCGACAAAAGACCAGAAAGAGGCAATCAACAATAAAAAAGTTTCAAAAATTGAAATCAGTTTCGACAACGGAAAGTCATTCATCCAGGTTTCCAAGGGTGAAAAATGGATGTACCGTGTGGAAAACCAGGATATTTCAGAAGGTTTCCATTTCATGATTGTACGCGCAACTATGCGGAACGGTGAAACAGCGATTGAACGCACGATTATCCAGATTGATAATACTGCGCCGAATATCCGTTTGATTAGCCCGAGCATTGGAGGTCGTTACAACCAGGAGCTTATTTTCAGCGGACTTTCCAGCGATACGGTCGGTCTTAAAGATGTTCAGCTTACATTGCGCAAAGGCGACAAGGCTTCTTATGAAGTTCCGTCGTTTATTCAGGGATTGTATCTTGACTGGCATTTCTGGGGCGCAACGCTGTTTGATATTGGTGTGGGACTTACGTTCTTTGATGATATTGTAAAAGTTCAGTTCCAGTGGGGCCAGTTTACTCAGGCGCAGCGAGATATGTTCAGCAACACTTCAATGCGTTATGGCGGCGACAATGTCATGGGAATTAAAATTCTTGCGAATGTTGCAAATATTCCGTTCAGTTTCTTCTTTGGAAGAGATTTCGAGTGGCTGAGCGCAAATCTGGCGGTCGGCGCGCAGTTCAGCAGGTTCAACGAATCAGGTTCCGGCGAGGCGCAGATTCTTTCAGCTATTCTTGCGCAGCTTGAATTCCCGAAAGTTAAGTTTCCGAACATGAAGTGCTTCAGCTCACTTTCGTTGTACACGGAATTTTCATTGTGGTTTATTCCGACTGATGTTTCCAGCACAACTGTTGATATAAACAATATTGTGCCGCAGATTGCAGAAGGTATAAGGTTAAGCGTATTCTAAGGCGGTTTTATGAAGCGAAATTGTAGATTTTTTATTGTACTGGCTGTTTTCGCCTTGATTTTTGGAGCTCTTCCGGCGTTTGCGATTGACGCTTATGTTACGGTTGTTTACCGCCAGGTCGATGTTGCGTTCATTGACCGTTCAGACAGCGAACTTGACGGAATTCTTTCAAAATCAAATGAGGACCGGAATTATTATCTTATTGAAAACTATACGATGAAAAAAATTCGTCATCTTATAGTTTCAGAGGATTATGAATTTGCAAGCGCGGCGACTCTTGTTGTTATTGACAACAATCTTGACAACATGGAGGCGGTCGAGCTTTACTCAGCGATTTCTTCCGCTCTTGAAAAGCAGAAAGAACAGAAGCTTGCGATTGAGCAGCGCCAGCAGGCTGAGCAGGCTCGTTTTGAGGCGGAAAAGGCGAAGCAGCGTTCGATTATAGAAAAAGACTATGTTTCTATGAATACTGCAAGCGGAAATACGGTTTATTTAAAAGGAAAGAATGAAAAACTTTCTTCAACTTTCTGGGCATTCAAATTCGGACTTTTTGACGGAACTTTTATTTCTGACACAAGCGATGATTATTCAAGTTTCCGCTACGGTTTGAGCGGCGATTTTACTTATGAGTACAGTTTTGACAGGCTGATGATTGGTGCGGATGTTGCTGGCGATGCGATAATTATTCCGTTCTTTGGAGATGACAGCACGATTGTTGGAAATTTCAGCTTGATTCCAAAAATCAGTCTTTCGAGCTTAGGAAAATGGCTTTCATTCAGGGCTGGTTTTGCCAGCGTTGTGAAAATTGATTCCGGCGATGGAAATGAATCTTGTCTTCAGGAAACGGTTTACAGTCCTGTTTTCGGACTTGGGCTGAACCATATAAGTCTTGGAAACGCGGAATTTTCTTTGACGGCTGATTATCTTCTTGGTCATTTGGCGTATAATGGTTTGAATTTTGCGATGAATTCTGCTATTAATTTTTCATTGCCAATTATGAAAATGGATAAAGTTCAGCTTAATTTTAATTTTGGATTAAAGGACACATTATTTATAAAAGATTCCGGCATTGAAAACCGTGCTGGAATTATTCTTGCAATTGGAGCTCAAAATGTTATCAAATAAAAAAATAATTACTTCTTTTCTGCTGTTTTTAATTTCTTTTTCTGTTGTTTTTGCGCAGTCTTCAAATGATGCGATGGTTCAGCGTTACTTGGAGCGCGCGTCTGCCGCTTATGATGACGGAAATATTTCTGACGCATACAAAAATATCAATGCTTCTTTGAATTTTGGAAAAATGAATGGCGGAGTTATTCCGGCAAATGTTCTTGTTTTTGCGCGTTCAATTTATACTCAGCGGCTTAAAGATTTGCAGCGGAAATATGTTGAAAGCACATTTATTGATGTAAAAACGAATCTTGTGGAAAAATATCCGGAAGTAAATACGCCTGAGCTCACAAAACTTATGCGTCAAATTGAAGCGAACGTTACAGCTGCTGAAAAAGCTGCGGACAAGAAGCAGCAGCAGGATTTTTTGGACAGCATAAAGGAATCGACCAGCAGCACGCAAAGCGCAATTACTGATCTTGGTGAAAAAATGCTTGACCAGAGCAAGCAGAATTCCCAGCAGATGGCGGAAGTTTCAAAAACAATGAACACAAATATGACAAAGATTTTTATTGTCGTTGTTATTTGCATTGTTATGATTCTTCTGATTGTCGGCTTGATTTTGCTGATTATGCACTTCAGCGTGAAGCAAAATCATATTCAGCAGATGCAGTATGCGGAAGCGTTCAAGCTTTTGGCGGCTAACCAGAGCCAGACAAACCAGCTTATGATTGGCGGAATTGCCGGACTTTACAGCGACGAAGGCTTGAAGCTGGCGGGCTCTTCAACATGGAGTCAAAGTTCATTGCCAGAGCCGGAAGATACTCAGGAAGAAAAAGAGGCTTTGGCTGAGCTTGCGCAGAAATGCCGTGAAATTGGTGAAAAAATTGACGAGGCGACCGGGCGTAAAAATAATTCAAAGAATGTTTCAGAAATTGTGTTCAAACTGGCTACAAATCTTGGTTGCCGCCAGCACGATGCAATGGTTTATTTTTGCGCGGCAATGGTTTATGACGCAGGATTCCTTTCTGTTGAGGAAGAAACTTTGAAGGCGCAGACGCTTTCAGAAGAGCAGAAGGATATGCTTCGCCATCACATTGATTTTGCGGAAAAAGAACTTGAATTTGTTCCAAAAAAATACTGGAAGGTTTTCAGCGATGCGGCAAAATATCACCACGAAAATTTTGATGGAACTGGATATTCGGAAGGCTTGAAAGGAGATAAAATTCCTCAGATTGCGCGGATTATCCGGGTTGCGGACAGCTACAACGCGCTTTCTAGCAGACGCTCTTTCCGGGGCGGAATGGATAAAGAGTCAGCTCTTGAAAAACTTGAGGCGGAATCAAATCTTTACGATCCGGATGTGCTGAAAGCCCTGGAAGAGATTATTTAATTCACCGGACTGAAATTCAGGTTAAATATCTTTAAAAAGATGCCGATAGACTATGTATGAAAAAATACATTTTTTGTCTTGTGGCATCTTTTTTTGTTTTTGCAGGTTTGAATGCGAAGTCGGCAAAACCTTTGTATAAATTGCCGGAAAAATCGAAAGCGGCGGAGGAAGTTTTGCCGGCTGGTGATTCCAAGGTTTTTATTGTCGGAACAAGCAAGGGGCTTTTTAAAGTTTCAAGCGGAAATTCATTTTTTCCGATTTGGACAGAAGGCTCGGTTGAGCAGATTGTGCGCACAGAAATTCCTGCTGAAGATGGAAAAAATATTGTAAACTGGTATTTTAGAACAAGCAAAGGAATTCTTTTTTCTTCTGACTTGGAAATTTTTGAGTACCGGAATTCTGGCTTGCCTTTATCTACAATAAAAAGCTATGACGGAAAAAACACTGAATTTGAAACCCGGGTTCAGAATTTAAAGGATTTGTGCGCAAATCCGTTGAATCCGCAGCAGCTTGTTACGGCCACAAAGGATTCAGTTTATTTGTCGCGCGACGGCGGTAAAAACTGGAAAAGCCTTGGTTCTATGAGCGCGGCAACTCCAGGCGTGAAGGCTTGTGCTGTTGGCTCGATGCCGGTTACTTTGAGCGATGGAACTACTGGAACAGAACTTGTAGTTTTTATGAGCCATCCGATTTTCGGGCTTTCATACATAAAACCGGATGCAGCCCGACCGGCATGGTTTGATGTTGCGAAAGGCTTTGAAATGATGCCTACGCTTACTAGTCCAGATGAAATTTCAGATATTCTTCCGGTTCTTGTACAGGATGAATACGGCACTTCCTACGTTGATATTTATTTGAGCCAGACATTTATTCCGCGAATTTATAAATTCGACTGGCCAAACCGGCAGGGCGAACTGATTTATAAAGGCGAGGAGCCGGCGGAAACTTTTGACGGACTTACAATTGTTGACAACAAGCTTTTATATTCAAAAAATGAAAATCTTGGCGCGCTGAATCTTGATGACTACACAAATCCTGGTGTTCCAGAAAAACTTGATGACTGGAAAAAAACTTTTGCGTGTGTTCCGGGCAATGTGAATTCCGCGTGGATTCCGTACAACAGAACTGGATTTAAAAAAGGAATTCTTCTGAATGAGCTTTGGCTTTTATATCCGGGAACAGTTAATTCAGAATACGGAAAAAAAGCTGTAGGACAAAAAAGCGTTTACGTTTCGGCTTATCAGTGCAGGCTTCAGGCTGGAATAGATAAATTTAAAAAAATCATAAAAGACAACAAGCTGAACAGTCTTGTTATTGACATGAAAGATGATTACGGGCTTCTCCGCTATGATACAAAAGATGAGCTTGTAAAATCAAAGGGAAAGGTTACTCAGTACGCAGTTGACCTTGACCATTTTGTTGAGGAATTCAAGAAAGATAATATTTATCTGATTGCCCGGATTGTTGTTTTCAAGGACAGAAATCTTGCGAAATTTGGCAGTTCAAAATATGCGGTCTGGAACTACAGCACAAAAGCTCCGTGGGTCGGAATAAAAGAATACGAAGACATTGTGGACGAGGAAACTGGCGAAGTTACTGGAAAAAATCCTGTTTATTACGATGAAAACTGGGTTGATCCGTACTGCCCGGAAGTGTGGGAATACAATGTTGCAATTGCGAAGGAACTTATTGCCCGCGGATTTGATGAAATTCAATTTGACTACATAAGATTTCCTACTGACGGATATAATTTGCGCCAGGCCAGCTACCGTTGGAAAAGCGAAGGAATGGACAAGGAAAGCGCTCTTGTTTCTTTTCTGAAATATGCGCGCGAAAATATAAAAGCTCCGATTGGAATTGATATCTACGGCGCGAACGGCTGGTACAGAAGCGGAACTAGAACTGGCCAGGACGTTGAAATGATGGCGGAATATGTTGATGTTATCGGACCGATGTTCTATCCGAGCCATTTTGAAAATGCGTTCATGAATTATCCGCCGGTAGAAGACCGCATTTACAGAATTTATTATTATGGAACATACAGAAATTCAATTCTTGCGCGGAACCGGGTTGTGGTTCGCCCTTGGGTTCAGGCATTTTATCTGAATGTAAGCTACGACCGGCAATATTACAACAAGGATTATGTTCTGAAGGAAATTTTTGGCGTCCGGGATTCTGTTGACCACGGATATATGTACTGGAACAATTCCGGAAATTATGAAATGCTTTCTCCTGATATTTCAAAAGATGAGCCGTTTATTGGAACTTGCCCGGAAGCGGATTTGAAATTTAGAAAACCTGCGCTTGGAACTCAGGAAGCTCCGGCGTTTGAAAATGAAGGACTTTCCAGGGCGGAGCGAATTTATAACCACGGGAAAAAAATGGATTCGCTGAAAGAATCTGCATTCCCGCCGCTTCTTCAAATGGGATTTTTTGATAAAAAATGGAGTTTTTAAATGCCTAGTCCAAAATATATTCCTGAAGAACCGATTTGCGCGGTTGCCACAGCGCTGGCGCCGGCGGCGCTTGGAATTATCCGCTGCTCGGGAACTGATTCAGTCCGCCTTCTTTCAAAAAATTTTTCACGCCCGGAAGCGTTGCTTAGCGCGGCTGGAAATTCTCTTGTCTACGGATGGATAAAAAACGACGGCGCAAAAGTTGATGAAGTGATGGTCAGCGTTTACCGCGCGCCAAAAAGTTTTACAGGCGAGGAAATGGTTGAAATCAGCTGCCACGGTGGTCCCGGCGTTGTTATGGCGGTTCAGAATCTTCTGCTTGGAAGCGGATTCCGCCAGGCTGAGCGTGGGGAATTTACTTTCCGGGCATTTATAAATGGAAAGGCTGATCTTACAAAGGCGGAGGCTGTTCAGGAAATTATTGAAAGCCGAACAGGTGAAAGCCGGAGCCGTGCGGTCGGACGTTTGGCTGGAAATCTTTTTGAGGAAATCAGCAGCATAAAAAAACTTATTACAGACACGCTTGCTTCTATTGAAGTTGAAATCGAATATCCAGAGGATGAGGAAACGATTGCGGACTCGTTTGACCGTTCTGATTTGCAGCAGGCGGTTCAGCGGCTTTCGGAGCTGAATGATTCTTGGCAAGGTGAAAAACTTTATCAGGACGGCGCGCGTGTTGTGCTTTGTGGCCGTACAAACGCAGGGAAATCATCTTTGTTCAATGCGATTTTAAAAGAAGACAGGGCGATTGTGAGCGACATTGAAGGAACTACCCGGGACTGGCTTGAAAGCTGGGTTGATTTCGGCGGACTTCCGGTGAGGCTTTTTGACACAGCGGGGCTCCGCGAAACAGAAGATGTGATTGAAGCTCATGGCGTTGAACTTACGAAAAATCTTACAGAAGATGCAGACGTTATTCTGTATTTGTGCGACAGCAATTCCGGCCTTTCAAATGATGATATTGATTTTTTGAAAAATGCCGTGAAGCCTGTGGTTTTCTGCTGGAATAAAATAGATTCTGCTGGTGAAAAATTTGCCGCTGAAAAGAAGCTTTCTCTCAATGCGAATGATTTCAAAAATATAAAAAAAGAAATTCGGATAAGCGCAAAAAAAGGAAATGGATTTTCAGAACTTTACAGCGCAGTAAAAGAAATTTTGTTTTCAGGCGCGCAGAATGAACGCCCGCAGGCTGGTCTTGGTTCAGCCAGACAAAAAATGGCGGTTGAAGAAGCGTTGGAAAGCGTGAAACATTCTCTTGTGGCGGCGGACAAGGATTTCGCCTTGGATGCGGTTGTTCAGGATTTGGAGGACGCGCTTAGTTCTCTGGGTGAAGTTACAGGCGAAGTTACAGCCGATGATGTTCTTGAAAGCATTTTCAGCCGTTTTTGTGTAGGAAAATAGTGGAATATGAAAGATTATATTTTTTTTGACCTTGATGGAACTTTGACCGATTCCCGCCCGGGAATTTTTGAGTCGCTGCAGGAAATTTTTATTCATTTTGGAATTAAAAAAACTGAAAAGGAAATGATGCCGTTTTTGGGACCAGCGCTTTGGGACAGCCTTCCAAAATACTGCGGTTTTTCCCATGAGCAGTGCGTTGAGGCTGTTGAAATTTTCCGCAGGCATTACGCGGAAAAAGGAATTTACAACAACAAAGTTTATGATGGAATTGTGCCGCTTCTTGAAAAACTCAAGTCCGAAGGAAAGCATATTGTTCTTGCCACTGGAAAGCCTGAGCCGCAGGCGAATATTGTTCTGGAGCATTTTGATTTGAAAAAATATTTCGATTTTGTCGGCGGAAGCACTTTTGACAAATCACGCTGCAGAAAAGCTCAGGTTATTGAATATGCAATGAGGAATTGCGGGCTTTCTGAAAAAGACAAATCCCGGATAATAATGGCAGGCGACCGTGAAAATGACATTGACGGCGCCCATGAAAATGGAATAAAAGCTGCGGCGGTCTTGTACGGCTACGGTTCCAGGGAAGAAGCGGAAGCCAGCGGCGCAGATTACATTTGCGAAACCGTAAGTGATTTGCAGAAACTTTTGCTGAATCTGGATTTGCAGTAGCCGGAAATTCTCTGAGTTAGAAATTTTGGTGTTCTATGGAAAAAATTGAAAAGAAATTTATGCGCCGTGCAATCCATTTGGCGCGCCGCGGAGAAGGATGGACGAACCCGAATCCGCTGGTTGGCGCAGTGATTGTAAAAAACGGCGAAATAATTGGAGAAGGCTTTCACCATAAGTACGGAGATTTGCATGCCGAGCGCGACGCATTGAAAAATTGTGCAGAACGTGGAAACAATCCGGCCGGCGCAACGATTTTTGTTACGCTTGAGCCTTGCTGCCATTTTGGAAAACAGCCGCCTTGCACCTACGCGCTTGTTGAATCTGGCATTGCGCACGTTGTTGTTGGAAGCCGCGACCCGAATCCGCTTGTTCACGGAAAAGGAAACGAATATTTGCGCCAGCACGGCGTTGAAGTGACTGAAGATTTTTTGAAAGATGAATGTGATGCGTTGAATCCGATTTTCTTTCATTATATTACAACTGGCCTTCCTTACGTTGCGCTGAAATACGCGATGACCTTGGATGGAAAAATTGCCACCCGGACCGGCGAGTCAAAATGGATTAGCGGTGAAAAAAGCCGTTTTTTTGTTCAGAAGCTAAGAAACCGATACGCAGGAATTCTTTGTGGAATTGGAACCGTTTTGAAGGATAATCCTATGCTGAACTGCCGCTGCAAAGGCGGAAATAATCCTGTGCGCATAATTTGCGATTCAAATTTGAAAATTCCTCTGGAATCAAAAATTGTTCAGTCGGCAAAAGAAATAAAAACTTTTGTTGCGGCGTTGAATTGCGGTGAAAAATCTTTTGAAGAAAAAAAACTCGCGCTTGAAAAAGAAAATATTGAAGTTCTGGTTGTTTCTTCAGATGAAAAGGGAAAAATCAATCTGGCGGAACTTTTTGCCGAGCTTGGGAAGCGGAAGATTGACAGCGTTCTTGTTGAAGGCGGCGGTGAAATAAATTTTTCTGTGCTTGAAAAAAATCTTGCGGACTGCATTTATGCTTTTGTTGCGCCTAAAATTTTTGGCGGAAATGCAAAAACTCCAGTTGCGGGGCTTGGCGTTGAAAATCCTTCCCAGGCGTTTGAATTCAATCTGAAAAAAATCCAGCGTTTTGGCGGAGATATTCTTCTGACGCTTGAAAAATAGAAATAAAGGTTTATTTTTTCCGCTGTTTGCAATACAATTATTCAGTATTTTTGCGCCAGGGATTGTAGTGGCAAGCCGAAGGCTTGTTGCGAGCGTAGCGAGCAATGAACGGTAGTGGAACCACGAAAAGCCCGTTTGCTGAAGGAATTTGGCGCCCAAAGAAAAAAAAGTACGTTTACGCAGGAGAAAAAATGTCGGTTACAGTTAATGGCGATGGTTTGACGATTGAGGATGTTTGCGCAGTTGCTTATAAAAATGAAGATGTGAAATTGCCGGAAAATAAGGAATTTTGGTCAAATCTTGAGGAAAGCCGGAAATTTTTGATGGATTACATAAATACTGGCGTTCCAACTTATGGAGTTACAACGGATTTTGGAGATTCTTGCCATAATCAAATCAGCGTGGACAAGGCGGGCGAGCTTCAGCGGATTATTTGCACTTATCATGGAATTGGTCTTGGCCCGAAATTTGACCGGGAAACTGGGCGCGCGGTTGTTCTTGCAAGGTTGAATGGAAATGTGAAGGGCGGTCATTCAGCGATTCGGCCGGAGCTTGCAAAAATGATGGTTACGCTTTTGAACAAGGATATTATTCCGGTGATTCCGCAGCTTGGTTCGGTTGGAGCTTCCGGCGATTTGACGCCGCTTTCGTATCTTGCGGCGGTTATTATGGGGCAGCGCAACGTTTATTACAAGGGAAAAGTTGTGCCGGCGAAAGAAGCTTTTGAGGCGGAAGGAATTGAGCCTCTTCCGATTGAAGCGAAAGAGGGGCTCGCGCTGATGAACGGAACTTCTGTGATGACGGCGGTTGCTTCGCTTGCAATAAAGAAGGCTGAGCGTCTTGCGAAAATTTCAGATTTTTTAACGGCGGTTACAAGTGAAATCACACGCGGAAAAGATACTCCGTTCGTTGCGAAAGTTAGCGAAATAAAAAATCACAAGGGACAGTGCGAGTCGGCGGCGTATGTTTACAATATCATAAAAGATTCAAAGCGTGTTTTTAAATACGAGGATTTTTTGCAGAGCCAGATTTCTAAAATGGACGGAAAGAAATTTGTTGTTCAGCAGAATAAAATTCAGGACAGATATTCAATTCGATGCGCGCCGCAGATTAATGGCGTTTACCGCGACACGCTGAAAATGGCGCGGGCTTGGATTACAGAAGAATTGAACAGCGCGAACGATAATCCTCTTGTGGATATTGAAGCGGAACGAATTTACAATACTGGAAATTTTTACGGCGGGCATATTTGCGCTTCCTGCGATTATATGCGCACGGCTTTGGCGAATATTGCGGATTTGTCAGACAAGCAGGCGGAAGTTATAATCGATGGAAAATTTAACGGGCTTACAGAAAATTTGATTCCTGTTACTCCGCCGGATCATCCGCGTGCCGGATTGCGTCTTGGATTCAAAGCGGCTCAAATTACAATTTCGGCGATTCGCGGTGAAGTTCAGACTTTCTGCTTTCCGGTCAGCATAACTTCTGCGCCTACAGAAGCGTTGAACCAGGATAAAGTTTCAATGGGAACAATTTCCGCACGAAAACTTTCCGAGCAGATTGAGCTGGTTTTCCTTCAGTTTGCAACTCATTTGCTTGCCGCGATGCAGGCAGTGGATTTGGCCGGACTTGAAGATTTTGCGCCGTTTACAAAAAAAGTTCATTCCGAAGTTAGAAAAATGAGCGCTTTTGTTGAAGACGACCGGGCTTTGGATAAAGATGCTGAAGCTGTCTGCGAATGGCTTAAAAAAACTGATTTGTTTGACTGATTTTGTTTTTATATGACGGAAGAAATCAAGCGGACGCTGAAGGAACTTGCTGAAAAATACGAAAATTCTTCATTTCTGGATTCTGATCCAAGCCAGTTTTTGCGCTGGTATAAAAATCAGGCGGATGTTGAAATCGCGGCTTTTGTGGCGGCGATGCTTTCTTTTGGAAATAGAAAACAGTTTATTCCGAAAATTCGGTTTATTTTGGAAACCGCGGATAAGGCTGGCGGAATTTCTCTGTGGATAAAAAACGGCTGCTTTGAAAAAGATTTTTCTGCTGAGTCCGGCGATGATGAAGAAAAATTTTACCGTTTCTATTCTTATGAAGATATGAAAATTCTTTTCAGGGCGTTCAAAAAACTTCTTGAAGAAAACGGCAGTTTCGGCGGCTTTGTAAAAAAGCTTTGCCTTGAAGAAAACAAAACGCCTGCGGAAATTATTTCATCGGCTTTTGAAAAATGCAAAATCGTTCCGAAAGGAAAAAAATCTGCAAACAAGCGGGTGAATATGTT
The DNA here is from genome assembly GCA_050873685.1 of Treponema sp. Lineage (GTDB taxonomy): Bacteria > Spirochaetota > Spirochaetia > Treponematales > Treponemataceae > Treponema_D. The sequence continues at coordinate 52,237 of JBNMJH010000005.1, forward strand.
TCTGCGCTGGATGGTCCGCCGGAATTCGCCTGTTGATTTGGGCTTGTGGAGCTGGATTTCGCCGGCAGATTTAATAATTCCGCTGGATACGCACGTTATTCAGGAAGCTGAAAAATTGAATTTGATTTCAGAAAATGCTCCGGCTTCAATGAAAACTGCGCAGAAAATAACTTGCCAGCTGAAGGAAATTTGGCCGGAAGATCCGTGCAAGGGCGATTTTGCTCTTTTTGGACTGGGCGTTGATGAGGAGATTTTATGATATTTTGGCTGGTTCTTGCGATTTTGTTCAATTTGTATTTTATTGCGATTCGGATTTGCTCGCCGGAAACTTTTTTCGGTTCGTTTTTCAGTTTTTCTTCGGTTTGGTTTTGGCTTTCCGTTGTTTGCCTTGTGATTTTTTGCTTTAGAAAACATCATTTTTGGAAAAAAATCGCAAAATGGATAAAAATTCTTTTTCTTTCAATTTTTGGCGCTGGAATTTTGGTTTCTGGAATAAATTTGTGGTTCATTTGCCATCCAAAACTGGCCGATGGCACGGAAAATCCTGAGTACGTTATTCTTCTTGGCGGAGGAATTACAAAAAACGCTGAGCTTACGGATTCTGTGAAACGCCGTGTTGCTGCCGCAGCTGATTATTTGAAAGCTAATCCTGAGGCGGTCTGCGTTGTTACAGGCGGAAAAGGCGTTTTTTCTCCTTGTCCGGAAAGTGATGTGCTTAAACCTGCGCTGGAATCGCTTGGAATTGCGGAAAACCGTGTGCTTGCGGAAAATCAGGCGAAAGACACAATTCAGAATTTTCAGTACAGCGTAAAACTTCTTTCTGAATATTCCGGCCGGCCTGCTGAAGAAATTTTGTCCGCGCCGGTTGCGATTGTTACAAATGATTTTCATATTGCGCGAGCAGAGCGGCTTGCGGAACGGATGGGCTTTTCAAATTTCTTTGGAATTTCTGCAAAAACTCCGCCGCTTTTTGTGCTGAATTCGTATTCGCGGGAAATTCTTTGCTACATAAAATTGAACTTGCGCATTTTGTTAACAGGAAAACCGGAAAAAATTTTATAACTTGACAGGCAGCTTTTATCTTCTATAAATAAAAGAAATTTTATAAAATCAAGCTATGGAAACTCCTTTTTTCGGTGAACTGCTGATTATCAGCTTGATTTTTTTGAATTGCGCAAGAATTTTTCTTTTGAAGTTTGGAAAAGTTGATTCTCTTACGATTCTTGCGCCGATAAGCGTTGTGCTTGCCGTTCTTCAGATTCTTTCTTGGAACGCGGATGTTTTTTCAATTTTTATTCTTCTGATTTCTGTTCTGTGTTTTTTTACGAATTTCCGTGCTTTTCTGCGGTTTCTTGGCGGACTTTACGTTGACCATTACAGTTTTGCGTTTAAATTCGGCTCGATTTTTTTGATTTTGCTGTGTCTTTTTGAAGGCGCGGTCATTGTGAAATTCCGGCCGGTTTTTCTGAACAAAAAAGAATTTAATTCGGTGGAAACAAAAATTCAGCTTTCCGGCGATTTTTCCAGCGGATTTGAAAGAGCTGATGATTTTGACATTTCTTCCGCGGAAATCAGAGTTTTTTCGCCTTCAGAAAAAGAGCTTTTCAACGGACAGTCAATAATTTTGATTTCCGACAAGCGCGCTGATTCTGCAGGTTACGTTCCGTATATGAAAATGCTTGCCGCAAAAGGATTTAAAGTTTATTCCGGCGATTTTTATGCGCAGGACTTGAAATGGTTCAATTCGCTTGCGGATGCAAAAATTTTTAGGAAATTTTTTATGCTGGCAAGTTATTTTAAAAATCCTGTTGCTTTTGAAATGCAGAAAGAATTTTATTCATTCAATTCTGAGCGCGAGCTGAAGGCAATGCTGAATTTTGTTCTTTCCGAGGAAAGTGCGGATTCAGAAAAAAATCCGGTTTTTGTTGTTGGCGACTGGATGAGCGATATTTGTTTCGACGACTTGGCAAAGGAAAATAATCCGGATGTCTGCGGCTTTTTCAAGCTTTCGGGGCTCGGCGAATATTCCAGCAAAGGATTTGGCTTTGTTCAGCAGACATCACCGTTCGTTGCGTATTTTTTGAATTTGTCCCGCGAGCCGAGTTTGGAAAATTTAAGAACTATAGTTGAAAAAACTGTCGAGGCGATTCCAGGAGGAGCAGATGACGCTGAATGAGCTTGATGAATATTTTAGAAGTTTCTTGAAAATAGAAAATTATCCTGCGGACGTTTCAAAAAACGGAATTCAGATTCAGAACGCTAGTCCGGATAAAAAACAGATAAAAAAAGTTGCTTTTGCGGTGGATGCCTGCGAAGAAACCGCCCTGAAAGCTGCGGAAATTGGCGCGGATGTTCTTTTTGTTCACCATGGGCTTTTCTGGCCGGAAACTGAAATTTTAACGGGCGCTGCGTACAAAAGATTTGCGCCGTTTTTGAAGAATGATGTTGCGTTGTATGCGTGCCATATTCCTCTGGATGCGAATAATCCGTATGGGAATAATTATGGTCTTGCCAAAAGAATTGGATTGAAAAACTTGCAGCCTTTCGGAGAATGGCGCGGAATGGTGTGCGGCGTAAAAGGTGAGCTGGAGAATCCAGTTTCAGTTGAAGAGCTGGTTCTGCGCGCTCATAACAAAGGCGAGCAGCCGAGATGTGTTCTGCCGTTTGGAAAAAAACTTGTGAAAACCGTAGGAATTATTTCTGGCGGCGGCGGAAGTGAAAGCGATATTTTTCAGGCGGTTTCCGCAAATCTTGATGCGTACATCACAGGCGAGCCGGAACATAGTTCGTATCATTTTATAAAGGAATCTGGAATAAATTTTATTGCGATGGGGCATTATTTCAGCGAAACTGTAGGCGTTCAGAATGTCGCGAAAAAATTGAAGGAAGAAACTGGCATTGAAACTGAGTTTATAGATTTTCCAACAGGATTATAAATTCATTCAATTATTCTTTAAAATTAAAAATATAAAGGGTATATTTGATATATGAATATTGAAAAAAAGAATTTGCTTCCATTTATACTGACTTTTGCTGTGATTCTTGTGGATCAGCTTGCAAAATTTTTGGTTGAGCTTTATATTCCGCTTGATTATGCGGATGGCAGGCTTGGAATTGGTCCTGCTTTTTTTGGAGATTTTTTAAGAATTATAAGGGTTTATAATACCGGAGTTGCATTCAGTCTTGGAGATTCATGGCCGCTTGCTGTCCGCCGGCTGAGTTTCGGGCTTGTGCCGCTTATTGTAATGATTCTTGTTATTGCTGTTTATTTCAGGAACAAGGATTTTTCTATGCTTCAGCGCTGGGCAATTTGCGGAGTTTTGGGCGGCGGTTTTGGAAATCTTATCGACCGGTTTTTCAGGGCTCGCGGCGTGGTGGATTTTATCGATGTGAAATTTTACGGGCTTTTCGGAATGGAACGCTGGCCGACTTTCAACGTTGCGGATGCTGCTGTTGTTGTTTGCGGAATAATTCTTGTGGTTTCATTTCTGGTTCAAATTGCAGAAGAATCCAAGCAGAAAAACGGAAAATAAAAATCGAATAGGAAAAAAGATGAAAAAAATAGGAATAATCGGCGCAATGGATGTTGAAATAAACATTTTTTGCGAGGAAATGAAAAAAAACGGCACATTGAAAAAAACTGAATGTGGAAATCTTATTTTTAATGAAGGAAAACTTTGCGGAAAAGATGTTGTTGTTGTAAAAAGCGGCATCGGAAAAGTTAATGCGGCTCTTTGCGCCCAGCGTCTTATTCTTCAGTTTGAAGTTGAAAAAGTAATCAACACTGGAATTGCCGGTTCAATTCAGCAGAATTTGCATATTCACGATATGGTTGTTTCTACGGATGCGGTTTACCACGATATGGATGCAACGGCTTTTGGTTATGAGCCGACGGAAATTCCACAGATGCATACTTCGGCTTTTGATGCTGATGAAAATATGATTCAGGCGGCGGAAAAAGCTTTTGCGCTTTCAGAAAGCGCGGAAAAGTACAAGCTGATTCGCGGAAGAATTGCCACAGGAGATCAGTTTGTTTCATATTCGGAGCAGAAATCTCATATTGAAGAAATTTGTTCTCCGGCTTGCGTGGAAATGGAAGGCGCTGGAATTGCGCACGCTTGTTTTTTGAATAAAATTCCTTTTGTGATTTTGCGCTGCATTTCGGACAATGCGGATGACAGCTATGAAGTGACATACAGTTTCAATGAAAAAATCGCTTCAGAGGAATGTGCCGCAGTTGTGCTGAAAATGCTTGAATTTCTAGATTAAAAATATAAATGCGAGGTGAAAAAATGGCAGAACATGCTGAAGGTCATTACAAGGTTGATAGTTTCAATCTTGATCATACAAAAGTTGTTGCGCCGTACGTAAGAATTGCGGCAAAGAAAACCGGTGAAAAAGGCGATGTTGTTACAAAATTTGACATAAGATTTTGCCAGCCGAACAAGGAATTTATGACAACTGGAGCTCTTCATTCTTTGGAGCACATTGTTGCGGAATATATCCGGGATGAAGTTGACGGCGTTATTGATTTTAGCCCTATGGGATGCAGAACTGGTTTTTATTTCACAGTTTTTGGCGACCGTGATGAAAAATATATTGCGGAGCGTATGTTGAACGTTCTGAAAAAAGTTGCCGTTTGGGACAAGCCTGTTCCTGCCGCCACAGAAAAAGAATGTGGAAATTACAAGGACCAGGATTTGGAAGGCGCAAAAGCCTGGGCAAAAAAATGGGTTGAAGGAATTGAGCGCAAAGGCTGGAACTGCTACGGCGAAAAATCAAACTGACGCAAAATAAATATAAAAATATCCGGAGGAACTGCACTTGAACATATTCGTAAAGTTGAAAGAAACTGTAACTTCTGTGTTGCCAGTAATGCTCATTGTTTTTGTTCTTGGTCTTACAGTTGCGCCACTGGGCGCTTCAATTTTGCTAAGATTTTTTATCGGCGGAATTTTGCTTATTATTGGGCTTACAATTTTTTTGCTCGGTGTTGATATTGGAATTCGGCCGATGGGCGAGCAGACTGGAGCTGCGCTGGTTTCAAAAAGAAATTTGTTTATTCTGCTAAGCGTTTCTTTTGTAATCGGATTTCTGGTGACTGTCGCCGAGCCGGATATTCAGGTTTTCGGTGATCAAATTCATAGCGTTTTTTCTGCGGTGAATAAAACCGGGCTTGTTTATATTATTGCGGCAGGCGTCGGACTTTTGATTACAATCGGGCTTTTGAAATCGATTTTAAAATGGTCTTTAAAAGTTACGCTTTTTGTGCTGTATGTTGCGGTTTTTATTCTTGCGTATTTTACTCCGGAAAGTTTCCGCGGAATCGCATTTGATTCAGGCGGCGCTACAACGGGACCGATGACAGTTCCTTTTATTCTTGCGATTGGAATCGGCGTTTCGTCTGTTCGTTCAACAGGCGCAGACAAAGACAGTGAAAGTTTTGGTCTTACAGGAATTACATCGGTCGGTCCGATTATGGCTGTTTTGGCTTATGGAATATTCCTTTCACTGACCGGCGCTCTTGATTCTGGAAATGAAATTTTATCTGAATCTGAAAATATTGCCGGTCTTGGAATTTTCCTTCAGCTGGTTCCGAGCGTTGTAAAGGAAGCCGCGCTTTCGATTCTTCCGCTTTTTATTCTTTTTATATTTTTTCAGTTTTTCCTTTTGCATTTGCCTCCACGAAAAGTTGCGAAAGTTATTGTCGGTCTTGTTTACAGTTTTATCGGGCTTTCGATTTTTCTGGTTGGCGTGAACGGCGGTTTTATGGATGCTGGAAAACATCTTGGGGCTGCGCTTGGTGCAAAGGCTGCCGAATTTGGCGGTTTTTGGAATGTCCTTCTGATTGCAACGGGAGTTTTGCTCGGCGCGGTTGTTGTTTGCGCTGAACCTGCTGTTTGGGTTCTTACTGAACAAGTTGAAAATCTTTCAGGCGGCACAATAAAACGCAAGCTTATGCTTACATTTTTGGCGGCCGGCTCAGCAGTTGCAATCGGACTTACGATGTGGCGCGCGCTTCAGGGCTTCAGCATTATGCGAATAATTGTTCCTGGATATGCGATTGCCTTGCTTCTTATGTTGTTCTGTCCGAAACTTTTTACGGCAATCGCATTTGATTCAGGCGGAGTTGCGTCCGGCCCGATTACTTCAACTTTTGTGCTTTCGTTTACGTTGGGCGCTTCCCATGCGGCGGGCGGCTCTTCTGATGCGTTCGGAGTAATTGCGCTGGTTGCCATGACACCTTTGATTGCGATTCAGGTTCTTGGAATTCTGTTTGCCGCGAAAAAACGGAAAAATCAAATTTCAACAAAGGAGGCAAGCTGATGTACGACATGATTATTGGAATTGTTCCTAGAAATTGCGGAGAAATTTTGACTCATGCGGCGGTTGAGGCTGGCGCGCACGGTGGAACAATTTCCCGCGGAAAAGGAACAGCGGCGAGCACATTTCTTCAGATTTTGGGTTTGGCTGATTCAAACAAAGATATAGTTTACGTTCTGGTTTCTTCAGAAAATACAAAAAAAATTATGCAGGCGATGGAAGATTCTTCTTCAGAAAAAAAACAGCCTTTTGGAATTTTGTTCAGCACAAAAGTCTCTCAGTTTGTAAAATCCGGAAAAGCGACCGGAAAGGATGAAAATATGTCAGAAACAACACATCAGCTTATTACGATAATTGTGAATAAAGGTTTTGCGGAAGATGCGATGGCTGCCGCTAGAAACGCTGGGGCTACGGGCGGCACAATTCTTTCTGCGCGTGGAACGGCTCGGCCTGGCGATGAAACTTTTTTCGGCGTTGAAATTGTTCCTGAAAAAGATATGATTCTTATTCTTGCTGAAAATGCGAAGGTCGGCCAGATTATAGATTCTGTAAAAGAGCTGGATTGTCTTTCAAAACCTGGAAGCGGAATTGTTTTTTCAAATCCTGCTGAAAATTTCACATTGCTTGGAAAGAAAAAATAATGGCGGTAAAAGATTCTGTTTTTTCAGTCCTGCAGAATACAAAAACAGAGGACGGATTTGTTTCCGGCCAGGAACTTGCAGAAAAATGCGGAGTAACAAGAACTTCAGTCTGGAAGGCAATCAATGCGCTTAGGAAACAGGGCGCCCAGATTGAAGCGACAACGAACCGCGGATACAGGCTTGTTTCAAATGATGTTTACAATGCAGAACAAATTACGGCGCATATTTTGGACAAATCTGTAAAGGTGAAATTTTTTGAAGAAATTGATTCCACGAATACTCAGGCGAAGCGCGATTTGGCTGAAAAAAGCGGAAAACTGCTTCACAAAACTGTTTATGTTGCGGCTCGTCAAACTTCTGGCCGCGGCCGGCTGGGGCGACCGTTTTATTCGCCGGAAGAAACTGGAATTTATCTTTCGATTGTCTATTCAAACGGAAATATTGAAAAACCAGCGCTTTTTACTGCTTCTGCGGGAGTTGCCGTTGTTCGGGCGTTGAAAAAAATCTACGGCGTTGATGCAAAAATAAAGTGGGTGAATGATATTTTTGTGGGCGGAAAAAAAGTCTGCGGAATTCTTACGGAAGGAAACGCAAATTTTGAAACTGGAATGATTGATGCGGCTGTTGTTGGAATCGGAATCAATATTTCAACAAATAAAAACCAGCCGGAAGAATTGAAAAATATTGCTGGAAGCGTAATTTCGTCTTCAAAAAACAGAAAGCAGGCTGAGCTTTGCGCAGAAGTTGTGAACGAATTTCTTGCAATTCTTGATGGCGGCGAAAAAGAAATAAAAAAAGCGATGCAGGAATATAAATCACGTTCATTTTTGATTGGAAAAGAGATTGAAATTTCCCCGGTGATAAACTGCGAGGAAAAAAACTTCATGTGTACGGTTCAAGATGTTACAGAAGATGCAAAGCTTGTTGTAAAACTGAAAAATGGCGAAATAAAAGCTCTTGACAGCGGAGAAGTTTCCATTCATTCAAAAATAGTGGTATAATATAAAATATTCAAAATAATTTACTGGCAGGTGTGCGATGGCTGAAAACTTTGAGGATGAAATAAATAAACTTTTGGCAGATGTTGATAATTCTTCCAGCGAAGGCGAGGACGTTTCGTCTGAATTTGAGTCAAAAACCAGCTCGCCTTTTTCAATGCAGGATTTTACAAAACATTCAAAATTGTTCAATGCAAAAGTTGATTCTGCGCCAAAAAAACATTCGATTCATGAAGTTGATTTGAGCAAGCGTCAGTTTGATGAAATTACAAAATTCACGGAAGATGCTTCGTCAAAAGTTTTTGATGATACAAGCTATTATAAAACTGCGCTTACGGGGGAAAATGCTTCTGCTCAGCGTCTGCATCAGGTGCTTTCAAAGTATTTGACCTGCCAAGACCCGAAAGACCGCACTGTTTACCGTCAGAATATAATTTCTGCGTACTGGGAGCTTTTGCGCGGGATGGCGCCTAAAATGGCGGATTTGAATTTGCCTATGCCAAAAAGAATGCTGGTTCGGTTTGGCGTGCTGCTTCCTTCGCTTTTCAGACCGGAGCAGAAAGAATTTTTTTCCAAGATAATTTTTGAAAACCGCACAGGCGAGCCAGTTCTTTATGAGGATGAATGGTTCAGGGAAATTGCCAGCGGCCGGCTTACAAATTCAATGACTGATGAAAAGCGTGCTCCTAAAAAAGCGGCGACTCCGGAAGAAGCTTCCACAATGGAGCAGAACCGTCTGCAGCAGCTTCAGTCAAAGAATTCAGGAAAAATGCAGGCTGCTGAAAATATTGTAAACATAAAGGAAAATGAAAGAAACGTTCTGGAGCAGGAAATCCGCGAGCGATTTGACGAGCTTTGCGAGCACAACACAATTCCTGGCCTTGAGCCTCATAGAGCTGCTTATTCAGAAAGCCAGATTCGTCTTTTTAGCGAAATTACCGACCGTCTTCACAGGCTTTCCAAGAACGGCAAGGAGTATGTGCGCTGCCTTAAGGATTTTGAGGATGCGAAGGGCGTTTACGATAGCGTTGAAGGAAAACTTTCTGAAAACGGCGGAAACCAGGCTCATGCCGCAGATACAGATGCTGTAAATATTGAATTTGAAACTGTTCGCCAGATGGCGAAAATGACTGTAGGGCGGCAGGGAAATCAGTTTCCGCTTTTTACACGGGAATTCTATCATTGCATGGAGCGTGGAACTGGAACCCGCGAAAATGTAATCGATATTTTGCGCTGGGTTGAATCAATTGATCCGGGCGCATTTTGCCGAATCCACAAAAATGTTCCTAACAGAATTGTTCCTTATGTTCTTCTTCTCCCGACTTACGGCGACCGAGGTTTCTGCTGGGAGCCTTTTGACCGTTATAACCGTGTTACAAGCCGTGGTCGAATTGTTATTCCTATGTATCCGCGCGATTTGAAAATTGCGGTTCTTACGGCTGTTGCGGATTTGCGCTGGCAAGTTGCAAAGGAAAAAGCGTCTTACTATTGGATGGAAGAAGGCTTGACCGGACAGTATTACCAGTATATCGACCGGCAGAAATTAAAAGGCGACCTGAAGGCTTTCTTTATTGAAGACTATGTTTTGTGGATGACAAAAGAATCGAACGGAGTCCAGCGGCTGGACAAGGAAGTCCGCGGAATTTTCTGGAGAAATATGCCGTTCCCGGATTCCTTGAAGCAGGAGCTTAGAAAACGAAGCTTGGTTTATGATGAGCTTTGCATAAAAGACAATAACCGTGCAATGAGCGACGGTTATTGATATTTTATTTTTCTAGTTGTTCTGCACGTTAGAGCCGGTTATGTTTGGAACAATCGGCTTGTCCGCAAGAATCATATTTTTTAGTTCAGCATATTTTGTTTTCTCATTTCCAGAGCCAAGTTCATTTGTGTGGTTTTTTACTTGTGCAATTCCGCGCATTTCTGCAAGATTGTGGTAGCCGTGCGTTTTCATAAATTGCTTCAGTCCCTGCGCAATATCGATTGCGACATTTGGATTTGTGAATTTCGCCTGGCCGATTTCTATTGCCTGCGCGCCAGCCATAATAAATTCAACTGCGTCCTGCCAAGTTGAAATTCCGCCTATTCCAACAACAGGAACTCTTTGCGACGGCGGAAGCTTGTTTATTTCTTCAACTACATCGTAAACAATTCTGAGCGCAAGAGGTTTTAATCCAGGTCCTGAATAACCTGCGTGGACATTGTTGAAAAACGGCTTTCCCTTTTCAATGTCGATTGCAACTCCGTGAACCATGTTTATAAGGCTGATTGCATCTGCTCCAGCTTTTATGCAGGCGATTGCAATCGGGCGGTTATCCGGCGCATTTGGCGAAAGTTTTACCATGAGCGGTTTTTTAGTTACGGCTCGAACTGCAGAGACGCAGTAATACGCTGTGTCGGCGCTCATTCCCCAGGCAAGCCCGGCGGCTTTGATGTTTGGGCAAGAAATATTCAGCTCAATCATATCGCATTCTGTTTTATCAAGAAGTTTTGCGCCTTCAACGTAAGATTCTATGTCGCTTCCTGCAAGATTCGCGATTACAACCGGACCAAGGTTCAGCATGCCAGGAAGAAGTTCCTTCACAAAAAAAGGAATTCCAGGATTCTGCAGTCCGATTGAATTCATATTTCCGCCCGGAACTTCAAGGCTTCGTTCTCCTTTGTTTCCTTCCCGCGGTTCAAATGTGCAGCCTTTTGAAGCAATTCCGCCCCAAGCTGTTACATCGCTTACGCCGCGGAAATTCTGTCCGTATGAAAAAGTTCCTGCGCTGGCAATTGTCGGATTTTTAAAGTGAATTCCTGCGATTTCCACAGACAAATCTGGTTCTTCGTCTTTTTCAAGCGGTTTGCGGCGCGGCTCTGGTTTTGGAAAATCAATTATTTTTGCGTTAAAAACTGGTCCGTCCTTGCAGCAGCGTTTCAATCCTTCTTTTGTTTCAATTGTGCATCCAAGGCAGGCGCCAAGACCGCAAAGCATTCTGTGTTCCATGGAAATCCAGCATTTTATGCCAAGTTCTTCCGCAACAGATTTTACATAATTCAAGGCTGGAGCCGGACCGCACGCATAAATAACTTCATAGCCAGCTTTTTGAATTTCTTCTTTTGAAAAACCAGCTGGAAGAATTCCGTGAATTCCAACGCTTCCGTCATCTGTTGTGATTACAGTTTTTGCGGCTTTTACATATTCAAGTCCGTATGAGCCAGATTTAAAAGACGCATAGAAATCATAAGTTCCGTCCGGCAGAGTTGAGGCAAGATTTGCAACCGGAGCAACGCCGATTCCTCCGCCGACAATCGCGATTTTTGGACTTTTAGTTTTGTTTGTCGCAATTATTTTTTCAGCATCTTCGAGCGGCCAGCAGTTTCCAAGCGGTCCGATTAAACTTAAAGGCTCGCCGATGTACATATGGCAAAGCTCCTGGGTTCCGCGGCCTTTTTCAAGAATCATAAACTGAATTTTTATTTCTTTTTTTCCATCTTCGTTGATTTTTTCTTCTGAATGATAAACGCTGATTGGCCTGTTGTAGTTTGTTGTTGTTTTTTTGCTTCTTATAAGATAAAATTGTCCGGCTTTTGGCGATAACTGAGAAGTTCTTTCCAAAACAGCAGTTGTTTCCAGCAGAAATACGTTTGACTGACCTTTTATTTGCTCAAGTTTTTCAACTTTTGTTTCGCCGAAAAATAATAAACCTTTTCCATTTTCGTCAATTTCTGCCAAATCCATAATTTTCCCCTTAATAAAAAATAAATTTTCGAGTATCTTGTTTTTGTAAATATAATAATATTTCAAGATTTTTTTTAGATGAATTTTGGAAAAAAATTATCAATAGCGAAAAATATTGTTTTAACAAGAGAAAAAAATGAAAAAAGAATGGTTTGAAAATGAAAAATTTTGGGAAATTTATTCACCGGTAATTTTTGATGAAAACCGTTGGGCGGAGGCTCCAGAAGTCGCAAAGGCTGTGGAAAAACTTTCAAATCTAAAGCCCGGAAATTCCGTTCTTGACGCAGGCTGCGGTCCTGGAAGAATCAGCGTTGAACTGGCTTTGCTCGGCTTTGAAGTTACCGGCGTTGACATAATTCAGTCTGAGCTTGACGCGGCTTCTGAAAGCGCTGCGGATGAAGGCGTGAATTTAACTCTTCTGAATCAGGATCTTAGGAATTTTTCAAGCGAAAAAAAATATGACTGCGCTGTGAATCTTTACACTTCCTTCGGCTATTGCGAGAACGTTCAGGACGATTTGAAAATTATTGAGAACATTTTTAATTCTCTGAAAGCAGGCGGAATTTTTATTCTTGAATCAGTTAGCCGCGAAACGGCGATTATTAATTTTACTGAAGGCGAAGAATTTTTTCGCTCCGGAATAAAAGTTTCCACAAATTTCAGTGTGGTCGGCGCATGGGAAGGCCTTTGCTCTGAATGGACGCTCGTTTTTCCGGATGGAAATAAAATTGAGCATAAATTTGTCCAGCGCCTTTATTCAGCGCCGGAATTGAAAAACGAGCTTTTAAAAATCGGGTACAAAACCGTTGAGATTTACGGCGGATTTGAAAAGCAAAGCTATAATCAAAACGCCGCCACAATGGTTCTGGTCTGCAAAAAATAATATTAAATTACCATTCCGTTTGCGCCGTACTGCTTGTAGTATTCATCAATTGCGGCTTTTATTTCTGGAGTGATTATTTTTTTGTCGCCGTTTGTATAGAGCGCATCCACAACATCTGCCATTGTTACAATCGCTTTTGCAGGAAATCCGTATTTTTCAGTTATTGTTTCAAGCGCCGATTTTGTTGTGTCAGCGGCTTTTTCCATGCGGTTAAGGCTTACAATTTCACCGATGATTTTAATTCCGCCTGGAACTGTTTCCTGGGCTTTTATTTTTGGGTAAGTTTCTTCAATTGATTTTCCAGATGTTGTAACATCTTCTATTATAACAACTTTGTCGCCGTCTTTGATTTTGTAGCCAAGCAAAGCGCCTTTGTCTGCGCCGTGGTTTTTTTCTTCTTTTCTGTCTGAGCAGTATTTTATTTCTTTTCCGTAAAGTTTTGAATAAGCGACTGCCGTTACAACAGCAAGAGGAATTCCTTTGTATGCCGGACCGAAGAAAACATCAATGTCATCGCCAAAATTGTCGTGGATTGCCTTTGCGTAGAATTCTCCAAGGCGGGCAAGCTGGCTTCCTGTTACATAAGCGCCTGCGTTCATAAAAAATGGACTTTGGCGGCCGCTTTTCAATGTGAATGAGCCAAATTTTAAAACCTGGCATTCGACCATAAAATCAATAAATTCTTTTTTGTACTGTTCCATAGATTCATTTTACATAAATTTTCTTTTTTTATGAATAAATCCATGCTGAAAATTTGCATTTTTTTCAGCATGAAGGATTTTTATTCAGTCTGAATGTCGAGTTTTTTTTGAAAAAGTAAAAGCGCAGGCAGATTTGCAATTTGTGAAGATTTTTGGCGATTGAACCAGTTAAAGTGCGAAGCACCCGAATTAATACAAGCGTACCGCGAGCCAAATCCATCTGAGCAAATTGGAAATATGCCGAAAGCGATTTTTCAGAATTTACAAAAAACTTAACATTCAGGCTAGTTAACTTGCGGTGGATTATCGGTTATAATTTAAAAAACGCTATATCAGGAGATATTTAAGTGGGTATTAGAAAAATATTTTTGTGCGTGGCTTTTGCGGTTTTGAGCAGTTTTTCAGTTTTTGCAAAAAAGAATGCGCAAATTGTAACAGTTCAGCCGGAATTCAAGCTGGACAAAGTGAATAAAAGGCTCGGCTATCAGTTGCTGGACGGCGGAAAAATTGTGTTCGTGTTCGATTCTTCAAGATTCGGCATAAAAACTCCAAAAAGAGTGTTTGTTGAAGGTTCGTTCAACGGCTGGGCAAAGAAGAACAGCAGCTGGGAACTTGAAAAATACAAATATTCAACATGGACTTATGAATGTGCGCTTGAAGATGTAATGATTCCTGGAAATTCCGGTTTTCCTGAATTCAAGTTTTATGTTATTGCTGAAGTTGAATACGAAGTCCGTATTGTTGAGGCGACAAGCATCCGCACAAAAAATGAAGTGATGGAGCCAACGATGCCTAATCCGTTCCCGGGATTCCAGATGGCTTCGAATAATCTTATTCTTCTGCCGGAGGATAATCCTTCTGTTGTAATTGAAAACACAAAAACTGCGGAAAAACTGAAAAAACTTAAGCAGTTCAACCTTGAAAACCCGGAAGATGTTGCAGTTATTTCAAATTTCAGGCTTGTTCCTGGAACAACAAAGCTTTTCCGTGGGTATCATCCTTATAAAATTTCACGGCCAAACTATGACACGGAAGAAAAACGAATTTTTCTGGTTAACAAACAGCTGAAGGATAACGGTGTGAAATCGATAATCACGCTTTCCGGCGATGAATCGATTGATGTGAAAAAAGAGCAGATTTCGGTTTATGTGGGCGATATTCGTCAGGCGGGAAACCAGCTTTTTATAAAAACAAATTACAATACAGTTTATTATGCTTCAAATACCCGGGAATTTGGAAACATGATGGCAGAAATCATAAGGTTTATAAATTCTCATCCAGGCCCGTATTATGTTCATTGCCGCCTTGGAACTGACCGCACTGGTGTTGTAAGCGCAAATCTGGCTGCATTGTGCGGTGCTTCTTGGGAAGAGATTGCCGCCGATTACCAGAAAACTAATGAAATGGGAATAAAGGAATTCCGCGACTACAGGCTTCTTCAGTATTCGTTTGAAAAAATGCTTGGAAAAAAGATGTCGGAAATTACCGACTTGCAGAAGGAAATTTCTGATTATTATCTGCGCGAGAATTTTATTACAAAGGCAGAACTTGATTCTTTGCTGAAAAATCTTAAGTAAATAAAAAAACCGGCTTTGCGAGCCGGTTTTTTGCAGCAAAAACTACTTTGTTTTTTTTGTAACAACAACAGAGTTGTCTGCGTTAGAGTAAGGCGCTGGAATGTATTTATCAGCTTTCCAGTCATTTTCCCACTTATATCCGTCGAGCAAATAACGAAACTGATATTCTTTATCAACATCCAAAGTCAATTTAACAGAGAAAGAGCCGTCTTTGCCTTTCTTCATCGGTGTATCGGTGCTGCTCCAACTGTTAAAATCTCCGGCGATATTAACTGTCTTTGCACCCTGAGCTGCTTCTGAAGAAACTGTAAATGTAACATTACATTTGCCATCTTTTGAAAAAGTTT
This sequence comes from Treponema sp., assembly GCA_050873685.1. GTDB lineage: Bacteria > Spirochaetota > Spirochaetia > Treponematales > Treponemataceae > Treponema_D. The sequence goes on from JBNMJH010000005.1 coordinate 67,432, forward strand.
TCTTAAGTGACATTTTTATTCCTCCTAAGGACATTTATAACTTATAAAATTATACTTTATTTTGTTGAATGGCACAATGAGAAAACAGAAAAAAATATGTTTCCGATTGTAAAAACTGTGTTACATTTATGGAAATTTCATATTTCTGTTTCTGCAATAGAAAAAAAATCTCATTTATATTAAGATAGAAATAATATTTTGATTTTAAGGAAAATATTGATATGTTTAAGATTCTTGAAAAACGCAAGCTGTCGGAAGCGTCCGCAACTTGGTACATGAAGGTTGAGGCTCCAGAAATTGCTAGAAACCGAAAAGCCGGGCAGTTTATTATTTTGCAGGTTGACGCAGAATTCGGCGAAAGAATTCCGCTCACAATTGCAGATGCGAATGCTGAGGAAGGCTGGATTGCGCTTGCGTTTCAGGCTGTTGGCGCCACATCATATAAACTTTCTCTTAAAAATGTTGGCGATGAGCTTGCCGCTTTGCTCGGACCTTTGGGAAATCCTTCTGTAATTGAAAAGAAAGACGGTCCGGTTGTTGTTGTTGGCGGCGGTTTTGGCGTTGCGCCTTGCTATCCGATTGTTCAGGCTCACAAAGCAATAGGAAATAAAGTTATTGTTGTAATTGCGGCTAGAACAAAAGATTTGCTTATTTATGTTGATGAGATGAAGGCGATTGCTGATGAAGTTATAATCATGACAGATGATGGTTCAGCCGGTAGGCAAGGTGTTTCTACAGTTCCTTTGAAGGAAATGTGCGAGTCTCAGACACCTCCGGCAGAAGTTATTGCGATTGGACCTCCGATTATGATGAAATTCTGCGCATTGACAACAAAGCCGTACAATGTTCCTACAACAGTTTCCTTGAATACAATTATGATTGACGGAACTGGAATGTGTGGCGGATGTCGTGTTTCAATTGGCGGCGAAACAAAATTCGTTTGCGTTGACGGTCCGGAATTCGATGCTCATCAGGTTGACTGGGACAATATGATGATGCGTATGAAATCTTTCAAGGCGCGAGAAACAGAAGATTTTCACAAATGCAAGCTTCAGGCTCAGGCAGATGCGCTTGCTAAGTAAATTTAATATCAGGAAAAATAAATGTCACATAAAACAATAGAAGAATTGAATAAGATTGCTGAAGAAGAACTGGCAAAAATTCAAGGAAAAGAACTTACAAACAAAGACAGAATGGCTATTCCGCAGCAGGAAATGCCTAGCCGCGAGCCGAAAGAACGCGCCCGCCAGATGGCAGAAGTTGCATTGGGCTACACAGAAGCGCAGGCTGTTGTTGAAGCGAACCGTTGTCTTCAGTGCAAAAATATGCCTTGTATAAACGGATGTCCGGTTGGCGTAAAAATTCCGCAGTTTATCGCAAAAATTGCCCAGAAAGATTTTAAAGGCGCTGTTGATACAATCAAGGAAACTTCGCTTCTTCCTGCAATTTGCGGTCGTGTCTGCCCTCAGGAAAAACAGTGTCAGGGTCAGTGTACAGTTGGAAAGGTTTATAAATCTGCTGAAAAAGCTGTTTCAATTGGACGCCTAGAACGTTTTGTTGCGGACTGGGAGCGTGAAAACAATAAAGTTACAATGCCGGAAATTGTTGCTAAAACAGGCAAGAAAGTTGCGGTTATCGGTGCTGGTCCTGCAGGGCTTACTGTTGCGGCTGACTGCGCCCGTGCTGGTCACGATGTTACAGTTTTTGAGGCGTTCCACAAGGCTGGCGGCGTTATGATGTACGGAATTCCTGAATTCCGTCTTCCAAAGTCAATCGTTCAGAATGAAATTGACAATCTTAAGAAAATGGGCGTTAAGTTTGAGCTGAATTTTTTAGTAGGCAGAACGGATACGTTGGATCAGCTTTTGTCTGAAAAAGGCTTTGACGCCGCGTTTATTGGAACAGGCGCGGGTCTTCCGAAATTTATGAAAATTCCTGGTGAAAACCTGATTGGTGTTTTCAGCGCGAATGAATATCTTACACGTGCAAATTTGATGAAAGGCTATGACAAGGAGCATGCGGCGACTCCGATTTATGAGGCAAAGCATGTTGTTGTTTGCGGCGCGGGAAACGTTGCTATGGATGCAGCCCGAATGGCTTTCAGACTTGGCGCAGAGCAGGTTGATATTGTTTACCGACGAACTCGCAAGGAAATGCCGGCTCGACTTGAAGAAATTGCTCATGCTGAAGAAGAAGGCGTAAATTTCAGATTCCTTGAAAATCCTGTTGAAGTTTTAGGAAACGAGGAAGGACGTGTCCGCGGCGTAAAAGTTTTGTCTTATGAGCTGGGCGAGCCGGACGCTTCTGGAAGACGTTCTCCAGTTGCAATTCCTGGCAGCGAGCATGAAATTGCCTGCGATGCGATGATTGTTGCTCTTGGAAACGGTTCAAATCCTTTGCTTGTAAAGACAACTCCAGGATTGAACCAGGATGCGAAAGGCCATATCGCTGTTGATGCAAAACAGGCGACTAGCAAGGCGAAAGTCTGGGCCGGCGGAGACATTGTTCTTGGCGCGGCTACAGTAATTCTTGCGATGGGCGAAGGCCGAAAAGCTGCCGCTGGAATCAACGAGTACTTGGCAAAATAGGCAGTTTTTTGCTTAGCAAAATGCCTTGCTGAAAAAATGTAATTTTTTTTAGAATAACCGCGGTTGTTTTGTAGCTGCGGTTATTTTTTGTCTGATTTCTTTATAAAGTTTTCAGAATCCTTAAATTTCATTTAAAAAAATCCGATAAAAAAGTATGGCTCAGAATAAAAATAACAAACCTGGCAGCGGTCTTTATGTTGCTGTTTTTTTTGTACTTGTGATTTTGATTGTTATCATGTTTTTTGTAAAAAAGGATGATATTGTTTCCAATCTGAAGAAAACTGACTTTTTTGAGCGGGTTGGCGTTTCTACCCCGGAATTTGTGGAAAAGCATCCGGTTAAGCAGGAAGAAAAAAGCGCGCCGGATGATATTGAAATTGACTTGATGGGTGACGGTTCCTTGGAAAAACCTGCCGGACAGGAAAAAAATATTTCTCAGGCGGAAAAAATTTCTGAAACTGCGGCGGATGAAAAGAAATCTTTGCCTGAATCTGGAAAATCGCCGGAAAAAAAGGAAGAAACGAAAATTTCTTCTGGAAAAACAGAAAATTCAAATGCTGAAAAAACGGAAAAACCGGAAAATCCGGCTAAAAATTCTGTTGCGCAGAAAAATGCTCCGGCTTCAGCGGAAGTGGCTCCGGCTGTTTCAACGCGGACAACCACATTGTATTTTGTTTCGATTGGCGCGGACGGCTCGGTAAGCAGATGTGCGGTGAAGCGTCAGCTTGCAAAAAGCGATTCGCCGCTGACTGATGCGGTGAAGGCGCTTCTTGCGGGACCTCTTCCGGGAGAAAAAAATGCGATGAGCCTTATTCCTTCCGGCTCGCGGCTGATTGGGGCGAGCGTTAAAGATGGAGTTGCGACTCTTAATTTCAATGAGAATTTTGAATTCAATTCTTACGGTGTTGAAGGAAGCATCGGCCAGCTTATGCAGATTGTGTACACGGCAACGGAATTCAGCACGGTAAAAAGCGTTCAGTTTTTGATTGAAGGCGAGAAAAAAGAATATCTTGGCTCAGAAGGACAATGGATTGGAACTCCATTGTCGCGAACTTCATTCTAAACTTGTAAAGGGCGAAAGTTATTTTTGCGCGGAAAAAGAATCTATAATTTCGTCGAAGTAGCTGGAATTCTTTTTGTAGACATCGTTAAAAACTGAAAGCGTGCATAATGAAAATTTGCCGGTTTCTGTATTTTTTTCAATTTTTTTGAAAGATGTGTTCACATTTCCGCTTTGAAAATTGTAGTAGTTTGCCTTGAACGTGTTGTTTTTGAATTCCAGCGATGAAAAATCCAGATAATTTTCGCCGGAGCCAAGAAGAATTTGCCTTTTTATAAAATTCAGATTTTTTTCTGGAATTGTTCCTTCAACAAGAAGCGCGGAATTTCCCAGAGAGAATGCGTTTTCTGAAAGTTTTTTCCAGTCGCTGCGGATAAAATAGTTGTTTCCGGTTTCTGTGTTCTGAATTTCAATTTTTTCAGCTTTTTTATTTATTTTTTCCGTGTGTTTTTTTGCCTTGAAATCTTTTGGAAATCCTTTGAAATTTTCAAAGGACTTGTCGTTGCTTGAGGCGAGCCGCCCGATTGTTGCGGCGGAAAGCACTTTTTTTTCGTCGTTTTCGTTGTAAATTGATTCAATGTTGAAAAGCGGAACTATTGTGTTCCATTTTATTTGAACGGAGCCGCCGAACTGCGCAAAATCTTCGTTTGAGGTGATTTGCCCTGAATACTCGAGCTCGTCTTGCGTGCCGGAGAGCGTGTTGTTTTCCACGAGCTTGATGCGGCGCGCGCTGAATTCGTAAAGCAAATCGTGCAGGTAGTTTACGATTTTCAAGTCTTCATCGTTCAGAAGCTGCATGTTCAGAACTTTTTCGCCGGTAAGTTCAAGATGATTTGCATCCGGGTTTATAGTGAAGAAAATTTGAATTTCTTTTTCCGGGAGTTTTGATTTTTTTTCTGAAGGAGCGTAGTAGCGTGCGGAATAAGTTTTCTGGTCGTACACAAGAAAGCCTACGAAACTTTCGCGCTCAAAAGTTGAATCCTGGTAATAAACGTATTCGCCGGAAGTGTCTGGAACAACTGCTTTGAATCCTGGCAAGGCGAATCCTGCTGAAAGAGAAATTAATGATGTTGCAAAAAGAATAAAAAATTTTTTCATAATAAAAAGGGGGCGTTGCGGGGGATTTTCCCCCCGCAAGAGGGGTAGGCGGCAACAAAGTGCCGCCGTAGGGCAGGCGCCCTTTTGTATGCTACTTGTTGAGCTCGTTCAACGCGTCTTCAACAATTTTTTTGATTTCAGATGCGGCTTTTTCTGCCGGAACGAGTTTTGGCTCTGCTTCCTTGCGGAGCTTGATTTCCACGTTCGGAAGATTTTTTTCGCCGACAACTACGCGGACCGGGATTCCGATAAGGTCGAAATCCTTGAACTTTACGCCTGGACGTTCGTTGCGGTCGTCAAGAAGAACTTCGATTCCTGCGTCGTTCAGCTCGTTGTAAAGTTTGTCAGCGGTTTCTTTCATTGCGCCGTCGTATTTTACTGGAACGATTACAACGTGGAACGGAGCGACTGTCATAGGCCAGATTATTCCGTTTTCATCGTGATATGCTTCAACAATGCTTGCAAGTGTTCGGTCAACGCCAATTCCGTAGCAGCCCATTGTTGGTGTTACGGGTTTTGCGTTCTGGTCGAGGAAAGAAACGTTCATCGCTTTTGTGTATTTGTAGCCAAGCTTGAAGATGTGGCCGAGCTCGTTTCCTTTTTTCATGTAGAATGTTCCGCCGCATTCCGGACATTTGTCGCCTGGCTTGCAGGTTCGTACATCTGCGGTCATGAACGGTGTGTAGTCGCGGTCTGGCTCAATGTGTTTCAGGTGGAAGCCGTTTTCGCCTGCGCCGCCGATGCAGTCGTGCATTGTGGCTGTTGATTCATCTGCCAAAATTGGAATTTTGATTCCAATCGGACCGACGAATCCGTGCGGCGCACCTGAGTATTTTAGAACATCTTCATCGTTTGCAAGTTCTGCGCCGCTTGCTTTAAGAACGGAAGCAAGTTTTGTTTCGTTTACGTCGAGGTCGCCGCGGATAAGAACGCACCAGAATGTTTCTGGATAGTAAGTTTGTCCGCCTTCTGTTACGGTTTTTGCATTTTTGTATTCTTCATTTGCGGAAAGGTCGAGCGCGCAGTTGTAAACTTTATAAATAAGCGCTTTCAGGAATGTTGTTGGCTTTTCGCTGAAGAATTTTTCCATGTCTTCAATTGAAAAAACGTTCGGAGTTGCAACTTTTTCTGTTGGAAGCTCTGTTTTTGCCTGAGGATTTCCGTTTGAGTCAAGAGCGGTTTCTTTTTGGCAGGCGGCTTTTTCAACGTTCGCGGCGTATCCGCAGTTCGGACAGAGAAGGAGCGTGTCATCGCCGACTTCACTTTCCACCATGAATTCTTCTGAGCCTGAGCCTCCCATTGCGCCTGTGTCTGCTTTTACAGAAATTGTTTTTAAGCCGAGGCGCTTGAAGATTCTGTGGTAGGCGGCTGCTGTGTTTGAGTAAGATTCGTCCAGCGATTTGTCGTTTTCGTCAAACGAGTAGGCGTCCATCATGGTGAATTCGCGTCCGCGCATTACGCCGTATCTTGGGCGGATTTCATCGCGGTATTTTGTGTTAATCTGGTAAACAAGGAATGGAAGCTGCTTGTAAGAGGAAAGTCCTTCGCGTATCAATGCGGTGAACGCCTCTTCCGCTGTTGGAGAAACGACCATGTCCTGGCCTCCGCGGTTCTGGGCCTTCAGCATTTCATCGTGCATTTTGTCCCAGCGGCCGGATTCTTTCCATAAATCTCCTGGCTGAATAACTGTTGGCTTCATTTCCAGCCAGCCGGTTTTGTCTAATTCCTGGCGGATTATTTCCTGAACTTTTTTCAACGAGCGGAAACCGAGCGGCATATAGGCGTAAAGTCCGTTTCCGAGTTTTCGGAGCATACCGCTTCGCATCATCAGCTTGTGGCTGGCGATAACTGCATCGTTCGGGGCTTCCCGCAATGTTGAAATGATAAATTTTGAAACTTTCATTATATTTTCCTTAAAATAAAATTCTGGTTAGATGAAGTGGTTGATTCCGTGGTGTTCAACCAGCTTAGTTTTTACGGCTACAATGTAGCTTCCGAACATTGCGGTCAATGCGTCAAATGCCGCCGCGAATGAACAGATTATCGGTGCGGCCGGCTTCAGCAGAAGGAATCCTGTTTCAAAACCTTTGCTGTAAAGTGTGCAGAGAACTGTAAGCGAAATAAATGCGCCGCCGGCTGGAAAACCTCCGAGCAAAAACGAAATTCCGAATGAAGTGAACAGAATCCACAGAATATCAGTTACCGGAATTGGCAGTGAAGAATAAGAGCGCCAAATCATTATGAATCCAACCGTTGTTACAAGCGCTGAACCGCCTCTTGCAAAAATTGTGAAAACCGGATGAACCACACCGTTTATTCGTCTGCGGATTCCAAGGCTTTCTTTTCCGTGCCGCATATTTATAAGAAGCGAAAAATTTGAGTCGCCGCTGAAGAACGATGCAATCAGCGAGCAGATTGAGGCGTAAAGAATTCTGTACGGATGCGGATCGTGGCAAAGATAGCGTATTGCCAGCGGATAAATTATTCCTGCCACAAGAATCAGGTCCGCCAGAAACATTATAATCATCGGGGTGAAAACTCCGCTCAGAATTATTGACTTGAACTGAACCGTCCAGCAGCAGAGAATTGCAATCATTCCGTAGGCAAGAAATTCCGTGAAAATGATTCCGATATTGTACATCAGCTTTGAAAGCGAATCAGCCAACGTTGTTATCGGCCTGAAAAGAACAGCATCCGATGTGGAGGCGCATCCTATGAGAAGCGCAAAAAAGTACGCGGCAAAAATAAAAGTTCCGTTTCCAAGCGTTTCAAATGCTGAATAAGGAAAAAGCGCCCTGAAAAGTTTTTCGATGTTCAAAGAAGTCGCTTCAGTAACATTTTCAACTGTGATTGGAATTCGCGGAAGTTTTACAAGAAGAATGGAAATAAGCCCGACAACTGCAAGGACAAAAGATGAAACTGCAATCACCGAGCCGGTCCAAAGCGCAGTTTTTACAAGAAGTTTGTTTTCGCGCAGCCTGTTGAAAGCGATTATTCCAGTGAAAAATACTACAGGAATAAGCATATAGCGGCCGAAACGAATTACAATTTCAGTAAGAAAATTTATTGCGGATGCCACAGCTGGATTGCTTACCGGAAGAATCAATGCGCAGATAATTCCGAAAATTGCGGCAAAAAGATATTTTATCCAAAGTTTCATAATGAAGAAAATTATATCATAACGGCGTATTTCGTAAAAGTACGTGATTGTGTTATAATCTAGGAATGGGAAAGAATATTTTTATTGCGGGAAAAGAGCTTCCGTTCGCTGCTGATTTTGCAGACGGATTTGCTATAAAAGAAAACAATGTTGTGCTTGCGGTTTCCAACGAAGATGAAAATTCTTCTTCCGGCAGTTTTGGCGGAAGCGGCGTTAAAGTTGTTGAGTTGCGGCGAGGTTCTGGAGTTGCGGCTCGTTCGGCTGTTATTCAGGCTGAAACAGAACTTGGCTTTATAGACGATTTTATTCTATATTATGATTCTTCGTTTTATTCTTCGGTTTATGAAGATTGTTCAACGCAGAATTGCGCTGAAGCCTGCGATGCTTTGATTTCTTCTTATCAGTTTCTGGCATTGGAAATAATTGGCCGCGTGAACCAGCGCAAGTCAAAGGCGAGAATTGTTTTTGCGTTGAAAGCGCAGCCTTCTGAAAAAGATGTTATTCTTTCCCCGAATTTAAAAACTTTTGTACAGAATCCATCGAATGCGTTTGTTGCGGCCGGAGAAGCGGCTTTTGCGACTTTTGCGGAAAATATTGCGGCCGCTTCAATTGACAATGAAAATCTTTCAGTGCTTCTTGTTGCCGGCGATGACCAGAATGAAACAATGCACAAGGATTCGTCTTTTGCGTCTTGGCTGGACGGCTATATTTCCGCCTGCGATGAGCTGAAAAGCAAGCCTTCTGCAAAAAATATCACAAGCTGGGTAAAAGCCGGCGCTAAAAATCCGGGCGGTTTTTCTTTTTTTAAATAAATTGAATGCCACTTTTGTTAATCTGATTTTTTTTGTATTATAAAAATATAATAAATGAAATAGAGAAAGTTATGTCGGAAAAAAAATATCTAGTTGATTCTGATAAAATTACGCTTGCTATCCGTTCTGGATTGCCTTTGACAATTACGACTTACACCTTGCCTCACGACATGGAAATGTACATGCAGAAAATTCTTTCAGAATTTCTTCATCAGCTTGGGCAGGATCACATGATAAGCTATCTTACTTACTGCCTTCAGGAGCTTGTTACAAATGCAAAAAAAGCGAACACAAAGCGGGTTTATTTTCAGGAAAAAAAACTTGATATAACAAATTCTTCCGACTATGAAAAAGGAATGAAAACTTTCAAGGAAGACACGCTTGGAAATGTGAATTACTACCTTGAAAAGCAGAAGCGCGCCGGGCTTTACGTGAAGCTCATAATTCAGTTCAGAAACAACAAGATAAAACTTGAAGTCCGCAACAATTCAACGCTTGTTGTTGATGAGTACAAGCGGATTCACGACAAGTTGTGCCGGGTTCAGCAGTACACTTCAATTGAAGATGCCGTTTCAAAAGTTATTGACGATTCTGAAGGCGCAGGGCTCGGGCTTATAATCATGATTCTTATGCTCCAGAAAATCGGGCTTTGCGAGGACAATTTCCAGACAATCTGCGAAGGCGGCGAGACAATAACAAGGATTATTCTTCCTTTGAACCAGAAAACTGAATATGAAATTAATGCGATTTCTGAAGAATTTAAAAATGCGATTGAAGCGATTCCTCAGTTTCCGGAAAATATTGCGCGGCTCAGTAATCTTCTTGGTGATCCAAAGGCTCAGATGTCTGAAATCGCGATGCAAATTTCAAATGATGTCGCGCTTACTGCCGAGCTTTTGAAACAGGTTAATTCCGCGGCGTTTGCTCTTCCTGTTCCGTGCAAAAATATTGTTGACGCGGTAAAACTTGTTGGAATCCGCGGCATAAAAAATATGCTGTTCACGGTCGGCTCGTTGAAGACGTTTGCTTCTGTAAGCGGAAGCAATGAAAATCTTTGGCGGCACGCCTACCAAGTAGCGTTCTATTCGTTTAATCTGGCGAAGAATTTTTGCGCTGGCGACCGCGCTGTTGTTGAAGATTCCTACGTCTGCGGACTTTTGCATGACATGGGAAAAATTGTATTTGAAAATGCGCATCCGGATTATCTTGAAAGCATAAAAAACGTTTGTGTTTCAAAAGGAATTTCGCCTGAAATATTTGAAAAGATTATCTCTGGTGTGAACCACGGTGAAATCGGCGCAAAAATCGCTGAAAAATGGAATTTCCCAAAAACTCTTGTTGATGTGATTCGTTTTCATCATTCGCCGGAAAGCGCGCTGCCGGAAGAGCGGACTTTGGTTTCCCTGGTGAATCTTGCGGATTCAATTTGCCATTTCCAGAACAATGAGCTTGAATTCTACCAGATTGACCAGGATGTTCTTGCCTCTTTCAACATAACAACAGAAGCTGGCTTTTTAAAAATTTCAGAAAAACTTCAGGATGCGTTCAGGCAGATTCAGCTTTAATTGTTTTTCAGGGCTTCAAGAGATTCGCACCATTTCTGCATAAGAATTCCGAACGCTACTCCAACGTTCAGCGATGCTTTCAGACCGGTCATCGGAATTGTTACAGTTCCGTAGGTTGCCCGTTTTAAAGCCTGCGGACTTACTCCGAGTTCTTCCGAGCCGATTATGCAGATTCCGTGCTCTGGAAAATTGAATTTTTCTATTGGCGTTCCGCCTGTTTCAAGCGCAAAAACTGGAATTTCATCTGGAAGTTCTTCAAGGCTTTTCCGTTCGTAGCCCATTGTTTCAACGCAGCCCATTCCGCTTCTTACGGCTCTTGGCTGCATAGGATCCACGCAGTTTGGTGAAATATAAACTTTTTCAGCGCCCATTCCTTCCGCAGTTCTGAAAATTGAGCCGATGTTGAACGGTGAACGGATGTCTTCCGCGTATACAGCTGTTCCCGGATAGAAATTTCTTTTGCGCACGGTTCCGTTCTGGTCGAAAGGCGAGGCGTGCGGGGCAATCACAAGGTCCCATTCCGCGGGAAAAGTTCCAATTATCTGAAGCAGATGGTTTCTTGCCGCGTTGCAGATTCTTCTTTCGTCGAAAGGTTTTTCCGCAAGCAAAGATTTCAGCTCATCCGCCGCCTTTTCGGGAAGTTTCGGGTCTTCCAGCAGAATTTCAGCAAGTTTTTTTGTATATTCCGCACGCGGCATTGAATTGAAATTATATTCCATGCCTTTTTCGGGAATTCCTGCGATGTCGCGTTCGAGCGCGCCGAATGTAAGCGCCAGTTTTCTTCGTTTTTGTCCGCCTGAAAGCTGAAAAAGTTTGTTCGGGTCAATCATCAGTAAGCCTGCTTCATAAGTTCAAAAAGTTCATCGGTTGTCATGCTTCGTGGAAGCATTGTAATAATGTCAAGCTGGCCGGCGTCTTCTGCGCTTTCCGCAAGCTGTTCCATTGTAAGGTTCAAGTCCTTGAGCCTTGTTGGAAGGTTTGCTTTTGCAAGTTTTTGGCGGATGCTTTCTGCGAATGTCTGGGCGGCGTTTTCATTTGAAGAAAATTCTTCCGACGGATTTAGAATTCTCGCGATTTTCGCAATTTTTTCAGCCTTGAATTTGGCTGTTTCTTCAATCATATATGGAAAGACAATTGCGGCTACGAGCGAACGGCTGATTTTGTATCTTGCGTTCACGGCGAGCGCTATGAGGCTTGCGATTCCAGTTGAACTTGCTGAAGCGGCCAGGGAAGCCATGCAGCCGCCTTGTGCCAGCAGAAGTTCTTTTGGCGCGGAAATATCAAGTGATTTTTTTCCGTCTGTTGCGTAGCTTAAAATTTCAAAGGCTTTTTCACAGAACATATCGCTGAAGAAAGTTGCTTTCTGCGAAAGATAGGCTTCGCACGCAATGCAAAGCGTTTCCAGTGAAAGCGAGGCGGTTTGATTTTCTGTAAGCGTAAGCGCAAGGTTTGGATCCCACAGCATAAGGCGGCAGACGTTGCTCTGGGTTTTTAATTGTTTAACCTGGCGGCTCCGCGAGTCAATCAGCGGAATTGAATTTGTAAATGCGTATGGCGCACGGCAGGTGCTCGGCAGGCATACAAGCGGAATGGAAGTTTCTGCTGGAACAGAGCCGTCAATAAAATCGTAAATGCTGCGTTTTTCGTTTATGAGCGAGGCGATTGCGCAGCCTGCGTTGATTGCTTTTTCTCCGCCAGCCGCAATTATTCCGTGTATATGGCTTTGCTGCGCTAGAATTATCGCTTTTTCAATATCTTTTGTTGTCGCTCCGTCGTTGAAGTTGTCGTAGACAAAAAAATCGATTTTTCGTTCTGTAAGCGGCTGCGTTATTTTTTCCGCAAGATTGAAATCTTTTAGAATTGGATCAAGAATAACCATAAATTTTGAGCCGTAATTTCTGACGTACTGTCCTAGTCTTGTCAGCGTGTATGAGCCAAGCACAATGTTTGGTGAAATCTTGAAAATTAAATCTGCCATAAACATTAATATAAAACAAAAAAGACGGAATTTCTATTCCGTCTTCTTGTATCAAGCAAAAATTTTAGTAAATAAAATCGTTCTTACTGATTAAAGACCAAAACTTTCCATGATTTTGTCTGCGGCAGAAGCAATTACTGCGTCATTCAAATAGTTCGGGTTCTGGAGCTTAGCTTTTACTTCTGCAACACGATCGGCTCGCACATCTGGTGTTTCAGATGAAACCTGGTTCAGGTAGTATGCGTCCGCCATCTGCTTTGCTTCTTTTGAAATAGATACTGAGTCGGCGGCAAAGCTTGTTTTTTCAGTGTTGTTTGTGCGGCTTGTTTTCTGCACATTGTTGAGAGGATTAATTCCTCCGATTCCGTTTATCATCATATTCGTCCTGCCCCTCTACCATTATTTATCGGTAGATTCATCAGAAAGTTGAACTTTTTTTACACCAGAAATGAAAACTGCGAATTCTCCTTTTATTGAATCTCTGGAAGCAAAATCATCACGCAGTTCTGCGGCTATTCCCTCAATAATTTCTTCATGCAGTTTGGTCAATTCACGGCCAACCACCACGCGGCGGTTATTATCAATATCGGCAATATCCGTCAGTAACTTTACAATTCTGAACGGACTTTCGTATAAAACTATTGCATCTTCGGTTGAAAGCAGCTCTTTCAGCCTTGTGCGTCTTTTTCCTGGCTTCGGTGAAAGAAATCCTTCAAAAATCAGGGTTTTTCCGCCTGCGCCTGCAACGCTCGTCAATGTTGCAAATGCGGAAGGCCCTGGAACCGGAACAACAGAATGACCTGCTTTTCTTACAAGACCTGCTAAAACTGCGCCGGGATCGCTTATTCCAGGAGTTCCGGCATCGCTTGCAAATGCAATGTTTTTTCCTTCATTCATAAGCTGAATAATTTTCTGCGCGGCAAATTCCTCGTTCTGCGCACGGCAGGAAATAAGCGGCTTGCGAATTTCAAGATGTGTTAAAAGCTGTAAAGTATGGCGGGTATCTTCTGCGGCCACAATATCAACATTTTTAAATGTTTCAACTGCCCTGTAAGTAATATCTCCAAGATTTCCTATGGGCGTTCCAACTATATACAGCGTAGACACATATTAACTATAAATCGAAATGTCTTTTTTTTCAACAAATAAAGTAAAAACTGGTTTAATAAAAAGGTGAAAATTTTATATAATCATTCTATCATTTTAATTTCTTGAATTTTAAACGGGAGATAATATCATGTGCGGAATCGTTGGTTACGTGGGCGCAGGAAATGCCGTTCCTTATCTTGTTAATGGCTTGAAAAAACTTGAATACAGAGGATACGATTCGTCTGGAATTGTTGTTGGAAAAATAGAAAACGGCTCGCCGAAATTTTATTTGTATAAAAAAGCTGGAAAACTTTCAAAACTGATTGGCGTTCTGCCGAAGGAGCTTTCTGGCTCATGGGGAATCGGCCACACTCGCTGGGCTACTCACGGAATGGTTACTGACCAGAATGCGCATCCGTTTCTTTCAAATGACGGAAATATTGCAGTTGTGCACAACGGAATTATCGAAAATTTCCAGCCTTTGCGCGCGGCTTTGGAAAAGGAAGGCGTTAAGTTTGCGTCTGAAACTGATTCAGAGGTGATTCCAAATCTTGTTGCGAAATATTACAAAGGCGATTTGCTTAGCGCGGTTCAGGAGGCTCTTGGCAAGGTTATAGGAACTTATGCGCTTGCGATTACCTGCGTAAAAGAACCGAACAAAATTGTTGTGGCAAAGCGCGGCGGTCCGCTTGTTGTGGGGCTTTCAGACGGTGCGTATTACATAGCTTCTGATGCGAACGCAATTGTTGGAAACACAACGCGCGTTATTTATCTTGAAGACGGCGATGTTGTTGAAGTTACTGCGCAAGGCTTGAAATTTCCAAATATTGAAAACAACGATTATTCTCAAAGAATTGAAGAATGTTCCATCAATGCGGCGGAAACTGAAAAATGCGGATACGGCACATATATGGAAAAGGAAATCAATGAGCAGCCGGAAAGTATTGAGCGTGCTTTCGCCGGAAGAATTGATTTTGATGCTTCCACGGCAAAACTCAGCGGATTTGATGATGATATTTTCAAGCGTACAAATAAAATTACGGCAATGTCCGCTGGAACTTCCTGGTATGCGAGCGTGTTCGGCGGTCTTCTGATTGAGCAGTATGCAAGAATTTCTTGCGCGGCGGAATTTTCAAGCGAGCTGCGCTATAAAAATCCAATTGTGAACAAGGATGATGTTTTTCTTGCGGTAAGCCAAAGCGGTGAAACAGCCGACACTTTGTATGCTTTGCGTGAAATTCACGAGAAAGGCGGAAGCGTCTACGGAATCTGCAATGTTGTAGGTTCTTCAATTGCCCGTGAAAGTGACGGCGGAGCTTTTATTCATGCCGGACCTGAGATTGCCGTTGCTTCAACAAAGGCTTTTTCCAACACGCTTATAATTTTTTATCTTCTTGCATTGAAATTTGCCCGCCAGCGTGAAATGAGCAGGGAAGACGGTGCGAAATTCATTGAGCAGATTATCAGGCAGCCGCGCCTTGTGAAAGAAGCCCTGAAAAACAAGGATAAAATCGCGCGGATTGCAAAAAAATATGCAAAATGCAAGGATTTTCTGTATCTTGGCCGCGGTTTGATGTATCCGATTGCGCTCGAAGGCGCTTTGAAGCTGAAGGAAATTTCTTATGTTCATGCGGAAGCTTTTGCCGCCGGCGAAATAAAGCACGGTCCGATTGCCCTTGTAAATGAGCAGACACCGAGCGTTTTCCTTGTGCCGGATGATTTCCTTCGTGAAAAAGTTATTTCAAACATAAAAGAAATAAAAGCGCGTAAGGGTCCGGTTATTGCAATCGGCGTTGAAGGCGACAAAGAGCTTGAATCAATCGTGGATGAATTTATTGCGGTCCCGAAAGTTGAAAATTCAGCTTTCTACGCAATTCCGATGGTTGTTGTATGCCAGCTGTTCGCATTCTATGTTGCGCAGGAACTTGGCCGCGATGTTGACCAGCCTAGAAATCTTGCAAAGTCAGTAACAGTTGAATAAAAAAAAACTTTCTGATATAATAGATTCTGCATTTCGGGCCATTAGCTCAGTGGTTAGAGCAGAGGACTCATAATCCTTTGGTCCTAAGTTCAAGTCTTAGATGGCCCAAACCTCTTGTGTAAAAGCAAGAGGTTTTTTATTTTTACGGTTTTCGTGTTTCTGTTAGATTATTGAGCCTGGACGTAGATTTTCAGCGTTTCTGGCGGCGCACCAGGTTCCTTTTGCAAGCGCGGACTGAAAATCTTTTGTCTTCAAGTATTCGTAGAGAAATCCCGCGTTGAAAGAATCTCCGCAGGCTGTTGTGTTCACGGGATTTATTTTTTCAGCAGGAAATTCTGCAAAAATTCCGTTCTGAGCGGCGAATGTTGAATTTTTTCCGCGTGTAACAATTATTATGTTTGATAATTCTTTGCTTTTTAAGGAAATAGCTTCCTTCAGGCTTTCTTCTGGAATAGATTCTGAAAAGCTGAATGTCCTTGAAAATTCCTGCTCATTGATTTTTATTATGTCGGGAACGCAAATCTCCAGCGTGTTCTGAAGGTCTTTTCCGCAATAGTCCGCCAAAAAGATTTTTCCGGCGTTTTTTGCGATTTTTCCGATAAGCGCGCAAATTTCTTCCGACCAGAAATCCGGTCGGCTTCCGGCAAGAATTACGGCTTCGGCTTTTTCAATTTCTTTCCGGGCAAGAAACAGAAGCTCTTCTTCCGCAGCAGAATAGTCGTCCTGAAGTTTTGGCTCTGAAACCACAATTTCTGTTGTCGAGCGGTTTGTTTCATCCAAAAGCGTAAGGCATTCCCGCGTAAAGCCTGGAATTTTCACAGCGGAAAGGTTTATTGAATCTTTTTCCGCCATTTCAATAAATTCGCCTGCATTCTGTTTTCCCAGCGGACAGACAACGGACGCGGTTTCCGGTTCAAGCTGATTTAAAACCCGCGCTGAATTCACGGCTTTTCCAGAAGCCTCCTTGATGTAGTTTTCTGCGCGGTTTACGTTTTCAAGCTTCAAGGTTTTAAATTGAACTGTTTTTTGAATGGTTGCGCTAAGGCAGATGCAAGCAATTTTTGACATGATTTTATTTTACTGAAAAGCGGCTTGTTTATGCAAATCAAACTTGAAATTCTATTGAAGGTTTTTTGATTTAATATTATGCTTTTGGAAATATTTAAATAAATCCATCCGTTGATTTATCCAAATTGCAAGCGGATTTAGGTTTTTTCCTAGAAAATTTTGCTAAAAAGGAGAGTCTTATGGGACTTTTTTCTTCTAAACAATCACACTATCTTTTTACTTCTGAATCAGTTGGCGAGGGTCATCCTGATAAACTTTGCGACCAGATTTCAGATGCGATTCTGGATGCCTGCCTGGAGCTTGATCCAGAGGCTCATGTTGCCTGCGAAACTTTTGCCACAACAAATTTTGTTCTTGTTGGCGGTGAAATAAGTTTCACTAAAAATGCAAAGGAAAACATCAAATTTATAAAGAAGAACGCTGAAAAAATCGCCCGTTCTGTTGCTGCGGAAATTGGCTACGTGAACAAGGATTTCGGCTTGGATGCAAGAAAATTTAAGTTTGAAAACCGGCTTCACGCGCAGTCGGCGGATATAAACCAAGGCGTTGTTGGCGCAGGGCTTGCCGAATACGAAGGACAGCAGGGTGCTGGCGACCAGGGAATGATGTTCGGCTATGCCTGCAATGAAACTCCGGAGCTTATGCCGGCTCCAGTTATGTTTGCCCATAAAATTTTGCGTGCGGCTTCTGCGTTAAGAAAATCTGGAAAAGTAAAGTGGCTTCGTCCTGATGCAAAAAGCCAGGTTACAATTGAATATAAAGATGGAAAGCCGGCTAGAATTGATACAGTTGTAGTTTCTCATCAGCATGATCCTGAAATTTCGCATGAAGAAATTGAAAAAACGATTATTAATGAAATTATAAAGCCTGTTCTTGAACCGACCGGGCTTCTTGATGAAAAAACAAAATACCATATTAATCCAACAGGAAGATTTGTAACTGGCGGTCCTGATGGAGATGCCGGACTTACTGGCCGAAAAATTATTGTTGACACTTACGGCGGAATGGGACGGCACGGCGGCGGAGCATTCAGCGGAAAAGATCCTTCAAAAGTTGACCGTTCCGCGGCTTATATGGCGCGCTATATTGCAAAGAATATTGTTGCCGCAGAACTTGCTGACCGCGCGGAAGTTCAGCTTGCTTATGCGATTGGCGTTCCTTTCCCGGTTTCTATTCTTGTGGAGACATTCGGAACAGAAAAAGTTCCAGTTGAAAAAATTGAGGCAGCTGTAAAAAAAGTTTTTGACTGCACTCCAGCCGGAATTTGCAGAACATTGAATTTGCGCCGTCCAATCTACAGGCAAACAGCAAGCTACGGTCATTTTGGAAGAAGTGAATTTCCTTGGGAAAAAACAGACAGGGCTGAAGAATTAAAAGCGGCCGCAAAATAAAAGCCGGCGGAAAATGCTTCTTTCAGAACCAGAAATTATTTCAGTATTTGAACGGTTCAAGGCGGAAAATCCGGAGCCGAAGCCTGAGCTGAATTATTATTCGCCGTACACGCTTCTTGTTGCAGTTGTGCTTTCTGCGCAGACAACGGACAAAAGCGTGAACAAAGTGACTAAGCCGCTTTTTGCTCTTGCCGACACTCCTGAAAAAATGTGCGCGTTGTCCCAGGAGCAGATAATCTCTGTGATAAAGCCGATTGGCTTAAGCCAGGCGAAAAGCCGGAATGTTCTTGGGCTTAGCAAAAAACTTCTGGAAGATTTCAACGGCGTTGTTCCAAATTCAAGGGAAGCTTTGATGGCATTGCCGGGCGTAGGGCGGAAAACTGCAAATGTAGTTCTGAACGTTGTTTTTGGAAAGCATACAATGCCGGTCGATACGCATCTTCTTCGGATTTGCCCGAAAATCGGGCTTGCGGAAGGAAAAACTCCTGAGGCTGTTGAAAAAAGCCTTGTTGAGCGGATTCCTGATAAATATATGCGTCATGCGCACCACTGGCTGATTCTGCACGGAAGATATATTTGCACCGCAAAAAATCCGAAATGCGCAGAGTGCATCATAAATGATATTTGCAAGCACAATTCATAAAAATTATTTTTAAGGCGGTTTTTTATTATGGAAGAACAAACTGATCTTTTGCATGAAGTTTCAGAAGCGGCGGCTGTTGCTGCGAATGAAACAGTTGTGAAGTTTTCCAGCAAATTTGTTGATTTTGTAAAAACTTTTGTAACATGGGAAAATGCTTTCAGGGTTGTGGGCGCTCTGCTCATGATTCTGCTGATGTGGATTGTCTTTAAGCTGATAAAGCATTTTGTGAAAAAAGTTTCAGCTGGAAAAATTCAGCAGCAGTACGTTCTTGTTATTTCAAAAATCATTTCATACATTTTTTATGCGCTTGTTGTTATGTATGTTCTGAGCCTTTTCGGGGTGAAGCTTGGCGCAATCTGGGGCGCGGCTGGAATTGCTGGAGTGGCTGTTGGTTTTGCTGCCCAGACTTCTGTGAGCAACTTGATAAGCGGAATGTTCGTTCTTGGTGAAAAAGCGATGAAAGTCGGCGATTTTATTGAAGTGGGCGGTGTCTCTGGAACTGTTGATTCAGTCGGGCTTCTTTCTGTGAAAATCCATACTTTGAACAACCAGATGGTCAGAATTCCGAACAGTTCGATTATAAATTCAAATTTTCAGAACAACAGTTATTTTGAAATACGTCGTTTTTCGTTTGAGCTTGACATTGATTATTCCACAGATATGAATGCTGCGCTCGAAGCCCTTTCTTCGGTTCCGGCGCTTTGTCCTTCAGTTTTAAAAGATCCTGCGCCTGCGGTCTGGTACAACGGATTTGGAGACAGCGGAATCAATATTGTTCTGGCTGTATGGTTTAATTCTTCAGACTTGGTAAAAATGAAGAATGAAGTTTATATTGCGATTAAAAAAGTTTTTGATGAAAAGAAGATAAACATTCCGTTCAACAGGCTGGATGTTTCAATGGTAAAAGCTTAAAACCAGGGCTATTCTCCTGCCAGGGCAACAACCGGATCAAGTTTTGCGGCTCTGGCGGCTGGATTCAGGCCGAAAAATATTCCTATCGCTACAGAAAAAACAAAGCTGACGATACAGGCGTTCGGACTGATTGAAAATCCTGTGTTTTTTACGTATTCAATTGCAAGGCTGACCGCGATTCCTGTGAAAATTCCTAAAAGTCCGCCAATCAGCGTTATTGAAGCGGATTCCACAAGAAACTGCCGCCGGATGTCTGCCGGAGTTGCGCCGAGCGCTTTTCTGATTCCTATTTCCTGCTTGCGTTCGGTTACAGTAACAATCATTATGTTCATAATTCCGATTCCGCCTACAAAAAGTGAAATTGCGGCAATTGCGCTGAGCATAAGGCTGAGCGTTTTTGTTATGGAATTCATCTGCTCAATCATTGTCTGCATTGAAGTTACATTAACCGAGTAGGATGTTCCGGTAAGCTCCTGGCAGTAATCCTCGATTTTTTCAACAAGAGCCGGCGCTTTTTCCGCGGAAATTGCCTGAACCATCATTGTTTCGGCGGAAGGATTCGGCGTTATCTTTTTTGAATAGAATCCGCGCGGAATATAAGCTGCGTTTGTGGAAAATTCCATTCCTGAATTCTGTTCCTTCAAAATTCCGACAACTTGAAAATTGAATGAAATTTTGCTTGCTGTAAGGACAACGTATTTTCCAATTCCATCTCCGTCCGGAAAAAGCGCTTCAGCAATTGTGCTTCCAAGAATGATTTTCTGGTTTCCCTCGTAATCATCGGTAACGCTGATGTAACGTCCTTTTTCAAGCTGAAGCCCGTACATTTCAAGATAGCCGGCTTCGACTGCGTTGCAAGAAATCGTTGAGCTTGTGCTTTCATATGATACTGTTGCGCCGAGTGAATTCTTGTACCAGATTTTTTTTATGTTGTCCAGATTTTCAAATAAATTTTCCCGGAACGATTCATCGAAAGTTATTGTGACAGCGTCGCGTTTTCTTCGCATGAATCCTGTGCTTACGCTTATAACATCAAGCCCGGAAGAACCGAACGTGTCTTTTATTTGCTTTGTGGAAACGCTTCCCATGCTTGTGATTATAATCACCGAGGCAACTCCGATAATTACACCTAGAAGCGATAAGAAAGTTCTGGTTTTGTTTCTGCGGAAATTCTGCAGAGCGTCTATGAAATCTTCAAGCATCGAAAGCCTCTGAAAAATTTTTCTCGAAATCAATATTTTTTGTGTCGGACTGAATTTTTCCGTCCAGAATGCGCACGCAGCGTTCCGTGTTTTCCCCGATTTTTTGGTCGTGTGTTACAATCACAATTGTTGTGCCTTCCTTGTTTATTTCGCGGAAGAGCCGCATTATCGCTTTTCCTGTGCTGCTGTCCAGCGCTCCGGTCGGTTCGTCCGCAAGAATGATGTTCGGCTCGGTGGCTATTGCCCGCGCGATGGCAACTCGCTGTTTCTGGCCGCCGGAAAGTTCGTTCGGGCGGTGCTGGAAACGGCTTTCAAGGCCGACTTTTTTCAGCGCATCCTTTGCCTTTTGAATTCGCAGAGGCTTTTCAATTCTTTGGTATCGCAGCGGAAGCATTACGTTTTCAAGAATATTCAGTCCTGCCAAAAGGTGGTACTGCTGAAACACAAAGCCGATTGTCTTGTTCCTTAGCACGGCAAGTTCCTTTTCCGACATTTTTGCGGTTTCTTTGCCGTTTATTTTCACGGTTCCGCTTGTTGGGCGGTCAAGGCAGCCAATCATATTCATGCAGGTTGATTTTCCAGAGCCGGAAGGCCCCATGATTGAAATAAATTCGCCTTGGTTCACGCTGAAGCTTATGTTGTCCAGCGCACGAATTTCATTTTCACCCATTTTGTAAATTCTGGAGACGTTCTGCATTATTATTATTTTGTTTTCCATATTAAAATCCTCCTGGAGGAGGTCCGCCGGCGCCTGGTTTTTTGCCCATTCCACCGCGTTTGTTCCAGCCGCTTTGTTTTGGAACGCTCTGTGCCTTTAGGATTTCATCTCCGGAAAGCCCTGAAAGAATTTTCACATATTCTTTTCCGTAAGGCTGAACTTGAACATCAATTCTTTTTCCGGTTTTAAAAAGTTCAACGTAGGCATTTTTTTCTTCATAGGCAATCGCATAGCGTTCAACAATAAGATTTTCTTCTGGCTCGGTGATTTGGATTTTTCCGGTAAAAGAAAAATTCGGAAGAATTTCCTTTGGATATTCATCGATTCTGACTTTCGCCTTTACAATGGTTGCGCCGCGGCTGGTTACTTCTCCGATTGCAGGCCAGCTTACAACATATCCGTAAATTGAATTTTCCTTGTACGCAGGAAATGAAAATTCAACTTTCTGGCCAACGGCAAGTTTCGCCACGTCTGTTTCGGGAATTTCAACATCGGCGGTGAGATAGTCAACATTAACAATCGTTCCGACCGTATCCTTCGCTTCAAGCGAATCGTTCACGGAAACATCGAAATCCGCGATAATTCCGTCAAAGGTTGCAACAATTTGGCGGTCTGAAATTTTTTGAATCAAGGAAAGCCGCTGCGTCTGCATTAGCTTGTATTCTTTTTCCGCGCCGTTGGCTTTTGTAATCTGCATATCGTAGTCGTGCTTTGCAAGATTGTACTGCTGGGTTGTGTCGTCAAGCTGAATAAGTATCTGCCCTTTTTTTACTTTGTCGCCGGCCTGAACATAAACTCCTGTTACAGTTCCGTCGCTTAAAGCCTGAAGTTTCTGCTCTTCCGCTGCGGAAACAGTTCCCGCGATTTCTATGCAGTTTTCTGAAATTTCCTTGCGCACTGAATAGAAAGTTGTGTCGAGCGAATTTTTGTTCATCAGCTTTCGGGCTGCGGCGAGCGCCATAATTGTAAAAGCCAAGAAGAGCGTGCAGGCAATTAAAATCTTGAATTTCAACGGAATTTTTTTTGCGCCTAGTTTTTTCATATTCAGTCCTGAATTTCTGCATCGCGGCAGAATAAAAGTTTTGTTGTGTTGTTGTAAATTATCAAGTCAATGTCGTTTATAAGAAGCTTGAATTTGTAGAGCTCCTTGTTTGCAAGAGCGTCAAGATATTCGGTTTCGCGGACAATTCCCTGGGCAAAAAGTTTTTCCATGTCTGCGGCAAGGCTTTCGTAAAGCTCGAAGGTTTTTGAGTTTGTCTGTTTTGACCATTTTATATCGTTCAGTTCTGTCTGCTTGTCCACAACATCGGTTTCGTAGTCTTTTTCCGCAGATTTTATGGCAATCAGCTCTTCTTCTGCGCTGAAAGAATTTGTCTGCTTCTGGATTTTTGAGGTTTTGAATGAATTTGGCTTTACCGTTGCAGTTGCTGAATAAGTCGGGGAAGAGCCGTCGGTCGGAACAAAAATTCCGGCGCCAATGCTGATTCCCTTGAAAGCTGCTGAAAGGCTTGCGTCTATTGTGTCCGAGCCGGAAGAACCGCTTGAAAAACTTGTGTTTGAATTTTTAAAAGTGTAGCCGCCGTTCGCTGAAAGTGAAAAATCTTTTTCCGCCGCCCGCTGCATTTCCGCAATTTTATGCTCATGCTCCGCGTTTTCTATTTTTGTGTAGAACTGCTTTTCAAAGTCAAGAATGTTCACCGCGCTTACTTCCGGGATTTTTTCTGGAAGAAAATCCATTGCGCCTCCGCTTCCGTTTTTTTCCGGGGAAAATTCTGTTCCGCATTCCGAGGCGAAAACTGCGCAGTCGTGCTCAAAATCGTGCATTTTCGTTTCAATATCGTGATTGTCTGAAAAAACTTTAAGTTCAGCCTGCCGGTATTTTGCGGAATTTTTTGAGTAGCCTTTTGCCTTTATTTCCTCGAAGGAAACCGTGTCCTCGTAAAGGTCGTTTTTTGCGCTTGAAATTTCACTTGCGGCCTGAAAAAGATTCTTCAGCTTTGTGTAGTATTCTTTTTCGGCTTCAAGCGCGCGGTTCTGAAGCTTGCGTTTTGCTTCCAGAAGCGAGCGTTCCGATTTCAGCAGGGCGACTTTCCGTTCAAGCGATGTTCCAGAAATCAAATCTATTCCAAAAGAAAACGAAGTGTCCGCCGAGTTGTTTGCGCCGTCTGTAATTTTTATTTTTGAAGAAGAGGAAACTGAAAGGTTTGACGCCTGAGGAACAGAAAGTTTTGCTGAAGGATTGAAAGAAACGCTCGTGTTTTCGCCGTTGAAACGGAAATTTGCAGTTCCTGTTGAAAGTGAAATGTCGGTTCCGTTTTCAATTGAAGTTTTTTTCTGTTCAAGAGAAACTTTTCTTGCTTCAAGCGCAAGTTTTTTCAGTTCAAGGTCGTTTTCCAGAAAGCCTGAAAGCGACGGTTCCGCAGAAAGCGAAGCCAGAAAAACAAAAGCCGCGCTGAAATAAATTAAAAGACGGTTCATATAAATAAAACACGGAAATAAAAGAACTGTAACAAAAGAACAGCAAAAATCAGCTTAAAAACTAGTTTTTGTTGAAAAGCCTTGAAAAAGCCGCGATTATGTCCGCGCCGGCAATAAAAGTTCCGGCCGAGCTTCCCACTGATGAAAGAAGGAATACCAGAAGAACCCGGAGAATTTTGTTCCGGTAAAAACCTTTCAGGCTTGCGGCGTCATCCGCAATGTTTTCCAGGTCTTTTACCTGCGGCTTGCACAGAAGAGCCTGCACGATTCCTGAAACAATTCCAACGCCGATGAACGGACAAAGCGAAGTTACCGGCGCGCCGATGAATGAAACCAGAATTGCAAGCGGATGAGCCGCGGCAAGCAGCGCGCCAAGAGCCGCAAGCCCGCCGTTCCATAAAATCCAGCTTAAAGTCATTCCTGAGCCGGCATCTTTTCCGCCGATTACAAATCCGGCCGCAATCAGCGCAACTATAAGAACTGGAATAATCCACATTGCGATTTTTGAGCCGAGCTTTTTTTCTGGAATTGAATTTATTTCTGTTGTGTCGGAAGATTCGTTGTTTCCGACGATTTTTTCAAGATGTTCCGCAACTCCGTTAAGATGTCCTGCGCCTAGAACCGCCACAATATTGTTTCCTTTTGAAGTCCAGATGTGAGAGGCAAGGAATTTGTCGCGCTCATCGATAAGAACTTCTTTTACAACCGGAAGATATTCTGCAAGTTCTTTCATCATTGCGTCCATTTCCGACGATTTCTTCAAATCTTCAATTTCGGTTTCGGAAATTTGCTCCTTGCTGAAACCGCTGGCAATCAGCGCAGAAATAAGCTTCATTTTTCCCATGAAAGAACTTTTTGCCCACGCGCGTTTTAAAGTCGTCTGAATC
Organism: Treponema sp.; assembly: GCA_050873685.1. Taxonomy (GTDB): domain Bacteria; phylum Spirochaetota; class Spirochaetia; order Treponematales; family Treponemataceae; genus Treponema_D. Next base: position 92,062 of record JBNMJH010000005.1, read on the forward strand.
GGCCGGTCAACCATTTCTGTTGGAATTCCAAGCTCCTCCGCGGTTTTCATTGCAGCTAGCATTTCATCGCCGGGTTTTACGCCAACATTTTTTCCCATACGTTTTTGAAACGAGCCAAGCACAAGATTTGCAAGCAGAAGAAATCCTTCCTTTCGTTTTAGAACTTTTACAATGTCCAGTTTCTGCCAGTTATCCGGATTTTTTATGGATTCGCAGCGTTTTTCGTCAAGCTCGATTGCAACGCAGTCCGGATTGTTCTGCTTTATAAATTCCGTGACTTCAGCAATGCTTTCCGCGGAAACGTGTGCAGTTCCAATCAAAGTGATTTTTCTTCCATTGAATTCTAAAACTTTCTGTGTTTTGCCCATTGTTTTTTCCTTGGTTTCTATTTTTTCAAATCAGCGGGAAGCGCCCATTCTGCAAGCCTGTATTCAAAGAACATTGGAGTCTGCATTTTTGTAATTTGGTTGTAGTATTCCGCCGCAACGGATTTTGAGCCTTTCATGTCGTAGTAGAGCGCAAGGTAATATTTCATTTTTCCTTTCTTGTTCTTGCTGGTTTCTTTTTCAATATCCTTTGAGATTGCGTTTTCCGCGTTCATCGGCCCCTGATCGTGGTAAAGCCGAATCATTTTGTATTCAAGGGAATTTCTGTCTAGCGGCTTCATGTATTTTTCTGAAAGCTGCTTCATTTCAAAAGTTTTGCCCTGCTTTATGTATGTTGCCAGAATCATAAGCTTGTACGCGTAGGACTCGCTGATTTCATTTGCCTTTGAAAAATATTTTCGCGCTTCTTCCCAGTTTTCCTTGTGGAATTCCAGAATTCCAATTTCTTCAAAAGCGAAGTAATATTTCGGGTTTGTTTTTACAACCATTTTGTAGTCGGCAAGTGCTTCGTCTGTTCGGTTCTGCTCGTCGTAAAGCCCAGCGCGGTACGTGTAGCCAAGAAAATAGTCCGGGGCAAGGTTTATTGCTTTTGTCCATGCTTTTTCCGCGTCGTCGTAGCGTCCAAGGTTCCGGGAATAATTTCCAAGGTCAATGTAGTAGTCTGAGTTTTCTGGATTCAAATTTATTGCTTTCTGGATGTTTTCAATTGAAATTTTATAGTTTTCATCTTCGGCGGCAAGTTTTCCAAGATACTGGTAGGCAATGTCGCTCTGCGGATTCACTTCCGCAAGTTTTTTGAACGCTTTTTCAGATTCTTTTATGTTTCCAAGGTAATAGCTCATCTGGCCGTAGCCAAAAAGTCCGTCCTCGTTATTGCTTTCCTTTTGAATGACTTTTCTGTAGTATTCGCAGGCAAGCTTGTACTTTTTCTTTAAAGCCCAGCGGTTTCCCAGAATAAGATTCGCCGTTACGTTTGTCGGATCAGCCTTTAAAAGCTCGTCGGTTGCCTTCTGAATGTCGGCGAGTTTTCCAGATGCGTTCGCGATTTCAGCATTAACTTCCATAACTTCAACTGTGTTGCAGCCGGAATTTTTAAGTTCGTTCACAATCGTTTTGGCTTCTTCCAGCCTTCCCACGGAAAGAAGAAGCGAAGCCTCAAGGATTTTCAGGTCAGCATCGTCCTTCAGGTTTTCCGGAATATCCTTGTAAAGAGAAATTGCGCCGTTTATGTCGCCAGCCATAAGATGTTTCTGAAGCTCCTCGGCAAAATTTATTGTTTCCGCGCTTACAGACCAAAGGCAGATATTCATTGAAAGAAAAATCGAAAGCGAAACCGCAAATACTTTAAATTTCATTTAGTTCTCCAAATTCAAGGACTTAAATGGTTGTTGAAATTCATCTGTCCTTTAGTTAAACTTAGTAAAATGTTTGCACAATTTTTAAGAAAGGCTTTTACACTTTTAGTAGTTTATGCTGTTTTAATCATCGGAATTTTTATTCTTCAGTTTAAGAATGATTCTATTATTTCAGAAAAATTAGGAAACCTCCATATTACTCTTTTGGAATCGGTTCAGGACGACAACAGTATTTTATTGAAAAACAAGTTCTCTGTAAAATTCAACGGGCTGAATTTCACCGGAACTGACGACGAGCCGGTAAGAGCGATGATTAACGGCGCTGACAAGCCGCTTTCTTTAAGAACGTGGAAAATTCTTTCGCCGCTTTCGTGCGAGCTTTCTTTTTCAAATGATGTTTCGGTGCGCTTTTCTGTGAGCGATGAAACTTCCCGGGCGTATCTTTCTGTTGAAGGCGTTCTGCCGCAGAATGTTTCCCAGGTTTTTATTCCGTATGGATTTGCGGTTGGAATTTCTGTTGCTTCAAGAACAGATTCTCAAATTCAGATTGAAACCAAGAAAAATTCCTGGGAGCTGAATGCGCCGGCGGTTCAGCGCGACTATATTGTTCTTACAAAAGCGGAAAAAGTGGCTTCGTATTCTTATTTTGACAAGACTCATTCTTTCTCTTTTGAAGATACAGTTGCGTTTGAAGGCGCTTCCGAGGCAATTTACAAGAGCTGCATAGAAAACCTTAAGCAGAATCTTATAAATTCATTCTCGCAGGTTCCAGCCGATTCCCAGACAGTGGCGGAGCAGGAGGCGGTTTCGTTTGTTGCGGCAATGGCTGAAAAAGGAAGATATAACGAAGCGCTGGACGCAGTTCCGCAGAATTTCAAGCGAAGCGCGCTGCGAACATTCCTTTCCGCTCCGTATTTTGACACTTTGGCTCGTGTGAATGAGCCGCTTCAGGCGCAGCTTAAAAATTACGGCGAGATGATTTCCCGCGCAACAGATTCTTCCGGTCTGGAGCTGTTCAACGTGCGGTTTATCGCGGATTATATGTGCATGCATCCGGGCGCGGAATCTGTTCGGAATCTGTTGAAGGCAGCGTCCGCTTCTGCACTTTCGGAAAAGCCGCTTCAGCTTTCAATTGGAATTTTGACTGTCTACAACGAGCTTTGCGAAAAAAATCCTGAGCTTGCGAATATTCTGGCTCCGGCTGCGGCCAAGGCTGTTGAAAAAATTTCTTCAGCTTGCGCAATTGATGAAAATTCAATTTCAATTGCTGAAAACGGAATATTTATTTCAGTTGTTCAGGCGGTTCAGGCTGGCGACGCAGTGCTTCGTTACGGAGAAACTGTAAAGAATCCTTCTTATATTTCCGGCGGCCGCTTTATAATAAATTCTTATCTGCGGGAAAGTTCTTCTTTTGACCTGAAGACTCTTGGCGAGCTTTATCCGATTGTTGTTCATGACAATTATTTTTATCCTCATTTTGAAATTCTTTCGTTTGACAACGGCCGCGCTGTATGGGCTTGGACTTGCGCAGAAAATATTTCCTATGAGAATGACGGCCAGGGCACTGTTTCGCTGAATATAGACTTCCCGCTTTCTTACACGCATTACATAATTATCAATGGAATAGAACGCTTCCAGACAATTTACATTTACGATTTGGCGTTCCGAACCGACGCTCGCTTTGAAACATACAACTCTTCCGGCTACGTATACCAGAACGATTCCAAGTCGCTTCTGCTGAAGTCAAGACACAAGAGCCAGCGCGAGCAAATCCGCCTTGTTTATTCCCAGGATGGAAACTAAGGAAATCTTTTGCGGGAATTTTTGACTGGCGGGAAGAGAATTTATCTTTTTTGGATGATTTTTGCTAGAGAACAATAGAATTTTTCCTATAATCTGGAAATATTTGTTGCGGAATTTTTAATTTCCTGTATTATTATGATAAAAACCCTATGAAAAATAATTTTATTTAAAGGAGAAAGAAATGAAAATTACTCATAAGGCTTTTACCCCCCCCATTCAATATTTGCAGTATTTGTAATATTGATTGCATTGTTAGCTGGCTGTCAGAGCGATGATGAAAGTCACTCTCACACGTTTGCCGAGGCGTGGTCATCTGACGCAACCAATCATTGGCATGCCGCCGATTGCGGGCACGATGAAAAAAAAGATGAGGCCGAGCATACTTTTGATGCCGGTAAAATTACAACTTCGGCAACTGAAACAGCTGAAGGCGTAAAGACTTTTACATGTACGGTTTGTAGCTACAAAAAGACGGAGTCTATTCCAGCGTTAGGCCATACTCATACGTTTGATACGGAAAACTGGAAAAATAATGCAACTCATCATTGGCACAAGGCAACCTGCGAACATTCTGACGAAAAAGGCGGTTATGCCGAGCATACTTTTGATGCCGGCAAAATTACCACTCCGGCAACCGAAGAGACAGAAGGAGAAAGGACTCTTACATGTACGGCTTGCGGCTATGTAAAAACTGAAACCGTTGCAAAACTTCCACACACATTTGATACGGAAAACTGGGAGAAAGATGCAACTCATCATTGGCACAAAGCAACCTGTGAACATTCTGATGAAAAGGGCGATTATGCCGAACACGTTGGCGACTGGACTGTAAAAACACCGGCGGATTACGGCGAGCCTAAAGTTGAAGAAAAAACTTGTACCGTTTGTTCATATCATGAGGAAAGAACCGGCGACTACACAGGCGATTTTTATATGATTGTGAGTAATAGGTTTGTTGTCAGCGGCAATGTAATTATAACAGGTACAGTTTCAAGAGGCAGCATTAACACCGGCGATAAAATAGCAATAAGCGGATACGACGGAGAACTTACTGCTTTGGAACTTCATAAAGGTAGCAGCAGAACTCCATCGGAAAGCCTTGGTTACGGCGATGGAGAAATTTCTATACACCTTGGCACAGAAGCCAACCGTGATAATATTAATATGGGAGCTGTTGTGTCAAAATCCGGAACAATGCAGTCGTATAACAAATTTTCAGCGAATATTTATGAGTTCACGCAAGATGAAGGCGGGCTAAGAACTCCGATTACTAACAATGCTAAAACAGAGCTTAAAATAGGTGATGTTTCGGTAGGCTCAGGCACAATTACTATTTCTAATGATGAAGGAATGGTAAGACCCGGAGCGAAAGATACTATAATCATAACTTTGGACAAAGCGATTCCTCTTTGCAAAGGTTTAGGGATCATCGGCAATCCTGATGGTGCTGATTCTGTGAAACTTTTCCGCGGAACAGTTATGGGCTTGCTGAACGAATAACAGCTCCAAGCTGAAAACTTGCCTCAAAAAAGAAAAACAATGCTTCTGCCAAAAAAGTGCAATATTTTGCACAAAAGGCAGAGGCGTTGTTTTTTTTGTTACAGTACTGAATCTTGTTAAAATTCAGCTTGAAGTTTGGCAGTGCAACAGTACTGTAATTAACTTGAATCTATTCAAAACATATCTGGCAAGTGGAAAATTCTGAAGAATTTTCCGCACCGCAATATGGGCAAGTCCAAGTTGTGTCTTTGGTATCATTATCTTTTCCAAGCATAAAGCAAATCATATCATAAGCCGCCGCTTGTTTTGCTTCTGATTTTGTATATTTTCCCTTTTCTAATTCGAATAAAGCGCGGCGTAGCTTTCCATCATTTCGTCAAGCTCGGCGTCGCTGTCGGCGCAGAGTGAGCAGGCGAAGTACAGGGCGATTGCGGACTCGGTTGTGAGGTAGCCCATTGGAACAGCGCCTTCGCGCCAGACTCCGTGCGCAGTTATGTACTGCGAAAAATCAAGGTTTATTTTCTGCTGGGAAGTGCAGTAGAATTTCATTCCGCGGCGGTTTCCGGTCAGAAGCATTGGCTTCAGGGAATAGTCGCTGTCATTCATGTTGCCTGAGCCGATTCCGTACATTTCAATAAAAATCGAATGCACAGAAGAATATTTGAGCATATTGTTGTAAAGGTCGCTTCTGAATCCAGGGTAAAGCCGGCACATGAACATTTTTCGGCTGGCTTCTGCTAGCAGGCGGGAAACAACATCGCGGTCAAGGTCGCTGATTCCGTTGAACTGGGTTGCAACCGGTCCGCTTTCGCGGAATTTCTGGGAAGTAAGATTCCAGTTTGAAAAAATTCCGGGGCGTTCAAAGTGCAGGTTCAGAGGAGAAAGAACTTTTCCGCCGTAAACCACGAAAACTCCGCTTTTCTCTTTTGAGGCGGTTTCAAGTGCGAGCCGCAGGTTCACTTCGGCTTCTGTGCTTTCAAGCGGCAGTGTTGAGGACGCGGTTATTGCAATCGGCACTTCCGAGTCGGAAAAAAGCCAGTACAGAAGCGCGGCTGTGTAGCTTAGCGTGTATGTTCCGTGCGTTATAACGATTCCGCTTGCAGTTCCTGCGTTGATTCTTGTGTTTATTTCAGTGATTAGCGCGGCCCAGTCGGAAGGCTCCAGCTCCTCGCTTAGATATTGCCCGGCGGAAATAACTTGAAGCGGCGTGTCCGGCGCAATTTGCTCCGCAATGTTTTTCAGAACAGACGAATCTCCTGCGGAAATCGTTCCGTCCTTGTTTCTGACTGCTGAAATTGCGCCTCCAGTTGTAATCATATATATTACGCTTATGTTCAGCTGTTCTTTTATAAGGGATTTTACAACCTGCGGAACCGCCCTGCCTTCAGTTTCTTTCATCACAAGGCCTGTAAGAAATTCCAGCGGCTGCATCTGGCCGTTCTGAAGGATTCTGCATTGCTCCGGATTTTCTTTCAGCGCTTTCTGCACGTACGGAAGAAGGTCTTTTTCGTTTGCAAGCTCTGTGATGTTCAGCGTGCGCATCAGCTTATCCGGTGAATGTCCGTTTTCAAAAGTTGAGCGGAGAAGTTTTTTCGCCGTGAAGCTGTGGATTTCATTTGCGTCAAGTTTTTTTATAATCCAGGCGAAATGCGCCGGCGTGATTTTGGATTTTGAAAGAGTTATGTTTTCCTTGTTCAAAAGTCGTGCCAGCTCGCTCGCCATCCAGTGCGCTGTGTTTACAGGATTTGCTCCCAGCGCGGCAACGGCTTCAAAAAAATCCGCTTTTTCTTTTGTGTCGCATAGAAATTCAGAGCGCAGCCTGGAAACTCCGTACTGCTGCTTGAACCGCTGTCTTCGGGCTTCTGGAAGCTCAATTTTTATTTCCGCTGAAAGTTTTTCTTCCGCGCTTTCCAGGTTTATTGTCTGCGGCGGGGTTAAATGCCCGAACCTGTTTCTGTCCGGATTCCGTTCCTTGTAAAATTCCGTGCAGGATTTCGCTTCGTTCCAGAGCCGGCTTTCGCTCCGAATTTTTTCACCGGCTGAAATCATGTTTTCCTGGCGTGTAAGCTCGTGGTTTACGGCTTTTCTTGCAAAGTTGAAGGAATTCAAATTCCGAAGTTTCACGTAGTAATCCGGATTCTGCGGATATTTTGAAAGCGCCACGTATGCGTTGCAGCGGATGTAGCTGTCTTTCTGCTTTGTGTTTTCAATGTTCAGGTATTGCGTAAGCCGGCGCAGTTCTTCCAGAAAAATGTGTACTTCTTCGCCAAGCTCAAATGAAGGCGCGGTTTTTATGCGTATGCTTGGATTTCCGGCGAAGGAATAGTCCATCCGCGTTTTTCCGTTTGCGTGTGTAAGGCGGCCTAAATCTTCTTCAATTCTTACTTCTTCAATTTTGATTGTTTTCCGGTGGCTGTGGAACATAAGGCTCATGGCGCCTTTTTCCGCGATTTTTATTGAATATCCGTTTATCGGTTTTCCGTTCTGAATTTCAGGAAGCGGCGTGTTGATTTTTTCAATGTCGGAAATTAATGAGATTCGGCAGCCGAGCGCTTTTGCAAGTGTGTAAACGCTTTGCAGAACTGAAGGTTCAATTGAAATTTTTTTTGTGGAATCGTCTGTAAGGAATACAGATTCCACTGCGGCGAGCTGAATTCTTGTTTCAACGTACACAAATGACTGATACACGCGAAAAACTCCTAAAATAATAGAAAATTATACCGTTTTACAAAATTTTGTGATATACTTCATACTAAATGAATAAACATGATTTTCCAAAAATCCATTTTTATGATCAGGATTTTGTAGACATTTACAATAAGACATGGACAATGCTTTCCGACTATTGGATTGATCCAAAGACCGGTGAAAAGTCCTCTGATGGTTATTTTATTTATCCGCGCGGTGAAAAGCTTGTTATTGACCAGCTTGAAAGTATTTTTTCATCTTTTTTCCTTGTGTATTCAAACCGGAACTATGATGCAAATAAAAATATAGATTATTTTTATTCAAAGCAAGAGGAAAACGGTGCAATCCGCTGGCGTTATGATGCAAAAACAGGAAAGCCGATGATTGACGATTCTAATCCGCAGGGCGTGGGACTTCCGCTTTTTGCCTGGGCTGAATTCAATCTTTACCATAAATCGGCGAACAAAAAACGCATAAAGGAAGTAATGCCGGTTCTTCAGAAATACATGAACTGGATTGATGAAAATTTCAAGCAGGAAAACGGACTTTATGCGGTTCCTGCTGCGGCCAGCACAATGTTCAATTCTCCGCGTGAAAATGTTTTCTATCCGATTGATTTTAACGCGGCTGTGGCAATAAACTGCGCTCATATGTCTGTTCTTGGCGATATTCTGAACGACAAGGATTTGAGCTTCCAGTACAGAAGAAATTATTTTTCAATAAAAACAAGAATCAACTCGATGATGTGGGATTCTTCCGCCGGATTCTATATGGATCTTGACAAGGACGGAAACAAACTTCAGGAAAAAACGATTGCAGGTTTCTGGCCGCTTCTGGCGGAAATTCCTAGCGCGGACAAATCTGACGCTCTCATTGCGCATTTCAGTAATCCAGCGACTTTCGGCTTGGAGCATCCGTTTCCTTCGCTTTCTGCAGACAGCTTCAGTTTCAAGGAGTCTGGTCAGGGCTACTGCGGAAGCGTGTTCCCTATGTTCAATTTTATGGTTATCAAGGGGCTTGAAAAATACCAGCGCTACGAGCTTGCCCGCGAGTGTTCAATCCGCCATTTGTACTATGTTCTGGACGGACTTATGCCGGCGGATGAAAACCAGAAAGGCGATTTTTACGAGGCGTACAAGCCTTTGGGCTCGCAGAAAGCAGAGCTTGAAGGTTCTGACTGGTTTCCGCGCAACCATTATATGATTGGAACTGGACTTTCAACGATTGCCCTGATGATTGAGAACGTTATCGGGCTTTCAATAAGCCTTCCGCGCAAAACTGTAGACTGGATTATTCCAAACCTTGAGATTATGGGAATTGAAAATCTTTCCCTGAAGCGGAACCTTATTACCATATTGAGCAATAAAAGTCCGCGCGGATGGGAAATCCAGATGGAAAGCGAGAAACTTTATTATTTTACAATAAACATTCTTGATCAAAAGAAGAAGACTTTGCCGATTCCGTCTGGCAAATGCTCAATGCTTATTGATAAACTTTAAATGTTTGTAAAATTTTAGTTTTTGCGGAGTTTGTTCTGTAAAAATTTGATATTGTTATTTGGACTGAAAAATTGCATTTTGAAAAATAAATGCGGATTTTCAGTCTATTTGTTATTTTCGGAGTCGATATGGCAACACCAGAAGCAGTTATCGAAATCGGCTCGACAGGTGTGCGCCTGTTGGTTGCTGAATTCACACAAGAACGAAAAAGAAATATTCTTGACCGCGCTGAAATGCCGGTTTCTCTTGGACGGGATGTTTTTGCAACCGGCTCGATTGCCAGGGAAACTCAGGCGCAGATTCTTCACATTCTGCAGCGTTTCAAGGAGCAGCTTGTAGCCTGGGCGATAGTTCCGGCGGAAACGTCTGTTATTGCCACATCTGCGTTCCGCGAGGCGAAGAACAAAGATCCTGTTATGGATAAAATTCTTCTGGTTACAGGTTTCCGTGTAAAAGTTATTGATGGAATTGAAGAAAACCGGCTGATGTATCTTGCGGTTTCTGAATGTCTTAAGGAAGAGGCGGCGAAAGTCCGTTCAGAAGATTCCGTGATTCTTGAAGTAGGCGGAAGCTCCACCGAAATCATGCTGATGAAAAAAGGAAAAATTGCAGGCGCGCACAGCTTGCGGCTCGGCACCACGCGGCTTGAAATGAAAACCCGCGGCCAGACGGCAATTTCCCACGATGATGTTCAACGTTATATAGAAGAATATGCGCTGAACGCAAAAAGCCTTTTGGAAAGCGAGCTGAATCTTTCTGAGGTGAAACAGTTTCTTGCGGTCGGCTCGGATGCGACTCTTGCGGCGATAAACGCAGGAAAACCGGTTTCAACATTCTTGTGGTCGATTGAACGCGATGATTTTGACCGTTTTGTGGATGAAATTCAGGAATATTCAATTGATGAATGTGTGGCGCGCTTTAAAATTTCCTACAACGATGCGCAGACGCTTTGTGCAAGCCTTTTGATTTACAAGATGTTTGTTCATCATACAAACTGCAAAAAAATTATTGTTCCGGAAACAAATATCCGGGAAGGCGTGATTATAAGCCACAATGACACGGCTGGCGATGAGCTTCAGGAGGAATTCCACCAGCAGATTACGGCGTCGGCGGTTTCCCTTCTTCGGAAATATCACGGCGATGAAGGCCATGCGGAAAGAGTCCGCGAATATGCGCTGAAAATTTATCATTGCCTTGAAAAAGAAATTTCACTTGAAAACCGTTCTATAATTCTTATGGAAGTTGCGGCGGTTCTTCATGATATTGGAATTTTTATCCGCATGGATGACCATAACCTTCACAGTGAATATATAATCCGCCATTCAGAAATTTTTGGTCTTACGCGGACTGAAAATCTGATTGTGAGCCTGATTGCCCGTTATCACCGTGGAAAACAGATGCCTCAGGACAATGAGCAGTTTCCGGTTTTTGCAAGAAGCGACCGCATGACAATTCTGAAGCTCACGGCGATTCTGCGCATTGCGGATGCGCTGGACAGAAGCCACGGATATTCCTTGAAAGACATAAATGTTCAGCTGAAAAATGACTCTTTGATTATAAAAGCGAAGGGAAGCCAGAATCTTTCTCTTGAACGGATTGCGCTGGAAGAAAAAGGCGATTTGTTTGAATCTGTATTTGGCTGCAAAATTGTGTTGCTTTAGGAGGACTTGCTATGGAATCAAGATTTTTTAACAGGGAACTTTCGTGGATTGAATTTAACGGCAGAGTTCTTCACCAGGCTTTGCGGAAAGAGCTTCCGCTGCTGGAAAGGCTTCAGTTTCTTTCTATTATTTCCAGCAATTTCGATGAATTTTTTATGGTTCGTGTAGCAAGCGTGAAAAGGCAGTTCTTTTCAGATCCGGAGTTTGTGGACATTTCAGGGCTAACGCCGGAGCTTGTTCTTCATCAGATTTCTGCACGGGCGCACCAGATAATCCGCGAGCAGCACAGCTGCCTGAAAAATGACATTCTTCCGGGGCTTTCTAAAAAGCATATTACTTATGTTAATCCGGAAAATTTTTCCGCCTCGCAGAATGAATATGCGCAGAATTTTTTCAGAAACGATGTTTATCCGCTTTTGACTCCGCTAAGAACAGACACGGAAGTTTTTCCGCATATCGGAAACCTTGCGAAGTATGCGGCGTTTCTTTTGAAGCCGATTTCTGGAATCCGCAAGACGGACGAGAATTTTAAGGGCGATGAAAATGCTCCGCGGATTGCGTTCGTTCAGATTCCAGCTGGAATAAGGCAGGTTGTGTGGCTTCCGAGCGAAAGCCGGGAAAAGCAGTTTGCGCTGGCGGAAGAAATTATTGCCCAGTATGGAACGCAGCTTTTTCCTGGATTCAATGTTGAGGAAACAATGATTTTCAAGGTTGCCCGCGATGCTGATTTTGCTGTTGATGAAGATTCAGGACGAAATTTTATCCATGAAATGGAAAAAGTTCTTGTTCAGCGTCAGTCGTCGTTTCCAGTTGAAATTACATGCAACAACACAAGTGAAAAAATTTTGAAATTCCTTATGGAAAAGCTGGAGCTTTCTGAAGAGGATGTTTATTGTGTTGACGGAATTATTGATCCTAATGTTATTGGCGGGCTGCGTGATGTTGAGGGCGCGGAAAAACTTTGCTTCCCGGAATGGCAGCATTTTTATCCTGCGGAGCTGCCGCAAAGCGAGCCTTACTGGGATGTTATAAAGCAGCACGATGTTTTACTTCATGTTCCTTATGAATCTTACGAGCCGGTGGTGAAATTTATTTCAGATGCGGCTGATGATCCGAACGTTCTTGCAATAAAAATGACTCTTTACAGAACTGGAAAGGATTCTCCGATTATAAGCGCTTTGGAGCGGGCTGCACAAAAAGGAAAGCAGGTTGTTGTTCTTGTTGAACTGAAGGCGCGTTTTGACGAGGAGCGGAATATCGGCTGGGCGAAGGAGCTTGAAAATGCCGGCGTAACGGTAATTTATGGGCTTGTGAATTTGAAGGTTCACGCAAAAATTATAATGGTCATGCGGCGTGAAAACGACACGATTCAGCGTTATGCGCATCTTGCCACAGGAAACTACAATCCGAAGACTGCAAAAATTTATTCAGACCTTTCGCTGTTTACGGCGAACTACGAAATTGTGAACGACGCGACTTTGTTCTTCAACCTTGTTACCGGCTATTCAACCTTGCAGAATATGAACCAGCTTGCAATGGCGCCTGTAACTTTGAAGTCGAAGCTGCTTTCAATGATTCAGCGTGAAATAGACAGAAGCGATTCTGAGCATCCTGGACTGATTATGGCGAAAATGAACAGCCTTACGCATCAGGAAATTATTGAGGCATTGTACAAGGCGAGCCAGGCAGGTGTAAAAGTTCTGCTGAATGTCCGCGGAATTTGCATGCTTGTTCCGGGCGTAAAAGGGCTTAGCGAAAATATTCAGGTTGTTTCGATTGTTGACCGCTATCTTGAGCATTCGCGTATTTTTTATTTTCAGAACGGCGGCGATTCGGAGCTTTATCTTTCCAGCGCGGACTGGATGCCAAGAAATTTGGACCGCCGAATAGAACTTATGTTCCCGGTTCTTGATTCTTCGGTTTTCAAGGAAGTGAAAAATATTCTTGAAACGTATTTTGAGGACAATGTGAACGCGCTTATGCTTTCTGAAAGCGGCCAGTGGAATGAAATTCCTTGCAAGAATGAAGAATTGAAAAAACGCGCTCAGGAAATTCTTTACAAAAAATACAAGCGCAGAAATGATGCCGCCGCAAAAAAGGCAAAAATCGATTTTGAAGTTCGCCGGAAGGACTGAAATATGATAAAAGTTGAAACTAAGGTGAAAATTCCTTTCCTTTGGGGAAAAGCCGCATTCAAAAAGTCAAAGTGGAACCAGGTTAATTTGATTGTAGGGCCGAACGGTTCTGGAAAAACTTTGCTTGCGGAAGAAATTTCATCTCAGTTTGAAAAAAAAGGCTTTAAAGTTGATTTTTTGCGTTCCGAGCGCTCAAACCAGAATGAGCTTCTGGAAAAACTGAAAACCGATGCCGAGCTTTGCAAAAAAATCGAGACAGTTATTTCAAGCATGTTCGGAAAAACCGTAAAATTCAAGAAAAATCAGGATGGAAATGTTGTTCCGGTTGTTGTGAACAAAGCCTGGGATATTGAGTACGGTCTTCAGGAAGGCGAGTGCCACGGTCTTAAAGAAATTCTTACGCTTTTGGTCGCCCTGTACGGACTGAAATCTTCTGTTCTGATTCTGGATGAGCCGGAACTTCATCTGCATCCGCAGTTTCAGCTTTTTTTTATGAATGAAATCCGAAAGGCGGCAAAAAATGACAGCGGCAGGATGTTTTTTCTGATTACACATTCGCCGTATTTTATTGACTTGCGTTTTGCGGAGGATATTCTTGGTGTTGTGGTTTGCCACGTGAACCGCGTTCCTACGTATATTGATTCGCTTGATGAAACTGCCGAGTCTTTGCTCCGCCGGTTTTTGCCACGGTTCAATACGTACCACAAGCAGTTTTTTTTCAGCGACAACCAGATTTTTGTTGAAGGTTACACGGACCAGCAGATGTTTACAATTTTGCTCAACTGCATGGAAAATCTTCCGGGAGTTGTTGGAACAAGCGTTATTGATGTGGGCGGAAAAGACGAGCTTGGCGTGTTTTTTACGGTCTGCTCGCTGCTTGGAACGGACGGACGCATTGTAACAGACATGGATTCGTTGTTCGCTGGAAAACTTCGGGATGTTGTTTGCGCGGATTCAAGGCCGGCGCTCTGGCTTGAAAAGCAGTATGAAAAGCAGCTTCCGTTTTACCGTTCGCTTTTTACCCGCCGCGGAGTTCCTGTGAAAGTTTCTCTTGAAAAACTAGTTTACCGCCTTGAAAGTTTTCTTATTGAAATTGGCAAGGCCGCTGTTCAGATTGATTTTTCTATCAGTCCGGAAATTGATGTGTTTATCCAGAAGCTAAAAGCGCTTTACGAAAAGTACGAGAAGCCGGAAGGTCTTGATACTTTTAAAACCGTTGTGCTTATGGGAATAATTTCCTTGAACGAAAAACTTCAGGACATTCTTCCGGTTCCTTTGGCAAGAACAATTCCGCTGATTTTCAATTTGACCAACCTGATTCTTGCCGCTTTTGAAACTGCCCGTGTCTATGTGCTTCCCCGCGGCTGCATCGAGCATTTTTATGTTCAGTCAAAAGCTGAATATATGCCGATTTCGGGAAAAGACAAGCTTTTTCACACAGAATTTGAGGCGATGGTGAACATGAATTCTGACCAGCTGCGGAAAAATTATCCTGAGCTTGTTTCAATTCTTGCCCGCGCCTGCGCAGGAAACTAAAAATTCAGTTAAAATAAATTTAAAACTTGCCTTTTTGAAGTTTCATTTCTTATATTTATATATAGAAGATTTTTATAAAATTCAAAGAGGTTTTTTTCAAAAATGGCAAAACATGAATTTCAAACTGAAGTTAACCAGCTTTTGCAGCTGCTTATCCATTCTTTGTATTCAAACAAGGATATTTTTCTTCGGGAAATTATTTCAAACGGCAGCGATGCTTTGGACAAGCTAAAATATCTTACAGTTTCAGATGAGGCTTACAAAAATATAAAATTTGAACCGCGCCTTGATATTTCTTTTGATGAAAAGGAAGGAATTCTTGTGGTTCAGGATTCTGGAATCGGAATGAACGACGAGGATTTGCAGAACAATCTTGGCACAATCGCGCGTTCTGGAACAAAAGCGTTCCTTTCAAAGCTGACGAACGAGGCTTCAAAAGATTCAAATCTGATTGGCCAGTTCGGCGTTGGTTTTTATTCAGCGTTCATGGCGGCAAAAAAAATTGATGTATACACAAGAAAAGCTGCCGGCGATGGAAAAATCTGGCACTGGTCGAGCGACGGCACAAATTCATACGACTTGGATGAAGTGAGCGAGGAAAGCGAAATCGCGAAAAAGTATGGTTTTGACAAGCCTGAGCTTTCTGGTTCAGCAATTGTTATGACTTTGAACGATGAAAGCAAGGATTATGCTTCAAGATGGAAGATTGAGGAGCTTGTAAAAAAATATTCAGACCATATTGCGTTCCCAATTTATCTTCATTACGACCAGAATAAATACGATGACAAGGGAAATGTTACTTCAACAGAAAAGAAAGTTGACCAGGTGAATACAGCAAGCGCGCTTTGGAAAAGACCGAAGAGCGAGCTGAAGCCTGAGGACTACAACGAATTTTACAAGACAATCAGCCACGACGGACTGGAGCCGCTGCATTACGTTCATACTCATGCGGAAGGAACTTTGGAATATACAACGTTGTTCTTTGTTCCTCAGGTTGCTCCGTTCGATATGTATCAAGCTGACTATAAAAGCGGCGTGAAACTTTATGTAAAACGAGTTTTCATCACAGATGACGACCGCGAGCTTCTTCCAGCGTATTTGCGCTTTGTGCGCGGCGTAATTGATTCAGAGGATTTGCCGCTGAACGTAAGCCGTGAAATTTTGCAGCAGAACAGAATTCTTGAGAATATCCGCAGTTCTTCTGTAAAAAAACTTCTTGGCGAATTCAAGAAAATGGGCGAGGATGCTGATGCGGCTAAAAAAGTTGAGGAAGGCAAGCGCACTGACGAGCAGAAGAAAGCTATAGAAAAGTGGAACAAATTTGTAAAGAACTACAACCGCCCGATGAAGGAAGGCTTGTACAGCGACTATGCGAACCGCGATGAAATTGCGGAAATTGTGCGTTTTAAGTCAACTGACGCGAGCGGAACTGGCGATGGAAACTATACAAGTTTTGCCGGATATGTTGGCAGAATGAAGCCGGAGCAGAAGGCAATTTACTATATCACCGGAAGCGACGAAAAGAATCTGCGAGCAAATCCGCTGCTGAAGGCATATGTTGAAAAAGGTTTTGAAGTTCTTGTTATGGATGACGATATTGACGAAGTTGTTATCGGCGGCTATGGAAAATACAAGGATTTTGAGCTGAAGGCTGTAAACCGAAGCGGAAGCGACGAGGATTTGGGAATCAACAAGGAAGAGGCAAAGAAGAAGGAAGAGGAATTCAAGCCTGTAACAGAAAAAATCAAGAAAGTTCTTGGTGAAAAAGTAAAGGAAGTTCGGCTTTCAAAAACTTTGACAGGCGAAAATCCTTCATGCATTGTTGTTGACCAGAACGATCCTAGCTGGCAGATGGTTCAGATGATGAAGGCGATGGGACAAAACGGACCGGAGCTTAAGCCGATTCTTGAAATCAATGCGGAGCACCCGATTGTGGCGAAAATCAAGGATTCCTCAGATGAAGCTGTTATTTCTGATGTTTCTGAAGTTCTTCTTGACCAGGCGCTTCTTGTTGCCGGTGTTGAGCTGAAAGATCCTGCGGATTTTGTAAAAAGCCTGAACAATTTGCTCAGCAAGTAAAATATTCAGCCTGAGAGTTGGGTTTTTCTAAATTGTGAAAATTATGAAAAACTCAATTTTCAGGCTCTGGCGTTATTTTTCTTCTTTCCACACGGTGATTCTGTTCTTGCCGTTTGCCTTGGATTTGTACAGCGCATGGTCGGCGTTGGAAAGCGTTTGTTCCAGGTCGGCGGCGTCTTCCTGGTCGAAGTTCGAGGCGATTCCCATGCTGAATCCAATTTTTTTTGCGGCAGGAATTTCAACTTTTCTTGATATGAGTTTTTCGATTTCAGGAACAAAATAGTCTGCTTTTTCCATTGCGTTTTTCAAGCGTTCCGCCGCGCTTCTTGCTTCCTCTGAATTTGCGTTCGGCAGAATAATAATGAATTCGTCTCCGCCAAAACGCGAAATAAAATCAACGCTTCTGAAAATTTTCCGCAGAAGTCCTGAAAATTTTTCTATAATCAAGTCTCCTGCCTCATGGCCGAAAGTGTCGTTTGTGTTTTTAAAGTTGTCCAGGTCAATAAAGCAGATGCTGAGCTGGAATTTCTTTTCGTTGCTGGTTTTGTAGCGCCGGATCATTTCGCTTTCAACAGCAAGTTTTTCCTGGAGCGCATGGCGGTTTTTCAGGCGTGAAAGCTGGTCTGTTGAAGAAATCTGAAGAAGATGCTCGTTCTGGTTGCGCATTACAAGCTGCGCCTGAATGTTTGAAATAGCGATGTTCAGAATGTTCATTTCTTCTTCTGGAATATTTGAGCTTTTGTTTGGAAGAACTATAATCGCGCCGTAAAAATCGTATTTTGAAATATTTGCGAAAAAAACGTCTTCTTCGGGAATATATGTCAGATTGCTTCCGTTCTTGGCAAATTCTTTCTGCGCGTCAAATTTTTTCCATATTTCCTGCGGAGGCTCCGGCTCGCTGTTTCTTGTGGTGTGCGCAAGAAGAATCCATTTTTCATCAGTTTTTTCAGCAATAAAAATTGCGTTTGCCGTAATGTAGTCCAGAAGTTCGGAAACAATTTTTGAGCAGTATTTCTTTACGGAAGTTGCGTCTGAGCCGAGCATCATTATTTTGTTCAGAAAAAGCGAGTCGTGCAGGCGTTTCTGCATCTGCGTCATCAGCTTGTCTTTTTCAGCCTTTTCATCGATTGTTGAAAGATTTATGTTCACCGGGGCGAATTTTTCAATGTTGCTGAAGTATTCATCGATTTTAAGCGTGTCTTTTCCTTTTGTGTAGTAGGGCAGCCCTGATTTTTTTGCAAGATTGAAGCCTTTCTCAAAGAATTTTTCAGCTTCAAGGTTGTGTCCGGCTTTTTTCAGCGCATAGGCGAATTCATAGTAAACAAAAACGTGGCGGTAGTTCTGCGACGAGCTGAATTTTGAGAAAACTGCGTCGCATTCATCCATTGATTTTAGAGCTTTTTCAAAATTTCCGTCGGTAATGTTCAGCTCCGCCTTGATAAGGTAACGGATTGGCGAATTTATTGTTGTGTTTGGTTTTCCGTTGTGAATTATGTTCTGGTAGTTGATTCGCGCCCTCGTTATGTAGCCGAGCGAAAGTTCAAGCAGCGTTTTGTACGACAAAATATCGTTGTATTCTGGCAGAAATGAATTTACGGTATGGTTTTCCATGTCGAACATATACAGGAAGTGCAGGATTTTCTGGTAGAAAATGTATGCTTCGTTGAAATGCCTTGAATACAAAAGCGCATTCGCCAAATTTGAAACGGTGATGATTATTTCTGCGTTGTCTTTTATTTCTGTGATTCTTCTGATGAAGCTGTTTATGCGGTCGTAGGATTCCTTGAATTTTCCCGCGATAAGGTTTTCGTAGGCAAGACCGTTCCTGATTTTCATTATTGTGTAAAGATCGCCGATTTTTGTGCGCAGCTCATTGCATTTCTGGTACCAAAGCGGAGATTCCTCTGTGTTTCCGTTGTGAAGAAGCAGAATTCCTTTCCAGTTGTAGGCAGTTGAAAGCCCGGCCTCGTTGCCTAGAAATTCCGCAGTTTCAATCGCTTTTTCAATTTTCGGCATCATGTCATAAGGCGTGTCGTAGTCATTCAAGGTTTGCCATGGAACAACAAGAAGGGTGTAAAGATAATTGTTCAGAAGGCACTGTTTTTCAAGAAGATTCAAAGTGTGCTCGTAGCGTGAAACGGAATCTGTTGTGTCGGATTTCTGTGTGATTATATAATCCATCATTGTGGCAAGCGCAAAAAATGGATTTTCCTGGTCGTTGATTAATCTTTTTTTTATGAGTTTTGCGTATTTTAAAGCTTCCGCGTTTGACGTGCGCTCATAATTTAAAAGGCAAAGGCAGTAGAACGCGCTTATTTCAATTTCGTCGCTTTTGTGGTTGTCCAGAACTGAATTCAGGTAGAAAAGCGCGCTGTCCAAATTTCCTGCCCGGTAAAAAAGAATTCCTGCTTCAACTTGAATTTGCCTTAGCTGAATTTTTGTAAAGTTGAATGAATCCTGCTCATTTTCAAACCATGTCAGGAAAGTTTCCGCCTGCTCGTAGCAAAGAAAATAGCGGCAGTTCTTCAGAAAAGTAATTATTGTCCTGAAGCCTGGCTTTTTTGCGGTTTTTGTTTTTTCAGGAAAATTTACGGATTTGTCGATGTCTGTGATTTCAAAGAAATTCTTGTCGTTTGAAATTTCCTGGTAGAATTCGTTTATCGAGGAATTTTCTTCAATGTTTATGTAGTTGAAAATAAAAATCAGCTTGCATTTCAGTTTTTCTTTTGCAAGCGCCTTTAGAATTTCAATGGAATTTTCAGGAAGCAGCTGCGCGTTCAGAATGTAAAAATTTCCGGCGGCATATTTTTTGAAAAGCTCAATGATTGTTTTCTTCATTCTTAGCTTTTCGTAAAAAAGTTCCTCGGTTATAACAAGGTCAAGCCGGCGGTCGGCGGCGCCAGTTTTGAAGTAAGAAATAAATGTGCTTTTATGGAGCATATAGGCGTTTTCGGCAATGTCGCGTTCGGTTGGCTTGAACTTTGAAAGAATTCCAAGGAACGGTTTTGTCGGCGAAAAATCTTCTTCAAGGTTGATGACAGTTCCTTTTTCTGGAAAATACTTGTAGATGTAGTCCATTAGAATTTCTGGAACAGAAAAATACATCACGTTTTCATCTTCGCTTGAGAAAAAAGACTTTGTGCTTGTTTTTATAATTTCGCTTAAAATCATTCTGCCTTTTCCGTTTTTTTACATAGTTAAATTATATTGAAGTTTTGTTTTTATGCAAATTTTGAATTACAACTGTAAAAAAATAGGTTATAATTTCAGTATGAAAAATAAATCTGCCGTAAAAACATTTGGAATTTTAACTTCCGGGGGCGACGCTCCTGGCTTGAATGCAGCAATCCGCGGTGTATGCCGCTCTGCAATGATTAATTATGGAATGAAAATTGTCGGAATCAAAAACGGTTACCGCGGGCTTATCAACGGTGATGGATTTCCAATCACTTCAGAAACTGTTTCTGGAATATTAACGCGCGGTGGCACTTTGCTGGGAACGAGCCGCGAGAAGCCTTTTAAAAATCCGGTGCCGAACCCGGAGACTGGACTTCTTCCGATAGAGGCGATAAAAAAGAACTACAAGAAATGGAAGCTGGATGCTCTTGTTGTGCTTGGCGGAAACGGAACAAACACAACAGGAAGCCTTTTGGCAAAAGAAGGGTTGAACGTAATCGGACTTCCAAAGACGATTGACAATGATATTGTTGGAACTGATGTTACATTCGGCTTTCACACGGCGGTTGATGTTGCGACCGAAGCGATTGACCGCATACACACAACAGCTCATTCACACAGCCGCGTTATGGTTGTTGAAGTAATGGGGCACAAAGCTGGCTGGCTTGGCTTGTATTCTGCTCTGGCTGGCGGCGGCGATGTTTGCCTTCTTCCAGAAATACCGTACGATATTAATTCTGTGGCGAAAAATGTTCTTGCCCGGCGCGATGCTGGAAAGGAATTTTCTATTGTTGTAGTTGCGGAAGGCGCTCTTTCCAAGGAAGAGGCTAAGATGGACAAGAAAACATTCAAGAAGGCGCGGGCGGAAATGGTTCAGTCGATTGGTTACCGCGTGGCAAAGGAACTTGAAAACGCCACAGGTTTGGAAAGCCGCACTTCTGTTCTTGGTTATTTGCAGCGCGGCGGCACTCCTAGCCCTTATGACAGAGTTCTTGCAACGCAGTTCGGCGTTGCGGCGGCGGATTTCCTTGCGCGCGGAGAATTTGGCCAGCTTGTTGCAATGCAGAACAACCAGATTGTGGGAATTCCTTTGGAAACATGTGCAGGCAAGGTGAAAAATATCCAGCTTGACGATCCGCTTATTGCAACTGGACGTTCTGTTGGAATTTGCTTTGGTGACTAAAAGTGCCGGGAAACAATTTTAGCTGCCGTTTCTGCAGGATTTGCCTTGGGCGTGGCTGTGTTGGTCAGATGCCGGGAATGGGCGGAGTTGAAAACAGCCGGAATTTTATTTTGAACTGCGAAGGATGGAACAAGATTCCTGTTGAAGAGCCGCTTGAAGTGAAGCCTGAAAATCTTGGGATTGCGCCGGTTACTGGCGCAGTTCAGAACATTGGTTTTGAAAATGAGGCGGATTTTTATTTTCCGTATTTTTCGGCGGCGAAAAAAGCTGGAATTTCTGTGTGCGTTGGCGACGGCGCGCCTGATGAAAAGCTGAAATTCGGCGTTGCGGCTGTTCAGAAACTTGGCTGCAAGGCATATTTTTTCTTGAAGCCGTATCCAGATGCGCGGCTTTTTGAGCGGATTGACTGGATTCGGGAAGATGCGCTTGCTGCCGGAATCGATATTGATGCGTTCAATATTGTTTCAATGCGGAACCAGGCAAAACTTGAAAAAAAATCAGCGGCGCAGCTGAATGAATTCAGAAAGTATTCAAAACTTCCGCTGATGGTGAAAGGCGTTTTTACACAGGAAGATGTTGAGCTTTGCCGGGAGCTTAAGCCGGAAATTATTGTTGTTTCAAACCACGGCGGGCGCGTGCAGACGGAAACTGGCTCAACGGCGGAATTTCTGCAGGCAAACGGAAAGATTTTGAGTTCTGTTTGTGGTGAGCTTTGGGTTGACGGAGGAATCCGCGGAAAACGCGATATTCAGGCGGCGATGAGCCTTGGCGCAAAAAAGTGTCTTGCCGCGCGTCCGTTTATTTCTGCGCTTTGCAAAGGAATAGAAAACGGCGGAACAGAGCTGGGCGTTCAGAAAATGGCGGAGGAAATAAACGTTATGCTGATGCGTTAGCGCTGGGAAGGGCGCCGCAGGCGTTCGGAAGAATGAGCGTTAGCGAACCCTGGACATAGCGACCGGCGTTTACGCCGGGAACGCCGTAAAAATTGTTATTTTCCTGAGGAATTTCTGCACGACAAAAAGAATATTGAAACAATCACAAAAATCAGAATGTAGACAAAAGTTCCGGCCGCCAAAGAAAGCGATGCGCCTGCGATTCCTAAAAGTCCGTAGTTTATGAATTTGAAAAGGCAGACTGCAAGATGGTAAAGGTAAAAATATGCGGCGGCGAGCAGCGGAAAGATTGCAATCCATTTGAATTTGAAAATGGAATTTTCTTCCAGGCGGAAGTGCCACGACATATAGGCGATTACAACGTACAGAATCAGGATGTAAAGCGGGCGGAGCATGCGGTTCATAAGAATGTGGAAAAATGATTCTTCGGAGTAGCCGTATTTTTCTGCTTTGCCTGCGAAATTGAAGAGGGAAATTAAATTCATTGTGTCGGCGCCGTTTGAGGCTTGCTCGATTAGCTCGAAGTCGCTGAAAGGCATTTTTAGAATCAGGAAGCCGTTCAGCTCTGATTTTTTATAGCCGGTCTTGAATTCTGGCTTGATTATCTGGCCGGGGAAATTTCTGTCAACTGAATTTAAAAGAATGTACGGAACTGCATCGGTCTTTTTTCCGATGTTCAAAAGCGATTTTGTGTCTTCGTCAAGAAGTTCTGTCTGGAGCGCCGTCATTTTTGCGTAAGGAATGTAGTGGCCGGAAACAACGCTGCCGAATTCGTCCAGCTCGATTATTTCAAGTCCGCGCAGATACAGAATCATGTTCGATGTGGCGCGGCTGGTTGTGATTCCGTGGATAAAATAAATTGTTGTGTCCGGGCTTTCATTTTCTTTCAGCTTGAAATAGACGTTTGTGGCGGTTTCGTATGCCTGAAGATTTTTTGTTTCGTCCCGGAAAAAATACTGGTTTTCAAGAAGTTTTTTTGAAATTTCAAGGTAGCGTTTTATGTCTGGGTCGGCGGAAAGTTTTGTTGATTCAAGCGAAAGCGCGTGGAAAACGTAGTATGCGCGGAGAATGTCGCCGTTTACAAGTGAAACGTAGCCTTCGTATTTTTTTGCAAAGATTTTTTGTTCCTCGGTTGTGCCAAGTTCCTTCGCCTGGTCAAGCCTGTTCCACGCTTCTGCGGAAATTTGCTTAAGCTCTGAAATATTTATGTCTTTCGTTCCGGCGGATTTAAGCGCAAGCTGGGAATAGTAATGCGCGCCGAACCAGTCTTTTTTTGCAAGGCAGTTTTTTGCAATGTTCATAAGCTCGAAGGACTTGTAGGGAGTTTTTGCCGCTTCGATTTTTGGCTCCGCCGTGCTGAAATTTGTTTCGCTGAATGTCATTTCGTTGATTTTTTTCTTCATTGCAGCTGAAATTTCTTCTTTTTTGTCGTTGTAGGCTTCTGTAATGTAAAGAATTTCCTGGTTTGTCCTGTCTTTAGGGTCGATTTCGTAGGCAAGCTTCGCATACTGGAACGCTGTTTCGTAGTTTTTGTTCTCGTAGAAATATTTTGCGGAATTCTGGTATTCGCGCATAAGTTTAGGCTTGAATTCCAAAATTTTCATTTTTGTGTTGATTTGCGGAAGAAATATTTCGCTTGCGCAGGTTATGATAAGCACAAAAATCAGGGAATTTATAATCACGCTTTTGTAGCGGGAAAACATTGCGTCGGAAAATCTGAGCCGGCTGTTTTCAGGGTGAAGTCCGAATTCAATGCACCATGCAACGTTTGCGCTTGCGGCGAAAATTGCCGGAACTGCAAGGCAGAAAATTTTTGCGGCGGAAAGAAATTTGAATTTTCCGACCGAGCTGGAATTTAGTTCTGGAAGTTTTGTGAAGAAATATCCAGAAATTATGCAAAGAATAAATACAAAAATGCAGAATGCGATGTTTATAAAAAGATTTCTGATTCGTTTTTTCATTTTATTTTCCTTGCCTGTGCCTTAAAATTGCGGTTGCAATTCCGATTGCTGTAAAAATTGCGCCGAAAAGAAGATTTATGACCATGAGCGGAAATTCTATTCCGTTGTCGATAAAAAAGTTCAATTTTCCGCCTTCGTAGAAAAGCGACTGAAGAAAATTCCGCATGCCGCTGTTTGCCGGCGAAAAATAAAAATCGTTGAACCATAGCACAATTCCAGAAAAAACTAGCGTTCCCAAAGCGTTTACCATCCGCCACGAGCTGAATTTAATCAGGCTGTAAAGCGAGCATAGCGCAAATCCGATTGAGCAGAAGCAGAGCCACGGAACAATCCCGTAATTCCAGGCGCGGACTGCCTGTGTTTTTATTGAATGGAAAACATTTATTGCGCGGTAGGGAATTTCTGTCATTGTTTCTTTTACCAGAGGGTCCCGGAAAGGGCTTGAGCTTTTGTAGAATTCTGAATTTTCAGAAACATCAATTTTTTCTTCTTTTGCAAAGTCCAGCTGGCCGGCTGAATCCTTGAGCAGAACAACTTCCGCGGAATTTTCTTGTGTTTTTTTGCTGAAGAAATAAAGGTTTCCGTTGGCGCGGCGGAAGTATCCGGAAGAAAGCTCGTTCAGCTTTGAAAAATCTGTGTTTTCCGAAAAGTTTTTTTCTGCCAGCGACTGAAGTTTCAGCGTAACCGGATAAAAAACGAACCAGTTCAGGGCTGAAAGAAGTGCGAATGTTGCAAAGCTTGCCGCAGGATTGTTCTTGTGCCGGATTTTGTAAAGCATAAGCGCAAAAGGCAGCAGCAGAAACATCACAGGAAGAGTGTAGAAGATTCCCAGGACAAAAGTTTCTTTTGAAACAAAAAAACGCTCGCCGGCAACAAGATTTATGCTGTCAAAATACTGGATGCAAATGAACATTCCGATTGCAAATCCTACAGTCAGAGTAAGAAAATAGTCTAAAACTAGTGAAATAACCTTTCGCATTAAAAACCTTCCATTCTTAGTATCGGTAAAATAAAAATACTCTTTATTGTTTCCACATTAATATCGTTTTGGTATAATAAAGCGATGAAATTCACAAGCACTAGAAACAAAAGATTATCAGTCAACTTTGCCCAGGCGGTGCTGAATTGTATGCCGCCGGATGGCGGCTTGTATGTTCCTTCTGAAACAGAAGATTTGCGCCGCTGGCTTTTAAATGTGAACGAGGACTCTTCGTTCAGTTCGATTGCCGGAACTCTTACTTCGGCATTTATAAATGATGAATTTTCTCCTATCGTTTGCGAAACAATAGCTACCCGGGCTTTTCCGTTTTCGCCGGAAATCAAGCAGCTTGGCGAGAATTTTTTTCTTCTTGAGCTGAGCCACACGCCGACCGGGAGCCACCGGGATTTCGGAATTTCTTATCTGGCAGCATGCCTGGACACAATTCTTCAGCTGAAAGGCGGAAAAGCTGTTCTTGTTGGTGTTTCTGACTGCGGCGAGCTTTGTGCAAGCCTTGCGTGGGCATTGCGCGGCAAAAAAAATCTTAAGGCTGTTGTGATTTGCGCCAAGGGAAATGTCCGCGGTGTTTTGGAAAGCGATTATGCCTGGAACGGCGGAAATATTTATCCTGTTGAAGTTGAAGGCTCGGCGGAAAACTGCCATTCAATTGCGCGGGAGCTTTTTGCAGATTCTGATTTTGTGAAAGAAAACTGCATTACTGTCGCGAACACTGCGAATATCGGACGTTTGCTTCCTCAGGCGTTCTTTTATCCGTTCGCTTTTTCAAGGATAAAAAATAAAGTTCACAGCGATATTTATTACGCTCTGGCGGCTGGAAACTACAGCAATGTTGTGGCCGGTTTGTACGCATGGCAGTTTGCGCTTCCTTTGAACGGATTTGTTCTTCCTGCAACGGATGAACTGGCGGTGAATCCGGGCGGAAATCCTGTGATTCTGGATTCTCTTGTGCCGCTGAAGGAACGTGCGCCTTCTGATCCGGCTGAACCTTCAAACCTTGAGCGTCTTGAAGATATTTTCAGCGCAAACAAGCTGATGATGCGCCATTTTGTTTTTCCTACCGACGTGAATGCTTCTGAAACTGATTCAGCCGCGAAGGAGCTTTTTACAAAGTACAAGATTTTTGCCGACCGCCATACGGCTCGTGCCTATGCTGCCGCTAAAATTCAGAAAATTAATTTTGATGAAGAATATGCTACTGTTCTTATTGCCCGCGACCATCCAAGCCTTTCTGCTGAATATATTCAGCACGTAATAGGCGAGGCTCCGGAAATGCCGGACTCTGTGAAGAATTCCCAGAAAGTTTCAAAAACGGGAATGCCTTGCGCGCGGAATTCCGCTGAAATCAAAAAAATTATTGAGTCATTGTAAAAAAATGCCTGCGAGAAAACTCGCAGGCATTCAGTTTTAAATCTGCCTATTTTTTAGACTTTTTAGCTTTTGCAGGATGCTCGGCTTTCTTTGTCTTTTCAGATTTTGCTTTGCTCTTTGAAGTTTTTGGCGCAAAAGGCTTGATGAACAGGTCGCATTTGTATTCAGCCTTGTCTTTTGCTTTTGCTAAAGCGCTGAAAGCTTCCAGCGTTGTCTTTTCTTCTTTTTCTTCAAGAAGCGCAAGCGCGAATCCGTGCGCCAAAGTCCAGTCGCAGGTTTCCTTGTTGAACCATACAGTTCCATCGTAAAGATTTGCGCCGGTCAGCATTTTTGCTTTTTCGCTTTCAGTCAGCAGTTTTACAATATTGTACAAAGCTGATTTTTCATCTTTTTCAATGGCTTTTGCGTTGCATACAGAAGACAGAATGAAGAGCCTTCCGATATTTCCGCGGGAATCGCCAAGGTTTATTCCGTTTGAAGAAAGATAGTCGCTGAATTTTCGAGCGAATGCCCATTTTTCTGCAAAACCTTTTTCAGCATATTCTTTTACCATTGCAAAGCAGATAAGCTGTTCCGCAAGATTTTTGTCTGTGGCGAACAGAACGTCGAAATATGAGTCGGCGGTTTTTGCTTTTTTAAGCGCCGCGATAATGTCTGAGGCAGGTTTCGCCTTTGTGTTCAGCGCGAGGCTTATTATTTTTTCAGCAAGTTTTTCAAATGCCTTCAGCTGCTTTTCCGGTTCTGCCAGTTTTGCTTCGCCGGCAAATTTGTTTGCAACTGTATAGAACTGAATTGCGGCTTCCTCCGCAGTTGAAACAAGCGCTTTCAGCTGTTTTTTCGCTTCCTGCTCTGAAATTTTTCCAGAAACCGGATTGAAAATTTCGTGTATGCCGAGCAAAACTGAATTTGCATAGTTTGCGAACGGCTGGTAAAGCTCGCGGTAGCAAATTTCTTCCCATTCAGTTTCCAGGTCGTAGCAGCCGCGTCCCTGCAAAGTGTCGCACAAAATCTGGTATTTGTGGTCAGCTCCGTCAGAAACTTCGTGGATATCCATATAAACCTGGTATTCGAATCCGTTCAAGCCGATGTACATTCCTCGCTCGCAAATTTCGCGGCTTCGGCGTACGAACCAAAGTCCTGAGCGATGTTCGCGGAAAATGCAGAATTTATTGTCCTCGGCGTGAAGTCCAAGCCCTTCTGAAATTGATTTTGAGCGCATCTCAACGTGCTGGTTTTCACCTTCGCCGATTTTTACAGCGTATTCGCAAGACTGCTTGATCCAGCCCTGGGCGCGTTCGTACTTGTTGTTATAGAAAACAACTGAATATTCGTTTCCGCACGAATTTGAATATGCGAAGATATTTTCGTTCACGCTGCCGTTGTCCCATACATCGTAGAACAGGAAATTTTCAACATTCGCAAAAATATAGCGCTTTTTCATAAGCGGGAAGATGTCGTGCCAGTGGCGGTTCACAAGGTTCTGGTCAGGAGTTTCATTTTTGTACGCTTTTGTGAATTCCATTCCGTATTTTTCTGTGAAGCCTTCAATCTGTCCATGTCCGAACATAGGAAGTCCAGGCATTGTGACCATCAAAGTGCAGACACCAAAATATTTGTCGTCTTTTCCAAACTGGGCAACAGCTGTGTCTTCATCCGGATTGTTCATGAAGTTTACGTAGCGTTTAAGAATCTGCGGGTCGAATTTTATTGTGTTCTTTACAGAATCCCGGTACTTCTGGTTTTCTTCCTTTTTAAGCATATTCATGAATGCGGAATTGTAAACGCGGTGCATTCCCAAAGTTCGTACGAAATAGCCTTCCATCATCCAGAAAGCTTCTGCAAGCAGAAGAGTGTCTGGAACTTCTTTTGCTACGCGGTCAACAACTTCGCGCCAGAATTCGTTTGGAATTTTCGCCTCAAATTCCTGGTCTGAAAGCGCGTATTCGCTTCGTGAGTAAATATCTCCGCCTGAACCCGGCTTCGGGTACCAAAGTCTACGGATTGATTTTTTTGCAAGAACCATTGCGGCGTCAAAACGGATAATCGGAAAATTTCTTGCAACGTGCAGAATGTCCTGCATTACAGCTTCGCGCGCCTCTGGATTCAGGAAGTCAATCTGGGCAGTGTCGTTCCAAGGCATTCCAGTTCCATCGTTTCCGTGGTAAATATACCTTGTGTCGCCGTTTCTAAAGTCAACGCGCTTGAATACAACTGAACAGTCTGAATGGTTGTAGTAATGGTCTTCCAGCCATACGCCGACATTCGGGTCCCAGGAAAGGTTTTCCCCGTTGAAAGTGTAGGTTGAAGAAGGCAGGTCGCGTCGCTGAACAAACAAATCCGGCCGGTTCACAACCCATTGAGAATCCATTCCTGTGTGGTTCGGAACCATGTCTGAAGCAAGCCTGATTCCGCGCTGCCAGAGCCTTGTCCTTAAGTTTGCAAGCGCATCCCAGCCGCCGATGTTTTCCGCAATGTTGTAGTCGTAAAGAGAATATGCTGAAGCCGCCGCTTCCGGGTTTCCGCACAACTGTTTGATTCGTTTTGAAGCGTTGCTGCGCGTCCAAAGTCCGATGAGCCACAATCCTGTGAAACCTTCATCGCGCAAAGCGTCCAGCTCCTCATCCGGAATCTGGTCAAGGCGCGTAATCGGGCGGTTGTATTTTTTTGTAAGCTGGTCAAGCCAGACAAGAACTGTTTTTGCCATAAGAATTACGCGCGGCATCCATTCTCGGTCTGGGCTGAACCGTTCGTATTCCTTCATCAGTCCGTCGTAATTGTAGGCTTCCATGTTCACTTCACCGCCGTTTATCGGGTTGTAGTGCATGAACATTTTTTCTTCTTCTGTAAGAGTGTCCATTCCGGAAAGAAGCCGGCGCAGGAAATCTCCAAGCAAATCTGTCCAGTACTGGCGGATGTAGTCAAGCTGGCCTTTCAGGCTGTTCGGGCTGAAGACAACAGGCTCCCGCAGCATATTTATAAGGTCATTGTTGAAAGGTCCGAATTTCGGCAGATTTTGGAATTCCTGCTGAATAATTGCCCATGCTTTGCCGTAAACCGGATTTTTCTGAAGCTCCAGGTCGCTGAAAAGAATATTGAAAGGCTTGAACGCCGGGTTTTCGTTGGCAAGCCGCAGCAGAATCATTTCTTCCAGAGTCTGCTCGCGGTTTGAGCGCATTGCCTTTGTTCCCGCGTCAATCTCGTTTTTTGCAAGATATTCTTCCGCAGTGATTTTTCCCTGGTAAACTTCCACAGGAGGAAATTCATTTGTAAAATCAAGAAGCAGCTTGTCTACCGCAGCTTTTGTGCAGGAATTTTCCAGCGCGGCAAGAATATTCTTGAAAGAGTCAATCTGCTTGTCGCGGCGGTACATCATGCAGACGTAATGGAAAACTTCATCTATAAGTCCCATTGCGTTCACCGAGCCGGCAGAAATACGTTTTTCTTTCTGGTTCTTTGAGTCAAAATAATTGTTGAGTTTTTCAGCAAATTTCCGCACGGCCGGCATGTTAGCCAGAACCACATTTCCGCTTGATGAATAAAGACGTTCATCAAATTTGCATATATCTCGAATTTTGCGTCCTACATGAAATTCGTTGTAAGAAATTCCCATTTTTTCCTCCAGAGTTATGGTAAGCTGAAAAACTTCATTTTGTTTCTATTTGTGCAGCGCGGCAACGCCTTTGATTTTTTCAACCAGGCTGCTGTCCTTAGCAAGCGTTTCTACGGAAACAGGCATACGGTAAGTCCAATTGAATTCATTCACCGAGCCAGGCACATTGATTCGCTCCGCATTTGAGTCCGCGAGCCAGTATTTTTTCTCCATGGCCATAAAATCCTGCAGAGGATTTATAATCCACGCTGAATTTGAAGTCGCCACGCCTTTCAGGTAGCTTTCCGCAATTTCCGGACTGAACGGCGCGTTTGCAATTTCATTGATTTTCGCCTGGTCAAAGCCGTCCGCTCCGAACGCCCATGGATTTGTGCGAACAAAAAGGCTTGAGCCGTCGCGGTCTTCCTGCCACCATTGGCGAACAGTAGTTGAATCGTGAACAGAAGTTGTTGTAACCGAAAGAAACGGAAGCTCGCCGAGCGGAATATACGGTTTTCCAGGCTCAGCCCATCTTCTGCACCAGCGGTTTACACGCAGCGCAAGAATGCCGTTCTTTTCCATAATATGCGGAAGGCACGGAAGGTCAGCGCCAAGGTCTTCGCCGCACGGAATCATGTTCACGGATTTTGTCAAAGCGGAAAGAATTTCGTCGGACTGAGTTTCCCAAAGTTTGTCCTGCTCCCATTCCTTCGCGCTGATAAGATTTTTAAGAGCGTTCTTTTCGCCGTCGTTCAGGCTTTTCCAAGAAGCTGAATCGTAGTAAGTCCAGACCGGAACAAATCGGTTTTCAGTTATTTCAATAAGACAACGGTTCTGCCAGGCCTTGCTCAGCGCATCCTTGCAACGCTGCGCAGAATCACCCTCGCAGAAAGCGTTCAAATCCGACTCGTAGATATCCTTGTCGCCGGCAATATTTTTCTTGAAAAGCCAAAGCTCCTCGTTTCCAATTCTGTCCATGAATTTAGAAAGAATTGAAACAGCCTTCTCGTGGTTCCATGTAATGTCTTCAATAAGGCTTGTTGGAACGTGCGGCTGGCTGAGCCACCGGATTCTTCCATCGTCAAAACCAATATTGTGCAGGTCGTCGCGCGTCATCGGAACGTAAGGAACTGTGTGACCAAGAACCGCTGTTGTGTCGCGCGCAGGAATCGCCCAGATTCTGAAGAATCCAAGAATGTGGTCAAGGCGGTACGCTCCGTAATACTGCTCGGCGTTCTTTAGCCTGCTTATCCACCAGTCAAAATTGTGTTCCTTCAGATAATCCCAGTTATATGTCGGGAAGCCCCAGTTCTGGCCGGTAGGATTTTCACCGTCAACAGGAGAACCAGCGCGCAGGTTGTGGTTGAAAATTCCAGGGAAAGCCCATGCGTCGCATGAATCTTCGTTCATAAGAATCGGCATATCGCCCTTAAGAATGATTCCTTCCTTTTTCGCCTTGTCTGTCGCCGTCTTGAACTGCTCGTTCGCGCGCATCTGGACCCAGGCGAAGAACAGATGGTTTTTCAGCAGCTTCTTGTCGCTCCAGCGCGCCTTAATCTCCTTTTCGCCCGGAGTTCTGTCTTCCGCGGACCAGTCTTTCCAGGTTGCCTGGTTGTATTTTACCTTCAAGTTTTTGTAAACCGCATAAGGCGCAATCCACGAATTCTTTTTAATCCATTTTTCAAGCTCTTCAGTTGGCGCCGCTTTTTTTGCAATGTCAGTTGATTCGTAAAGCAAGTTCAGAAGAGCAGTTTTTGCCTCCAGAATTCCGCTGTAGTTGTACCGACCCTGACCGTTGTAAGGAAAATCCCTGAGCATTTTTTCATAGGCATTTTTAAAATCTGCATTTGATTTGTATAAAGCCTCAAATTCCGGCAAAGCGTTCAAGTCAATGTAAATCGGATGCAGTGCGAACGCGCTAAGTCCGCTGTACGGGCTTGACTGAGTTCCAGTGTCGTTTACCGGCAGAAGCTGAAGAAGCGACAGTCCGGCCTTTTTGCAGAATTTCGCAAATTCCGGAAGATCTGTGTATTCACCGATAACAGTGCCGTCTTTTCTATTTGTGTAAATTGCTCCCAAAGGAATAGAAGTTCCAATTGCCTTTGAAACAGCGTTTCTTTCATTTTTATTGCTCATTTCAGTTCCTCAAACTATGATAGATTTTTTAGAATCACCATTCAAAAATTATAACACGTGAATTCCAAGTTGTGAATTTTAATCGGCAAAACCGTAGACAAATGAATGAATAATCGTGTAAATATTCTTTTCCGTTGCGTCCAGCTCGCCCGCCGCCACTTTTTTTGCCACCGAACAAATGTTTTCCAAAAAAAGCGTGCTGTAAAGTTCCTCCTTTCCCCTCATATTTCCAAATTCATTTGCGGAAAGCCTGAAAAAATTCAGCATGAGCGATTCAAGCTTTTCAGCAAAAGGTAAAAATACCTTAAAAGATTCAGACTGTTTCGCCGAATTCCTAAGATTCGCCCTGAGCCTGAAATAATCACCGTTTTCCAGCGCAAAATTTATTTCCGCCTTCAGAATTTCCGTGAGCGAGCCAAAAAAATCGTGCCGGTACGCAGAAGCCTCTTCCAGCGCCGCGATATGCCTCGATTCCAGCC
Organism: Treponema sp.; assembly: GCA_050873685.1. GTDB lineage: Bacteria > Spirochaetota > Spirochaetia > Treponematales > Treponemataceae > Treponema_D. Next base: position 124,490 of record JBNMJH010000005.1, read on the forward strand.
GCCGCACAATTGATTCCAGAAGCCCGGTTTTGCTCTTGAAATAATAGTAGAGCGTAGGTTTTGTGATTCCAGCCTTGTCCGCAATTTCCTGAACGCCGACTGCATCAAAACCTTTTTCCGCAAAAAGCCCTAGCGAAACTTCAAAAATGTGGTTTTTATTTGAATCCTGCTGAAGAATTTCTGTTGCCATGCAAGAATTATATACCGAATGGTATAAAAAGCAAGAAAAAAAATACAAGAAGGGGAAGTCTCCCCTTGCGGCCGCACTTCGTTGCGTCCTATCCCCTCTGCGGGGGAAAATTAAGGCTCCGCATACATCCGTGGCTCCGCGCCTTCCCCCGCAACGCCCCTTTCCGCATAATTTTGCTATATGACCAAAAGCGCAAGGCGGAGAGCAATTTGCGAAGATTTTTGGCGATGCAGCCAATAAAAGCGCGGCGCGCCCGAATCCATACAAGCGAAGCGCGAGCCAAATCCATCTGTAGCAAATTGAAATCCGCCGGAAGCGTTCTTTGCTCAATATTTAAAAGTCGCTTTTATTCCAAGAATCCGTGTTTCCAGTGCCATACAGGTTTTGCCAGCTTGTTGGAAAACGGCTGCGGCTTGTTAAAATCCGGGAGCCAGCTTGTGTCGTCGCTCAGTTCCTGGTAAAAAAGCATTTCAAAGTCGTATGCTTCAATCAGGTCTTTCAGGTCGCTGTCTTCCTGTTTGTTCACAAGCCTGTTTTCTATTGCGGACAGCGATTCCCGACGTTTTTTTAGTTTCTGCTCGTCTTCCGCGAACGGAACCGGAGTGTACTGGTTCATCAGCGAAATCACAGCCTTTCCGTCGGCGTGTTTTTTCAGCCATTCAAGAACATCCGCGGTTTCCATGAATTTTCCCGGCATAAAAAGATGACGGATTATAACGCCCTGAAGAATTTTTTCTCTTTTTTCGCCTTTTGAAACTTTTTCGCCGTTCGCGTCAACGTAGTTTTTTTCCGCTTTTTTTCCGGTTGTTTCAAGCGGAAAATTTTCAAGCATCCACAAAATTGCTTTTTTCGCCGTTTCTGGGTATTGCTCCGCGCCGAACAGCTTTGCGGAAAGATTTTTGTCCAAGGTTTTAAAGTCGGGAAGCCAGATTTTTACAAAAGGCTTCAGAAGCTCCAGCATTTCCACGTTTTCGAACGCGGAGGAATTCCAGCAGAACTGAATTGCGCATCCAGCTTCTTGCGCCGCCCCGATGTATTCAGCAAGTTTTGGAATTGCGTGGCTTCCTGTAACAAGATTTATGTTTTCCGCGCCGGCTTCCTGAAGTTTCAGGCAAATTTCACAGAATTCTTCCTTTGAGACAGATTTTCCCATTCCGTCCTGGGAAATCTGGTAGTTCTGGCAGAACGCGCATCTTAACGTGCAGCCTGTAAAAAAAATAGTTCCGCTTCCGCCATGCACTGTAACTAAAGGCTCCTCGCCAAAGTGCAGGCAGGCAACAGCAATCCGGATTTCATCGGTTTCTCCGCAGAATCCGCATTTCTTTTCCGCCCGTTCAGCGTTGCATTTCCGCGGGCATTGAACGCAAGATGAATAGTATTTTTCGGTCATAATCTGTTTTTCTATAAAATTCCGCGCTCCACAAGTTTTCCCATCAGCGACTGCAGCTGTTCCAAAGGCATTGTTTCCGCCTCGTCGTTTACGGCATCGTTTATTTCCTCAAGGTCGCTCTCAGAAAGAATTTCCTCGCCTTCGTCCGCTCCGTTCAAAAAAGAAAGAAAGGCGCATATCTTGTCAATGTGCTCTTCTGAGGGCTCGTTTTCCAGCGATTCTGAATGGTCTATGTATTCGTCGCGCCAGTAAAAAGAAATTGCCCTGGAGACTCCGCCTGGAACTGCGCAGCTGCGTTCAAAAAGTTTCTGGATTGAGTCGCACGCCCGGCTTGCGTTGTAGCGGCCGTTGTTTTCAGCGCGCTCGTGCTTTATTGTTCTATTAATATCGCTTCTGAATTTTTCAACTAAAGTCATAATGCGGAAAGTATAGCATAAAAAATATTGCGGGTCAAAATTTTACATTCAATATTGAATAAATTTTCTTGACAGAAAAGATAACTGTAAATAAACTTAAAAATATGGATTTGAGAACTGTATTAACAACTGATACTGTAAACCTTCACTTGAAGGGAACTACAAAAGAAGAAATTATTGACGAGATGATTGACATCCTTGTTAAGGCTGGAAAAGTTACAAATAAAGCAGAAGCACGCGAAGTTGTTCTTGACCGTGAACGCAAGATGTCTACTGGAATGAAGCACGGAATCGCAATTCCTCATGGAAAAACTGATTCTGTAAGCGACCTGGTTGCCTGCATCGGAATTTCAGACAATCCGGTTGACTTTGATTCATTGGATCAGGAGCCTTGCCGCATATTCATTATGACTTTGTCGCCTGTAAACAAAACAGGACCTCACCTTCAGTTCCTTGCTGAAGTAAGTCTTCTTTTTAAGAGCGCAGAAAAACGTCAGCAGATTTTGAATACTCAGGACAAGGCTGAAGTAATTAAGATTTTAACAGAGTAGTTTATATTTATTTTAAAAACAAAAATAAAATGAGGATACAAAGACCTTTGCGCTTAGGTTTCTGCTTAACGTGCAAGGGTCTTTTTTATTTGAGGAATTATGAAATTTGACCCATTGGTAAAAGTTTTTGAAAACAAGCTGTTCAGGCTTTCTGACGGCTCTCCTGTAAGCATGGAAAATCTGAACATTGTGCAGGCTGATGAGCTTGAAAACCAGGGCGCGCCTTCCGCAGGTGCTGTTACAGCTGTTGTTTGCCCCTGGAAGAAAATTGAAATTGAAGAAGGCTGCTACAATGAAGAGCTTCTAGCGAAAATGCGTGATTTCCTGAAAAAACTGGAGGATTCCAGCGCGTTCGCGTTCATTGTTCCGCAGGCGCAGAAAAGTTTTTCCAGCGCGGATGAAGCGGACTCGTTTATAAAGGCAATGGTTCACACAGCCCGAAGAATAAAAGACTGCACGAGCGTCCTTGGGTTTGCGGTTGCCGCGGAACTCATGGAAAAGGATGCCGGCAAGAAACTCGACGAGAACAGCTGGTCGCAGTGGTTCATAAATGAAATGAATGTGAAGCACGGCCATTACGTTTATTTCGCCGGAAAGTCGAACATAAAAAAATACGGACTTTCTCCGGAAACATCGTCGGTGGAACTTGTTCTGTACTGATTTTTTTTGCGGCAGGCACCGGATTTATTTTGATAATATTTATTCTCAATAAGCTGAAAGGTTGAAGGCGGAAAAGCCCGCTTGGAAGCCTGAAACCTTTCAATTTTTTTGATTTAATAATAATTATTCGTAAAAATCCGGGGTTTGCTTGATAAAATTGCGGCAAATGCGAAAAACCGCAATGTTTGCAAAATTTTTCAGAAAAAAGTTAAAATTTCGTAAAAAAATAATAAATTTCTCTTGATTACTTCTAAATGTTGTGCCATATTATGTGTAGAAATAAATAGAGAGATTAGCAAAAGGAGTTTGCATTGACAAATCAGATTGAAAATTCTGGTTTCCAAAACTCATGTCGCAATTCTTTGATTTTTTGTGGCTTGCTTCTTGTTGTTGCGGCTGTGGTTGCAGTTGTGTTACCAGCAAAAAGTAAAGATTCTTCTGTTCCGGTTGTAAAAGCCGCCACGGAGGCAGAAAATGAAGTTGTCGCTGATTTTAATAATCTTATTGAAGAAGCTGGTTTTTCAGCGGCAAAGATTAAGACAGGCGACGCTGGGCTTTCTCTCTACAGGCAGCCGAATTCAAGAGCCGCGGTTGAATGGTTTTATCTGCACGTAACAGGAAACCGTGAAACAGCGATGGCAATTCTTGAGGAAGCTGAAAAAAATGATATACCGCTTTCGCTTGCGTTCGCTTTGGCTTATACGGAAAGCCGCTATGATGTGAACGCAGTGAACAAGAATAGGAATGCTTCTATTGACCGCGGATTGTTCCAGTTGAACAACCGTTCATTTCCGCAGTTGAAGGAAGAAGATTTCTTTAATCCTGCTGTGAGCGCAAAATACGGAATGAGTCACTTACGTTTTTGCATGAACATGGCAGGAAATGAAGTTGCGGCCTTGGCTATGTACAATGCCGGAACAAACAAAGTGCGCGCAGACAACACGCCGCAGACAACATTGAACTATGTTGGAAAAATAATGGCTTATCAGGATAAACTTGACAAGCTGTTTGCGGATGAAGTCCTTTCGTATTACGAAACTTCGCGCCCGGTTACAGGAATTTCCGTTGCTTTTTTAGGCAACCGACGTTTCGACCGATAAAATTGTCCTCCTTATTTAAAGCCCGGCTGTTTTCCCATTCTTTATCCAGCCGGGCTTTTCCTTTTTTAACTGAAAAAAATGCGCTATAGTAACTATATGCAGAAAAAAATCCCGGCCGCAACAAAAAAACGAATGGTTTTGCTTTTGAATCTTCTTAAAAAATGGCAGAAACCTCGCGTTACATCAAAACAGATAGCTCTTCTGCTTGGAGTGAAGGATTTTCTGGTGCGCTACGATTTTTCTTTTCTTGATTTTCCGGCTGAGCACCGCGGCTTTAAAAATGGATATGAGGTTTCGGTTCTTGAAAAAGATATAAAGAATTCGCTTGGTTGCCATGAAGAGGAAACTTCTGGAGGAACGGAAAAAAATCTGTGCATTGTGGGGCTCGGCCGGCTTGGCGCGGCTCTGCTTGACAATTCGTTTTTTGAAGGGAGCGGATTCCGCGTTTGCGCCGGGTTTGATTCAAGCTTGAACCGCGTTGAGCTTATCCGTTCAACTTTTGAGCTTTTTCCTGCGAGCCGGATTGAAACCGTATGTCCAGCGAAAAAAATTGAGTACGCGCTTCTTTGCTGCGATGAGGGCGAGGTGCAGAAAATGGCGGACAGGCTTGTGAAGGCTGGAATAAAAGGCATTGTGAACTATACAAGGGCGGTTTTTGCCGCGCCGGAAAACGTGAAGGTGCAGAATATTTCTCCGGCAGTGGCGCTTGCTCTGCTTGAATAGAATTTTCCGGATGTTTTTGCCAAAACAAAAAAACTGCCTTGCAATAAAAAACACAATGGGGTACAATTGGCTCATTGGCTCATTGGCTCATTGGCTCATTGGCTCATTGGCTCATTGGCTCATTGGCTCATTGGCTCATTGGCTCATTGGCTCATTGGCTCATTGGCTCATTGGGACTAAAATAACGATACATGTTATTATGGAGTTTTCAGCATGTTATTGCCCGTCTTTGCTTCTGCGGTATTGTCTTTTTGTTTTTGTCCTCTTATTATTCAAATCTGCAAGAAATTCAATCTTTATGATGAAGTGGATCCCCGTAAAATTCACAAGGGAAACATTCCCCGGCTTGGAGGAATTGCGGTTTTTTCTTCATTTCTGATTTCATGGCTTTCTGCCCGTTTCCTTTTCAAAACTGTGAAAATTGATTTTTACGCCTCGCTCTTTGCCGGTTTCGGAATAATTCTGTTCTTCGGTTTTATTGATGATATTTTCAATCTGCGTGCGAAATTGAAATTCTTTGTGCAGATTGTTGCGGCTCTGGCTGTGTCTTTGAGCCCGAATCATTTCAAGAATATTCTTTTGTGGAATTTTCCGCCGGTTGTGGGCGAAATTGTTACTTTCTGCTGGATTATAACAGTTGTGAACGCCTTTAACCTGATAGACGGAATGGACTGGGTTTGCGGCGGCATTTCTTTTCTTGCCTGCCTTTCAATTGGAATTATATTCAGGATTCAGGGAAACAATATTTATATTCTGTATTTTATTGTCTGCGGAGCGCTCGCCGGGTTCTTGTTCTGGAACAAGCCTACCGCAAAAATATTTCTGGGCGACTGCGGAAGCCAGACTTTGGGCTACCTGATTGCTGTTGCACCGCTTTTCAACGATGCGGATTCAAAGCTTAAGATTATTCAGTTTCCGCTTATGCTTCTGCTTTGCTCAATTCCTCTTACGGATGTTATTGCGGCTGTATGGCGAAGAACTAGGGAGCACAGAAAAATTTTCTCTCCGGACAGGGCGCATATACACCATAAGCTTCTGAACATTGGTTTTTCAAAGCCGGCGGCGATTTTCTTTCTGCTTGCGCTTCAGTTTGTGATGTGCTTTGCGGTGGTTGTTTCTTATTTCTTGACTGTAAGAAACGGCGTAATTCTGTTGTGTTTCTGCCTTGTTTTTGTGTGGGGAATTTTTATAGCTTTTCATTATCTGAACCGGGCGGTGAATATTTCCCATAAAGGGCTTCTTGAAGACCATCCTATGGAAGAGCATTGAGCTTTTATGGAAAAATTCTGCTTTAAAGAAATTTTGACAGATGATAGAATAGGAATGTAGAAATGAGTATTTTTTGCATTTCTGTCCGGACAGGAGCTGAAGAAGATTACAAGAAAAGTGTTGAGTCGCTTTTTGAAACTTGCAGGGCTCCTGTTGAAGGAAATATATATGTGCTGAGAAAAAAAATGCGCCTGAAATCTGGCAAGGAATATTTTGACCAGTTTTTTCCAGGATACGTTTTTTTTGAGACAGAGGAAAACGACGCTTCAAAATTTCGTTTTCTTCGCAGTGTGAACGGATTTGTGCGTTTTCTGCCTTCGAGCAGGGAAGTTCATCCTTTGGTGGGAGCAGATCTTGAGATTGTGAAGTCCATCTTGACTTTTGGATCCACAGTTGGAATTGTTCCGGTAGCCTTTGACGAGAACGACCGCATTGTGATTGTGGACGGTCCATTCAAGGATATGAGCGGAAAAGTTGTTTCTGTAAACCGCCGCAACAAGCGCGTTAATATCGAGCTTGAATTTATGGGCGGCGTGAATATCGTAGGGCTTTCCTACGAGCTTGTGCAGAAGATATAGACAAAAGCTGTTTTAGCGGGCGGAGCTTGGTTCAAGCACGTTTGCGGGCAGCTGCCATTTACTGTTTCGGGCAGCGATTTTTTTTGCGTTCTTGCGCACTCGCTGCCAATGGGGATGGTGTGTCTATTGCGGTGGAATTTAAGAAAATTCTTAAAAAAGACTTGCTTTCTGCACGGAGTTTTCTTATATTATAAATGGTTATATAGAATATAACCGATTAAATTAATTGTTAAGGCTTTTGCCTTACATGGAGTTATCAAATGGAAAATATAACTCGCGCGTTGCTGGTAATGGATGGGAACTATGTACGGAAATGGTACAGCCACCTTGCTGAAGAAGGAATTGAAGGAAATTATTATTCAATAAACTTCAGCGCATTGATAGATTATGTTGGTTCTGTAATTGAAAAGGACTTCGGAAGCCGCTGTGTTTTTACGGCGAAACGCCTTTACATGGGAACAAACTCTGAAGTTGATGTAAAGAACCTGAGCTACTACCGCGCCTTGGATGAGGCTGGAATTCAACGAAATACTTTTCCGCTTGTAAGCCGCGAGCAGGATGGCCACGCAGGCTTGAAGGAAGAGGCTTGCGATACAACAATTGTTTTCAACACAACGAAAGATTTTTATTCCGCGACCCGGGAAAACCGTTTTGACACGCTTGTGCTTTTTGCCGGCGACGGTGATTTGACTCCGCTGGTGTCTGGCTTGCAGTCGGAAGGCGTGAAAGTTGTGGTTGTTTACTATGATTTTAAAACTTTCTTCTATATAACAAGAGCTTCCCAGAAACTTCTGGAATCTGCGGATAAAGTTATAAATTTTGGAACGTTTTTAACAGAGCGGGTCAACAAGGATATAATGGCGATTTTTAAGCCGATTGAACGGCAGCCGGCTGAACCTTATGCTTCAGCGGCTCATAAAGTTGTTGTTTTTAAGAGACCTTCTGCTCAGAATTTGCGTCCTGCAAAAATCACCCTGGATTCTTTCGGTTTATATACAAAAGAAGAAATCTCGCAGGCAATAGATTTTTTGTCTAAAGACGATGATGGCTGGGTTCTGGTTGCAGCCCTTGGAAAATACCTTGAGGCGATGACACGGAAAACTCTTCCGCCGGGAACAAAGCTTAAGGATTTGATAGTCCGCTATGCTACGTCTTTTGAAACAAAAGATGTTCCTGCGTACAGCGTAAGGCTTAGGAGGTGAGCAAAATGAATGTTTAAGACCCCTGTAAGCCGCAGGAAAAATGGCGACGGACGAAAAGAAGATGTAAATTGCTTACATTGACTCTTTTCTTAAGCCGGATCAAAAAACTATATCCTTTGTTAATGGCATATAGCTCTTTTTGAAACAAGAAATCAAAGAAAAATTAGTTAGATGAATAATTTTTCCAGAGATTTCGCAGCAAACTTGTTCTGAAAAACAGAACATTGTTATGGAGAAATGTATGAAATTCAATACATTTTCTAATAAGATTGTAGAATCTAAAATTGGCGATTTGCCTGTGGCTCTTTATCCTAACAAAATGATTTTGGATAAAGAGGGGAAAAATAAGTTTTATGCAATGACTGTTGTGCGCGGAGTTTGCACACTTGAAGACCTTGTGAACGACATCGTTGCTTCTGGCTTGAATAAAGAACTTTCTAAAGAGCAGATTCTGAATATTCTGAATCTTGTGAACAATGCAAAACTGGCTCGTCTGGCGGATGCATTCATAGTTGATGACGGAATTGCACGGCTTCAGCTTAGGGTAAAAGGCTCGTTTGATTCTGTGGCGGATACCTTTTCAACGGAAAGGCATTCTATTGAGATAGCGGCAAACTCAACATCTGAGGCAAACGAGCTGTTTGAAAAAGTGCGGCCGGCAATCAGGCAGGGCAACTCCAAAAAGCCTGTGATTACCGCAGCTTATGATGTAAAGTCAAAGTCCGGGAACACGCTCACAAAAGGCGGATTCCTTGATATAAAAGGCGTGAACATCAAAATTTGCGGCGAAAACGAAGAAAACGGGCTTTACTTTGAGAATACATATGACAGCTCGCAGAGCGTAAAACTTACGGTTGAAGAGCTGGGGCGGAATTCTAACACAAATATTGCCTGTGTTGTTCCTGCAGAACTGAAAGCTGGAACATACATGATAAGGATTGTGACGCAGTTTATGGGTGGCCAACAATTCAGAAAAGAGCCGCTTGAAACTGAATTCGGTTCTTTTAAAGTAGAATAAGCCTTTTAAGGCATTGCCGGGCGGCATGATATATTCATGCTTCCCGGTATTTTTATACCACTTCTTCTGGCATTGTTCGATGCCAGATTTTTTTTGCTCTCTAATACGCTGATAAAAAAATTAACGAGCGTTAACAAAGTTAATAACGGTCGCTAATAAAAAGATTAACGCTCGGTGATAAAAAGTTTAACGTACGCTGAGCATTTTGTTAACGAACGTTAAAGATTTTGTTAGCGTATTAGAGTGATAAAATTTAATCAATTTTTTAATGCCTGAAAATAATATTACAAAAAAAACTGTCATTTCATCGCTTTTGTGGAAATTTCTAGAAAGAGGCGGAGTTCAGGGCGTACAGTTTGTGCTGTCGATTGTTCTTGCCCGGCTTGTATCTCCCGCGGATTACGGAATTGTCTCGCTGCTTCTAGTTTTTGTCCAGATAGCAAATGTTTTTATACAGAGCGGCTTTAATACTGCGCTGATTCAGAAGAAAAATGCTGATGATGTGGATTTCTCTTCCATATTGTATCTTAGTCTTTTTGTATCACTGGTTATTTATCTAGTTCTTTTCTTTGCTGCTCCTTTTTTTGCTGGATTTTATAAGCAAAGTTCGCTGTGCCCTTTGCTCAGGGTGATTTCTCTTACGCTGTTTTTTGGCGCAGTGAACAGTGTGCAGAGCGCATACGTTTCAAAGACTATGCAGTTCAGACGTTTCTTTTTCAGCAGCATGGGGGCGGTCGTTGGTTCTGGAATAGCAGGCGTTGTGCTTGCATATCTTGGATTTGGAGTCTGGGCTCTTGTTATACAGCAGCTTGCAAATATTTTTCTTACTTGTTTAATTCTTTGGTTCACGGTGAAATGGCGGCCTAAGGCTGTATTTTCTTTTTCAAGGGTTAAGGAACTTTTTGGATTCGGGTGGAAGCTTTTGTGCTCAGCTTTGTTGGATACATTTTTCAGGAATGTCTACAATTTAATTATAGGTAGAACTTACTCAAGCGCACAGCTTGGAGTTTTTAACCGTGGTCAGCAGTTTCCTCAGGTGATTGCCACGAATCTTGACGGCTCTATTCAGTCAGTCATGCTTCCTACGCTTTCTGCGCATAATGATAATGTTTCTGAAGTAAAAAGAATAACCCGACGTTCAATAAGCATGAGCGCATATGTTCTTATGCCATGCATGTTTGGGCTTGCTGCTGTTGCTAAGCCACTTGTAAAAATACTTCTTACTGAAAAATGGCTTCCTTGTGTTCCGTTTCTTCAGCTTGCGTGCGTAAGCTATGCGCTTTACCCGATTCATACAGCTAATCTGACTGGAATAAATGCTCTTGGTAGAAGCGATATTTTTCTTAAGCTTGAGATTGTTAAAAAACTTCTGATTGTTGCGAGTCTTGTTATAACAATACCTCTTGGTATTTATGCGATGGCTATAGGCCAGGTGGTTACGGGTTTTATTGCAACGTTTATAAATTCATATCCGAATAAAAAGCTTATGGACTATTCATATCTTGAGCAGTGCAGGGATTTGTTTCCATCTTTTGCCGTTTCCTTGGTCATGGGAGTCTGCGTGTGGGGACTTGGCTTTTCTGGAATTCCTAGTACTGCTCTTCTTTTCCTGCAAATTGCAGCAGGAATTTTGATATATGCGCTGCTTTCAAAGATTTTCAGGCTTGAAACGTTTGGATATTTTGTTGGCTCAATAAGGAATCTTAGAAAATGAAAGAAATGAAAGTCAGGGATTCTAATATTGAACTTCTGCGTATTCTGATGATGATTGTAATTGTTGCGCATCATTATGTTGTAAATTCCGGAGTTTTTCAGCTGATTGTTAATACCCCCCCCCGTCAGGCAGCAAGTGAATTTAGGACAATGTTTGCGCTGCTGTTCGGCTGGGGCGGAAAAACTGCGATAAATGTCTTTCTTCTGATAACCGGATATTTTATGTGCAGACAGGAATTCAAGTGGCATAAAGTTTTGTTTCTTGCCGGCGAGGTTGTATTTTACAGGTGGATTATAGCCGCGATATTTCTTGTGTCTGGATATGAACAGTTCAGCTTAAAGGAATTTGTAAAGACGATTTTTGTTGTTCCGTACGACTTTGGGCGGGGTTTTACATCTTCATTTTTAGGAATGTATGTTCTTGTTCCATTTATAAATATTTTTATTCAGTTCTTGGACAAAAAGAAACTTGAAAAGTTGCTGGTAGTTTTGCTTGTGATTTTTACAGGTTTTTCAACATTCTTTTTCAATAGTGCGTTTGAGTATCTGGGCTGGTACGTGACCATGTATCTTGCTGGAAGTTACATAAGGCTTTTCGGCGCTGAATGGATGAGAAATCTTAGAACGACTGTTTTTTTGTGCGCAGGATCTTGTTCTTTCCTGGTTTAGTATTGCAGGAATAAGATTTGTTTCACTCATTCTGAACAGGAATCTTCCATATTATTATTTTGTGGCGGATTCAAACAAGGTTCTTGCGTTTTTGACAGCCTGCGCTCTGTTCCTGTTTTTTAAGAATTTGAATATCGGAAAAAACAGGATTATAAACCGTTTTGCCGCCTCAACATTCGGCGTTCTTATGATTCATGCTTCAAGCGATACGATGAGAAAATGGCTTTGGCAAGATATTTGCGGAAATGTTGATGCCTTTGAAAAAGGCAGTTTTATTCTTCATGCCCTGGGATGCACATTAGGCGTTTACTTTTTATGTGTGCTGATTGATATGGGGCGCAAGGCTTTTACTGAAAAAATAATCAATAAAATTTCAGAATGGAGAAATTTTAAGATATGTCAGAAAATATAAAAGAAAAAACAATAACGGTTACTTCACCGCTTCTGCCAGATCTCAAAGAATTTGAGAAGTCTCTTGAGGATATTTGGAATCGGAAATGGCTTACAAACAACGGTGAATATCACAAGAAGCTTGAGGCGGCTCTTTCTGAGTATTTGGGAGTTCCGTATCTTTCGCTTTTTACAAACGGAACTCTTCCGCTTATAACCGCGCTTCAGGCTTTGCGGATTACAGGCGAGGTCATAACGACTCCTTACAGTTTTGTTGCAACAACACATTCAATCTGGTGGAACGGAATCAAACCTGTTTTTGTTGATGTTGAGGAGGAAACAGGAAACATCGATCCGGAGAAAATTGAGGCGGCTATTACACCAAGAACAACTGCGATTATGCCGGTTCATGTTTATGGAACGCCTTGCAAGACGGATGAAATTCAGAAGATTGCCGACAAGTATGGGCTGAAAGTTATATATGATGCCGCCCATGCGTTTGGAGTCGAGGTTGGCGGAAAATCGGTTCTGGAAGCCGGCGATATTTCAACGCTCAGCTTTCATGCTACAAAAGTTTTCAATACAGTTGAAGGCGGAGCTTTAATCTGCCGTGATGAGGCTACCAAGAAAAGAATTGACTATCTTAAAAACTTCGGTTTTGCAGATGAAGTTACTGTTGTGGCTCCAGGAATTAACAGCAAAATGGATGAGCTGCGTTCGGCATACGGGCTTTTGAATCTTAAGCAGGTGGACAAGGCAATTGAAAGCAGGCGGGCAACTGCGCTGAAATACCGCGAAGGATTAAAATGTGTTTCAGGTCTTCGCTGGCTTGAAGACATTGAAGGCGTGCGTCATAACTATAGTTATTTCCCGCTTTTTATAGACGAAGAAAAGTACGGAATGAGCCGCGATGAACTTTATGCAAGATTAAAAGAGAGCAATATTCTTGGAAGAAGGTATTTCTATCCGTTGATAAGTGAGTTTTCAACATACCGCGGGCTTGAATCTGCGTCGCTGGAAAATCTTCCTGTTGCGTACAAGCTTGCGTCTAGCGTTATCTGCCTTCCGATGTATGCGTTTATGGAGGAAGAGGATGTTGAGAGGGTTATTGAGTGTGTGAGGAGAGGGAGATGAAAGGGTTGATTATAGTCGGTGCAGGCAGTGCGGCCCGAGATTATTTGCAGTTCATAAAGGATGTTAATGAAAGTTTTTCTTATCCGAAATGGAAAATCAAGGGGTTTATTGCTGACAGCGGTGTTGATGTAAATAGCCTGACTAATGGTGAATATGATATTTTAGGAACAATTGATGATTGGAAACCTAAAAAAGACGAGGAATTTATAATGGGAGTTGCAGACCCAGCTGCAAAATATATTTTGGCAAAAAAACTAAAATCAAAAGGTGCGAAATTTTCAACGCTTATACATCCATCTGCGGTTGTAAGCGACTATGCCACGCTTGGAGAGGGATGTATTGTCTGTCCGTTTTCAAAAGTTGGCGCGAATGCAGTTGTGGAAAGTTTTGTTACTATAGATGGATATGTTGAACATGACAATTATGTAAAAGATTTTGCAACTCTAAGCACAGGAACACGTCTTGCAGGTTATGTTTCTGTTGGAAGCGGAACATTCTTTGGAGCGATGTGTGCTGTAAAACCTCATACAAAAATAGGAAAGAACTGCTTTGTTACAATAGGAAGCACAATAGTTCAGGACATTCCGGACGATTCTTATGTAAAAGGGACTCCCGATATAAGGATGACTGTGAATAAACGAAAATTTGACGGGGGGGGGGTACAACTGTAGTGTAAAATTTGCAAGATGCTTCTCTTCTGAAATAAGGAGGGCGGCATGAAGCTTGGAATAATGCAACCATACTTTTTTCCATATCTTGGTTATTGGCAGCTTTTAGCAAATGTTGACAAGTATATTGTATATGATGATGTTACATATATAAAAGGAGGTTGGATAAATCGCAACAATTTCTTGATAAATGGACAGAAAAAGCTTTTGACAATGCAGCTTGAAAAAGCAAGTTCGTATGTCTTGATAAAAGATATTGTTATAAAAGACGATTTTTCAAAATTTTTAAAAACAATAGAAATGGGATATAAAAAAGCTCCGTTTTTTGAGGATGTTTTTAATTTATTGAAAGAGATTTGCCAGTTTCAAGATAAGAAACTCGGAACGTTTCTGTTTAACTCACATAAGAAAATTTGCGAATATCTGGAAATAAATACGGAGTTGATTTTAAGTTCTTTGTTTGAGAAAAATTCTGAGCAGAAAGGGAAAGATAAAGTCATATCTATTTGTAAGCAGTTCAGAGCTGATGAATATATAAATGCAATAGGTGGACAATCATTGTATGACAAAAAAGAATTTGCAGAAAATGGAATTAAATTAAATTTTCTGCAGGCAAATTTAAAAGTATATAAACAGTTTAAAAATGAATTTGTTGCTGGCCTTTCAATAATTGATATTATGATGTTCAATAGCAAGAAAAATATTAAAGAAATGCTAAATGACTTTGAGTTGGTTTAGGAGAAGTTTTTTATGGGAAAAATTGTATTATTTGGTGCAACTGGTCTTGTTGGAGTATATACTGCTATTTACTTAAAAGAAAATGGTTATGAAGTTATTGCAGTTGGTCACAGAAAGTCTGATAATGGCTTCTTTGAGGAAAATAAAGTTAAGTATTTTTCAGTAGATATAAGAAATAGCAATGATTTTGACAAGTTGCCAACATCAGATATAGATTCTGTAATACACTTTGCAGGGGCAATGCCAGCTCATATGTCTGGCTATAATGCACAAGAGTATATTGATTCAATTATAACAGGAACATTGAATGTTTTGAATTATACAAAAAAAACAGGTGCTGGAAAAATTGTTTTTAGTCAGTCAATTTCAGATGTTTCTTATCTTTTTGGAACTACCGTGCCTGTTTCAGAAGATAGTGTTATGAAGTTTCCCTTGGCTGGAGATCATGCTGTTTATTCAATATCAAAGAATACTGCTGTAAATCTGATTCAGCATTATCAGGCTGAATATGGAATAAAAGCCTATGTATTACGACTTCCGACTATTTATGCGTATCATCCGAATTCTTTTTACAATGTTGATGGAAAAAGAAGGAAACTTGGGTATAGATTTCTTATTGAAAAAGCAGAAAAAGGCGAAATGATTGAAATTTGGGGAAATCCTAAAAATGTGAAGGAACTTGTCTATGTTAATGATTTTGTTCAGTTGGTTAAATGTTGTTTAACAGCTAAGAATAATGGCGGTATATATAATGTTGGCAATGATTTTCCACACAGTTTTGAAGAACAGATAAAAACCATGTGTAAGGTTCTTAACCCTAAAGATAAGATATCAGAAATTATTTATAAGCCTGATATGCCAAGTTCTCCTCAATTTATTCTTGGAATTGAAAAAGCAAAAAAAGAACTTGGATATAAGCCAGAGTTTGATTTAAAGGAGACTTTTGAGGCATTTGAAAAAGAAAAAAAACTTCAGCGTTTTTCAAAGCTTTGGGGAAAAGAAGAAGATTATAAATAATTTTATGCAGGCATGAAGTAATAATACATTGTCCAATAATTATTTCAAATTGCGTTTATGAAGAATTTAATTTGGATGTAATAAAGAGGATTGTTGACAAAATATAATACTTTGTATCGATTTTTCAGTTTGACTTGACAATATAATGTTGCTTTTGTATATTAATGCTAAGCGACCGAAAATGAGGTTTTATATAAAACACTTTATGTGTACCTCTAGTAGGTCATTTTTTTTGTTCGGAGAAAGTTTTTATGGATACGGCTGGATATACTGAAAAATTACGACAAGATGCAGATTTTATAAAATAAAGGCAGAATATTGATTGTTGAGAAACTCCAAATAATCTTGTATATTAAAAAGTATTATGGATTTTATAACAGAACTTGATATTAAGAATTTCCGCTCTATAAAAGAATTGTCGTTGACTAATTGTAAGCAGTTTAATTTGCTGATAGGAAAAAACAATTGCGGAAAGTCAACGTTGTTGGAGTCTGTTTATGCTTCTTGCGATATTCCAAATATGCCACTTGATCAAATTAATACTTGCCGGAGCAATGTTGTAAGAACGAACGAAGATTTAAGTGTTATTTTTCATGATATAGACGTTTCAAAGCCTGTGAAAATTATAAGAATAAACGGAGGTCGTAAACGGGAGATAGATATAGAATGCGTTTTTGGTAATGATCCTAAGTATATAACAATGACTGGACAATTATTGAACGAAAAACGGATTTCTAGCTTTAAAATATCCATAGATGATTTTTTTAATAAATATTCAGTCTTATATAATCAAGCTGACTGGGCTTTAGGAAAAGTTCCTTTTACTTCTGATGAAATAGAATCAATAAAAAAAGATTCTGGGCGTTGTCCTGTTTTTTACTGGACTGCTCAATGGAATAATTTTAATCCTACTGCTCAACTTGAGTCATTAATAATTTCAAAAAAGAAAGAATTGCTACTAAATGTTTTGGTAAGCGTTGACTCTTCTATAAAGGATATTCAGTTAGGTTCAAATGGTTCTATTTTTGTTGACACAGGGCTTTCTTCATTGTTGCCTCTTAGGATGGTAGGACAAGGAATAGAAAAAATCGTTGGATTGGTTTCTTGCATTGCGACAATTTCAAATGGCATAATTTTAATTGATGAATTTGAGAACGGGTTGCATTATACAGCCATGGATGGATTGTGGAAAGCAGTTGCAGAGTTGTGTGAAAGGCAAAATAATCAGATTTTTGCAACAACACATTCTTATGAATGTATTGATTCTTTTACAAGAATTACATCACCTGAGAATTCTTCTATTTTTAGAATAGAAAGAAATAATTTTGAACATAAAAGCACTTATATTTCTAACGAAGCTGCAAGAAACGCTATTTCAAAAAGATGGGAGATTAGATGAAATTGGAAGAGAGTAATAATCTTTCTATAGAAAGTGAGCAGCTTTTAATAGTTGAGGGACAGGATGAAAAAGGCTTTTTTGCCACATTGCTAAAATACTTAGATATAAATACTGTTCAGATTATAAATGTCGCTGGTCGGGAGAATCTAAAGAATACTTTGGAATCGTTATCTATTATTACAAATTTTGACAAAGTTACCCATATTGGATTTGTATTTGATGCGGAGAAGAATGAAGCCAAATCTACTTTTCAAAGTTTTGAATCTAACTTGAAAAAAATATTTCCGGCAGAATGTATACCTAAGAAATCTGGCGATGTCGTTAAAGCTGAAATTGCATGTGGAATCTTTATTATGCCTGACAATAAACGAAGTGGAATGCTTGAAGATTTATGTCTTGATTCAGTAAGGCATACAACTTTGTTTCCTATTGCGAACTCTTATGTGCAGAATGCGAGGATGTTACAGTCTGAATCAGATAAAGAAAAATATAATATTCATAAAGCTTTGTTGCAGACATATTTGGCTGGTTTGCCAAATCTTTGTAATAGCATAAGAGTTGCAGTTGCAAAAGGTGTGTTTAACTTTGAAAACAATGCTTTTGGTGAAATCAAAGATTTTTTAACCAAGTTGTATTTATAAAAATTTCCGCAGTAAAATGCAGCGAGATTTTGAAAAATGAAATCACTTTGTGCCGCGACCGCTGGCAAAACGAACCGGATTATATTGCGGCAGAATATTTTCTGGAAAAAAAGAAGGATAATTGGTGTTCGAGTTTTTTTATAGCTTGATTGCACTGTTATAAAAAACTTGCAACATCTTTTTCTATAAAAATTTTCATAAACTATCGAAAAAAATCTGTATAAAAAAAGTTTATTTTCATCAGCAAAAAATTGATTTGCTTTTGGATAAAACGAAAAAAAACTTAAATAAAATTCCATCACTTACAGGAAAATAAAAATGATATTACGCACTCAAGAAGAAATTATGAAAGGATGGCCGGAAAATTCTGTGCCTCTAGTGAGCATTTCGTGCATAACATACAACCATGCGCCTTACATACGACAATGTCTTGATGGATTTTTAATGCAGAAAACTACATTTTCATTTGAAATTTTGATACACGATGATGCTTCCCCAGACGGAACTGCTGACATAATCCGGGAGTATGAGAAAAAATATCCGCTTTTGATAAAACCGATTTATCAGACGGAAAACCAGTATTCTCAGGGAAAAACTTCTGTCTCTGCAACCTGGAATTTCCCGCGTGCAAAAGGCAAGTATATTGCTTTGTGCGAGGGCGATGACTACTGGATTGATGAAAACAAGCTTCAAATGCAGGCGGATTTTCTGGAGAAGAATCCGGAATATGGGATGTGTTATACGAATTTTAACATTTTAAATCAGTCGACAGATACTATTGAGAATGATTTATTTAATACTAATCTAGAAAAATATAAAGCCGAATACAATTTGGAAGATTGGATTTTTATGGCTGGTTATATTGCTCCTATGTCATGGGTGTTTAGAAGAAACTTATATGAAAAGATTCCCAGTATAAAGACTTTGGATGGTTCTTTTGTAATGGTGGCCGCCTTTATTCACGAAACGAAATTAAAATGTTTTAAGAATAACACAACTTGTGTATATCGTATTCTCAATGAGAGTGCGGCTCATTCTAAAGATATAAAGAGAATTTATGCTAGAAATAAAAGTTTAATTGATACAAAAATTTCTCTTATTGACTTGTATGGACTTTCAGATGAGTTGCGCTTTAAATGTGAGCAAAAATATTATCATTCAAATTTTAAGATGATAGCGGCATGTAAATCTTATGAAGAATTAAAAAAAATATTTTCATTGATTGAGAATAAAAACTTACAAGAAAAAATAATTACTAAGATGTCAAAAATTAAATTTTTACATCGAATTATTTCTTTTGTTTATGCAATTTACTGGAGATATGATGGTTACCGTAAAGAATAATGGAAACAAAATGGCGGGCATTTCTAAGAGACATTATTTTATTGCCTTTCTCTCATTGTTTTGTCTTTTTTTTAATTTAAAGATAAAAGGAATTCCACTTACTTCGAATATTGTTTTAGCACTATGTGGAATTGCGCTTTTTGCAGGAAGAGTTGCAAATAATCCAGGTTCAATTCTTTTTAATAAATCATTTCTTCGTATGCTGCTTGTTTATGATTTATTAATTGTTGCTTTGCTTGGAACTATGCCAATTAACGGAAATTATGATTTTTCATTGCTAAAGATTTTTGCTTTTAATTTGGTAATTTGTTTTTTCTCTGCCTATTTTTGTGTTTATATAATATATAAATACAAATTCTCGTTGGAAGATTTATTAAAACTTGTAACAATTGTTTTTTTTGTTCAGATACTTATTGTAACAGTCTTTTTCTTAAAGAAAGATGTAATGCGTCTTGTATATAATTATTTTGATATGGGAGAAAGTATTAACGAAAGAATAGATTCTTTATTTGCGTATCGTGCGTTTGGTCTTGGTTTTGGTTTCGATTTTGGAACGGCTGAACTTACTTGTGCTTGTTTATGTGGTATGCATTTGTATTTAACACAGGAGAAAAAAAATTTTAGATGGCTTATTATAGTTGCTATTTGCTCGTTGGTTGGAATCTTTATTGCTAGAACAATGTTCATAGGAATCTTCTTCTTGTTCTTATTTTTTTTATTTACGCCTTGTAGATATAAAAATCGAAAATGGAAAACTGTATTCTATTTTCTGTTTTTAATGATTACTGTGCTTGGAATTCTTATAACCGTAATAGATTGGGAAAAATATCAGCGGACAATAATGTGGGTCTTTGATATTTTTTTTCAGATAACATCTAGAAAGTCTGTTAGTAGCGGTTCTTTGTATGAAATAACTCATGATATGATTTGGTATCCTGGCGATTTTACTTTTGTTTTTGGAGATGGTTTATTTAAGCCTAACGGACTGCAATATATGAACACTGATGTGGGGTATATGCGTTTAATATTATATTTTGGTCTAATTGGAACAATTTTTACTGTATTGTTTATTTGTATGTCTGGAAAAAGTTTCTTTTGCGAGAAAAAAAATAAAAATCTAAAATACCTTGCTTTTTTTATTACCGTTTTTCAGCTTGTTTTTATGTATAAGATTATGTATTTGCTTATGGATTTTTTCACATTGTTTATTATTTATAACTCTTATCCCTATATTAACAAACAAAGAAATACCTTATCTCTGACTACCAGCTAATTGGAGTTTATATGATTTCCATAGCAATGACTACTTATAATGGTGAACATTTTCTTCGTGAGCAGTTAGACTCTATTCTTGCTCAATCAATAAGTGATTGGGAACTTATAGTTTGTGATGACTGTTCCTCTGATTTAACAATACAGATTCTTAACGAATATGCACAAAAAGATTTGCGTATAAAAATTTTCAAAAATAAACATAATTTGGGATTTGTAAAAAACTTTGAAAAAGCTGTTTCATTGTGTACAGGTGATTATATTGCTCTTTGTGATCAAGATGATATTTGGGAAACAAATCATTTAGATTTATTAATTACTAGAATCGAAACAGTAATTGCTTGTGTTGGTAATGCACGAATGATTGATGAAAATGGCAGTAAAACAAATGACTTGATTTCTGAACGAGAACGTTATTTTTCAGATGGAGATGATTGCAGTAAACTGTTTCGAATTTTGTTTTATGGTAACCCTTTTCAAGGGGCATCATCTTTATTTAAAAAAGAATTTTTTGATAAAGCTTTACCAATTCCAAATGGAGTTGAATATCATGACGCATGGTTTAATGCTGTTGCTTGTTGTTTAGCTGGCTTAATATTTGTTCCAGAAGTGGTAAATAATTATCGTATTCATGGAAATAACGCTTCTGGTAACCATAATTTATCTTTTAAGGAGCAGATGAAACTTACGTTAAATAGAAAAGGTTGGCAAACAGACCGTATTATTTATTGCAATGAACTTCTTTCACGAATTCCAGATATGAATGATGAAAAGAAGAAAATTGTTCTTATGGCAAAAGTATTTCATGAAAACAGGATAAAAGGAAAACGATTTAAAACTATATTTACTATTCTTAGACATTATAAAAAGATTTATTCTACAAATAATTATAGGCAAGTATTTGCGCGTTGTATAGGAATTCTTTTAAGAGGTTAATTATATGATAAACACTCTAATCTTCGCCGGTGGCTCAGGAACTCGCATGAATAGTCGAGCTCGCCCAAAACAGTTTCTGCAATTTTATGGCAAGGAACTTATAATTCATACACTTGAAAATTTTCAAAATCATCCTGAAATAGATGGAATTGTAGTAGTCTGTATTGCAGACTGGATTCCGTATTTAGAAAAACTTCTTGAAAAATACGAAATAGATAAGGTTCGTAAAGTTGTTCCGGGAGGAGCTACAGGTCAGGAAAGTATTTATAATGGACTTTGCGCAATTCATGAATATGCGCCAGACGATTCGATTGTGCTTGTGCATGACGGAGTTCGTCCTTTTGTAAATGAGCAGTTAATTTCTGATTGTATAAAATCTGTGAAAGAACATGGTTCTGCAATTACTGTTACGCCTGCAATTGAAACTATTGTAACTACAGACGGTGGAAAAATAACAAGCATTACGGACAGAAGCAAATGCTATCACGCAAAAGCACCTCAGTGCTTTATTTTAGGTGAATTACTAAAAGCGCATAATAAAGCAAGAGAAGAAGGAATTACAAATATGATTGATTCTGCATCTCTTATGAAATTTTATGGACATGAGCTTTATACGGTACAGGGTAATTTTGACAATATCAAAATTACGACTCCCGCAGATTTTTACACTTTCAAGGCACTTTATGAAGTTCGAGAACAGCAGCAGATTTTTGGACTTTAAATTTTTAGGGAATTGAGTCAGATGAAAAATAATTCGCTTTTATTGAAAGATTTTGAACGTATAGAGAAGGATTATGACTTTTCTGAATTAAAAGGAAAGTCGGTGTTTATTACTGGTAGCACAGGGTTGCTTGGAAGTCAGCTTGTGCTTTATATGGATTACCTCAATCAGTCAAAAGATTATGGAATCAATATTTATGCACTTTGCCGTTCAGCAGAAAAGGCAAAGCGTGTGTTTGCAGATGCATTTGAGCATATTCATTGTGTAATTGGTGATGTTCTTAATCTTCCGTCTCTTACTGATTCGGTTGATTATGTAATTCATGGTGCAAGTATCACGGCCTCCAAAGAATTTATAAATCATGCTGTTGAAACAATTGATATTGCTGTGAATGGTACATTGAATATGCTCCATTTTGCAAAGGATAAAAATGTAAAATCTTTTGTATATCTTTCTAGCATGGAAGCTTTTGGTGTTACAGATGGCAAAGGCGAAGTGCGTGAGGAAGATTTAGGTTATATTGATATTTCAAGTCCACGTTCAAGTTATATGGAAAGTAAGCGAATGTGTGAAAATTTGTGTGCATGTTTTGCTTCAGAATATGGACTTGATGTAAAATCTGTTCGTCTTGCACAGACTTTGGGGACAGGAATTGACTATAACGATACTCGGGTTGCCGCTTATTTTTCCCGTTCTGTAATAGAGAAAACAGATATTGTTCTAAAAACAGAAGGAAAGACTAAGAGGCCGATTTTGTATTCAGCAGATGCGATAAGTGCAATTCTTACCGTTTTGCTCAAAGGAGAAAAAGGAAATGTTTACACAGCTGCAAATCCTGCAACATTCAAAACAATCAGAGAAACTGCTGAAATGATTGTGAATAAAATAGCAAAGAATACAATAAAACTGACATTTGATATAAAAGAAGTTCCTGCAGAATATGCACCTAATCTTAATCTTAATCTTAATCTTAATGTAGATAAACTTTGTTCTCTTGGATGGAAGCCTGTCGTTGGATTGCAGGAAGCATATGAAAGATTGATTAACGGTATGAGAGAATCAAAATGAATTTAACAGAGTTATTGCTTCATTCAAATCTTCCGATAAGAGAACTTTCTGAGACTGAAGCCGCGAAATTAAAAAATACACTATTAGAAATGTATAAAGATATTTCTTATGCATGTGAAAAAGAAAATCTAATAGTTTTCTTAGGTGGCGGTTCTTGTCTTGGTGCTGTTCGACATAAAGGATTTATTCCATGGGATGATGATCTTGATTTGAATATGTTTCGTGCTGATTATGATAAGTTTCCTTCTGCTTTGCAAAAGCATTTTCCAGGGAAATATGAATTGCGAGGACCTGGTGTTTCCGAAGATTATTCACTTCCATTTATTAAAATTGAAAAACGAGGAACAGTGCTGAAAACTGTATATGAATTTGAAGATGAACAGTCAGCAATTGGAATTGATTTATTTCCTTTGGAAAATATTCCAGATAATAAATTAAGTCGATGCATTTTTGGATTTAGAAATAATTTGCTTCAGTATATTGGTGTTTGCGTAAAGCTTTATGAGCGACGTGAATGTCCTGTTACAAAACTCTTATGCTCAACAAAGGAAGGTAAAAAGTCATTAAAACGACGTTTTCTTCTTGGAAAGATTTTTTCTTATATGAATTATAAAGAATGGTATAAAAAATGTGATAAAATAGCGCAGAAATATAAAAATAGAAACACAAAAGATGTAACCTGTCCGACAGGGCGTTGTCATTTCTTTGGAGAAATATTGCAGATTGGAAGTATACTTCCTCCTGCTGAATGTACTTTTGAAGGAGAGCCTGCAAAAATTTATGGTGATTATGATACTTATCTTTCCGCTCTCTATGGAGATTATATGCAAGTTCCTGCTCCAGAAAAACGGGAAAAGCATTTTATTGTGGAGATAGACTTCGGAGAGTAATTATGGTATCAAAAAAATATCCAAAATTCTCAGCGACTATTGGTTGTTACAAAAATGACAATCCAAAAGATTTTGAGACAGCGTTTTTAAGTATTTACAATCAGACTGTTCGTCCTGATGAGATTATCATTACTGTTGACGGTCCGGTTCCTTCTGAATTAAATAAGGTTGTTACGCGCTTTGAGCGCGAATTCCAGGCCGTTGTTTTGCGAAGTGAGCAGAACAACGGCCAGGGCATGGCTCATGCCCTGGCCGTTTCGCATGCTTCTCATGACTGGATTGCGATTATGGATGCGGACGATATTTCCGTGCCAGATAGGTTTGAAAAGCAGCTTTCTTACGTTGCAGAACATCCTGAAGTTTCTGTTATTGGCGGACAAATAGAAGAATTTATTGGTTCCACAGATAATATAGTAGGAAAGCGTATTGTACCAGAGGAAGATCACATTGTTAAAAGGTATCTCCGAAGGAGATGTCCTTTTAACCATATGACTATTCTTTTGAATAGTCATATGGTTAAAAAATCTGGAAATTATCAGGACTGGCATTATAATGAAGATTATTTCCTATATTGTAGAATGTTGCTGAATGGAGCCGTGTTTCATAATCTACCGGATACCCTCGTATATGTACGTGTTGGTGAAGAAATGTATAAAAGGCGTGGCGGCTGGAAATATTTTAAAAGTGAATCAAAACTACAATGCTGGATGCTTGCGCATAAAATAATTGGTTTTCCACGTTGCTGCGTGAATATTGTTATTCGCTTGTGTGTTCAAGTTTTAATGCCTAATTGGTTGCGAGGATTTGTTTTTCAAAAGTTGTTTAGGAAACATGGTAATTAAATGAGTATTATTAAACATTTTGACCGGGGGGGGCAGTGGCAATGTTATCAGCATTGTTATATCCAAACCGATTATGAATTGCCATTGGAGACGAAGCCATCTTTTTTGCAGATAGAAAAAGAATTTAGGTCTGAACATAGAGGCTCAAAACAGAGGGCATTTTTTGCACAATACATAACGGGTTTTGATGTTGAAGAGCCGACTGAATGGTGGTTTACGATAAAGGATAATGAATATGACTTATCAAAATTGAAGTCTAAAAAAAGGTATGAGATAACAAAGGCTCATAATTTTTGTTCAGCAGAAGAAATAAATCCTCTTGAATGTATAGAAGAGCTTTTTGATTGTTATAAAGAATCCTTTACGGCGTATCCTGACAGATATAGACCACATGAAGTTTTATTTGAAGATTTTAATATATATATTACAAATCTTTTAGAATTAGGTGGCTATGAGTTTTTTTCAACAAGATTTATAGAAACTGGTAAAATCATTGGATTTCTTATTATTAGGCATAGTGGAAATTTTGTTAGACTTGTACAACAAAAAACAAATCCTGCTTATGAAAAATACAATAGCAATGCAAGTTTGCTGGATTTTGTATTAACAAAATATAGTGAACAGTTGAAACAAAGACAGTGTGTATTTACAAATGGCAGTCGTAGCATAAAACATGAAACAAATTTTAATGCGTATCTTGAAAAATATTTCGGTTTCCGTAAGGCGTATGCAAAACTTCGGATTGTGTACAAATTTCCGTTTGGTATAATCGTAAAACTTTTAAAACCATTCAGAAAAATTTTTGAACATACTGAGAATTCTCTGTTATACAATTTGTATTGTGTACTAAAAATGGACAGTTTTTCGGAAAGATAAAATCTGCTCGGTTTCATGCTAAAGTTCTTTCCAGCATATATATGCGCCGTTTTCTTTTGCCGCCTTAAGGCTTTTTCCTGAATAGATTACGGCTGTGTTTTCGTTTTTTATACCAGCGATTTCCTTTACTTTTTTTATATTGGAGAAAAATGCAGTGTTCATAGTTTCGGCAGCCTTTATTTCATACGCTTTTAGTTCCGTTGAGTCTTCCTCAATGACATCTACTTCTATTCCGTTTGAATCGCGCCAGAAATACAGCTCGTCTGATTTGCCATGGAAGATTCGTTTTTTTACGAGTTCTGAAACCGCAAAGTTTTCAAACAATGCACCGCGCATATAAAATGTTTCTATTTGCTGGGGATTTTCAAGTCCCAAAAGAGAACAAGCAAGACCTGTATCATAAAAATACAGTTTGGGATTTTTTATAATCCGCTTTCCGAAATTTTTGTAGTATGGTTTTAGCAGATAAATAATATAGCTTGTTTCCAAAACAGAAAGCCACGCTTCTGCGGTTTTCCGTGTGATTCCTGTGTCTTCCGCCAGAGCCGTTACATTAAGAATCTGCGAGCATCTGCCTGCACAGAGCTTCAGAAATCGGGTGAACGCTGAATAATCTGTTATGTTCCTTACCATGCGGACATCGCGGTCTATATATGTTTTTATGTATGAAGGATAAAAATCTGTGGCCTCTATGTGCTTGTCATAAATGCGTGGAAAACTGCCGTTGAAAAGCATTTCATTTGTTGTGGAAGGAATAAGATTTCCGTTTCTTAATTCTTCAACAGAAAATGGGGCAAGTGTTAAAAGGGCGGTTCTGCCTGCAAGGGTTTGGCTTATTGACTGCATAAGAAGAAAGTTGTGGCTTCCTGTAAGAACATACATTCCGCTTTCATTTATGGAATCTATGTGCGTCTGCAAGTATGAAAGTAGTTCCGGAACCTGCTGAATTTCATCAAGTATTACTTTTTGGGGATAAAGTGATATGAAGTGGCGCGGGTCTTCCTTTGCAATCTGGCGGATATCAAGGTCCTCAAGCGAGATATATTTGTAATCAGGCAACAGATTTCTTAAGAGCGTGGATTTTCCGCATTGTCTGCAGCCTGTCAGCGTTACTGCAGGAAAAGAATTTAAAAGCTGAAGAAGTTTTGTCTTAATGGTTCGTTCTAAAAGCATAAGATTATATTATCATTTTTTATGTAATTTGTATACTTGATTATTCAAATTGCATAAAAATAAGGAGAATTCAAAATGACACGTTTTTTCGATATCCTCTTTTCAGGGCTGGCAATATTAGTCCTCTTTCCATTCATGCTTCCAATTGTAATCGGTTTGAAACTGACTGGCGAACATGACATTTTCTATTTGCAGGAGCGCATAGGTAAGAATGGAAGGCCGTTTAAGGTATTCAAGTTTGCCACAATGATGCGCAATTCTTCGGCTATGCCTGGCGGTCTTGTTACTTTAAAAGATGACCCTCGCATTCTGCCGATGGGGAAATTTCTTCGTAAGACAAAGATAAACGAACTTCCTCAACTGATAAATATTTTTATTGGGAATATGAGCGTAATTGGCTACAGGCCTTTTGTAAAAAAACACTATGATTTGTATTCTTATGAAGTAAAAGCTGAAATCAATAAAATTGTTCCAGGCTTAAGCGGTATCGGTTCTGTTGTATTTCGTGATGAAGAGGATATTCTTCATTCTGTGGAAGACCCAAATTATATCCATGATAAAATTATCACTCCATACAAGGGGCAGCTTGAATGCTGGTATGTTCAGCATAGAACTGTTGCAAATTATTTTAAACTTATTTTTGCAACGATTATCGTTGTTATAAAACCTGAAAGTAAAGTCTGGCAGAAGTGGTTCAAGAATTTACCTCCTGTGCCAGAGAATTTGAAAGAATATATTTGATAAATAATAGGGGGAATAAATTATGAAAGATTTTTCACAAATCACAGATTACATCAAATCATTGTACCCGGAAATGAATCCTGTTCTTTTGCATTGTCCGCAGTTTTTGGGTAATGAAAAAAAATATCTAAATGAGTGCATTGATACAAAGTTTGTATCCTATGTTAGTCACTTTGTAACAGATATGGAAGAACATATCAAAAAGCTTACTGGTGCCAAATATTCTGTTGCAATGGTAAGTGGCACAGAAGCTTTGCATATGGCTATGGTGGCAGCTGGAGTAAAAGCTGGGGAGGAAGTTATTTCCCAGCCTTTGACTTTTGCGGCTACTTCAGCTGTTATTGTAAACTGTGGTGCAATTCCTGTGTATGTTGATGTTGATCGTGATTCAATGGGAATGTCTCCTGCTTCCTTGAAAAAATTTTTGGAGAATAATACAAAGCAGGAAGGTGGAAAGTGTATAAATAAAAATTCAGGTCGTGTAATTTCTGCTTGTATGCCAATGCACACTTTTGGACATCCTTGCCGTGTAGATGAAATCAAAATTATTTGTGATGAACATAATATTATGTTGATTGAAGATTCGGCAGAATCTGTTGGTTCTTTCTATAAGAATAAACATACTGGAACTTTTGGTAAGGTAGGTATTTTAAGCTTTAATGGAAATAAGACTATTACAACTGGTGGCGGTGGTATGCTTATTACTGATGACGAGGAGCTAGCCGCTCGTGCAAAGTATCTTTCTACAACTGCCAAGGAGCCTGCAAGATGGGGATACTATCACAAAGAAGCTGGGTGGAACCTTCGTATGCCAGGTGTAAATGCGGCAATTGGTGCGGCTCAACTTGAATATTTTGATAAAATAATTGAAAACAAGCGAGAAACTGCTGCAATGTATCAGCAGTTCTTTGCGAAACTTGGAATCCACTGTGTAAAAGAACCGGAAAATAGCCGTGCGAATTATTGGCTTAATGCAATTTTCTTGAAAGATAGAGCAGAGCGTGAGGACTTTCTGGAATACACAAACTCAAACGGTGTGCAGACTCGTCCAATTTGGACTTTGATGTATAAAATGCCGCCGTATGAGAAATTCGAGCGTACAGAAATGGCGAATGCTGAATGGTTGGAAGATCATTTGGTTAATATTCCTTCTAGTGTAAGAACAAGTTTTTAGTTTTTAATAGTATTCATCTATGTCTATTCCCTGATGAATTACCATCGGGGATTTTTTATTTTTATATCTTTTTATAATAAGGAAATTTCAATGCAAGACAACATTCTTCCCCTTATTGGACGCAGTGCGCCCTTGTTTGAAACAGACATCTCCGTAAACGAAGCATTTCTCTCGGAAACAATCTGTAATTCCCGTTTTCTTGTAATAGGTGGTGCTGGAACAATCGGTTCTGCAATAAGTCGTGAGCTTTTTGCTCGAAATCCACGCGTTCTTCATGTTGTGGACATAAGCGAAAACAATATGGTTGAACTTGTCCGCGACATCCGTTCTTCTGTTGGTTACGGAGATGGTGAGTTTGCAACTTTTGCACTTGATTGTGGCAGCGAGATTTTCCGTGCTTTTATAAATGAGCAGAAAAAACGTATTGGTGGTTACGATTATGTTTTTAACACTTCTGCATTAAAACATGTTAGAAGTGAAAAAGATCCATACACACTTATGCGCATGATAGATACAAATATTTTCAATACCGATAGTACTATGCTGATGTCAAAAGAATGTGGTGCTAAAAAATATTTCTGTGTTTCAACTGATAAGGCTGCAAATCCTGTAAATATGATGGGAGCATCAAAGCGCATTATGGAGTTTTTTCTGAATCGTCGTTCTGTTGAAATGCCAGTTTCTACTGCGCGTTTTGCAAATGTGGCGTTTAGTGACGGTTCTCTTCTTTACGGTTTCAATAGACGTCTTGAAAAGAATCAGCCACTTAGCGCACCTAATGATGTTCGCCGTTATTTTGTTACTCCAAAAGAAGCCGGCCAACTTTGTATTATGAGTTGCCTTCTTGGTGAAAACAGAGATATTTTCTTTCCGAAGCTTGACCATGATTTGAATCTTGTTACCTTCTCAAGCATTGCAGAAAAATACCTTCATAATCTTGGCTATGAGCCAGTTCAGTGTGCAACAGAGGACGAGGCAAGAAGCTGTGTAAATGAATTTAAGTTAAAACACCAGTATCCGGTTTATTTTTTTAAGAGCGATACTACTGGTGAAAAGGACTTTGAAGAATTCTATACTGATAAAGAAACTCTGGTGATGGATAGGTTTGAATCTCTCGGTGTTATTAAAAATCCAGTAGATTTTGATGAATCAAAACTTGATTATTTCTCTGAAACAATTGCAAATATGAAGAAGAAAGGCGAGTGGAGCAGAGGGGAACTGGTTGACCTTTTCAACTGGATGATTCCGAACTTTAACCACAAAGAAACAGGAAAGTTTCTGGATGGAAGAATGTAACATTTTTATTGGAGAAAATCTAATCTGCGATATAAGCAAGAACATTGCGAAATAGTTGCTATATCAAAAATCAAATTTAACAAAATGGTTTAAAACTTGTAATCTAACTGATAAGGATTTAGAAATAAGCAAAATATTGATTTTTCTTATTTAAAATTTACAAAATGAGAGAATTTGAAATGCTTGGAAAATATTCAAACGGCAATTCTAGATTGCAGGAAATGATAATTATTGTGCCTGTTTATTTTTTTCGGAAAACAATTTATTGATTTTATGGAAGAGCCTTGACAATTAAATAAAACAAACTTAAAAAAACTTGTCGTTTTTATAAAGCTTCACTAGTTTTATTATAAAACTGATAAGTGAGGTAGAAGATATATGGCAAATAATCATGAAAATGACCAGTTTGTTGTTCATTACGGTAAAAAATGGGCTGTCCGTGGTACCGGAAACTCAAGATTAACAAAAATATTTGATACACAGGCAGAGGCAAAATCCTATGCAACTAAAATTGCAAAAAATAAGCAAAGCGATGTTTTTGTTCAAAATATGGAAGGAAAATTTCATCAGGCAAGCAGTTATGGTAAAGATAATTGTCCTCCAAAAGATAAGAACTATTGATTTTATTTGACTTATGGTAGCTCTTGATTCTAGCTTAGTAAACATAAACAAAATGAAAGTATACTTGAAATTTGATATAGTTTGACAAAAATTGACAAACTATATCAAATAAACTATACTTGCCATATGTTATTAGGTTACGGTGCAAGAAATATTTGGTCATTTAAGGACTGGATGCAGATTGATTTATCTCTAAATGGCTTGGTTCCTTCGGATGTTTCTATGAATCTTCCTGCGGCTACAGTTATGTGTTTTAAAGGAGCAAATGCTTCTGGAAAAACAAATGGCATAAAAGTCCTTGCTTTTATAATAGATTTTTTAATTAATAGTTTTTCTTATAAACCAAAGACGCCAATACATTTTGATTCATATTTTTTAAATACAGATTTTTCTGAAATTTATCTTCACTTCTTGTTTGATGACAAAGAATATCTTTATGAAGCCGAATTGACAAAAGAAAAAATCTTGTCAGAAAAATTGACTTTAAATGAAGAGCTTGTGTTTTATAGAGAACTTGATAATGTTGTGAAGAATGATATCTACAAAGGAAATAAAGAAATTGTTTTTAGGGATAATGTGTCATTTTTAAGTACTTTAAACCAGTATGAAGTTGCTGAAATACAGTCAGTTTATCAATATTTGAGTTTAACGGTTCTTAATGTTGGTTATCAGGGGCATAACAGTATTGATTATTATGATTATCATATAGTGGCAAAAAGGTATAATGAACTACCCGATATTTTTGAGGCGGTAAAAAAGACAATTCGAATGTATGATACTGGTGTTGATAATATAATTATAGAAAATAAAACTGATGAGGCGGGAAATATTTTTTATTATCCCTTGTTTATACATGAAAATAACGAAGAGCAGAAAATTTCTCTTTTGTTTGAAATGGAATCAAAAGGTACTCAGACTCTTTTCAGAATATTATTAAACTTTTTTATAACTTTGCATAATGGTACTCTGTTGGTGCTTGATGAAATGGATGAATATCTTGATCCTGAAATTCTGCCCCATCTGTTGAATTTATACATAACAGAAAAAAATAATCCTAAATATGCTCAGCTCATCTGTACAGTTCATACTCCTGATATAATGGACATAAGCGGAAAATACAGGACATGCATATTCAAGAAAATAAAGAATGAATCAATTTGTTATAGGTTAGATGAGCTTAAAAAATTACGGAATGATCGCTCTGTAGTAAAAGAGTTTAAGAAGCACTTAATTGGAGGCTATCCTGAGATTGGGAAAACCGAAAAAAAATAATAAAACAAAACAGTCATTTTTAAACACAGTTGATTCTCTTGAAGAAATTACATTCGATGGAGCAGAAGGTTTGATTACAATTAGTTTTAAATACTTTTGTGTTAATCAAGTTCCTGTTGGGCAAAACTTTTCAGGCTGGAATGAAAATATGCGTCTAAATTTGCTACAGAAACTTTCTGAGTATACAAAATATAATCGCAATCACTGGAAAAATGAATTTAGTAACGGTTTGCCGCTTCTTGCAGAATATGGTGCTTTCCCAAAAAATACAGACTTTTCTATCCCTTCAAATATCCCTTGTCCTGATGAATTAATTTGGTCTAGATTCAGATTGATGCAGACAGTTAGGGTTTGTGGATTTTTTGTTAAAAAAGATATTGCCCAAAAATACGACATTTCTGAAAATACATTTTATGTGGTTTTTCTAGACAAAGAGCATAGATTTTATAAAACTGAAAACGCATAATTATCCCTAAATTCGAGTTTTGATTTCCGGGGAGGAATTCAGCCTGGATTGCAAAATGTAGGCTGAAATGCAGGTGGCATAATGACGGAAAAGTCCCGTCATGCTTCTTGCCTGATGATATTCCAGAAAGTAATTCTGCTTCAGCACGCCCCAGCCGGACTCAGTCATGTTGCGCCTTCTTAAATGCTCCTATTGCCCGCGGCTCATAAGCCTGCCCATGTTTTTCCGCGTGGCCGCGCAGAGGAGTCTTCCGGACTTTGCAAGCTCTATGAGCTCTTCGGGCTTCTTAAGATAGCTGGCGTCACAGAAGAAACTTCCCTTCAGGTCTTTGGTCGCCTGTCCGGCCATTCCGCTGTCGCTGATTTTTCCGCTTGCAAAAGAGACCGACTCCAAAAGGCCGTCCTCGGAGCAGACCCCATGAAGCTTAAAGCCGTAGAACCAGCCTTTTGTCGATTTTCCTCTTGAAGCGAAGTCCCTTGTCACTTTATGGCTGAATATTCTCCTGTTCAGGCATGTTGGCACAGGCGTTGAGAATGCCCGACACGTTCTTCAGCTGGTTCTGGCGCAGCAGGAGCTTCATGAGCAGGGCGGCTATAGGAAACGGCTTGTTCGAGGCTTTCAGAAAGCTCTCGTAGTTTGGCATTCCCGGAATCAAATCCGCAGCCTTCTCAATCTGGTGAAAAGCCTTCAAGTCCTTGACGTGCATTGAGAATCTTAGAAGATTCAGCAATATGACCTGCGCTGCCGACAGCCTTCTTTTTGGCCCGCGCTTTCTGTTTTTTGTTGGGCGACAAAATTTTAAGGGATTACGCCTGTTTTGTAAATTTATCTAAAACTCGAATTTAGGGGTAATTAGAAATATTTAATAGTAGGAGAAGAAAATTGGATTTTTATGATTCATGCAATGGTTCTTTTTTAACTAGCTGCCAAATAAAAGTGATAAAAGAGAATCAAAAAAATATCGTTGTTGAAATTATTCAACAACCAGTATCAAAGGGCACTACAATAACAAATGTGATCGATTTATTGGCTAAGCAGACGATTAAAGAGTTTGGTGTTAAAAATGTCATTTATAATAATATAAAAAACTCCTCTTTTTCTAGTCGCTTGAAGTTTATTGGAAAATTGTTTGATTTCAATAAAAGGGGTCTTTGTAATTTAGTAAAGGAGTTTCTTTTATTTGTTATTTCAGTTCTACATGAGAAAAAGAATATAATTTGGGTTGAATATTATCCTGCTGGGGTATATTTTTTTAATGAAGATAGATATGCAATAGTTTCTTTTGATAAAAATTATAATAATCCTCATTGGGAACATTTGTCATTGGAAGATTTGGCCGGAAAAACAGGCTATGATAAATCTAATTTTGTTCTTTAGGGTAGTGGTATTATCTTCTTATAAAAACTCAGTCTGTAAGCCATTCAACAGCTTTAATTACTTCAATACAGATAGCATCCATATGTACTTTTTCAGATTCCTGGTTAAGTACAATTATGCTGGCTTTTGAACAGTGTAATTCTTTTTCTTGGAACTATTTTCTGTTCCTCTTCAAGGCGTTTCTGGTTTTGCAATATGATTGAATGAATGGTTTTCAAATTCATATAAACAAACATGCAATAGTTTCTAAAAATTTGAAAACTATCTGATTATCTTTTCAAAATTTTTATTAGAAAATTAGTAACAAAGTCTGTTTTTATCCGCCTCTCTGCTTTAATTTTTTTCCCCCCTCTCTCCGTTTTTCATCTCACATTCCTTTAGTTTCGTCTTCAAAAAGCGTTTTGTACGGAACAATCAGCTCGTCTTCTTTTTGGACGGGAATGTTGTTTTCGTAGTTCAGGTTGTCCAGAATTTTGTCGGCTTCAATGAAAATCTGTTCGTTTTCGCGCTGGATATATGTCTTTTCAAGGTCTGAAAAAACTGTGAAAATGTCGCGGTTTCGTCTTATGAGCGAAGCGTATGTTTCCGATTCAAAAAATGCAAGTTTTCTTCTATATATATTGTATGAACGGGCATCGTACGCATCTGTTTCGGATTTGCCGTCTTCCGGGTTTGCGATTACGCCTTTTGCCTCTATGCAAGGCTGAATTTCATTCTGGTCATGAACGAGGACTGAATCCATGTCGTTCAGCGGAAAATCTTTTTCCATGGAATTTTCATCCAGATAAATAATTTTTTTTGCGCCGCCGCTTGCTTTTTCTGTCCGCAAAACTTGAATTTTAGAAAGAATCGCTGTTTTCTTTGCGCCGTTTGCGTAAAATTTGATTAGCTGCAGAAGATTTTCATTCTTCAAAAGCTCGTAAGTTCCCGGCCGTTCAACAGAGCCTGAAACTGAAACTTTGCGGTCCGCCCTGAAAAATTCAATTTCATCGCCCGGCCGCAGGTATGGATTTTCGGAAAAATCTGCGTTTCTTTCAGCCTTGAACAGGTCGCAGTATCTGGTTTTTCCGTTTTTGCTTGTGATTTTTATATTCCGCGTTGAAGAATATTCTGTGAGCCCGGCGGAATCCAGTATGCCGGAAAGTCTTGTGAGCGCCCAGGCTTTTATTTCGTGCGCTGAAAATATTTCTCCTTTTACAGTCACATTGAAAACACTCGGCTGGAGCATTGCGAAAGTTACTACGCTCAGCGGATAGTTCCGCATAACAAGAGTTTCTATGTTCTGCTTCAGCTGGATAAATGAAAGGTTTTCGCAGTTTATTGCGCCCAGATTTGCAATTTTAATTTTGTAAGTTGAATCAACAATTATTGTGTAGGAGCTTCCGGCCCCGTTTTGAAAGAATGAAAGCGTGTAGACATCGCCGGCTGTGACCTTGTAGTCTTTTTCAGCCATTGCAAGCTGTGCGTTCGCGGAAAAAATCTCAGTTTTTAGAGATTCTGTTCCCCCCCCCCTTGTGAAATTGCGTGCTGTGGATTTGTACAGAAAATAGCGCAGAAAACAAATGCTAGCGCTGCTTGCTTTGCAGAGCGTGAAGAATTCATAGTTATGTCTCCCCGAAATAAATATCTTGATTTTAGATTTCGTATTATTTATACTAACAAAATGGAAAAAATGCAAGACTCGGAGAATATAATTTCTAGCTCCGCTGAAAAAAATGATGATGAGATTTCACTTCTGGATTTGGCTGCGGTTCTTCTTCATTACAAGAAGATGATAATTTGTGTTACGGCTGCGGCAATGCTTTTTGGAATAGTTTTTTCAATTATATCAATAAAAATGCCGCCGGAAAAATCTCCGCTGCCTAACAAGTACACGCCGATGGCGCATATGCTTATAAAAGAAGAATCTTCTAGCTCCGGGCTGTCTTCCAGTCTTTCTTCGCTTGCGGGGCTTGCCGGAATCAGTGTTGGCGGCTCCGGTTCTTCAAGAAGCTCGCTTGCCACTTACCTTAGCACTTCAAATGAATATCTTGATGCTGTCGCGGAAAAATTCAATCTTACAGAACGTTATAAAATTGAAAAATTTCCGCTGGCTTCAACGCGCAAGGCTATGAAAAAAACGCTTACTTCAAACTATGACGAGGACAGTTCCGTTTTTACAATCAGCTTTACAGATATTGATCCGGTTTTTGCAAAGGATGTTGTGAATTTCGCTGTTGACTGGATGCAGAACCGTTTTGACGAGCTTGGTCTTGATACAAACCGTATTGAAAAAAAGAATCTTGAGGTCAGTGTTGAGGCTACCTACAAGGAAATTTTGAAGCTTGAGCATCAGGCGCAGAATCTCGGTTCAAATCTGAGCAGCGGAACTTCAATATGGAACGGACAGAATGTTTCAATTGAAATTGCGCGCATCCAGATGGAGCTGAACGCCCAGCAGAAGGTTTATGAGCAGCTGAAAACTCAGTATGAGCTTCTGAAAGTTAAGATGCAGAGCGAGCAGCCGGTTTTCCAGATTCTTGAGCGTCCTGAAATTCCTGATATGAAAAGCTCTCCAAGCCGGGGAAAGCTGTGCATTATAATCACTTTTGCGGCGGTGTTCATTTCTGTTTTTATGGCGTTTGCGCTGAATGCATGGCACAATATAAAAAATGATCCGGAAGCCCGCAAGAAATTAAATTTAAAGAAATAGAGAGATTTTAAAATGAGAAATTTTAATAAAACTGCACGATTTTTGTTCATTTGCCTGGCTCTTTGTTTTTGCTCTGCTTTTGTTTTCGGGCAGACTCAGTCTGAAATTTTGAGCCAGCTGAAAAAACAGAGCACTTCTTCTTCTGGTTCTGGAAGTTCCGTTCAGGATTCTTCTGACAAAACGAAAATTGATGTTTCAAAACTGGCCAGCGCAAAAAAAGCTGCGCTCGATGATTCGGTTTTTGTGCCGGATGCGCAGCTGGCTATGTCAAGCGCGGAATATCCTGTTACGGCCGGAGATATTTATGCCT
Source organism: Treponema sp. (assembly GCA_050873685.1). Classification (GTDB taxonomy): domain Bacteria; phylum Spirochaetota; class Spirochaetia; order Treponematales; family Treponemataceae; genus Treponema_D. The sequence continues at coordinate 161,027 of JBNMJH010000005.1, forward strand.
TGGCCTTTGCCGCTGGCACAACGCCTGTAACTTATTCCATTCCGCTTGATTCAAGCTACAAGCTTAGAATTGCGAACCTTGGCGTTATAAATGCGAAAGGTCTTACTTTTCTTGAGCTGAAGGACCAGGTTACAAGGATTGTGCAGAAAAACTATCCTATGGGCGGCGTTCAGTTTGTTCTTACGGCTCCGGCTGTTTTCAATGTTGCGGTTACCGGCGAGGTTTTGGAAACTGCTGAAAAGAAGGTCTGGGCATTGGTAAGGCTTTCTTCCTTTGTGAGCGATAATTTTACAGATTATTCTTCTTTTAGAAAGGTTACGGTTCAGTCTGCGGACGGAGAATCAAAGGATTATGATCTTTTCAAGGCTTCGCGTTACGGCGATTTGACACAGGATCCGTTCCTTCGTCCTGGCGACAAGGTTATTGTGAATAAAATGGAGCGCAAAGTTTCTGTGGATGGCGCGGTTAAGCGTCCTGGCGACTACGAGCTTCTTGACGGCGAAAATTTGAAGGCGCTTATAGATTTGTACGGCGACGGACTTACTCCGTTCAGCGATTTGAGCCGCATTGAAGTTTCCCGCTTTATAACGAAGAAGGATTCCGCCGGCGAAAAAATTTATCTTAACAAAGAGAACTATGAAAACGATTTTGAGCTTCTTTGCTATGATTCCGTTGAAATTTCTAGTTTTTCAGATTTGAATTTTCATATTTTTGTTGAAGGCGCGGTTTCTGACGGTAGTGACAGCGAAACTGTGAAGCTTGAAAACACGAATGTTTCCAAAAAAATTTCGTTCAATTTTTATGAAGGCGAGGATTACGCGTTTTTTGTAAGAAGAAACAAGGATATTCTTACTGAAGTTTCTGATTTGGAGAAAGCGTATATCATCCGCGACGGCGAAAAAATCGCTCTGAATCTACTGCCGGTTCTGTACGATGCTTCGTATTATGCAAAAGTTGAAATGAAAAACAACGACACGCTTATGATTCCGTTCAAGCAGTTCTTTGTTTCTGTTTCGGGCGCGGTTTATCTTCCGGGGCGTTATCCGTATATTCCGGACCGAACCTGGGATTATTACATCGGGCTTGCGGGCGGTTTTATAAAGGAAAAAAACAAGATGTCGGCGGTTACAATCACCGATGTGAACGGAAAAACTCATTCAAAGTCGGAATTTATTCAGCCGGAAATGCGTATCGAGGCGAAAGTTAACAGCGGCTTGTATTATTTTAATCAGTATGCGCCTGTTATAACCACAATTCTGTCTGTTATTTCCACGAGCATAAGTGTGCTTGCTGTTACAGGCGTGTTCTAAAATATATTGTAAGAAATCTAACGATAATTTGTAAAAACGGCGTTTTTTCTGTGTGTTTCAGCGGAAAAACGCCGTTTTTGTTTTTAAATTGATTGATGAAACTGATTTTTTAAATGTAGGATATTTATAGTTTTATAAAAGCAGGGGTTATAAATGTCTAGAGTTTTTAATTTTAGCGCGGGTCCTTCTTGTTTGCCGGAAGAAGTTTTGAATGAATGTGCGGCAGAAATGCTTGATTATAACGGAACTGGCCAGTCGGTTATGGAAATGAGCCATCGTTCAAAGGCGTTTGAGCCGATTATTCAGGATGCGGAGGCGATGGTCCGCAAGCTGATGAATGTTCCTGAAAACTACAAGGTTTTGTTCTTGCAGGGCGGCGGTTCTACTCAGTTTGCTATGGTTGCTGAAAATCTTGGAATTCATTCTGGAAAAGCGGCATATATTGAAACTGGCGTCTGGGCAAAAAAGGCTGCTGCGGAAGCAAAGCATCTTGGCGTTGATGTTGATATCATCGCTTCTTCAAAGGACAAGGGCTATTCATATATTCCGCGTGTTGAAAAAGTTGAAGGCGACTACGACTATGTTTATATTTGCTTCAACAACACAATCATGGGAACTCATTACGAGTATATTCCGGAAACTGGAAATATTCCTCTTGTTGCGGATATTTCTTCATGCGTTCTTTCAGAGCCTCTTGATATTTCAAAATTCGGGCTTGTTTTTGCGGGCGCGCAGAAAAATCTTGCGCCGGCTGGAGTTACTCTTGTTATCATCCGGGAAGATTTGATTACTGATTCGCCTAGGGCAGGAACACCGACGATGCTTTCTTACAAAACTCATGCGGATGCGGATTCAATGTACAATACTCCGCCGTGCTATACAATTTATGTTCTGGACAAGGTTCTGCATTGGATTGAAAAAAATGGCGGCGCGGAAGGAATGTTGAAGCGAAACGTTGAGAAGGCGAACTATCTTTACGATTTTCTTGATTCAAGCGATTTCTATCATGCGACAGCGGCGAAGGGCAGCCGTTCCCTGATGAACGTTCCGTTCCTTACAAAATATTCTACTGGCGCAACTGACGAGGCGAGTGTTGCGAAGGAAAAGGAAATCAACGACAAATTTGTAAAGGAAGCTGCGGCAGCCGGACTTGTTAATTTGAAAGGCCACCGTCTTGTGGGCGGAATGCGCGCTTCTATCTACAATGCAATGTCTTTGGACGGGGTGAAGGCTCTTGTTGAATTTATGAAAAAATTCGCAGAGGAAAACAAATAGTCCGAATTAGAAAAATTCAGGATAAAAAGAGGTTTTGTATAAATGTATAAAATTCAGACTTTGAATAAAATTGCTGCTGTCGGTCTTAATCGTTTGGACCGCGATAATTATGAGGTTGCCTCGGAAATAAACAATCCGGACGCGATTCTTGTGCGTTCCGCTGATATGCATCAGATGGCTCTTTCTGAAAATGTAAAGGCTGTTGCGCGCGCCGGTGCTGGAACAAACAATATTCCGATTCCTGAGCTTACTGAAAAGGGCGTTGTTGTTTTTAATACTCCGGGAGCGAATGCAAATGCGGTGAAGGAGCTTGTTATTCTTGGGCTTCTGCTTGCGAGCCGTCCGGTTCTGTATGCCAACCAGTGGGCGAATTCTCTTGCTGGAAAAGGCGATGAGATTCCTGACCTTGCGGAAAAAGGCAAATCCCAGTTTGTAGGTCCTGAGCTGAAGGGAAAAACTCTTGGTGTTATCGGGCTTGGCGCAATCGGCGCAATGGTTGCGAACACTGCCATAAAGCTTGGAATGAATGTAATCGGTTACGATCCGTTCCTTTCTGTAAAAGCCGCGTGGTCTTTGGATCACAATGTAAAACATTCTGAAACATTGGAAGGAATCTATAAAAACTCTGATTATATTTCAATCCATGTTCCTCAGACGGATGACACAAAAGGAATGATTAATGCTTCAACAATCAGACAGATGAAGGACGGCGTTCGTATTCTGAATATTGCCCGCGGCGGTCTTGTGAACAACGCCGACATTCTGGAGGCAGTGAAGAGCGGGAAAGTTGCCTGCCTCGTTACAGATTTTGCTTCTGAAGAGCTTTTGAACCAGAAGAATATTATCGTTATGCCGCATCTTGGCGCGTCAACCCCGGAAGCGGAGGAAAACTGCGCGTGCATGGCTGCCGAGGAGCTTAAGGAATTCCTTGAAAAAGGCATTATCGTGAATTCTGTTAATTTCCCGAAAACTTATACGGAAAATGCAATTCCTGCGGGCGGAACGCGGCTTTGCATAAGCCACAAGAATGTTCCGGATACAATTTCCAAATTTGCCACAATTTTGGGCGAAGCTAAGTTGAATATTGCTGGAATGATAAACCAGGCGCGCGGCGATGTTGCCTACAACCTGATTGATGTTGACGGCAAAGTTCCTGAGGAAATTATTCGGAAACTTGCTTCCTGCGATACAGTAACAAGAGTCCGCGCTATCTTGGGCTAAAAACTGTCTTTCGGAATAAAGAATTTATAATTCAATGGAGCCGATTTCTTCAGTCTTGTCGCTGGAGGATTCCGGCTCTTTTTGATTGCTCCAGGTTTTCAGCGTTTTTGTTTTCTTTGAATCTTCCTGGCTGGTTTTTGCGGCTTTTTCAGTTTTCTGTCTTGACTTTGGCTTTGGAGTTGCCAAGAACGCGAACATGCTTCCGCAAATTCCTCCGGCGATGTGCGCCAGCGTTGAAATGCTTTCGCTCCGTCCGGCGCTAAGAATTTCCCGCCCGATGTAAAGAATCAGAATCAGTATGAAGGAAAGCGGAATTTCGCTTTTTGAAATTGTCGTGAAAGATGTCAGAAGAATCATCATGAACGCAATGTCGCTTGAGCCAAGCAGCTGCGAAGGGCTAAAGCATACGTTCAAAACTCCGGTTACAAGCGAAGTTATTGTCATCATTAGAATCAGAAGCGCCGAGCCGTACCGTTCTTCGATTACCGGCCCCAAAAGAAGAATGAAAGCCATGTTTCCCAGAAAATGGTTCCAGTTGCTGTGCCCGAAAATATGGAACAGAAGCCGGAAGTAGTCAAGAATATTTGAAGGATTGAATGCCGGGTCAGAAGAAGCTCCCGGACACGTGAAAAACGCTGGAATCAGGCTGTTGTGCAGAATTGTGTTCAAAAGAAGCACTGCGGCGGCGATTATCGAAAAAGTCAGTGTTGCCGGCGCGTTGTAAGTTATTCTGAAATTTGAAAGAAAATTTTTTTTATTCATGATATTATTGTAGCAGATTATAAATTTATTGTTTATATTTAAAATATGTCAGAACAGGTATTGTCAGAAAATAAAAGCGCAGGAGTTGCGGAGAGCCTTGAATTTGCAGAGCCTCCTGAATGCAAAGTTGTTATTTATAACGATGATTTTACTCCGAAGGATTTTGTTGTTGAAATTTTGATGCAGATTTTTCACAAGCAGGAATCCGAGGCGGTTTTTATAATGGAATCGGTTCATAATTCTGGAAAAGGAATAGTTGGAATTTATACTTACGATATTGCCGTGACCCGCGTGAATATGGCGACGACCCGTGCAAGAAAAAGTGAATTTCCGCTTAGAATAGAGGTTGAGCGCGCATGAAAATAAGTTCTTTGCTTGGAAAAATTCTTTCAGAAGGTTTGTTTATCGCGAAAAAGTCGAGCCACGAATTTTTTACTCCTGAGCATCTGCTTTTTGCGGCTCTGGAGTCGGATCAGGTTTGCGAGCTGCTCGACTCGGCTGGTTGCAAAATTGAGCTTTTGAAGCAGGATTTAACGGAATTTCTTCAGACAAAAGTTCCAGTTCTTCCAGATATGACTGGTTCAGGAAAAAATCCGCTTGAAACTCTTGGTTTTCAGTCTGTTATGAACCGGGCTGTGTTTCATTGTGTTTCAAGCAGCAGAACTATTGTTGATGTTCCAGATGTTCTTGTGAGCATGCTGGATGAAAAGAAAAACTATTGCTCGTATTTTTTGCTTAGAAACGGAACTGAGCGCATAAAACTTCTTGAAGTTATTTCCCGGATGAAAAATGCCGCGGAAGCGATTGAGCGTGATAATTCTTCGGCTTTTGATTCTCAGGGGCAGGCCGGAAAGGGAAGAAAATCTGCGCTTGAAAAATTTTGCGTAGACATGACAAAGGAAGCCGCTAAAGGAAGCTATGACAAATTTATCGGCCGCGAGGAAGAAATTGAGCGCACGATTCAAATTCTTTGCCGCCGCGTAAAAAACAATCCGCTTCACGTTGGTGACGCTGGTGTTGGAAAAACCGCTGTTACTCAGGGGCTTGCCCAGCGCATTGTTGAAGGGCGTGTGCCGGCGGAGCTGAAAGAAAGCAAAATTTATTCGCTTGACATCGGGCTTCTTCTTGCCGGCTCAAAATTTCGCGGAGATTTTGAGGAGCGTCTTCATGCTGTTGTTGACGAGCTTGTTGCAAAAAAGAATGCCATACTTTTTATAGATGAAATTCATATGATTATGGGCGCGGGAACTAACGGAAATTCTAATGTTGATGCCGCGAATCTTTTGAAGCCAGTTCTTTCCACAGGAAAAATGCGCGTTATTGGCTCAACAACTTTCGAGGAGTATTCAAAGAATTTTGAAAAGGACCGCGCGCTTTCAAGACGTTTTCAGAAAATCGATATAATTGAGCCAACTCCTGAGGAAACTTTTAAAATTCTTATGGGGCTGCTTCCGAAATTTGAGCAGTATCATCATGTGAAATACCAGAAAAGCGCAGTTCGCGCGGCGGTCGATTTGTCTGTTCAGTATATTTCAGATAAAAAACTGCCGGACAAGGCAATCGATGTTATTGATGAAGCCGGTGCCTTGTTGAAAATCCAGAAGAATGGCGGTTTCAACGGAATTCATCTTTCTAAAATTCAGCTTGCGGACGAGTCTTTGCCGGCTGTGAGCGAATATTCCGCCTCTCCTGTGGTGAATGTTTCCGCTGTCCGCAAAGTTGTTTCAAAAATGGCTCATGTTCCTCTTCAGAATTTGACCGGCGGTGAAAAAGAAAAGCTTTATTCGCTTGAAAAAACTTTGAAATCCCAGATTTTCGGTCAGAACAAAGCTGTTGAGGCTGTTGTGAAAGCTGTGAAACGTAGCCGCGCTGGGCTGAAGAATCCTGACAAGCCGGATGCTAGTTTCCTTTTTGTAGGCCCTACAGGCGTTGGAAAAACAGAGCTTGCCCGTTGCCTTGCGGCTCAGCTTGGAGTTCCACTTCTGCGCTACGATATGAGCGAGTACCAGGAAAAGCATACTGTAAGTCGCCTGATTGGCTCGCCAGCCGGCTATGTTGGCTATGAAAACGGCGGACTTCTGACTGATGACGTAAGAAAAAATCCTCATGTGGTCATTTTGTTTGATGAAATAGAAAAAGCTCATCCTGATATTTACAATGTTTTTCTTCAGGTTCTGGACTACGGATTTCTTACTGACAACCAGGGGCGCAAAGCTGATTTTAGAAACTGCATTATAATTATGACAAGCAATGCCGGTGCGCGCGATCTTGAAAAATCTCCGATAGGATTTTCTTCGGGAAAGGAAATTTCCTATGAAACGGACAGCGTTGAGCTTAAATCCGCTGTTGAAAAGGAATTCTCGCCGGAATTCAGGAATCGTCTGGATGCAGTTGTTGTGTTCGGCCATCTTGAAAAAGAAATCGTTTTGGATGTCGTGCAGAAAGAATGGAAAAAACTTGCGAAACGTCTTGAAAGCAAAAAAGTTCATCTTTTTGTTACGGGACGCTGTGAAGAAAAACTTCTTGAAGCTGGATATTCCCGCGAGATGGGCGCAAGAAATCTTGCCCGGACTGTTGATGAAAAAATCGCGAATCCGCTGGTTGATGAAGTTCTTTTTGGAAAGCTGAGCAAAGGCGGAACGGTTGTTGCGGATGTTATCGGCGACGAAATCACCTTTACTTTTGAAGACGGACGCATTGAGCCTCACAAGTTTGTTGAAACACATTTTGAAATGGAGTAAACTTTAAGAATGAATGCTATTATTACAGTTGTAGGAAGTGACAAGGTTGGAATTATTGCGAATGTAAGTTCTTTCCTTGCGGAACACAAGATAAACATTGCTGATATTACTCAGACAATTCTTTCTGGAAATTTCGTCATGATGATGATGGTGAATTTTGAAGGCTCTGATATTGCGATTGATGAGCTTAGAAATGCGCTTGAAAAAAAAGCCGAAGCTATGGGCGTTGAAATCAATGTGATGTCTGAAAAAGTTTTCAGCGCTATGCACAGGGTTTAAAACCAGAAAAAAAATTAAATATTTAAAAAAGTTTTGTGATTCATTTCATTTTTGCTTCATTTTTTACTATAAACATTTAGGCGTTAGTTATTGAATTTGTTTTGCGGCGCGCGCTTATTTGTTTTGTGTTTTGTTGTTCGCCTAATTGATTCATTTTAGGAGCAAGAATGAAATTTCTAATGAATTCTTCTAGAGAATTAAGTTTTGCTGAGTTGATTCAGCTTAACGGTGGTTATGGTGGCAGTTCCGGTGGTGGAGGGAGCCGGGGCTCGCCAGGAAAAAGCGGCTCGAGCTCTTACAGCGGCTCTAGTTCCGGCGGAAAATCTTCTTCAAAAAACAAAGGCTCTGCCGGAAGTTCTGGCAAGAAGTCTGCGGCGTACAGCGCGGCCAGCGGCGGAATCTATTCGTATAACCGCGAGCGGATTTCTATCATTGGCGGAAAAGCGTACAGCTCGTTGACTGGATTCATAAGCGGCGGCTCGGATTCTTTCTCGACTGGAAATTCGGCGGAAGAGGCTCGCGCAGCTCAGGAGGCGGCTGCGGCGGCAGCTGCTGAAGCCGCGGAAAAAGCCCGGAAAGATGCTGAAAAAGCCAGAAAAAAAGCTCAGGGCTTAATAGACAAGAAAGATCCCGATTGCAAGGACAAAGTGTATATTGATTTGGGGTTTGACTCGTTGAAGAAGACTGGGTATGACCTTGCCGACGCAAGTTTGTTTTCGGTTTTTCTTAAAAATGACAATGATTATCTTGCTTATCAAGTGGCAAAGAAAATCAATTCTGATTTGAAAAACGGCAGCATTGATTATGAAATCGGCGGAACGCAATGTGATAATTATGTGCAGGATGTTCTGGGGCAGGCTGGCGTTGATTATTCAAAATATTTCGCCGGCGAGGCTAAGGATAAAACTTGCGCTGAACATATCGCAAATCTTGATTCAAGCAAGGATTATAGCGCTTCTACCATTGAAAAAGGCTCTGTCTATGTATGTTTCATGGGCGGCGGCAAGGCTGATGAGCATTGCGCTATGCTGATTGCTTCGGGCAATGGCGGCTTCTATATGGTTGATAACAGTCTTGGAAACTGGAGCGGAAATGGCGGTGTCAATGTTGACTATGCGGATTCTGTCGCAGGCGTTGAAAAAGCTTACCGTTATAATTATTCCAAGTTTTATTATCAAAAAGTAACAAGATAGTAAATTTTGCTGTTCAGTTTTTCTTGCGGCGGGAAAAATTGAATGTTTTCGCACATAGATATAAAAATTTATTCTGACTGCTGAAAACTGGACAGCTTTTTTTTAGGGGAAAGGTATGAAAAGAAAAGTGTTTTTGTTTTTGTGTGTTATTTTCGGGGCGTTTTGCTTTGCCGAGGATTTCTTTTTGTTTAAGCCGACTGACACGATATGCTTTGACCGGGCAACTTATGTGAAGCCTGCTGATAAAAATTATTTGTATTTTCTTTATAAAAATGATGAAGGACGGGAAGAGGCGCGGATAAAAAGGCTGGACACGAATGTCGAGGCGATTCTGAACAGAAATGTCTATTTTAACAGTGTTTTTCCAGAATATGACAAATATATTGCAATAAGCACAACTTGGCAGACTGTGTATATTACAAAAGATTTGAAAGATATTGCGCTTAAAGAGTTGAATATTCAGTGGGGAACACCTTTTTTTCTCGATGTCGCGCTTATAAAAAACGAAGATGGGTATTTTTTGATAAACAGCGACGGAAAAATTTTAAGCGACCAGATAGCGCGGTCTAGCGCAAGAAATTTGCTTGATGGCATATTTTCGGTCACTTTGAAAGATGGCCGCGCTGGTTTTATGAATTTGAAAGGCGAACTAGTGTTTGAAGTTCCCCAGGAATACAAAGACGACGGCATGAGGCCTGCATATTGGTTTTCTGATGATGTTATGGTTCTTACAAACGGCCTCCCTGAAGGAAAGCATAAAAACGCTGTTATCGATATGAAGGGCAATATTCTTGGAGAAACAACATATTTTCTCTCTAATTTTTCTGATGGTCTTGCATCTTTTGAATACACAGTTGAACGAAAAAAACGTGGCTCTAAACATCCGGACAGAGTGAGCGTATTTGGCTATATGGATAAATATTGCAATGTTGTGATTCCTGCTATTTTTGAAATTAAATATGGCTACCATGTTCCTGAGTTTGACAACGGATATGCGGAAGTGAATTATCATGGCCGGGATTTGCTTCTTGGAAAGGACGGAATATTGTACTCAAAAGAAGATAAACATCCTGTTTTTAACTTGAACAAGCTGAAAACAGACGTTTCTCAGCTAGCAGAATAAAAAAACGAAAAAAAAGTGATTTTTTTTAAAAAAAAAGCGGAAATGGTGTTGACACTTTTTCCGAAGGAGTATATATTCATATTCACCGTCGCACAGCACTGCTGAGGCACGGCGGAAGAAAAAGAAAGCTGTTTGACAATACAGGGAAGGAAAGAAAGACTAAATAAGGTTAGTGCCAAAGACCGGGAGACTGTGAAGTCTTCCGGCATAAACAAACATAAGACCTGAACGCAGTTTTTTAGAGAAAAATAAAGAACTGCCAGCAATTTCTATAGAAATAGAAGGGCTGGAAGGTCAGATTTTCAGTGGTGAATTCTTGCCCCTCCGGGGGCTAG